>JANWYT010000022.1 GCA_025055175.1 Anaerolineae bacterium | reverse complement strand
GTGGTTGGTGGCTAGAGCCGTGGGGGTACACCCGACCCCATGCCGAACTCGGAAGTTAAGCCCACGAGCGCCGATGGTACTGCACTGGCAACGGTGTGGGAGAGTAGGCCGCTGCCAACCTTGTGTCAAGCTCTCTCGTCAACCCTTTTTCGATTCCCTGCTGAAGACGTTCATGCGATAGATGATTTGGTCATCAGTGTGTTCGTTCGTACGACTATGCGGATTGCAATCTATTGTCCTGCTATTGCAAGAAAGCGTCATCTTCAGCGTAGCTTTGTGCTAGTTGAGTTGAAGCAGGCAGGTAATTAACAAACTAGCCTTAAGATTTAATGTTTAATTAGCACTTCTCTGCTACGCTTATTTTGATTTACATTGGACGGGATGTAGCCAATGGTGAAGAAAGTTCTGATTATCGAGGATGACAAAGCTCTCAACAGTCGTCTAGCTGAGAAAGTGAGCGCGGAAGGCTTCACGGTCATTTCCGCGTTCGATGGTGAGAGCGGCTGGGAGCGCGTGCGTAGTGAAAAGCCCGATCTCATCGTCCTAGATGTTATGTTGCCTGGCCTGGACGGCTTCAGCTTGTGCCGCATGGTGCGCAACGAGCCAACGACGGCGCATATCCCCGTGATTATGCTCACAGCGCGCGGCACGGAAGTCGATAAGATTGTCGGCCTAGAGAGCGGCGCCGATGATTACATTGTCAAGCCGTTTGGCCTGGGCGAGTTTCTGGCTCGTATGCGCGCCGTCATTCGGCGTTCGATGGGTTCAGCAGCGATACAGCAGGATGAAATTGTCGCCAACAACCTGCGCATCAACCTCACCGGACGGCGCGTCTTCAATGGCGACGAAGAAATCAAGCTCAGCAACAAGGAATTTGACTTGCTGGCAGAACTCATGCGCAACCGCAACGCTGTCTTGTCTCGCGATCTAATCCTCACGAAAGTTTGGGGCTACGATTATTTCGTGGACAAGCGCACCGTTGATGTTCACATCCGCTGGTTGCGCGAGAAGATCGAAGAGGACCCTTCCAATCCACGTCGCATCATCACCGTGCGTGGCATTGGCTATCGTTTTGAGGGCTGAGGCTTCTTGTGGACATCGTCATCGTCGGCTCGCTCACCATCGCTTGCGCTGCGCTGGCTTATGCGCTCTATCACGTGCGTATGAGTCAGCTGCCACTGTCTCAGCGTTTGGATGAGCAGGCTCGCCTGATCGTACAGCTTCAGCACGCCATCTCTGAGCATCTGTCCAAGCGCGCCGAGCTGAACGACGAATTGGCCAAGTGCGACGCACTCATCCTCAACCTGCGACGCAGCCTGGCCGAAGCCGACGCTACGATTGGCGATCTTCAACAGAAGCTGGCAGCTAAAGACAGCTTCATCGCCAACCTGCGCGGCCAGATTGCCACTAGCGAACGCGGCGCGATTGAGAGCAAGGCCTTCTTTCAGGCGCTATCCAGTGTGGCGTACGACCTGGTGTTCGTCCTCAACGAAGATCGCCTAATCATCGCGCTCAACAAAGCCGCCGAGGCCATCTTTGGGCAGCGCAATCCTATCGGCGAAAAACTGCGCGATGTGCTGCAATCGGATGAGTTGGAAGACATCATCAGCCGCGCTCTAGGAGAGAGTGAGAGCCTGGAAGAGCAGATCATCCTGCAAAACCGCCACTACCGCGTGCGTACCCAGGTCATGCGCTACAGCAACTACCGTAATCTATTCATCGGCGTGGCATTGCAAGACATCACCCAACTTGTGCGCTTGAATCGCGCTCGCCGCGACATGGTAGCCAACATTTCGCACGAGTTGCGCACCCCCATCGCTAACATCCGCCTCATCATCGAAGGTTTGTTCCACGATCAAAACAGGCCCAAGCGCAAGGCTAGCATAGCGTCGCTGCGTTCTATTGCTCGCGAGACGGATAGCCTGCTAGCGCTGCTACAAGAGCTGTTCGATCTGTCGATGATCGAGTCAGGCCAGGCCATTATGAAGTTGTTGCCAACTAATCTGTTGGAGATCGTCAACGATGCTGTTCATCGGCTGAGCGATCAGCTTGAGGCCAAGCATCTCCGCGTGGTGAATCACGTGCCGTTGCGTCTGGGGGTGTTGTGCGATTACGAGCAGACGCGCCGTGTCCTGGCCAACCTGATCCACAATGCCATTAAGTGGTCGCCTGTGCGTGGCGACATCACCATTAGCGCTGATTTGGATGGTGAAGACGTGGTTGTCAGTATCTTTGACAACGGCCCCGGCGTGCCAGACGATCAGCGCGAGCGTATCTTTGAGCGCTTCTACCAAGTTGATACTTCGCGCTCTCCTGGAACAGGCGGCACAGGCCTCGGCCTAGCCATCTGCAAGCATATCGTGGAGAAGCATGGAGGACGTATCTGGGCTGAAGGTAACAGCAAAGGCAACGGTGGCCGCTTCTTCTTCACGCTGCTCAGCGCCGGCGATGTTGAAGTTATCTCGGAGATGACGCATGGCCAACACGACCACTACCCGCTGCCCTTCCAACAAAGCGCTGTTGAACGCCAGTTCGAGGGTCTGGGCGACGATGTCATGGTAGAACTTGAAGACGATGGACTCAACCCATAATTGCTCCTGAGTCGACTTTGTGCTATTCTAGGCTCAACAACTGAGAGCCAAACCTTCGGGGCAGGGTGAAATTCCCGATCGGCGGTGATGGGCTTTTGTGCCACAAGCCCGCTACCCGACGCAGCTTGTTGCGCAGGCTGCAACGGTGGACACGGTGAGACTCCGAGGCCGACAGTGACAGTCTGGATGGGAGAAGGTGGTCGTTGAGGCGCACAGCGTCTTCATCGGCCTGGCACGAGTCGCTGACCTAGCGCGCGGGCTTCTTCAACGCGCTCACTGCTTGGACGAAGCTTTGCTGCTAGGTTCAGCAGAGCCGGCTATGCCTCTGCCCCGTCAAGACAGGATCACTGGAGAACGGGGTCTGCTCATGTCGTCATCATCTTCTGCACTGAATGTTCCTTTGGCGCAAAGCCACAGGCGCGGACTGGGTCATGCCAAGCTCAGATTGCGCAGCTCCTTCAGCCGCTGGCGCGCACTTATGCCTCTGCTCTCGCTATTGAGTCTGTTGGCCTTGTGGCAGCTTGCGGTGTCGCTGGAAATCTATCCATCCTTCATCATCCCCTCCCCGTCTGTTGTCTGGGCCAAATTCCTCCAGGTTGCAGCGGATGGCACGCTGTGGCATCACACTAGCATGACGCTCTACCAGATGGCAACGGGGCTGGTACTGGGCCTGAGCGCAGCTTTTGTCCTGGGTCTGTTGATCGCTCAGAGTCGCACAGCCGAGGACTTGCTCTCGCCCGTCATCGTCGCCTTCCAATCGACGCCGACGATTGCCTACGCGCCGCTGCTGGTTATCTGGTTTGGCAGTGGCCCGACGAGCAAAATCGTCACCTGTGCGATTATCGTCTTCTTCCCCAGCTTGATGACCGCGCTCAGCGGCCTGCGCAATGTGCCTCAAGACTTGCGCGACCTCATGCGGCTGTTCAATGCCAATCGCTGGCAGAGGTTCGTCAAGCTAGAGCTGCCTGCTGCTCTGCCTACTTTGCTCACTGGTCTCAAGACCAGCGCTACGCTAGCGCTGATTGGCTCTGTTGTAGGTGAGTTCGTCAGCTCCAATCGTGGCTTGGGCTTTTTGGTGAACGTGGCGCGCAATCAATACGACACACCCCTGGTCTTCGTGACCATCTTCACCATGACGGCGCTCTCGCTATCGCTCTACGTTTTGGTATCGGCGTTGGAGCGGCGCTTGCTCTCTAGGCGCGCGCCGACCCATGCGAAATAGCTACATCACAACATTAGGAAAGGTCTGGTATGTCTTTCAAACGTCTGTTAGTGAGCCTAAGCTTTGGCCTGCTGATAGCAGTGAGCAACGTGGGCGCACAAGATGAGGCGCGCTTCTTGCTCACCTTCATCCCCAACGTTCAATTTTCCCCGATGTACGTGGCCGTCGCTGAAGGCCACATGGCCCGCGCTGGCCTCCCTGATGTGCAAATCGAATATCTTAATGAACCTGACGTAATCGACCTCGTGGCAGTGGGTCAGGCCGATTTCGGCATTGTCAGCGGTGAGCAGGCTATCCAGGCCCACGCTCAAGGCCGTCCCATCCTTTACGTGTACGAATGGTTTGACCGCTACCCGATTGGTATCGTCTTCGACGCAGTCAGAGACGTGAAGACAGTGCGCGATCTCGTCGACCTGCGGATTGGCCTGCCTGGACGCTTTGGCGCGTCCTACAGCGGCTTGGTGGCTCTGCTGCGTTCTGAAGGCCTTACAGAAGAGCAAATGGACTTGCAAGAGATTGGCTTCAACGCTGCCGACGTTTTCTGCATGGGAGCAGTGCAAGCTTCAGTAGTCTACAGCAACAACGAGCCGCTGCAAATTGCCAGGCGCGCTGCCGACGGCAACTGCGGCGCAGTGCGCGCGGTGCGCGTCTTGGAAGTCTCCGACAAGCTCAGCCTGGTGTCTAACGGCCTCATCACTCGCCAAACTTTGGCGGAAGAAAGACCTGACTACGTGCGCGCTGTCGTCGCTGCCTGGGATGCTGGTCTGCGCGCGGTCATCAACAATCCAGCCCGCGCTTACCTCATCAGCGCGGACTATGTAGAGAATCTGCCGCTGAGCGCCGCGCTCCGCGCTGCCTTAGAAGCCGAGGCTGAAGCTCAGGATGTTTTCTTGGCGGATAGGCCAAGCCGTGAAGCCATCGCGGAGAGCCGCCAGGCGCTAGCAGAGCGCCTAGCAGAGCGCTTCACGCCTGCTGAACTGATCCAATTCGAAGTCCTACTAGCCACGATCAAGTACTGGGACGCCGAAGTTCTGGGGGAAACTGACCCAAAGGCCTGGGAAACGATGCTGGAGACTCTGCTGGCGATGGGCGTCGTCGCCCAGCCTGTTGATCTGAGCCGCGTCTACAGCAACGACTTCTTGCCTGAACAGCCCTAGGTCTATTGGTCTTCGGGCTGCGAGAGCGTCTGATCGCAGGCCAGAGCCAGCAGAATGAGCTGACGCAGCCCGTTGGCTACCGGCCCTATTTCGATGTATTCATCTAGACGGTGCGCGTTACCACCGCGCGTGATGCCGATGGTGACCGTTGGACAGCCTCCATGCAAGGGAATGTTGCCGTCCGTGCTGCCCCGTTCCAGGCTTCCGCGCACCCCTACTTCCTCCAGAGCTGCTAGCGCGCCTTGTACCAGGGGATGGCGCGACGAGATGAAGCCCGCTGGACGGTTGCCAACGATCTTTACTTCGTAGGCCAGGTCGGGCCTTTGAGCGGCCTGGACGAGTGCGTAGACCTGCTGAGCTAGCAGGTCTAGGGCATCTTGCTGCTCAGAGCGCATATCCAACCACAGGCCAGCCTGCGAGGCTATGCTGTTGATGCTCTGACCGCCTTCGATCAGGCCGATGTTGTAAGTAGTGCGCGGGTTGGCCGGTGGATTTAGCTTGCAGATGGCAGCGCCTAATTCTAGCAAGCCGTGAATGGCGCTAGGCCTGCCGAAGTGCAACCAACTATGACCGCCTTCTGTATGAGCTGTGATGTGCCAGCGCGCTACGGCGATCCCGGCGTGATAAACGTGACCAAAGGCCAAGCCTTCTAGGTTGATAACTGCTCCCAGCACCTCGCGCAAGCGTCCGAAAGCAGCGCGCACGCCGTTCAGATCGCCTAGGCCCTCTTCGCAGCTCGTCGCCACGAACCACAAGTCATGACGTGGCTTGACGTTGTGCTGACGCAGGTAGCGCAGCAGAGCCAGCAGTCCGGCCACTCCGAGGCTGTTATCGCCCAAGCCGGGGCCATAGATCAGGTCGGCTTCTTTGCGGACAGTCAAATCCGTGTCTGCGCTGAAGACAGTGTCGGTGTGGGCCATGACCATCAGCGCAGGCTGGTTTTGCTCGCCCAGCAGACGTCCGTAGACGTTCTTCCGCTCGTCGATGCGCACGTCTGCCAGGCCATGAGCCTGGAAAATTTGGGCCACATGCGCAGCGCGCGCGTCCTCTTGAAAGGTAGGCGCGGGAATTTGCTGGATGCACAGCCCCTGTTGAATCGTCCAGTCAGACAGTTCGTCCAGGAAATTCCAGGCGATGCTTTGATTGAACTGCTGAATGAGTTTCTTCATCCTTGCTTAACCGTAATTGATCGACAGCCTTCAGACGATTAACCCGTGCGCGTGATTGTACCTACGACAGGGGGGTATGACGAGGCGCGACGACGAAGCTGAGAGAACTTATTTGAATTGGCAAGAGAGAGGCGCTTGTGGGCAAAGACTTGGAGAGCCGCTGCACGGTTGTAGCAGTGAGCAGCAGCGAAAGCTATTGCGGATAGTGCGCTTCTGAGCCGTCGTCATTCATCGCTCGTAGCGCGCCTTTCCTAAACACTGTTATGGTGTCGATGAGCGCGAAATTTCAGCTCAGCCTGAAGAGGTCTGAGCTGCCGACTATCTTCTTCTGCTATCCTAGCCAAGTGTATTCGTTGGGTGCGCCGAGTTTAGGCTAATGTCTGACATCGTTTGAGGCTAGAGGCACTGTGCGGTTGGGGTTATCGTCTGCTGCGCAATGCGCCAGAATCGCAAGAGGGGCAGCACGCCCCTCTTGTTTAAGCTTGGTGCTGCTTCTTCAGCGCCGCCAACTGCTTCATGAGACGGCTCTTGCGCCGTGCTGCGTTGCGCTTGTGGATGATCCCTTTGCTAGCTAGCATGTCCAGGTCGCGGACAGCCTGCATAGTAGCAATCTCGGCGCTGCTTATGTCCAGCTTGTGGCTAGTCATAGCGGCGCGCGCCTTCTTCACAAAGGTACGAGCGCGGTTGCGGAAGATGCGGTTGTGGATGCGGCGCTTTCGGTCTTGGCGAATGCGTTTCTCTTGCGATTTGTTATTGGCCATTACTAGCTTATCCTGATGTTTCGTTCAACATAGCAGCGCGACATTATAACAGGCCAAGCGTGTGGACGATAGGGCCTGCTCAGGTCAGCAGCGCAGAGATGAAGAATAGCAGCGCCACGACATTCACAATGCCTAGCAGTCCCAGGACGATCATGCCACCGCGTGGGGCGCTCTCGTCCATACCTGGCAGACGGTTGGCAGCTGCGATCTCAGCTGGAATCTTGGCGAAGATGTTGTCGTTTTGGGCCTGAGCTTGTGCGTCTGATCCGCTGTCTCCCAGGTCGAGCAGATCGCTGAAGTCCTCTTCGGAGCTTGCGCTAGCCAGCGTTTCAAAGACATTGGCTTTGCCTGTGCTAATCAGCTCGTCGTCTGTGTCGATGAAAAGGCTCTTGCTGCTGTCGTAGCTGCTATAGCTACTGTCAGGCGTCTGTGATGAGACAGAACGGACGCTGCTGTCGAAAAGCTCGTCGTCTTTGAAGATGTCTTCAGCGCTCTGACCAAAGTCGAACTCGCTGAAAGGTGAAGTCGATGCTGTGAAGGGATCGGTCTGCGACGTGCTGCTCTTCTTGCCTAAGCCCAATCCGCCAACCCAGCTGTCGTAATCCTGGCCTGCTGCGCCCTTCGCCGAGGTTGCGTCTGGCCCTGTTGGCGCGCTGAAGTCGGCATCACCGAACAAATCGTCGGCGCTGTCGTAACTGAGGGCTGGCGTGCTGGGATTGGTCGAGGTCGCCGCAGAGGGCGCACTGCGCTGAGCATCAGGATCAACTCCCAAGCTCTTGAGACCTTGACGCGCGCGTTCGCTGTTGGGGTTGATGACAAGGACGTTCTCTAGGCAAGTACGCTGCTCTTCAGGCGTTTCGACGACGGCCGCCAGCCACAACCAGGCCATCTCGTTGTATTCGTCTAGCTCGATAGCCCGCTCTAGCAAGGCGCGGGCGTCAGCCTTGTTGCCCGCACGGAACGCATCAATGCCTGCGCGGATCATGGCTTCAACGTTGGCGCTCATGACGAATTGCTCCTGTTTATCGCTTCATCTAGGCTCATCATACCATGTTTTTTTTGGCGGACGCGCCATCAGCGCTGACGAGCTTTGGTCGAGGACGATTAGGGCTTCGCTCAGCGCACAACGGTGGCATCGATTTGCAGCAGGGCCAGCGTCTCTACGACTTGGCGCGCCCGGTTGATGGTCGTGTCGCTGCTGCTCTCGTTGAGGTCAACGTCTTGACCAGTCAGGCGCAAGTTGGCCAGATGAACGCGGTTCTCATCAGGGATGAGCAGAGCTAGGCCACTGATGGGATCGCCATCGACGGTCTGGGCGCTGTAGCTGACGAAGTAGGCGGGCTTGCCGAATTGTTCGCGCGTCTGCACGCTCCTAATTCGCGCACCGCTGATAGCCGCTTCTACGAAGGCACGTGCTTGGCTCTCATCACTGACCTGAGGCGCGCTCTGGGCTTCCAGGCGCAGAGTGATGCCGCCATCGGCGCTGAAGCTAGCTGGCGCGCCTTCTGCGAAATCGTCCAGCGTCCAGCTGCTGGGATAACGCAGCAGGTGGCCGTAGCTGGCGTCGTAGTAGCCCTTCCATTCCAGTGGAATATCGGCGAACTGATTGTTTACCTCGAAGGTGGAGCGAGCGTTCTCAACGATGTAGCGTACCATGTCGGCAGCGTTGGGCGGCGCAACCACGCGCACTCCATAGATATATGTGCCATCGGTGAAGGCCAGTTGGCGAGCGATGAAGCGCTGCGCGCCGCGCTCTAGGCTGAAGTCCATCACCAAATCATTACCTTGCACCTGGCGCGTCTCCTCCGTCCAGCGCGTGTAATCGCGCCAGCTCGCCGCCAGCCAAGACGATGTGAAGAAGGCGCTCACGTCGCTGCCGCTGCTGGGTGGCGTCTCCGGGCGCACCATGCGATATTCGACCACGCTCAATGCGGCGTCGTTGCGCAACGTTATCTGAACTTCTTGCGGAGTAGACTGACTGGTGAAGGGCGTCCAGCCTTTGGGTTGCCCCACGCTGAACAGGCCGCTAGGGTGGAGCAGACGATTTTCGAAGGTGATGCTGTTTAGGTCGGCGATGGGCGTGGGCAGAGGTGTGGGCGTAGGCGGCTCGGTTGCTGGAGCTGTGGGAGCAGGCGCAGCCGATTGCAAAAAAGGCGCGACCAAGCTGAGGCCCATCGACGAAATAATTAAAATGCCAATGCCCAGCAAGGCGTTGTCGCGCCAAGTGCGTGGCTTGCGTGCAGAGGCAATGCTGACGGGCTTGCCTTTGGCGCTTGTTTTGGGCTTATCGCCACCGGCTCGCGTTTTGCTGCGGGCAGATTTGGCGCTTGAGTCTTGTTCGTTCGGCATGAAAAGAAAGCTCCTCACGGGCAGGGTGCGAAACGACGCTCATCATACCCGATTCACAATCTTGTGGGTAGGGAAGCGCCACTGAGCTTCGAAGCTGATACATGTATAACATGTATAATTGTAGCCACAAGTCACCCTTTTTTGCTTTGTGGAGCAGGCACGATGGCCGGAAAATATTACGATGAACTGCAAGTAGGCATGAAGATCGCTCACCGCCTCAGCCGCACGATCACCGAGGCAGATAACGTCTTCTTCAATGCGCTAACGATGAATACTCAGCCCTTGCACCTGGATGAAGAATTCGCGCGCAAAACGCAGTTTGGGCGACGTATCGTCAACGGCATTCTGACGATGGGCTTAGTGGTGGGTATCACTGTCAGCGACCTCACTGAAGGCACAATCGTCGCCAACTTGGGCTACGAGCGCGTCGTCCATCCTAATCCGCTCTTTCATGGGGACACGGTGACAGTAGAGACGGAAGTCGTAGAGATGCGCGAGAGCAAGTCGCGGCCTGATTGCGGCATTGTGACCCTCAAGCACACGGGCCGCAACCAAGAGGGCGTCGTCGTGATCGAAGTCACGCGCAGCGCTCTCTTTCTCAAGAAGCCGACGGAGTAAGCTCAGACTATCTCGCTAGCGAGGACTTGCTGAATGGCTCGCAAGCCCGCTGCCAGACCTTCAGGATGACGGAAGATGGCCGTGCCGATGACTAACACGTTCGCGCCTGCCTGGATGACGCTCTGGGCTGTCTCTGTGCCGACTCCGCCGTCAGCTTCGATGTCGATGTCTTGGCGTACATCGCCGACCATCGCGCGCAGGCGAGCAATCTTGGAGGCTACTGACGGGATGAAAGTCTGGCCGCCGAAGCCGGGATTGACCGTCATTACATTGATGAGGTCAAGCATGGTGATGACATCGCGCAGGACGAAGGCTGGCGTGTGCGGATTGACGGCCAGGCCTACCTTGCAGCCCGCTTCGCGGATCATTTGCAGGGCGCGGTGGACGTTAGGTGTGGCTTCCCAGTGAATACTGATGATGTCGGCGCCGGCGTTGGCGAAGGCCTGGATGTAACGCTCCGGTTCACTAACCATCAAATGCACATCCAGGCGCGCCTTCGTGATAGACCGCAGGGCTTCCAAGACTGGAATGCCCATCGAAATGTTGGGGACGAAATGACCGTCCATCACATCGAAGTGATAGGTCTCTATGCCCAGGGCGTCCAGTTGGCTGATTTGTTCCCCCAAGCGCGTGAAATCAGCCGCCAGGATCGATGGCGCGATCTGGATACGTGACATGTTCGACATGAAGCCCCCTTGTTATCAAACGCAATCTTTTACTGATTGTAGCATGAATGCACTAATCTGCTGGGCTTCGGGTGGGCACTTCGTCCAGACGAACAATTTGTGCTTTGAGCTGACCGCAACCAGCGTCGATGTCGATTCCACGCCGCACGCGCACCGTCGCGCTCACGCCGTACTCGGCCAAAATATTGATGAAGCGCTGAATTGCTCGACCATCTGAGGGCCGCCCCGCATAGCCACCAGTGGGGTTCAGGGGGATGATGTTGACGTGGCAGAGCAGGCCGTGCAGCAGCGCGCCTAGCTTGTGAGCTTCTTCGGGGCTGTCGTTCTGCCCGTTGATAGCAGCCCATTCGAAGCTGATCCGTCGGCCTGTCTTGGCGACGTAATCACGACAGGCGTCCAGCAGTTCTGCCAAAGGCCAGCGCTTGTTGACAGGCAGCAAAGCGCTGCGTTCCTCATCGTTGGCTTTGTGCAGGCTGATGGCCAGCGTCACCTGCAAGCCCTCGTCGGCGAAGCGCCGAATCTGTGGCACGAGGCCGACTGTGCTGATGGTGATATGGCGTGCGCCGATCCCCAGGTCGCTCATCAGGCGGCGCACAGCGTGCAACACGTTGTCGTAGTTGTGGAAAGGCTCGCCCATGCCCATCAGCACGACGTTGCTCAGGCGCTCCCCTTGAGCTTCCAATTCGCGGGCGAAGAGCATAGCTTGTTCAAAGATTTCGGCGCTGCTGAGCTGGCGCGCGAAGCCCATCTGGCCAGTAGCGCAGAAGACGCAACCCATCGCGCAGCCTGCTTGCGACGAAATGCAGGCAGTGCGTCGATCATCGTCATAGGGCATGAGGACGGACTCGATAAGCTGACCATCGGCTAGACGATACAGGCGCTTGGTCGTGCCATCGGCGCTGGACTGCTCGGCGGCCAGGCTCAGCCTCCCCAGGACGCATTCAGCCTGGAGACGCTGACGCAGCTCGCTAGGCAGGGTGTGCATGGCTTCGAAGCTAGCGACGCGCTTGGCGTAAAGCCATTCCCAGAGCTGGCGCGCGCGGAATGCAGGATAGCCCCACGCTTTCAAGAGCTGGTGCAGATCATCTTGACTCAGGGCGTATAGGTCGATCATGGACGCTTTCAGGATGGGTTGGTTCGTTTGAACAGGACGATGAGCAAGCCGAGGCTGGCCGCCAGAGCTGCAACGACGATGGCTGCAATGCCGATGAAGGTGCGCGCGTTTGAGGGGAAGCCACCTTGATTAGCCTGGGTAGGAGCAGGGGTAGCTCGCACGACGAAGGCCTGAGGAGGCAGAGGTGTGAGCGTGGCTGTCGGCGGGCGCGGTGTGCGCGAGGGCGTCCTGCTGGCGGTAACAACAGGCGAAGGCGTGGCACTTGGTTGGGTTGGCGTGGAGCTGGGAGTACGAGTGGGTGGGCGCGGTGTGAAGCTGGGAGTCAGGGTGGGAGTCTCTGCGACGTAAGGCGTGTAGCCATAGACTAACTCAGCGCGGCTGGTGTAGAGCCAGCTTTGCCAGGATGGCAGCAGCGAAGCTAAGTCTTGGCCGATAATTTGGGCATAGCGCTCGCTGAAGTTGGAGCGACCAGCCTGACGCGCTAGTTCAAACAGCGCTTCGACGCCGCCAAGCTCGGCTATGTACAGCACCATTCCCTGAGCCTGATCCTGCCAGGCTGTTTCATCGCTGACGCGGCTCATCTGCTCTAGGCTGTAGGGCGTCTGAGTACGCAGACGCGCTCTCATGCGCGTCAACGCAGCGCTGTTGCCTCCAGGTCGATAAAAGGCGCGCAGGCCCGCGGCAAACCAGGCAGGCGGTGAACTGCTCCACAGCGGCTCATAGAAGGCGCTGAAGAAGCGCGACAGGGCGCGTTCCTGAAGGATAGGCAGGGTTTCATAGAACAGAAGCTCATAGCCCTGAACGCGCAAGGCAGCTTCGATGGCTTGTAAGTCGCAAGGCCAAGTGAGCGTCTTCGGGCCGTTGCTGGCGCTGGTGAAAGGCTGACCTCGCTCATCGCGCGCGCAGAAGGGTGGTATATCAGCCGAATAGACTAGGAAGCGGAAACGCGGACTTTGACCTGTGCGGCGCGCCATCTGCTCGTACATGGGTCGCAGGCTCAAATACAGACTGCGCGCTGTCAGAACAGGGTCGCTTTGTGCGGCGTGTAAGCTCAGAAGCTCGTCACCTGCGCCGATCCAGGCGAAGCGCTCATCCTGGAAGGCAATTTCTCCTGCGCCACTGCTCAGCCTCCCCTGATCGTCAACGACGCGCCATGAATATGTAATAATGCTGAACAAAGGCGGCAGCTCTAGTGGCGTCCAGACGAGACGCGCGACGGCGAAGGCTGCTGTTGCTTCATCCCAGGGTCGCGGATTGGGGTAGCGGAAGATGACGTCGTCCAGCCCATCGGCGCGCACCAGCAACTCAGCTGAAACGATCCGATCAGCAGGCCACTCAATCCCCAGCTCAAGGGCCAGCGCTGCAGGGAAGGCTAGATCAGCGCGCACCAACACGCGGTAGGGCGGTTGCTCTGGAGTAGAGCCTGGCGCTTGAGCCAGAGTCGGCCTGACTAGCAGCAAGATTAGTAGCAGGACAAACGGCCTCATGCACTGTCTCCTAGCAGAGCTAGCATGACAAAGGGCAAGAAGTTGTAGACGAAATGAGCCACAATGGCCGACTGCGTATTGTAGCGCCATCGCAACCAACCGAAGGCCAGGGCTACGAAGAAGATGATGAGCGCGGCCAGGGTGGCAGTGTACTGCCAGTGCAGCAGCACAAAGTAGATGGCGCTGAACAATCCGCCGAAGATAGGCTGGATTGCGCCGCGAAAGAGCAGTTCTTCGCCAATGCTGGCGCTGAGGGCTAGCAGAAAGCCCATCACTAGCGAAGAGCCTACAGCGTTGCTGATGGCCTGAGCGGCGCTGGTCTGCTGAGCATAGCCCTGCGGGTCGAAGGCAGACCAGGCCAGCGAGACTAGGCTCACGGCGAAGAAAAGCGTTCCCCCATAGCCTATGCCGCGCAGCAGGTCAGCGCGGGTGGGCTGGCTGAGGCCTAGTCGGGCCAACGCTTGGGGCAGGGTGCGGCGCGTCCCCAGCCCCACGCCGAGTAGGGCTGCGCTGCTGTACAATAGCAGGCTGCCCAGCAAATCTATGGCCTGAGGCGGATTTTCGCTTATCTGTGCTGCCATGCCCTCCGTGCCACCGCTCAGCGACAGGTTAGCCAGCGTCAGGAAGACGCTGAGCAGGGCTAGCAGCACCGCCAGCGTGTGTACAGGCGAATGTGGCTCGTAGGTGGGGAGGCGCTGGCGCAGGCGCATGCGTAGCTCTGGCGAGATCAGTATGCCCGTGCTGAAGCCGCATGCCAAGAGGCCTAACAAGCCCACGCCGAAGACCGCACCTGTGTTGACGACTCGGCTTGTGCCATCCGAATTGACTGACGGCACGAGGGGCTGGAGCAGTAGTGAGAAGCTCAACAGGCCCAACGTGATCGGCACACCCCAGAATACGAGGCGGCGGGCCTGGTCTGCCCAATCCTGCGACAGGTTGGCCAGGAGGATGACGCCGCAAACGAACACGGTAGAGATCAGAGTATCCATGCAAACTCTATTCGCAGATGGCTTGATGCGCTTCTATTATGCCTGAGCTGCCTGATCTCTACAACGCGAGCATTGACCCAGGCTCATTCGTGTGTTATATTGCCGTCTTAGCGGTGTGTCGCGCCATACTCGACGCAACGTGGAGAGATGGTCGAGTGGTTTAAGGCAGCGGTCTTGAAAACCGCCGTATCCGCAAGGATACCGTGGGTTCGAATCCCACTCTCTCCGCAGCAAGCGCTTTAACAACTAGGGGAGGTGCCAGAGTGGTCGAATGGGGCCGCCTGCTAAGCGGTTATACGCCAAAAGCGTATCGCAGGTTCGAATCCTGTCCTTCCCGTACACAAGACTAGGCGGCGCTCAAACAATGCGCCGCCTTTGATTCTCCAAAGCGATCCCTATAGCCAAAAGACTCGTCATCCGCTACACTTGCTTACCTGACTTATCTGACCTTGTGTTGGTGGGTTTGCGCACTATGCAGGATTATCCTGGCTTTGATCTGGAAGGTGGCGAGATTGTCGCTCACGAAGTCGTGGAACACGATGAGCGTCTGAATGTAGTGGGTTGGCGTCCTTCAATTCTGCGCCGCGTGGCTCTGCAAGCGCTTTACGAAATGGACTCGACGGATCACGGCGTAGGCGCAGTGCTGGAACACCATCTGCAGAACCTGGAGCGCGAGTATGAGGTGGATGTTGGTGAAGCTGACTACCTCAACTTCAAGGCCCGTCTACAACGCATGCTGACCCAGATCAACGAGCAGCGCCTGGCTCTGGACAACATCCTCCAGGCCTATGCTCCTGAGTTTCCGATTGAGCAGGTGGCCATCATCGACCGCAACATCTTGCGCATTGCCCTCTATGAGATGGCCTACACCGATCCACCCAACAGCGCGATCTTCATTGACGAGGCTGTCATCCTAGCCCAGACTTTCGGCGCAGATAATAGCCCCCGCTTCGTCAACGGCGTGTTGGGCGCGATAGACGATCATCTCATCCAGGTGCGTCAGCAGCTAAGACCTGACCTTGACCCGGAAGGGGACGCGCGCGCCATTCAGCTCGTCCGTGATCGTCGGGCTAGCAAATCGCGCTCTTCCTGAATGGCCTTTTTACGCAGAACGCGGCAGCGGCGCGCCCTGGTGTTGGGCTTGGACTGCGCCGACCCCGACCTGGTCTTCGGCCAACTGTGTGGGGAACTGCCCACGCTGGCGCGCCTAATGGACGGCGGCATGTGGGGCAGGCTACGCTCATCGACGCCATGTATCACGGTGCCAGCCTGGTCATCGATGATGAGCAGCCGAGATGCCGGTGAATTAGGCCTCTACGGCTTCCGCAACCGCGCTGCCTGGGACTATCAGGCCCTCGCCAGCGCCGACAGTCGCGCTGTGCCATATCCACGTCTGTGGGATACGTTGGGAGAGTTTGGCAAGCGCTCGCTAGTGGTCAATGTACCGCAAACGTATCCCGTTAAGCCGATCAATGGAGCGCTGGTGTCTTGCTTCCTGACGCCCAACACGTCTGCCAGCTTCACCTATCCAGCCATCCTCAAGGCTGAAGTACTCAAGCATGCGCCGCACTATGACTTCGACGTGCGCGATTTCCGTACACCCGACAAAGCCAGCCTCTATCAGCGCTTGCTGGATTTCACCGCTGTACAGTATGACGTGCTAGAACACTTGCTCGTCCATCCTGACATCGCCTGGGACTTTGCCATCCACGTCAACATGGGGACAGACCGTCTTCATCATGGCTTTTGGCGCTACCATGATCCGCGTCATCGGCTACATGAGCCGAACAGCCCCTTTCGTTACGCCATCCGCGACTACTACCGCCTGGTTGATGAACGCATAGGTCGTGTCGTGGAGCGCCTTCCTGAGGATACGCTAGTGCTAGTGGTGAGCGATCACGGCGCGCTGCGCATGGACGGCGCAATTGCTATCAACCAATGGTTGTGGCAGAACGGCTGGCTAGCCCTCAAAGAGGCGCCACGCAAAAGCCAAATTGTGGCGTTCAGGCCAGAGTTAGTCGATTGGAGCAAGACGCGCGCCTGGTCAACCGGCGGCTACTATGGCCGAATCTTCTTGAATGTACAAGGTCGCGAACCCCAGGGGATGATTGCGCCACAGGATGTTCAAGCCACACGCCAAGCTCTGGCAGAGGCTATCGCCACCATCTCTGATCACGAGGGCAATCCGCTGCATCATCGCGTTATTTGGCCTGAGCAGGTCTACCGACAAGTGCGCGGCTATGCGCCAGATTTGATGATCTATTTCGGTGATCTGCATTGGCGCGCAGTTGGTGGCTTGGGGTATCCGGAGCCTACGACGCTGGAGAACGACGCTGGCCCAGACGACGCCAACCACGCTGAAGAAGGCTTGTTCATCCTTTACGATCCGCGACAGCGCGCTGTTGGTCAACGCGAGGGCGCAAATCTGCTGGACGTTGCTCCGACCTTGCTGCACCGCTTGGGCCTGCGCCCGCTTCCTGACATGCAGGGGCAGGTGTGGAGCTGAGTTGGGCTTTTTTTCAGCTGGCAAAAATCTCCTACTTTAGCTGAGTCGTAGAAAGGCCAAAGCCCCCATCTCAGTTCATCCTGATACCGTGAGAGAGACGAAGGGCTTTGGAGGACAGCGTCTATGGCGTGCTGGTGGGCGGGACGGGCGAAGCGGTGTTGGTGGGCCGCGGCGTTGACGTGCTGGTGGGCGGGACGGGCGAAGCGGTGTTGGTGGGCCGCGGCGTTGACGTGCTGGTGGGCGGGACGGGCGAAGCGGTGTTGGTGGGGGAAACTAACGTCGGCATAGCCGTGACTTCCTCGGTGACTTCTGTCCTGGGCAATTCGACGGTGGCTTCTGCTGCCTGAGTTACTTCAGATGTTGCTCCTTCGGACTGAGCTGCCTCAGGGGTCGCTTCTGCCGACTGAGTCACTTCAGGTGTGACCTCTGCCGGGATGGTAGTGGGGACTGGTGTGGCAGGTGCGCCACCTTGAGTCGCCAGCAGCGAGTCAATCTGGGCCATGATGTCTTCAAGCGTCGGGCTAACTTCTGTGCCGTTGATCCGCACTGTCGGCGTCTGGCGAATGCCGAAGGCGCGTGCGCGGCTCACTAGATTGTTCACGCGCTCGTTGTTGATGCAGCCTGCATCGAGGTTGTAGCCTAGAGCCTGTGCGCCGGCCAACATGCGGTTCTGGGTGAAGGCGTTGTTGCCATACAAACCCGCCCAGGTGAAGTAAGTGTCGTGAGTCTCCCAGAATTTGCCCTGAGCGTCCGCACAGAGTGCTGAGCGAATCGCACCCTCAGGATTGCCAGAGCCGATGGCGATGGGTATGAACGAGAAGGTAATTTCGCCTTTGCGCACGCGCTCTAGCAGGGCAGGGAAAATAGTATCGTGGAAGATGCGGCACGCTTCGCATTCGAAGCTGGAGAATTCCTCGACCTTGATACGAGCTGAAGCGCTGCCCAGGCGTGGGAAACCATTTTCATCTGAGCCGCGCGGGATGCCTTCGTAGCGCGCAGCAACATCTTCCGCTACCGGAGCATCGGCGGGCGAGTTGCGGACGATGACCAGCAGCAGGCCCAGTAGACCTACCGTCACCAGGAGGCCGACGATGGTCAAGGTGCGCTGGCGCTGGCGCTGGCGCTCGCGTTCGTGCTTGCGTTCTTCAATGCGTTGTTTGTTTGACTCGCCGGCACTCTTGGGGCTGCTCGCGGCGGGCTTACCGCTGCTAGGTGCAGCTGAAGCAGCGCTTGAGCTGGGTTTGGGGCGCTTCACGGGAATATTTTGTTGAGGCGGCTTCTTGCCACCGCGCTTTTTGTCGCTCATGGCGCTCAGACTCCTGAAGTTTTGGAAAAAATTGCTGTGAAACAGCCTTCTCAAAGTGTACTCGGATCAGCCAGCGTTTCCAATGACAGGCTGGGCGGATTCGGGTACAATATCGTTCTGTTCAATCCATCTAGGCTACGAGGAAGCTTTTATGAACAATCCTTTTGGAGCGCGTGATACGTTCGACACGGGGCATGGCCGAGCGGTCATCTACCGCCTCGGTGCGCTGCAAGAACGCGGCATTGGTCACGTCGAGCGGTTGCCCTTCAGCATGAAAGTTTTGTTGGAGAACGCCTTACGCCACCTGGACGGGCGCGAAGTGACGGAACAGGACGTGGAGAACATCGCACGTTGGGACGGCAAGCCCAGCACCACTGAGATTCCCTTCAAGCCTGCGCGCGTCATCCTGCAAGACTTCACTGGCGTCCCCTGCGTGGTTGATTTGGCGGCACTGCGCTCAGCGATGGTGCGCCTGGGCGGCGATCCATCGCGCATTAACCCGATTGTGCCAGTTGACCTAGTGATCGATCATTCGGTACAGGTGGACGTCTTTGCGCGCGCTGATGCAGTGCAGCTCAATTCCATCTTTGAGTTTGAGCGCAACCGCGAGCGCTACGAATTCCTGCACTGGGGACAAAAGGCCTTCGACAACTTCAGGGTTGTGCCACCAGCTACTGGGATTGTCCATCAGGTCAATTTAGAATACCTGGCTAAGGTCGTGCAGTTGTTCGATGACCCGCACGGCGAAGGCAAGGTGGCCCTGCCCGATACCCTGGTTGGCACAGACAGCCATACCACCATGATTAACGGCCTGGGCGTGCTAGGCTGGGGCGTAGGCGGCATCGAAGCCGAGGCGGCTATGCTGGGCCAGCCAATTTACATGCTCATGCCCGAAGTCATCGGCTTTAAGCTGGTAGGCAGTCTGCCAGAGGGCGCGACGGCTACGGACTTGGTGCTGGTCGTCACGCAGATGCTGCGCAAGAAGGGGGTCGTCGATAAATTCGTGGAGTTCTTCGGCCCTGGTCTGAGCAGCATGAGCCTGCCTGACCGCGCAACTATTGCTAACATGGCCCCCGAATATGGTGCGACGATGGGCTTCTTCCCGATTGACGAAGAGACGCTCAGCTTCTTGCGCCGCACGGGGCGCGATGAGGCGCTGGTGCAGCTCGTGGAGCGCTACGCCAGAGAGCAGGGTATGTTCCGCACTGACGACACTCCTGACCCCATCTTCACCGATGTGTTAGAACTTGACCTCGGCACAGTTGAGCCGAGCATGGCTGGCCCTGCTCGCCCACAGGATCGCGTGGCGCTACGCGAGATGAAGCCTGCCTTCCACAAAGCTTTGACCGCGCCGATTGACAAGCAGGGCTTTGCGCTCAGCGAGGATAAGCTGAATACCAGAGCGCGCGTTCAGGACAACGGTCACAGCACCGATATTGGGCATGGTGCGGTGGTCATTGCTGCGATCACCTCTTGCACCAATACCAGCAACCCCTCGGTTATGTTGGGCGCGGGCCTGCTGGCCAAGAAAGCCGTTGAACGCGGCTTGACCACCAAATCCTACGTCAAGACCAGCCTAGCCCCTGGCTCTAAAGTGGTCACCGAGTACTTGAACGCTGCTGGCCTCACACCTTACCTAGAGCGGCTCGGCTTCCACACAGTGGGCTATGGCTGCACGACCTGTATCGGCAACGCTGGCCCGCTACCAGAGAAGGTGGTGGGCGCGATCCGCGAAGGCAACTTAGTAGCTGCTGCCGTCCTGAGCGGCAATCGCAACTTCAGCGGTCGCATTCACGCCGAAGTGAAGGCCAACTATTTGGCTTCGCCGCCGTTGGTGGTGGCTTATGCCCTGGCCGGCACAGTAGACATCGATCTGAACAACGAGCCGTTAGGCCTGGACAAGGAAGGCCAGCCTGTCTATCTGCGCGACATTTGGCCCACGCAGCAAGAGATCATGGACGCAGTGCAGACCTACCTCTCGCCGCAGATGTTCATCGAACAATACGGCAACGTCTACACAGGCAACCCGAAATGGAATGAGATTCCAGCTACTGGCGAGGCTGTCTATGCCTGGAGCGAAGACAGCACCTATATTCATGAACCGCCTTTCTTCCAGACGATCACTCCAGAGGTGAAGCCCATCCAACCCATCAGCGGCGCGCGCGTCTTGGGCTTGTTCAAGGACTCCATCACCACCGATCACATCTCGCCTGCTGGCGACATTGCCGAGAACAGCCCGGCGGGGCAGTACCTCAAATCGCGTGGGGTGGAGAAGAAGGATTTCAACGTCTATGGCGCGCGGCGCGGCGACGACCGCGTGATGACGCGCGGCACGTTCGCTAATGTGCGTCTGCGCAACTGGCTCGTGCCAGGCAGCGAAGGCAACGTCACTTACTACTTGCCCACCCAGGAACAGATGAGCATTTACGACGCGGCGCAGAAGTATATTGCTGATGGCACGCCGTTGGTCATCTTGGCGGGCAAGGACTATGGCATGGGCAGCAGCCGCGACTGGGCAGCCAAAGGCACATTCCTCCTGGGCGTCAAGGCTGTCATCGCGCAGTCGTTTGAGCGCATTCATCGCAGCAACTTGGTGATGATGGGCGTGTTGCCACTCACTTTTCGCAACGGACAATCGTGGGAGTCGCTGGGACTGACTGGCCACGAGTATTTCGATATCCCGCTCACGGACGATGTTCAGCCTCTGCAAACCCTGACGATCACCGCCACTGCCGCTGATGGTCGTGTGACGCGCTTCGACGTAGATGTGCGCCTGAATTCATCGGTTGAGGTTGAGTACTACCGCAACGGCGGCATTCTGCAAACCGTCCTGCGCAACTTCCTCAAGCAGTAGAACGTTCCGCATAACGCAAAGCCGCCTCTCAGCGCTGAGCGCAGAGGGGCGGCGTAATTTCTCATCAACCTTACCTCTACGGAGTTCACTAGCCCATGCCCAGCTTTGCGCGGCGCGTCGCCTCCTATACGACCACTATCTTCGCCGAAATTAACACGCTGGCTCAGCAGCACAATGCTATCAACTTGGGCCAGGGACGCCCCGATTTTGATGGCCCAGCTGAGGTCATGGAAGCTGCCATCGCCGCTATGCGCGATGGACGGGCTAACCAGTACGCGCCAGGGTACGGAGTCGCGCCGCTGCGCCAGGCTGTTGCCGATCACGCGCGACGCTTCTATGGGCTGAACATCGATCCTGAGCGAGGGGTCATCATCACAGTTGGCGCTGCTGAGGGCATGTTCTCGTCTATCCTGGGCTTGGTCGATCCAGGTGATGAGGTCATCCTGATTGAGCCGTATTTCGATACTTACCTGCCAGCGGTCGAGATGGCCGGCGGCGTGCCGCGCTTCGTGCCGTTGCGTCCGCCTGACTGGATGTTTGATGAAGCGGAGATGCGCGCCGCTTTCAACGACAAGACGCGCGCTATCATCCTCAACACGCCCCACAACCCTACTGGGCGCGTCTTCAGCCGCGCAGAACTGAGCCTAATCGCGGAGCTGTGCCAAAAGTACGACGCAATTGCCATTTCGGATGAGGTGTATGAGCATTTGGTCTTCGGGGATCATCAGCATATCCCTATCGCCACGCTGGATGGCATGGCTGACCGCACCGTGACCGTCTCCAGCGGCGCCAAAAGCTTCAGCTACACAGGCTGGAAGGTCGGCTGGGCGATGGGCCATCCTGACCTCATCACTGGTACGTGGCGCATTCACCAGAACATCCTCTATGCTGTCAATCATCCATCGCAGTATGGCATTGCTCACGCGCTGGGCTTGGACAACGAATACTTTGCAGCCTTCCGCCGCATGTACGAAGGCAAGCGCCGCCTGCTAGACTCCATTCTGCGCGAGAGCGGCTTCACAATCAGCGAAGCGCAGGGTGCGTTCTTCATCATGGCTGATTTCAGCGCTTTCTTTGACGGCGACGATATGCAGTTCGCCCGCTGGCTGATTGAACACGTCGGCGTGGCTTGCATTCCTCCCGCCGAGTCGTTCTTCTCATCCCAGCACCGCTATCTGGGTCGCAAGCATGTGCGCTTTTCGTTCTGCAAGAACGACGACGTCTTGCTGGCCGCAGGCGAGCGTCTGGTGGCGCTGAGAGCGAAGCTCTGAGTTATGCGCCGCGCGTGCGTCTGCTTGCTACTGGCTCTTGTAGCCTGCACCCCTGCCGCGTCCGATCAAGCGGTTGTGCCGCCTGCGCCGCCCGTCCTACAGGGCCGAGTCGATATTCTCGGCCCGACGGCAGGCTGGATCGTCTACGACGCGCTGCTGACAGTCTACGGCACGGCGGAGGACGTGCCGCCGGTTGGGTTTCTGCTGCGCGTTCTAGACGCTGAAGGCGCGACTCTGGTGCAGACTGCGATTGTGCCAGAAGCTGACGGAAGGTGGCAAACCCGTCTGCTGCACGGCTATCATGGTGAGCCTGGCGAGATTACCTTGCGCGCTGAGTCGCTCGATCCGCGCATAGAAGGCGATTATGATAGCGAAATGGCCGCCATCAGTGGGCTGGCCTATCGCCCAGAGGGACGCAGTGCCGCGCTGCTGGGCCTGGCTGAGGGCCAAGTAATCGGTGGCGAACAACTCCTCATCCAGGGCAGTGCCAGTGGTTTTGAGCAGGGCCAGCTTTTGTTGCGCCTGGAAACGCGCGATGGCACACCTATGAGCCAGGTTGTCGTCCCATTGCCTGCGTCATTTTTGGACGAGGTGATTTGGCAGGCTGAACTGGTCAGCGTCAGACAACCCCAGCCTGTTGTGCTGCGTTTGCTAGCTTTGGAAGATGATGGCAGCGAAAGCACGTTGCAGGCGATTCGATTACAATTGAGCGTAGCCGCCGGCTGATACGCCTATACCTCCCTAATCTGATCTACGATTTGACTCATCACCCAAGCACTTAAGGATAGAGACATGGGCAGATACTTCGTCGCCATTGCGGGCAACATTGGCGCGGGCAAAAGTACCCTGACAGGCATGTTGGCTGAAGCCTTTGGTTGGCAGCCCTTTTATGAAGCCAACGCCGAAAATCCCTATCTGGCCGATTTTTACGCCGACATGCGTCGCTGGAGTTTTCATTCCCAAGTGTTCTTTTTGGGCAAGCGCCTGGAACATCACCGCCAACTGCTGGATCATCCTGGCAACGTGGTGCAAGATCGCACTGTCTATGAGGACGCCGAGGTCTTCGCGCGTAACCTGTACCAGCAGGGAGACATGAGCGAGCGCGATTATGACGCCTACCGTCGTCTCTACCAGGCTATTTCTGCTTTCCTGCCGCCGCCGCGCTTGATCGTCTACCTGCGGGCTAGCGTCATCACCTTGCAAGCTCACATTGCCAAGCGGGGCAGAGACTACGAGCGCGCCATTGATTCGCACTACTTGTCCCGCCTCAACCGTCTGTACGACGAATGGATCGAAGACTGGACAGCCTGTGCTGTGTTGACCATCGACGTTGACAATCTGGACTTTCAGCACATTCCTGCTCACTTTGACGCTATCGCTCGGCGCGTGCAAGTGGCTTTGCAGGCTTCCCCAGGCCGTGACGTGATGTAAGCTGAAGCTAAATCACAGTTACATAGACGATGAGAACCAAGCGTGCTACAATGCCTGTAGAACGCTCGGTTTTGCTTGACTAACCGTATTTTGATGAGCATTCTTTCCGTCAACGCTACAGCAAGAAAGGAGCGTGCGCCGCGCGGCGCAGCAGATTCTTATGGTTGTGCATGAGCCACAGACCAATCCACAATCTTCCATACGGACCTCCATCATCAACGATTTTGCCTTCGTTGTCGCTACACAGAATGGCTCTGGCAGCCAAACTTCGAACAATGTGCTGGTGAAATCGCTGTTCGACATGGGCATTCCCGTCAACGGCAAGAATTTGTTCCCCTCCAACATCAAGGGTCTGCCCACTTGGTACACCATCCGCGCCAGCAAGGACGGCTACACGGCGCGTCGCGCGGTGACGGAAATTTGCGTCGCCTATAACCCAGACACCGCTGCTGAGGATATCAGCAACCTTCCGCCTGGCGGTGTGTGTATCTTGCCTGCTGATTGGCACTGGGGTCATAGCCGCAGTGATATCATCTACTACGAAGTGCCTGTCAAAGAACTCATGGAGAAAACGGACATCCACAAGGATTTCCGCAAGCGCATTGAGAACATGACCTACGTTGGTGCGGTGGCCCAACTGTTCGGCATTCCGCTGGAACGCATTTACTATGCCCTGCTGGACAACTTCAACGGCAAAGCCAAACCTGCTGACATGAACATGCAGGTCGTGAGGCTGGCCCACGAATGGTTTGCCGCCAACGTGGAGAAGCGCGATCCGTTCCGCTTTGAGCCGATGGACGGCACAAAGGGCAAAATCCTCATTACGGGCAACGAAGCTGCTGCGCTAGGAGCGCTGTTCGGCGGTGTGACAGTGGTCGCTTGGTATCCTATCACTCCTTCGACCAGCTTGGTCGACGCGATGATGAGTTTCAAGCACATCCGCAGAGACGAGACAACAGGCAAAGACACAGTGGCCATCATCCAAGCAGAGGACGAGCTTGCGGCAGCTGGCATGATCGTCGGTGCAGGGTTCAGCGGCGCGCGCGCCATGACCGCTACCAGTGGCCCTGGCATTAGCCTGATGGCGGAATTCAGCGGCCTGGCTTATTTTGCCGAGATTCCTTGCGTCATTTGGGATGTGACTCGCATGGGGCCAAGCACGGGCCTGCCCACGCGCACCAGCCAGGGTGATCTGCTGTTCGCACACTTCTTGGGACACGGCGATACGCGCCAGATTTGCTTACTGCCTGCTAACCCAGAAGAGGCTTTTGAGTTCGGTTGGCGAGCCTTCGACATTGCCGAGCAGTATCAGACGCCAGTCTTCGTCCTCAGCGACCTAGACTTGGGCATGAACAACTGGATGGCTGAACCCTTCGCCTATCCTGAAGAGCCGATTAATCGTGGTAAAGTTTTGGACGCCGAGGCGCTGCAAGCGTTCATTAGTCAGCATGGCAAGTGGGGGCGCTACATGGACGTGGACGGTGACGGCGTAGGCTATCGCACCCTACCCGGCACAAACCATCCAATGGCGGCTTACTTCGGACGTGGTACGGGCCATAACGCGATGGCTACATACAGCGAGCGCAGCGATGATTGGGTGGCCAACATGACGCGTCTGCGCCGCAAGCTAGAGGGCGCGCGCCAAAATCTGCCTATGCCTGTCGTGCATGATGATGGTGCGCCTGTGGCCATCGTCTCCTTCGGCACGAATGAGCCGGCCATCGAAGAAGCTCGCGATATGCTGGCAGCTCGCGGCATTTCCACTGACTATCTGCGCGTGCGCGCCCTGCCGCTGCACGACAGTGTCCTTGATTTCATCCATCAGCACGAGCGCGTGTACGTCGTCGAAAATAACTTTGATGGGCAGCTCCGCCAGATCATCAGCCTGGAAGATAACCGCGATCTGCGCCACGTCCACAGCGTGGCCCTGGGTGACGGTCTGCCCATGACGGCGCACTGGCTTATGGAGAACATCCTGAAGTACGAGACTGTTGAAGCGTAGAGTTTGAGGGAGAGTAGAGATATGGGACGTACTGCACGAGTCAACAAGCTGGGCTTGACCCGCGAAGACTACAAGGGAGGCAAGAGTACGCTCTGCCCCGGCTGCGGCCACGACTCCATCGCGAATCAGATCACCAGCATGGGTTATGAGCTTGGCCTAGAGCAACATCGCGTAGTCAAGGTGAGTGGCATTGGTTGTTCTAGCAAGACGCCGGCTTACTTCTTGGGTCGTTCGCATGGTTTCAATACTCTTCATGGTCGTATGCCCTCGGTGGCGACGGGCATTCTGCTGGGCAACCGCACGTTGACGTGTATCGGCGTCAGCGGCGACGGCGACACGGGCAGCATTGGCATGGGACAGTTCAAACACGTCATCCGTCGCAACGTGCCTTTTATCTACATCATCGAAAATAACGGCGTCTATGGCTTGACCAAAGGCCAGTTCAGCGCGACAGCCGACGAGGGCCAGAACCTCAAATACTACGGTCAAAACCTGTTCCCAGCGATTGACCTGGCCTTGGAAGCTATCATCAGCGGCGCAACTTTCGTCGCGCGCAGCTTCAGCGGCGACGCTAAGCAGGTGCAGGCCCTCTTGCAAGCGGCAGTCAAACATAAAGGCATTGCTGTGCTGGACATCATCAGCCCTTGCGTAACTTTCAACAATGACGATAGCTCTACCAAGAGCTACAACTACGGCAAAGAGCATCAGATCGCCTTGCACGAGATCGAAATTCTGGGAGGCGACTACATTGAAGGAAAGCCTGAGATCACGATCGATGAGTATCCTGAAGGCCAGACGATTGATGTGACGCTGCACGACGGCTCGCTGCTGCGTCTGCGCAAGTTGGACAAAGACCACGATCCGCGCAACCGCGCGCAGGCTATTATGGCTCTGGAGCGCGCTCAGCGCGAAAACCTGTTCATCACTGGCCTGATCTACTACGAAGAGCCGCGCCTCACCCTGGCGGAGATTGAAAACCTGGTGGAAGAACCCCTGGCTACTCTGCCAGCTGACAAGCTGCGTCCTAGTCGCGAAGCCCTAGCCAAGATCATGCAGCAGTTCAGCTAAGTGTTCGAGCAGGCAAACGACAGAAGGCAGCTTGTGGGCTGCCTTTTGTCGTCGTGGAGTGCGATCCCGACTCATTCTGCCAACATGCGCCCCAAGCGCTTACCGCCCAACAGGTGCATGTGCAGATGGAAGACTTCTTGACCACCGTCTTTGTTGCAGTTGACCATCAGTCGATAGCCACTTTCGGCAATGCCCATCTCGGCGGCTAGTTTGGCAGCAACGGTGAACAAGCGCCCTAGCGCTGGCTCATCTTCGGGCAGCGCGTCGTTTACGGTGGGTATTTCGCGCTTGGGGACGATGAGGACATGCACAGGAGCGATGGGGTTGATGTCTTTGAAGGCGATCACCAGTTCATCTTCGTAGAGGATAGTGGCTGGAATTTCGCGGGCGATGATCTTGCTGAAGATGCTAGTCATAGTCTCACTCTCCTTTGAACTGGGGCGGACGCTTCTCTAGAAAAGCCGCCACGCCTTCACGGAAATCATGGGTGCGGAAAGCGCCTTCCTGGACTTGGGCTTCATATTCCAGGGCGTCTGCCAGCGAGACATGCAGGGCGCGGTACATGGCGCGCTTGGTCATGCCGATAGCCCTGGTGGGTAGGCTGGCCAGCTTATTGGCGATGGCCAGCGCCTGATCCATGAAGGCTTCAGGTGGATGAACCTGGTTGACGATTCCTAGAGCCAAGGCTTGCTCCGCCGTGACGCGGTTTTGAGCGTCGGCTAGCCAAGCCAGTTGTAGTGCCTTGTTGGGGCCGACGAGGTGGGGCAGGAAGAACGTCCCGCCACCGTCGGGGATAATGCCGATGTTGACGAAGGCGGCGAAGACGAAGCTGGCTTCGCTGCTAGCGACGCGCAGATCAGTGGCCAGAGCCAGAGAAGCGCCAGCGCCGGCGGCCACGCCATTCAGCGCGCCGATGATGGGTTTTTCCAGGATGCGAAGCTGCAAGATGAGCTGGTTCAAGCCGTTGCGCAAGCCTTCGCCAATGGAGATTCCTTGTTGGCGCAGCGTCTCCAATTCTACCAGGTCTTGCCCGCTGCAAAACCCCTTGCCGTTGGCGGTGAGGATGATGGCGCGCACGGCTTTGTCGCGGCCAGCTTCGCGGAAAGCAGCCATTAGTTCGCGGTACATAGCCTGATTGAGGGCGTTGCGCGTCTCTGGACGGTTGAGTGTAATGCTGGCTACGCCGCCTGCCAGGCTATAGAGGATAGTCTCGTAGCTCATCAGGCGCGCTCGTCATCTTGGTAGTCCACGTCAACAAATTCACGATCGTGCTGACGCGGCAGATAGACGGGCTGAGAAGCGTTCATCGAAGGAGCAGGCGGGCTGCTAGGCTGTGACTGCACATAGGAAATGCCGTTGCGCACTTCGCTCAGATCGCGCACCAACTGCTGTTCCAACTTGGTGAGCATTTGCAGCACATATTGGTCGGCTTCGCTCATGATACGAGCCGCTTCCTGACGGGCCTGTTCACGCACCGCGTCGGCGCGGGCCTGGGCTGCCTGCACGACTGCGTGTTCGTCAATCAGCGCAGAAGCGCGCTCGCGCTGCTGCTGGATGATACGCGCGGCTTCTTCGTGGGCTTCGGCCAGGATACGGTCGCGCTGAGCGATCACGCGCGCGGCTTTCTCTATCTCTTCTGGGATGGAGATGCGCATTTGGTCGATCAGCTCCAGGGCGCGTTCTTCATCTACGATGGTGTACTTCGTGCCGAAGATATGGCGTCCTGCGTCGATCAAGTCTTCCAAGCGGTCTACAAGATGTTGAATGTCCACGCGAAAACCCCTTTGGTCAAGTGATTTCAAGCCCATCGACTCAGCCTTCACGAGCGCCAAAGCGCAGCTTGAGCGCATGATGGACGTGTGACGGCACCATCTGCGACACATCTCCGCCCAATTCTGCAATCTCTCGCACTGTGCTGCTGCTGATGTGCATGTATTTTTCGTCTGCTAGGATGGCTACCGTCTCCACGTCGGCGGCCAATTTCTTATTGGCCATGCCCATGCGGAACTCAAACTCGAAGTCCCCAAAGACGCGCAGCCCGCGTATGAGAGCCATCGCGCCGACGCTCTGGGCGAATTTGACCGTCAAGCCATCGTAAGCTGCAACCGAGATACGCTCATGATCGACGAAACAAATTCGCGCCAACTGCATACGCTCTTCCACGCTGAACAACACGTTCTTCTTGGGGCGGCTGTAGACAGCGACGATCACCTCGTCGAAGATGTTGGCAGCGCGCAGGGCCACGTCGATATGGCCGTAATGGATGGGGTCGAGCGAGGCGGGGTAAACCGCTTTGCGGATCATGAGGGTCTTCTCCACGTTACACGATTCAAATTGTAGTGCGATTTAGTAAATCTGCCACTGATTGGGCGGCTTTTCATAGTTTGAGGTCTTCCGCGTGGATGCTCGCGTTCTCAAGTATCGATACTTTGGTCTTATGAAACATCAGCGGCCTGTTGCACCAGCATGTGGACGCGCTCGGCCAGCAGTTGATGTTCTTCATGAACCAGGGCGGGGTCTTCGATGTAGAGGGTGCGCGCTTCGCGCTGAGCCAGCTCGACCAGCTCTGGCGTCATCCGTTCGGCCAGCTGGAGCAGATGTTGGCCGCTCTGGCGCGTCCCTAGCAGGTCACCAGCGCCGCGCAGCTTCCAATCCAATTCGGCCAAACGAAAGCCATCGTCGGTCTCTTCCATCGCTTTCAAGCGGAGTTGCGCGTCCGTCAGGACGGGGTTTTCGTCGCCTGAGGGAGTAAGCGTTTCGCGCGTGAAGACGCCTTCGTCGGGGATAAGGATGCAAGAGGAAGGGTATTCACCACGTCCTACACGTCCGCGAAACTGATGAAGCTGCGACAAGCCAAAGCGATTTGCGCCTTCGATGAGCATGACGGTGGCGTTCGGCACGTCCACGCCGACTTCGGCGACGCTAGTCGTCACCATGACATCGTATTCGTGGCGCGCGAACGCCCCCATGACCTCATCTTTTTCGCTGGGGCGCATTTTGCCGTGCAACAGACAGACGCGGTAGCGGTGAAAGACCTGGCGCAGTTGCTCGTAGGCTTCGACAGCGGAGCGCGTATCCACCTTGTCGCTGGCTTCTACTAGTGGATGGACGATGAAGGCCTGTCGTCCCTGGGCGAGTTGGCCCTCAATAAAACTGAAGGCGCGTTCGCGCTCGACGGGCAGGATGATGCGAGTTTTAACGGGTTGACGACCAGCCGGCTTTTCGCGGATGACAGTTAAGTCTAGGTCGGCGTAGATGGTCAGCGCCAGGGTGCGCGGAATAGGGGTGGCGGTCATCACCAGTAGGTGTGGATTCGTGCCTTTGCCGCGCAAGGCGGCGCGCTGGCCTACGCCGAAGCGGTGTTGTTCGTCCACCACGACCAGCCCCAAGTCAGCGAATTCCACGCCTTCTTGGATGAGAGCATGAGTGCCGATGGCCAGGTCAACAGAGCCGCTGGCCAAGCCACGATAGATTGACTCGCGTTCACTGCTGCTCAGGGCGCTGGTCATCAGGGCGATGACAGGAGAGCGCTCGGTGGGCCAGTTGGCTAGGAGCTTGCTCAGGTTGCGGTAGTGCTGCTCTGCCAGAATGCTAGTGGGCGCCATCAGGGCAGCTTGCTTGCCGTTGGCTATTGCCATCGCCAGCGCTACCAGGGCGACGGCAGTCTTGCCAGCGCCAACGTCACCCTGGATCAGGCGATTCATGGGGATGGCTTTGGCGATATCCTGGCGAATGTCGGCAATGGCGCGCTGCTGATCGCCCGTCAGCGGATAGGGGAAGACCTTCTGGACGAAGGTGTCCAGCCACTCATCACTGACAGGCAAGGGGTTGGCGGGAACTCCTTGCCATTCGCGACGGTTGCCCAGAATGGCCAATTGCATGAGGAAGAGCTGATCGAACATATAGCGGCGCTGGGCATGGGCCAGGTGGTCAAAGCCCTGTGGGAAGTGGATTTGCCTGATGGCCCAGCCCAAATCAGCCAGTTCGGCACGATCCAGGATGCTTCTGGGTACGTAATCAGGTATCTTGTCAGCCCACTCATCGACGATAGCCTTCATCGTTTTACGGAAGCTGCGTGGCTTCAAGCCTTCTGTTAGGCCATAGATCGGCACGATCCCGATAGCATGGAGGTTCTCGGCGTCCAGGGCCTCCCATTCTGCGTTGTTCATCTGGAACTTGTCGCGGAACATGGTCACTTTGCCGCTGAAGACGTACTGCTTGTTCGTCAAAATGACCCTAGAGAGGAAGGGCTGGCCGAAGAAGGTCAGCATAATTCGGCCTGTGCCATCGTCGGCCCAGACGATGAAATCCTGTCGCCCGCTTATCCTGCGCGTCTCGGTGCGGGTCACACGGGCGATGATGGTTTCCGTCTCGCCGAGTCGCAGGCGGGCGATGGTGTTGAGGCGGGTGTAGTCGTCGTAGCGGCGTGGCAGGTAGTCCAGCAAATCGCGCAGGGTATGCAGGCCTAGATTGTGATAGAGCGGCGCAGTCTTCTCGCCAATGCCTCTGATGCTGGTGATGGGGCGTTCAAGCTCATGTAGGCGCGCTCTGGCTTCGTCGATAGACAGATGAGGACGGCGCTGACGCGGTGGGCGAGCCAGACGTGGCAGAGGCTTCACATCGAGCTGACCGCTTCCGCGTACTGGGCGCAAATAGAAGTCATCATCGCGCAGGTAGCGTTCGCTGGCGTCGCTGAGTCCGCGCAGATTATCTGGCGCCTCGTCGTCCTCGTCTGCGCCGAGGCGTGCTGAGCGGCGCTCGTCGGGTTTGGAGCGCTGCTCGCCCGACTTAGGGCGCTGTTTGCCTTCAGTCCGCTTGGGGCTAGGGCGCTGCTCTGATTGCGCTTGATCGGTCCTGGGACGCTCAAGTCTGGCGCGTTCTCTACGTTCTGACTCGCTTTCGCTGCGTGATCGTTGCTTGCGTTCGGCCTTGCTAGGTGCTGTCTCTTTGGGCGAAGGCACAGGCCGCGCTTCAGGCGGTGCTTCGCTGGGCCTACCGAAGGCTTGTTGCAGGACAGCTAGGCGTTCAGCATAGCTAGTGGGCATGGGGATGCGCCCTAGAATGCGCCCCAGCATATAGTTGATTTGACTCAAGCGCTCAGCTTTGTCTTTCAAACCAGAGTAGCGCTGCAGGATAACGGCTATCTCTTCTGCTAGGACGACCTGTTCGGCGCGGCGCGCCTGCTCAAGAGCTTGGTTCTCCCAGTTGACGCCGTAGGCGGTCAGGCCGCCGATGACTGCGTTATCTTCGCAGCCTTTTTCGCGCTCTAGCTTGAGGATTTTGACGAGATTCTCCAATGCAGTTGGCATAGGGTTCGTTCTATCCTTGCTTCCAATGGCGCGGTAGCGTCACAGCGCCTAACGAACCAGGGCCGATGTGCGTGCCTAAAGTCGGCCCGACTTCGATAATAGACGTGTCTGCGGGTAAATCCTGGCCCAAGCTGTCGCGCAAGGCTAACGCACCTGCTTCATTCTGGATATGCAGGATGAAAAGGCGCTCAAAGGGCGCCTGCTCCATGACTTTCTGGTACAAGAAATCCACTGCTTTGCTGAAGGTGCGAATGCGAGCAATAGGCTCAATGATGGAGTCATGGGCGCTGACGACGGGCTTGAGCTGGAGCAGCGTGCCAATGCTGGCCAAAAGCGGATTGACGCGCCCGCTGCGTCGCAAGAAGTCTAGCGTTGCTAGCACAGCATACAAGCGCTGATGACGCTGCACAGCTTCCAGAGCGCGCAACACTTGGTTGGTGTCACCTGTCTCAGCGGCTACTTCTGCTGCGATGAGGGCTTGCAAGCCTATGCCCATGCTCAGCGTCTGCGAGTCAATGAAGGTCAGCTTGTCTTGCATGGTTTGCCCGCCCAGCTTTACGTTGTTCAGGGTGGCGCTGAAAGCGCTGGGGACGTGGATACAAATCCCATAGTCGTAGCCTTCTAGTGCTTCGCGCAGAATCTTCTCTGCTAGGCTAGGAGGTGGGGCGCTGGTCTTGGGGAAATCTTTCATCTGCGGAATGCGCTGATAGAAAGTTGAGCGGTCTAACTCATGGCCATCATCAGCGTAACTTTGGCCGTCAAAGTTGACGAAACAGGGGATGATGACGATGTTGTGCTGAGCCACTAGGTCAGATGGCAGGTCACAAACGCTGTCAGTGATGATTCGGATGCGCTGCTTCATCGGTCAATCCTCTCTGGGACTGCTCATGGGTCAAAAATCACGTTCCAGCACGACTACGCCTAAGGCATCTGTGCCAATCCAGCGCGCCAGCGTCGCACCATAGAGAGTATAAGGAAATTGGCGTTGAGGGACGTCCGTCGCCAGGCGGTCTTGTAACAGTCGAGCTGTCTCGCTCAGATGTGGACGCGGCTGGACGATGAAGGCTTCTTCTAGATCGACGAATTCCACCAAGAATTCGACGAGGCGATCAACGGCCTGAGCGCGCGTGCGTACCTTCTCAACCACTTGCAAATGTCCTTGTTCTAGGCTCACCAGCGGTTTGATCCCCAAGATTGTCCCCAAGATGGCCCGCGAGGGGCTGACAATTCGATTATATTCTAGGAATTCCAGCGAATCGACGATGTACAGGCTGTAAACGCGCTCAGAAGCGCCGCGCACCTGCTGGACGAATCGATCCAAATGCGATTCGTTTTGAGCCAACTGGACAGCGTAGCGCACTAGGATTCCAAGGCCCACACACAGCGTACCGCTGTCCATGACTACAATCGGGCAGCTTGTGCCGGCCAGCTGCTGGGCCGCTTGGCGGGCGTTGTAGCTGCTGGCCGAGAGCTGATAGGAAGGGTGTAGCGAGATGATAGCCTCATGCTTCTTGGCCAGGTGCATGTATAGATTGAGGAAGTCTTCGCTGGTAGGAGGATGGATTTTGGGCGGAACAGACTGCTGAGCGATCAGCTTGAGTAAGTCTTCGCTAGTAATGTCGATGTCTTCTCGGTACGTCTGGCCGTTGACTTCAATGCGGTTGGCCAGGATGGTCAGCGATGCCGCCTGGGGTTGTACTGTTCGAGCGCTGTAGGGCAAAGCCAGACGGGCGCTGCTGTCGGTGACGATGTGGAAGGCCACCATTCTGCTCATCACTCCAAGCTGAATAGGTAGGGATAGAGTGCCTGGTTGCCTTCTAGGACTTCCAGAGTGAGCCGGGGGTGGGCTTGAGACAGGCTGGCCGCCAGGTTCTCAGCTTCGGCCTGGCTGACTTGCGCGCCCCAGTACAGCGTGAGCAGCTCGTGGTCTGGCCGCACAGCTGCCTGAGTCAAGGCCAGCGCGGCTTCGCTCAGAGTGTCTGCGCGTACCCTCAGTTCGTCGTCTATCAGGCCAATGCAGTCGCCTTTCTGTACAGTCAAGCCATCGAAGACTCCGCTGCGGGTGGCGTATGTGACGGCCAGGCTGACAACGCCACTCAGACGCTCTTGCATGGCAGTGTGTAGCGCGTCCAAGTCCACGCTCTGCTGATCGGCGTAAGCCAGCAGAGCGGCCAAGCCCTGTTGAACGCTGCGCGTGGGCAGCACACGAGTTTGTTTGCTGCTCTGCTGGGCGGCTTGCTCTGCTGCCAGGCGCGCGTTGGGATTGTTGGGCAAAAGAATAATTTGGCTCTGGGGCAGGCTGGCGCTGGCGCGCAGAAAATCTTCAGCGCTGGGATTCATCGTCTGGCCGCCGCTGATGACAACGCCAGCGCCCAGCTCGCGCAGCAGGCGAGCCAATCCTGCGCCATCAGCCACTGCCACGACTCCCACGCTAGCGCTGGTTGCGCGCTGGCTCAGGTAATCTTGGTATTGGCGTTGCATGTTCTCCACGACGACCTCATCCAGTTGCGCGCCCAGACGCACCGCGTAGCCAATAGGCTCTGAAGGATCGTAGACGTGGACATGAACTTTAATCAGTCGATCTGTGCCATCGACCAACGCCGACCAGCCCATGCTAGCGATGGCGCGCCGCACTTCATCTACGTTGAATCCCTGGCCCAGCATGAGGAACTGCACGTCGTAGCCATAGCCTCGCTCGTCTTCGGCGTCGAGCTTGGCGCTCAGCGCAGCGCGCGTCGTGTATGGCGCTGGTGCGCTGGCGGCAGGCGCTTCGATGGTCTGGCCCAGAAAGACGCGCTGAAGGCCATCTAACCAGTAGGCCAATCCCAGACCACCCGAATCGACGACATTGGCTTCGCGTAAGCGTGGGAGTTGCTGAGGGGTGCGCTGCACCGCCTCCCAGGCAGCTTCGACCATCTTGGCTAGGCAGGCCAGAGGAGTGACAGGCAGAGGTTCGTCACGTAGTGCCTCTGCGCAGGCGCGTGCTACTGTGAGAATTGTACCTTCAACTGGCTGCATGACAGTCTGTACTGTGTGGTAGGCATAGTCGACGGCGCTCTGAGTGGCCAGCGCCAGATGAGTCGGGTTGATGTCTTGTGCATTTGTCATCCCTAGCGCGAAGCCGCGCAGCAGATAGGCCAGAATTGTGCCGCTGTTGCCACGTGCGCCAATCAGCGCGCCTTCAGCCAGACGCTCAAACAGCGCTCCGATTTGGTTTAGCTCGTCATACCGCAGGTGCTGGACAGCCCTTTGCAGGGTGAGCAGCATGTTTGTGCCAGTATCGCCATCTGGCACAGGGAAGACGTTCATCTGGTTGACCAACGCTTCGTGTTGGCGCAGCCAGGATAAACCACCAACCAACGCTTGTTTGAGGTTTTGAGGCTCGCAATTCATTCGGAAAGTTCGCCCAGGCTCGCGCTATTGTCATGTTTCTAGGCTTATGGTAACATCCGCAAGCCAGTTTAGCGAGACTTACGTGAGGCAAACGCATATGGCAGTTTGTGAAGCATGTGGCAAGCACGCCGTCAGCGGCCAGACCCGCAGCAAGGCGTTCAACACCAGCAAGCGCCAATTCAAGCCTAATCTGCAGGTGGTGCGTGTACTGGAAAAAGGCACCTACGTGCGTAAGAAGCTCTGCGCCAAGTGTATCAAAACTTTGGCGAAGAGCTAAGCCCTTTGTCTATTCCGGGGGTGATCGCACGATTGCCCCCTGGGAAAGCTCAGCCTTCAACTCTCCCCCAACCAACGTCCAAAACTCATCTTTGCTCTCTCGGCTCTCATGCGACGCCAGGGCCTCTGCATGAAATGCGTCCTCGACCTCTCTAGCGTTTAGGTCTGTCCAGAACTTTTATTCCTGGCCTCTCTACCTTTGGAGAGAGGCAACATCTCGTCCTGAGAAAGGGGTCTGGGGTGAGAGTCGAGAGAAACTACAAGCCTTTATACGTCTGCCCTGATGAACTTGCCTCGCTTGGGTGTGGAATGACTCATCATGCGCTATAATGTGCGTCGTGATACTCATTGAATCATAACGGGAGTCGCCGATGGACATTAGCAACCTCGCCCAGCAGGCTCTTCAGCAATTACGACCAGACAACCTGGCCAGTATTTTCATCTATCTCATTCTCATCTTGTCGCTGGTGGCAGTTGCCGTCATGCCAGAGAAGAGCGTCAATTCACAGTATATCATGTTCGTTGTGATCTTCTTTAGCATTGTCGATCTGCTGCGCGGCGATGGTCGCTCCTTCCCTCTGCCTGGCTTTGACAACAGAGGCTTTGCTACCTTCCTGATCCACATCGGCATGTTTACGCTACCCCTGATCGCCGGTGGCATGGTACGGCGCACCAGCCGAAAAGGTGGCGCCGCCCTGCCCGTCTGTTTGCTGGTAGGCCTGATCGGCGGCATTTACGCGGTGGGTTCGTTCATCACGCCGCCTACCTTCTACAATGTAATTTTCTAGGGCGCGTCGTGCCACAGCGTTTGGCCGTCTGTCCATAGGTGGATCGTAGTACGCTGGTCGGTGCGCAGCAACGGTGTCTCACCGATCAGCGCCAGCGTAGCAGGCTGTGGATCGCCCAAACGGTTGGCAGGGTCGATCTGCACTACTGCAAGCTGCGCCCCTGTGAGCGCCCAAAAGGTCTTGTGCAGCGAGTCGCGGCCTGCGTGGCGCGCCAACTGCACGACTTGAGCCGAAGGCGCAACCTGTGCTTGTAGTACGGCTTCCTGAGCTTTGATTGAAGCGTCGCCTAGCAGCAAGATTCGGGCTTCGCCATAGCGCAGGCGCACAATCAGCGACTCGTCGCCCAAGTCCTCGCCGATAGGTTGGGCCTGCGGGTGCAGAATCTCCAAGCTTAGGCCGTCGCTCAGCTCAGCGCGGTAGCCCACCCAGACGGGTATGAGGGACGTCTCGCCCAGGCCGTCGACAATCGCCTGCTGCCTAGCGCTGATGTTAAACTGTCGGTGAGTGAGAGCCAGGCCTACGCGGTAACGCGCCAGCAGGGCGGGCAGCGCTGCCTGATCCTGCTCATCAGGCTGGGTGAGGATGAGCATATCCAAGTGTGTCTTGTTGAAAGGCAGCCTGTCGCCTATGGCAGTGAGTAGACGCGAGGGGTAGCGACCACCATCGACCAGGATATGTGCGCCCTGCGGCGACTGGATCAGCACGGCGTTGCTGTGGCCTACGTCCAAAAACCAAACGTGTAGCAGACCATCAGGCCGAGCAAGAGCCACTGCCAGCAGCAGCGCGCTCACCAGCGCTGCGCTGCTGCTCACCCCCACCACTAGGGCGCGCCGCTGCACGAAGCTCAGCCAGCGCCGCCAGGCCTTCGGTTCTGTCGCGTTCATGATGATCCATCCTCCGAACAGGGCGAATAGCGCCGCCACTAGCCAGGACGAAGGCGACCAGACGACATCAGCCCAGGGCAGAGCAGCGAAGGCGCGTACCACTTGAATCGTCCAAGAGAGCAACAGGCCCACACACCAGAGCATGACTTGGGCCAAAGGCGCGGCGAGTGGGGCAATCAGCACGGCCAGACCGCCCAACATCAGGATGTAGGGCTGTACAGGCAGCACCAGCAGGTTGACAGGCAGAGAAACCAGCGACAGGCGCTCAAAGCTGAGGGCGATCAGCGGCGCGGTGAGGGCTTGGGCCGCCAGTGAGACAGCGATTGGTTCATTGAGCCAGGCGACAACTTGATTTGCCCGGCGCGGCGGCATAATTCGCCTCAGCAGGTTGCGCAAACCTATGCTCAGTGGCTCGGCCAGCACCACAATCCCCAGGATGGCTGCCAGGCTGAGCTGGAAGCCCAAATCCCACAGCACCAGCGGATTCTCTAGGCTGAGCAGCAACACAATCAAGGCAATAGAAGCGGGCAAGAAAGTTTTTCTGCCCAGCAGCGGCGCGACGATCAGCAGGCTAGCCATGAGCGCAGCGCGCCATACCGCCGCCGATCCGCCTACTAGTAGGGTGTACAACAGCACAAAGGCGATAGCCACGAGGGCCGACAGTCTGGCCCGCCCTGTGATCTGGTTGAGCAAGCGCTGCGCTACTCCTGCCACCAGCATCATGTTGAAGCCGCTGATGGCCACAATGTGCGCTGCCCCAACTCGTGCGAAGGCGTTGTCTAGCGCGGGATCGATCAGCTGTTCATTGCCCAACAAAATACCCACCAGCAGCGCCGCCAGCGGATCGGGCAGGGCGCGGGTGATGATGGCCTGCGCGTCTTGGCGCAAGTCAGCTAGAAAGCCCGTCAGGGTGGTGGGCGCTTCGGCGTCGACAATTTCCAGCCAAGCATCGGGCAGCACGCTGCTCACGCCTTGGCGCGCCAGGTAGTCAGCATATGAGAAGCGATCCGATTGACCAGGCGGATAGAGCAGACCGCCCACACGCACGCGCTGACCCAGGCGAACGTCTTCTGTGCGCGCCACTTGAACCAACACACGTCCTCTTATGGCGCGTTCTTGGCCATCAAACAAGCTCTCCACGTCCAAGATGAACTGTTGGCCTGCGTCGCGTAGATCAGGTGGACTGGCCACACGCCCTGTGAGGGCTATGCCGCCCTGCTGATGGTAAGCGCTGATGGGAGCATGGTTGGGTAGGCTGGCGACGCGCCATGCTCCCAGACAGGCCGCTAGCAAGGCAATGTAGCCCCAACGCCAACGGCTCTCCCAGGCGATGAGCAGCGCGCCTAGAGCTACCAGCGCGGCGTAGGCGGTGAAGCTGGCGTGCAGATGGGCTGTGCGCGCCAAGACGATCCCTGCGGCCCAACCCAGAGCCAGCCACACCAGGCGCATGAGCCTACATCACCATGCCGCCATCGACGACGAGGACTTGCCCGGTGATGTAGGCGGCAGCGTCTGAAGCCAAGAAGGCGACAGCTTTAGCCACTTCTTCGGGCTTGCCCTGGCGTCCGAGCGGGATAGCTTCGATGGCGCGCTTGAGCAGGTCTTCGCTCAGGCCATGCGTCATGTCAGTGTCGATGAAGCCTGGTGCGACGGCGTTCACGGTGACGCCGCGCGGGGCGATCTCTTTGGCCAGCGCTTTCGTCAGGCCGATGAGGCCGGCCTTGCTGGCGGCATAATTGGTCTGGCCGCCGTTGCCCGCGATCCCAACTACGCTAGTGATGTTGATGATCCGTCCGTAGCGTTGTTTCATCATGATACGGCTGGCGGCCTTGCAGCACAGCCAGGCGCTGCGCAGGTTGGTGTCCAGCACGGCGTCGAAGTCTTCGGCCTTCATCATCATGATGACGTTATCGCGCGTCACGCCGGCGTTGTTTACCAGCACATCCAGGCGGCCATGAGCGCTGCTGACGGCTTTGAATAGGCGGTTGACCTGCTCCTCGTCGCTCACATCGGCCTGATGGATCATGCCGTCTGCGCCGGCAGCGCGCACCTGGGCTAGCGTCTCTTCGGCGGCAGCCTGCGCACCCTTGTAGTTGATGACGATGGTCATCCCCTGGGCTGCCAGTTCAATGGCAATAGCACGTCCTATTCCCCTGCTTGCTCCCGTCACCAGAGCGATTTTCTGCTCGCTCATCATGCCTCCGTCGTGTGATGAATCGGTTTGTCATGACAACACCGCTTGACGTCAGGGGTTTTGCCCACCAATCCAGCCGATCAGCGTCATGCGTCCGCGCAGGCCTGCCGTCAGGTTCTGCGCTCCGAAGCCGTTGGCGGTGCTGGTGTAGATGTCCAGGCGGCCATCGACGTTCGGGTTGACGCCAGTGAAGGCGATCAACGAGCCGTCTGGCGAGAAGACAGGGTTGCACATGCTTGGTGGCGGATTGCCACGTGCGACGGGCTGGCTTTCGCGGTTGAAGACGCGCACGCCGTAGGGGCATTGGCCGTCTCTGCCACCGACAGCGTAGCGTTCACCATCCGGCGACCAGGCGGCGCTGACGCCGAAGCGCGGAAAGTTCAGATCAGACAGGACTTCGCGCACAGCGCCGCTGGCAGTCAGGATGGCCAGATCGGTGCGGTCGGGGTAGGCGCGCTGGACGAAGACCAAGTTGCCGTCTCTCGACCAGGCTTCAGCCAAATAGAGCGCGTTCTCGTCGCCCTCAGCCAGCACCTGGCGGACGCTGTTGGTCTGCACGTCGGCAATCCATAGGGTTCGCTGCGGATTGAGTAGGTCACTCTGGTTGCCACCTGCAAAGGTGAGCAAGCGCTCATTGAGCCAGCGCGGCGCTTCGCTGGTGAAGACTTCCGCCAGACGGCGCGTTTGACCGCTCTGCGTATCGTAGAGGTAGACGTAGCCACCGAGGGGCGGAGGCGTGGTCAAGGCGTCGCACGCACCAGGATCGCCGGGCGTCCATGAGGGGCAGTTATCGCGGTCGCTGACGAAGGCCAGTAGACGACCGTCGGGTGACCAGGCAGGGAACATGTCGTAAGCGGGATGGTTGGTGAGGTTGGTGCGACCTGTGCCACCACGATCGTAGGCGAAGATGTCTAGGGCATAGCCCGTCTCCAGCGTGACGGCTAGTAGTTCACCGTCGGGCGACCATGTAGGAGAGCTGTTGATGCCGCGCTGCGGAATGCTGGCAATCGCGGCGATTCGTCCGCTCAGGGCGTTCTCGATGTTGAGGATGTACAAGCCGCTGCGACTGCCGTCGGCTAGGAAGTAGGCTAGGGCGCGTCCATTGGGCGCGAGGTAAATTTGGTCTTGAGTAGCCACGTTCAGGCGCACGACTTCGATGCGGCTGGCAGGCGCGGCGGGATCGACGAAGTAGAGAATCTCAGTCGTGTTCTCGGCGCTGGGCGTGGCCAGGTTGCGAATGCTGACTTGGTTGTTGCTGTTGGTGAAGACCAACAGGGAACGCAAAGTGCTGCTTTGTAGGCTAGTTGGTACGTTGGCCCGCCCCCAGTTGTCGAAGCGGAAGCCTATGGTGGGCTGCGGCGTTATGCTGGGCGTGGACGTGATCGTAGCTGTTGGTGTGATTGTAGGGCTGGGGGTGATGGTCGGCGTTGAACTGGGCGTCGCGCTAGGAGTCGGCGTTGATGTTGGACTGGGCGCGCTGGTAGGGCTGGCTGTTGCGCTAGCTGTCGGCGTTGGCGTCGCGCTGGGCATTGCTGTTGGCTCTGCCTGGACGGCCTGGCAACCCACCAGGGCGCTCAGCAGGCACAGACACAGGCCGTAAAATATGCGGTGGCCCATCTCTCATCCATGTCGAATTTGGCGTCGAAGTGGTGTGCTGCCTCTAACTCATCTTCAGCTTGCAGGCAGACGAACCCGAGTATAGCGTGTTTGTTTGCCTGCTACTACGCTGAATTGTTAGCGCAGAGCAGGCGTCTAGCTCTCGTCATCCTCGCCCTCGGCTTCTTCGGCTTTGCGCTGGATATCGCGCTGGCGCTCTGGCGGGGCAGACAGCAGCACAAGATCGAGGACTTCCTGCATAGTGCGCACCAGGCAGATTTCAAGGTCTCTGAGAGCAGGCTTAGGAATCTCCACTAGGTCTTTCTCGTTATCAGCGGGTAGGATTACGCGCTTGATCTGGCGGCGGCGGGCGGCTAGGACTTTTTCCTTGACGCCACCGACGGGCAGAACATATCCACGCAAGGTGACTTCGCCAGTCATGGCCGTATCGCTGCGCACTGCCCTCTCGGTAAAAGCGGAGACGATACCCGTCGCCAGCGCTATGCCAGCTGATGGCCCGTCCTTCGGCACAGCGCCTTCTGGTAGATGAATATGAACGTCGTAGTTCTCAAAGTCATCGCTCGGCACGTCGAACTCGACAGCGCGCGAGCGCATGTAGCTCAGGGCGGCTTGGGCCGACTCCTGCAACACGTCACCCAGCGAGCCAGTCAGCGTCAGGTTGCCTTTGCCAGGGAACAGCGACACTTCGATGATCTGCGTGTCGCCACCGCTGGACGACCAAACGAGGCCAGTGACCAGACCCACGCTATCTTGGCGGTTGACGCGCGTTTCAAAGGTGTAGGGCGGGCCAAGATATCTTTCGACTATGCGTGGGGTGATACGGCGCGGTAGGTGTTTGCGCGTCACGGCTAGATGAGCCAGCTTGCGGCAGATGGTGGCGATCTGGCGCTCTAGGTTGCGCACCCCAGCTTCTTGGGTGTACTGACGGATGATGACCTGAACGGAGTCGGCTTGGAACTGTATGTTGTAGCGCTTCAGGCCGTGTGCCGTGAGCTGCTTGGGGATGAGGAACTGCTGGGCGATTTTCTGCTTCTCTTCTTCCGTGTAGGCGTGGAATTCGATGACTTCCAAGCGATCTTCCAGCGCTTCTGGCAGTGGATCGAGGTCGTTGGCGGTGGCGATGAACAGGACTTTGGATAGGTCGTAAGGCACGTCTAGGTAGTGATCCATGAACTCGGTGTTCTGTTCTGGATCGAGGACTTCCAGTAAAGCAGCCGAGGGGTCGCCGCGATAGTCGGCAGTCATCTTATCAATCTCGTCCAGCATGAAGACAGGATTGATCGTGCCGGCGCGCTTCATCGTCTGGATGATACGGCCTGGCAGCGCGCCGATGTAGGTGCGCCGATGACCGCGAATCTCGGCTTCGTCGCGCACGCCGCCTAGCGAGACGCGCACAAATTCGCGCCCCAGGGCTTCTGCGATGCTGCGGCCCAGGCTGGTCTTGCCCACCCCCGGTGGCCCAACGAAACATAGGATAGGACTCTTCATCTTGTCGCCAGCCAGCTTGCGCACGGCGATGTGTTCCAGAATGCGTTCCTTGACTTTCTCTAGGCCGTAGTGAGCCTTGTGCAGGACGCGCTCAGCGTGTTTGATGTTCAAATTGTCTTTGCTGGCCTTCGTCCAGGGTACATCCAGCAGCCAATCAAGATAGGTGCGCACAATGCCTGACTCAGGCGAGAGGGGCGTCATGATCTGCAGACGACCTAGCTCTTCGAGAGCTTTAGTGCGCACCTCTGCAGGCATATCGGAGGTGTGAATGCGCTGGCGTAGCAAGTTGAGTTCCTGAGTGAAAGGATCGCTTTCGCCAAGCTCCGTCTGGATGACGCGCATCTGCTCGCGTAAGTAAATTTCGCGTTGTCCGCGCGACATGTCGGCTTGGACGCGAGCGTTTAGATCGCTTTGTCCGCGCAACTGGCTGACGAGGGTGAGCAAGCGCACCTGTACGTTCTCAATCCGTCTGCTCACTTGGCGCTCTTCTAGGTAGCGCTGTCGTTCGTAGGCATTCAAGCTGAGCGTGGCTGCGATCGAATCGACGACGCGCGCCTCGTCTTCAAGCTGAGCTAAGTAGTCGCTCATCTCTGCGGGCAAGCTCTCGTTGAGCGCTAGGTATTGGTTGAACAGGTCGATCAAGCGTTCCAGAGCGGCGGCATTGGCTACCTGATCGCCTCGCAGATCGGGCAGGTGGCGGACGCGCACGCGAATTTCTGGACTAGTTTGCAGCACGCTGACGACTTCGACGCGACGACGGCCCTGAGCCAGCACGTTGACGACGCCATCGCGGCCCTCGGCTGAAATGCCGACGGCAATTTCTGTACCGATGGTGTAGAGCCGCTGAAGCAGCTCAGTCGGAGCTTTGTCGTCGCGTAGTTGGCAGGCGATGAGAGTCGTGCGAGCCTGGGCAGCGCTGCGTAGAGCGCTACGATTGGAGTCGCCGCTGATTTGTAGCGGGGTGATGAGGTTGGGCCAGACGACTTGCTTCTCAAGCAGTAGCAAGCTAGCCTCAAATGTGCCATCCAAAGCTGTAGGGCTGTTCTTGATGAGGTCAAAACTAGGTGCAGTGCTGGTCAAGGGCGGCATAATCTCTCAGATAGGTAGGAGTGGGCCATAGTCTAATTGGTGACAGTGGGCCTGTAAAGTGCAGCGCCAGGCCTATCTGGTTCTGAGGATTGACCAATGCGCCCCTTGTCTGCATGACTTGACCGTTTTAGACTCAGAGCGCAATTCGTAGGAGAAAGTGCCTGATGCGCCTTCCTGTCCTGTGGATCATCGCTTCTGCGCTGCTGGGTTTAGCCCTGATGGTGGCGTTAGGCACTGCCTTGCTGCGGCCCGATCTGCCACTAATTGTGGCAGCTGGCTTCGCCGCTGAACGAATCACGCCCAACGCTGATGGTCTGGACGACGTGACTATCTTCCGCTACGAACTAGCCCGCAACGCTCAAGTCAGCCTGAGCCTGCTGAGCGCTGATGGGCGTGAGTACCGCTTCCGCGACTCTCAGCCGCGCGTCGCTGGTGAATACAACGTGCTGTTCAGCGGCGTCGTCGATGGCTACTTGTTGCCAGGTGAAAACCTGTTAGGGACGGTAGAGCGCCGTCTGCTGCCCGATGGCGAATATACCTGGCGCTTGCTGGCCCAAGAAGCGACTGGCGAGTCCCAGGTTGTCGAAGGACGCTTGACGATTGCCGAGTCGGGGACGCCGCTGCCCAGCATCAGCGCGTTCAGCGTAGCGCCGCAGGTTTTCACTCCCAACCAGGATGGCATTGCTGACCGCGTTCAGATCAATGTCTACCTGGAACAACCTGCTGATTTGCGCGTCTTCTTGTTGACGGAGGATGGTGTGGAAATTCCCATCTCTGCGCGTAAAGAAGACCGCTTGCCCGGCGAAGCAGGGCGGCATATCTTCGATTATGAGGGCGGCATCGACTTAGGGGCGGATCCGCCGCCCGATGGCGAGTACACTGTCGTTGCTCTGGCTCAGGATGCGGAGGGCCAGCGCGTGCGCGTGGAGAGCCGCTTGACGATCCGCGATGGGGGCAAGCCACGTGCAGAGATTGTCCCACAGGCGGTGGGCGTCGATGTCGTCTTCGCCACCATGCCCTACGACGAACGCTACGCCAGCAATTTCGATGTTTTGGGTGAGTTGATCCCCATGCCCACTGATCCTGCCAGTCTCTCGCGCGACACCATCACGCTGCGGGCTGGCGACATGCTGGTCTTCAAGCTGACGGTGGAGAATTACAATGATGTTCCCATCCGCACTAGCTTCCCGCCTCCTGGTACAGTCTACCAGCAGGATCAGTTGGCAGCTTCGCTGGGCGCGTTTGAAGAGTCAGGTGCGTGGCGTGTAGGTCTTCAGTGCGAAACGTCTAAGACCAGCTTTCCGTATCGCTGGGCGTTGGGGAGTCGCGAAACGTTGCTGGCCGTCGAGTCGGATGATGGTAACACTTACTACTACTTGCCGCCGCGCAGCCGAGCGGTGGTGTGGGGAGCGGTGCGCATGAACCAGGTTGAGCGTCGCCAGAACCCCCAAACCTGTTGGGCAGGTTTGATCCATGAAGACGTTGAGGTGAGTCTGCGCAATAGTTACGTCGGCCCACGTCAGGTGGAGATCGTCGATCCTGCACTGCCTTTCGGTGGTAACTGAGCAGCTTTTCAGCAGGAGTGTGACCATGCCCAACCATAAAGTCAGCCTGTATCTCTTGATCCTGCTGCTAGTGACGGCCTGTGGGCCGGGTCGTGTCCGGGTGACGCCGACGCCGCGCCCTACTGTGACGCCTTTCTCAACACCGCTCCCGATCGTGCCGACGGCGCTGCCTCTGGGTTTGCCCGACAATCCTCTGCGCCTAGCTCTTGCCCCTGCTGATCTTGAGGCTGTCCAGGCTCAGGAAGAAGCCCTGGAGGCCCAGCTTGCTGAGCTGAGCGGAGTGAGCATTGACTTGCTGCTGTTGGCAGATCAGCGCGCTGTGCTGGAGGCTGTGTGTGGCGGTGCTGGCCAGGTCAGTGGTCTGCTGGGCGATCTGCTGGCAGTGGTGGCCCATGCTCGTGACTGCGCTCAACCCTTCTTGCAGCTCAGCTTGGATGACCAGAGCCAGCGTCAGAGCGCCATCGTCTTTCGTGTCGATCCTGACCGCACGAGCAATGCCCTTGTTGCTTTAACTGACAAAACTTTCTGCCGTCTTGGCTTAGATGATATGATGAGCTGGCTCATCCCTAGCTTGCTGCTGCAAGCTGCCAGCGTTCAACCCACTTTGCGCGATGTGCGTGACGAAGCGGCGCTGCGCCAGGGCCTCGCTAGCGGCACATGCGACGCCGTGAGCCTGGAACTCGCCAGCCTAAGCGAAGACGAAACCGAACGAATCGCCGCTGAATCGCCACCGCTGCCTCTTCTCACCTGGTTTATAGCTCGTGCCGTGCCGCTAGAAGCGCGCCGCGCTCTGCTGGAAGCTTTCTCGTCCGTGCCAGTGACCACGCCTACGCCTACAACTCGTCCTACGCGCAGGCAAGCTACAGCTACACCTACGCCAGCGACTCAGGATGAGGTGACGCCACAAGCTGACTCAGGCGTCGCAGCTGATCTCTCTCCCTGGGACGCACTTCTAGGTCGGCGTGTTGGTTTCATTATGCTTGATCCTGCACTCTATGACGCTTGGCAAGCGCTGGCGCGTTCAGCAGGTTTCGACTGGGCCACCCTGGGAGAGTGAAGCACTTGGTCGATGTAGCGGTGGTGATCGTCACCTGGAACGTAGCAGAGATCATCGGACAAGCCCTCAGTAGCGTGCTAGACGACCTGCAAGCCAGCGGTCTGAGCTGGCGCGTGCTATTGGTGGATAGCGCTTCGACCGATGACACTCTGGCCTGCGTGCAAGCCTTTCCGCAGGTGGAGTGCTTGGCCAGCACCGAGAATTTGGGCTTCGGACGAGCTAATAACCTGGCAATGCGTCACCTGGGCTTCGGCCAACCTGGGGTGGATGGGCTGCCGCGCGCTGTTTACCTGCTCAATCCAGACACCATCAGCCAACCAGGGTCGGTGCGCGCCTTATATGATACTTTGATGGCTGATCCTAGTTTGGGTCTGGTGGGAGCAGCGCTGCGCTTTGGCGATGGCAGCTTTCAGCACGCTGCCTTCACTTTTCCTGGCTTGCGTCAGCTCTGGGCGGAGTTTTTCCCCACGCCTGGGCGGCTGATTGAGAGTCGCTGGAATGGCCGCTATCCGCGTGCCAGCTATGAGTCGGGCAGGCCGTTCGAAGTTGATTTCACCCTGGGTGCGACGATGATGTTGCGCGCCGAAGTCGTCCAGCAGGTAGGTATGTTCGACGAGCAGTTTTTCATGTATTGCGAGGAAGTTGATTGGGCTTGGCGCATACGCCGCGCAGGCTGGCGAATCGCCTGCGTGCCGTCAGCGCTGGTCATTCATCTGGGTGGACAAAGCACAGGCAAGGCTTGTGCGCGCAGCACCTTCGACCTATGGCGTAGCCGCCTGCTGCTGTTTCGTAAGCACTACCCTGCCTGGAAGCTGGAGCTGGCGCGTCGTATGATTGTCCTGGGCATAGCGCGCCGTCGTCGCGCTCTGGCGCAAGATAAGCGTCACAGCCCATCAGAACGCGCTGAACTCGCTGCTGCCTACGATCAGATTGTCCGCATGACGAAAGAATGATCTATGCGCCTGGTGGCCATCGTCCTCACTTACAACGAAGCTCACAACATTAGATCTTGTCTGGACGCGCTGGCATTTGCTGACGAGCGCATCATCTTCGACTCGTTCAGCCCCGACGGCACAGCCGAGATTGCTAAGACGCACGGTGCGCGCGTTGTCCAGCGCTCCTTTGAAGACTACGCCACACAGCGCAACGCTGCCCTCAAAGAGGTAGAGGGCAAGGCTGACTGGGTGCTGTTCATCGACGCCGACGAGCGCGTCTCGCCTGAGTTGGCGGCAGAGATATGCGGCGTGCTGGATGATGAACGCTACGCGGCCTGGCAGCTTCCGCGCCACAATTACATCTTTGGCCGCCTGACTCTCAAGGCAGGTTGGTATCCAGATTACCAGACGCGCTTGCTGCGCGTAGGACGTACACATTACGATCCTGATCGTTGGGTGCATGAGACGGTCATTGTCGATGGAGAGCGTGGCACGCTGCAAACGCCCCTCATCCACTATAACTACCGCGACTTGGCTCACTTTCATCAAAAGCAGCGGCGCTACGCAGCCTACGATGCCCAAATCCTGTTTGAGCAGAGCTTCAAGCCCAAGCCGCACAATTACATTCTACAGCCGCTGCGTCAGTTCAGATGGCGCTTTATCACCCTCCAAGGCTACCAAGAAGGCTGGCACGGCTTCTTGCTGTCGGTGCTGATGGCCTGGTATGAGTGGCGCAAGTTGCGTCTGTTGAAGCGCTTATGGCAAACTGAGCGGCGCTGAGCGAAGTCGGGGCAGGCCTAATCGAGAGCCTGCCCCAGAGGTAGGCTAATCGAGCATAGGATCGAGGACGCCGTAGCCGCCGCTTTGACGCTTGTAGATGACGTTGATCTTGTTCTTTTCGGCGTGGTAGAAGACGAAGAACTGGTGACCAAGCAGCTCCATCTGTTCGATAGCTTCCATCTCCGTCATGGGCTGCACCTGGATCACCTTGCGCCGATAGATGAGCGGCTCTTGCTGTTCAGCATCAGGAGCTTCTAGCAGGTCAATTTCTTCTTCAGGCAAATCTTCGGCAGCTTCTAGCTCTTCTATCGAGGGATTGAAACGGCTACGATGGGCGCGGCGCTTGCCCTTGAAACGGCTGATACGCCGATACATCTTGTCAATGGCCTGGTTGATGACGACCACCAGCGACTCACGATCTTCCATCGGAATACGTTCTTCGACGCGCAGAATAGCTCCCCTGCTGTGACGCAAAGTAATCTGCGCGCCCAGCAGGTCTGGCCCTCGGTTGCTCTTGGTGCGCGTCAGGTCGACGTGTAGGCTGGCAATGTTGGGCAGGTAGCGGTTAAGACGAGTCACCTTGTCTTCGACGTAGCTTTTGATTTTGTCGGAGACGTGAATATTGTTGCCGTGAATGGTGACTTGCATGGCCAAAAACCTTTCGTGAAAATTGGAATTAAGTATCCTGAGCGACGGTGAGGGTGAGCGCGTAGACAGCTGCAGCGCCACCTACCAGGGCGGCTTCGGCACAAGCCAGCAGCGTCGCGCCAGTTGTCCTCACATCGTCCACCAGTAAAAGATGCTGTCCCGTAAGGGGAAGGGTGGCGCTGAAGGCGTCTTTGACATTCAGTAAACGTCCTTCTCTGTTCAGTCCCACCTGAGTGTGAGTTTCTCGGTGGCGGGCAATGGCCTGGGATTGGCAAGGTATGCCGTGTGCCTGGCCCAGGATGTCACCCAGGATTTGACTCTGATTATACCCCCTTTTAGCTAGCCTAGAGGTATGAAGTGGCACAGGAACAATTAAGGTCACTGACCAGGAGACGGCTTGCAAGGCCGCAACCATGCGCTGGCCCAGCGCCTCGCCCACTTGAGTCTGACCTTCGTACTTTAGAACGTGAATGGCGTGCTGCACGACACCTGCGTGGACGCCGCAGGCCAGCGCTCCACTGAGTGGCGGCAGCGCCTGGCTGCGCAGGTCAAGCGGCTCAGCTTCTAATTGGGCTTGACAGTCTCTGCACCATATGATGTCTACTCGACCACAGGCAGCGCAACGCGGCGGGAAGACCAGATCGAGCGCAGTTGACCAGAGACGCCGCAGCCCGCCGACTCGGCGGGCTGTCGGAATGCTACGGATAGTCATGACAGATAGCTTAGAATGCGCCACCGCTGTTGGTATTCATCAGCTGAATGACAGCGGGGCCGAGCAGTACGACCCAAATCGAGGGGAAGATCAGCAAAACCATCGGGATCATCATCTTGACAGGGGCTTGCTGAGCTTTTTCTTGGGCGCGTTGACGGCGCTTGACGCGCATTTGGTCGGCTTGGATGCGCAGGATTTTGGACATTGACACGCCGAGCTGCTCAGCTTGGATGATGGCGGCGGTGAAGGCATTCACGTCAGGAACATCCATGCGATTCGCCATGTCTTTGAGCGCATCGCGGCGCAGTTTGCCGAGCTGGATTTCTTTGAGAACACGACCAAAGGCCAGGGCTAGTTCGTTATCCCATTTTTCGTAGACCTTGCCCATGGCAGCATCGAACCCCAGGCCAGCTTCGACGCAGATTACCAGCAAGTCGAGAGCGTCTGGTAGAGCTTTGACGATATTCTCCTGGCGCTTGCGAATCTTGCTCTTGAGCGAGAGCATCGGGAAGTAGTAGCCCAGGGCTACGCCACCTGCTGTGTAAGCAATCGCGTTTAGTGTTGGGGCTTTCATCACCTGGAAGCCCAGCAGAGCGCCGCCAATGCCGAAGGCTACGGTGAAAACAATGCGCTGCAAGAAGAAGGTGGCGGGATCAGTAGTCTGGCCGGCCAGCTCTAGTTGGCGGCGCGTCTCCTCTAATTGCCTTTGAGGGGTGAAGCGCACGACTACTCTGGCGAAGCTCTTGAACAGTGGAATGAGGATACGTTCTTTGAACGAGATGGACAGTTCCACGTCGTCCAGCGACTCGATGACTTCGTTGCGATCGGCCAAAATGGCCAGGCGATCCGCCAGCGGGTCTGTCCTGCGGTCTTCGCGCAGGCCCAGATAAACCATTACAGCGACGACTGCCAAGATGACCAGGACGATGAGCAGTTCCATACTGTCAGCTCCTATATGTCAATATCGACAATTTTCTGAATGATGGCTGAGCCTATGCCGATCAAGGCCAAACCCACTCCAATCATGGGCCAACCACACTCACGACTCTCAAACATCTGGCCCATGTAAGCCGGACTGACCCCGTTCAGGAACAGGGCCAGCACGATGGGTAAGCCGCTGATGAGCGCGCCTGTGATACGGCCTTGCGAGGTGAGGACGCGAATTTCACCTTTAAGCTTGATGCGTTCACGGATTGTGCTGCTGATTGTCTCCAAAATCTCTGCCAGGTTGCCGCCGACTTCGCGTTGAATGTTGACAGCTGTCACCACCAGATCGAGGTCTTCCGACTCGACGCGCTCCAGCAGGTGATCCAGCGCGTCTGGCATATCAATGCCGATTTGCACCTCGCGCACAACGCGCTGGAACTCCGTCATTGTTGGCTCTGGGGCATCTTTGGCGATGGCTTCCATTGCTTGTAGGACGCTGTAGCCAGAGCGCAGAGCGTTCACCCACAAGCTCAGCGTGTCGGGAAGCTGAGCTTCAAAGCTTCGTAAGCGCTGGCCGATCAGACGACCGACGTAGATGCGCGGGAAAAAGAAGCCGAAGAGCGCCGCGACTGTGGACATGACGATGTCGTTGGGGAAGAGAACGATGTAACCTAGCGTGAAGAAGCCCGCGACTGAGATGACGTGTGCTACAGCGTATTCGGCGACGGTCAGTTTCAGGTTGGCGCGGGCCAGACGTCGGCGCACTTTCTGGCCCATCTTCATCTTTTCCAGGCGCTCGTTGAAGGGGTTAGTGAGCTTCTCCAGCGTATCTTTCACAGCGCTTTCGCTGGGTTTCTTGCTCTCCTCTTCAACGATGAATTCTTCGAACTGCTGTTTTTCCATCTCATCGAGCTGGTTAATGCGCGCTTCAACCAGGTTCTCGCGTCGCGTGAGGTAAATACCACCCAGAATGATGATGACAGCAGCCAGGGCAGCGACGGCGATGATGACTAGCTCAATGGGTACGTTGGACATTGTGATGTCTCCATTTGAAACTAGGCCTAACGGCGCTGGCCAATGCCGAAGGTGCTAGGAGGCAGGCTGATGCCTGCATCTTCGATGCGTTCGATGAATTTGGGGCGAATGCCAGTAGGACGAATGCGACCGATGATTTTGTTCTTTTCGATGCCTGTTTGCTCAAACTCAAAGACATCGGTCATGGTAATCATTTCGCCTTCCATGCCCTGGATTTCTGTGATGAACAAAATCTTGCGTGAACCATCGCGCAAGCGCTGTTGCTGGCAGATGCAGTCAACTGCGCTGGCAATCTGTTCGCGAATGGCGCGCAGAGGCAAATCCATGCCTGCCATCAGACACATGACTTCCAAGCGCGAGATGGCGTCGCGTGGGGTGTTGGCGTGGAGCGTAGTCAGCGAACCATCGTGGCCCGTGTTCATGGCCTGGAGCATGTCCAGCGCTTCTGCGCCGCGACACTCTCCGACGACGATCCGCTCAGGGCGCATACGTAAGCAGTTAATCACCAAGTCACGGATGGTGATTTCGCCTTTGCCTTCAATGTTGGCAGGGCGGCTCTCTAGTGGCACAACGTGTTCTTGTTGAAGTTGCAGCTCTGCTGCGTTTTCGACGGTGATGATGCGCTCGTCGTTAGGGATAAAGCCAGAGAGGACGTTGAGGAGCGTTGTCTTGCCCGAACCCGTACCACCAGAGACGACCATGTTCAAGCGTGCCAGCACGCAAGCGCGCAGGAAATCAGCCACCTCTTGCGTCATAGAGCCGAAGCGGATGAGGTCTTGAATGCCTAGCGGCTTCTTGGAGAACTTGCGGATGGTGATGGTTGGGCCGCACAGGGCTACTGGGCGGATGACCACGTTCACGCGCGAGCCATCTTGCAGACGAGCATCGACCAGTGGCGAGCTTTCGTCCACGCGGCGGCCTAGCGGTGCGACGATGCGATCGATGATGCGTAGGACGTGTTCATCGCTGTCAAAGGTAATGCCAGAGAGCGAGAGTTGCCCTTTGCGCTCGATGAAGATCATCTTTGGCCCGTTGACCATGATTTCGCTGATGGTGTCATCTGCCAGCAACGCTTCCAGCGGGCCAAGCCCCAAGATGTCGGCGATGATGGTCTCAAACAGGCGCTCACGCTCGTTTTTGGCCAGGACGATGTTTTCGTCTGTCAAGATAGCGTTGAACAACTCCTGGACTTGACGACGAATCTCATCTCTGTTGCGCGTCACGTCCATGCTGGGGTCTAGCTCTTGCATGAGCTTCTGCTGAATGCGACGCTTGAGGCCTTCGATATCAGGGCCTGATTTGCCAGGCAGGCCGCCTGCGGCTGCGCGGCGCTGGGCTTCAGCAGCTGCGCGGCGCTCTTCCCATTGGCGGCGCTGTTCTTCCGTCATCTGCGGGGGCTGGCCAGGCTTCTGGGGTGGTTGACCACCTCCGCCGCTGCCCACCGGTTTATTGTCTCCACGACGTAACAAAGACATAGGTTCTATCCTTCAAAACGACTCAGGCACGTGTCAGCGAAGTTCCTAGCGCGAGCCGAAGATGCGGCCAATGCCACTAGGACGGGTATCAAGCCTAGGTTCTGCTTCCTGAGCGCCCATCAGCATGCCGTAGAGCGTATCTGAATACTTCAGCAGTTGGGCAATAGGGGCTTTGCGCGTATCGCGATCCGAAGCAATGACAGGCACGCCGCGATTGATGGCGTTGAGGATGAAGCTCTCGTCTACCAGCGGGATAATGCCGTCAATGTTGCGGCGCAGATAGGTCTGAATCTTCTCCGGCGGTGGGACTGCGCCTTTACGCGCAGCTTCTGGATTCTTGTTGATGACGATGCTGATCTTCTCTGGTGCGAAGCCGTTGCCATCAAACACTTCCAGCACTAGGCGTGCATTCTTGATGCTGGGCAGAGTGGGGGTGACGATCATCACAATTTTGGTAGCGATGTCGAAGAGCGAGGCGTTAACTACGTCAAACAGCGACTTCGCGGTATCGACGACGATGAAGTCGTAGTAGCCGCGTATTTGGTTGATGATGTTGGCTACTGCGTCAGGTGCGTTAGCGCGAATGTCGGCGCCGATGGTGGGCTTCATCACGCCAGGCAGGACGCGGATGCCACTGTTGTGGGTGGTGACGAAGTTATCGAAATAATCTACATCGATGTCATGAGCGCTCTCGGCGACATCGGCGAGTGTGGCCTGTGGGCGGATGTCCAAGAAAGCGGCAACATCGCCGAATTCCATGTTGGCGTCGATCAGCAGGGTGCGCGAATTATTCTTCATCAGGCCGCTGGCCAAGCTGGTGGCCAACATGGTGACGCCGCTGCCGCCCTGCGGGCTGTAGACGACGATCACATGGCCAGCACGGTCACCGCTGCTGGCGGACTTTTCTGCGATTTGTTGAATGTTGGCAATGCCTGCACCCTCTTCGATCATCTGCCACTGGCGGCGCATAGGCTCCATGACTTGGTATACGTCACGGATGGTGCTGTAGAGCTTGTTCATGTCGACGGGCTTAGGCAAGAAGAAGCGCGCGCCAGCTTTCATGGCCCGCTGAATGTAGTCGGTGTCATCCTGAACAGACATCATGATGACACCTGTCTTCCATATGCTCTTGGTGATACGGCTGGCTGCTTCCAAACCATCCATGTCGGGCATGTTGATGTCCATCAAGACAATGTCGGGCTTGAGCTGTTTGGTCATCTCTAGACCTTCGCGGCCTGTGCCTGCCGTGCCAACGACCTTAAAATCTGGCTCGTAAGAGAGCAGTTTCTTCAGGCCCTCGCGGGTATCGACCATGTCATCGACCAAGAGGATCGTGACTTTTTGGACGTCGTTGCTTTCGTTGTCGGCGGGTTTTGGTTTGCCGCTCATGTTTTCAAGCCCCTTGATGCAAACTCAGGTCTACTGACCAGGTTGATTCTGGTTGTTGGTGCCGGCCAGCGAGATGGTACGACTAAGCTGGATGGAGCGAATGTTGCGGATAGCGGGTTGGAGCGCGTAGTTGAACTTCTCTGGCACGCTGATGCGGTACTGTTCCATGATGTAGTTCAGGGTGACGACGTTGGTCTGCGGCAAGGAAGTCGTGGCCGCAGAGCGCAGCGCAAAGGTGAGGGGGATGCCGCTCTCGATCAAGTAGGTGAGGACGACGGCATCCTGAGGCGTCACACCTAGCGAGATGATGTCTGGGCGCGGTGGGATCGTCGGAGGCGGAGGCGGCGTGTCGGCGCCAGCTTCGCCTTCGACAACTGGCGTCGGCGTGACATTCGGGGTGGGGGTAGGTGCAGGGGCGAAGATACGTCCGTCCTCTGGGAAGTCGCCTAGCCAGACCACCAGCGCATCTTGGATGATATTTTGGGTGGCCAGGCGTGGACGTGGGGGTTCTGAGGGGCTGACGATGACTGGGAAGGTGCCAGCATTGGGGATGAGGCGAGAGTCAAATGCACCCTGTACCTGCGTACTTGGCTCGATGCGTACGGCGCGTGAGCCGTCTTCTAGCGTCACAGGCAGCACGCTGATGAGTGAGAACTGATTTGGCTCGATTGACTGGAAGTTGGTATCGACATCGACGAAGAGCATGGACGCGATGACGTCCACGCGATCCCCTGGCTGAATGGCATAGGCGACGCTGGTCAGGCGATCAATCGGCACAGCGATCATGACGCGGTTGGGAGGTAGCACGGCGGCTGCATCTGAGCCGACGTTGCCCAGGCGCTGCAAGTCTTCGACCAGTAGGTTGGAGAGGATAACTTGTTCGCGGTAGATGTCTGTGCGGGCGATCTTGCCGATGACATCCTCTATGTTGCTGAAGGCCGCGAAAGGGGCTGTCTCTTCTGGGACGCGCACGAGTTCGATGGCGTTGGCTGCAATCGGGACGCCACGTGGAATGTCTTGTACCGCGATCACTACCTCGATGAGCGGGATAGGCGTGATGGTAGGCAGTGGCGTCTCTCTGGGCTGAAAGAAGGGTTCGTTGTTGGCGTTCGAAGCGCTCTCGCTGGCTGCGCCTGCGCTGGTCTCTTGGGCCGGAGCTGGCTGTTGACCACCTAGAAGTAGGAGGGCTCCTCCTGCTACTAAGATGACTATCAAGAGCAAAATAATGACGAGCGTTGGCCCCTTCATAGTTGTCTCCGTTCATGACGGCTCAGTGAGTGTTTGCCAGCATTGGTGGGTCGCAGTCTACTCTAATAAGTGTAGTGCATCGGCCCTTTTTGTCAAACGTCGCAAGGTACTAATCAGGTTGACGGATCATTCAGCAGGTAGTTCTAAGCGGACGATTGTGCCGTCTTGCTCTGTGCTACGCACTTCTAACTTGCCAGAGACCAGCTTGAATTTGTTGACGAGCATTCTCATGCCCTTCACACGAGCTTCGGTGCTTTCTGCTTCAGGGTCGAGGACGGCGGAGGCGTCGAAGGGATTGCCGTTGTCTTCTACGACGAGGCGCACTACTTTGCCGCTCAGGTCGAGCTTGACGAGGATTTGTGACGATGAGCCGTAGTCGCGGGCCATATTCATCAAGTCCTGCACAGCGCGGAAGATCATAGTCTCGCGGTATTTCTCCAGGCGATTATCTTCACCGATGATTTCCGCTTTGGTCTCAATCTCGTTCTTGCTGCCATAAGCTTCCACGTAGCGGCGTACTGTTGGAGCGAGGCCCAGATCGTCCAGCATCATCGGCTTGAGATCGAAGATGAATTCGCGCACCTTGCGGAAGGTGTTGCTGGCGTTAGTCTTGAGATTGACGAGTTCCTCAGCAGCTTTGTCGGGGTTGCGGTCGAAGAGGCGCTGGCAGATTTCCGCTTGCAGGATGAAGTTGGTCAGCGATTGAGCGGGGCCATCATGGAGAGCGCGCGACAGGCGCTCCCGCTCATCTTCTTGAGCGTCGATGATCCCCACGATGTCTAGGCTGGCGGACTGTGGTTCACCGCTCGTGTCGCCTATGCTATCTAGGCCTTGCAGACTGGCCAGAATCTGGCTGAGCATTCTCTGGTGCTGCTCCAGCAGATCAACCGTTGACTTAATCTGCTCCAGCTGGCCGCGCATGTTGGCCATCTTGAAGCGCGTTTCCAGAGCTTCTTCATAACGCTCGCGGATGTACTCGCGGGGAAGCGTGTCCAGATTATCCTTGATGTTGCGCAGGTCGGTTGCGATGCTGGCGTATTTGTTCTGCTCACGATCAACAGCGCCCTGAAGGGCCGTCACTTGGTCGCGCAATTCGTTCAAGCGGCGGCGGATGATGTTCATCTCTTGCGTAATCATTTCGATCAGCGCTTGGCGCGGATCGTTGCTGCTCTCTTCGCGTTCGCGGTGGAAATCGAGCATAGTCTTGTCCCTGTAATCATTGGTTCGTGTGGTCTTCGATGCGCACCCACCCGCGCCGCAGCGCAGTCACGGCTGCTTGGGTGCGGTCTTTGACGTTCAGCTTGCGCAGGATAGAGGTGATGTGATTTTTGACGGTCTGCTCACTGATTTTGAGGCGCAGGCCAATTTCTTTGTTCAAAAGCCCTTCTGTAATCATGACCAGAATCTCCATTTCACGTGGGCTTAAAGGCGCGAGATGGTCATCTAAGTCAGCATAGGCAGCGCTAGCACTGCGCTGGATGGTCTCTTGCAACCACTGATCGCGTTCTGCCAGCGTCATGCGCTGATTGTTGAGATGGCAGTAGCCCTGCATGGAGTCGCGGATGATAGTGATGAGCTGGTCAGGCAGAATATCTTTGGCGCAGTAGGCAATGGCGCCGCTGCGAGCAGCAAGTATCACTTGTTCGTTGTCGTGGTAGGCTGTCAAGATGATAGTCCTGATACGCGCGTGTTGAGTGTGGAGCTGGCGCGCGACTTGCAAGCCGTTGATCCCAGGCAGGTTGACATCTAGCAGGATGACGTCGGGCATAAGCTCGTTGACCAGCGTCAGCACTTCGATGCCGTTGTCTCCTGTGCCAATAATCTGAATATCTTCGGCGTGGCGCAAGGCCTGGATCAGCCCATCGCGGAATAGTGGATGATCGTCAACGATCAGCACGCGGATACGGGGCATTGGCTTGAGTGATCGAATTCGTCCCATAAGTTGGCCTGCTTGCCTTAAACATTCGCCAGTCGCAGGCGATAAGATATGCCTTAGTATAACATAAAACAAGCTAGGTATCATCGCTTGACGCCAACTTTTAGAGGATTCTGACTCAGCTTGTCAGACGAGATCGACTATAATCAGAAGCTGATCTAGCGCAGCAGATGGGAAAGAGCCAAACTTATGCAAGAACACGGATTGCTGCGTTATTATCGCGCCCCTCTGGACGTCACGCATGGTATCTTCACGCGGCAGGGGGGCGTGAGCAGCGCGCCTTTCGCTTCGCTCAACTTGGGCAGCACAGTGGGGGATGATCCTCAGGCTGTGCGAGAGAACCATCGACTGGTGTATGAGGCCTTGGGAGTGGATGGTCAGCGAGCTTGCACTACCTGGCTCGTCCACAGCGCCGAAGTTGCCGTTGCCACAGGCCCGCACCCTGAGCGTGGCTGGCTGACACAGGCTGATGGTCTCATCACCAACGTTGTTGGGCTGCCGCTAGTCATGCGCTACGCCGACTGCACGCCTATTCTTTACTATGATCCTGTTCAGCGTGTCGTGGGCCTCGCTCATGCCGGCTGGCGCGGCACGGTACAAGGGGTTGCACGTCGTACTGTACAGGCTATGAATGAGGCCTACGGAACACGTCCAGAAGATGTTCAGGCTGTCATCGGGCCGAGTATCTCACAGGCTCATTTTCAGGTGGGCGAGGAGGTTGTTGAGGCCATGCATGCTTACTTTGGCCCTAGCGCCGCCGAGATGATTTGGCGCTGCCCTGACGATGGCAGCGCTTATGTCGATCTATGGGAAGCAAATCGGCGCGACTTGCAAGCAGCAGGCGTGCGCGATATTACCGTCATGGGCCTCTGCACCGTCGATCAGGTCGCCGACTTCTACTCACATCGCGCAGAGAAGGGCCGCACAGGCCGTTTTGGGGTGGTGATTTGCCTATGACTCTCATCGACAGCGCTGCGATTGCCCACAACATCGAACAGGTACAGGCTCACATAGCTGAGGCTTGTCAGCGTACGGGCCGTTCGATTGACGATGTGACCCTGGTTGCTGTGAGCAAGTTCCAGCCTCCAGAAGCTGTCCTGGCAGCGCTTGAGGCTGGTGTGACTCACTTTGGCGAGAATCGTGCAGAAGACGCACTGGAGAAGATTGCCCAAGTGGCTCAGCGGACGAGCAAGCCCATCACCTGGCACATGATTGGCCATGTGCAGAGCCGCAAAGCCAAGCTCATCTATCCCGCTTTCAGCTTGGTGCATTCCGTTGACAGCCTGAAGTTGGCCCAGAAGCTCGCCCGACAGGCTCAGGAAATGGGCCGACCAGCGCGTATCTTATTGGAGGTCAACGTCTCTGGCGAGAGCAGCAAGGAGGGATTTCCTGCCTATGATTGGCAGCACAACCCAGCGACGCAGCACGAACTTTGGCGCAGCCTAGAAGCCATCCTGGCTGTGCCAAACGTGCAGGTTGAGGGGTTGATGACAATGGCACCGTATGAAGCCAAACCAGAGGCTACCCGTCCTGTCTTTCGTTCTCTGGCAGCGCTGCGTGAACGCCTCGCTCAGGACTTTGGCCAGCCTTTTGCTACTCTAAGCATGGGCATGACCAATGACTATGCTATCGCCATCGAAGAAGGCGCGACCCTGGTGCGCGTCGGGCGGGCAATCTTCGGTGAGCGAGTTTACCAAACCCACTGAACAACACCGTCAGAGAAAGGATACTCCTGTGAACCTCATCATCCAATTCCTAGTCTTCCTGTTGCAACTCTACTACATCGTCCTACTGCTGCGCGTAGTCATGACTTGGCTTCCCAACATCGATCCGCGCAATGCCCTCGTGCGCTTCCTCTACGACATTACTGAGCCTGTTCTGAGACCCATCCGTCAGATGGTGCCACCTCAGGGAGGCTTCGACCTCAGCCCGATGATCGCCTTCTTGGGTATTTTCGTCCTGACGACCATCCTCCAGCGTCTATCCTAAATGGCGCGAATGAGATGATCGATCTATAATGCACATAATCAGTAGTTCATGAGACGCTCTCACAACTCAAGGACGAGATCAAGATGAACAAGCGCGATAGGGAGTTCAAAGACCCAAGAGGCGGCGCAGCGATTGGCGTCCGTGTGGTATCTCGCACTACCCAAACCGAAATTGCGGGCAAGACCGAAGACGGTGCGGTCAAGATTCGCTTGACGGCTGAATCGGCCAGCGACGAAGCGGCCAACAAAGAGCTAGTGAATTTTCTAGCTGCCCAGTTGGGCATTGAAGCTTCCAAGATCGAAGTCGTGGCCGGGGCAGAAGCACGTGACAAGATTCTCAGCATTGAAGGCTTGTCTAGCGTTGAGGTCGAAGCCAAGCTCTTTCCTCAGGATAGTTAGGGGTGGTTGTTGGGCGCTACTGACCTGCTTGTCTGCCTGTGCGCCCACAACCCCACCTCTGTCATCGCCAACTCTAACTCTCGTCCCTGCAACGCCTACTTGGACGCCCTCGCCCGTCCCACCGACGGCAACTACCGCGTCCCTGACACAGCCTCTTGATTTGGCTACACCTGCGCTCTCTGAAGCGCTCTCCCCTATCCTGGACAGCTCAGGCAACGCTTGGCGTGTCCTGGACGTGGCAGCTTTGCGCGTTCGGTTAGCTCAAACCCTCAACGTTCAGGCTGAACGCTTGACTTTAGTCCAGGCTCGCCGCACAACCTGGACAGACGAAGCCTTCGGTTGTCAGACTAGAGCAGAGCGTCTTGATGAAGTTGCTCCTGGTTGGGAGGTGCGCTGGTTGCTGGGCAAGTTAGTCTATAGCCAGCGACTCAGCGATGACGGACGCCAGCGCTTATGCGAACCTCAGCCCATGCGCGATGAACTGTTGTTGCGCGTCGATGCCGTCGCAGCCGAATTTGTGTTGTTAGCCCAGCGGCGCTTGGCCCAAGATTTAGATTTGCCCATGCGCCGCTTGGTCGTGCGCGAAGCACGTGCCTTCGCCTGGCCTGATACCAGCCTGGGCTGCCCCCAGCCTGGCCAGACTTACGAAGCTATCGTCCTCAATGGCTATCGCTTCGTCTTCCAGGCAGGTGATACCACCTATGCTTTCCACACTGACTCAGAGCGTCTGCTACCTTGTCCCGCAGGCCGCGAGGTCCTGCCACCTTGAAAATCAGGCCAAGAGCGGCAGCGGCAGCGCTTGACCCAGGCGCTCCTCCAGTTGGATCAGCGAGCGCTGAGCCTCATCACGCACACCATCCTGTGGCGCGTTTAGTGCGCGGTAGAGCGCTTCAATGGCATCGAAAACTGCTAGGTGGCCAACTATGCTGGCAGCAAGCTGGCGGACAGTGGCATCCTGCGCGTTCTGGATGGCGGCCATCAGGCGCTGTACAGCGTTCAACTCGCTACTCAGCGCCCCACGATAAATCTCGCGGTCGGCCCACTCATTGAGCCACTTCAGCTCGCTGAGTGGTGGATGATCTTGGACGCCGTGCTTGTTGATCTCGTAGCGCTCTGCGAAGACTGTCTCAGCAGCAGATTTCACATACCATTCTTCATCTTCCAGATAGACGCGATTGAGGGCGATGAGCGCCCAATCCGTCTCAATGCGCCCCAAGCCCCAAACAGCAGCGCGTCGCAGCAGCGTGTTGTCAGTTTGTATAGCTTCGTACAAAGTGTGATAACCTTCTTCGGGATTGTTGGCCAGCGTCTCAGCAATGCCGCGCTGTACTTCCTGATTTTGTGTCTGCTGCCAGACCTCCACCATAGCCAGCAGGCCGTCTTCTGTACCGAGCGATCCTAGGGCTAAACTAGCAGCAATCTGTACCTCGGCTTGCGGATCACGCAGAGCCATGCTCATCAACTGCGACTCAAGCTCAGCGTCGCGCAGCGCTCCCAGGGCGAGTGCCGACAATCGGCGGACGACAGGACTGCTGTTGCCGAGCGCCTTGCGGAAGATGACGAGCGTTCCCATGTCTCCACTGTTGACCAGGGCAGCAGCAATGCGTTCGCGGATGGCGCTGTATTGGTTGGGTGCGACGAAGGCGTTGCCCAAGAACTTGAGGAGCAAGTTGCGCCACGGCGTTTGTGCGCCGCCGTAGCGTAGCCAATGGCACAGCGGCAGGATGTTGGATAGGCGCGCGTCGTGGATGCTGAGCAGACACTCACTCACTAGTGGCGAAAGATCGAGCAGCTCGTTAGCGTAAACGAGAGCCGAACTCCAGGTGCTTTGCTCCATGCGCAGATGGAGGTTTGGCTCAGACGACTCGGCCAGAGCAATCGCGCCAAGCTGAGCTGTCAGGCTGTTGTAGCGTAGACGATACGCGCCATCACGTAGGCTTTGCAGCAACCCGCTCTTGAGCAGCGCAGTGAAAGCAGCGCTGATCTGGCGGGCCATCTGGCGGCGTTCTCGTTGGGCCTGCTTATCCTGAGCCGTCTCAACAACAGAGGGCGCTTCGGATGCACTTGGGACCTTCTCTCCCTCATCGGTTGCCGTGTCCTTAACTGCCTCTGGAGCAAGCTGGCGCATTTCTAAGGTGCTGATCGCCACGCTCATCCCTTCACTGGTCAGAGCCGCTCCAAGCTCGCGTTTGATAAAGCTGCGGCGCGTAAAGCTACTCGCTTCTAACTGTTCTACAGCTAGACGTTGTAGATAAGGCTTGAGCGCCTCATCGCTCAAGCGATCCGCCAGATAGGCTTGGCAGCGTGCTGCATAGCCACCCGTCTCGCCGCGCGCTTTAGCCCACAAGTTTAGCGTGAAGTCATAAATGTTCTGGTAGCGCCCCTCGGCGATCGCCTGATCGACGCCATTTGCATCAAAAGGCCGTCCAGGCGCGAGCCTGCCCCAATGTGTGTTGAACCTCAAGGCCAGCTCGGCGTGTTGGCGTGGGCCGAACGGCCGTATGAAGATGGGCGCGCAACCTATGTCGACTAGGCTTTGGTAGCCGCTGGATGGGCTGGCGATGATGAAGCGATTCCGTCCGTAATCCTCCAAAAGTTGACCCAACCAATGGATGATGGCCTGGCGTGTCTCGTCTTCTAGTTCACGGTAGCCATCGATCAGAACGAGAGCGCGGCCTTCGTCTAGCAGCCTGTAGATAGTGCGTGGCATGATTTTGGCAGTGAGTCGGCGGCTAGTGTGCTGAAGAGCGCGCAGCAGTGGCTCAGCCGAATCGATGCGTCCACCATAGTCGGCGCTGTCCAGCGAAACATCGCGCAAATGGATGAAGAGAGGGGCAAGACGGCGTAGGATGGGCGTGCGCGCTTCTTCTCTCTCCTCCTCGCTTTGGCTCTCCTTGCCCAACGACAGATTGAACTTCTCGCGGGCCTGCTGGGCCAAAATTAGGCGGCTCTTGATCCGTTCGGCGCGCGTCTTGGCGTCCAACGCCGACTCTTCCGCTTCCAACTGCTGCGCCACCTTGTCCTTAGGCGGCGCAAAGCTCACCTGGCCCATGCTCCACAAAGCAATGGCGTGTAGAGCCGTCGTCAGGCCGCTAGCAGGCGGCCCGATCAGGGCCAGAGCGCGCTGACCTTGACCGAGTTGCTCAACCGACAAGGTGGGCAGATGATAAACCCCGTGCAGAGCAGGAAAATCGACGATGAACGGTACAACTTCGAACGGATTGCGCGGCGTGTCGTCATCTGGTGCGTTGGGCAGCGCACGCATTGGGATGAAGCGCGGCTCGATCAAAACATCGCGCAAGGGGACGCGATGGCCAAAAAGGTGACTCGTCTGGCATAAGCGGATCAGATCAGTAGTGTAGCGTCGATTGCCGCGTTGAACGACGAAAACTTTCTCGTTGTCCACAGTCTGTAGAGTGGTTTTGCGCCACTGATCGTAGGCGCGATAGGCACGGTAGACGGCAGCGCTGGTCAGAACGCCGGCACCGAAGCCCAAGAGGAAAGAAGGCCCGTTAAAGTTGAATTGGAAACCCATTGCAGCTCATCCCACGAAGACCAAGATACGACGACAGTTGGTGCAATAGGTGAACGGCTCGCCGCTCTTGACTGCCTTCACCACGACGGAAGTCTGCTCAATGCCGCAAGCCGAACAGTGTGTGCCTTTGAGGCTGGCGACAGGATGACCGCCCTTGCCGGGCTTGAGGCTGGCGTACAGCTTGAGGTGTTCAGGTTGAATGGTGCTGCTGATTTGCTGACGTTGGCCTTCCAACTGGCCCAAATCGCGCTCCAAAGCCAGCTTCTCGGCGAAAAGTTCGCCATGCCGCTCGGCAAGCTGAGCTTGTGCTTGCTCCAAGTGGGCCTGCGCAGCGCTCACCTCGGCCTGAGCTTCGTCGATAGCGACCATGACTTCAAGCTCTTGATCTTGGAGTTCAGCGTCGCGCCTCCTCAACGTTGCTATTTCCTGTTGCATATCCTGAAGTTCTTTGGGGTTGCGCACTGCTCCGCTGTAAAGGCGCTCTTCGGTGGCTTTGTGCTTCTGGCGCGCGGATTGCAATTGGAGTTCCAAGTCACGCTGGCGTGTCTTGAGTGGCTTGAGGCGCGCTTCGGCTGCCTGGAGGGCTGCTTGAGCCGCCTGGACGGCCTGCGAGTCGCTCAGGAGCTGGGCAATTTCCTCTAGACGCTTGCGCTTGCGCGCTATCATCAATTCAACGTCCTGGAGCCGATAGAGAGCCTGTCCTGGTGTGTGCATAGTCGTTCATTTCGTCTGTTGGCATGGCAGAAACGCGCCTCTATAATGAACTATTGTAGACTACAAACTGCCCTCTGCCCACAAAGGCTTGGACAATGCAAACGACGCTAACAGGCTACATTGTACGTGAGGAATGGCGTTGGGTGGCTTTCGTCAGTGTGTGTCTGCTCATTGCAGCGTTCTCGCCACTGTTCATCGCCGCCAGTGTTCCGAGCGCTCAGGGCCAGTTCATGGGTGGTCTTCACAAATACAGTGACGTGGCGACCTATCTGGCGCGCATGGTGCAGGGGCAAGCTGGTGATTGGCTCGTTCATTTGCAGCATACGCCCGAAGCGCACCGCAGCGCTTTGATTAACCCACTCTACACGGCGCTAGGTCATCTCTCGCGCTGGACGGTCGACTCAAACATCATCATCTTTCACGTAGCGCGTCTGCTGGCGTCGCTGATTATGTACCTGTCGATTTATCAATTGGCCGCCACGATTTGGGTGCGAGTGCGATCAAGGCGTATTTTCTTCGTCTTGGCGTCCCTGGGGATGGGGCTGGGCTGGCTCTTGGCCACGTTGACGGGAGAAACTTGGAGCGCTGACTTGCGCTTTGTGCAGCCCTTTCCTTTTTTGGGGACACTAGTTGGGGTGCATTATCCCCTGGCTATCGCGCTCCTAGCGGTGTTGAGCGTGGTCAGCATCCACGCTTTTCGTCCGATGAACCGTGAATGGCCGACGGTGAACAACTTGGGAGTGGTGGGCCTATTGGCTGGCTTATCCCTGGGCTTCATCTACCCTGAAGCGCTGATCCCTTTCGGCCTAGCTTTTGCAGCGACGACCTTGACGCATTGGTGGCAAATGCGCCAGGTGCAGCAACGCGAATTGGCCTGGATCGCCTGGCTATTCATCCCTTCTGTGCCGTTAGCTGCTTACTACTTCCTGACGATGATCCGCAATCCCGTCATCGCCACCTGGATTCAGCAGCATTCGCTGAACGATGTCCATCCGCTGGCTCTTCCTCTGGGTTTCAGTTGGCTGATTGCGATTGGACTGCCTGCACTCGTGCGAGCGTTGCGTCGCCTAGAAGCTGACACCGACCGCTTCATGATGTTATGGCTTCTGGCTATGCTGATGACGTTCTACCTCGCTGCGCCCTCTCGTCCTTCCTTTCTGACTGCTCTCAGCCTACCGCTTGCTTATTTCGCGACGCGCAGCTTGGAGGAGGTTTGGTTGACACCCATGGGGCGACGGGCCAAGCAGCGCTGGTTCATTCTGGGAGTGACCTTGCTGTCAATTGGCCCGCTGTACGTGACCCTCATACCAATTGCACCGTTGGTGCAGGGCGCACCTGTCGTTTCCATGCCGCCGCCATCCTATCGTTTTGCTTTGGAATGGCTGCGCAGTCGCTTGCGCGAAGAGAATGTGGTGCTGGCATCGCCTGCTATCAGCCCCTGGATTCCAGCCTGGACAGGCGCGCGCGTTGTCTATGGTCATGATCGTGAGACGGTTCAGCCCCAAGCCAAGTACAAGGCTGTGCTTGGATGGTATCAGGCAGAGGACGAGGCTGTGTGCCGCCGCTTGCGCGGCCTACAGAGCAGCAATTGGGGCTACTACTACATCGACTTTGCACTGTTAGGGCCGCTGGAGCGTGAACTAGGATCAGGGAACTGCCTGCAAAATTTTCAGCTCGTCGCCACCTTCGGCGATGTAGAGGTACGATTTTGTGACCTGGCCTGCAAGCTAAGCGCGTTCAGCGCTGTGCCTTAAAGCGAAGCTCGCTATGCTCTTTTCACCCAGTCCGCCGCGCCGCCGCCTGCAACTGCGCTTTTCAGAACGACGCCTTGCTTTGATGATCGGCGATGCCCTAGCAGTCGTCCTCGCTGTGTTGATCGCCCTGTGGGTTTGGTCGCGAGTGGCCGATTATGCTTTCACTCTGGATTTTCTGCTGCCTCAAGCAAGCTGGTTCTTTCTCCTGGCAACGCTGTGGTTTGTCTTGGCCAGCGCCAATGGCTACTATGATCTAGCGCTGGCGACGCGGCGCATGGCCAGCATTCAACGGCTGCTAGTCATTACGCTGCAGCTGCTGGTCGTCTACCTGATCGTCTTCTTCCTGTCGGATCGCAACGCTCTGCCGCGCTTGTTCATCTTATACTACGGCGTGGCGTCTTTCTTGCTGTTGGCGCTTTCGCGAGTACTGAACCCCGTGCTGGTGGGCTGGGCCAGCGCGCCACGTCGCTTGCTCATCGTCGGCACAGATGACAACGCGCGTATCATCATCCAGGCTGTCCAGCGCTTCGCCTACGGAGCATATACCATCAGCGGCCTGATCGGCACAGAAGCAGAGGTTGGTGGAGAAATTGAGGGCGTGCCGATCATCGGCACGGCCCGCGATTTGATGAACTTCGTCAACCGCGACAACATCCGCGAATTGGTGATGACCACGACTCAGCACAGCGGGGAGATGTTCCAGGCCATTATGGATGCTTACGAGCGCGGCGTCACTCTGACGCCTATGCCTTTACTTTATGAACGTATCACTGAGCGTGTGCCGATAGAGAACGTCGGCGACGACTGGATGATTGTTCTGCCCATAGGCGAGCGCCCTAGCTATGACATATATCCTGTCCTCAAGCGCCTGATCGACCTGCTTGTCTCCATCGTGGGTCTGTTCGTCCTGGGTTTGTCCCTGCCCTTGATCGCTCTGCTCATCCGCCTAGATTCGCCGGGGACAATCTTCTACCGTCAAACGAGGGTGGGTCGCAATGGTCGCCATTTCAAAATCGTCAAGTTTCGTTCGATGGTCATGGACGCAGAACGCCACACTGGGGCAGTCTTCGCCCAGCAGAACGATCCGCGCGTAACCCGCTTCGGTCGTATCATGCGCAAAACGCGCCTCGACGAGCTGCCGCAGTTCTGGAACATCTTCAAAGGCGAGATGAGTCTGATCGGCCCGCGTCCAGAACGACCAGAACACGTGAGCCGCCTGCAGGCTAAAATTCCGTTCTATCGCACGCGCTTGCTCGTTCGTCCTGGAGTGACTGGTTGGGCGCAAGTGCGCTATCGCTACGGCGCAGACGACCAGGACGCGCTGATTAAGTTGCAGTATGACTTGTATTACATTCGCCATCAATCGCTGCTGCTGGATGTGAACATCCTGCTGCGCACAATAGGCCAAGTGCTGCGCTTGAGCGGGCAGTAAAGCTAGGGCGCGCTGGCAGCGTCCGATAAGATCACAAAGAGCGAGGTCAGCGCCCACAGCGTGCTGTAAATCAAGACTCGGCGCTGCTTCTTGAAAGCAGCATAGGCGATGAGGGCTACTTGCAAGCCGACGATGAAACGCAGAATGCCCAGAATTTCGCGGTAGGTGGAGAATGGCACAAAGAGCATGACCAGGGCGTTTAGGCCCAAGAAGCATGTCCAGACGCTGATACCGCTGCGCTCCGTGCGTGGATAGTCTCTGTGCTGGCTGGCCCACTCGGTGCGCACGTCGCGCCATACCTGACTTAGCGCCCACAGCGTAGGCAACAGCACGAAGATGAACAAGATTGGCAGCAGGGCCAGAAAAATGCTCAGGCTGCCTTCAGCGAGGATGCGCAGCACGCCCATCAACGGGATCAGCTCAAACGATGTGGCTTGTTCGCCGCCGCTGCCCACGCCGAACGCGCCTACCTGACCGTAAAGGACGATTTGCCACAGGGCAAAAGGCCCACCACCCAGCGCCAGTGTCATGCCCAGGCGAACTGCGTCGCGCTGCCCAGCCCACCACAGCCCATAAGCGGCTACGAAGATGAGAGTCGTCTCTTTAGCTAGGCCTGCCAGTCCTAACAGGGCTGCTGCCCATCCTACGCGGTGGTACGCTGCTGACAGCAGCGCAGCGATCACCAACCCGTAAGCTAGCGTCTCGGTGGTGGTGAGGCGCGCCGCTCCGAATACTCCTACTGACAAGCCATAACCCAGGGCTAACCAGCGCGACGTATCAAAATGCTCCAGCAGCCTCTCCAGGGCCAAAGTGCCGCCGCTCAGGGCCAGCAGGTTGACGATCAGCAGGGCGTAGTGGAGACTCTCTGTGCCACCCATCAGGCGCGCCTGTGCCGCCCCTAGGACAGGCAGCAAGATGCGTTGCAGACGATAGGCTGGCACGTCTAGGTAAGGTATGGCTTCCCAGCCAAAGCGCGCAATGTAATAGACGCTCTGGCCATCGTAGCCCTCGGCGCTATAGGCATAGGCGTCTAGGAAGGACGGAGCGTAGCGTGCGCCAATTGTCACCAGAGCCAGCGGATTGTCGTAACTCACTACCAACACATAGGCATAGACCAGCAGCAGCAGCGGCGCGATAAGCGCGGGACGAACAAAATCAGCAATCTGCAAACGGGACATTGTGCGCTAATATCCTGTTCAGGATGATTGGACAGATCAAGGATAGTTCGTGAGCGCTCGTTTCGCCATGCGCAGCTTGTTCACCCTGGTCTTAGCCTACCTGCTCAGTCTGGGCCTGACCTTCAACGGGTTATTGGCTCTGGTAGATGCTCAACCCCTGACGCTGAGCCTGCTGGGGCTGGGTGCTGTCGTCTGGCTGAGCCTGCGCTATCGCCTGCGCTGGCGTTGGCACAGTACACCCTATGACCCAGCTTTCGTAGTCTGGGGGCTGGCCATTGCTACGTCCATCGCCTTCAACCTGGCAGACAGCACAACTTGGCGGCGCAGCGCCGAAGCGCTGGGCTACGTAGGCCTGTATTTATCATGCTTCTATCTGCTGGCAGATGTTTTAGCCAATGGCGTCCGTCGGCGCATCCTGATCGACTCTCTGCTGATCGTCGGCTTGATCTGGGCTTTCTTTGCGCTTTGGCAGGTGGTCAACGCTTGGGGGCGTGGCGAGGGTCTAATACGACCCGTCGGCTTGCTAGGCAATCCGAATGCGCTGGGTGCGTCTATGAGCGCGACGGGACTGCTGGCATTGGGTCGAGCTTGGGCGTCACGGCGTGCTGAGCGCGTCTTCATGGGAGGATATGCCACCATCTGCGGTCTCATCGTTGTCTTAAGCAATTCGCGCGGAGCGTTGCTAGGCTTCGCCTGTGGCGTGGGGTTGTTGCTGTTCTTGAGTTTGCGACGGGCGGGTTGGCTGAGTTGTGCGCGCTGGCGTGAAGCCGCGCGGCACGAGCAGCGCGTTGTGCTGGCGATGATCGGTTCAGCCATAGCGGCGGCTCTGATCCTAGCCTCGCTGCTGCTGGCCTCGCTCAATCAGGCGGGTCGTACTGCTGATTACCGCCTGCTGCTGTGGGAGGCCGCGCTGGAACAGTTCCGCGAGTCGCCGTTGTTTGGGCAGGGCTTGTTCACTTATGGTCATCGCCTGGCCCTCAGTTATCCCACCCCGACCAATCAGCCGCACAGCCATCCTCACAACTTCGCTCTGTTGGTAGCAGCGGAGCTAGGCTTGTTGGGCCTGATCGTCTTGGCCTGGACGACTTTTTTGGCAGTGCGCTCCTGCTGGCAAAACCTCACCCAGGATGAAGACCGCGCGACGCTATGGGGAGCGGGAGCAGCCTTACTGGCTTACAGCGTCCACCATCTGTTCGATACACCGTCGATGATGCCTGCTATCGCGATCATCGGTTTGCTGCTGTTCGTTTTGGCCTGCTTGCCTCTGAACGCACGGCCCATGCAGACCGCGTGGCGTAGGCTGGGTCATCCGCTAAGCATGACGGCGCTGTGGACGGCAATCATTGGGGCAGGGGCATGGAATAGTGGGCTGTATCGTCAAGCCTACGCTGTCCTCAGCCGCGCCTACGAAGCGCCGCTGACATCTGCTCAAGCTTTACAGCCTCTCGTTGATGCCGATCCGTATCAGCCCGTATATCTCTTACAGCAGGCCTTGCTCTACGGGCTGGTGGCCTGGCAGACGAACGACTCGGCGGCCCTGGCGCGGGCCAGAGCAGGTTATCTGCGCTATACTGAGCTTGAGCCGTATCATGCTTCAGCCTGGGTCAACCGCGCGGCTCTGGCTTGCCAAGCAGGCGATCGGGACGAGGCGCGCCGCGCGCTGGCTCAGGCTCGGCGTTTGGCGACGGATTGGCCGCCGCTGCTGCGCCTGGAGCAAGTGATCGCAGGGCAGAGGCCTGCGCCGATGACCATCATCCAGGACGAGCGCTGGCTTAGCTTTGCGCGCTGGCAGTTCCTGCGCGACGTGCTGCCCCAGGAATATCTACCCCAAGTAGGAGCGTTGACAACGTGCGCGCCCTGACTCTCGAACGAACGCTAGTTGGCGTGTTGGCAGCTCTGGTGCTAGCCATCGCCTGGCGCGTACCCGCTGACACCGACACCTGGTGGCATCTTCGCAGCGGCGAATACACCCTCAGTCAAGGCATGATCTACGCCGATCCGTTCTCGCACACCCTCCGAGGTCAACCCTGGATCAACCACAGTTGGGGAGCGCAGCTCGCCATGGTTGCGCTGTACCGCGTGCTGGGCGACTTTGGCTTAGCGCTGTGGACAGCAGGGCTGGCCATTGTTGGTGTCTTAGCCCTGTACAGTGCTTGCCAGGGCCACGCCATCTTGCGCGGCTTTGTGCTAGTGTTGGCTGCTGCTGCTGCTGCCGTCTTCTGGGCAGCGCGTCCGCAGATGGTCTCTTTCGCCTTCAGTGCGCTGTTCTTGGCTTTGCTCTACCGTGCCAGAGCCGGTCAAACGCGCCTGCTCTTCGCCTTGCCTGCGCTGATGATCCTGTGGGGCAATTTACATGCCGGCCACGCCATCGGCTTTTTGTTCATGCTAGCTTTCGGCGTGGGGGAAGCACTAAACGGCCTATTCTCGCCGACGAGGCGCACACCTGGTTTTTTGCCGCGCTTGGCGTTGACCTTCGTTCTGTGCGGTGTGGCTTTGCTCATCAGCCCCTATGGTCTGCAAAATGCTCTCGTGCCGTTTCAGACGGTGGGCATGGATGCTCTGCGCGCTTTCATTCAAGAATGGAATTCACCTAATTTCCAAGGCCGCGAGACCTGGCCCTTCATCGGCCTGATAGTGATGCTGTTTGGAGCGGCTTGGGCCAGCCGCGCACCGCTGGACGCAGTAGGCTTCCTCTTGGTGAGCGGCACGCTGTTCTTGGCTCTGCTTTACGGTCGCAACATCGCCGTGTTCGCAGTAGCTTGTGCGCCCCTGCTGAGTCACTTAGCCGACTCTGCTCTGAGGGTGCGCGGATGGTCGCTGCCGTCGCGCCGCCCCACGCCGCGCCAGGCGAGCTTGAACCTGGCCCTACTGGGGATCGTCTGGGCGGCGGTGATCGTCTATGCGCTGGGGGTGATCGCGCCGCGCACGGTGGAAGACGTCAGGATGCGCCTGTTGCCTGTGCGAGCTGCCCAAGCGCTGCGCGAGTCGGGCGCGCTCGGCCAGCTCTTCAACAGTTATAATTGGGGTGGCTACCTCGTGTTCTTCGCTCCAGAGTATCCTGTGTTCATCGACGGGCGGACGGACTTGTATGGCGACTTCCTCTATACTTACTTAGATGTCGCTACTGCGCGGACGGATTGGCGGGCTGCTTTCCAACGCTACGGGATTCGCCTAGCGCTCATCGAAACGGGTAGTGGCCTGGCCCAAGCGCTGGCCGACGATTCCGCCTGGGTGCGCCTGTATGGTGACGACTTGGCAGTGTTGTATCAGCTTCGGGCCGACCAGGAGGGCGGGCCATGAACGACTCGCTGAAGTTCCCTCCGCTGCTGGCTGATTTCCGCCTGCTGCTGATGTTGTTCGTCGCCTTCCGCGCTTCGCTGCTGCTAGCCTATCCGCCCTTCTTCATCGACGGGGTGGAGCGTGGCATCGGCGCGGGCGGCGACAGACTCTACCACTACGTCTTGTCGTCGCTAGAAGACGAGGGCCTGTGGCCCTTCCGCGATTGGTGGAGTGAGTTCCCGCCACTGTGGTATCTGACGACGACTGGCGTCCATGCGCTGCTGGGCGCTCAGGCCAGCTATGATAATTGGTCGCTGGTGCTAGGGATGCTAGCCATCACGTTTGAAGTGGGCAACCTGGCTCTGTTGCGACGCATTGGGGCGCGCTTACACGGAGAAGGGTTGGGCCTGGCTTTGGCCTGGCTTTATGCTGTCCTGCTCGCGCCGACGATCTTTATGTGGTGGAACTTCGACTCGTGGGCTACGCTGGCGCTGCTAGGCGGGATCAGCCTAGCTTTGGAGAACAGGCCGCGCTTAACAGGGGTCATGCTGGGGATTGGAGCGCTGGTGAAGTTTGTGCCGCTATTGGTCTTGGGAGCGTTGGCACGCTTCTGGCCCTGGCGACGCGCTGCGCTCAGCGCAGGTACGGCTTTTGCAGTCTTCGCGCTGGCCTATGTGCCGCTGTTCGCTCTCAACGCCGACTTCGCACTCATCTCGCTGACGGCGCAGTTCGGCAAGCCCAGCTACCAGACAGTGTGGGCCTTGATCGATGGCAATTACACGACGGGCAACTTCGGCACAGTTGAAAGCCACCTGCGCGCCGACGGCGTGGATGAGGGTGTGGGAGAGCGCAATCCACCGCGCATACCCTCTTGGTTGCGCTTGGGTGTAGCGCTGGCCCTGGGCCTGGCGGCGTTCCTGCGAGTGCGCCGCGCTGACTCGCTAGGCTTGATAGCCTTCGTCGGCTTGACCTTCATTGTCTTCTATCTGCAGTCGCAGGGCTGGTCGCCCCAGTGGCTCTCGCAGATTATCCCGCTGACTCTGCTGGTCTTTCCGAGCCGCGACGGCGTCCTGACGGTGGTCATGCTATCTGTCCTGGCCTTTGTGGAGTACCCTTTCTTGTTCATCCGCACCGGAGACGCAGGCGGCGTGTTCCAGCCGAGTCATCCGTCGTTCTCGCTGTGGGTGCTGGTCGTCCTAGCCCGCAGCGCCATCTTGGTAGGGCTGGGATGGGCCTTCTATCGCAAGCTTCGCCAACAGCCTAACCCGCTGCTGACCCTAGAAAGATGAGGAGACGTTGTGAGCCGTATCATGGAAGTTTGGGAGCAGACGCTGCGACTAGCCGTCGACCGCGACGTTGACGAGCGCGAGAACGCCCTGTTCCAGATTGCTCTGGTGCTAGAGCGCCACAGCAATCCGATGGAGGATAAGAACTACGAGGGCAATCTACCTCGCGAGTTGGTGCGTTTGGTACTGGATGAGCGTCGCCAAGCTGATACGATCCATTACCTCGTCGCCTTGGTCAGGAACAAACCTGGCGACTCGGCAACCGTCTTGTTCGCCCTGAGCAAAGCGCGTCCTTACTTGCTGATTGGCCCGTTGCTGGCCTTGCTGCGCGATAAGGGCATGCAGTTCCCATCGGAGGCCAACTACGAGGCGTTGCAGGCCCTTGACGCCTGTCTCAAAGACGGCAGTGAAGCCATCGTGCAGGCTGTGCGCGCCAATAGTCCGCGAGAATGGCTGCTGCGCTGCACCGAGTCGAAAGATGATCTGCTGGTGCATAAAGCTCACTTTGCCCTGGCGCGCTTGGACGCTATGTTGAGTCCACCATCTACCAGCGAGAGCGCCGAGTCCTGACATGCCGCGTCGCGCCTTCGTCCTACTGCTCATCCTGGGCTTGGCCCTGCTGCTGCGCCTGCCCAGCCTGGGCCAGCGTAGCCTGTGGTACGATGAAGCCTTTGCGGTGCTATTCGCTCGTCAGGGCCTGGACGCCATGCTTTACGGCACGCTGACGCCGGTACTGGGTGGGGCGGCGGATATCCACCCTTTGCTCTACTACCTGAGCCTGAACGCCTGGATGAGTGTCTTCGGCCAGGGCGTCTTCGTCGTGCGCCTGTGGAGCGTGATCCTGGGCCTGGCGTCTATCGCAGCGCTGTATGCTCTGTTGCACGACCTGTTGGACGAGCGAGCAGCGCTGTTCGGAGCGCTGGCGACGGCGCTAGTGGGCTTCCACGTCCATTATTCTCAAGAAGCGCGCATGTACAGCCTGCTGGCGACTCTGCTCATCCTGACGACCTGGTGTGCGCTGCGCGCTTGGCGCGCGAACGATAGGGCGCGCTGGGCCTGGTGGTCGGGCTTTGGTGGGTGTGCAGCGCTGGCTATGTACACGCAGCAGTTGGCGGCTTTCTACTTGGTGGTGCTAGGCCTCATCGTCCTGAGTCTGGCTCTGCGCTATCGGCGCTGCGACGCTCTGATTGGCCTCGTCCTGGGGGCAGGCTCGGCCTTGCTGCTCTACACTCCCTGGATCATCCATCTGCCCGCGCAGCTGGACAAGGTGCGTTCGTACTACTGGGTGACGCAGCCCACGCCCGCCGACTTCTTTCAGACCCTCTATCTGTTCCTGACAGTCTATGCTGAGCTGAGCGCCGAGGGCCTGCTGCTGGGCTTGATGGGCAGTACGGCCCTGCTCACGCTGGCCTTGTTGACTTGGCTCATGGCCCTGCGCAAGCCCACGAGTCGTCGGCAGGCGCGCAGCGCAGGCCTCTTAGTGGCGCTGTGGCTTGGCCCGATGGCGCTCATGTGGTTCGTCTCACAGCTTCAGCCGGTCTTCTTGGAGCGTTCGCTGATCGCTAGCGCTGCTATGCTCTATGGCTTCGTCGGCTGGTCGATAAGTCATGCGCGCACGCCGCGCCCTCTGCGCGTGCTGATGGCGCTGCTATTCTTGGGCCTGAGCGTCTTGGGTCTGAACGCACAGTACAGCCTAGACACCTTCCCCTATTCGCCTGTTCATCGTTTGATCGAAGACGTGCGCGAGGACTGGCGCCCAGGAGATCGCCTCATCCACGTTAACAAGCTCTCAGCGTTGCCAGGGCGCTACTATGGCCCTGATTTAGACCAGCATTACTTGGCCGATTCGTTGGGCGCTGCTGAAGACACGCTGGCCCTGCCCACCCAAGAAGCGCTGAGCTTCTTGGCCGATCCTGACATGCCGACGGCGGCGGGGAACGCACCGCGCCTGTGGATCGTCATCTATGCACGAGCTGAGCGCGAATACGCCGCGACAGGCAGGCCTGAATGGGCGCAGGCTTTGGCTTGGCTCAAGCAAGCAGGCTACGAGCGCACTGAGACGCAAGTCTTCAACGACCTGCTGCTGTACCGCTACGAACGAGAGGGACAGGCATGACTCTTAGAGCCAGAGGATTGTTTGCGGCACTGCTGCTGATCCTGTTTGTAGGCAACGTCTGGATCACCCATGACGTGCTGACTGCGCCATATCCAGGTCACAACGACTTTGTGTCGCGTTACATTCCGCTGCGAGCCTTCTGGCTGGAAGGAATCGATCCCTACAGCGACGAAGCGACGGCTCGCATTCATGCTGTGATTTACGGGCGACCCGCCTTGCCCGATGAAGACCCTGGCCTGTTCGCCTACCCCTTCTACATTCTGTTTCCGTTGTTGCCGCTGGCCTGGCTAGATTATCCCTGGGCATCAGCAGTCTTCATGGTGCTGTTGGAATTTCTGCTGCTGGCGGCGCTGGTCATGAGTCTGGACTTGTTCCGCTGGCGACCTAGACCACTGCTGTTGGCGGCGCTGTTCCTGTTCACGCTGCTCTCGTATTTCCCTATGCGCGGCCTCATCCTGGGCCAGCCTGGCTTGCTGGTTTATTTCCTGGAGGTGGCAGCGCTGGTCGCCCTAGTGCGCAAGCAGGACGCGTGGGCGGGTGCGGCCCTCGCCTTGTCCACTATCAAGCCGCAGATGGGCTACCTGTTTGTGCCTGCGCTGCTGTTGCTAGGTTTGGGCTTGCGACGTTGGCGCTTCCTAATTGCTTTTGCGTCAGTCTTCGGCGGTCTTGTGGTGGTGTCCTTCCTGGTTGCACCGCGTTGGCTGAGCGATTGGCTGGCGCAGGTGGCGCTTTATCCGTCATATACAGCCCTGGGTAGCCCTGTCTGGATTTTGGCTCACTATCCCTGGCTGGGCCAAGACGAAGCGGGCCAATGGGGCGTACGGGGTGGACTGGGCCAGCTCATCGAAGCGGGGCTGAACTTGGCGCTCTACGCCTACCTCCTTTGGGTCTGGTGGATAGTGATCGTGAAGAGCCGTTATGAGCGCGCCTTATGGGCTGTTGTGCTGACGCTAGTCGTCACGCACATGGTCGCGCCGCGCACGGCCACGCCTCATTTTGTCGTCTTCCTACTGCCTTTGGTCTTTTGGTTGCGCGAATGGACAGCGCAGGGGCGTGGTGCGACAGTTGGAGCGACATTCTTTCTGTTAGTGCTGGCGTTAACGCAGTGGGCGCACTTCCTGCTGACGGTAGAGGGCGAATTCGAACACCCGTCGGTGTACCTGCCCACGCCGTTTCTGGTGTTCGGCCTTCTAATGGCGACGCGGCAGCGCTGGTGGAACGATCCTCATGCACCTTTCCGCGAACATGCAGACATGCCGCGCACAGTGGAGCATGGGGCATAATGGAGCGTAAATGGTTGGGTTTTCCGCTGGGGGTATGGGCCTATGGTCTGCTGCTTTCTTTGCTTACGGTCACACCTTATGTCGTAGGCTTCGCCTCAGCGCCGCCAGGCGGCGGTTACAGTGGAGCGCTGGTTGAGCCGTTCGGAGTGAGCGTGGACGTGAACAGTCACCTGGCTAAGCTATGGCAGGGTCGGCAGGGACAACTCGCCTACTGCCTGCCCTTCACCGCTGAGCGTCACCCCTGCCTGCTGGGAGTACAAGGCTTCTACGTGCTGCTAGGCGCGCTACTGCCGCTGGACGTACGTCTGAGCTACCATCTGGCCCGCTTCGCCCTCAGCTTGGGGGTAGTGCTGGGGCTATGGCGGCTGATCGTGCGGCTGCTGGCGGCGGGGCGCGGACGCTGGTGGGCGTTGCTGGCCGCGACGCTGCTCATGGGCTACGGATGGCTGCTGCCCCTGGTTGCGCCGCACATCACGCAAGGCCTGGCGTCCATCGAATTCTGGCTGAGCGACGCCTACGCCTTCCTGGGTATGCTCATCATGCCGCACTTCGCAGCGGCTATCCTGCTGCACATCGGCCTTATCTTGGCGCTAGACGATTGGCAACATAGACGGGGCGGCTCATCACGTCTAGCTCTGATCCTGGCGGCACTGGCTATCGTGCAGCCTTATGGAGCGGCGCTGTTTGGGCCTGTGTTGGCTCTGGGTGGCGTGATCCTGGTCGGGTGGCGGCGCGCGCTGACCCTCGTCCCACTCCTAGCTCTATACGGCGCGCTGACGCTAGCGCAGCTCGTTGCCCTAAGCAGCGATCCGACCTGGCAAGCCTTCAGCGCGCAGAACATCACCTTATCACCGCCGCCGCTATATCTACTGCTGGGGTATGCTCCATTCTTGTTAGCGCTGCTGATGGGCCTGCGCGTCGTCTGGCCTGCGCTGCGCACCGAGCGCCTATGGTGGGTGCTGGCGTTGTGGGCTGGACTAGCATTCGTCCTAGCTTATGCGCCACTGCAAACGCAACGCCGCTACCTGCTGGGGGTGCAGACGCCGCTAGCCTTGTTGGCTGCGTCGGCCTGGGCGGCTTACAGTCTGGATCGGAGGCGGATTGCCAACCTGCTGGGACTGGTGGGCTTGGGCCTGGGGCTGACTGCGCCGCTGCTGCTCATGGTGGGCAATGTGTCGCAACTGAGCCGCGCCGATAGTGCGCGCGTCTTCTATGACGCTGAACAGGCTCAGGCCTATGATTGGGTGCGCAACTCTACGTTACCCAGTGCTGTCTTTTGGACGACGTTCGATTGGGATGGGCTGGGCAGCGGCGGCCTGTTGGCAGCGCTCACTGGGCGGCGCGTCAGCTTAGGGCATTGGATCGAGACGCGCGACTTCGACCGCAAGATCGCGCAAGTGCGGCGCTTCTACGATCCGCAGACGGGGGAAGCGGAGCGGTTGGCTATGCTGGAGAGGATCGACTACGTGTGGTACGACGACTGGGCGCGCGCGCTGGGAAGCTGGTGGCCTGGCGCGTCAGACAGGCTGCGTCTGGTCTACCGGGGCCAGACCATCCAGATTTACGAGGTGCTGCCATGACGGCCCGACATCGCGCTCATTGGGCCTTCGCGCTCATCAGCTTGCCGCTGGCTTGGTTGGCCTGTACCAGTTTCAGCAATCAGCCTTTCTACACCGATGCCTACTACCACTACAACGCAGCTGCGCAGATCGCCGCTGGGCGCGGCTACGTCGATGAGTATCTATGGACGTACATCGGCATGCCCGACTCGCTGCCTGCTCCTTCTCACCTCTACTGGATGCCGATGACCTCGACTATCGCCGCGCTGGGTTTGGCCTCTGGCGGCTACTTGGGGTTGCAGGCGGCGCTGGCCTTGTGTTTGTGGGGCGCGGCGCTGCTGGCCTATCATACGGCGCTGCGTGGTGGCACGCTGCGACGAGCTTGGTTGGCGGGCCTCATGGCCATCAGCGGCGGCTTTTACCTGCGTTTTTGGGGGACGACCGACACTTTTGCGCCTTACGCGCTGTTTGGTGGAGCGACGCTGTTTGGCCTGGGGCTGGCGGCCGAGCGCGGTGGATGGCGTTGGAGCGTGGCCGGCGTATGCGCAGGCTTGGCACACCTGACGCGCAGCGATGGCCTGCTGTTGGTGGCAGTAGGCGGGTCGGTGGCGCTCTGGCCAGGGCGGGCCTGCTCTTGGCGCGAGCGCATAGCAGCGCTGGCGCTGTTCGTCGCGGGTTACAGCCTGGCTATGCTGCCCTGGTGGATGCGCAATCTGTGGGCCATCGGCACGCCTCTGTCACTGGGTGGCACACAGGCCTTGTGGTACACGGAATACGACGACTTGTTCCGCTATCCGCCCCAAGCCAACCCGCAGGATTTTTTCGCAGTGGGCGGCTGGCCGCTGTTGCTGGCGACGCGCTGGTACGGCCTGCGCCAAGCCCTAGAGAACCTGATCGGCGTAGAAGGCTTCATCGTCCTGACTCCTTTCATGCTGCTGGCGCTTTGGCAAGTGCGCCGACAACCTTTCTGGCGGGCGACAGCTTGGTTTGCCCTGGGAATCCACTTGGCCTTTCCGCTGCTGTTCCCTTTCCCCAGCGCGCGCGGCGGCATGTTCCACGCCGGCGCAGGCCTGTTGGCAGCCTGGACAGCGCTAGGTCTGATGGGCATTGAGCAAGCGACAGCCTGGATAGCGCGTCGGCGGCGCGCTTGGCGCGTCGGCACAGCGCAGGTCGTCTTCAGCGCGGCGGCAGCGGCATTGGTGCTGTGGCTGAGTCTGTTCATTGCTCTGCCCAGGCGCGCCTTCAACCTGAGCAATCCTTATGCGGCAATAGACGCCCTTCTGCCAGAGGGCGCGCGAGTGATGATTAACGACTCTGCGCAGTTCTTTTACTACACAGGGCGAGGCGGGGTGGTCATCCCCAACGAGCCACCTGAAGTGATTCCGCTGCTGGCGGCGCGCTATGGCGTGGACTATGTGCTGTTCGAGCCACCTAATCTGCCGCCGCGCATGGCTTGGGAGCCGCTGCCGCCATTCTTACAGCCCATAGAAGGTTGGGAGGGCTTGTATGCGATTCGTCCCTAGCCTGAGCCTGGCCTTGACCGCTCTGGCGGGCGGACTGCTCTACCTGACGGTTGGCGGGCTTGGCTTCCCACTCGATGACAGTTGGATTCATCAGGTCTACGGGCGCAACTTGGCGCTGTTGGGCCAGTGGGCTTTCATTCCCGGCCAGCCTAGCGCCGCTTCGACTTCGCCGCTCTATACTACGTTGCTGGCCCTGGGCTACGCGCTCTGCCTGGATTACGCCTTTTGGACGCACGGCTTGGGCTTGCTAGCCTTAGTTGGTCTGGGGCTAGTGGGGGCGCGCCTGGGCCAGCGCTTGGCTGAGCCGCTACGCGGCGTGGGCTGGTGGGCGGGCTTGGCATTGGTGACGACCTGGCACATGCTCTGGGCGGGGACGGCAGGCATGGAGACGGCTTTGTTCGCGCTGCTGACGCTAGCCCTTGTGGAACAGACCTTCGCGTTGCTAGAGACGCCCACGGATGGGCGTGCGCTGGGCTGGGGGGCGCTGGCAGCGCTGACAACCCTGGCTCGTCCAGAGGGCAGCGTCTTGGCCCTGCTGAGCGGTTTGGTGCTGCTGTGGGGCTGGAGTGGCCTGCGCTGGCGCGCGCTGGCGCTCATGGCCACCTGCTCGTTGCTGATCTTGTCGCCCTACCTGGCTCTGAACTATAGCCTGACAGGTGGCCTATTGCCCAACACTGCTGACGCCAAATTCGCTCAGCACGCGCCGCTGTTGGCGCTGCCTTATGGTCTGCGCTGGCTTGACCTGGTTCTAGCCATCTTGGCCGGTGGACATGTCCTGTTGGTTTTGGCTCTGCCGCTGTATATGCGGCGCGTGGCACAACGAATCCGAGAGGATCGGCGCGCTTGGGCATGCTTACTGCCCCTGGCTTGGACAATCGCTCTGGTTGGTTTATACGCCGCGCGCCTGCCCGCTGCTTATCAGCATGGGCGCTACGTCATGCCCGCATTGCCTGCTCTGATTACGCTGGGGGTGGTCGGGCTAGCTTGGGGGCTTCATTGGGGGCGTGGCAGCTTGATCGGGCGCGTGCTAGGGCGCGCGCTGGCGCTGGCGACTGCGCTCAGCATGGCTTATTTCTTGTTCATGGGTGCTGAAGTGCGCCGCGTGGACGTGGCCATCATCCAGAGCGAGATGATCGAGTCGGCCCTGTGGATTCGCGATAATCTACCCGATGAAGCGCTGTTGGCGGCCCATGACATTGGTGCGCTGGGCTACTTTGCCCCGCGCTCTGCTCTGCTGGATATTGCCGGCCTCATCAGTCCGGAGGTCATACCTTTCGTGCGCGACGGCGACGCTATGTGGGCTTGGCTTCAGGATCGTGGAGCGCAGTACCTGGTGGCCTTCCCCGATCAACTTCCTCACGCTAATCCTGCCGATCCGCGCTTGTGTTTGCTCTATGCCAACCCTGACTCGATGGCGCGGCGCGTCGGTCAAGCGCCGATGGCGGTCTATCGCTTGGATTGGCAGGCTCAATGTGCGCCCTAGAGTCGCGTATAATGTGACTATCAGCCTTAAGTTGTGGAGACGAGGACATGCCCAGTTTTTTCGAGAAGCTCAACACGCTGGTACAGGCACATATCAACGACATCGTCCGTCCTTTGAGTGATGAAGCCGACGAGGGTATGCGCCGCCAAGTGCTGTCGCGCCGCGACATACGTCTGGGGCTGGATGGTGACCTGCGCACTCTCAAGAAGCGTGTAGACGACGCTTTGGGCCACGAAGCCAAGCTGCAAGCCCGCGTCGATGAGCTGCATGCCGAGATTGCCCAGTGGGATGCCAAAGCCGATGATTATCTGCGCCAGAACAACGAGGCTCAGGCGCGCTATGCCCTCACTCAACTACGCCGCGCCCAAGCCGATCTAGAGATAGCCGAACAAGCGCTGCGAGAACATCATATTGTCACACAGGAACTCGTGACTAAAGTCAGCCAGCTCGAAGCTATTTTGGAAGATGCTCGCCAACGCGAAGAAGCGGAGACGCTTACGCGCACCGAGGAACGTCCGACACCGCCTGTCGAACGCTTGACCAAGTCGGAAGATCGCCTGAGTGCGCCGACCAAGCCTGCAGAGACTCCTACTTCCAAGCGTGTCGTGGTGCAGGTAGAACGCGATGAGGAGTCGTCAAACATACCGCTGAACATCAAACCTAGTCTTGCAGCTCCCTCTGCTGAGAGCGCCTCACCGACTCCTATAACTGCCTCTGAGAACGCTCCGACGGAGCAAAAGCCGCGCTACGGCGAAGCTGAAGTCGCCAAAGGCGAAGCGCTGGCGCGCAAAATTGCCCAGAAGCTAGACGAAACCCGTGAAAAACTCAGCTCACTGGTCTCCAGCTACGAGCAGACTGTAGTTGAAGAGAAGTCTGATGTCTTGGAGGAGGTCAAGCGCGAGGTGCGTGCTGCCGAGGTCGATGATGACCTGGCCAAGCGCCGCGCACGGTTGGCGAAGCCCGAATGAAGAGCCTGTAGCGACTCTTTGACAAAACTCTATCAAGACCTTACAGGTGAGTATGGTATGATCGAGACGACGCGCATTCTTTTCAGTAGATGGGTGACGCCATAATGGACAAGTTATTGAAGGCAGTACTGCGCATCTTGGACGGCGCGCCGCGTCGAGACAAGCAGGGCCAGCATGGGCAGAGCCTGATTGAGCTGGCTTTCATCACGCCGCTGCTGATTATCATGGTGGTGGGCATTGTGGAGATTGGCTGGTACGCCAATCACTACCTGATCCTGCTGGAGGTGACGCGCGTTGGCGCGCGCGCCGGCGCTGTTGCTCCGCCCGATCTTGTGCCGCTCATGTGGACGGAGCAGGCTACCATTCATCCGGTGGTGTACCGTGACGTGCTGAACAACGCTGATGTGAGGGCATTACTGGCGCGTCCCGCGCTGGACGTTCCGCCAGAGACGCAGCTCTTCCGCCGCTGCGACAGCGGCAGGCGTGGCTTCTACAACTACATCATCTGTACCATGCTCAATTCGATGGATCCGCTGACTTTGCGCGGTCGCCGAGCTGACACGACGGATGATGTGGGCAAAGTGATCTATGACCGCTTTGGCCAAATCCAAAATGTGATCCCTTTCCCAGACGACATTGTCGTCTCTGTCTTCTCGGTGCAGGTTGTCAACAACGCTAATCCCAGCAGCGTTACCTTCCCTACGCCGCCTGCGAGGGGCAGTCCCAACTATGCACAGCGCTACGGCGAGTACAAGGTGCGCTACGAGCAGCAGGCTCGCATTTTCAACATCACTCGTGACTTCGATGCGGCAGGCGCGCCAACGGCAGGGCGTTACCCGCGTGGCTTCAGCGCTATTGTGGTGGGGCGCTACCCTGAGAGCGCCAACGAATGCAATTTCTACCGCACGTCCAGTGGCAACTGGGCGACGGACACTAGTGGTGATCCCTTCGACTATATCAACAATGGTAACCTCGATCGCCGCGCTGACGGCGTGAGGATCGAGCTGGCAGCAGCTGACACCCCTCCAGAGGCCCAGCGCGGCTTTGTCTGGACAGGCCAGTGGCGCGTGCAAGAGCCTGATCCCAATCCTGCGCGTACACGCGTTTGCTACGGCTCGGAGTGGAGCAGCGACGACGTGGAGCGCCTGCTCAACTTGCCTAACTTCCTCTGGCGGAACGTGCCGTCTCAGCCTAGGCCTAGCGATTACCCTGGTGGCGCAAGCGACCCCAACTACATTGCAGCGCTGAACGCTTATAATAGTGCCTGGGCGGTTGCCAACGAACGAGCGCAGTTCTTGCCCAATCAAGGCATTCTGCTGGTGGAGATGCACTGGATGCACGATCTGCTGCTCAACTTCCCCTTCATGTCTACGATCCTCAACTTCTTCGGAGACATCAACAACGTCCGTATTTCCGTCTGGGCGGCTTTCCCGCTGCCCTCAATGGAGCCGAACATCCAGTATCGCTTGGCCGCGCCACCGGCTGCACCCTGAGACAGTGGAATGGGAGAGAAGACGATGACCTTCACCGCTCGTGTTAAACGCTGGTTGCGTAAAAATGACAGCGGCCAGTCGATCATCCTGCTGGCTATTGGCTTCGTGGCGCTGGCGGCCTTCGTCGGTATTACGACCGACGTATCGCTGATGTTTGTGCGTTATAGCCAACTGGCGCGCGCGGTGGACAGCGCGGCCATTGCGGCAGCCAATCAAATGCGCTCGGATCGCAGCATCGCCTCGGTCAGCTTGGCGGCGCGCCAGATGATCGAATTTCATGGCATTAATCCAGTTGATGTGTTGGTAGATACTTGTCAGTCAATCCCAGTTGACGCTCGTCCCACAGATGAGCTGTGTCGTGGCGATCAGTCCAAACTGGTGCGCGTAACAGCACAGATCATCTCACCGACGACCTTCCTGCGCTTAGTAGGTTGGCGCGACTTCCGTCTGCAAGCGTCTTCTATGTCTGAGACGGCGACCCTGGACGTGGTGCTGATTATGGATGTGTCAGAGCGCATGGCGCGTTACACGACCGTCGAAGACTGGGCCAAGATCGGCCTAGGCGTGGTCTACATCCCTCCCAGTGCCGATGAGGTTTACGACCGTAAGTATGGCAATCCTCCTCCCTCCAATGCGCCGGATCGCAACGCCTTCTGGCGTGGCGATGGCCCGAACGCTGTGCGCCAAGACAGTTTGCTGGCCGTTAGCCAGGCAGTGGTAAACAATCGTCTGGAGTATGCGGGTGGTGTGCCAACGACGCCGCCAGGTAAATGCGGTAATAGCGTCAATGGCCAGGTACTCTGGGGAGATAGCTGCGCGCTCAACCGTCCAACCTCTGAGACAGCTTATCGCGTCTACTTCGACGCCAACTACTTCAACTTACCCAGCAGCGACACAACCTCGCCCTTCGCCAACGACCGCAAGTACGGTCAGCAGTATCATCCGCGTCAGCAATGCCGCGTGCGCTTCTGGCCCTATGCCGCCCGCCAGTTCCCCTATCAGTGGTATGGCTTATACGACGAAGATACGCGCCAGTATGTCTCTCTGCTGCAGCCTCCAGGTAGCCCTACGCCTCCCAGCGTTATTTCTGCGCTGTCAGGCGCGCCTAATCGCGTCTTCTTCGATGGTTTCATCCCTACCTATAACTGGTTTGGCTGCTGCAACGATCCTAACGGCGACGGCAACTTTGAAGACCTGGTGTGCCAACCCTTCCGCCAAGCTCGTGACGCTACGCTACAATTCTTGGAGCGTATCGACTTCACGCGCGGCGACCGCGTGGCTTTCGTCACCTACGACCGCAGCGCTTTCCTGGTCAATCCTTATGGCTACTTCGGCTTGACGATGGCGGAAGCCCAGACAGCTTACAACCAGCGCAACGAAGATAAACGCATCGGCGGCATGATCGACAATGCGGATGATGCTCAGGTCACGCTGACCAACCTGATTGGCGTGCGCGCCGAGCCAAATTTCTACGTCTACGATGAAGGCTACTACGACAACTCAGCAGCGCGCCTCACGGCCCGCTGGACAGGCTACGCTGCTTTTGTGAACGCAGACACAGGCCGTTCTGTCCCCGTCAACTTCAGCGCCTATCCCAACCCCAACGACATCAACTACCACACATTTGGCACAGCTGCTGCCGCTACTAGTGGCGCGACTGTTCCACCAGAGGGCTATATCTATCCAGCGTATGGCGCATGTCCGTTCGACAATGCAGCGCTGGTCTTCCCACGCACTATCTTCCTGAACGGCATGTGGAATTCTGGCATGCCCAACGAGTCAACTAACCCCAACAATCCTTACGACCCCAACCCCGTGAGCAATTCCGCTTGGGTGAACTACGTCGTCACGCACAGCAACGGCACACGTCCTCTCTATCCGCGCGACAGCAGCGGCAACATCGTCGGCTACGACAACACAATGTCCTACGACTACTGGGCTTCCTGCCGTACTGGCAACGTCGGCGCAGCCTTGCGCGAAGCCAACAATGCCCTGCTTAATCCGCGCACCATCCGCCAATCGGGGACAGTGTGGGTCATGGTCATGCTCAGCTCTGGCGGCGCTGGCGCAAGCGATCCGGTGCGCCGTAATCGTCAACCACTCACGCCTTCTGATCCCTACAAGTACCGCATTACCAACCCCTCGACAGGCGCGGGCGCTTTCGGCGTGCGCGGCCAGTACGGTGCCTTCGGCGTTTGCCCGTTTGGTACGGTTGCTAACCCTGGTGAGTTGATGACGACGGGTAACGAGCCGTTTGCGGTGGCCAAGCCCGTCTGCGCGGATGAAAGCCCACTGACGCGGCGCTTCTGCAACTTCCGTCCCAACTTCATGTTCCCTAATGCTGTTGATACCTTGCCGCAGGTGAAACGCGTAGTCGGAGGCGTAGAGCGTGTCGTTCCGGCGCTAGGCGATCGCGACTACACCTTCTTCGGCGAGAATGACCGCCTCAATAGCTCTCGTCCTGGCCCTCAGTCGTCTGAGCAAGAGCTGAACTGGAATCGCCTCAACAATCGTCTGTATGACGTTGACTTGATGGTGCGTAGCCCTGCCAACAGCAACAGCGACTGGTGCGACTTCCTCTACGACACCGACGATTACGCCCGCGACTGGGCTGACTATATCGGCCTGCGCCGCAATGAAGGCGACGCCAACACGTTACTTCCCACCATCTTCACCATCGGTTTTGGCTTGGAGTATCTGCGCCGCACAGAAGGTACGATGACCTACAGCATCACCAATCCTGACCACACGCGCAAGTTATGCGAACTGAACGCAGAGGACTGCATTGGTGAGGAATTGCTGCGTTACATTGCCGATGTAGGTGACAACAACCAGATGGATCACGATTACTGGCAAGACATTCTAGAAGATAAGAACAGCGTGCCGCAGGGCTTCCTGCTTAACAGCAACTTCGGCCGACGCGGCCCTTGCCAGACTGACGATGGTCCTCAGCCTGGCAATCCGACGACTTACGCCGACGATCTGCCTGGCGATCCTGGCACTATGTCGTTGGACGAGCAGTGGCGCATGTACGGTATGCTGCCGCCCCAGCAGGCCTGCGGCAACTACTATTACGCGCCCGACGCCAATGGCTTGCAGGCCGTCTTCAACGATATCGCTTCTCGTATGTTCACGCGGCTCTCGCGCTAATCGAGGTGGACTATGTGGCTAACTAAACAAGGCGATCCTAGGATCGCTCATCGCCGAGGGCAAACGCTGGCCGAATTCGCCATCTCTTTGCCCATCCTGCTCATCCTGCTATTTGGCGTCATCGAATTTGGTCGTCTCTTCCAATCTTGGGTGACGATCCAGAACGCGGCGCGCCAAGCGGCACGCTACGCCATCACGGGCCAGTACCACGAAACGCTGACGCTGCACGACAGCACCAGCAATCCCAACGGTCTGCTGCCGTGTACGGTCGATCGACGCACCTATAACGAAGCTAACTACCTCGCGCCCATTCATATGCCCAAAAACAATGCGGCAGGCGATGGCTTCGACTTGGATGCTTTCAAAGCGTCAGTTGGCGGCCCAGCTGTCTTTGATGAGTATTACGTCTACGACAGCGGTCAGCTCTACCGCAAGGTGTGGAACAAACTACCTGCGTCGGGCTTCAACGCTTCAGAACACCTCTATCTGACCTGGTACGGCCTGGAAGACTGCTATCCTGACGATAGTTCGCTCCAGCGCCGCAAAGACATGTTGCGCCTCATCTCTATCTACGATGAAGCGCGGCGTGGCGCAGCCGGCTTGGCGTTGGATGAGCCACTGACGCGCATACGCGGCGGCGAGACGCAGCGCGATATGGTCGAGCGTTTCTTCCGCACGACCTGGTCGAATCCCTCGCCCTTCATCGATCAGCCAGCTTGGTTCAACGTAGTGGTGTGCAGCTCGCGACCGCGTTATTACGGCAACAACGATAGCATGATCGTCGACAACCCAGACGACAACCTGGCTCTGCCTGAAAACCGTGTGCTGCGCTACTACACAGCCATCAACGACCCAGAGTTTCCAGCCGGAGCTTGTATCATCAAGGAGACCAAGAATCCAGCCAATACATCCCCTAACGCTCCCAGGAAGGAGACCTTCAACTACAACGTCCCCTGGCAGGACGCTGGCGGCCCTGGCGAACCGCTGACGATCATCGTCACTTACAATCATCCGCTGATTACGCCGCTGGGCCTGGCGCGCTATGTACAGCTGCAAGCGCGCCGTTCGGCTGTCAATGAAACGTTCCGCATCACCAGCGCTGAACGCGCCCTAGGGCCTGGTGGTTCTGGCCAACCTGGCTTCCTCTCGCCCACACCTGCGCCGCCGACAGCAACTCCCACTTTCACGGCGACACCGACTATCACGCCGACGTCCTCTGCGACGCCGACCATCACGCCTACCCACACGCCAGACGCCTTCAGGTGCGATAGGATCAGCATTACGCCGTTGGTCTTCGTCGATAACAAGCTGGTGGTCTACGCCCGCAATGAGAACTTCCAGCCCACTTATCTCACAGGCTATCAGCTCCAGATTGACAACCCGTCGGCGGTGGCCTTCAAGAGCGCGAATCCGAATGCCGAAGTCCGCTTCATGACGCTGAACACGCGCCTGTTCTGGGAGGGTAACAACGTCTGGAAGAACAGCGTCGATACAAACATTGACGGTACATCATACATCGGTGCGCCTCCGTCGCCGCCGCCAGGTCGTTCTGTGTTCTTCCTGGAAGGCGACCCGTTCCGTCAAACGGAGCAGCAGGAACTGGCCGTGACCATCACTGGCGTCTCGCGCCTAGACAACACCAGCGCCCCTGGCTTGGGCTTCTTTGGTTGGGAATTTGCAGGCACAAAAGTCTACTTTGACCATCCGACAGAGGTCAACGACTGTGTACTGACTGTTCAGACGCCTCCGCGACCGCCTACGCCTACGCCTATGCCTCTCAATTTCACGCCTAGTCCCACCTTTACGCCGGACTGCGCGGCCACGCTGCTGCGCGTGGAGTTTGTCGGCTTTGCCCCTGGTGGTGATGTCACGCTGCGCGTCATCAATGATCGCAACGCTCAAGCGCCTTTTGCTGGCTTCGACCTGGTCTGGCCTGCGCACAAGGTGAACAATCTGCGCTTCGTCAGGATGGTCGTCGGTGGCACGAGCGCCAACGACATCCCGGCGACGGGTGGCTCTGGCGTCATCGTCTGGCAGAACAACAGCGGCGGCCATCGTCCCAGCCCTGTCTTCAACCCACCGGTAGCTCCCAACCAGCTGAACCGCACAGTGTACGACGACACTTCGGCTGGTCAGTGGCTAGACGGTGGTCATCCGCAAGATGTGGCTTACACCTTCCCGCCACGCTCGACGACTCTCATCCATCTAGACTTCACCGGAGTTGGCAGCAACACGCTCGACCTGGTGGGCAGTCCAACGCGCATTCATCCATCCGATTTCAACGGCTCGCGCTTCCGCATTGGATGCGGTAATCCGGGTGGCTCAGGTGGTGGCGGCGGTGGCAGCTGGCCCTGGGGACAAATCTTCCTGAGCGAGAATCCGCCGCCCCCGCCCACGCAGCCTCCGTTGCCCACTGACACACCTGGGCCTACGCCCACGCCGCGTCCGACCGTACCGCCGCCAACGGCGACCTTCACCTGGACGCCTGGCCCGCCGACTAATACGCCGCTGCCCACGCCCACTCTGCGCCCGACGAACACGTCTACTGCTTCACCGACACCAACCTTCGGCTGGCAGCAGAACTAGTACAAACCTGTTGCGCACAACGAGGGGCATCCTCTGCAAGGGGATGTCCCTCGTTCTTGTCGGGTTACTTCACCTACCTAATCAGGCTGCGAAGCCTGCACGACGCAGTTTGGCTTCGATGTCGCGGCGCGCGTCTAGCATGGAGAGTTCGAGGTAGGGGAAGATGAGCCAAGCGTTCATCAAGCCAAACTGTGCGCCAGTGGCGATGCGGAAGAAGGGCGTTGTCTCACGAGCCGGCCACCAGTTGAACGGCTCATAGCTCAGCAGCTGGCTCATGCCGTCTAGGCCAATTGGCCCAAGTCCAGCGATGATATAAATCCACAGTGGCAGCGGCCTCAATCTGCGCCGTACGTAGGGAATGGCGTAGATCAGCCCGCCACTGAACAGGGCCAAGTAGATGGCTACGTCGCGTGCGCAGAGCGTCGTCTTATAGCCCATCTGCTCATTGCCCACGAAAGCTCGCGCTGGCATCCAGAAGCTGACGCTGAAGTCATCGGCCGACTTCGCCTCAGGTAGTTCTTCTAGACCCAGTGCGTAGGTTTCGTAGGGGATGTAGGGCGTGTTGGCGATAGCGCGCGGATAGAAGGGCTGTTCACCGTACAAAAAGATGGAGCGAAAGGCAAACTGGTGGCACAGAGGGCTGTAGAGGATGTAGAGCAAGGAAGCTGGCCCTGTCAGACCTAACTTCATCAGAGTGGGAGCGACAAAAGGTAAGGTGGCAAACACGCCAATGATGACCAGGGCCACGCGCAGCCAATGGCGCGTCAGGCTCAGAACCCATAGGTTGGCACGGAGCGCCCAAGACTGTTTGGTTGATGCTTCTGGCATGACAAATCCTTCAAGGTATGGCGCAGTAGGGGGTGAGGGCAGCGCGCAGACGTTCGGCGTCTGCTGCACCGTAAAAGATCGTCCCTATTCTACCATCGGGAGCAACGATGAAGCTCGTGGGCAAACCAGTGACGCGATACAGCCTCGTTGCTTGGCCATCGTCCAGCCCGACAGGCAAGCCTACGCCATGCCGCGCCATCCAGGCGCGGACTACTCCTGCGGTCTCTGCCTGGTTGACGATCAGCACGTAAGCCAGGCCTTCGTCGTGGATTTGCTGCAAATTTGGCATCTCACGTTCGCAGGGTTCACACCAGGTGGCCCAGAAATTGAGCAGCAGCGGACGGGGTAAGCTGGCGCTGTCGATGAGTGAGCCGTCTAAGCCTACAACGCGCAAGGGGGGCGCGTAGGCTCTGACCTCCGGCGCAACGCGCAACCCCGCGATAATCTGGCCTGTGTAGTCCGCGCGCTCAGGCAGCCCAGCGTGCCAGGCGATGGCCAGGGCTGCTGCGCTCAGCAGCAGGGCTAGTAGGCGGCGTGATAGACGGTGAGACGGCTTCAACGGCTTGGCTGTGGAATGATGCGCACGCGGAAGCTAGCTTCAGGGCTTTCGCTGGGCTGACTAATGAGTAGCCTGTATTGCCTGCCCTGATCCAGAGCCAGATTTTCTAAGGCCAGGCCGCGTCCATCAATCAGCGTTGGCGTGCCGCTGTCGGCAATGACCTCGCCCTGAGCATTCAGGAGCGTCAGTTCAGGGGCAAAGCCAGCAGGCGCGTTGCGCAGTTCTACTGCCACCACCTGCGCGTCTTCCAGATAAAAGACGTATTCCAAGCGGGTCGTCTGAGCGTTAAGCGTGCCACCTGCTCCCTGGTTGAGCGCAATCGGGGTGAGCGTGCCGCCCATGCATGAACCAATCTGGTTGAAGGCGATTTCGCCTTTGAAGAAGCCGACGCCACAAGCTTCCACGCGAAAGGAGAAGTCAGCGAAGTTGTTGCCGAGCGTTTGGGTGATGCGCGTCAACTGTCCGCTGGCCACCAACACGCCAATTAGGATCAGCAGACCACCGCTGACTAACTCCACCTTGTGCATGTGGCGCTGTAAGCGGCGCAGCACTCCCTGGGCGCGATCCAATAGGAGGGCTGTGATTATGAAAGGTACGCCCAACCCCAGCGAGTAGGCGGCGAGTAGCGGCGCAGCCCGACCTACGTCGCCAGTGTTGGCGGCCAGCGTCAGAACAGCGCCATAAATCGGGCCAATACAGGGCGTCCAGCCTGCCGAGAAGACGACGCCCATCAAGAACGAGCCACCCAGGCCTTCGCGTCCACTAACTTGCACACTGGGTCGTGTGTCGCCATAGAAGACAGACTCAATCTGATCTAGCACGCTCGGCCAGAAATTGGGTTTGCTAAATGCGCCACCCATGACTAACCATAGCCCGAATGCCGCCAGTGCTGGCAGAGCAAAGGTAGGATCGACAAAGCCCCACAGCAGCAGAGCAGCAACAATCACCGCGACTACCAACGTGAACAGTGGCGAAGCCAGCACAGCAGGACGCGCGCGCAGCGCCATGAACAGCTTGGGCAATACGCCCATAAAGTGCAAACCAAACACGATTATCAGCAGCCCGCCCAATCGAGCGATGATGTCGGTGGCAATGCTGGTGGCGCTGCCCAGCACGCTGACGAAGGCCGTCGTCGCTAGGCCGATGAAGACGAAGATTACTGTAAAACCACTCACAAAGCTCAGGCCGTGTAACAGCATATTAGCTCGCGCTAGCCCTTGCTCGTCAGCTCTGACCTTATCGCCTCCGATGGTTTGCAAGGCTACTGTTCGCGTCATACGGCCGCCCATGTAGCCGATGTAGGCCGGCACCAGAGGTAGCACACAGGGCGAGATGAACGATAGTAGACCAGCGATGAAGGCCAGACCGAGAGAAACATCCACCATACAGCAACTCCACCTTTGCTAACGACTCTACTCTACTCAAGACGACTGCATCTGTCCATAACCCGCGGCGCTTTCAGGCTGCTAATTCAGTCTAGTGTTCGTCACGACAAGCGCGAGAGGCGCCGATGGATGACCATCGCGCCTCTCAGGCTTTTTTGATGTGGTTGCGTGGAGCTTAGTTGATGGCTGCTTC
>JANWYT010000019.1 GCA_025055175.1 Anaerolineae bacterium | reverse complement strand
TCTGCCCTACATCCCCGTCACGGGGCAAGACGCCACCGTCGGCGGCATCCAGAACATCTTGGCGGGCCGCCAGAGTATGACCGTCTACAAGGCCATCAAGGCTGAAGCCGAAGCCGCTGCCGCCCTGGCCATCGCCTTGCTCAAGGGCCGGGACACCAGCGGCTTAGTGAGCGGCACGGTCAACAACGGCACGAACGACATCCCCAGCGTGCTGCTCGTCCCCGTCAGCGTGACGAAGGACAACATCGCCGAGACCGTCATCGCCGATGGCTTCCGCACCTGGGAAGAGATCTGCGTCGGTGAATTTGAGCAGTTCTGCCCGCCCGCCAGTGAGCGCTAAACTGCCTGACCTGACCCTTTAGCACGACCGAACAAGGGGCGAATTCGCCCCTTGTTCATATAGGCAACCTGTTCTTTTGAAAGGGCATAGCATTGTCTGGGCAACCCATTCTTGAACTCAGAGGTGTGAGCAAGCGCTTCGGCGCGGTGCAAGCCTTGACCAACGTCGATTTCCGCGCGATCCCTGGCGAAGTAATGGCCCTGGTAGGCGACAACGGCGCTGGCAAGAGTACGCTCATCAAAGGTGTAGCCGGCATCTACCCATTTGATGAAGGCGAAGTCTACTTCGAGGGTCGGCGCGTCACCATCCACAACCCGCGCGAAGCTTCAGCGCTGGGCATCGAGGTCGTCTATCAAGACCTGGCCCTGGCTGATAATCTGGACGTAGTGGCCAACATGTTCCTAGGTCGCGAACAAGTTTCACGCGTAGGCCGCCTGAGCGAACTAGAGATGGAAGAAGCCTGCATTCGCACCCTCTCTGGCCTGTCGGTGACGACTCTGCGCTCGGTGCGCCTGCCGGTGGCAGCTCTCAGTGGTGGCCAGCGCCAATCCATCGCTGTTGCCAAAGCCGTCATGTGGAACAGCAAGGTCGTCATCCTGGATGAACCTACTGCTGCGCTCGGCGTGGCTCAGACGCGCCAAGTGCTGGATTTAGTGCGCCGCTTGGCCGATAGCGGCTTAGCTGTCGTCCTCATCTCGCATAACCTGCACGATATCTTTGAGGTATCCGACAGGATCACCGTGTTGCGCTTGGGTTATCTAGTACGCGAGATGGTCGTCAAGGAGACGGATTATGAATCGGTAGTGCGCGAGATGACCGCGGGCCAGCTCAACCGCGTCCCAGGGATGAGAGACCATGAGTGAAAAATCCAAGAGCGCGCCCGACTTCATCGATGCTCTGCAAAAGAGCAGGCAGCAACAGAGCTTCGGCGAGTACATTGAGAACTACATCAACCGCGTCAAGAGCGGCGACATTGGCTCGCTGCCGATCATCATCGGCTTGATCGTCATTGCGCTCATCTTCCAGTCGCAAAATGCCAACTACCTCACCCCGCGCAACCTGGTGAACCTCATCGTCCAGGCGTCTATCTTCACGACGATTGGCTACGGAATCGTGCTAGTGCTGCTGCTAGGCGAGATTGATCTGTCGGCAGGTTACACGGCTGGCGTCTCGGCAGTGATCGTGGGCCGCTTGCTAGAGAGACCGCTCGATCTGAGCAGCTTCGGCATCGCTGATCCGGTGATCGTCCCCTGGTTCGTGGCGATGGGGGTTGCGCTGCTGGTGACCCTGCTGATTGGCCTGCTGCAAGGCAGCATTATCTCTGGCTTCCAGCTACCATCATTCATCGTGACATTGGCTGGTCAATTGGCCTGGAGCGGCGTGGTGCTGCTGATGATGGGAGGCGCTGGCACGGTCAACATCCGCAATGAGACCGTACTAGGCGTGACGCGCTCCTTCTTCCCGCCAGCATGGGGCTGGTTGCTGGGCTTCCTGCTGGTGGCGACTCTGGCTCTCAACGAGTTCCTGAGCTACCGTTCGCGGGCCAAGATGGGCCTGTCCACCAAGCCGCCACAGGCCATCATCCTGCAAATGGTCATCCTCAGCGCCGTCACCTTCGCCTTCATCGCCGTCGCCAACCAGGATCGCGGCGTCCCTTTCATCGGCCTCATCGTCTTGCTGATGATGGCCGTCCTCACCTACGTCGCCACCCAGACGCGCTTTGGGCGCTACATCTTCGCAGTGGGTGGCAACAAAGAAGCCGCACGCCGTGCAGGCATCCGCGTGGAAGCGATTCGCATTCGCGTGTTCATGCTGTGCAGCCTGATGGCTGGCTTTGGTGGGATCATCCTGGCCTCGCGCTTGGGGTCTGTCGCCCCAGACGCCGGCGGCGGTCAGCTGTTGCTCAACAGCATTGCCGCGCCCGTCATCGGTGGCACAAGCCTCTATGGCGGCAGCGGCAAAGTCAGCAGCGCCTTCTTCGGAGCGCTGGTCATCGCCAGCGTGGACAACGGCATGTTCTTGTTGGGGCTGGGCGCAGGCCAGCGCCTCATCCTGACAGCCATCGTGCTGATCGTGGCCGTCGTCGTCGATGCAGTGGCACGCCGTCGCCAGCAGGCTAGTGGACGCCGCTGAGATTTTTGCTCTATCTATCTCACAGCGAAACATGGCCTGCCATCACGTCGCAGGCCATGCGCGCTTGGTCTTCAGCCGCGCGAGAGCCACTTAGTCTCAGTCTCGCCAGCCTGCAGGTTCACCCAGCGCGCTAGCGTGAACAAAAAGTCAGACAGGCGATTCAGGTAGACGATCACTAGCGGGTTGATCGGCTCATCGGCGGCCAGAGCTACGCAGACGCGCTCGGCACGGCGGCACACTGTGCGGGCCACGTGCAGCGTCGCAGCGGAAGTCACGCCACCAGGCAGGATAAAAGCGGTCATCCTGGGCAGGTCGGCGTCCATTTGGTCGATGGCCTGCTCTAGGGCAGCAGTAGGCCGTTCATCGAGGCGCACCAGCCATTTAGGATGGCTGTCCATCGGCGTCGCCAGGTCAGCGCCAATGACAAAGAGGGTGTTCTGGATCGCCTCTAGCCAGGTTTCGGCCTGAGCTGGAAGCTCATAGCTGCGCACTAGGCCCAGCAGCGAATTCAGCTCATCTACCGTGCCATAGGCTTCGACGCGCGCGTGATCCTTGCGGACGCGCCCACCCGCGAACAGGCTAGTCTCGCCCTGGTCGCCTGTCTTGGTGTAAATCTTCATAACACGTAGCTCCTGTGCTGTTCAAACGATAAGAGCGCCCCGAAAGCCGCGCGAAGCGTAGTACGAGGATGCTCTATTGTGATAAATGAAGACAGTATCGTAGCGACGATCCGCAAACAACGCGCCGCCCAACTGGCGAATCTTAGGAGGAGTCTTGATCCAACTGGACGTTTTGCGGTCGAACTGTCCCAGCGTCTGCAAAGCGCGGTACTGTTCTTCGTCCAGCAACTCAATGCCCATCGCTTCCGCCATGCCAAGCGCGCTGCCGAGAGGCTGATTGGCCTTGCGCGCGGTCAGGGCGACCTGATCGTAGCACAGGCTGCGCCGCCCCATCGGGCTTTCAGAGGAACAATCATAAAAGACATAAGCGCCGCTGACTGCGTCGTAAGCCACGACGTCCGGCTCGCCCCCGCTGCGCTCCATCTCGTAGAGTGACCAGAGCTTGGCAGGATAGGCTTCCAGGCGAGCCTGGACAGACGCCCAATCTAGCCCTGCGTGGCGCGATATGTGTTTCTTGAAGCGGTCGCTCAGCAGAGCTAGCAGAGCTTTTGATTGTTCAGCCGACAAGATCATGAGACACTTCCACAAAGTCAAGAGCCTTCAAGCCAGTGCTTTCCCCGCGCTTTCAGCGCAGCCTGTATGATGGCAATGCCAGAGCTGACTTCAGTGGCGCAGCGAAGCCCTGGGTCAGCGGTGGCTTCAGCGGTCTTCGAGGGCGCTGATTGAGCGGCGACGAACCAAGCCTGGCGGTTGCTAGGCAGGCGGTTCTCACCTGATTATACGCGCATAGAAGACAATCGTTAAAGCATGGATTAGCTCAATTACGTCTTCGTCCCCAGGTTATAGTCCTCAAGTATATCTTAACGAATTTATGCGACTCAAACTGCCTTTCTTCTTGGTACACTCAGTTAAAGAAAGAGACCTAGTGCATAGCAGACTAGGAGATCATAAGCCAATGTCATTGCGAGCGCTCGTTTTCACTACTATTCTAGTTTTGTTCGGAGCATGGGGCGCTGCACAAGAAGAAACCCCAGAGACAGACACACTGCCCACTCAGGCTACAGTTTTGCCAACCGAAACCCCCTCAAATACTCCCTCGCCTCCTGACGATCCATCCCCTACTCTCAGCCCAGAAGCGACGAGTACGCCGCCAGCGTCTTCGACTGAGCCACCGACGCCCACACCCGAAGCGACTGCTGAACCAAGTCCAGCGCCGACGCTAGAAGTGACGCCGACTCCGCTGGTTCTGCCCGACCTGTCCGCAAGCGCCACGCCTCCGACGGAGCTGATGATTGGCAAGGGCGTCAAGTCGCTCCGCGTAGAAGCAGAGCTGCTGGAGCTGGCCCAGGAACTCCAGACTCGTGACTTACCTGCCGCTCAGCAGACGGCTCGCGAAGCCAATATTCAGGTTGCGCCAGATGGCCAGCGCGTGCGCGTCGAAATTGCAGCCCGTGACGAAGCCGAAGCGCTGCGGCTGCGCTCTCTGCTGGAGAGCATGGGCGGCCTCTACCACAACGGCTATGATCGCTACCTGGAGTACGACTTCCCGGCCTTGCGCCTGACCGACCTAGAACGGCTGGAAGGGGATTACAGCGTGCGCCGTCCCCGCCAGCCTCAGACCACACAGACGGGCGTCAATGTCACTGAGGGCTTATATGCGATGGGGGCAGACGCCTATCATCGGCGTGGTGTGCGCGGACAAGGTGTGCGCATCGGGATCATCGACATCGGCTTTGCTGGCCTGCCCGGCCCAGAGACAGCCTGCGTGCGCGGCTACCAGAATTTCTCCAATCCTGGCGTCTGGAGCTTCTCCAGCTGGGACGACCACGGCACAAACGTCGCCGAAATTGTCTGCGACATCGCACCTGCCGCCGAGGCCTACGCTGCCCATGTGACCACGATCAGCGGCCTGGGGCGCGCTGTAGACTGGTTGCTCAGCCTGAACGTGCATATCGTCACCATGTCTTTGGCGTGGAACAATTATGGCGCAGGCGATGGGACGGGGGAAGTGAACACCATCGTCAAGCGCGCGACGGACGCCGGCGTGCTGTGGTTCAACTCAGCGGGTAACTACAATGGCCACACCTGGGATGGCGCCTGGTCATCAACGACGATGAACCTGAGCGGCATGGGTGTTGTGACCGTGCAAGACTTCGGTGGGACTACAGTCAATCAGATTGGCACGCTCAATTGCGGCGCGCGCGGCTCTTCCCTCTTCTACGATGTCCTGCTGCGCTGGTCAGACTGGAATCCCAGCCGTACTGGCAACGCTAGCGGCGTCGACTTGGATTTGTATCTGGTGATAAGCACTGATGGAGGCGCAAGCTGGCGCTTCTGGACGGGCGCATTCGGCAATCAAGGTCTACCTTCGCTCACGCCTAGCGAGTCGTTGGGAGGCACAATCGTCGCCAACAGCAGCACCTGTAACGGCGATACATTCTTTGGAATGGCTCAAATAGGCGTAGTTGTCCAGCGCTTCAGCTCGACGGCGCCGGCTCACCTGCAGCTCATCTCTCAAAATACTCTTGCAATCAGAAGCTCAGGCGCAAGCATTGCCACCCCCGCTGATAGCGCCGACGTGTTCGCCGTCGCGGCCAGCGAAGTGAAGCCTCACGGCGGCTGGGGTTGGTCAGCCGAGCGCTACCCAGATGTTGCTGTCTATAGCAGTCGTGGCCCGACGCTTGGCCCAGGCGGCACCAGTCCCACTGGAGGCCTGCCCAAGCCCGATCTCTCCGCTCCGACCAATGCGCGCACCTCACGCTCGCCAGATTTCAACGGCACTTCGGCTGCTTCACCCCATGCTGCAGGCCTTGCAGCCCTGGAATTCGGCAGCTACCTGAACTACTACACTTCTTTGAGCGACGCAGCGCGCCTCTCGGCGTTCCGCACTTACTTCCTGGGCCAGGCACGCCCCCCGCGCACCAGCGCTCAGAGTGGATGCAACACCACTCCTGCCAACTGCTTTGGCGTCGGTGTGGCGGCGTTGCAACCTCAGTGGGTCGTCTGGTCAGATACAGCTCGTGAGGAGACGGATCACAGCGTTGTCCTCACGGGGATTAGCGAAGCAGTCGAACATGGTTACCGCTGGACGAGCATACTCAGCGCCGATGCCAGCGGCGGACGTTATGCCCTGGCCTACGGACGCTATCCTCAGGTCGAATTTGAGACGACAGGCGCAGAAGGCGTGTACGTGTCCTACTATCGCCACCCCACCCTCTTCAATGCCTACAGTGGCAGTGTGCGCGCGCACGTCTTCCGCAATGGAGCGGCGATCGGCACGACAAGCGCGCCGCTCAACAGCCCTGGCACACAAAGAGTCCAGTGGGAGCTGAACTTCGTGGCGATGGACGGCGCCAACTTCAGCTACAGCAACGTCTACCGCGTCCAACTTCGGCCAGACACAGGCTCATTCGGCCTGTCGCTGGATCGCATAGAACCGATCCTGCCACCCACGCTCCAAGAGAGTCATCCCGCCTTGGTCTACAGCGGCGCATGGGTCGATGTCGCACTGCCTGCCAGCAGCGGCGGTCGCTACCGCCAGACCAGCGCGCGCGATGCAGCTGTGCGCTTCGTGACCAGCAGAGACCAATTCCTGCTGTACTACACTACCCGTCCTGATGGCGGGATCATGGAAGTACACGTCAACGGGCAGCTGTGCAGCACCTGCACCTGGCAGAGCGGCAGCATAGACCATTACAGCTCCTCCACCACGACTCAGGCCCAGGCCATGATGCACATCATCATCAACCAGGCCGTCTACGGCTCTGGCCCGTACGTGGTGTCGCTGGTCAGCACAGGCCGTCGTTCGCCTGGCTCAAGCGGCACAGCCGTCACGTTGGACGCCGTGCGTATTCCCAACGATGCACGCGCTGCGTTGGCCGCACCATCTATGCCCAGGCGCTTGTCTTCGGCGACAGCTGCACCCTCACAGGAAACGCTGCTGGCTTTGCCGCTGGATGGCGTCTGGACGCGCGTCGCCAATGCTCAAGCCGCCGGCGGCTTTCAATGGTCAACGTCCACGATAGGCGCACAGTACGTCTTCAGCGTCAGCAATCGAAATTTGACCGTCATCTACCAGAGCGGGCCGAACTACGGGATGGCTGAGATCTGGGTCAACGGGACGCTCTGCACGGCCTGCGGCACGATCAACATGTACGCGCCGACGGTCAACACGCGCAATGCCGCCAGCTTCAGCATTCCACTCAGCTACGCCTCACCCTTCGTCGTTAGCTTGCGCAACATGTCGCAGCGCGACTCGCGTTCGACGGGCCACTTCATGGTCATAGAAAGCACTGAGGTGCTAGACGGCAGCTTCCTGCCCGTGCCATATACCGACGCCCTCGCTATCGATCCGCTGTCACCCTCGCGACCCACATCTTCAGGAAACTTCGTCGTCCAGGCCAGCGCCGAGGCGATATTCGGCGATCTGGCCATCAACAGCCAGCGTCATGGCATGACGGGTTTCCTCACCACCAGTCGCCGCTTCGACCTCATCCTAGGACGAGGGCCGCTTGGTGGCCGATTGCGCCTCCTCATCTGGAACAGCACACTTGAGGTTTATGATACTCTAGCAAGCTTCGACGCCAACGCTGGCAGCATCTTCGCAGCCCGCCAGACCTTGCCCGTGACGATCCCGTCGACCTATGCTGGCCCATTTTTCTACCTGTATCTGTGGCTAGATGGCAACGAACAGTATGGGCCGAATTTCAACTTCACCTATTTCGATGGCGTGCTGATCCTGGACGGTGGTGCGCTCGGCACATATAACTACAGCACCAGCGAGGTCTTGCTGGACAACAACCTCAAGCGTCAAGAGATTGGCTCAGACTGGACTAACGTCCCTAACAACATCGGCACGATGGCCAGCGACTACGGACGATTTGAGCGTCGGACGGCTAATGCCGGCGCGTCTCTCAGCTTCTCCATCAACAGCACTAACAATCCCGTACTGGTGTTCAGTCGTCAGCCTGATGGAGGTATTGCTGAAATTTGGGTGAACGGCGTCTTGGTAGACGAGGTGAGCTTCTACGCACCAAGCACATTGCGTCGTCAGTGGGTGGACATCTATCCTCCGAGCGACACAACCTTCCCAGCCCTAGTCGAAGTACGCAACACCAACCGTCGCACCCAGGGATCGACGGGCAACTTCATGTACATCGATGCCGTTGTCTCGCGGTCAGGAGCGCTGAACAACTTGCCCAGCGGCACAGAAGACACCAGCCCTAGCCTGACCAACTCTACCGTTCAGCGCATTGGCACGGGCTGGACGCGCCAACTCAACACTGCCACGCGCACGGTCGATGCTTCCAACGGCGAAGCGCAGATGACGGTGGCTACCGACGCGGCCATCCGCTTCAATACCACGACAGCTACGTTCCTCTACGTGCGCAGCTTGGCTAGCAACGGCGGCCTGGCCGAAGTCTGGGTCAACGGACGCTTGTGTACCAACTGTTCGCCCAGAACCATCAGCCAGTACGCGCCCTTCTCTGTCTTCCGCGCTGCGCAGCAGGTCGTCATCCCGACTGCCACGTTTGGCTCTGGCCCCTACACCGTAGAAATTCGCAACACGAATCGGCGTCCACCTGGCTCAGCGGGCAACATGCTCTCGCTGGACGCCATCATCCCGATCAGCGGCACGATCAGCACGCCGACCCTCATCAGCGAGACCTGGGGAGGCTCTGCTATCAGCGGGATCAGCTACTCGCCTTTCAGCGCCTGGACGACGACGAGCAGCGCAGCAGGGGCAAACGGCGCATTCGTCAGCCACGAGAACAGCTTCAGATCGACCAGCGCAGTGAATGCCTCTCTGAGCTTCACCGTATCGGCGCGCAACATCGTCCTCTATCGTCACATGGGGCCGACGGGCGGCACAGCTCAGGTCTATATCAACGGCGAATTTTGCGCCGAATGCCCTACCATCAACAGCTACGCGCCCTATCTGCGCTACCAAGTACCCTATCTGCTGACCATCCCTAGCCGCTATAGCCTGCCGATAACCGTTGAGATTTACAACACCGGCACGCGCTTCACGGGTTCAGCGGGCAACAGCCTCCAGATCGACGCTTTCGGCGTCGTCCCGTAACCCACGTAAAGAGACAGGGTGAGACGCTGTTCTCACCCTGGGCCAGGATATGCCGATGAGCAACGCGCACGACGACTTCCAGCACTTGTTTGAGCGCGCCCAGCAAGCGGCTCGCGATCGTGACGCAGAACGCGCCTGCGTGCTGCTGCGCGCGGCTGTTGCGCTGGCCCCGGGGCCAGCCCAAGAGAAACGCGCCTGGCTGACCCTAGCCCAGCTAGAGACGACGCCTCAGGCCAAAGCTGCCGCCTATCGGCGCGTCCTGGAGCTTGACCCACGAGACAGGGTGGCCCGCGCTTATTTTCAAGGCCTGCGCGATGCCCGTCCTGCCCCTGCGGAGAAGAGACCCAGGCGACTCTGGCCTCTTTTGCTGCTGCTGCCCCTCCTCACTCTGATCCTGCCCCTGCTCAGCTTGGGCCTGATGACGCCATCGGGCAGCCTGCCCACCAGCGCACCCAGCCTCACGCCTTCGCAAACCGCTGCAGAAGCGCCTGTCCAGGCACAGGCCCAAGCACTACCACCCCAGGCCAGTCTCGCGCGCAATCTAAACTCAAGCGCCAGCCCTGCAACCATTCAAGCCAGCTCGGCGCTATCGATGACAGCTACTGCATCGACGCTCAGCGCCACCTTGGCGTTGTTCGTCCTACCCAGCGATACCCCGATGAACGGGGGCAGCCTCTTGATGAGCAGCCCTGTGCCTCCGCTGCTGACGAATCCCCTGTTCATCCCACCAACAGCGCCACCTGCGCCGACAAGCCCACTGCTCATCTTGCCGACAGCTTTGGCCTCTGCTACGCCGACGACGGCAAGCCTCGTCCTGCCCAGCGCTACGCCCACGCACGACGACTTTGTGCCGTTGCCGACTTCGACTACCATCCCTGCCCTCATCCTGCCGACGGCCATCCTACCTCCCACAGAAGTTCCCCAGCTCGTGCCAGCACCGCCCGATTTTCCCCTCGATCTGCTCAGCGGTGGCGGCAGCAGCAGGCCCTAGTCTCTCTAGTTAGGATGATGACTTGTCGTAGTCGTCATGCCAAACTGTTGGGATTCTAAGCAGAGCGCGCTATAATCAACAGCACCATACTAACCTAGTGCGCTGCGACATGACTCGCACGCGCACTAGAGTCTACAAAGCCTGACACTCGTCATTGTTCACAAAGGCTTTTTACACATGGAAATACTCACCGGGCGCGTCATCAAGTCTTACGAAATCTTGGAGCAGATCGGCAAGGGCGGCTTCGGCGCTGTCTACCGCGCGTATCAACCTGGCATTGGCCGCGACGTTGCGATCAAGATCATCCTGCCCCAGCACGCCAACCACCCCGACTTCGTGCGCCGCTTCGAAACCGAGGCACAGGTGATCGCCCGCCTGGAACATCCGCACATCGTTCCGCTTTACGATTATTGGCGCGAGCCAAACACGGCTTATTTAGTCATGCGCTACCTGCGCGGTGGCAACCTGCGCCAATCGCTAGAAGACGACGGCGCTTGGTCGCTGCTGCGCACTGCCAACATGATCGCCCAAATTGGCTCGGCGCTGGCCCTGGCCCATCGCGAAGGCATCGTCCACCGCGACCTCAAGAGCGACAACATCCTGCTGGACGAGAACGGTAACTGCTACCTGAGCGACTTCGGCATCGCCAAAGACTTGGGCCAGAACGTCAACCTGACCCGCGACGCCATCCTCGGCACTCCTGCCTATCTCTCTCCAGAGCAGATTCGCGGAGAGGTCGCCACCCCACAGAGCGACATCTACGCCCTGGGAATCTTGGCTTACGAGACCTTGACGGCCTCCAAGCCTTACTTCGACATGACGCCGGCCACTGTGCTTTTCAAGCAGCTCAACGAACCTCTGCCCGACGTGCGCGCCTTGCGTCCTGACCTGCCAGAAGCTGTGAGTAACATCCTCAGTCGCGCCACCGCTAAAGACCCCCAAGCGCGCTACCGCGACGTGATCGCCCTAGCCCGCGACTTGCAGACTGTTGCTCAGGAACACGCCGCACCCCACGCCACTCTGCCAGGTACGTCGTCTTCCATCTCTATCACTGATCTAGAAGAAAACCTCATCCAAGCCACCAATCCTTACAAAGGCCTGCGCGCCTTCCAGGTAGCCGACGCTGCCGATTTTTATGGCCGCAGCGCTCTGGTTGAACGCCTGATAGCTCGCTTGCGCGAAGACAGCCCTTTCTTGGCCGTCGTCGGGCCGAGCGGTTCTGGCAAATCTAGCGTCGTCAAGGCCGGTTTGATGCCTAAGCTACAAAACGGGGAGTTAGACCCGGCTATCAAGTGGTACACCCTAGAGATGGTACCAGGCACACACCCGATGGAAGAGCTGGAGCTGGCGCTCAACAGCATCGCCACCCGCGAAATGCCCGACCTGCTCAACCAACTGAAGGGCGAGGTGCGCGGCTTAGTACGGGCCGTGCGTCGCGTCTTGCCCGACGAAGACTCGCAGTTGGTGCTGGTGATCGACCAGTTTGAAGAAGTCTTCACATTGGTCGAAGAGGAGTCTGATCGTCTGCACTTTCTTAACAGTCTGCTGGAAGCTATCAACGACACACGCAGCCGCCTCAAGGTCATCGTCACCTTACGCGCCGACTTTTATGACCGTCCTCTGCTCTACGGTCGCTTCGGCGAACTCATGCGCCAGCGCACCGAGCTTGTCCTCCCTCTCACAGAGGAAGAGCTAGAGGAAGCCATCGTCAAGCCAGCTCGCAACGCGCGCGTCGCCCTAGAGAACGGCTTGGTGGCAGCGATCATCCAGGACGTGAACGAACAGCCTGGCGCCTTGCCTCTGCTCCAATACGCTTTGACCGAACTATTTGAGCGCCGTGAAGGCCGCATGATGACCCTCAAGGCCTATGAAGCCATCGGCGGCACAAGTGGCGCCCTCACCAAGCGCGCCGAAGAAATTTATGAGAGCTTCTCTGCGCCTGCCCAAGAAGCTGCTCGTCAGATGTTCTTGCGCCTGGTGACGCTGGGTGAAGGCACTGAGGACACGCGCCGCCGCACCCTGCAAACTGAGCTGCTCTCGCTCAGTGGGCAAAGCGACCTCATGCGTCAAGTGATCGAGCGCTTTGGACAGTACCGCCTACTCACCTTCGATCGTGACCCCCTCACCCGTACTTCGACGGTTGAAGTTGCTCACGAAGCCCTCATCCGTCGCTGGAGTCGGATGCGCGCCTGGCTGAACGAGAGCCGCGAGAGCCTGCGCATTCAGCGCCGTCTGGCTTCTGCCGCCGAGGACTGGTTGCACGCAGGTCGCGACCGCAGCTTCTTGGCACGCGGCAGCCGCTTGCAGCAGTTCCAGGATTGGGCAGCCAACAGCAACATCGCTCTCAACCAGCAGGAGAGCGACTTCCTGAAGGCCAGCCTAGAAGAACGAGAGGCCCAGCAGGCAGAAGAGCGCGCGCGTCAGGCCCGCGAGGCTCAGTTAGAACGCGAGTCGCGCAACCGCTTACGCCTGCTGGCAGTGGTGAGCGCCATCGCCGCCCTGGTGGGATTCATCCTAGCCGTCGTCGCCATCAATCAAAGCCAGGTGGCCACGCAAGCTCAGGCCCAGGCCGAGGAACGCGCCAGTGAAGCCAGCAGCCTGGCTCTCTCGGCCAACGCCCGCAACGCCCTGGCCGAAGGTGATCCGCGCTTGGCCCTGGCCCTGGCCCTGGAATCGAAGGAAGCTTATCAACCTGCCTCGGCAGAAGTGCTGCGCACTCTGGCCGCCGCTGCCTATGCTCCCAGCGCTCGCGCGCGCTTTGATAGGCACGACAAGGCCATCGTCAACGTAGCCTTCAACGCCAATGGACAGCAGGCTGTCTCGGTGGGCCTCGATGGGCGCGTCGTCGTCTATGATCGCCCTGGTAGGAGGGTGATCGCGGAGATTAGCATAGCAGACACCTACGGCATCGACGCAGCATTCGCCCCCAGGAACAATCAGTTGGCGGTGGGCTGCGCCGACGGCAGCATTCGCCTCTACAGCTTGCCCGACGGCCAGGAAGTCGGCCGCCTGCTGGGGCATACTGACATGGTGACTAGTCTGCTCTACATGCCGGATAGTGGACGGATCGTCTCCGCTAGCTTGGACAAGAGCGCGCGCCTGTGGAACATCGCCTCCAGAGAAGAAGTGCGTCGCTACCAAGCCGCAGACAACGGCGCGTTGCTGCGCTTAGCGCTCAGCCGCAACGGCGCGCTGCTAGCCACCGCTAGCCTAGACGAGAGCATTGCTAACGACACAACTGACAAGGTGGATCGCAAAGTGCGCATTTGGAGTGTGGAGAGCGGCGCACTGCTGACGACTATTGCTCCCAACTCAGGCTTCATTCGCGCCCTGCAATTCAGCCCCAGCGAAAACGTCGTGGCCATCGGCGTCTGGGACAGCACCAACAGCGGCACGGTGCGCTTCTATGATGCTGCCAGCGGCGAGGAAAGGCGCCGCCTATTCGCCGCGTCAGACAACATCACCGACATCGCCTACAGCTTCGATGGCAAGCGTATTGTCACTGCCAGCTGGGATCGGCGCGTGCGCGTGTGGGATGTAGAGCGCGGCATCGCCCTGCAGACCTTCAGCGGCTTCTCGGATCGTCCGCTGGCCATCGACATCAGCCTAGACGGTCGCTCGCTCATCATCGGCCAGGGGAACTACGGCAACAATGATATTCTGCCCAGCAACGAGCGTTCCAGCGAGATCGCCGTCTGGCTGTGGGATTTGGTGAGCGGCGACCAGATTCGCCAGTACGAAGGCTTTGAAGAGTGGCTGTGGGCCGTCGAAGCCAGCCCCGATGGCACGATGATCGCTGCTGCCAGCGGGCCGCTGCGCCTGCCCGAAGACAATCGACCCATTGAAGCCGTCGTGCGCGTGTGGGACAGGGTGACAGGTGCAGGTATCGCTCTGCTGCAAGGCCACACCAACACAATCGACAGCGTGCGCTGGTCGCCTGACGGCCAACGCCTGCTCACGGCCTCGTGGGACGGCACAATTCGCTTGTGGGAGGCGCGCCGCAGCCGCCTGCTGCGCACCTACGAAGGCCACACCGATCAGGTCTATATGGTGCGCTGGAACGCCGACGGCACTCGGTTCCTCAGCGCCAGCCGCGACAAGACCATCCGCCTCTGGGACGCAGAGACGGGCCAGGTGATCCGCGTCTACGAAGGCCACACTGATGCCGTGAACGGCATTAGCTTCAGCCCCGACGGCGAGCAATTCGCCAGTGCCAGCACCGATAAGACGCTGCGTCTGTGGGATGTGGCCAGTGGCGAGACGATCCGCATCTACGAGGGCCACACCGCCCAAGTCAACGAGGTCATCTTCTCGCCTGATGGTCGCAGCCTGTTCAGCAGCTCGTGGGATGACAGCGTGCGCCAGTGGGACGTCGTCAGCGGCGCTCAAGTCCGCCAATTCGTCGGCCATACGGACAACACCTTTGGTCTGGCCATCAGCCGTGACGGTCAAACCTTGTTCAGCTCCAGCTCTGACCGCACCATCCGTATGTGGAGCGTGGCCACTGGCGAAGAACTGCATCGCTTCCAGGGCCACACCAACTGGATTCAGGAAATTGATCTGTTCAACGACGACAAGCTGATGGCATCTGCCGCTCAAGATCGTCTGGCTATCTTATGGCGCGTCGATCTGGGCAGCGAAGCGCTGAGCGCTTTCGCTATGGAAAACCGCGTGCTGCGCCGCCTGTCTCCTGCTGAGTGCCTGGTCTATCGCATTACAGACTGCCCCAGCAGCTAGGACGCGCTTTAGGTCATCTTTTACGTCACTGCAGAGGCTCTCGGAGGTCTTCTGTTCGCTGCGTCAAGCAGAGAGTGCTGACAGGACGCACTCTTCTTGGCGAAAACCGCTGAAAGGCACGCTTCTCTCATGGACGTCAGATTTCTCCAACAGCTGCTCGAAATTAGCCGCAGGATGGCGGAGACGCGCGAGCTTTCCCCCCTGCTGAATTACGCAATGGCCATCGCACTAGATCTGTTCAAAGCAGAACGCGGCTATCTCTTCCTACAGCAAGCCGACGGCACGCTGGAATTCAAAGTCAAGATCGACCGCATGGGACACGAAATTCCTCATCCAGAGGAAGCCATTAGCCACACTGTCTACGAAAAGGTCATCCAGACGAGTCAGCCCTTCCTCTCGGTCGATGCGCTGACCGACCCCAGCTTGCAGGACTCGGCCAGCGTGCAGGCGTTGCAACTGCGCTCAGTCATGTGCGCACCGCTGATAACGCGCAGTGGCATCTTGGGAGCGCTCTACGTAGAGAATCGGTCTCAGGTAGCAGCCTTCCACGACTCCGATCTACAAACACTGACCTTCTTCGCTAGCCAAGCCGCTGTCGCCATTGAAAACGCCATCCTCAACGACACCCTAGAAGCGCGCGTCGCGGCTCGCACTGCCGAATTACAGCGCGCCATGGAGCAGTTGGAGCGCAGTTGGATCGATGCAGTGGACTTCAATCGTATGCGCACGCTGGTGTTGAGCAGCGTAGCCCACGACATTCGCTCGCCTATTGCCCTGGCTCACAGCGTCCTAGAGACCATCGTCAGTGGCGTCCTTGGGCCGTTGGAGGACAAACAGAGCGAGTGGATCGAGCGGGCTATCCATTCGCTGAAGCTGGCCCTAGAGCTGACCAGCGACATCTTTGATCTGGTGAAGTCGGAATTGGGTGCGCTGCGGCTCGCCTTCAAAGAAGTCAACCTTTACGATTACCTCAAGCATTTGTTCAGCATCGCTCAGACCATGCCCATGCAGCCTGGTGTAGAGTTACGCTTTCAGGCCGACGACAACCTGCCCGCAATCGTCATCGACCCCGTCCGAATCCAGCAAGTCGTCCTCAATTTGCTGAGCAACGCGCAGAAGTACACCTCGGTCGGTTCGATCACCCTCTATGCCCAGGTTTACGACGAGCGCTATGCGCTCGTCGGCGTACGCGATACAGGGATGGGGATAGAGCCAGAGCAGCAGATGTCTATCTTCGATCGTTTCATCCAGGGCAGTCAAGACGAGGCCACGCAGCGGCGCGGCACAGGATTGGGGCTGGCCGTCAGCAAAGAGTTGGTTGAACGGCACGGTGGCCAAATCTGGGTGGAGAGTGCGCCAGGCCAGGGTTCGGATTTTCGTTTCTTGTTGCCCTGGCGCTCGCACGAGGCATGTGTCACCACAGATGCGAGCTAGGACAGACCAGCGCTGTCTCGGACGACTTATCCTAGCTGTACTGCTTCACCAGCGTTTCGATCTGCTTCTCAGTGTTCTCCAACAGCTTGCGCGTCATAGCCACGCCCGGCTGCTTCTTGGCCTCCATCGTAGCGATTCGCTCGCGCAGCGTCTGGGCCGCTTGCTGGAGCTGCTGAATCTTGGCTGCGACGTCGGCAGGCGCGCTGAGCGGCAGAGCGATGACGGGTGCGGCAGACGTCGCTGTCTCGCCCACAGCTTCCTGGCTAGGTTTGGCAGGCTGGGACGATGATGTGGTAGCAGTCTTGGGCTGCTTGCCGATCGGCTTGACGGCGGGAATTTTGCTGCCTAGTGGCGAAGTCTTTGCGCCTGCAACCCTGGCCGCTTCGGCTTTTTTGGCCTCGGCCAGGCGCTTCTGCTCCTGACGAGTGGGCTTAGGGGCCATCTCGGCTTCCATGTATTCGCCGATCAGATCACGCCGTTCTTTGGGCATCATATCGTCGCTGCTGGCGAACATAGCCATCACGGCTAGGCTGTTCGTCTCTTGATCCAGGAAAGGGATTCCCTCAATCACCAGCTCGTAAGAATTGGCGCGGATGGCCTTCTGCACCTTCTCCCAGTGGCGCTGGCCAATATACACGATGAACGTCGTCGTTGTATCGGCAGGAGGGGCAGGCACAGCGCGCGGCAGAGGAATGTCTGAGCGCTGAGCATAAACCATTTTGAGGATGACAGTATGATCGACCTGCTTCCACTCGGTCACAAAGCCCCTGATTTGAATGACGGCTGTCCTTAAGCGCGGCTGCCTAGCTTCGCTGGCCAGAAGAGCTTGCACATGCTCATGACGATCTTCCCAGCTGAGGCTTGGGAAATGGCGCGGCGCGAGGTGCGGGAAGACTCGGCCACGCTGCTCTGGCGTCAAGCGGCCCTTGGCCAGGTAAAAGAACACTCCACCTGGCGTGCGGCGACGGTCGCCAGAGTTGGTCATCATGCCACCTTGTTCTTCAACCTTGAGAGTTTCTGCCAACAGCTCGCGGGCCGCAGACTCGCCCATCACTTCGATGATACGGCCAATTTGCTGAATTGGCACCGCCTCGACCTCTCTGAGGATGTTAGCAAACTCGCGAGCTATGCGTTTGTTGGCTTCGCTCACGACCGCTAGTTCAACCGAAGGCAGGTCAGACCCTTCGGCTGCGTTCTGTGCAACCTCCTCATCTTCCCTCGGCTCAGCCTCCGCTGAGGAAGCCGCGTCTTGGAGTGGATGTTCTTCGTCCATAGTGATTGAGCGCTCTTATCAGGTCGTCCACAAGACCATGTCGGGCTTGAGCGCTGCTGCTCCTTCGTTAATTGACCGTACCCAACAGATTCCCGATCAAGGATAGCACATTTGACTGCACTCTGCACCCTAGAAGATGGTCTGAATCAGCAGGGTCAACAGCCACCCCACGACGATCCCCAGGCCTAGCTTGCCGTGCAGCTGTGCCGTCGCGCCTTGTGCAAGGTGCAAAACAAGCGGATCAGTCTGCTCGTCGAAGACGCGCACGAGGCGCAAAGCCTGCGGAATGGTCAGCAGGCTGAGAGCTGTCGTCCAGGGATACCAGCCGATTAGGATGAGAATTACTTGTGATAAGTATGAAACGCCAAGAAGCACTTTGTACTCCAATCGAGCTACCTGACGACCAAAGATGACAGCCAGGGTGCGCTTGTTGGCCGCACGATCTGCCTCCAAATCGCGCAGGTTGTTGGCGTGCAAAATAGCCGCTGTCGTGAACATGATTGGGAAAGACAGCAACGCTAGTTCTACGCCGCGCTCTGCTGAGATCGAAGAGTCCATGACGTAGTAAGCCCCCAGCACGATCATCGGTCCCATGAAGATGCCAGCGGCTACCTCTCCCAGGCCGTGATAGGCCAGCGGAAAAGGCCCCGCTGTGTACGTGATGGCCACTAGTACCCCACCAATGCCGATCCACCACAACGCCGGCCCACTCTGCCACAGAAGAAAGAGTCCGATTGTCACACCCACCAGTAGGCTGGCGACAGCCCCATACAAAATCTCTTGCGCGCTCAGCAAGCGGTTTTTCAGCGTCATGCTTTGGCCCGCCTGCTTCAGCTCGTCAGCGCCGCGCCGATGATCGGCATACTCGTTGATGAGATTGGCGGCGGTTTGCAGAGCCATCACCCCAAGCAGGGCCAGCAGAAACATCACGGGTTGGAAGACGCCATCGCGCAAAGCCACCACGCCGGCCAGGCCCATAGGCACGAATGACGCGACGAAGACGCGCGGACGAGTGGCAGCGATCCATGCCGCAAGCTTGGGTGGAGATTGAGTTGAGGAAGGACTACTCATGATAATAATGATCCTCGCGCATTTCTGACGTTGCCCCCAAACTCTATCGCGTCATACTAAACGTCAGATAAGCTCCTCAGCCAGCCTTGATGAGCGCCAACGTGCCTTCCCACTGGCGCCGCTGGAGATCAACGTCGCTGGTGTTGGTCAGAATTTGAGCAATCGGGTTGAGTTGCAGCACATTGAGCCGCGTGATGAGGTCGATCGTGACATCAGGCACGTCGTTGTCGCGCGAGCCGAGGATGAAGTAACGCGCGCGCAAGTCTGGGCTTTGACTGTACTGCGTCGCTTCTGTGAGTGAGATAATGGCAAATTCTCCTGGCTGCCTGGAAGTGTAGGACGAGAGGAAGTTGGCACCGCGCAAGTAACCATAGGCAGTGAGCTTTTTACTATTAATTTGATAATTACTTCGCACAATGTCGAGTGCGCTGGTCGTGAGACGCGCTGCGTTTTCGAAGTTGCCTATGCCTTCCTCAATCGGTCGCACATACGGCGTCAGGAGCATGAAATTTTGTTCGATGGCGTCGCGGCTCAGCCAGCTCAGGGCATCGCGACCCGTGCCGCCGTTGAAGAAGGCCACGATCAGCGTCCAGCCTTCTGGGGGCATGGGGCCGCTGCCTTCCTGAAGGTAGAAACCACTGCCATCCTCGAACGCTATGTGGTACAGCTTGCCCTCCCCTGCCGCAGCAGGATCGCGCGCGGAAGGTGACAGGCTCGCCGCTTCCCTCAGGCGCGTCTCTAGCACGCCTTCATCGACGACGCGCAGGACTTGACGTCCCAGCAAGGCCCACAGCACCACCCCGCCGACGACCAGCGCGACCAGGCCGAAGATCAGGAGGTTGGTGCGTTCGCTCTTTTCGACTTCAGCACGACGGGCGATGACTTTCTCTGCTCCACGCAGGCGCTCCTCAGACGGCTTAGACGGTGCAGGCGCAGAGTCCTCAGGCTGCGGCGGGTTGTCCAAGCGCTGGCGAATGTAGATGGCTGCCTGCTTAGCGTTCTCGCGCAAGGATGGCTCAGGGTCGTTCAAGTAGACTTCTTTGAGCAGCTTGAGGTGTTCTTTGCCTCCGTGCTTAGCCAGGTAAATCAGGGCCTGCCTGCGCTTGCTCGGATTGAAGCTCTTGAGTTGGGCCGCAATCTTCTCAATCTCCATGCACTCATCCTCGCGATGGCATCGTCGGTCTTCAGCTCCATTGTATTCGAAAATGGTGGCCACTCACAAAGTCCTGCGAGCTGCATCGCGCAACCAGACGAGCGCGAAGCCTGCCGGGTTGCGCAAGTTGTTGCGCTCTTGCAGCACATAGATCAGGCGGCGCACCAGGCGTATGCCGTACTCCTCCACCCAGCGGCGCGCGTTGGGCAGGCTAGCATAGCCCTGAGACTCGTGTCCCAGGTGAGCCGAGACCTGCTTGAGCGTCTCATAGAGTTTGTTGGCCAGCCATTCAAGGCGCACGCTGGGCAAGGGCCGCTTGTAGTAACGCTTGGTCTTGCGCGGAGGCTTGGCGAGCTTCTCCTGGGCCTGCTGCCCTTGAGCCTCGCTGGGTGCTTCGGACAAAAGGGTCTTTGGCGGCTCTGAGAGCGTTTGGGCAGCCCTTGGTGCTTGGGAGCGCACTTGTGAAAAACTGCGCTTGAGGCTCTCTAAGGCGTCTTTTTCAAAGGTCATGTATGGTTTGACCTTAAGTCCTTCAAAATCGCTCCTACAGGCCTTCTCGTGCGAAATAGAGGCATTTCCATCTCGGCTTAAAAGCTCCTTCATGCTCATGCGCGACAAGTCGGCGATCCAGTAGCGATTACAGCCCTGACGCACGTAGAGGATCATAGAGCGACGACGCAGTAGGCGCTTGGCCAGCGCGCGCAGCGGAGGATACTTGCGGCCCTGCTCATCCATCAGGAAGGCGTCGGGCAAGCGTTCGTCATCCGGCGGCAAGAGCTGATCCACATGCTCCGCGATCAGCGGCGTCTGATTGTAGATAGGTAACCTACAGATGACCGACGAAGCAGCGTGGTAGCGCTGTGAGGTGCGCACCGAGATGTTCAGGCGCTGGGCGAGCCAGGCGCGGCTGTACTCCCCTGGTTTGCGGCGCAGGAATTCGCGGTCGATGGCGGCGCGGTAGCGGCGCACGCTGCCTATGTCTTGTGTTGTGAGCGGATCGGTGCGAGTGTAGGGGACGCCCAAATGCTCGCAAAGCTCGGAAAACGACGGAACAACGTAGACTATGGGAGGACGCCCACGCCGAATTTTGTTCGGTTTTGTCGGGCCAAACAAAAAGCATTTTTTGTTTTGAGCTTGCTCACTATATTCAGCAACTTCCGTAGGGGTAGGGGGTGTGGGGGAAGGCAGGTCACTTTGGGCAAAAATCGGCTCAGAATCGGCGAATCGAGCCTTGATTGCGGACAGGATACTAAACCGACCTATGACTCCGCGCAAAATTTCGCTGATTTTGCGTTCAGTCAACCTATCTCCGGGCTGTACGCCGCGCAAAAATAGACCATCCAAGACGCGAGCGACGGCAGTTTGGCCGTTCCTGACGAGGGCTTCGCGGATTGACGTGGGCAAACCAGGCTGTTTTGGCAGCGGCGGACGGCGTGGCGGGCGCTTGTAAACGCTAGCCAGCGTGCCAGCTGCTTCGCGCAAGCGCTTCTCTGCCGTCTCGCTGGCATGGGGATGATGGGCAGGCTCTTGGATGTGCAGATCAGCCAGTTCAGCCATAGCCTGGAAGAAAGTCATGCCAGAGTCGCGGGCCTGCAAGCCCACCCGAAACAAAGCCTCGTTGCGGCCTATGCGCGGTGCGAGTTGACGGTAGCGGCTGGCCAACGCTGCTGGCGTCGTCACCCATAAGTCACCTGTAGGTGACCTATCGACGACGTCCTCATGAAATGGCTCGTCGCTGGCCAAACAGTGTTGCTTGATGAAGTGGTTGATGTCGCGCAGCTCTGGCTGAGACAGGACATAGGGCATACCACCTCGTTGGATATCGTAGGTCTTGCCGTCAATGACGCTGGGCGGCGCGACAATGTAACGGCCATCGTATTGCACGTCCAGCCCTTGCAGTCGGCGGCTGCGACAGCTCAGGTAAGGAGGCAGCACGAAGTAGTAGTGCGGCAGCTTGCGATTGGCCGAGAGGACGACGCGCGTCTTGTCGACCAGATGAGGGAAGCGCCGCTCGAAATCATACGCCAGCATGGCATCGTCAAAGTCCAACACCATCAGGCCAGAGACACGTCCCGTGACAATGCCGAGCGCTGGCCACCGCTCGCGAATGAACCAGCGCTCGCACGTCTCGACGGAGGGCCTGTACCACTGATAGCGCGACCAGGGGACAGCGGCTGCTTTGGCATACAAAGGCCGCGCATCGCCGTACAAAGGGATGACCGACCACCCCCACCCCAGATAAAAATCGCTGGCCCGCTGAAGGCTTTCAAAGTAACGGTTTGGGGACTGAACGTCCTGATCCATAGATAAAAAACCTCATCGAGTCGTCACTTCAGACCGATAGAGGTATGGCTTGCAATTCAATGCCTTCTGGCGTAAAATGCAACTAGTCAAAGCCAACTGCTATGCCAAGCTCGGGTTTTGATGACGCTCCGGTGCTCTGATAGGACACATCAGGGCGCTTTTATTTTCGCCCTAATGCTCTTGGCTTGACCTGCCTACCTCATGGCGATACTCATCTGATCCTCGTCTCTCAACGCAGATGACTTCTAGCCGTCATAACGACGAATGGTACGCTCCTGCTCATCCAACCATGATCTAAGCTCCCGAATCATGTCCAATGCCTGCTGATTGTAGCTTTGCTTGCCTACACCTGTCTTGCTCATCACTTTCGTCAGCTTGGTGTAGTACTGACGCGAGCCAGGCACGAGGGTCGAGCTGGCGCGCGCAGCCGAAGACACTTTGCTGGCTTTGGCGGCAGATGGCTTCGACGCGTCATCCACCGGTGGCCTATAGCCTTTCTCGCGCGCAGTTCTGTTGGCCAATTCAATGAAGGCAGCTTCATCGTTCTGCACGCGCTCGCGCATTTCGCGGATGAAATACTCTGTCCAGTTCAGGTCATCAGCGATCTGCCAAACCGAACGCGGCAACTCCAACAGTCGACGGTATAGACTGACCTGGTTTTTGTTGCGTAGACCGCTGGCAGCTAGCAGACGCTCGCTCGTCCCGCGCGGCACGCGCAGATTCGTACCATCGGAGACTTGCGCATAAAACTCCTGCTCATGCTCAAACTTGTCCATTGGGATGAACTCGATTCCGCGCTCTTCATGGATCAAATCCATGAGCAACATGGCGAACTGACGCGCGCGGCTAATGGCGTTCAGGTTGGAGCGCGCGTTGTTCTCTGCAGCCTGACGCCACACATTGACTCGATCCACTGTGCGAGCCGAAATGCGCGAGTAGGCGTCGTCTTTGGTGTAGATGTAGAGCAAGTTGTAAGCCAACCAGCGGCGCTCGCCCGTCTCCAGACGATATTTTAAGCCCATTGGGGCGACTGTGATCGGATTGGTCAGGCCATCGATTCGGATGCTCACAGCCAGCTCAATGAGGCCCAAAAGATTCTCTTCCAGCGGGCCAGGCTGATCGTTGCGTTCGATGTCTTCTTTGGCATTGAGGTGAAGCTCGATATCAAACTTTGAACCGCGCTCCCGCTCGACAGCCTTGACCCACTGTTTGAATACCTCAGGCAAGCTGCGGCCATCTCCGTTCCAGAAGCCACGCAGCACGTGAGGGATAGTGCGACGCGGTTGTGTTGGATCTGGGTAAATGTCCAACAAATTCACCGGACTAGCGCTCAGACGGTGCATGTCCACCTTGCCGAGCGCGCCGAAAAGCTCCGCGTCGATAGCTGTTGTTGTGGGCGTAGCTGACCTGTTAGTTTGGCTCAGAACGCCGAAGACATCCATGCCCAGGTAATCTTTTTTGCGACTCATCCTAACGCCTCCTCAACGTGACGCACGATAGCCCATACTTCAGAAGCAGCCTTGCTGTCCGGGGCGAGATGGAAGACCGGGCGCCGACGCTGCGAAGCCTCTGCCCAGATCGTCCCTAGAGTTAGAGGATCCCAGACCTTCGTCCCGAATTGGTGACGTAGATTGTTGAGGTTGTAGTTGTGCAGCACCGTTGAAGCACGGTACTTGGTTGGCACAATGCCCATGAGTTCAATCGGCTCTAGGCCCCACTGATTGCGCGTGGGTTGGACAGACTCCTTGTGCGTCAGGCTCTGGATCAAGCCATCAAGCGACAGGAACTCGCACTCCGTTGGGTAGACGATGGAATTGGTGGCCATGTAGATGCTGGCGTGCAGCAGCGAGGGCGTGGGAGATGTGTCGAAGATTACCACATCGAAGTTGGTGTGCAGCTCAGCGAAGCGCTTGAGGATGATCATGCCATCGCTGGTCATGAGCGGGATGGCGCGCGTCTCGTGATTGCCAGGGATGAGGTAAAGCTGGCCATGCACTGGCTGTCCAGGAATCTCATACAGCTCTTGTGGGACAACCTGCAAGACGTTGCGGAAAGACTCCTCGCGCACGAGCAGGTCATACAGCCCAGGCAGACGGTCAAAGCCGAAAGCTACCGTTGCGTGACCCTGGGGGTCGGCGTCAGCGATGACCACGCGCAGGCCTCGGATAGCTAGACCCGCGCCGATATGGGTTGCCAGCGTCGTCTTGCCTACGCCGCCCTTCTCATTAAGTAAGGTCACGATCTTCATCAGGCTGTCCCGTCTGGCTACTCATGGATGAGATTGATCGGCGGGCGACGGGAGGCCATCTCAATGCTCTCACGCCATTCAGACCAAGCCTGAAGGAGATGAGCCACGTCGTCTGACATGCTGTAGACGTAGGCAAAGTCAGAGCCGGGCGCAGTGGTTGGCTGAGTACCTTCAAAGATGATCCCACGATCCGACAACATCTTCAAACAATTGATGTCGTAGGGCGTAAGGCGGCGCTTCCCCAATGCCCTGGCAACGCGCGCACGGGTAAGCCACTTACCGCTACCGTTGTAGACGGCTTGGATGATCTTAAGTTGGTGCGGCGTCAAGTCCCGCAGATGCGCATCAATCTCGTAGATGTCCACAAAATCACCTCGTGAGTATGTTAGCACGTTTTTCCAATTTTATGTGTTTTGCTCTACTTTGACAAGCGATTCATCAAACTCTCATATTTTTAGTGAAAGAGGCAAAGCACTTGGTAGGGGAGTCGTGGTCAATCTAAAAATTATCGTGAGTAAATTTGCAAAGCCCCCAAGTCCGGGTGTATGATAGGGACAAAATCTTGCAATTCGAACTCTAAAACTTATCACGTTCAATATCAGAGAAGAGTAAGAATCATGACTTCAAGACTGCAATCCATCCGCCAAGTTTCGCGACGTGACTTCCTCAAATGGTCAGCAGGTCTGCTGCTTACGTCATCCGTAGGTGACTTATCCCTGATCCACAACCCAGCACGAGCGCGCCGCAGCACTGACGTCCTCGTCATCGGTGCGGGCGCTGCCGGTTTGAGCGCTGCGCAGAGCCTACACGCTGAGGGTCTGGGCGTCATCGTCCTAGAAGCGCGCGAGCGACTTGGTGGACGCATGTGGAGCGATTACGACCTCGCGCCTTACCCGATTGAGCTGGGCGCAGAGTTTTTGCATGGTAGCACCGTCAGCACTTGGGACTGGATAGTGAAAACCAAGCTCAACGGCTCGAGAGACAAAGGTGAAACCTTCTATGTCTATCTCGATAGCTTGCTACAACCTGACTGGAGCTTGCAGCGCGACTACTTAGCCGAGCTTGAAGCCGCCCTAGAGGATTGGGACGGAGACGAAGATGCGCCGATCAGCGCTCTGCTATCCGACTTGCGTTTGAGCGATGAGGAAGTCCGTCTGCTGAACAACTTGTTCGCACCGGACAACGCCGCCGACTTAGACGAGTACGGAATATTTGGCTACAACGAGGCTACCTTTGAAGGCGATGGTACAGGCGATTGGCGCGTCGTCGAAGGCTACAGTGCGCTGGCGCGAGCAATGGCCGATGGCCTGGATGTGCGGCTCAACAGCATCGTTCAGCGCATTGCTTGGGACGCCGACGGCGTTGAGGTCACCACACAAGATGGTGCTATCTATGAAGCGACGAAGCTGATTGTGACGTTGCCACTGGGCGTCTTGCAGCGTGGCAGCGTCACCTTCGATCCTGAGCTGCCGAGCTGGAAACAGCGAGCTATCCAACGTCTGGGTGTCGGTATCGTGAACAAGCTCATCCTCAAATTCCGCGAGCCTGTTTGGCCTGATGATCTGAGCGTCTTGGCGACGCCGCTGAGTACTCAGCTCTGGTGGCGGCCTGGCTTCGACCGCGAGGAGGAAATCCCGATCATGACGGCGCTCATCGGTGGAAGCAGCGGTGCTGCCTTCAGCCGCCTGAGCCAGCAAGAGGCCATTCAAAGCGGCCTGGCTGACCTAGAGCGCATGTTAGGCCGTAGGCTCAGCGGGCTGCTAGTAGAGGGTCGTTTCGTCAACTGGGGCGCTGATCCCCACAGCCTAATGGGATACAGCTACGCGCCACCTGGGACGGTTGGCCTGCGCAGAGACCTCGCACGCGACGTCCAGGGCGTCTTATATTTCGCTGGCGAAGCGACGAATACAACACATCCAGGCACGGTACATGGTGCAATAGACAGCGGCGAAGAAGCCGCACACACCATGCTCGTGGCTTGGCGATAGGTTATCTGTAGGTGACGTATGGCCAGGCAACACCACCGCACTCAGGACGAGACCATCCGCCTCATCCTACACGTAGTCAGCCAGAGCCAAGAGCCGATGACGCGCGCAGCCATCTGCGCGGCCATCGGCAGGCACAAGACGCCACACCTCATTGCGCTGATCGATGGCCTAGTCGCAGCCGGTTACCTGCACCGCAGCGTGAAGACCTTCCACAACGGCGTGCAGGGCTACGTGTATCAGATGAAGCGCTAAGTCACTTCCAGCCCATAGCCGATTTGCTCTTGAACCTGCGCCTTCAGCTCCGCCAACTGTTCGGCGCTAGGTGTCGGTTCAAGGCTCATACTCACCAGCGCACGATCCACATGCAGGCCTGGCCCCTTGCGGATCGTGAAACCAGCCTGAGCAACGATCTGCTGTAGGCTGACCATCATCTGCTGCTGGTTAGGATGAGGGTGTATGTCGATGGCGTAGCCGGTGCGCTGCGCCAGCTGGGCAATCCGCTCTGCGTGACGCTGGCCAACTTGCGGCGTGATGAAAGCCAGGACGATCTGGCCTTGCTTGAGGCTCGTCTTGTACAGGCCGTGCTGTTCTAGCTCTTGGCGGATCAAGCCGTAAGCGGCGTTGATCTCCATGCGCTGACCCGTCTGTGGCGCAGCTTGGACAGGCGGACTAGTGACAGCTTGCCTGTTCTTGAAGACCAGCTTGTGGCGCGTGAGCTGGTAGAAGGCAGCGGCATAAGCGTCTAGATCATCGACTCCGCTCACTTCGACGACGACCTCTTGACGATCCATGAGCAGCGACGGCCCTTTGACAATGCGGCCGCCCACCGGCAAAAGCTCAAGCACCGCCGCAGATAGAGCCACTTGATTTACCTGAGGCCTGATCTGTACGTCCCAGCCCGATTGAAGGCTCAGCGCCTCGATCAAGTCGGCGTACTGCTGAGCAGCGCTATCAGGGAAGTCAAAGGTGAGGAGCATACGTTTGCGGTGCGCCTCCATGCCGATTTTGCGCAGACGCGCTTCCGACGGGAAGAGCTTCAAGGCTAAATCCCGAGCCGCATTCTGCTCCAACACCCCGCCTTCTACGACGCGCTGAGTGCGCAGCTTGCCATCTTCCAGGACAGCGTTGTCATCAGCCAGCGCCAGGACGATAGCGGTGAGCGCAGTCACCTCATCTAGACCAAGAGGCAAGGGATCGGGCAGCAGCTCACGCGGATCAACCCATTGGCCTGTCTCGGCTAGGCGTCTACGCGTGGCAAAAGGCAATACGTCATCAATTGATGACCTAGCTCGTTTGTGTAGGTCGCTGAGGCGCGTCTTGGTTGTGCCTTTGGCGCTCGCGCCTCCCTGCCAAGGTGCAATAACCCACAGCAAGGCATCAGCTTCGTAGTGCGAACCCTGTGCGCCGCTCACATCGGCTTCGAAGCTATCAACATCCGCAGCGCGCACCACACCCAAGCGCGGCTGATTGTTGCTGTTGCGCAGCACAATCAGCTTGCCCACCAAGTCAGGATTGGCGAGCATGATAGCCCGCTGACGTTTGCTACGAGCCACTTGCTCTGCCGAACGCACACGGAAGTCGCGCTTACTGCGCCAATCCTGGACGAAGTAGAGATTATCGCTGCGGCTGAGCGCGTAGATCACATCGTCTTCGCGCGCGGCGTCTCCGTACCACACCAGGGCTAATTCGCGCGCGCTGAACGTATCACCAGCGCGACCTTTGAGCGACTCCCAAGCCTTCTCTGGATCGAAGTCATCAACGCGACCACCACTGGCCAGTTTCGCTCCAACGCCCCACGACTTCTTGCGAAAGTGCAGCTCACGGCTCATGCCGACGCGAGGCGTAGTGGTGACGATCTGGCGCTGGCGCAAGGCCGTCGCCAAACTGTGACGCGCCGAGGCGTCGCCATGCACTAACATAATCTCCTGAGGCTGCATAGCTCGTGCGATGTTGACGAGTTCATCCTCATCAGCGTGTGCCGAGAGCGAATACGTCCCCACTTCACAACGTACTTGCACAACGTCTCTGTCCAGCTTGAGGACAGGTATTTCGCCGTCTTCCTTCTCTTTTGCAAGGCGCTGGAGCATTTTGCCCGGCGACTCCTCGTCTTGGTAGCCAGTGAGCAAGATTGCGTTGCGCTCATCTGAAGCAAGGAACTTGGCATAGTACTGCGAAGCTCCGCCGGTGAGCATGCCACTGCTAGCCACGATGACGCAGGGGGCAGCGCTGCGAGCAACCTCGTCGCGCATAGCGGCGCTGACGACAGGCTTGACTTTACCCCTGAAGAATAAATGTTCTTCCCCAGCGCTGCGCACCATTGGCTCTGGCAGCAGATCATGAAAGCGAGCGTAGGCATCGCATATGCTGCGCACCATGCCATCGACGTAGACAGGTGCTTCAAATTTATCACGATAAGCTAGTAGAATCTGAATGATCTCCTGAGCGCGTCCGATGGCGAAGGCTGGGATGAGGGCTTTGCCTCCACGATCTATGACGCGCTGCAGAGTGTCGATCAGGCGGCGTTCCTCAGCTTCGCGGTTAGCGTGTAAGCGTCCACCGTAGGTACTCTCTAAAACCAGGGCGTCGGCCTTGATGCGCGGCACGCGAATGGATTGCACCGTGCGCTGAGGCGATTTGCTCACGTCTCCGCTCATGACCAGCGTGCCTTCGTCGCTCTCAATCACCAGCAGCGCCGCGCCGATGATGTGACCACTGACGTAATAGGTCACCTGCAAAGACTCGCCCAGCTTGACAGGCTGGTTGAATTCCACGATCTGTATCGCGCTCATGAGGCGATCCACGGCAACTTCATCGAACAAAGGTAGCTCGCCTTCCTGTTCAAACTGGCTCGTCATAATCCGCTGTGCGTCTTTTTGCAGCACGCGCATCAAGGCTTCGGTGGGGCGCGTCATCAGCACTGGCACATGAGGATACTGGCCCACTACCAGCGGCAGCGCACCAGTGTGATCGGTGTGGGCGTGCGTCACCAACAAGAAATCAAAGCCACCAGTCGCGCTGATGGGCTGCAAATCTGGGAGTTGATCGCTCTGAATGCCGCGGTTGGTCTTGGGCGAAATGCGAATGCCGCTGTCGATCAGCAGACGCTTGCCGCTGATTTCAATCAGCGTGCAACTCGCTCCGACTTCGTCTGCGCCGCCCAGGAAAGTTAGTTTCATAAGTGTACGCGCTCTTTCATCTGTCCTGCAACAGAGACTATCACAGCCCAACTAACACAGGCTCAGACTCACAGGTTAAAGGTCTTTTGGAGTAGAATCAAGCGCTGCTGTTTCATCACCTATCGGGACGTGCCACTTTGAATCCTGCTGACGATGCGCCTTCTGTAATAGCCAACATCACGTCTGCTCTGCGCGCCACCTCCCGTGAAAAATGGGCGCAGCGCGTCTTCAGCTTGTTCATCTCCATCGGTCTGCTGGCTTTGGTGTTGTGGCAGGTGGATTGGGTGAGCTTTGGCCTGTACTGGTCGCGCTTGTCATCAGGAGCGCTGTTCATCAGCCTAGCCTTCTACCTGGCCTTGAACATCTTCCGCGCGCTGCGCTTCCGCGCGCTGCTGGCGCAGCCTGATCTGCCGCAGATGGCGCTCCTGCCCATCACCCTCTACCACAACTTCTTGGTGCGCCTGCTGCCCTTCAAGCTGGGCGAGGTCTCCTACGTCCTGCTGCTCAAACAAAAATTAGGTGTACCGAGTCGAGCCGGCATCAGCAGTCTGTTTGCAGCGCGTTTGTTGGAGCTGCTGGTGATCGTCGTGGTGGCCGTCTTTGCCCTACTAGAGTCAGGCGACCTGTTCAGCGCCGAGCAGTGGACGCTGGTGTTGGCTCTCATGCTGAGCAGCCTAGCGCTGGTCAGCTTGGCCCTGATGGGCGCTGGCCCGCTGCTGCGCCTGCTCGTTCGTCCCTGGTCAGGATGCTCAGGCTGGCGCAGCGCGCTCCATGCTCGCCTGATGACCCTCGCACAAGAACTAGACGACCTGCGCCAACCGCGCCGCTTATGGCCCTCGCTGCTCTGGTCGGTCTTCACCTACATGTGCAGCGCCTTGTCTGTGCTGGCTACGATGTGGGCGCTGGACGTACGCCTGAGTCTGCTGCCGACGGTCATCTTCCTCAGCCTAGGCATGTTTGCCCTGGCTTTCCCCTTCAACATCAGCGGCTTTGGTCTCGTAGACCTGAGCTGGGCCTTTGGTTTGATGGCGCTTGCCAACTGGCCCGCGCAAGAAGCCGTCGCGGCAGGATTCATGCTCAACGCCACGCAAATGCTATTCGCAGTGGTGGGTGGTCTGCTGGCCTATGTTTGGCTCTACCTCCTTCCTTCGCCTAAGCCCACCCCTAAAAATGCAGGGTTTTCTCAGGTTAGAGCAGAAAATCAAGAGAATTGATGGAATTCTTACGACCCACGCAGACAATGAGTGCATAATCGTCGTGTGCGCTCAGGGCAAGCGCACGTTTAATGCTGAGGTAGTGCCTATGGACAACAACATCAAAACAACACTCCTACTAGGTGGCCTGACGGGCCTGTTCATGCTGATCGGCTCGCTGCTCGGCGGCACGAGCGGCATGGTCATCGCCTTCCTCTTCGCCGTCATCATGAACATGGGCGCATGGTACTTCTCGGATAGCCTAGCGCTGCGCATGAACGGTGCGCAGGAAGTCAGCCCACAGCAAGCTCCAGAGCTGCATGAGATGGTGGAGCGCCTAGCCCGCAACGCCAACATCCCTAAGCCGAGGGTCTATATTGTGGATACGCCCATGCCGAATGCTTTTGCCACTGGTCGCGATCCACAGCACGGGGCGGTCGCCGCAACGACGGGCATCATGCAAATGCTCACTTACAGCGAGCTGGAGGGCGTGATGGCCCACGAAATTGCCCACATCAAAAACCGCGATACGCTCATCAGCAGCATTAGCGCCACCTTCGCAGGCGCCATCAGCATGTTGGCCGACATGGCTATGTGGTCAGCGCTGTTCGGCGGCTTTGGGGGACGTGATGAAGAGGGCGGTGGTGCGGGCCAGATGGTCATCGGCCTGCTGGCCGCAATCGTCGCGCCAATAGCTGCCGTCATCATCCAGATGGCCATCTCGCGCTCGCGCGAGTTCGGGGCGGATCGTGTGGGGGCAGAGATTTGCGGCAAGCCCCAGGCGTTGGCCAGCGCTTTGGCCAAGATCGAAGCTTGGGGGCGCGGTCATCAACAAGCTTTGGCTCAAGCCCACGTCAATCCTGGCACATCGCATATGTACATCATCAACCCGCTGATCGGTGATGGTCTTGCCAACCTATTCCGCACCCATCCACCGACGGAAGAGCGCATTGCGCGCTTGCAAGCGATGGCGCAGGGCCGTTAACTTCTGGTAACCGAGGGCGGAGCTTCCCGCCCTCTTGCCGTCAGTCGTATAGCCCGCTTTGGAGGAACACGGGTATGCAAGACAAGCTGTACTGGATGGAGGAGCAAGATTTGCAGAAGCGTCGCAGCCGCAAGGAGCGCCGCCCGCGCCGCCCCAACTGGGAAAATGACTTTTTAGAAGAAGATTGGTTTGAGGAAGTGGAGATGAGCGAAGACTTGCTGCGCCGCAAAAAGGGCAAGGCGAAGACGCGCCGCGAGAAAATGCTTGATTGGTGATCCAAATTAGAGACGCCTGCTTGCGTTCGCCTACCGCTTGGCCTACGCCTCTTGGCGCGGTGCGCTCATCCGAGATCGATGGGCGCACCACATTTATTTACTTATCGCGAGTGATGGCAAAACCGCTCATGAACTGCTTCTGCAAGAAGACGAATAGCAACAGCGGAGGCAGCGACGCGACTAGGCCTGCGGCCATCAACACGCCGTAATCGGTGGCTATGCCAAAGGTGGCAGCGGAGCGTACGCCTACCTGGATCACTTGCTGAGAGGGACTGTTGACTACCAGCACGGGCCACAGATACTGATTCCAGGCGCTGATGAATTGAATCAACGAATGAGCCACGATGACGTTGCCGCTCATGGGCAGCAGCACCGAGACCAGAAAGCGCAGAGGAGTCGCGCCATCAATCTGTGCCGCTTCCGCTAGTTCGCGCGGAATATTTTGGAAATGCTGGCGGAACAGGAAGGCGCCAGTTGCCGTGCCTAGGAAGGGGATAGTCAGGGCTAGACGCGGATATTCTTGCCCCCAGCCCAGCTCTGAAGTCATGCGGAACAGCGGCAGCAGGATGATCTCTGTCGGCATGAGCAGCGTCAGCAGCACCACGAAGAACAAGACCTGCCGCCCTGCAAAGCGGAAGTAGACGAAGGCCAAGCCAGCCAGCAGGGCCAGCGCCGTCTTGCCAATGACCACGACGAAAGTCACGACGACTGTGTTCACGATCAGCGTACCAAAGTTCAAGCGCTCAAAGAGCGTTTGAATGTTGGGGATGAGGTCGTTGCCCGGCGGAAAGAGGCGCGGTGGCGGGAAAGCCGCTTCTTCCAGCGTCAGCGTGGCGCTCTGCAGGGCGTACAGCGCTGGAATGCACATGATGAAGCAGATGACGATCAGCGCCAGATGGACGCCCCAGCGGGAGGCTTCCGATGAGTTATGTTTCTTCCTGAGTTTAGGCGCGTTACTCAGCATAGGCGATCCTCGTGTCGATGGTGCGGAATTGGAGTAGCGTCAGGCTGGCCACCATCAGGAAGAGGATGACGGCTTGCGCCGCCGCTAAACCCACTGGTGAGCCAGGATTGAAGGCATCCTGATAAAGCTTGTAGATGAGGACTTCGGTCGCACCGCCGTCTCTGCCCGCTGCGCCTAGCGGTGGCCCGCCGCGCGTCAGCGTGTCGACGGCTCCATAAATGCCATAGAAGGCATACGTCACGTTGGTAACGAGCAAGAAGAAGGTGAAGGGCGCTAGCAGAGGGAACGTCACTTGCCAAAAGCGCTGGTAGCGATTCGCGCCGTCGATCATGGCCGCTTCCAGCACATCTTTGGGTATGTTTTGCAGTCCGGCTACATAAAAGAGGATGTTAAAGCCCAAGATGTTCCACACCGAGGCCGCGATAACGCTCACCTGCGCCAGGCGAGGATCGCGCAGCCAGTTGTATTCCGTGCCAAACAGCGCGTTGGTGAAGGCGTTAATCAATCCTGTCGGGCCTTCGCGGAACATCGTGAGGAAGATTGCGCCGGCCACCACCGGCGACAAAGCAAAAGGCCAGATGAGCAAGGTGCGGTAGACGCTGGCGTAGCGAATCTTCTGCGAAGCAAGCACAGCAATCCCTAGGGCCAGGCCTAGGCTTAGCAGCACGATCAAGATCATGAGCAGGATCGTGGTGATGAAGCTGTTTTGATAGATGGGGTCTTGGAACAGAGCAGTGTAATTCTCCAGGCAGATGAAGCGCTCTTGGGGCAGCGGAAAGCGCCGCCGAAAGAAAGACAGGCCCACCATTTGCAGGCTGGGCAGATACAGGAACAAGCCCAAGCTCAGCAACATCGGGACGAGCAGGACGTAGGGCAGCCAAGCGCTGCGGAAGTAGCCGGCGGTGCTGTCGTAGCGGCGCACGCGGCGCGTCGCCCAACTCAGGAAGGGCAGCAGAGCGATCAGCACGCCCGCCAGCACCAAACCCAAGCCGATGATCTGTTGACTTATGGGCGCTTCCGCGGCAAAAGTGCAGTGCTGCATGGGCAAGATCAAGAGTTGCGAACCGACCAGGCCCAGCAGCAGGCCACCCACTGCTCCCCAAATCGTGTCTCGCCCTGACTTTCGTGGGCCGAAGCGACTCATCCACCAAGCGCCCAGGCTCGCCCCGAATAGCGCACCCAGCAGCAACGACGGCCAGAGCTGCGCACTGGGGAGGAAAGCGTAGTGGTTGGCGACGTTCTGGAGGGCTTGCGGCGTCTGGGCCAGACCATTCCACGTCCAGCTCAGCAGGCGCACTAGGCCCTCGCGCTGATCGATGATGAACCAGGCCAGGAAAGCTAAGGCCAGGACGCTTATCGTGGGTAAAAACCAGCTCGGCGCGCTGTTGTCTTCTTGCATGATTGTCATCCTGTGCGAAAAGTATCGGGGTGCAGACGGGTGGCGTTTTGCCAACCAGCTACACCCCGATACGCCATGATCCGATGGAGAAAGACAGCTCAGCTTGTGCTAGTTGCCGATGACTGCATTGTAGTCCCTGATGACAGCGTCGGCTTGGGCCTTTGCGGCTGCCAGTGCTTCGGCTGGATCAATGCCCTGATCGACGACCGACTGCACAGCGCGCACCAGCAGCAGGCGTACTTCTGACGACGGGCCGACGACGGCGCCGGCGTTGGCGATCGTGCCTTTGCTAGCCAGCAGCTGATCGAGCGCAATGCGGAAGAAGGGGTAGGTCTCAAACCAACTGACTTCTTTCGCGCCTTCGGCGCTGGGGCTGGTGGGATTGCCCTCGGCGTCGACGAACAAGCCGCCTTTGGTCAGCGCTTCGATGGAGGAGAGGCGGTTGGGGAAGTAGCCACTGCCCTGATGGAAGCGCATGTCGTTCTCGGTCTTGGTCAAGAAGAAGATGAAGTCGACAGCAGCCTGCGTCTCGGCATCGCTGTGACCGTCGGTGACCCACAGGCTGGCGCCGCCCATCGTCACGCCGTTGGTGGCTTCTTCATCGGGGATGAACAACGGAGCAATGCCCAGCTTCACGCCAGCGTTGGCGAAGCCGGCCACGAACAGAGTAATGCCTGCCGTGCTGTTGATGTGGATGGCCGTTGCACCAGTGCCGAACAGCGCGCCCTCACCGTTGTAGTCGTTGGGGGTGCCGCTGTAGGTGTAATAGCCTTTCTGGGCCATGTCGCCAATCCACGACACGATTTCGACCAGCGACTCGCTGTCGTAGTTCATCTCGGTCACGCGCGCGCCTTCGCGGCCATTGCCGGGCAGGGCCATCAGCTCGCCCTTCATGGACATCCACTGCTCCAGAAACCACGAAGCCATTGGCCAGTTAATGCAGGCGCGGAAGTTCTGCGCGCGCATACGGATGACCGGCGCCGCCATCATAATACGCTGGCAAATGCCCTCTAGCTCGTTGAAGGTCAGTGGTCGATCCGAAGGAATTTCGATCTGCAGCAGGTCGGTCAGGGTTTTGTTGTAGTAGACGACGGGGTTGGATGAGTTCCAGGGGACGCTCCAGTTCACGTCGTCGATCTCGTAGTAGGCGCGCACAGTGGGGATGAAGTCTTCAAAAGTGGCGAGCTGCTCAGGGCTGGCCAATTCGCTGATGGGGATGAAGTAGCCACTGTCGGCGGCCAGCTGCGTCAGGCCCTCTTCTACTTGGACGACGTGCGGCGCACGGCCCTGTTCGGCGTTCAGCAGCACGCTGTTGAACAGCTCCGTGTAGTCGGTGCTGGGGGAGGTGATGTTGACTTTGATCCCAGTCTGGGCTTCAAAATCGTCAGCGATTGCGCGGATGACGTCGGCACGGGTGTCGCCTTCTGCGCCGAAGATATGCACGAACTCGATCGTGATCTGATCCTGGGCTAGCGCAGGGCTGAGGATCATCATCAGTGTGGCGCTGAGGGCGCCAAGCAACCATTTTCTCAAGGTCTTGCTCCTTCTTGTCTAAGCCTGTTACGATGAATTAGACCATACCCTAACTTTGTCAAAAAAAGATTGTCTCTGTGTTAAGCCTTCAGGTGGTACGATGCTTGAGTAGACTTTCGTAGACTTGGATCGTCTGTTTGGCGGTCTTGCGCCAATGATAGCGCGTGGCCAGAGCTAGTCCCTGGTTGACCATCGCCTCGCGGAAGGGCTTCTGACCAATTAGGGCGATGATCGCCGCTGCCAGGTTGCGCGGGCTGTCCACCAAATAAGCTGCTCCCTCCAGGATTTCGTCGTTGATTGTCGTATCCCAAGCAACGACAGGTGTTCCGCAGGCTAGCGCTTCTAATGGTGGCAGGCCGAAGCCTTCGTAGACGCTTGGGAAGACGAAGACCTCAGCCATGCGGTAGAGGGCAGGCTTGTCGGCTTCGTCCACTGGCCCGACCCAGTGCAGCACGTCGTCCACTCCCAACTCGCGGGCCAGGGCGTCCACGTCGGGGAACAACGGTGGGTCAAAGGCGGGCTTCTTGCCGACCAGTACCAGTGGCAGGTTGGCTTCGCTGGTCAGCTTGAGGTAGGTGTAAGCTTCCAACAGCGCGCCAACCTGCTTGCGCTGATCGTAGCCTCCCAAATAGAGGATAAAGCGTTCGGGCAGCGTGTACTTGGCGCGCACCGCTTCATCGCTTTCGCGACCCAGGCGCGGATGGAAGGCTTCATCGGCTGCCAAATAGGTGACGCTGATCCGTTCTTTGGGAACATCAAGCCAGTACTCGATGTCTAGCTTGCTGGTCTGGCTGATGGTGATGAGATGGTCGGCTTGGCGCGCCGAGGTCTGCACTAGCGACAGATACAGCCGATTGGCCGCTCCTAGCGCATAGACAGGGTAAATTAGGGGGATCACGTCTAACACGGAGACGACCAGGGGCAGGCGGCAACTCAGGGGGCCACCCCAGTAAGGGACGTGAGCCAGGTCGGCGCCGCTCTGCGCAGCAGCGCGCGGGAAGGCAACCTGCTCAAACCAGACCTTGCCCAACCTGCTGCTGCGCACCGTCCCTGTGTGGAGCGCTCTCACCCCTTGCGGCAAGTCGTCGGCGGGAATGTGGGCGGGCAAGATGAGCGTCAAGCTCAGGTCGGGGCGAACCTTGACCAGATTAGCCAGGAGTTGGCGCAGGTACTGGCCGCTGCCGGTGTGCGGCTGATCCCAAAACCAGCCGTTGAAGCAGATGTGCATGAGCGCAGCTCTCCGCGTGGATGATGTGCGCCTATTCTACTCATTGGGGTCGCTCGGTGGGCCACTGTTCAGGCAACTTTCACATTCTCCGTAAAATTCCAGCAGGTGGCCGTGAATGCGAGCGTGCAGACGCGCTTCGAGGGCTTTCGTCATAGCCTCCAGGCCGCAATCATCGAATTCCATCACGCGGTGGCAGCGCGTGCAGATGACGTGGTGATGATGGCCATTCGGCATGAGGACGTATTTGGGCGTGCTGCTGCTGTCCAAATACGTGGGGCGGATGATCCCCAGGCGCGTCAGCAAATCCAAAGTGCGGAAGACGCTAGCGCGGCCTATGCCGCTGTCAACCTGATTGACTCCGTCCAGCACCTGCGCTGAGGTGACGTGGCTTCCTAGTGCTTCGATGACTTGCAGCACGGTCAGGCGCGCATGAGTGATCTTGTAGCCTGCCTGGCGCAAACGCTCGCGGTGGAGAAGCTGAGAGGGATGGCTGCTCATGGTTTTCTTCTTGATAGGTGCTGGCTTTTCTAGCATTCTGGCACAACTCAGGCTGGATGACCAGGAACACCCGCATCCTGCGATGATTTTTAACGTCCAAATTGTTTGTGTACGTGGCGTCTTCTGTATTATTCTTACGAATGAGATTGCCTACTGCGCTCTGCTTAGAATGTACCATGAATACACGCCCCAATTCTGAGGGCTAGGGCAGCGCCTTCATTGGCGGAGGCCGCGATATTTGCGCAGATTTCTGCCAGGCATCGAAGCCGCGCGGTAACAAAAGGACAGAAGGGGCGTAACTCTTTTAATGCCTCGGTCAGCTTGAGGCAAATGTTTGCTGAAATGCCTGTGCTGATGTACATTTAGGCTGACACTGCGATTGGAGCTTGGTATGCATTTCCTTCGGTCTTCGGGCGTATCTGTCAGCATAGCTGCGCTTGCTTCCTCTTCGGCGTCCTTACCCCTGGCAGTTCGAGCTGAAGGTCTGCGATTCCAGGGTACGATCACCGACGCCGCGCCTTTCTGGTGCTTCAGCTTCGTCGAAGTGTCGGCCGGCGCTGTTGTTTCGACGATGACGCTGGACGAGCGCACGACGCGCGTCGAGGGCAACACCTGTGCCTGGCCCAACGACGCGCTGACTGTGCAGTGGTCAGTCGCAGCCGGCAGTACCTACAACTTAGATTTTCTCATCACCACCTCTGGCAGCACGACTAGCTTCGCCTCCGTGCTAGTGACAACAAGCGCTGACGAAGTTGATCCAGCGACGCGCATTGGCGACCTGCTGCAAGTCCACAAGTCTGTGCCTGAACTCATCGTTGACGGCTTCTTCCGAATGAGCTGAGAAAGCCCAGACGAGTCTGTTTCTACGCGAGTCGCCTATGGAAATTTCTCACGCACGAGTTTTGATCGTTGACGACAATGAGGAGAACTTGCAAGTCTTGGGCGACATCTTGGCCATGCGCGACTACAACGTGACGCTGGCCACCAGTGGTCGGCAAGCGTTCGAGTTGATCGATACGAGCGCCCCTTTTGACCTGATCTTGTTGGACATTCAAATGCCCATCATGAGCGGCTATGACGTATGCGAACAGCTAAAGCGCAATCCGCTCACTCGCGAAATTCCTGTCATCTTCATCAGCGCTCACAACGAAGTCGAAGATATAGTGCGTGGCTTTGAAGTTGGTGGGGTGGACTACATCACCAAGCCACTGCAAATCCGCGAAGTCTTGGCTCGCGTTGAGAATCACCTCGTGCTGGCTCGTCAGCGTCAGGCCCTCGTCGAGAAGAACGCTCTGATCGAAGCGCTGCGCCAACGCGACCAAGAGACCTTCGACATGCTCAATGCTATGAAGGATCAGTTCATCTATGCGGCCACTCACGACCTGAAGAATCCGCTGTTCATCATCACAGCCTATCTCAACTTGCTCAGAGACCTGCCTCAAGTCAAAGACCATCCTGACGGGCGGCGTTACCTGGACGGCATTCAAGACGGCGTGACTAAAATGCAGCGTCTCATCACGGCCATTCTCGATCTGGCTCAGATACAGACTGGCGCCAACATACGCATGACCGAGGTAGACCTCTATGCTCTGCTAGAAGCCGTGACACAGCGTTTCCGCGTTCTGGCGGAACAGGCGCACATCGACCTGTTGTTCGACAGCTTGGGCCAAGCCCCCTACCGACTGCTGGCCGATGCCAATCGTCTGGAGCAACTCTTCGACAACCTCATCAGCAACGCTATCAAGTATACTCCGCCCAATGGCCAGGTGCATGTGGTGCTGGAGCGCTTGCCTGAGACGCTGTTAGTAGAGGTGCGCGACAGCGGCTTCGGCATTCCAGAGGAAGCGCTGCCGCACTTGTTCACCGCTTTTTATCGTGTCAGGACGCCGCGTCATGGCCCTATCAACGGCACAGGGTTAGGCTTAGCTATCGTCAAGTCTCTGGTTGACTTGCATGGTGGTCAGATTGAGGTCTCCAGCATTGTCGATCAAGGCACGACCTTTCGGGTGATGCTGCCAGCGCTCTAGCAGTCTATGCTGAGCAGCAGTCAAGCGCGGTACGCCAGCAGCCTTTCAGGTCAGCTGTGCTAACCAAGCTGTGATGATGGGCAAGAGGCCCTGCTTGACATCGGCTTCAGTCTGGGGGCGTGGTTGCTGATCGAGGATGAGCCAATCTTCGCGATGGACGGCCTGAGCGCCCGGCTCAAGCAGCTGGAGTGAGCCGAGCGTCTCCAGCTCCAACATACGCCAGTTGGTGAAGACTTCTAGGCTGCTGCCCATATCGGCGTAAGGCAGGCGGTCATCGGCCAGGCAGCTCTTGATGAAGACCTGTCCATGATTGGCGTAAGCTAGCCATAAGCGGCCACCATAGCCTAAGCCGATCTTCTGCGGCGCGCCGTTCTGCGCGTCTTGATCTAGGAAGATGTAGTCGCGTCCCCACGTCCAACGCGCGTCGCTCATGTCGGTGTACTTCCACAGGACGAGGCGATTGCCTGGCAGCAGATCGGTGGCATGATCGCCGCGCGCGGGTAGCGGCAGGATGGCTCGTCCGCCAGGGTGCATGACGCTCAGGCTCCAAGGCGCCAGGCTGACAGGCCAAGCGTTCTCGTTGGTCAGGCGGTGTTCGACATAGACTTGGGCTTGGTCGGGATGGATGCGCAGGCTGATACGTTTGCGAATGCCGACGTGATCTGTCGGTTGATCGAAGTGAACAGTCTCGCCGTCTTGGCTCATCTCGACAGGGTCGTTGTCTGGGCTGTAGGTGCGCTGTCGATCCTCGGGGGCGTGCCACAGACGATGACCACCGTAGATGCGCCATTCGTCGCCGCCGCGCTGGCCCATCTGTTCTGCGAATTGCCCAAAGTGATTCGGGCCGCCCAGTAGCCCAGCGTGGATAATGCGTGGGCCGACTTCCAGGGTGACGACCAACTCCAGCGTGCTGCTGCGCAAATAGCAGGCTCGTTCCCAACCCCCATACGGCTTGATTTCGACGAGCATGACATTCTCCTCAGAACTTGTGTAAGTATGGATCACCAGAGCAGGTGGATAGAGCTGTCATCATCACGGCAAACAAGGTTTTGGACAAGGGCTTCAGGCGGAGTGCGCTTCTTTTTTATTGTATACTATTTTCATTTGAAGTAGACTTGCCGAATGGCATAGCCAAAAGCTCAGGGTGGAAGATGACCCTATGCTGCTGCGTCTGATCTTCTATTTGCGACACTCCTGGAACGACCTGGTCGTCAACGGTCGGCGCACGCTCTTTGCGCTGTTGTGCATCGCTGCTGGCGTCTCGGCTGTCGTCAGCCTGCAAACGCTGGCTGCTATGATCGGTGCGACGCTGACGAGCAACCTCCAGCAGAACAATCGCGGAGATATGCAAGTGTTGGCGCGCAACGCCACCAACCCCGAAAATGAAGCACGACTGCGCGCTGCGGTCGCCGAGGGACTGCTCAGCGGCTCTGAGATTAACTTTGGCGGGCAGCAAGGGACGAGCTACGCTCTCACAGAACAGGGCGTGCTGGCTCTGCGTCAGTGGTTTGAGCAGACTTACCCTGGCCAGGCACGTCTGACCTATCGTCAGTCCATCAGCAACCCTCTGGCAGTCTTCACAGGCAGCGGCCCTGGTACGATCATCACTCATCCTCGAACTCAAGAGCAAATCATCGGCATCGTGCCGGTGATGATCGAGGTCGCGCTCTATCCTTTCTATGGCCGTTTGACCGACTCGCAGGGCTTGAGCCTAGCCGAAGCTTTGCGTGAACCGACGGATTTGGCTCTAGGCCAGAACGCGGCTGAGCGACTCGGCGCACAAGTGGGGGATTCCGTGACGCTCCAGGGCCTCGATGTTCCCTTCACCGTGCGCTTGATCGTCCGCACCGAGGACGAAGTGCGCAATCCTTTTCAGGACGCTCTGGCGGCCCTCAACGGCTTCTACCTGCTGGATGTTCGTTCACGTGAGCTGTTCCCCGATCTGCCTTTCCAGGCTGACGTAGTCTATGTGGAGCTTGACCCGACGTTGAACGTGGCGCAAGTGGAGGAGGCTCTTCTGGAGCGCTTCGACTTCTTGCGCGCCACCACTACTGAAGACTTGCGCCGCACCTATCAACTCCTTACGGACAACGTCAACCAGCTGGTGACGGTCATGGGCTTGATTTCGTTGCTGTTGGGCAGCATTGGCATTGTCAACACCATGCAAGTGGTGGTGCGTCGCCGCACCCAAGAAATTGCCGTCCTCAAGACGCTGGGCCTGCAAGCTCAACAGATCACCAGCTTGTTCCTGGTCGAAGCTGCCCTCATGGGCCTGATCGGAAGCGTCCTCGGCGTTGGCCTGGGCTGGGTGATGGTTTTCTTCATTCGTGGCGTGGCCGAGAACCTTCTGGGGGCTCTGCTGCCCTTTGAGGTTGCGCCCTCGGCTGTTGTCGGTGGCCTGGTCGTCGGTACGCTGGTGACGACAGTCTTCGGCTTCCTGCCGACGCTCTCGGCTGGCTTGGTGCGCCCAGCTGCCGTCCTGCACCCCAACGAAAGCCCACTGCCGACGATGGGATGGGGGAGGACGGCTTTGGCGCTGCTGGCCATCATAGTGGCCCTGATCCTGGTGGCCAACACCATCCTCAACAGCCTGCTGCAATCGGCTCTGGTGATCGTGGGTGCTTTTGGCGCGGCTTTCCTGCTCTACGGTCTGCTAATTGTCGTCATCTGGTTTTTGGCGCGCGCGTTCCCTAGCTTCGGCGTGGTCGACTTGAAGATTGCCCTGCGCGAAATGCTGGCGGCGCGAGCGCGCGGTGCTAGCACGCTGCTGGCTCTGGTGGTGGGCGTCTTCTCCCTCAGCCTGATTACTCTGTTGGCAGACTCGGTCTCCAGCGTCATCAGCCAGAACTTCCTCAGCGGCGACAATATCTTCATCCAGGTTGGCGGTGGCGAGACGGGGCTGGCCCGCGTTGAACAAGCCCTGGCTGCCTTGCCAGGCCCGATCAGCTATACCGTCAATCGCTCGTACAACTACGACTTAGTGGGGGTGCGTAAAGCCGATGGCACGCTGCAAAACGCTGAAACCCTGCGCCAAATCTTGCGCGAGACCTCTTTCTTTGGGTCAAACGACGGCAGCCAAGCTGGCCAAGATGGGCAGACTCAGCAGGCCAATGCCAGCGCCGAGCAGAACTTTGGCCCGCCGCGCGACATTGGCGCGGCTCGCCTGCGTGGCCTCAGCAGCAGCATTGGCTCAATCAACGCTACCAATCTAGACGCACTGCCTGAGCTGACCATCGCTGAAGGTCGCAACCTCAGCCCGCAGGACGCGGGTCAGGCAGTCATCGTCGTCACGCGCAACGGCACGACCAACGACGTGGGCCTGAGCGTGGGCGATACGCTGCTGCTGGAATACGGCCAGGGTGGCTTCCTGGGCATTGGTGCGCGTCGCATTCAGCAAGAATTCCTCGTTGTGGGCCTGGCCGAACAGACGACGCAGTTCAGTTTGGCGTTCTCCACCAGCTACGCTCCCGCCGACTCTTTCCCTGCAGATCGTGCGCCGTCGCAGATTCGCATCTCGGCGCAAATCCCTGACTCGCAGATTGCGCTGCTGCGACGCGCGCTGGCTCAGGATCGCACGACTTTTCTGCTAGAGACTGCCGTCATCAACCAATTCATCCTGACCATCTTAGGCCAGTTCACCGCTTTCCCGCTGCTAGTGGCTGCTCTGGGCCTAGTAGTAGGTGGCGTGGTCATCGCCAATTCCGTCGCACTAGCGACGCTAGAGCGCCGCCGCGAGATCGCCGTCATGAAATCTATTGGGTTGCAGCGCGAACGTGTGCTGCTTATCCTCTTACTGGAGAACGGTCTGCTAGGTTTAGTGGGTGGCCTAATCGGCGTCGGCCTGGGCTTGGTTGGTCTGCTGATCCTGCTGAGCCGCGCACCTCTGGGGACACCTATCTCTGTTGGCGCTGCCTTCCTGCTCATGCTGCTGTGCGTGCTGATCGCCCTGGCAGCAGCGCTCAGCATTGCCTGGGACGCTTCTAGTGAAAAACCCTTGAATGTGCTACGCTATGAATGAAATCATTGTTCTCTTAGTAGGCAGGTGTTTACGCGACATTAAAACCTGTTTGACACCTGCTTAAACAAGCTCTGCTCTACTTAGACCGAAGTCGATGGCTCTCACATTCCCTTGGAGGCCACATTGTCCTCAGAAACGCCGCCGATCATACCCGATGAGGTCGAAAAGCTGACGACTGGCCTCAACCGTGAGTGGTACTACAACCGCCGCGTCGTCCTTTATAAGCTAGTGGCAGCTTCTCCCCAGATCGTTGACACTTGGGCTTCGGCTGTGCTGGAGTCGCTACAAGCCTGGGAGAGACCCATGCCCTATCTAGCCCTGCACGACTTATCACAGGCTGGCGTCTCTTTGCAGTACGCAGCGCTGGTCAATTTCGACATGCTCAACATCGGTGTGACGCCTGAGGGGCGTATACTGGTAGAGCGCCTATTCGATGAGTATCCTGATTGGCGTGCCAAAGTGGCGGTCAACTTCAATCTGTCTCTGTCGGGCCAGACCAACCGCACCCTGATGAACTATCTCAACCGCGAACACCCCGCCATCCGCTACAAGACTTTTTACAACCGCGCTAAGTGCCTGAAGTGGTTGGTCGGAGAGATCACAGACACCAACGAGCTGCAAGGTCTCAACAATCCACAAGAATGAGCGCATGGGCTGGCGAAAGCCCGAAACGAGTTTGGCATGGACAATCAAGTAGGCCGCGTCATCAAGAGCTATGAGCTAGAAGGCCTGATTGGCATGGGCGGTTTTGGCGCGGTCTATCGTGCGCGCCAAGCTGTCGTAGAGCGCGAAGTCGCCATCAAGATCATCTGGCCGGCCTTCGCCAACCACCCTAACTTCATCCGCCGCTTCGAAGCAGAAGCTCAACTAGTCGCCGGCCTAGAACACCCCTACATTGTGCCGCTGTACGATTATTGGCGCGACCCTGAGGGCGCGTACATCGTCATGCGCTGGTTGCGCGGTGGTCACTTGCGCAGCCAGATTGACAATGGCCCACTGCCTTTGAACCAAGTGAGCCGCGTCCTAGAGAACGTCGCCGCTGCCCTGGCTCTGGCTCACCGCTACGGCGTCGTCCACCGCGACATTAAGCCAGAGAATATCCTGCTAGACGATGATGGCAACGCTTATCTGGCTGATTTCGGCATTGCCCAAATCCTCAAACAGGGAGGCGATGAATTCGCGGGCATGGGTTCACCAGCCTATGCTTCCCCAGAGCAGTTGGCTGGCGGCCTCATCTCGTCGCAGGGGGACATTTACAGCCTGGGGATCGTCCTCTATGAAATGCTCACGGGCAGCCACCCCTTTCCCAACTTGGAGGAACTCTCGGTGACGCAGCTCCTCCAGCAGCGACAAGTGACGCCTTTGCCGCTGTTGCGCAGCCTGCGGCCTGATCTACCCGTGGGCCTGGATGAAGTCCTGCAAAAAGCAACCGCCTTCGACGCCAGAATGCGCTATCCAGACGCGCTCAGCCTGACTCATGCCTTCCAGCAGGCCAGCAGACAAAGCCTTCCCATCGACATTAAGACCACGCTCAGTACTGAAGCCAGTGCTATCCTCCTCAACCCGTACAAAGGTCTGCGCGCCTTCCAGGAAGCTGACGCCGCCAATTTCTTCGGCCGCGAAGCCCTGGTGCAGCGCTTGTTGCGCCGCCTGAACGAACAAGGGCCTTTCTCGCGTTTTATGGTGGTGGTTGGCCCTAGCGGAAGTGGCAAATCTTCGGTGGTGCGCGCCGGTCTCATCCCTGCGCTGCGCGCGGGCGGCCTGCCCGGCTCAGATCGCTGGTTCTACGATTTGATCGTGCCAGGTGGGCAACCCTTTGACGAGCTAGAGAACGTCCTGACAGGCCTGGCCTCTCAGCCGCCTAAGAATCTCAAAGAGCGTCTGCGCGCTCATGAAGATGGCTTCGCTGACTTGCTCGATGAACTGCTGCCCCCCGACTCTAGCGAATTGTTCCTGTTCATCGACCAGTTCGAGGAAGTCTTCACCCAAGTTGAGGACGAGCAGGTCATCAATCGCTTCATGGCCAGCTTGCACCGCGCCGTCGTGCGCGCCAACAGCCGCTTGCGCTTGGTGGTAGCCATCCGCGCTGATTTTTATGATCGTCCGCTCTTGCAGCCCATCATCAGCGACATGGTGCGCGACCGCAGTGAGGTGGTCGTGCCGCTTTCGTCCTCAGAGCTGGAGCGGGCCATTGTTGAGCCGACTCAGCGCGTGGGGGTGACTTACGATCCTGGCCTGGTGACGGCTATCATCAACGAAGTGAAGGAACAGCCTGGCGCGCTGCCGCTGCTGCAATATGCCCTCAGCGAGCTGTTCGAACTGCGCGAAGGCTCAGTCATCTCGCCATTGGCATACAAGGAGATGGGAGGGGTGCGTGGTGCGCTAGCGCGCCGCGCTGACGCCATCTATCAGGAACAGGCTGCGCCGCAGCGCGAAGCCATGCGCCAGCTCTTCTTGCGCCTGATTACTCTGGGTGAAGGCACGGAGGACACGCGTCGCCGCGCTCTGCTCAGTGAAGTGACGGCTATCCGCGACGCCGACGAGACGACCGACGACGTGGCCATCATGCGCCAAGTCATCGACACACTGGGCAAAGCCCGTCTGCTGACCTTCGACCGCGACCCGTTGACCCGCAGCCCCACCGTCGAAGTCGCTCATGAAGCTATCATCCGCGAGTGGTCGCGTCTGCGTGCTTGGCTGGACGACAGTCGCAACGACGTGCGCTTCCAGCGCGCCTTATCGTCGATGGCTCAAGAATGGCACAACGCCAAGCGTGATCCTAGCTATCTATTGCGCGGCGTGCGCTTGGAGCAGTATGAACGCTGGGCGCAGGAGACGACCCTGCTCCTGACCGAATCGGAGCGCGAGTTCCTGGACTTCAGCATTGCTGAACGCTTGCGCCGTGAGCAGGAGAAGCGCAGGCAACGGGAACGCGAAGAACAGCTCAAGCGCCAGTCGATCACGCGCTTACGCTTGCTGGTGGCTTTCGTCACTGTCGCGTTTTTCGGCGCGCTGGCCCTGAGCGCCTTCGCCTTCAACGAACGCGCCAGGGCAGAACAATCGGCCATCGAAGCCAACCGCAACGCTGCCTTCTCTCAGAGTATCGCCTACGAGGCCAGCGCCAGGAATGCTCTGGCCGACGACGATGGCGATCTGGCTCTGGCTCTGGCCTTGCTCTCGGCCAGCGGCGCCGAGCCACCGCCGCAGTCTCTGACTACGCTGGCCAACGTGGCTCAGGCACGCGGGACGCGCATGGTGCTGCGCGGCCACAGCGCTTGGGTGACGAGCGTAGACATCAACCGCCAGCAGACGCTCATCGCCAGCGCCTCTACCGACGCCACCGTGCGCCTGTGGGACGCTGCCAGCGGCGCAGAGCGTGCTGTGTTGCGCGGCCACAACGGCGACATTGAAGCCGTCGTCTTCAGCCCAGCAGGGGACTTGGTGGCCAGCGCTGCTGCTGATTTTCTCGTCATCGTGTGGGACGTCGCACAGAGTCAGGAACGCGTCCGTCTGACAGGCCACAGCGCCCCTGTGCGCTCGCTGGCATTCTCTGCCGATGGCCGTACTTTGTACAGTGGCGCTAGCGACAACCTCATCATCGCCTGGGATGTAGAGACGGGCCAGGAGCGCGCTCGCTACGCCGCTCACCAGGCCGCCGCCACTGTGCTGGCCATCAGCCCAGACGGCCAAACTCTGCTGAGTGGCGCGCGAGATGGTCGTCTGCTGCTGCTCAACGCTGCTGACGGCCAGATCGTCCGCGACTTCGTCGGCCATCGTTCGGCCATCACCGGTGCCGATTTCTCGGCAGATGGCGCGTCAGCTATCAGCGCTTCTGCCGATGGCACGATGATCCTGTGGGATGTTGCCAATGGAGTCGAAGTGCGCCGCCTGCTGGGCAACACGTCCGAAGTGCGCGGGGTGGCCTTCCATCCTGATGGCCGTACCCTCATCAGCGCGACAGTCGACGGCCTGCTGCGTCTGTGGTCAGCTGAGAACGGCTTGGAGCTGGCCCGCCTCAAGGGCCACAGCGACGCTTTGCTCTCGCTCAAGATCAGTACTGACGGCTACTTGGCCGTGACTGGCGCCAAAGACAACAGCATTCGTGTTTGGAACGTCGGCAATCCCGGCGAAGTGAGGCGCTACCTGGGCCATCAAAATCGCCTCACGGAGCTAATTTTCAGCCGCGAGGGTGAGCGATTTTTCTCGGCGTCTGCGGATCGCACCTTGCGCATTTGGGATACGGCTTCAGGCCGCGAGGCGCAGCGCTTCACCTACGAAGTGCCGATTACGGCATCAGCTCTCGACTCTAGCGAACGCACCTTGCTAATCGGCTCGCGACGCGGCCTGCTCTTCCAGGTCAACGCCCAAACAGGGGAAGAGATTGCGCGCCTGAGCAGCCACACAGCTAACGTCCAGGCGGTAGCTTATCTGCCCGATGGTCAGCGCGCCATCAGCGCCGACAGCGATGGCGTGATCGTCCTGTGGAATCTGGCCACTACGCTAGAGGAGCGGCGCTATCAAGAAGGAGGTCGAGGGATCACCGACTTGGTCGTCAGCACTGACGGTTTGCACTTCGCGTCTGCCAGCGACGATGGCCTCATCACTGTCTATCGTGTGACTGATGGACGAGAGGTGACGCGGTTACGGGGCCACAGCGCTGCCGTCTACAGCCTAGCGCTCAGTCCGAATGGGGCTGTTCTGGCCTCGGTAGGGCGAGATGGCGTGGTTATCCTGTGGGATTGGTTGGCTGGCCGCGAGCGCGCGCGCTTGCTCGGTGTCGATATTGACATCCTGTGGAGCGTGGCTTACAGTCCTGACGGTTCGCGACTGCTAGTCGGCTCGTCCAGCGGTCTGCTCACTTTGTGGGACGTGCAGACGCTGCGCGTAGCCCAGCAGTTCCGCCTGAGCAACGGCCCAGTCTTTGCCCTAGCCTTCCATCCACGCGCTAACCTAGCCCTCAGTGGTGACGTTGCTGACATCACTGCTTGGCGCACCTTCAGCGACGACCTCATCGACTGGGCGCGCAGCAACCGCTATGTGCGCGATTTCACCTGCCTTGAGCGCACTCAATACAGCATTGAGCCGCTCTGCCCTGCTTCCTAGCCCCTCAAGCTCAGCTTGCCCATCCGTTCGGCCCAGCAAGTGGACCTTTGCCGGGTTGCCAATCCTTTTTGCAGACTCCTACGACAGAGATTATGCAGTTAAGTGCAAAAATGCTATTATTTCGTTGCTTGACACTTGATGTGTTTTGTGAGACCATCTGAGCCGTTATGAACCTTTGTAGTCACAAGAAACCCACCCAGACAAGGAGCATAGCTCAGTGGCACAAATTGCAACTAAAGCCACCACAGCCGACACGTTCAACGTCAAGGCGACGCTGGCGCACAACCGCCTGCTAGGCTTATGGCGGCTGCTCAAGGGCTACCGTCCCATGTATCTGAGCGCAACGCTCTCGTTGGGGGTGGCGGCTCTTCTGATGACGGGTGGAGTCTTGCTCATCCGCTATTTCGTCGACAACATCCTCGTCCGTCCTGATGAAAGCTTCATGACTGCTGCGCTTGCAGTGGCGCTGCTGTACGTGGCCATGCAGGCGGTGCGCGGCTTTTTCTCGTTCCGTAGCAATGAACGAGCAGCGCGCGTCTCAGAAAGCGTGGCCCTGCGCCTCAAGGATTACCTCTTCGATCACCTCCAGCACTTACCGTTTGCTTATCATGATAAAATGCCCACTGGTGAACTCATCCAGCGGGTGACCAGCGACGTAGATGCCATACGCCTCTTCTTCGCAGAGCAGCTCATCGGTATTGGCCGAATCTTTGTACTGTTCGTGGTCAACTTTGCGGCGCTGCTGTTTCTGCACGCGCCGCTGGCCCTGCTCTCTGTGCTGGTGATCCCGATTGTGATGGTGCTGTCGCTGTTCTTCTTCCGCCGCGTCTCCGCGGCTTACGAAGATTTTCAGGAGCAAGACGCTGTCGTCTCGCGCACGGTACAAGAGAACCTGAGCGGCGTGCGCGTGGTCAAGGCCTTTGCGCGCCAAGACTTTGAAAAGCAGCGCTTCGAAGGTGAGAATCACAAGAAGTTCCGCTTGGGGACGCGCTTCATGACGATGCACGCGATCTATTGGCCCTTCACCGATGTGCTAATGGGCCTACAAACTGCTCTCGGCTATCTGGCCGCGTCTTTGATGGTGCTAGACGGCCAGATTACCCTGGGGACGTATGTCGCCTACGTTGGCGTCGTCTGGTGGATCATCGACCCAGTGCGCAACCTAGGCCGTCTCATTGTTCAAGTTAGCGAAGCGATGGTGTCGTATGACCGCTTGAGCGAGGTCATCCGCCCTGACTGGGAGGACATGGGCTATGGCCTGCCCGCTCCCGTCTCTCAGCCGCAGGGCCGCCTGAAGTTTGAAGGCGTTTCGTTTGAGTATGAGCCTGGCAAGCCGGTGTTGCACGACATCAGTTTTGAGGTTGAGCCAGGCCAGGCTGTCGCGCTGCTAGGTTCAACTGGCAGCGGCAAGACCAGCCTCATGGCTCTGCTGACGCGCTTCTACGACTACACAGGTGGCAGGATCACGCTGGACGGGGTGGATTTGAAAGCCTATCCGCGTGTCTTCCTGCGTAACCTGATCGGCGTCGTAGAGCAAGAGCCGTTCCTGTTCTCTACTACCATTCGCAACAACATCGCCTATGGCGTCTATCGCGAGGTGAGCCAGGAAGAGATTGAAGCTGCGGCCCGCGCCGCTGCAGCCCACGACTTCATCGCTAGCTTCCCAGAAGGCTACAACACCCTAGTAGGAGAGCGCGGTGTGACCTTGAGTGGTGGCCAGAAGCAGCGCGTTGCTCTGGCCCGCACCCTGCTCAAGAACCCACGCATTCTCATCCTAGACGACGCCACCAGCAGCGTCGATACCCAGACCGAATCCCAGATTCGGGAGGCGCTGGACGGCCTGATGAGCCAGCGCACCAGTTTTGTCATTGCGCACCGCATTCAGAGCGTCATGAACGCCGACTTGATCCTAGTCATGGACAAGGGCCGAATCGTCCAGCGCGGCACTCACGAGCAGCTCATGGCCGAACGCGACGGTATCTATCGCAAGACTTACGACATGCAGGCGAGTATCGAAACCGAACTGGAAAGAGAGCTATCCTATGTCGGACTGGCAGTTTGAAGAGGAAGAGTTCCATACCAGCACCAATGTGGGGACGCTGGGCCGCATCCTGCGCTTGCTGATCCCGCACAAGTGGATGGCCCTGGGCTTCATGGTGGCTATTGGCGCGGTGGCTTTCATCGAAGCAGCTTTGACTTTCATCGGCGCACAGATCATCGACCAGGGGATCATCGCGCGCAATCCTCAGCGGATTGTGGAGTTGGTCGTCACTTACGCGCTGATGATGTTCGTCCTAGCCTTCGGTGTGTTCGTCTTCATTTACTTAGCGGGCAAGCTGGGCCAGCGCGTGACTTACGACCTGCGCAAGGCTATGTTCGACCATCTACAAACCTTGTCGCTCACCTATTATAACAAGACGCCTGTCGGCTGGATCATGTCGCGCGTCAATAGCGACAGCGAACGAATTGCTGATCTGGTGTCCTGGGGCTTGCTAGACGTGATTTGGGCTGTGATGAACATCGTCACCGCGCTCATCTTCATGTTCAGCATTAACTGGCAGCTGGCCCTGGCCATCCTGCCCTTGATACCCAGCCTGTGGTTTGCGGCGTTGTGGTTCAAGGCGCGTATCCTGCTGCACTACCGCGAATCGCGCAAGTACAACTCCGAGATTATCGGCGCTTACAACGAGATGATTACCGGCGTGCGCGTCATCAAGGCCCTCAACCGCGAAGCGACGTCGCTAGAAGAATTCGGCGACCTGACGCGCAGCATGTATCGAGCGTCTTACAAGGCAGCTTGGTACAGCGCCTTGTTTCTGCCCACTGTCCAGATCATGAGCAGCCTGGCTGTTGGCGCGATCCTGGTGCTGGGTGGTCAGCAAATCGTCGGACTGACCGGTGAAGCGCTGGGCCTGACCATCGGCGGCCTGAACGCTTTCATCGGCTACGTCACCTTCATGATGTGGCCTGTGCAGGACTTGGCCCGCGTCTATGCCTCCATGCAGCACGCTATCGCCAGCGCCGAACGCGCCTTCAGCCTGTTGGATACCAAGCCAGATATTGTGGATCGTCCGTGCGCCGTCGAGGTGGACAGCATTGAGGGTGACATCGTCTTCGAGGATGTGACCTTCTACTACGACGCCGATAAGCCCGTCCTGACCAACTTCAGCCTGAAGGTAAAGGCTGGTGAGACAGTGGCGCTGGTGGGTCACACCGGCAGCGGCAAGAGCACCATCGTCAACCTCATCTGCCGCTTCTACGAGCCGCGCGCAGGCCGAATCCTCATCAATGGGCGCGACTATCGCGAGATAGCTCTGCATTCCTTGCACAGCAAAATCGGGATGGTCTTGCAGACGCCGCACCTCTTCAGCGGCACGATCCGCGACAACATCCGCTACGGTCGCCTGGAAGCCACCGACGCGCAGATTGAAGCCGCCGCTCGCACCGCCGGCGCTCACGACTTCATTGCGACGCTGGAGAAGGGCTACGATACGGAAGTAGGTGAAGGTGGTGTGTTGCTCTCTACAGGTCAGAAGCAGCTTATCAGCATTGCCCGCGCCATCCTGGCCGAGCCGCAGCTGTTCATCATGGATGAAGCCACTAGCAGCGTCGATACTCTCACGGAGGCGCTGATCCAGAAGGGCATGGAGACGCTGATGGAGGGCCGCACCAGCTTTGTGATTGCCCATCGCCTGTCTACTATCAAGAACGCAGATCGTATCGTCGTGCTGGAGAACGGCAAGATCATCGAGATGGGGACGCACAGCGAACTGCTGCGTCAGCGCGGCCACTACTACAGCCTGTACACCAAGCAGTTCCGCAGAGAGCGTGAAGCGGAGCTAGAGCGTGCGCTTGAGATGGCTTGAAGCCGACGCGAGGCTCGACGGCCTCGCGTTTACTTTTGAATCTGGATCGGGAGGGCTTGAATCAACCCTCAATGAGCAAGCGTTCAGGGTCTTCAATGTATTCCTTGACCTTGACCAGGAACTGCACGGCTTCGCGGCCGTCAATCAGGCGATGATCGTAGCTCAAGGCGACGTACATCATCGGGCGGATGACGACTTCGCCGTTCAGGGCGATAGGTCGCTCTTTGATGGCGTGCAGGCCCAAAATGCCCACTTGTGGGTGATTAAGGATGGGCGTACTCATCAGCGAGCCGAACACGCCACCGTTGGTGATGGTGAACGTCCCACCCATCAGCGACTCGATCGTCAGCGTACCATTGCGCGCCTGTTCTGCATACTCTTTGACTTTCGCCTCAATCTGGGCGAAAGACAGGGTATCTGCTGAGCGGATGATCGGCACGACCAGGCCTTCATCGGTGCTGACGGCGATGCCAATGTCGTAGTAATGCTTCATGATGATGTCTGAGCCGTCAATTTCGGCGTTCAAGATGGGGAAGGCTTTCAGCGCTCCTACGACGGCCTTCACGAAGAAGGCGTTGTAGCCCAGGCTCACGCCGTAGCGCTCTTTGAAGACATCCTTGCGCCGCGCGCGCACCGCGTTTACGGCGCTCATGTCAATTTCGTTGAAGGTGGTCAGCATGGCAGTGGCCTGCTTGGCTTCGTGCAGGCGCTGGGCGATGGTGCGGCGGCGGCGCGTCATCTTCACCCGCTGCTCGCGCGGATCGAGCGGGCGAGCGCTGCTGGCTATGATGGGCGCTTGCTGTGGGGCGGGACGCGGATTGGGGTTAATGAGCGGTGAGGGCGCTTGCGTCATCGGGGTGCTGGCTGCTGCGATGACGTCCGACTTGGTGATCTTGCCGCCGCTGGCGCTCACTTGGGCTAAATCAACGTTCAGGGCTTCAGCAGCGCGCCGAGCGACGGGAGTTGCGTGTGGAGCGCTGTCCTTCGCTGGGGCTGGGACGGTCGTAGGTGTGACGGGAGTGGGCGGTGTGATGACTGCGCCGCTGACCTCTAGCGTCCCTAGCAAAGCTCCAGCGCCTACGTCCGCGCCTTCAGCCTGAACAATGCTGGCTAAGACGCCATCAGCTTCAGCCACCACTTCTAGCGCCACCTTGTCTGTCTCCAGCACGACGATCACCTCACCTGCCTTGACGGCTTCGCCGATTTTCTTGCGCCATTCGCTCACCGTCGCTTCCACGACCGACTCGCTCAGGGGCGGTACTACAATATTCACAGCCATTCGCATATCTCCCTGTGTTCGGATCAGAGTCATTGTAGGCGTGCCAAAAGCGCAGCGCGCCACCTACTGGTTGTCAAATCTCCAGGTGAAGGCATATTCCACAATCAGCGCTTGGTTGATCTGGTGCGCAGTCTTCGAGCCTTCTGCTGGGCTGGAACTGCGTCGACGGCCTACGTAGTTCACTGGAATGCCAATACCCACCATCTTTTTGATACGGTATTGCATGAACTCCCACGCTCCCATGTTCTTCGGCTCTTCCTGCGCCCAGACGATTTGTTCTACGGCGCTGTACTTGTCGAAGATGACTTGCAGATCATCTGAGGGGAAGGGATACAGCTGCTCTACGCGTACAATGGCCACTTCTGGATGTTTGGCGCGCCATTCGCTGCCGATCAGATCGTAGTAGAACTTGCCCGAACACAGCACTAGGCGGCGCACTACTGCGGGATCGGCCTGCTTGTCGTCGATGATGGGCTGCCAGCGCGACTCGCCGACCAAATCCAGCGGACGGCAGGCGACATCAGGGTTACGCAGAAGGCTCTTAGGAGCCATGATAATTAGGGGCAGCGGGTCGGTCTTGAGCAGAGCAGCCTGGCGGCGCAGCAGATGGAAATACTGCGCAGAGGTGGTGCAGTTGGCGACGCGGATGTTCTTCTTGGCAGCTAGTTGCAGCCAGCGCTCCAAGCGGCCGCTGGAATGGTCTGGCCCTGCGCCTTCGTGGCCGTGTGGCAGCAGCAGCACTAGCGAAGGCGTCTGCCCCCATTTTTCGCGCGCGGAGGTGATGAACTCGTCGACGATGGTCTGCGCACCGTTGATGAAGTCGCCGTATTGCGCTTCCCAGATGACCAGGCGCTCTGGCGCTTGAACGTTGTAGCCGTACTCAAAGCCTAGCGCTGCCATTTCCGAGAGTGGGCTGTTGCGCACTTCAAAGGCGGCTTGGGCTTGGGGGAATTCGCACAAGGGCGTGAGGGGCTGACCTGTTTGGGCGTCGTACAGCACGGCGTGGCGGTGGCTGAACGTGCCGCGCTCGCTATCTTGGCCTGTCAAGCGGATGGCTACGCCGTCAGCCAAGATCGTGGCGAAGGCGAATTCTTCAGCGGTGGCCCAGTCTATGCTCGGCAGGTCAGGGTCGTTGAGGGTGGTGCGGCGCGCGCGTATGGTCTTCTCGAAGCGCGGCGAATAGAAGTTGAAGCCTTCTAGCGTCCCCGTCAGCCCGTCGTTGATAGCGATAAGCTGTTCCATCGTGACAGCGGTCTTGGTCTTGCGGGCAGTGCCGGGCTGGGGTGGCTCTTTAATCTGCGTCTTGTCGTCTTCGGGCTTCAGGTTATCGTAGATTTCCTGGAGTTGGTTGTCGTAGCGCGTCAGCATGGCTTCTGCTTCTTGGGGCGTGACCGCGCCGCGCTGCACAGCCACCGCCTGCCAGAGCTGGCGCACCGGCGGGTGCTTGCGGATGATTTCGTACATCTTGGGCTGGGTGAAGCCTGGCTCATCCAATTCGTTGTGGCCGTAGCGCCGATAGCCGATCAGGTCGATCAGGAAGTCGGCTTCGAAGTACTCTTGATAGGCAAAGGCTATGCGTGCTACTTCAATGCAGGCGGCTGGATCGTCGGCGTTGACGTGCAGAATCGGCACTTTGAAGCCTTTGGCCAGATCGCTGGCATAGAGCGTGCTGCGGCCGTCCTTGGGCAGGGTGGTGAAGCCTACTTGGTTATTGGCGATGAAGTGGATCGTGCCGCCTGTCCAATAGCCAGGCAGGCGCGACAAGTTGAATGTCTCAGCGACAATGCCCTGGCCAGGGAAGGCCGCATCGCCATGAACTAGGATTTGCAGCGTCTTGCGCGGGTCGAAGCTGGGCGCGCCGCGTCGATTGACGGTCGTGCCGGCGGCGCGCGCCATGCCCACCGCCACCGGATTCACGGCTTCCAAGTGACTGGGATTAGGCGGCATGGTCAACGTCAGGGTCTGGCCGTTGGCCGTCGGCACGCGGCGCTGCCAGGCTTTGTGGTATTTCACGTCGTCAATCGTCCAGCCGATGGCGTCGTGGGCTTGTTGCACCTCCGCGAAATCCTTGAAGTCTAGCAGAATTTGATCGTAGGGCTTGTGCATGACGTGGGCCAGCACATTCAGGCGTCCACGATGAGCCATCGCCACTGCCATCGTCTCAGTGCCGACTTCAGCAGCTAGGCGCACCATCTCGTCCATCATCGGCACCATCATATCCAGCCCCTCGATGGAGAAGCGATACTTGGTAGGGAAGGTACGCTGCAAGAAGTTCTCAAAGGCGTCGACTTGCGTCAAACGTTCCAGCAGGGCGCGCAGGTCATCGGCTTGCGGATTGAACTGGTGGCGGCGCGACTCGGCGGCTTCGCGCAGCCACTGGCGCTCGGCGGGCATGCGGATGTGGTCGTTATCGTAGCCGATAGAGCCGCTATAGATGGTGCGCAGCTTTTGGGTGACTTCCAGCATATGAGCGCTGTTTTGAGCCAGCGGGCCGTCGATCAGCGCGGCAGGCAGGGTGCGCAGGTCGTCTAGCGTGACGCCGTGCATGGCAGGGTTCAGCTCTGGGTCGCCGGGGCTAGGCTGGCCCAGCGGGTCAAGCTTGGCTTCTAAATGGCCGTACAGGCGAATAGCCTGAGCGTAGCCAATCGCGCCGACGACCTTCTGCATGTCGATCAGGCTATCAGAAGCCATGACTTGGGCCACGTTATCAGCCAGTTCAGGCGTCCATTGCTCGAAGAAGCGGCGCGTGGCCGCGTCGAAAACATCGGGGCTTTGCTGATACCGTTCATATAGTTCCAGGACATAACCAGCGTTCGCGCCGTGAAACAGGGTATTGGCCAGCATAATCCACTCTAGAGTTCTCGTTTGGGCGTCTTAGGTGCTGATTTTACCATAGCAGCACCTCTTGCTGACGCCCTTTTAGAGGGCTTTGTTAGCCATTTCTTAGCCTAGCTCATTTGGTGCTGGCCACCCGTTGCCACAGGCGCGCCAGCGGTACTTTGCGCACGCGCACTCGCCAATAGACCAGCGCCCACAGGTGCAAGCGCGCTGCAAACAATGCCACAGTCCACAGCTTCTCGCGCCAGTTGCGTCCATAGCGCCAGGCGAAGCCCGCACCTTCTTGGGCTTCTGTGCGTGCGCTGCGCATGTGGACTGACGAGCGCATGATGTAGTCTTGGACGTAGCCGCCGGCGGAACGTACCTTCTGACGCAGCCAATCAGCGTAGGTGGTGGGGTATTTGACCCATACGCGGGCCTGTGGCGCATAGGCGATTTGCCAGCCCTGCTCGGCGATTCGGTGGCTGATGACGGCATCTTCAGCCAGGGCGTCCTCTGGGATGTGCGGGATGAGGGCGCGTCGCGCGGCGAACCAGTAGCCAGAACACAACAGGAATTGGCCGCTCATCTGGCGAGATTGGCGGGCAGCGTGGGCTGCGTCCGTCAGCAGGTGCGACCAGTAGCCCAACATGGTGTCGCGCGGCGAGACGCTGATCGGTCGTCCAGTTACTGCCCCAACCTGAGCCTTTTGCAGCGGCAGCAGCAGGGCAGGTAGCGCGCCTCGGTCGATCTGCACGTCGCCATCGGTGAAGGCCACAATCTCCCCTTTGGCAGCCTTTACGCCCAGATTGAGCGCGGCAGGCTTGCCGCGTCCCATGTCGTAGAGGTGGCGTACTCGCTCGTCGCGTGCGGCCCATTCCATGACTACTGCACGCGTCGGTGGATCGGGGCAGACGACGATGATTTCGCCGTCGGCAGGCAAGTCGCGCAGGCAAGCTTCGATGGCTTGACCGATGGTGTCGGGTTCGTTGCGGGAGGTGATGAGGATGGAGAGCGAAGTCATGGCGTCTTCTCAAGTAGTGCAGCAAAGGCTGACTCGTAGCGTGCGGCGATGTCATCCCACTGAAAGTGCTGGCGCAAGCGTGCCACGCCCTGGGCCAGATGAGTGCGCAGCGCCGCGTCGCTCAGGCGAGTCAGCCCGTCAGTCAAGGCGTCCACGTCGTCGGGTGGGACGAGCCACAGGTTGACGCCGTGTTCAAACGTAGGAATGACCACCTGGGGCTGGGTGGTGAGGATGGGACAAGCGTGTTGGATGGCAGCCATCAGGCTGCTGCGCCGATAGGATGCCCCGTCGGCGAAGGGCAGCACCAGGCCATCGCAGGCTTGCAGCCAGGCGCTGGCTTGGGACGGCTCAACGTAGCCTGTCCAGGCAACTGCTTGGCTCAGGCCTAGTTCGGCGATGAGTCTGTCTAGGCGCGCCACGTAAACGTCGTCTGTCGGGCCGCCCTCGCGCCCACCGATCATGAGCAAGCGCGCTGCCTGGCCTGCGTCGCGCTGGCGGCGCAGGGCATAGAGCAGTGCTTCCACGCCACGATTGGGGTATAAGAAGCCGAAATGCCCCCAGAGCAGCTCATCTTCGGCCAGGCCTAGGCTGGCGCGCAGAGCAGCGCGCGCTTCACGACTGAGGGGCGTTTGTTCGATCCCGCTGCCGATAGGGATGAGGGCCGTATGTCCAATCCCCGCTTGATGCAGACTAGCCTCATCTTCGTGATTGGTGACGATGGCCAGCGCGGCTTGGCGCGCCAGGGCCAGCACGAAATGCTTCCGCAGGGCGTCGCCAGCTTTGGGGAAGAGGTAAGGGAAGCGCAGGTCGTGGAAAGTGACGGCGCACGGCGCAGCGAAGCGCTTGGGCAGACCATGAACCCAGGGCGACATGCCATACATGGCCGTCTGGTAGTGGAAGTTGACCACCTGGACGCTGCGCCTGATGCCCCAACGCGGAGTGCGCCACCAGCAAGGCAAGCCCCAGCCAGCCGACCAGTCCAGGCTCGTCTGCGGCCTGCTCTCAGCGCTGCCAGGATTGGTGAGCAGGGCGATAGCGTGGCCGCGCCGCAGCAGCGCCCCCACTAACGCCTGGTTGCTATCGCTGATGCCGCCGCGCAGCGGGGCGTATTCACCGCTAATGATGCCAATCCTCACCCTGAGCCTCGCTCGGTTGTTTCACTAGGATATAGTCTGTATGCGCGCGTGTTGCTCGGTATAATAAGCCCATTCATGGCAAAAGGAATACGAAGTATGAACATCTTCGGCATTGGTGGGGCGGAACTGGTCTTGATCCTGCTGATTGCGCTAGTGGTCGCCGGCCCAAAGCGCATGATCGAATGGGCCTATCATCTGGGGCGCTGGGTTGCCAAGCTGCGCCAAATGTGGTCTCAGATGATGGACGTTGTGCAGCAAGAGGTGGACGCAGCCGGCTTGGATGTCAAGCTGCCCAAAGAGCTGCCCACGCGCCAATCGCTCAACCAGACGATCAACCAAGCCATGAAGCCGCTCACTGATCCCCTGCGCCAGACCCTGGATGAAGCCTCCCTGAGCCAAAAGCCTGTCTCAGCTCCGCACACGCGCCGCTCAGAACAGCTCCTGACGGGACGCAAGCTGACCAGCGGTGCAAATGGCGCTGCACCTAGCGAAGCAGCAGCGCCGCCAGCCCCAAGCTTGGGTAGTTGGAGCAATCCCAGCGTTGGCGACTCTGCGCTGCTAGACTCCTTGTCATCGCGCTTCGGCACGTGGTCGCAGCTCCCTGCCTCTACAGACTCAGAGGAGAGGAGCTGAGTCATGCGCTTGATCCCACGACTGCGCCGCAGCGCGCCGCTTCAGGACAGGTCAGTCGCTTCTGCGCCTCCTGTCCCTGACGAGGTGATCGACGACGGCCACCAGGCGCGCATGAGCCTGTTTGAACACTTAGATGAGTTGCGCGTGCGCGTCTTGCGTGGGTTAGCAGCGCTGGTGGTGGCCACCGTTCTAGGCTTGTTCTTTGCAGGCAATTTGTTTGAGTTGCTGTTAGAGCCGTACTGTCGCGTGGCCAGTTTGCAGGACTGTCGCCTGCAAACCCTTGGCCCGACGGAAGCCGTCGTCGCCTACTTCCGCGTGGCCCTGATGGCTGGTGGGGTGGTGGCCGTCCCCGCCATCACCTACCAAATCCTGATGTTCGTCATCCCTGGCCTGACACGCCGCGAGCGCAACTACGTCCTCATGGCTATCCCTGCGATTGCTGGCTTGTTCGTCGTCGGCGCGCTGTTCGCCTGGTTCGTCCTCATGCCGCCGGCTCTGGGCTTCCTGGAGAGCTTCCAGCCCACCATCTTCAAACCAGACTGGACGGCTGACCTGTACCTGAGCTTCGTCACGGCCCTGGTGTTTTGGATGGGCGTGGCCTTTGAAGCGCCGCTGGTGTTCTTCGTGCTGGCCCTGCTGGGGGTAGTGCGGGCCAAAGCCCTGTTGCGCAACTGGCGGATCGCCATCGTAGCGGCTTCTGTCTTGGCGGCGCTCATCACCCCGACGATTGACCCGGTGAACATGTTCCTAGTCATGGGGCCGCTGCTAGGTCTGTACCTCGTCAGCGTGAGCCTGGTGGCCGTCGGCACGCGCCTGGGCGGCCACCGTTGGGAAGATCAGACGGCTTAGCTCGCCTATGATCAAAGACTCCTCAAGACGAACTGCCTACTCTTTGACGGCGTCCAGTTCCATCGGGGTTGGCACGTCTTTGATGGCGCGCATGAGAGCGCGGAACTGGTCGAAGTAGAGCTGCTGCTTGGCGTCGCTCATGGCCACAGGGGGATTGGGATGGACTTCTACCATCAGGCCGTCGGCGCCGCTAGCCTTCGCAATCCTGCCGAAGGGGATGGCCAAGTCGCGGCGGCCCGCGCTGTGGCTGATATCTACAATCACGGGCAGGTGGCTCTCCATCTTCAGCAGAGGCACAGCTCCAATGTCCAGAGTGTTGCGCGTCTCCTCGTTGAAGGTGCGAATGCCGCGCTCTATGAAGATGATCTGGGTGTTGCCACCAGAGGCGATGTATTCAGCTGAGTAGAGTAGCTCTTTGAGCGTAGCGCTGAAGTGGCGCTTGAGGATGACGGGCTGCTTTACTTTGCCCAGAGCTTTGAGCAAGAAGCTGTTCTGCATGTTGCGCGCCCCCACCCAGAAGATGTCCACGTAGTCAGACATCATGGGGATTTGCGACATGTCCATGATCTCGGTCACGACCAACATGCCGTACTTGTTGGCTACTTGGCGGGCAATCTTCAGGCCCTCCTCGCCCAGACCCTGGAAGTCGTAAGGGGAGCTGCGTGGCTTGTAAGCCATGCCGCGCATAATCTTCACGCCTTCGCTGGCTAGCACTTCGCCGACGGCGTCCATCTGTTCGTAGCTCTCGATGGCGCACGCTCCAGCAATGATCTGGAAGCTGCCGTCGCCGACTTTCGTGCCGTCGGGGAAGGTGATGACCGTCTGTTGATCTGGCGTCTTGCGCTGGACGATGATCTTCTGGCGCGCTTCTTTCTCCTCTAGGGCCAACGATGCCTTGAAAATTTCCTTGAACAGCGCTTTGATCGTGTCGTTGCTGAATGGGCCTTTGTTAGCCATTTGCAGAGCCGTCAGCATTTCGGCTTCGCGCTGTGGATCGTAAAACTGTGAGCCAAGTTCGGCCTGCACCTTGCCAATTTCGCTGGCAATCGTCGCGCGTCGGTTGAGCAGGTCGAGGAGCTGAAGATTAATCTCATCAATCTGAGCGCGGAGCGCCTTGATTCGGTCGGTCATAAAAGTTTCCCTGGCTTAGGCGTGGTTGAACGTTGAGTGCCGATAGACGACAATTTTACTCACAATCGGCTAAAAATCCTAGCACTTGCCTCTGGAAGTCCTCAGGTTTTTCCACATGGACGGCGTGGCCTGTGCCAGGGAAGACGCTCAGGCGCGCCTGGCGCATACGCGCTTGCATGGCGTGGGCTACCTCTAGGAATTTGCTGTCGCGCCGTCCTGCAATCAGCAGCGTAGGGCATGTGATTCGATCCAGGTCGTTCCACAGCGAGGGTTGTACCCCTGTTCCCATGCCGCGCAGGCTGGTAGCTAGGCCCTTTGGATCGTTTTGCAGACGCTCTCGACGCAACGCTTCGCGCTGATCGGCGTTCTGAGTGCGCCACAGAGGTAGCTTGCCCCAATACCTCACGAACCATTCGATCCCACGCGCTTCGATCTCCGCTGCCAACAAATTATCTTCGGCGCGCCGCTCGGCCCGCGCAATCGGATCAGCCAGGCCGGGACTGGCCGACTCCAACACCAGCGAATACCAGCGATCTGGTTGCTGCGTCGCCAAGTACAGGGCTAGGCGTCCACCCATCGAATAGCCCACCAGGTGTAGCTTGGCAGGATCGATCTGGTCGCACAAGGTCAACAGATCGGCGGCTGCTTGTTCCATGCGATAGCGTATGGGATCGTAAGGAGCGATAGTGCGGCCGTGTCCCAACAGGTCGGGCATGATAATGCCGAAGCCGGCGTCGCGCAGGGTGCGAGCCAGCGGCATGTTGGATTCGGCGCGGCCCGTGAAACCGTGCAAGATCAGCACGTTGGCGCGGTCGCGGGGTAGGGCCACCAGCACACGGTAGCGCGCGTCCTCGATGGTGATTTCGTGCGCGTGAAAATGCAGAAGATCGCGTTCTTGCATAGGCTCATCGCATGGTTAGCGTGTTCAGTCATGGCGCTGATGAAACCAATCAACCACTTGTGAACGTAAAATCTTCCCTAAGGGGTTACGCGGCAGTTCTGCCACGAAGCGCAGACGACGTGGCTGCTTATAGCCCGCCAAGCGCTGCCTGCTGAAAGCTAGAATATCCGCCGCGTCGGCGTTGTGATCGGGCCTGAGGACGATGGCGGCGCAGACGACCTGCCCCCATTCAGGATCAGGCGCGCCGACGACGATCACTTCGGCGACAGCGGGATGTTGGCCGAGGACGGCTTCGACTTCGCTGGGATAGACGTTCTCGCCGCCGCTGACGATCAGATCGCTGCGTCGTTGCAAGACGAACAAGTCGCCGTCTTCGTCTAGGTAGCCCATATCGCCTGTGTGCAGAGCGCCGTCGCGCAGGGCGCGCGCCGTCGCTATGTCATCGTCGGCGTAGCCCTGCATGACCGTCGGCCCGCGCACCACGATTTCGCCGTGCTGACCTGCGGGCAGGGGCTGGCCTTCTTCATCGGCAATACTCACGTGGGTGAAGATGAGGGGCTTGCCCACGCTGGACGGCTTGGCGACGGCTTGATGGGGCAAGGCTGTCGCCACTTGTGAAGCGGCTTCGGTCAGGCCATAAGTGGTGGCCACGCGCACGCCGCCAGTTTGCGCGCGCGCCATCAGATCAGGCGAAGCCGCTGCGCCTCCTAGCAAGACCAGACGCAGGGCTTGAGGCTGTTGGCGCTGACCGCGCACTTCCAACATGCGCCACAGCTGCGTCGGCACGAGCGAAACCAACGTCACGGGCTGCGCGTGCAGATGAGCGTTGACTGCTTCCGCGTCGAATTTAGAGAAGAATTCTAGCGTGCAACCGTACAAGCAGCAGCGCGTCAACAGGCTCAGGCCGCCGATGTGGTAAAAGGGCAAGAGGCACAGCCAGCGATCCTGAGGCAGCAGGCCTAGCGTATATGCTGAAGCCAGGGCGCTCGTGAACAGATTGTTGAAGCTCAGGCGCGCTGCTTTGGGCTTGCCGCTCGTGCCGCTGGTGAACATCCACAGGGCATCCGCCTGCGGATCGAAAGGTCTGGGTGGCCCTGGGTCTTCTTGGGGAGCGTAGCGGCTTAGCGAGTCCACGTCCAAGCTGACGTTGTCACCTATATCCAGGAGGTGCAGGCCCGCTGCCGCTTCTCTGGCCAGCGGGTAGGTCTCAGCGCTCACTAGCAACAGCGAGGCGCGCAGGTGGCCCAATTGCCAGGCTAGCTCCGACGCGCTCAGGCGCAGGTTGAGCGGCACAGGCACAGCCCCCACGCGCCACAGAGCGAAGATAGCGCAGGCATAGGCAAAACCGTTGGGCAGCAATAGCGGTACGCGCTGGCCTGTCCGTACCCCCACTGCGCGCAAGCGCGCCGCCATCAGCGCCGCTTCGGCGTCCCACTGGCGGAAGGTGCGAGCCTGCGCGCTGCTGAGCAGAGCCAGGCCTTCAGGTCTTGACCTGGCCCGTGCTGCCAACCAGTCTTCCATGTGCTGCGCTTCTCGTTCAGGTCAGCTCAGGGGAGTCGGCGGAAGCGCTTAAAGTTAGGTTTGCGCTTCTCCACATAGGCTTTGCGGCCCTCGTCGCCCTCTTCCGTCATGTAAAACAGCATGGTTGCGTCGCCGGCCAAGACCTGGATACCAGTGTCGCCGTCAATGGCGGCGTTCATGCTGGCTTTCAGCATACGAATAGCGATGGGACTCTTCTCCAAAATTTCGCGCGCCCATTGAATGCCCTCTGCTTCCAGTTGTTCGACGGGGACGACCTTGTTCACCAGGCCCATCTCCAGGGCTTCGGCGGCGTTGTACTGGCGGCACAGATACCAGATTTCGCGGGCCTTCTTCTGGCCAACGATACGCGCCAGGAAGCTGCTGCCGTAGCCGCCGTCGAAGCTGCCGACGATGGGACCGGTCTGGCCGAAGATAGCGTTGTCCGCCGCGATGGTCAGATCGCAGATGACGTGCAGCACGTGGCCGCCACCGATGGCATATCCAGCCACCAGTGCAATCACCGGCTTGGGCATGGTGCGAATGTAGCGCTGGAGTTGAAGGACGTTGAGGCGAGCTACGCCTTCGTCGTCCACGTAGCCGCCGGCAGTGTCGCCGCGCACTTTCTGGTCGCCGCCGCTGCAGAAGGCGTACTTGCCATCCTTGGGGCTTGGCCCATTTCCTGTCAGCAACACCACGCCGACCTCAGGATCGCGCCAGGCGTCCAAGAAGGCTTCGGTCATTTCGTCGATGGTCTTGGGGCGGAAAGCGTTGCGCACTTCTGGACGATTGAAGGCAATGCGGGCAATGCCTTCCGCCTTGTGGTAGGTGATGTCTTGATATTCTTTGACCATCTGCCAGGGCAGTAGGTCGCTCAGTCCGAGGACGGTTTGGCTCATTTGGCTCATAATGACGTATCCTTTCTGTCTTGTGAAGGTGTTAAGATTGCGGGTGAGCTGTTGCATCGTGGGCTAGCAGTGGCACGTTCAGCTTATCCAGGTAGGCGCGACGCGCTGCCAGGTCAGCTTGGGCGTCCGTCGGCACTTCAATCAGCGTCGTCTTGCGTTGGCTTACGCTGTCTTGGAAAGCTTGACGAAAAGCGGCTAAATCTGCCGTGCGCAGGTAGTCGAAGCCATAGAGCGCCGCGCTATGCTGGAAGTCCAGGTGGTGTGGCGTGACGAACAGGTCGGTGAAGACGGGATCGAACTGAGCCACCGGCAGGCGGTAGAAAATTCCGCCACCGTTGTTGTTCAGGACGACCAGGGTGATGGGTATGTTCAGCCGACGCGCTGCCAACAAGCCATTCATATCGTGGTAGAAGGTCACGTCGCCGACGATGGCGCACAGCGGATGTTCAGGCCTGCCGAAGCCCAGGCCAAAAGCGGTGCTGATGTTGCCATCAATGCCGCTGGCGCCTCGGCTGGCGAAGGCGTGGATGTAGGCCTTGCGCGGCTGGCCAAACTGTTCCAGGTGGCGGACGGGCAGGCTATTGCCGACGAACAGCGTGCTGTGGTCGGGCAACAGACGCACCGCTTCAGCCACGAACAAGCCGTCGAAAGGTGTCTCTTGAGCGTCCCTCAGCGTAGCCCAGACAACTTCTTCTGCGGCTGCCCATTGGCTCATCCACGTTCCAGGCTGACGGCCATGAATGCGCTTGAGCAGTTGTAAGATGGCGAAGCGCTCGTTGACCTGGATGAGGTGGGTGAGGCGGTGCGAGTCGTCAGCCCACACGCCGCTCTCGCTGATCTGGATGAGGTACTTGATCTCTGGGCTGTTCAGATAGTCGTTGAGGGCCTGCGAGGTCGGCACATCGCCGAAGCGGATAACGATCTGAGGGCGCTGCCAGGCGGCAGGGCGGCGCGACAGGAAGCTATCGTATCCCCCCAGGAACTTGTCGCTCATCCAACGCAGGCCGCTAGCGGCGTCGGCCAGGACGGGGTAGCCCGTCTGTGCGCTGAGCTGGTTCACCGCGTCCGCAATGTCTGTCGGGCAGTTCGCCCCTAGCACAATCAGGCCCAGCGGGTTGGCGTCTACCGCCGCCGCCAACATGTCGGCCTGTACGTCGCTCAGGGCCGCAATCCCATGACCGATTTGGGTATGAGGCAGGCCCATGCTGCGCTGGAACAGGTCGCGCGCATCGTCTGCCAGCGTCAGGTCGTCGCCGACAGGCAGCGGCTCAAGTGGCTTGCGAAAGGGCATATTGAGGTGGACGACACCTTTCCTCAGGCCACTGGCGATGGCCACTGCGCGGTTGGCCACGCTGCGCCAAGCGCGGATAGCCAGGGTGGGGGCTTGTGCCTCTGGCAGGGGCATGTCCACCGACCACAGAGCGTAATTCCCGTACAGCTTAATCTGATCGATGGTCTGGTTGGCGCCGCTGTGGCGCAGCTCATGAGGACGATCCGCTGTGATGACGATCAGCGGTACGCGCGTCTCGTGAGCTTCCACGATGGCCGGGAAGAAGTTAGCAGCTGCACTGCCGCTGGTACACAGCAGCACGACCGGCGTTTGGGTGGTGCGAGCCAACCCCAGGGCGAAGAAGGCGGCGCTGCGTTCGTCTAGCAGGCTGTGCGCGCGAATGTCTTCTACCTCATAAAAGGCGAAGGCCAGCGGGGTGCTGCGCGAACCAGGGGCGATGATGGCATGGCGCACCCCACTACGCGCTAACTCGTCAGCGAAGACGTGACTCCAGACGATGTTGCGATTAGCCATGATGAATTGCTTCCTTTGCACCGAGAGCTGCCAGCATAGGGCGGAATTTGAGAGCTGTCTCGTCCCATTCGCGCGCGGCGTCGCTGGCGGCCACCACGCCACAGCCCGCGTACAGCCAGACGCGCCGATCTTGAGCTACCGCCGAGCGGATGGCCACGCTGAACTGCCCACTGCCGTCGGCGTCTATCCAGCCGATAGGCGCTGCGTACCAGCCGCGCGGAGCAGCTTCCAGCGCTTTAATTAAGTTCATAGCGGCGTCGCGCGGCTCACCGCCCAGGGCTGGCGTGGGGTGCAGCAGCTCCACCCAAGACAGCAGGCGCTCTGGCCGCAGCAGCTCGCCTTCCAGCGGTGTGTAGAGGTGTTGAATGTTAGGCAGGGCCATGACTTGCGTCTGGCCGATGTGAAGGCGGGCCATGCGTGGTGCTAGTTTGGCGCACAAGGCGTCGATCACCAGGCGATGTTCCTCGCGCTCTTTGGGATCGTCTAGCAGGGCCTGCGCCTGCCTGGCGTCATCCTCGGCATCCTGGCCGCGTCGGCGGCTGCCCGCGAGGGCCATCGTCCGCAGCCTGTCGCGCTGCTGCTCTACCAGCAGCTCTGGCGTCGCTCCGAAGAAGGCGTGGTGCGGACGCGGCTCATACAAGAAGCGGATGGTCATTGGGTAGGCCGCGTCCAGGTAAGCCAGTGCGCTGTCTACGTCTACCGTCTGAGCATAGCTAATCTCGGCCACCCGCGATAGGACGACCTTCTTCAGCTCACCATTGGCAATGCGCTGCGTGGCTTCGTCGATCATGGCGCGCCAGGCGGCTTGATCCAAAGGGTAGCGCAGCTCTAGCGGAGCTGGGGCAAAAGGTTCGGCAGGTGGGCAAACGTCTAGGCTGGCGATCTTAGTTTGCAGGGCAGCGCGCAACTCTGGCAGCAAGGCGCGCGGGTCTTCTTCTGGCGGTGCTTGCACGTTCAGGGTCAGGTAAGATGCCGATCCTTGACGAGTCAGCAAGTAGTGTGGCAGGACGAAATGGGCTGGCGGAAAATCGGCCCAGGCGTTGTCAGGTATGCCGTCGTCGCGGAAGGCGAATCCGCCGAACAACCTGGGCTGGACTGCGCCTTCAACGTAGGCTTCGCTGAACAACTCGCGCGCCTGCCTATCAATTTGAGCGAAGCGCTCTTGTCCCCAGGCGCTCAGCTCCAGCGCCGCGCCTACGCCGGCGAAGGCTGTGCCGCGCACGCCGTCTTGCCAGTAGAAGCGAGCCTGATCCTGGTGCTGGCGCAAGAAGTCCAACAGGCTGAGGTCGGGGCAGGGCAGGCTCAGGCTGATGAGTCTGCCATAGTGATCGCGGATGTAGCTCATGGGTGTGCCTCAGCTTCTGTCGTCTGGTAGCCGACGCTGCGTAGCAGCAGGGGCAGCAGCGCCGCCAGGATTTGGTCAGGAGGTGGTTCAGCTGTGTAGACCCATTGGATGACGACGTTGTAAATTGCACCCATCCAGGCGTGAGCGACGATGGCGCTCTCGGCGTGCGTCACTGCGCTCACCTCGCCTTTGTCGATGGCGTCTTCAAGCTGGACGCGGATCAGCTCTGCGAAGCGGTCGGTCACTTCAAGGCGCTTCTTCTCAAAGACGTTGCCCAGGCCAACTGCTTGCACTAGCAGGATTTTGGCCGGGCGACGATATTTGCCGAAGGTCTCCAGCACAGCGACCAGCGCGGCTCGCACCCGATCCATCCCCTGAGGATAGGGCTGCATGGCTTCCTGCACGCGACGCTCAATCAGGTCAGCGAATTGATCCACCAGAGCGATGAACAGACGCTCCTTGTTGGGGAAGTGGAAGTAGATCGCTCCTTTAGAGGTCTGGGCCTGATCGACGATTTCGTCCATGCGAGCGTCGTGGTAGCCTTTGCTGCTGAAGACGTTCAGAGCAGCGTCAAGGATGCGTTGGCGCGTGCTTTGCGGCTCATCCATAGTGGCGTCTCGTCATCTCTGCTAGACCGACTAGTCAGTACCAGCATACCACGACTGAGTGAAATTTAGCACAAGCGCTTAGCAAACGTTCAAACAGGGCTGAACGTCGTGAACGCGGAAGAGCCACACGCATATAACGCATTTGCGGATATACTTGAAGTAGTCTTCAGCTCATGCAACACTATGAGGAAGCTCATGAAGCGACTGTCTGCCCTGATGACTGTAGGTCTGCTGTTGGCCTTTGCGCCCACGGCCGCAGCCCAAGCTCCGATATACAACTCCGTTCCCGCCCCTAACACCGTGCTAGACTTCGGCGCGGTGACCGTCGGCACGATGCTCAACTTCATCCTCACCATCAGCGAGGCTGGCACAGCGCCGCTCATCATCAATCTACCGTCGGGCGGCGCACTGAGCGGCGAACACGCTTCGGATTTTATGCTGTTCGGCCCAAGCTTCCCCGCCACAGTTGCCGACGGCGGCCCGCCGCTCACCCTCACTATCCAATGTAAGCCGACAGCTCTGGGGACGCGCAATGCCATCCTCACCCTCACCAGCAACGATCCTGCGCGCCTCACTGTCACCTATACGCTGCGCTGCACTGGTGTCCAGGGGACAACGCCGATCTTTGGCACGCCTACTCCGTCGCCGACAGCCATCCCAGAGACGATTGCGACAGTATTCTTCGTGCGTGGCCTGGCAGTGCGGAGCGGCCCTTATCTGGGCGCGTCCATGTTGGCCATCGCGCGACCCAACGTCGAATACCCTGTGCTGGCTCGCAACGATGACGAAGGCGAGTACACCTGGTATCTCATCAGTATCAACGGCATTCAGGGCTGGGCCAGCGGACGCTACCTGAACGTGCGCGGCAACCTCAACATCCCCACCCAGGGCAGCATTTTCGATCAGCTGGACAACGCGCCAGATTTGCTCGTTCGTGGGCGGGCACTGGACAACCTGAATCTGCGCCGCAGGCCCAGTATGCGCGTCGCACCCATCGCTCAAATCCCCTGGGGCGCAGAGATGAAGATTCTGGGCAAGACGATGAGCGGTGGCGTAATCTTCTGGCTACACGTGGAATGGAACGGCATTCGCGGCTGGGTCGTGCCGAACTGGGTGCGCCTGGTGGGCGATGGGACGCTCGTCGTCGTCCCTAAGCGTTAGCTGAGGGTGGCGCGATACGCCCTAGCGCGCACTCGTTCTGTTATGTGTTCGTCCAGCAAGGCCCAGCCCCAGCTCTCGCGCAGGAGAGGGCGCTTGTGCGGCGTGATGACCAACAGGTGTGGCGCGAGCTGGGCTAAGCCCAGGCAGAGCGAGGGAAGCCACGATACGTCAGCCAGATGCAGGGCAAAGCTGCACACGATCAGGTCGAAGCGCTGGTCGGCCAGCGCGCCTTGTGCCACTTGTTGAAACGTGTAAGGCAGTGCGTCCTGGCCCGTGCGCGCTCGGTAGGCCTGGCTCGTGTAGGGGTCGACGCCGAGGATTTGGCTTTGGGGCGCGATGGCCCACAGGGCCAGGGTGGCTTCACCGCTGCCACAGGCTAAATCCAACACATGGGCATGAGGCAACGACCAACGTATAACAGCGTCTTGGATGGCGCGCGCCACGATGGCCTCATGGGGATTGCGATAATGCGCACCCTCCTGAGCATAGAAGCGCTCCACCCCCTGAGCCTGGTAGCGCTGGCGGATGGCTTGTCCAGGAGGTGCGTCGGGCCTGCGTTGGAGCTTAGGGCGTTTCATGTGAAGTTAGCTTCTTGGGGCGGAAACCAGCCCTTCAAAGTGTCCAACAGCAGGTTGAAGCTGGCGTCCTGACAGCCTTTATAGCTCACGTGTTCGGCCAACTGGGCGAAAATTCGGGCGGAACGCGCCTTCTTGGCTTGGCGCAAAGCCTTCTCGTAGGCGCTCTTAGGATCGGACGGCTTGGCAACCTGCTCAGGCCACAGGCTCTGCTCTTGCAACCAGCGGCGCAACTTGGGCGTCGATTCCCAGCCCATGACCTGGGCTACGTTGGGTGACTCGCTCCATACCCAGGCTTCTAGCTCTGGTGCGATGACGATGGCTTCACAGCGTCCCTGCCATCCTGCTCTGGATAGATTTTCCAACACCTGCCGCCTCACTTCATCAGGCGCGACTCGTTCGTCTCCGCTGCCGTGATGGTCGAAGACGACCAGCGCGAAGCGGTACTGATCGACGAAAGGCTTCAAGAAGTCATGGGCGCTGTTGCGGCAGTTAGAGTCACCCTGGTGGCGATAAAGCGAGAAACTGAAGGGCGCTGTACCTAACTTGAGATTATTGCTCAGCATAGTCTTGAGCGCCTGTTCTGCATCTAGGTCGGCGCAGACGACGACCAAATCTTGAGTCATCCAAGCACGCCTCCGACGTAGAGGACGGACAATTCGACGTCGTGCCGCCAATCTTTGAGGACGGGATGTTCACTGCCTTTGACGATGTCGACCATGCCTTCGGGAGTGCGCGCGAAGCACAATAGATCTGAGGGTTGAACCATGCGCACGATGATGGGCGAATGAGTGGCGATCATCATTTGGGCGCTGTAGACGGACTGCAAAGACTGGATGACCGTCTCCATAGCTTTGGGGTGAATGCCGTTCTCTGGTTCTTCGATCAGATAGACTCCGCGCACGTCGGGCAAGTAAGCCAGGATGGTGAGGGCCAGCAGGCGCAGCGTGCCATCCGATACTCCCCAAGACGGGACTTCTACTTGGTTGTGGTACTGCAAGCTCAAATAGCGCTTGCGGTCTTCTGGACGTTCGATGGTGCGAATGCCCGCAACGTCGGGTAAGGCTGTCTGGACGTGCTGAATCCATTCGCTCAGCTTGTCGGGGTGATGTCGCTCCAACTCGTGGATCATGGTCGGCAGGTTAGAGCCGTCAGGCAAGAAGCGGCGCGGAGACTGAGGCAGGCTTGGGCTGCGCAGCGCGGCGCTGTTGAGCATGATTCGCTGGACGCCTTCGCTTAAGTAGCTTTTGAACCATGAAGCGACGGGGAAGCGCTCTTCGTCCTGTGGTACGTTGGCTAAGGCGGATTTGGCGCGCCCAAAGCCAAAATTGATATTCCAGTCGGTTTTTTCGGATTTGAAGTAGTCACTGGCGCTGGTTTTGTTGATGATGGAGCGCCAACCACTGGGCGTTTGCTTTGTGCCGCGCGTGATTCGTTCGGGTGGATGGACGATGCGCGGAAATATGTCTGGGGATTGCATTGCTGGGCTGCTGCTTGACGTAACAAACCACAGGCGCTCGCTCAGCAAAGCAATTTCGCCCTGATCGACGCCGAGGCGTACTTCGTAGCGCAGCTTGGGGTGCTTCTGGTGTAGGTGGGACGGAATATCGGCTTCCAGGGCAATTTCAAACCAATCGGTCTGTCTCATCCACGTCAAATCCTCAAGCCCTGCCTCACTGCGCGCCTGGACAACTTCGTAGACGGAGTTCTTCTCCACCAGCTCTGCTAGCAGCTTGATAGCGTCCAGGAAGGTCGATTTACCGCTGGCATTTGGCCCGATGAGAATCTGAAAGGGCGCTAGGAACTGGTCAACGTAGCGTAGTGCGCGGTAATTGAGGACTTGTACGCGCCTTATCATGGCCTAGCTCAGCTTCAGCAGCACGCCTTCGTACGGAGACAAGTTCAGCGCGCCGCTGACCGGCCCGCCACGATCTAGCGTGGTGTTGAGGACGATTTCGGCCTGGCTCGGCACGGGGTGCTGCCGCGCCTCGCTGCTGAAGTTGAGGACGACTAACAACGTCTCGTCGTCGGCCTGGCGCGTGTAGGCGTAGATTCCAGGCTCAGAGGCCACGCTAGCATAGCGGCCCTGGGCCAGCGCTGCCGACTGCTTACGCAGCCAGATCAGGCGCTTGTAGAGCGCGAGGACGCTCTGCGAGTCGGCCTGTTGTGCCGCCACATTGCGCGTCTCGTAGTCTGGATTGACAGGCAGCCAGGGCGTACCTGTGCCGAAGCCGCCGTTGGGGCTGGCATCCCAGGGGATGGGAGTGCGACAGAAATCGCGGGTGTTCTCCAAGCCCATGCGCAGACCTTGCGGATCGCGCACTTGGTCGGGCTGAATGTGGCCGTTGAGCATGCCCAGTTCCTCCCCCATATAGAGCGTAGGTGTGCCGCGCAGAGTCAGCAGCAGCAGGGCCGCGTTGCGCACATGCTGCTGGCCTAGGCGCGAAGCTAAACGCTGCTGATCGTGGTTGTTCAACACGTAGTTGGGCCAACCCCAGGCAGGGATCAGGCTTTCCATGAATTCGACTTCAGCTCGCACGGCTTCTGCCGTCCAGGGCGTGGTGATCAGACGGAAGTTGAAGGGCAGGTGCAAGCCTGGTTGCTCTGGTGTGCCGTAATACTGCACCCACTTCTCTGGCTCAATCCAAATTTCGCCGATCCCCACCTTGTCTCCATAGGAGTCTAGCAGCGTGCGGATTTCGTGCATGAGCGGGAAGATGTCGGGGTGGCTGTGGCTGTAAATCTGCTCTTGGCGGAAGTACAGGTCGTTGGCAGCGCGCGCCTGTGGGTTGTTCACCCAGGGCTGATCGGGCAGGTCGGGGTGCTTCATAATCATGTACACCACATCCATGCGGAAGCCATCGACGCCGCGCGCCAGCCAGAAGCGCAGCACGTCCAGCATAGCAGCTTTGACCTGTGGATTGCGCCAGTTTAAGTCAGGCTGACCGGGGTCGAATTGGTGCAGGTAGTACTGGCTGCGCGTGGCGTCATAGCTCCAGGCTGGCCCACCGAAGTGACTGCCCCAATTGTTGGGCAGGCTGCCGTCGGGCTTGGCGTCGCGCCAGAAGTACCAATCGGCTTTGGGATTGTCGCGGCTGCTGCGCGACTCGATGAACCAGGGGTGTTCGTCGCTGGTGTGGTTCGGCACCCAGTCGATGATAACCCTGATCCCGCGCTTGTGCGCTTCCGCCAGCAGGCGGTCGAAGTCGTCGAGCGTGCCGAAGAGGGGATTCACGTCGCAGTAGTCGGCCACGTCGTAGCCAAAATCCTTCATAGGGGATGGGTAGAAGGGGCTGATCCAAATGGCGTCTACTCCCAAGCTGTTGGGCGTGCCGTCGTTGAGGTAGTCCAGCTTGCTGATGATCCCCGGCAAGTCGCCTACGCCATCGCCGTTGTCGTCCTTGAAGCTGCGCGGGTAAATCTGATAGACGACGCCTGTCTGCCACCAGTGCTTGCTCATGGTCTATTTGCTCCCTCTGATCCTTGCAGCGATAAAAAGAGGCTCACCTTGTCTTAAAAAAAGTTCTCATGTGCCTTCGATTGTACAGCAAGCGCGACCCATTGACATCCTGCGAAAGAAGGTTTAGGATACCAATAGTTGGTATACAAAAAATTGGAGGGCGCATGAATGATCCCGATCTGAGGCGTTTGGCAATGGAGTGGCGCATTATCGGCGCGGCCCTATCTCGTATCACGCGCGTCCACGTCGAACAGCGCTTGCAGCGGCTTGGCGCAGACATCAGTGGCTTGCAGATGGGCGTGCTGAAGGTGCTTCAGCATAGCGGCGACAATACGCTCAGCGACCTGAGCAAGAAGATGGTGCTTGATCCATCAACGCTCGTGCCGACGATCGATGGCCTGGAGCGCAAGGGCTATGTGTTTCGACAGCGCGATCCGCAAGATAGGCGGCGAGTGCAAATCTCGCTCACGCCCGACGGCGCAGAGTGCGTCCGCCGAATTGAGGTTATTGATGATGACGACCTAATTTATCAGGCTTTCGTGCAGATGGGCCAGGAAAGAGCTTCCCAGCTTTTGACCCTTTTGCGCCAGATGATTCACTGCCTGCCAGACGGTGAACAACTCCTGCGCGACATCGAGCAGCACATCAGCGCTTTTCGCAGCAGCGTTGTCCCAGAACCTAGCGTATCGACCATCCACCAAGAAGATGAACCCCATGCAAGCTAGCCAACCTCTAACTACAAGCCAGCAAATTAAGCAGACCAGTGCAGCGTCTGAACGTCCGCGCGCTCCGCTTGGCCGCGCCATCAGCTTCCTGGGTCTGCACAAGCGCGCCATTGCTGTCGCCTATGGCGCGCTGTTCGTGGCGACCCTGGCCCAGCTGGCTGTGCCAGAGCTGGTGCAGAACATGATCAATGCCGTAACGCGCGCCTTTCGCGCAGATCAGTTACTGTCCATCCAACCGACTTTTGCCCGCGACTTAGCCCTGCATGCAGCTGGTGAGACGGTAGATGGGCTGCAAACGACGCTCAACCTCGCTCCTAGTTTGCTTGTGAATGCAGCTTTGCTGATCGTGGGCTTCGCCATCATGCGTGGCCTGTTTGCCTTTGTGCAGACTTACATGGCAGAGTGGACATCGCAGGCCATAGCTTTCGACATGCGCAACATGATCTTCGCTAAGATATCGCGCTTGTCCTTCAGCTACTATGACCGCAATCAGACGGGTCAGCTCATGATCCGTGCAACGGACGACGTGGAGAAGGTGCGCTTGTTCATCGCGCAAGGTCTGGTGTTAGCTGTGCAGGCTCTGCTGCTGCTAGTGGCGACGCTAGTCATCCTATTTGCCACCAATTGGCGTCTAGCCTTAGTCGTCGTCCCCATTTTGCCGCTGTCAATGATCCTCTTTGGCGTCTTCGGCAAAATTTCCCAGCCTCTGTTTGCAGAAGTTCAGCGGCGTATTTCGACCCTGAATACCATCTTGCAGGAGAACGTGGCTGGTATCAAAGTGGTGAAGGCTTTTGTGCGTCAGCAGCACGAGAAGCAGCGCTTCGACGTGGCGACAGATCAGCTTTATGAGCAGCAAATGCGCGTCTCGCGCACTTTTGCCACCCTCTTCCCAATCATCTTCACGCTGGCTCAGGTGGGGCAGGCAGCGATCCTATATTTTGCAGCGCCACAAATTCTGGGCGGCACGCTGGACTTGGGCAGCTATCAAAAGTTCAACCTCTATCTTGTGTATATCTTCCTGCCTCTGGGCCAGCTGGGCTTCATCATCTCGCTGATGGCGCAAGCTTCGGCGTCGTCGGAGCGTATCTTCGAGATTTTGGATGCCGAGAGCGAAGTCAAGAACAAGGCTGAAGCCGCCATCATGCCACCCATCCAAGGCCAGGTCGAATTCCGCGATGTTACCTTCCGCTATTTCAACAGCAGCGCTCCTGTCCTCAAACGAGTCAGCTTCTGCGTACAACCTGGTCAGACGGTGGCGCTGCTCGGCGCGACCGGCAGTGGCAAGACGACCATCATCAACCTGCTGCCGCGCTTCTATGATGTGAGCGATGGCGCAATCCTGATCGACGGTTGCGATGTGCGCGATGTGACTCTGGACAGCCTGCGCAGCCAGATTGGCATTGTCTTGCAAGAGACGAATCTGTTCAGCGGCACAATCCGCGACAACATCGCCTTTGGCCGTCCCGATGCCAGCGATGACGAGGTCATTGAAGCGGCTAAGGCCGCTGCTGCTCATGACTTCATCATGAGCTTCCCTGATGGCTACCAGACGCGCGTCGGTGAGCGCGGCTCAACGCTCAGCGGTGGACAAAAGCAGCGCATTGCCATCGCTCGCGCTCTGCTGCTCAAGCCGCGAATCCTCATCATGGACGACAGCACGAGCAGCGTGGACTTCGCCACTGAACGCCAGATTCAGCGTGCGTTAGACAGTCTGATGAAGGGCAGGACGAGCTTCGTCATCGCTCAGCGAATCTCGACAGTGCGCAACGCCGATCTGATCGTCGTGCTAGACAAAGGCGAAGTTGCCGCCATCGGTACACATGCGCAACTGATGGAGACCAGCCCCATCTACGCTGAAATTTTCAAGTCTCAGTTGGTCGAAGACGCCCAGCCCGCGTCTTAATGCCTAGCAAAGGATCAGCCACTATGAGCTTCTTCGTGGATGGTGGTCGCCGCATTTTGGATACGGAGACCCGCAAAGCCCGCAAAGTTAGGGCGACTTTAGTCAATTTTGCTCGCTATTTCCGCCGCTATTGGCCTGGCCTGCTCATCTCGTGCCTGCTTATCCTGACAGCAGCTTGGGCTACGGTGAATGTGCCAGAGGTCGTTAGTCAGGCCGTAGACTGCTACATTGTGCCTCAGGCTACTCGTCTAGATGCTTGCTGGTATACAGAAATCCAGCCTGAATGGCTGAACAACAGCGGTGGCCAAGAAGCTATCAATGCACGCCTGAGTGGCGTGGCGGGCTTGGTAGGGATCATGCTCGGTCTGCTGCTGCTCAACGCTGCCAGCACAGGCTTGGGCTTTCACGCCATGCGCTGGTCGGCTCAGAATGTCATCCGCCAGCTTCAGCGCGATTTGTTCACTCACATCCAGCGCCTGCCGCTGGGCTACTACAGTCAACACGAAGGCGGTGATGTGATGAGCCGCGTCACCAACGACATGGACACCATCCAGCAGACCTTCAGTTTTGCTCTGCTGCAAGTGCTGCTGAGCGTGGTGATCGTCGTCTGGATTGTCGTGCGTATGCTGCAAACCAACCTCATCTACGCGCTGGTGAGCTTAGCGGTCGTCCCTGTTATGTTGTGGACGAGCGGCTACTTCAGCCAGCAGGCGCGCCGCGCCTTCCGCGAAGCGCGCAAGAGCATTGGCAGCGTAAACGCCGATCTCCAGGAGAGCATTGCTGGCGCACGCGAAGTCCAGGCCTTCAGTCGTGAAGAAGAGAGCATTGCCCAGTTTGAAGCCAGCAACGACGCCAACCGCCGCGCTAACGTCAAAGCAGCTCTGTTCACTAGTGCTTTGAACCCGGTGCTAGAAGCCCTGGGTTACGTCTCGCTGGGGACGGTGGTCGTCTTCGGCGGCTTGGCCATCCTGGGCCAAATCAGCTTCCTGTCTGCCAATGCCGTGAGCATTGGCATGGTCTTCGCCTTCATCGCCTATACCCAGCGCGCCAACCAGCCTATCCAACAAATCGCTTTGTTGTGGACGAACGTGCAGAGTGGCATTGCCGGCGGTGAGCGCATTTTTGACCTGTTGGCGACTCCTGTCGAAGATGAGGTCGATAGCAGCGCCGCGCCTATGCCACCAATCCGAGGACGTGTGGTCTTTGAAGACGTGGAAGCGCAGTACAAAGAGGGCGAAAAAGTCCTCAAGGGGATTAGTTTTGCCGCCGAGATGGGCCAGACAGTGGCTATCGTTGGGCCGACAGGAGCTGGCAAGACGACCATCATCAACCTGCTGCCGCGCTTTTATGATCCTAGCGCAGGCCGCGTCCTCATCGACGGGATCGACATTCGCACAGTCGATCGCCACAGCCTGCGTCGACAGATCGGTATTGTGCTGCAAGATACCTACCTATTCTCTACAAGCGTCATGGAGAACATCCGCTACGGCAAGCTGAACGCCACCGATGAAGAAGTCATCGCAGCCGCCAAGATGGTGGCGGCCCACGACTTCATCGAACGTCTGCCACAAGGCTATCAAACCGTCTTAGGTGAACGCGGCAGCGGCTTGTCTCAGGGGCAGCGTCAGCTCATCGCCATTGCGCGCGTGGCCCTAATGAACCCGCGCATTCTCATCTTGGACGAAGCCACTAGCAGCGTAGACACGCGCACCGAGCGCGTCATTCAGGCGGCCTTTGAAAAGCTACTCAAGGGTCGCACCAGCTTTGTGATCGCTCACCGCCTCAGCACTATCCGCAGCGCTGACCAAGTGCTGCTGCTGCGCGATGGCCAAATCGTGGAGCGTGGCACGCACCAGAGCTTGCTGGCCCAGCGCGGCGCGTACTACGACTTGTACATGAGCCAGTTCCGCCAACAGGAAGAAGCCGAAGCCGTTCTAGCCCTGGGCAATCAGCCTGAAGCCGCCCATCCTCTTGCATGATGTATAATGACCCTGAAATCATTCATCATCATGCAAGGTTTTCACATGAAATCATCAGGGACTAAAGGCAGGATTCTCATCGTGGATGACACGCCGCTCAACGTGAGTCTGCTCGGTGACATGTTGCGTAGACGTCATTACGAGGTGCTAGAAGCCAACGATGGCTATCAAGCTCTAGAGATCGTCGCTCAGCGCAGCCCAGAGCTGATTCTGCTGGACATTAATATGCCGATGATGAGCGGCTACGAGGTGTGCCAACGCCTGAAGGCCGATCCCCAGACCAAAGATATCCCCGTCATCTTCATCAGCGCTTTGAACGACGTGCAAGATATCGTGAAAGCCTTCGAAGTGGGCGGTGTGGACTACATCGTCAAACCCTTCCAAGTGCGCGAAGTCATGGCCCGCGTCGACGGTCAATTGACCATCTACCGCCAACGCCGCGAAATTGATACCTTGCGTCAGCGCGAAGTGCAGCAATATGCCCTGCTGGATGAACTGCGCCGTCAATTCATCGGTTCAGCCACTCATGACCTCAAGAATCCGCTGGCCCTCATCAACGGTTATGTCTACCTGCTGGAGACGCACCCCAAGATACAGGACGATGCCGAGATTCAGGGCTATCTGGAGACGATCAAGCGCGCCTCCAGGAAGATGGGACACCTCGTGGGAGATATGCTGGACTTGCTCAAGATGGAAGTTGGGATCACGCTGGAGATCAGCGAGTTTGACCTGAGCGCATTAGTGCGCCAGCAAGCCAGCGATCAGGAGCTGGCAGCGCGCGATAAACAGCAGCGCTACACGGTCATCGTCCCCGACCAGCCGATTATGCTCCAGGCCGACGCCAATCGTCTGTCCCGCGTGGTCGATAACCTGGTGAGCAACGCTATCAAATATACGCGGCGGGGTGGTGAAGTGAGCGTTGCCCTGAGTCTGATGGATGGACAGGCTGTTTTGGAGGTGCGTGACAACGGCCTGGGCATTCCGACAGAGGCGCTGGACAGGCTGTTTGAACCGTTCTACCGCGTGAACACTATCGAACATCGGGCTGTGGAAGGCACAGGCCTGGGCTTGAGCATCGTCAAGAGCATTGTGGAAGCGCATGGCGGCAGCATTGAAGTGGAGAGTCAGCTGGGACAGGGTAGCACTTTCCGTGTGTTTCTGCCGCTGAAAACGACCCAGGCGGGGACGGCATGAGCCGCGCCAAAGCTCTGGCTTGGGCTGTCCACCTCTATACGATGAGCGGTGGCGTAGTCGGACTGTTCGCCTTGTACGCAGCGGCCCAGGGTCAAATCCGCCAAGCTTTCTTGCTGTTGGTGCTGGCGGCCCTGATCGACGGCACAGACGGCATCCTGGCGCGCCGCGCGCGCGTCCACGCCTCCTTGCCACACTTCGATGGCGCGATGGTCGATAACGTGATCGACTTCCTGACTTATGTTTGGATTCCTGTCTTCATCATTGGCTCACAAAATTTGCTGCCTCACATCGCCTGGACGGTCTTTCCGACGCTGGCAGCGTTGTACGCTTACGGCCAGACCAACATGAAGACGGACGACGGCTTCTTCATCGGCTTCCCCAGCCTGTGGAATGGCGTGGCGCTGTATTTGTGGTGGCTGAAGCCCGCCGATTGGCTGGCGCTGCTGCTCGTCCTCGTCCCCAGCGCCCTGTCTTTCGTCCCGACGCGCTACCTGTACCCCAGCAAGGGTATGACCTTCTGGCGCGTGGGCCTGTACGGCGGGGCAGCTTGGGGACTGTTGCTGTTCCTGTTGCTGCTCCAAGAGCAACCCGCGTCAGAACTCATCCTCTTGAGCGCCATCTATCCTGTGTGGTATCTTGCCGCCAGTTTTTACACGGAGTTTCGTCTGAGACGCGCATGAATCCACCAGTGCCGTTCTTCATTGGGCCAATGGCTATTGACCCGCCCCTGACTCTGGCGCCAATGGCTGGCCACACCCATTACGCCTTCCGCCGCCTGGTGCGCGAGTTGGGTGGCTGCGGCCTGGTCTGCACCGAGCTGCTCAGCAGCAGCGCCTTATACCACCGAGGCGCAGACCCCAGCACGCGCCAGCGCTTCGATTGGCGCGCCGACGAGTCCCCGATAGCTGTGCAGCTCTACGGCGCAAACCCGCACGAGCTAGCAGAAGCAGCGCGCATGATCGTCGATCATGGCGCGACAATCGTCGACATCAACATGGGCTGTTGGGTGCCGAAAGTTGCCAAGAAGGGGGCAGGTGCGGCGCTGCTGCGCGACGTCTGCACGGCGACGGCTGTCGTCGAAGCGGTGTGTAAGGCGGTCAGCGTGCCAGTGACGGTGAAGGTGCGCAGCGGCTATGAAGACGGCGTCGTCACAGCTGTGCCTTTCGCCAAAGCCGCGCGCGACGCTGGCGTCAAGGCGATAGCCGTCCACGCTCGTTTTGCGGGACAAGGCCACACGGGTCGCGCCGACTGGGACGTGATCCGCCGCGTTAAAGAAGTCGTCCCCGATCTGCCCATCATCGGCAACGGCGATGTGCTGAACGGCCACGATGCCGCCGCCATGCTGGCTCAGACTGGCTGTGATGGAGTCATGGTCGGACGTGGTGCGTTGGGACGACCCTGGGTCTTCGCTCAGATCGACCACTACCTGCGCACTGGCGAAGTGCTTCCTGATCCACCACGCCACGAACGCGCCCGCCTGGCCCTGCGTCTGGCCCGACTCATGTTTGAGCATAGTTGGATGAAGCCTGCCCAAATCGCTCTGGAACTGCGCGGCCAGCTCAATAAGTTTCACGTCGATGAACCTGGCTCGGCGCTGGTGCGCAAGCAGCTTGTCCAGGCCGAATCGCTCCAGCAGATCGAAGATTTGTTGCTGCCCATCGTCGAAGCGGGGGAATGCGACGCTGTAGGTCATTGGCCATAGCTCATTCTGACGAACATGGTCTAGAATCTGCGCTCTAAAGCACATTTCTTCCTACGAGGATAATCCATGACCCGCCTATATGGCTTTGAACTGCAGCGCGAGGCGTACATCGCGGAACTAGATTCGCAGGTGAAGCTGTGGCGTCACCTGCAAACGGGAGCTGAACTACTCTCCGTTGAGAACGACGATGAGAACAAGACCTTCGCCATCGGCTTCAAGACTCCGCCTGCTGATGACACGGGCCTGCCCCACATCCTAGAACACAGCGTCTTGGCAGGCAGCCGCAAATACCCCGTCAAAGAGCCGTTCGTAGAGCTGCTCAAGACTTCGCTCAAGACTTTCCTCAATGCCATGACCTTCGCCGACGCGACGATTTACCCCGTGGCCAGCACTAACCTGCGCGACTTCTACAACTTGGTCGATGTTTACCTAGATGCTGTCTTCTTCCCGCGCATCGATCGACCTACGTTTGAGCAGGAGGGCTGGCACTACGAGCTGGAGTCCACCGAGTCGCCCCTCATCTTCAAGGGCGTGGTCTTCAATGAGATGAAGTCGGTCTACTCTATGCCAGAAGCGGTCATGGACTCAATCATGAGTCGTGCGCTGCTGCCCGATACGCCCTATGCTTACGACTCTGGCGGCTTTCCGCCTAGCATTCCCGATTTGACCTATGAGCAGTTCTGCAACTTCCACGCCACCTACTATCATCCCTCCAACGCGCGCATCTTTTTCTACGGAGATGATGATCCGCAAGAACGCCTGCGCTTGCTCGATTCGTACCTCGGCCAATTCCAGGCTCGCCCTGTGGACGCGACATTGCCGCTGCAAGCGCGCTTCGCCGCGCCGCGCAAGCTGACTGAGCGAGTGGACGCCGGCGAAGCCGATGAAGACGACAAACGCAGCCTGATCGTCGTGAGCTGGCTCTTGCCCGAAGCAAGCGATCCGACGCGCCTCATGCAATTTGAGCTGTTGGCGCATATCTTGGTGGAGACTCCGGCTTCACCTCTGCGTCAAGCCCTGATTGAGAGCGGCTTGGGCGAAGACCTGACAGGCAGCGGCCTCAACAGCTATCAGCGCGAGATGAGCTTTGGCGTAGGCTTGAAAGGGATTGTCGCCGAGGATGCTGACCGAGTAGAAGCGCTCATCCTAGAGACGCTGACCCGTCTGGCCGAAGAAGGTATTGACGCGGGCATGATCGAAGCAGCGCTCAACACCTTTGAGTTCCAGCTGCGTGAACGCAACACTGGCGGCTATCCGCGCGGCTTGGCGACCTTCATCGGTCTCATGCCCATCTGGCTTCATGGCGGCGATGTCTTCAGCGCTCTGGCCTTTGAAGGCCCACTGAACGCCATCAAGGCCCAACTGGCTGAGAATCCGCGCTTCTTTGAGGGTCTCATCCGCGCTCATCTGCTAGACAATCCGCACCGCGTCACTGTGACCCTCGTCCCTGATCCACAGGTGGGGCCGCAGCGCGAAGCCGCCGAGCGGCAGCGCCTGGAGCAGACGCGCGCTCAACTCAGCCTCGCCGAACTGGAGGCGATTGTCGAAAATACGCGCTTGCTGCGTGAACGCCAGAATACACCAGATAGCGCGGAGGCCCTGGCCACCATCCCCACTCTGTCGATTCGCGACATCGATCCCAAGATTAAAGTGACCCCCAGCGAGCTTCTGGACTTGGACGGCGTGCCTGTGCTTTATCACAATCTCCACACGCGTGGCGTTGCCTATATCGACTTGGCCTTCGACCTGAGCAGCGTGCCGCAGCGTCTCGTCCCCTACCTCGACCTGTTCAGCAAGTCGCTGTTGGAGATTGGCACAGAGCAAGAGGACTACGTGCGCCTGTCGCAGCGCATTGGCGCCAAGACCGGAGGTCTGTACGCTAGCAGCTTCGCCTCGGCGTTGCACCGCCAAGAGGGTCTAGCAGCTCGCTTGCTGCTGCGCGGCAAGGCCATGCCTCACCAGGTGGCCGATATGCTGGCTATCATGGCCGATGTGCTACTCACGCTCAAGCTAGATAACCGCGAGCGCTTCCGCCAGATGGTGCTGGAGGAGAAAGCTGGTATGGAGACTTATCTGCCCATCATGGGGCAGGCCTTCGTCAGCGCCCGCTTGCGCGCTCGTTTCGATCCCTCTGGTTGGTTTGCCGAGCAGATGGGCGGCATCAGCCAGCTCTTCTTCCTGCGCGACTTAGCCCAGCGGATCGAGTCCGATTGGGGTGGCGTCTTGGCCGATTTGGAAGCAGTGCGGTCTGCGATCATTCATCGGCATGGACTCATGCTGAATGTGACGCTAGATGTGCAGAATTGGGCAGCCATTGAGCCACAGGTGCGTGCCTTCTTGGAGCGCTTGCCCCAGGCAGAGCGCGCTCCGCAGGTCTGGGATTGGCGCGCGGCAGCCCTTCCGCCCTATGAGGGCCTGAGCGTGCCGGCTCAGGTGAACTTCGTCGGCAAAGGCGCGAATCTTTACAGCCTGGGCTACCAGTTCAGTGGCTCACAGATCGTCATCCTCAAACACATGAACCTGGACTACCTGTGGAATCGGGTGCGCGTGCAGGGCGGAGCATATGGCGGTGCGCTGTCTTTCAGCCACCTGAGCGGCGCTGCGACTTTCCTGAGCTGGCGCGATCCTAATTTGGTCGGCACGCTGGCGGCTTACGATGGCGCAGCAGACTACCTGCGCAACTTGCAGCTCAGCGATGATGACCTAGAGAAGGCCATCATCGGTGCTATTGGCCAGGTGGACGCCTATCAATTGCCCGACGCCAAAGGCTTCAGCGCCTTCGTCAATCACCTGGTGGGCTACACAGATGAAGACCGTCAACGCACCCGCGATCAAATTCTGGGGACGACGCTGGCCGATTTTCATGCCCTGGCGGACGTGTTGGCGCGCGTAGCTGAGAGCGGCGCCGTCGTGGCTCTGGGTTCGCCGCAAGCTTTGGCTCAGGCTAATCAGCAACTCCCTGTGCCTATGCAAGTGACGCCTGTGCTGTAGTGTCTGAACGTCTGACGCGCCACGCGCTATGATCTATGATAATATGAGGAGGGATGCAGTCACTCCGCACCCCTGCGATGATGTTCTTGAAGAGGCAGGCGCGAATGATTGGATTGGAGCATTTTTACTATGGCCAACTCGTCCATCATGGCCAACTGAAAGGTAGCCCGCGCGTGTTGGCGCGCTCGTGTGGCGTCAGCGACGACATGGTGGCGGTGGCCCTGCGCGTGGCTCTGCTGCCTGCCCACGTCGATCTGCCGCTGAGCGCCTGGGGCTTGCTGCGCAGCAAAGAAGTGCCGTTCATCTTTGTGCAAGCTCAGAAGACGACCGAAGGCCAGACCATGCGCCACTTCGTCTTCTTGCCCCCTGACATTCCGCGTGGTTTACAGGGGGCTGTGGGCGAATTACAGGCCCTGGTGCAGGAACGCTTGCCCAATTATGAGATGTTGGGCGATACGCTGCCCCAGGTGGAGTTCGAGCGACCGCCTCAGCGCAGCGCCAACCAACAAGCCAACGATTTACTGGAACTGATGACCCTCACGGGCAACAATACGCGCACTTTAGAGCCGCTGCTCTCGGCGATCATTGAAGGCCGCCCTCTGGTAGTGCGCCGCGCGCCCAACGATCCTAAAAGCCGCTATGACTTTGTAGAAGGTTTGCTGACGCTGCTGCCACCCTCGACGCGCTTCAGCGTTTCCTTTGCTCTATACAACGAAGCAGCCAGTTTGGTGCAGGCTCAGATTAGCTTTGCTGAGGACGTCGAGCAGGGCGCTGTGGTCTACGACTGGGCCGCTCATCGCGTGGACGGCCTGGACACTCCTGATGACTACAGCCGCTTCATCCTCTCCCAACTCCGCCTGGACGCCCAAATTGCAGTGCAGCAGGCCGAAGCGCTCACTCAGACGGCTGGTTGGCGCTTCCGCGTGGGGGACAGTCTGGCCGACTCGCTGGCCTATGCGTCGTATCGCGCCAAGCTGGATCGTTCAGTGCTGAGCAATTTGCCCGTCGAAGCGCGCGAGGTTGCCCAAGTCTTGGCCGACGATCCCACGCTAGACGACGCCATGCGCCTGGCCTACGCGCGTCACTTGCTCACGTTTTCGCTGGCTCTTGATGACGCTCAACACGTCGATCCGCTGGCCGTCACTATGAGCAAATATCCTGACCTGGCCCGAGAGGCTTTTATGCAGCTCGAAGACGCGCTGCGCCAGGGCAAAGCACCGCTTGTCTTCGCCATGTTGCACTCCTGGGCTGACAACCCGCTCAGCCCACAAGGGCCAGAATGGGTGGATTTGCTCCATCGCTCGGCCATTGCCGCTGTGCAGAGCGCCATCAAAGCCCGCGATATAGGCGCTATCCACGATTTTTTGGAGCGGACTCAGCTGTTAGAAGGTAGTCTATTGCTGGAGAAGATCGCTCTGCGCCTGGTTGATCTGCTGGTGGGGGTGGCTGACCAGGATGATCGCCTGCCGTCTCGTATCTTGCTCATAGCGCTCAACTGCCTAGAAAAGCCGTCCATTCAGCGCCTGCTGACCTTCAAACCCTATGCTGTGACGCTGCCACGCAGTATCAAGCGCTTCCTAGCGTCTCTGGCTGCCACAGACGCTGAGCCGTCGCCGCGCCTGCTGGTAGAAGCTGCTGAGTCTGTCGGTTCAGCTGGACGAGGACAAGCTTTAGTGCGCTTGGCAGAGATGGCCCACGAAGCAGGCCGCCGAAGCCTGATCGACGCTGCTGCTCTGCGCGAATTGGTCAAGGTGGCCCGTTCGCCGCTGGGCGACAAGTACGGCGTCATCCTGCTCAAGATTGCTCGTTTTGTCTACGAACGCCTAGACAGCCTAAGCGACGATGCAGCGCGCGCTGTCTTGCAGCTCTTCATGGCCTGCAAGCGCGTTGATTTGCTGGCTAGAGGCATGAACGACCTCTCACGTCACTTGTTTGAGCAGGAACGCCAGGACGAATATGTAGAGATGGTGCGCGCCTTGCTAGCCGAAGTGCCGCTCTCAGCTCAGGAGGCTCGCAAAATCCTAGAAGCTCTCACCGACTATGGCATCCGCGACGTGCCGCTGATGATGGCTGTCTGTGGTGCGCTGGAAGCCAGTGGCCACTCTGCTGAGCTGCTGGACTATGCTCGCGAAACTGCCGATGAGCTGACGAGCAGCGAGCGTTATGCTGAGTTATCCGCGCCTATGGCTATCCAGCACCTTATCACCTATTTTGTGCGCCAGCGCGATGAAGAACGCCTACTGCGCCTGGCTCGCTTGATGGCGCGCGCTGCTGCTTTGCAGGTCGATGAGAAACTCAGCCTGAACAGTATCAGTCAGAACTACAAGACGCTGCGCGAGGCCAGCGATGCTATTGCCTTTGCGCTGCTGCGCCATTATGTGCGTCTGGCTGCCCCCAAACCTGCTGAGCGCGTCATCGGCTTCTACGGTAACGAGATCGGCGGAAGCGCTGGGCGTCAACTGCGCCTGGCCTACGACCTGAGCCTGGCTATGAATCGTCTCTCGCTGGAACGCTATGCTGCCATCGTCCACAGCGGCGCAGAGTTGCTGCAAGCTCTGGCCGAAGCCTACAGCGGTAGAGACAAGCCGTCCATCGCCCTCCTAGACGCTCTGCTGGAGAACTTTCGCGCGCGCATTGACAGCGCCCTGCACCAGACCTTCGCCCAAAACCTACGCAATCTAGGCCGCGCCATACTGCTCATCGGTAAGCCAAATGGGGACACGCTCACCCTCGGCGATCCTGGCAGGCCCAGGCATGCCCTAGATATCCTGCGCCTGATGGGCCTGCACCTGAGCAAAGGCAAGCCTGCGCCGCTGAAGCTGCGCCAGGAGGGCCGCAGCCTCAGCCTGTTCGGCCCATCCGCACCTATGGCCCTAGTCACTGAGACGGCAGATTTCGCCGCCGTCCTGCGCGCCGCTGCCCAAACTTTGCCCACGAATCGCGTGGCCAGCCTGAACGCTGCCAGCTTGGGCGCAGAACTAGATGACCTGCTGAACACCCTCCCTCAAGAAGAGGCCGCCGACGTTGCCGACGGTCTAGGCGCCGATCTGCAGCGCCTAACTCAGCTGCTGCCCCTCATCCTGCACAACGCCGACCCAGCTGTGCTGCAGGACGACAACCGCCTGGGCAAGAAACTCGATCAGCAGGTTCAGCAGCCGCGCAACCCCCTAGAGCTACTGCGCTTCATCTACGGTTTCTGGCTGGACAAATGAGGTGCAAAGCTCGTTCTTGTTCGTGACGCGCTGCCTGCGCGCAGGCTCAACGCGATAATTGGGCGCTGGAACTATGCTCTCTCCGAGCAGGGAGAAGACAAAAGCTTGCATGGTCTAACCTTTGGCGCGGGTGATGTCTCGCCGACCTGGCGGCGCACGTGGCTTCGCTGATGTGCGAAATTGTCTTGGCTAGGCTTCTGCGGCCAGGGCCAGAGCCTGATCCAGCGTCAAGCTTTGGCCCTGGGCCAGCACAGTTGCCACATGAGCAGAAGAGATGTCGCGCAGCAGCAGCGTGTGTAGCCTGCCCAGGAAAGCGCGCACTGTCAGCATTTCGGTGGATCGGCTCTGGATGAAACCCAGCAGGCGCAGCGCTTCGTCGGTGCGGCGCCGCACCATGAACAGAGCCACGAAGCCCGACAGGGCGTAGCTTAAGTAGGCCAAGACGTCGGTGCGCTGGCCAGCCTGCAGAGCCTGTTGGAAGCAGTCGCGCGCGTGATCTGGCTGATGGGCGTAGAGCGCGTTCAAGCCCCGACTGTGCTGCACAGCAATCAGGCCCAACGGGTCTTCCATGTCGGTGTAAAGGACGTGCGCTTCGCACAAATCGGCTTCGGCTTCCTCCAGGCGGTCTAGCTCGCGTAGGGCAAAGGTACGCGCCGTGAGGGTGTTGGCCAAGCCGCGCTTGTCGCCAATCTGACGATAGATGGTCAGTCCTTCGTCGAAGCGCTGCGCTGCTGTCTCGTAGTTCTGCCGCAGGAGGGCCAAGTGGCCTAGCGTGTCCAGAGCATAGGCTAGGGTGCGCGTATCGCCGATGGTGCGCGTCAGATTGGCCGCCTCGTGGAAGATTGTTTCTGCCTCTTGCAGGTGGTTTTCCTCCAACGCCAGCATGGCACGATTATTGAGCAGGACAGCTTGCCCGCGCAGGTCGCCAATCGTCTTGAAGATGGCGATAGCTTCATCGTAGTAGGTGCGTGCTGCGTCGTAGCCCAGCAAGACCTTGCTCACGACGCCCAGATTGCTCAGCACGTTGGCCATGCCGCGCCGATCACCGATAGCGCGCCGAATAGCCAGCGATTGCTGATAGTGGTCGTGAGCAGCCTGGTACTGCCCGCGAAAGCGCATGACGATCCCCAGGTTGTTCAGCACAGCGGCTTCGCCGCGCTGATCGGCCAACCCGCGTCGCAGGGCCAATGCTTCTTCGAACAAAGCAGTGGCTTCCCGAACTTTGCCGCGTTTGGCGTCAATTGTCCCCAGACCGCTGAGAGCTTGGGCCACCAAAGCCTGGTCGTTTTGCTGACGGGCCAGGCTTAGGGCCAGTTGCAGCGTCGCGTCGGCTTCGGCCAGTTGGCCGCGCTTGGTCTGCACGTCGCCCAAGCCGACCAGGGCTGCTGCCAAGTTGCCTCGGTTGTCCAAGCTCTGGGCCAGATCAATGCTCTGTTGGTAGCAGCGTAGCGCTTCATCGTATTGGCTCAGGCTCTCATAAGTATCGCCAAGCTGCTTCAGCAAACGCATACGAGAGAAGTCGTCCTGAGGATTGATGACCTGCAAACCGCGCAGAGCGCGTTGAAACAGGTCTAGGGCTTCGCTGGAAGCGCCCGTCGCTAGGTTGAGGGCGGCGGCTTTCTCTGCGTAATTGATTTCGCGGGTTGTGTCACCAGCTTCGCGCCACAAATCGGCCAAGCGCGCGTAGGTCTGCGGCGCGTTGGGATAGGCGGCTTCAAAGGCTTGGGCTACCTGGCGATGGAGATCGGCACGCCCATCAGCGGGCAGGTCGCTCAGCAGGACTTCGCGCAGCTTGTTGTGAGCGAAGCGCCAGCTTTCATCCCAGTTGGTGAAGATCGCTACGTTGGCGCAGGTTGTCAGCCAGTCGTCTAGGTCTGGGCCAATTAAACCCTGCAGCAGGGCCAGATCGATTGCACGACCAGCGATAGCTGCCAGGTTGAGATAGTGGCGATACCGTTCCGAGACGCGCCCCAGACGACGACGCAAGACTTGGGCCACGCCACCGGCGAATACGCGCGAGGGCAGCGTCTCTGAGCCGACGCGTTCTAGGCCACCGACTTCTTCGGCCAGAGCGCGTACTGTCTCCACCAAGAAGTAGGCGTTGCCCTCGGTCTCGTGATTGAGCAGCTCCAGGACAGGGGCTTGCACCTGGCTCGCGCCCAATATACTGCTGGCCAGCGCTTCAACCTCTGCGCGATTCAGGCGTTCCAAGTGGATGATGCGCATGTCGGGCAGGCTCTGAGCCAGTTGCGGTGCTTCATCAGAGCGATAAGATGCGACGATGAGCAGGGGGCGATCGTTTGTTAGGCGATTGAGAGCTTGCAGAACATCGAGACTACCCGTCGCCCAGTGGATGTCCTCCAACAGCAGGACAACGGGCTTGCGGAATCGAGCAAAGGCTTCGGCGATGGCCAGAGTCAAGCGCTGACGTGCGGCTGCTCCGTCTAGCAGTGGAGCGCTCGGCACGTCGCGGCCCAGGATGACGCTGATGTCGGGCAGAACTTCGCGCAGAATGCTGACTTGCAGGTCGTCTAGCTCTAGGGTCAACACCAGGCGGCGCAGTGGTTCGCGCCACAAGACGAAAGGCGCGCCTTGTTCTGCGACGGCCTGCCCGCGCAAGACTAGCGCGCCGCGCACCAGAGCTTGCACGCGCAGCTCATCCAGCAGGCGCGACTTGCCCACGCCGACCTCGCCTGTCACCAACCAACGGCCGCCTACGCCCTGCCACAACGCTTCCAGAGCGTCTTGCAACGCCTTCATTTCGGCCTGGCGGCCCACAAACTGGGCTGCTTGCAGGAAAGACTCGCGGATGGCGTCGCTCTCTCGAGGACTGCTCGTGCCAACAGCCAGGCTCAGATCATCGATGACAGCATAGGCGTCGGCGTAGCGGTCTTGCGGGTTTTTCTCCATCAGGCGACCGATGACAACGCGCAGGGACACCGACGGTGGCTGATCCAGGTCAAGGTCGGGGATCAGGCTCAGGTCGGGATCGCGCGTCAAGATGTCGCCGATGAGCGCAGTCAGGTTATCGGTGTTGAAAGGATGGCGGTTGGCGAAGATTTCGTAGGCCATCACTCCCACTGCGTACAAGTCCGAAGCGGCAGAAGCTCCGCGCATCTGCAAGACCTCAGGAGCTATGTAAAGCATTGTGCCGCTGATCTCCAACGCCAGCTCACTTTCGACAGCCAAGCCAAAATCCAGCACGCGCACCGCGTCATCGGCAGTCACCAACACGTTGCCTGGCTTCAGATCGCGGTGGACGATGCGCCGCCTATGCAGGTAGGCCAGAGCCTGTAAGAGCTGGATGAGCAGCTTCACGCGCGTGCGGTCGTCCGCCTGGCGCGTGGCTTGGCGCAAGTCGCGTGCCTGTTCAACTAGGGGCATGACGAAGTAGGGCTGGCCCGCATCGTCGAAGCCGTAATCCAGCACGCCAATGATGTGTGGGTGGCGCAAGCTGGACAGGGTGCGGAATTCGCGTGTGAGGGCTAGGCGCACTCCTTTGCCTTCGCTGCCGCTGGGGATGATAACGCGCTTGAGCGCGACAGTGCTGCTGGTCAGACGGTCTGTCGCCCGATAGACGACTCCCATTCCACCTTCACCCAGGCGCTCATGAAGCTGATAGCGATTGCCCAGCAATTGTTGATCTTTCATCGATTTTACATACTTACCTGTCGGCTCGATGACACACCTAAATCAGTGTATCACTGTCAGCCAGGATTGACCATGCATTGGCATGGATGAACGAGGGCTGCCGCATGAATGCTCGTGCCTTCTTTTGCCCCAAACTCCTCTCAAAACGAGGTGCTTTGTCTTCCTAGTCATGCAAGGAGGCTGCATGAGCATTGGCTGTGCAGCCTTTGACAAAATATACTGTCTGGAACTATTATTGACGCAAAGGTAGATTTTTGAACGGATTTTTCCATGCCGCAACGCTTATCCTTCAAAGAGCGTGAATGGCAGCGCCGCGAGCAAGAGATTCTGGCGGAAGCTGCGCGCCTGATCCGCGAGCAGGGCTTCGTCAACCTGAAGATGGACGAGCTGGCCGAAGTGGTGGGCATTTCCAAGCCCACCCTCTATCAGCACTTCAAGAGCAAGGACGACCTCATCGCTCATGTGATGGTGCGCGGTCTGCAAGAGCTGTACAGCCACGCTGATAGCCTAGCTCAACTCTCGCCGCTGGAGCAGCTCCAGGGTATTCTGCGTATGATGCTCATCAAGCGCTACCAACCTGACTCTATGCTGCAAGGCGTCAACCAAGAAGTGTTCGTCGCCATCAACAATCAGCACCCACAGTTCATTGAACAACGCGAAGCCGTCAACCAGCGCGTTCAGACTTTAGTAGTGCAAGCCCAGGCTCAGGGCCAGATCGACCCAGTTTTGTCGCCTGAATTGGTGGCTGGCCTGCTGTTTATGCTGATGGGCTTGCCCCAGTATAGCGGCCCTCCGCCAGCCGATTCGCCGCAGCTGACCGCCGTCATGGATCAAGTGATCGTGCTGTTCACGCGCGCGCTGCGACCTAGTTAAAACAAGCCCAGGACACGTCCTTCGTCGTCCAGGTCGACCGCTTCCGCTGCTGGGTGGTCGGGCAAGCCCGGCATGGTGCGCATCTCGCCCACCAGCGGATAGATAAAGCCAGCGCCGACGCTGGCCCGCACTTCGCGGATGGGCAGGGTGAAGCCTTTGGGCGCGCCCTTGAGCGCAGGGTCATGACTCAAGCTCAGGTGAGTCTTGGCCATACAAATTGGCAAACGGCCAAAGCCGTTGGCTTCGTAATCGCGCAGTTGGCGCTCGGCCATCGGTTCGTAGCTCACGCTGCCTGCGCCGTAAATGCGCGTGGCAATCGTCTCAATCTTGGCCTTGAGTGGCTGTTCTAGAGGATAGAGAAAGCGAAAGCTGTTGGGACGTTCGCAGGCCTGCACGACTAGCTCTGCCAGTTCAGCCGCGCCGCGTCCGCCTTCGGCGTGATGACGCGCGACGACCGCGCCCAGCGCGCCGGCTTCGGTGGCAATTCGCTGGATGGCCGCAACTTCATCTGCGTGATCGGTGGCGAAAGAATTGATCGCCACCACTGGGGTTACGCCGTGTATGGCCACGTTCTCAATCTGCTTGATGAGATTGGCTGCGCCTAGCTCTACATCTCTCACGTTACGCTCCAGCATCTCCGCAGGGAGAGGTCTGCCTGCTACGACGCGGTAATGGCCAGAGTGGGCCTTCAGCGCGCGCACAGTCACGACTAGCACTGCTGCGTTAGGCTCTAGGCCGCTGGCCCGCGACTTGATGTTGAAGAACTTCTCTGCGCCGATGTCTGCCCCAAAGCCGGCCTCGGTCAGCAGGTAGTCTGCTGCCTTGATGCCGAACATATCCGCTAGAATGCTGCTGTTGCCATGTGCGATGTTGGCGAACGGTCCAGCGTGGACGATGGCCGGCGTATTCTCCAGGGTTTGTAGCAGATTAGGACGAATAGCTTCGCGCATGAGGACGGTCATTGCGCCCGCTGCGCCAATCTGTTCCGCTGTGATGGGTTTTTTGTCGTGGCTGAGGCCGATGACGATGCGCCCGAAGCGCTGGCGCATGTCTTGGAGCGAAGTCGTCAGCGCCAAGATCGCCATGACCTCGCTGGCGACAGCAATGTCGAAACCCGTCTGGCGCAGGACGCCGTTCTCTCTGCCGCCCAACCCGATGACGATCTCGCGCAAGGCCCGATCGTTCACGTCCAGCACGCGCTTCCAGGTGATGCTGTCGATGTCGATGTTGAGCGGGTTGCCGCGCATGAGGCGATTGTCGATCATGGCCGCCAGCAAATTGTTGGCCGCCGTCACAGCGTGGATGTCGCCGGTCAGGTGCAGGTTGAAAGTCTCCATCGGGACGACCTGCGAATAGCCGCCGCCGGCAGCGCCGCCCTTGATGCCGAAAGTTGGCCCTTGCGAGGGCTGGCGCAGCGCGATAATGGCTCGCTTGCCGATGTGCTTCATCGCTTGGCCCAATCCAACCAAAGTTGTCGTTTTCCCTTCTCCCAGCGGGGTGGGCGTGATGGCCGTCACCACGATGTACTTGGCGTTGGGACGATCTTTGAGTTTATCTAGCGCTTCCAGACGCAGCTTGGCGACGTAGGGGCTGCCGTACAAATCCACGTCGTCAGGCGTCAGGCCCATCTCGTCGGCGATGGCATGAATGTGCTTGAGCTGTGCCGCTTGGGCGATAGCAATGTCGCTGAGCATAAAAAATCCTTTGAGTGAGTTGCTCTCTGATGAGACATCAACGCTTTTCTCTATTGTAACTCCGAAGGCTCACCAGGCTCAGTGAGAGGTGTTATCGATTGGCGACGACGTTCTTCTTGCCAGCCGATGAAGGCGCACGGCCATTGATCCAGAGAGCGGAGGCCGATGCGAGAGGGGAGTGTAGATCCTCTTGCCCATCTTCAGGCCAACTCAGGGTCGGCAAGGGATGGGACGGGGCGGGTCGTCCTCTAAACGCAGCGGCAAGCCGAAATAGGGCGAAGGATCGAGCGTGTTGTCGATGAAGGCTTCGTTTCGGAAGCTGCCGTCAGCTTCGCTTGTGACAATGCTCAGGTGGAGGTGCATAGCGATGGGTGCTGCCCCTGGGCCAGCATATTCTCCCTGGTAGCCCAGCAGTGTCCCTTGCGCTACGAAGCGCTCGCGCGTGCCGCGCGGATAGTCTGCGACAATGTAGCTCTGCGTGCCGTCGCGGCTGGCCATATGTGTGTAGTACGTCCAAATGGTACGGCCTCTCTGTAGCGGATCATCGTGGCGGATGATGACGGTACTCAGCCAGTCATCTGCGCGCGTGAGATAGCCATCGTAGACTGCGAAGATGGGGACTGTGCCACTCGGCCCGTCCCCGAAGACGTCGATCCCAGTGTGGCGGCGCAGAGTGTTGTAAGGCAGGGCTGTGTCTCCCCATAGTAGGCCGATCAGGCCGCTGCTAGGCAGGATGAAGGGCGCGTCGGGGCAGGCTCGCAGCGCCTGATTGCTCAGTTGGGGGCGCACATTGGGGTTGAGCAGAAACTCGCGGATGAGGTCGTTGCTGGTCGATGTTGTGCCGAACCAGCGCAGCAGCAGCGCTGCTCCCAAGCTCAGCAAGATTACCAGCAGGAGCAGTGGTGGCAATGCGCGTCCGAGTCGGTGCAGCATAGACTGTCTTTCGCAGCAGATGAGCAGGCCCTTTATTGAATAGTTCGCTAGGACGCTTGTCAAGGCGCGCATGAGACGTCCGTGAGTCTTGTTGCGCTGAAAGATCAGCCTGCGGCACACTACTAAACGTAGATTCAATTCGTGGCTCAGCCGCAGCATTTTTTGAGAGGGTTTTTCTATGAAGCTAGGACTCATCATCAGCTATTCCGGGGCTAAGTTAGAGCTGCCGCTGGAGCTGATCCTGGAAGCGGACAGGCTAGGCTATCATGCGTTGTGGACTTCCGAAGCCTATGGCAGCGACGCTGTCACGCCGCTGGCTTGGATCGGTGCGCTGACACAGCGTATTAAGCTCGGCACAGGTATCATGCAAATGCCGGCGCGCACCCCGGCCATGACCGCCATGACCGCCATGACCCTTGACCAGCTCAGCGGCGGCCGGATGTTGCTGGGTTTGGGCCTATCTGGCCCGCAGGTGGCCGAGGGATGGCATGGCGTGGCCTACGGCAAGCCGCTGGTCAAGACTCGCGAGTATGTGACCATCGTCCGCAAAATCTTTGCCCGCCAAGAACCACTAGTCTTCGACGGCGAGCATTATCAGATTCCCTATCGGGGTGAGGACGCGACAGGACTGGGCAAGCCGCTCAAGAGCATTCTGCACAGTCGTCCCGATATTCCCATATATATCGCGGCTATCGGCCCGAAGAACATTGAATTGGCCGCTGAAATTGCCGACGGCTGGCTGCCCATTTTCTTCGCGCCAGAGCGCTACCATGAGACTTTCCACGAACATGTCGAAGCGGGCCTGGCCAAAGCTGCCAAGACTGCCGATCAATTCGATATTGCGCCGACAGTGAGCGTAGCGATGGACGACGATTTTGAAGTGGCCTGCAACATGCTTAAGCCTATGCTGGCCCTCTATATCGGTGGGATGGGCGCGAAAGGCAAGAATTTCTACAACGAGTTGGCCGTGCGTTATGGCTTCGAAGCTGAAGCGACCTTGATCCAAGATCTGTATCTGGAAGGCAAAAAGGCTGAGGCGATGGCTGCCGTCCCCAACGAGCTGGTGGACGCAGTGGCGCTGGTTGGATCGGCGGCGCGCATTAAAGACCGCTTGCAGCTGTGGAGAGAGAGCGGCATTGGCACGCTGAACATCGGCACATACGACATCAACGTCTTGCGCCTGATCGCTGAGTGGGTGCTGTAGTGCGAGCCTGCGCTCCGACGCGAGGCCTCCTGAAGCTAGGTGTGCAGTTGTTGGATCAAGCTCAGCAAGTCGTTGACGAAGGTGTCGGGATTGAGAGGCTTCGTCAAATAGTTGTGAAAGCCAGCAGCGATAGCCTTGCTACGGTCTCCAGGCATGACATGGGCCGTCAGAGCGAAGACGGGAATATCCATCAAGCGCCTATCCTGCTTGAGCGCAGCGATCAAATCCCAGCCTGACATGACGGGCATAGACAAATCTGAGATGATGTAGTCGGGATGCTCGTCTTCCAGCAAGATGAGCGCCTGCCTGCCATTGTTGGCGACGAGAACTTTGACGCCCAGGTCAGTGAGCAGTGTCTCGGCAATTTCCAAGCTATCTGGCTCATCGTCCACCACTAAGACAGTTTTCCCAACCAGTAGCGCGTAATAGCTATCCAAGCTCATCACAGTCTCCTGTCAGACTACTTCAATGTGTCGCTTTGCATCTCCAGCGGCAGAGTAACAATGAAACTCGATCCCTCTCCTAAGGCGCTCTCCAAGCGTATGCTGCCGTTCAGAGATAAGACAAGGCTCTTGACGATAGACAACCCCAGTCCGGTTCCGCCGTGACGGCGGGTAGGCGAGCTATCGACCTGGCGGAAACGCTCAAAGATGGCTTGGTGCATGTGAGGTGGTATGCCTGGCCCACTGTCCTGGACAATGGCAGTCCAAGAAGTTGCTTCGCGTTTGGCGGTGATACGAACAAAACCCTGATCGGTGAACTTGATGGCGTTCCCAACCAGATTGACGAAAATCTTGGTCAGCAGTTCTTCGTCACTGTAGATGGTAGGAGGTAGGTCTTCGGCCAGGCTCAGAGTGAAGCTCAGGCCCTTCTCCTCAGCTAGCGATTGCATTTGCCCGTGCAAGCGCTCAAAGAACGCTCCCAGAGCCATCGGCTGTTTGAAGACCACCATATTCCCAGACTCAATGCGACTGATGTCTAGGATGTCGTTGATAAGGGCTAATAGGCGTTCGGCGTTGGCACGCGCGCGCGCCAGGCGGTAGGCGTTCTTCTCGTCTAAGTTGGCCTTTTGCTGAACAATGCCCATGAAACCGATGATGGCGTTCAAAGGTGTGCGCAGCTCATGGCTCACGACTGCCATGAAGTCGTCCTTCAAGCGGCTGTTTTCGCGTTCCTGGCGAGCTATCTCCTCCAGCTCGCGGGTTCGCTGCGCAATGGTGTTGCGAATTAGGCGGTCAAAAGCATCAACCAACTGACGAATCTCGCCTGTACCCTGAACAGCGATTTTGTTTTCGTAAACGCCCTGGGCCACGGTTTCAGTCGCACTGACCAGATTTTGGATGGGTCGCGAGAGCGAATTGGCGAGGGTGTATGAGATAGCCACCAGCGCGACCAGCGTTAAGAGCATCAAGCCCAAGACGAAGTTGCGCTGGGCCGCGATCGCGCCAAAAGCTTCGCGGGTGTCGATCTTGACCATCATGCCCCAGCGCAGCGAAGGCAAATAGCTCCAAACGGCGATGACCTCTTGGTTGTGGTGGTCGCGAGCAATCCCACGTCCTTGAATGCCTCGTAGTGCTGCATTCATAGTGTTACGAAAGTTCTCGTTGAGGCCTGCGAGTGGCGAGAAGCCAGGCTGTGTTGAAGACGGAGAAGAGAACAGTGCTTCACCATCTTGGACGAAACCCACCAGCGTCTCCCCGGTCTCTCCCAGGCTCAGGCCGGCACGGTCGTTGATGACTTCGATTAAGTCGCTGCCTTTGAGCTGGATAGACACAATTCCAGCAACTTCTCCCTCTAGGAAGATAGGCGCGGAGATGAACGAATAGGTTTGTTCACCATCCATCACCAGGCGGGAAATTTCCGTTTCTAGCAGTGTGCGGGCGTTGACCAGCGTTTGCGCTAGCGGATTGCCGAAGTGCATCTGGATGTAATTTTGGCCAACGTTGGCCATCGGTAGCACGGAGAAGAGTAGGACGCCATCGGCGGAGAAGAGCATGAGGTTGTCGTAGCCAGAACCGTCTAAGATGAGATTCATCAGGGAACGAATGCTGCGGTCTACGTCCTTGTAGGCCTCAGAGTCGGAATCGGCCGTTTGCAGAATGTCGCTGAAACGCAAGGTGGCTTCGATGATGGTTGGAATGCGGCTGAGGGCTACCACGTCACGGGCGCGTTCCAGAGCATACGTCTCGATTTGAGAGATTTTGCCATCTGCTATGGCTCGCAGCTTGGCCTCGACTTCGCTTTGTAGAGCATTTTGCCAACTGTTGAAGGTGATGAGCGTGTTGATGCCCAGGGGTAACAAGCCGATCACCAGGAAGCCTAGCAACAGGCGCGTTAGGATGGAAGTATCGCGCCAGCGTATCTTCATCACTCCACCTCTGTGCCAGGGTTGGCCCATCGCTGCCCCCAACCCATATACAGGTTATGGAGGAAAGCATCCCACTCGCCTTGGGTGCGGTAAGCAGCCAGGTAGGGCAGGGGGCGCACTGGATTAACGGAACTCCAGACGACCTTAAACTGGCCATCTGCGCCAATTTGTCCCACTAAGACGGTCTTCCACACGTGCTGCGTCTGCGGATCGACATAGACCACGCCCTGAGGAGCGTTGAAGCTCTGGCGGTGCATGGCACGTCGCACAACCTGAGGATGGGTGTCGCCAGCATCGGTGACGGCCTGTGACCACAAGTACACCCCGAAATAGGCAGCTTCCATCGGATCACTGATGACGCGATCCTCTCCGTAGCGCGCGTGAAAGCGTTCCACAAAGGCTTGATTTTCCGGCCTATCTATGGATTGAAAATATGTCCAGGCAGCGTAGTCGCCGACGACGTTATCCAGGGTCAAGGTTTGTAGCTCTGGCTCTGCGATGCTGAACGATAGGGTTGGGATGTCTTCAGAACGAATGTTGGCAGCGCGCAGGCCATCGAAGAAGGCGATGTTGCTGTCACCGTTGATGGTGTTGAGGATGAAGTCCGGTTGTGTCTGGATGATAGTTTCTATGATGGGCTGAACAGCAGTGTCACCCAGCAGTAGATAGGCTTCGCCTACGATTTCGCCTTCTAATGCCTGCACTTGGCGACGAATAATCTCGTTAGCAGTGCGCGGAAATACATAATCCGAGCCGACCAGGAAGACACGTCGTCCCAAATTTTCTATTCCCCAGCGGACAGCCGGGATGATTTGCTGGTTGGGAGCGGCGCCAGTGTAGACGATGTTGGGCGAGGCTTCCAGGCCTTCGTATTGCACTGGATAGATCAGGAGGTGATTGTATGCTTCAAAGACGGGTTTGACGGTTTTACGACAGGCAGAAGTCCAGCAACCAAAGATTACTTGCACCCCTTCGTCGCGAATGAGCGCTTCTGCCTGTCGTGCAAAGACCTGCCAATCGGATCGGCCATCGCTGACGATGGCTTCTAGCGGGCGGCCCAGCAAACCACCTCGTGCGTTGATTTCTTCGATGGCTAACAGAGTGGCGTCTACCACAGAGCTTTCGCTGAAGGCCATCGTCCCACTGAGAGAATGTAATACCCCAATTTTGATCGGCTCTGAGGGGTTGCGGCTGACGATTGAGATGATGACGACTGCCAGGAGTACAAGTACCGCTGTGTAGGGCCAACGACGTTGTTTCATGATGTGGGTTGCTCGTAAACAAGTGTTGCAACGATAAGCGTAGCATGTTTTATGCAACAGGTCAATAAATTGCTAATATTTACAAATTTGTTGTGTTTGTTCAAATCTTTGCTCATGCTGAATGTTTCTTGTGTTGTGATGGCAGCGTCAAGAGGATCGTTCACGATCCTCTTGACGCTGAGCTGAATGAGGGAGGCTGGTGAGCCTCCCCTGAGTCGTGGTGCTAGTTGCTTGTCACTTTGGGCGGCACCTGACCGTTGCGGCTGGCGTTCTCCTCGGACGGCGTGTTTTGTGCGTCGCGGTCGTTGGCGTTGTCCTGCGTCATGCGATTGGCTTCGCTCTCGACCACCAGCGGTGGGCCATCAATCGGGCGAGCCGACGCAGAGAAGATGTCATTCTGGCCGTCGATGGCATCGCTGGTGAAGACCACGGTCTCCGATTCGCAAATCCACGTGGGCGAGGTGTCGATGTTACCCAAGCTCTCGCCTTCATTGTCCGTCAGCAGACGGCGCAGATTGGTCTCTACCTCGTAAACGTAGATATCGTAGGTGTTACTGACTTCGTTGGACTGGTAGGCGATGAGCTTGTCGTTGGGCGACCAAGAAGCGTTGCGGGCGTCAGCGCCCTCAGGGCTGATCTGGGTGAGTTCACCCGTCACCAGGTCAAGGACGAACAGCACGCTTTGCAGGACGCCGTTGGCGTTCACGCTCTCAGCGCGCATGACGATGCGCAGGTTGTCGTTGCTGAACAGGGCATCTTGGTAGTCCACACCTTCAACGGGAGTGGTCAGTCGGCGCACCGATGGGTTATTGACGTCGTTGATGTCTAGCTCGTAAATCTGCCACGAACCTTCACGGTCGCTCTGGAACAACAGCTTCGTGCTGTCTTTGCCCCAGTAGGGGTTGATGTCGTTGGACGGGTGGAAGGTCAAGCGGAACTTCTGGCCTGTTATCAAGTCAACCAGGCGAATTTCCCAGTTGCCATCGACCGTCGATTCGTAGGCCAGCTTCGTGCCGTCAGGCGACCAAACGGGGTCTATGTCGATGGCGTTGTCGTTGTAAGTGACGCGCTGCTGATCTTCCAATGTGCCATCTACTGGGGCGACGTAGACTTCCCAGTTGCCGTCGCGGTTGCTAGAGAAGGCGATGAACTTGGAGTCGGGTGAGCGAGCCGGACCGAGGTCGCTGATACGGCGTCCACGCCCTTTGGAGATGTTGACGTCAGCATCGGGATTGAAGCCCAGCTCGGCTGGCAGTTCACCCAAACGGAAGATTTCCCAGTCGCCGGTGATGTTGGTGTGGTAGGCTAGCCAGTCGACGCACACGGCTTCGCCACTGATGACAGAGCGCCAGTTGGGGATGGCACGTTCACGGTCGGGGCCGCAGCGGCTCGGATCGAGGCTGATGAGCGGGAAGTCGCCATCGCGCGTGGCCATGTCTTCGCCGCAAAGATCAGCTTTAGCGACGGTCACGGGAGTAGCCGTCGGCGGCACTTGGGTGGGCGGCACTTGGGTGGGCAGCACTTGGGTGGGCGGCACGTCGGTGGGCTGTTCTTCGCAGTTCACTATCAACGAGCGGCTTTGTTCGCGGCCGAAGAAGATGGTCACAGTAGCGCCGTTGCTCAGCGGGCCGACGGTGCGGCTGCCCATGTATTCCATCTTGATGACTGCGTTGCCATCGATAATCTCCACGCCGTAAAAGCTTTCCTCGTCTTCAGCCACGATCTCTACGAAGCTGCCTTCGGAGCGGCAGACTAGCAGCAGACTGAACTGAGGTTCGTCGTCTTCATCGCATTCTACTGTCAGCTTCCAGGTCTGCTTGCCGTAGATGACGGTCACGGTAGCGCCGTTGCTCAGCGGGCCGATGGTGCGGTCGCCCCGAACGACTTCAGCGGTGGCTGCGCCATCGACGACTTCCAGCGTGTAAGGGACGGTCTGCAAGGAGACGGTCACGTCGATATAGCTGCCTTCCACTGTACAGCGTAAGCCAAGCTCTGCATCCAGTGGTTCGGACGTGGGTTCTTCGGTCGGTTCAGGCGTCGGTTCCGAAGTGGGTTCTTCAGTCGGTAGCTCGGTAGGCTGTTCCGTCGGCTCTGGTGTGAGTTCTTCGGTCGGCGGCAGTTCAGCGCAAACCGTATTTGCCGTGATGGGGCTAATGCCGCCACCGCTGGCCGCGAAGGTCACGGTTTGGCCGAAAGCGCCGCTGACAGTGAAGGTCTGCGTCAGGGTGCGGCCTGCCAAGCGGAAGCTGTCGGCGGAGATGGTGGCTGGCTGGCCGTTGATGGTGGCGCTGACGCTGCCATCCTGGGTCATGTCCGCGCCGATGTTGCTCAGGACGAAGGTGGCTACGCCATTGGCGGCACAGAAGGCGCGGCCTTCGACGACAGGGAAGGCCACCGAGCCGCCGCCCTGAATCTTGATGCGGCGCGTCACCACGCTCTGAGCTTCGCCCTGGCGGAAGCGCATGGTCACGGTGTATTCGCCGTCTTCTGCATAGGTGGCGCAGACTTCGCCGCCGCTTTCCGAGCTGCTGCCATTGCCGAAGTCCCAGCCCGTCACTGTCACGCCCGCGGCGTCGGGGATGAAGCACACTCGTCCGCGACCTTCGTAGCGCACGTCGAAGCGGGCGCTGCTGCTGAGGACGCTGAAGAGTTGGACGATGTTGCGGGCGTTGTTGGTCAGCAAACCGTCGTTGACGACCAGCGTCACCGAGTAGTCGCCGTCGCTGGGGAAGGTGAAGCAGGGGTTCTGAACGTCGCTGCTGCCCAGACCTGCGAAGTCCCAGCTCCACTTCCATTGAGCGATGTTCGCGTTGGAAGAAGTCGTCGTGTCCGTGAAGCAAATCTGGTTGCCGACGGTCGTCTGCCAGGGGTTGGCTGTGAAGCTGACGTTGAGGCGCGCCTCGCCGACCACCGTCACGCGCACGGAGGCGCGTAGCGTTCCCAGGGTGGCGTTGCGACCTTCGACGATGAACTCGGCGCTGCCGCCTTCGGGAATGCTGTCGAAGAGGTAGCGGCCTGTCTCGCTGCGTTCGCGCGAGCCATCGGGGTAAGTCCAGGTCAGGGTGCTGCGGTCAATGCCCACCGTCTGCGCGCTCAGAGTGACCGAACCACCCAACTGTACGACGGGGCGATCCACCAGGGCGTTGATCCTGGCCTTCTCGTTAGCCCTCACAGTCCTGCTGACGGAGCAACCCCGGCCCTGTTGGGGGGTGACGACCAGCGCCACTGTCACGTCCCCCTCAGCGCCCTGATAGACGGTGCTGAAGCTGGAGCTGTTGCTGACGGGCTGGTCGTTGACCGTCCACTGGTAAGTAACAGGGCGGCCATTCAGGTTGGTGATATTCACAGAGCCGCTGAAAGCTTCGCCAATAGTGATCGACTCAGGCAGGCTCAGACGGCATTCCAGCGGACGTTCGACGATATTGAGCTGGGCTTCCAGGGCGCAGATAGTGCGGCCATCGCTGCTCGTACCCGTGAAGCTGATCGCGCCGCCCAAGCCGGCATCCAGCAGAGCAGTGGCGGGGATGGTGATGTTTTGGCCGCTGTACTGCTTGCCGTTGAACGTCCAGGTGAAGCCGCTGACGACGCCACTGGGGTTGACCGAGACGTTCAGGGATGCGTTACGGTCGTTAGGGACGTTGGCGGGGATACTCAAGCGGCAGGTGGCTTCGCTCTCGCTGACCGTCACCGTCTTGGTCTTGATGGGGCAGGTGGCGCCACCCTCCAGCGTTGCCTGGAAGCTGATGTTGTAGCTGCCCGCTCGGCGGAAGATGGGGGAGAAGTTCTGCCCGTCGCCTGATTCGCTGACGCCTTCGCCTTGCAGTGTCCAGGCGTAGCTCTGGACTTTGCGCGATCCAGCGCCGCTCATGGTGGAGCTGTAAGTGACTCGCTGATTCAGAAAGACGTTCAGGTTGCCGTTGAAATCGCAGGTGAAAGGATCGGTGCTGCCCACGCCCACGCCACTGCGCGTCACGGTGCAGATGAACGTGCCATTGACGAAAATATCCGCGCTGACGCTGTAGGTGGCGCCTGGCTTGTCGAAGATAACTGTCAAATCGCGGCTGGAGCTAGCGCTGCTGGCGCTGCCGCTGCCTTCTGTGCCGCCGTTCCAGTTCACCGTCCAGTTGTAGCTCACGGTCTGGCCGCTGGTCGTGCCGTCGATCACGGCGCGGTAGTTGCTGCTGCTAAACAGCGAGACGTTCTGGTTCTGTGCGCCCTGGCTCATGCGGCAGGCGTACTGGCTCTCGCTGACGGTGATCGTGCGCGTGCGCGTGCAAGTGCTGTCGTCGCTCAGCGTTAGGGTCATCGTCAGTTGGCCTGTGCCAGGCGTCGTGAAGGTGTACCTGCCGTTGCTGCCCTGTGCTGCCAAGCCGCTCAGCTCCCAAGCGGTGCTGATGACAGTGCGGCCATCTAGGTTGGCGACGTTGCTGCTGCTATACGTCACCTGCTGGTTGAGTCGCGGCGTCAGCGTGCCGCTGATGTCGCAAGTCACGGTGCGGATGGCGAAGGTCACGCTGGCAGACTGCTGGCAGACCACCTGGCCATCGGCCAAGACTTGCACGCTGATGGTCGTCGTGCCAGGCTGAGTGATGGGCGGCAGGGTGACGGACGTGCCGCTGCCGGCGGGTTGACCATTGATCGTCCAGGCGTAAGTTAGAGTACGGCCTGCGGCCTGAGCCTGAGCGATGTTGACGCTGTAGCTGTAGGTCGTGGACGCATTGTAGTTGACGTTGCCCGTCGCGCCGCTGATGGGGCAGCTAATCGTTGGGAAGCTGACCGTCACGTTCACGCTGGCTGACTCGGCGAAGCCGCCAGGGCCAATCGCGCGCACCTTGATGACGAAGTTGCCTGCCTTGTCGAAGGTGCGGGTCAGGCTTGGCTCGCTTGTCGCGAATTCGCTGCCGCCCTCGCTTGTGATCGTCCAGACGAACTGGCGCACCGCTCCTGTGAAGCTGGCGTTGTAGGTGATGGTCTGGCCGACGGTGACCTGCGTCTGCGCGCCGACGATCTCTACTCTGGGCGCACGAATGCCCTCAGCTACCTCGAACAGAGCCGAAGCAGAGGACAGCTTGCCGCTAGGGTTGCTGACGGATAGGCTGATCTGGTAAACGCCATCCGTCAAGGTGACGCAGAAGTTGCCGCCGCGACCGCTGAAGGCAGGCAAGCTCACGTCCTGGCCTGCCGTCTTGTTGACTAGCGACCAGTCAAACGAGGTAATCTCGTCGCCCTCGCTAGTGTCGGTGAAGCAGTATTGCACCGTGCCTTCTACGCGCTCACCAGCCTGAAGAGTGAAACTGGCCTTAAGCGGGATGAGGTCTTCCAGGACGACGACTTCAGCGCTGGCGCTGGCTGTGCCGCCGGGGCCAGCCACGCTGACGCTGACGGTGTACTTGCCCGCTGTTGCGAAGGTCAGGTTGTGCGGGCCTGCGCTGCTGGCGTCGCCGCCGCTGCCGCCGCCGAAGTCCCAATTGTAGCCGACGATCGTGCCGCCTGTGTTCTCCAGGCTAGCAACCACGTTCAACGGGAACTTGCCGCTGTTGGGAGTCAGGATGACGCGCACGTTGGGCGCAGCCACGTTTTGGACGATTTCGACCGTGCCGCTAGCTGGCGCGCTCAGAGTACGGCCACCGACCACTGCCGAGACGACCAGGCTGATGTCGTAGACGCCCGCCTGGGTCGGGGTGAAGCTGAAGCTGCTGCCGCTGCCGCCGAAGCTCTCTGCTCCGCTGACCATCCAAGCGTAGCTCAGGGTTGCGCCTTCCACACCTTCGCCTTCCAAGCGAGAGGTGCTGGTCAGGTTGACAGCCTGGCCTACCTGCAGTGAACCCTGTTCGATGACGAAGCTGGCGATCAGTCGCACGCTGTCGGTTGAGGTGGCCTGGATGTTGATCGTCTCAGTGAAGACGTAGTCCGCACCCAGCACGCCACCACTGCCCACTACGTCATCGGCGACAACGCAGGTCAAGGTGTAGGTGTAGTCGCCTGTCTCGGCATAGTTGGCCTGGACGCTCTCGCCACTGGCGCTCTGGCCGTTGCCAAACAACCAGTTGAAGGCCTGGATGTTCAGGCCGCTGGCTGTGAAGTTCACTGTCGCGGGCAGTTGGCCTGGGGTGCTGGTGATGGTAGCGCCCGTGATAACGCAAGCCGAGCTGCTGACCTGGGGCGCGCTGACGATGATCTCTCGGCTGTCAATCTCGGTGATGTCACCATCGCTGACGGTCACGGTCACGATGTACTGACCGCCCTGCGCGTAGGTGTGGCTGACGACATTGCCGCTTGCTCCGTTGCCATCGCCGAAGTCCCAGGTGATGGTGACGGGCTTGGCGGAGTTGGTGTTCACTTGGGCTGTGCCGCTCAGGTTCAGCCCCTCGGCGTCGGCGCTGAAGGTGAAGTTGAGGAAGACAGGCTCAGCTTCTTGTGTCGGGGGCGGGTTAGGGCAGCCGCTGCCGTCCACACCGTTGCCCCGATCGCCCTGATTGGGGCAGGCGTCCACATTGTCGCCCACGCCGTCGCCGTCCTGGTCGAAGACAGGACAGCCATCGGCATAAACGCCAAAGCCGCGATCCTTGTCGTTAGGACAGGCGTCGCTGCGATTGATGATGCCGTCTCCATCGTCGTCCAGGTCGCCATTGTCAGGGGGCGGCGGGACGTTGTTGTCCTCAGGGGGCGGCGGGACGTTGTTGTCTTCTGCGAGTGGGGGGTGTTGCTCCTCACCTTCTTTGCCTTCTTCGGGGGGTACTTCCTGCTCGCTGCCATCGCGGAAGCCAGGGACGAGGGTGGCGGTGACGTTGCTGATCTGCTCCTCAGTTGGGGTGGCCGTCGGCGGTGCGTCAGTGTTGGTGGCTGTCGCAGCGATGGCAACCTGTGTCGCTGTGCCTCGCTGGCCTCCCTGGTTGGAGATAACCAGCAGTGCGCCCAGCAACACCACAAAAGCGACAGCGCCGATGAGGATATATTGCGTACTACTGCGAAGTGGTGCATTGTGTTGAGACATCATGAACTCCTGGAAAAACATAATCCTGCCGATTTGGAGCGAACGTGGTACAAGTCTTCCCCCTTAATGGCTTAATGATGCTAGACATTCGTCGCTGCTGATTCCAAAGAAAATTGCTGGAATCGTTGTTCTTTCATGATCTGAGTATAGAAGGAGACAGCGAGCCTTCAATCAACTTGCCCAAAACCTTTATAGATTTTTACGGCACGTTACAAAACGATTTCTCGTAGGTTCGGCGTGGATAAAAAAGCACAAAAAGCCCCCCTGATTACGGTTACAGGTTGACTCAGGTTGGGTTGTATAACGTCCTGTCTGAGAGGGCGCGTGTCTTCAGCGGGTCAGCCAGGCAGCCAGGGCCTTGCCCGTCTGCTGTGCGCCGCGCGGCGTCAGGTGTACTGGACTGTCTGTGAATTCATCGGGAGCGATGGCGTCCCACAAATCTAGGTAGGCCCAGTTGTAGGCCTGAGCGTGGTCGCTCAGTAGCTCACGATACAAGTCATAAGCCCAGCGCGGATACCAGAAGTTGTAGCGCGTCTCACTGCCCTGGCCATCAGCGATGAAGATTGGCTCGTTGACCAAGCGCAGCGGCACGCTGCCTGCGACTTGGCTTAAGCGAGTCAGCACGCCGAAGGCCAAGTCATCGGCAGTCAAAGGCCTCTCTGCGTTGTAGTTCTGCCAGCTCGTCAAATCTCCGTCGAAGTCTTGGGGGCTGAAGTCATTGCTTCGCAACGGATAACTGACGGGATAGTGCTGGTCCAGGCCTGTGCTGGCCCAAGCCAGGCCGTACCACTGCAAGCGCCACCAATCCGCCAGAGCGCGGCGCTGCCCGAACAGCGTCTCATCCCAGAAGGTGGAGCGGTGCAAGATCGGGCCATCAGGCAGCGATTCGTAATGCGCCACCAACTCATCGCCTAACAAGGCGCGCGCGCGGGCAGGATTTTGGCGCACGATCAGCGGATCGAGCTGAGCATGAGGCGCAAAGGCTTCCAGGGTGACCAACCAAAGCACCTCGTCCAGGCCGTAGTGCAGAGCCTCTTGCAGGATGAGGCCGTCTTTGGCCAGCGACTGCTGTGGATAGCCCAGATTGTAAAAGACCATGCGCCGACCATCGGGGCTGCTCAGGTCTAGTGTGTTCAGCACCCCCGCATAGGTCTCCTCAGGACGAAGCAGCACGCCCCAAGTGGAGCTGTCGCCGATTAAAGCCACGCGGTATTCGTCAGTGGCTTTGGGCGCTCGGATGGCGTGGCTGGCGAACATGGTCTCCAGGCTGTTCAGGCTCAGGCTGTAGGCCAGCTCCGGTCGATCTGCATAAGGCAGGCGAGGTCGATAGGGCGCTAGCCAACCGTAGATCGACAATTGTCCAATGGCGGGCAAGGGTTGCAAGGCGGCGTATATCAAGTTGAAGGCCGCCAGTAGCAGCCCTGTTTTTAGCAGGACGCGCAGCACAAAAGGCCAACGGGCCTGCGTTTGCGTGAGCCAATTCCAACTCGTCATCCGCGCACCACTCCAAATAGGCCCAGCAGGACTCTGAGCGCCAGGCCAGCATCGGGCAGGGCAAACCAAGTCCAACCCAGCGCAATGTAATGGAAGGTGATGAGCCAGCCGGCTAGCGTCCAGGCGCGCAGATGCGCAGGCTGATCCTTGAGTTTGCGATACCATCTGCGCGTGCGGTCACTCCAGGTCTTGTGAACCCACAGACCCAAGCCCTGCCACAAACCCCAGATCATGAAGGGCAAGGTGATCCCGTGCCACAGCCCGATGATCCCCATCGTCGTCAGATGGCCGATGAGCGTCACGATTTCGCCAGACGGGGCGGGTTCGCGGCGCATGAGGGCGCGCGTCAGGGGCGAGAAGACGTAGTTCCTCACCCAATTCGACAAGCTCATGTGCCAGCTCTGCCAGAACAGCGTGATGTTGTGGGCCATGTAGGGACGGTTGAAGTTCTCTGGCAGGGTCACCCCTAGCAGGCGGGCTATCCCGATGGCGACGTCGCTGTAGCCACTGAA
>JANWYT010000001.1 GCA_025055175.1 Anaerolineae bacterium | reverse complement strand
AGTGACTCAGCCTGACTCGGTGTTGCTGGTGCTGCGCTTGTTTGTGAGCCTCGTGCCACTGGCCATCCTACTCATCAGCCTGCCCATCGCCGCCGCTTATCCCATCACGCCGCAGAGCTTCGCCGAGCTGCGCGCGCGCCTCAAACGCGACTAGGCACGACCAAGTGTCTTCAGCATGACACGATAGCTTGCTCCAGGCTTGAACATATCGACAAACTTCGATACGATGGGAAGCATGGACACGCAAACTCTCGCATTTGCCAAAGCACTGGCTGACGAAACTCGTCAGGAGATTATGGGACACTTGTGCTGTGTGTGGCTCAGCACCTCTGACGTGGTGGCCAAACTGGAGGGTAAGGTCAATCAGCCCACCGTCAGCCATCACCTGAAGAAGCTAGAAGAAGCCAACCTGGTTTTGGCGCGTCGAGAGGGCAAATATCGCTACTATACCCTCAATCAGGCTGTCGTGACCTTCTGTTGTGGACAGCTAGTGCGCCGCTTCGCCCCTGATTACAGCGCGCAGATCATTCCTACGGAGGAAATCACCTAGTGGTGTTGAAAGGCGCAAATTTTTTGCGTCAACATATCGACAACTATCAATATGAAAGGACGAAAACCATCATGAGCGACTCTCCGCAAACCATCTATGACATCTTGCGCGCGCGCTACGGGGCTATCGCCGAAAACACAGAGCCTAGCTGCTGTACACCGCAGACGCAGACGGCTCAACCCATTCGTCTATACGACAGCGCTACGTTGGCAGGCCTGCCCGTCGATGTGACGAGCCTCTCGTTGGGCTGCGGCGACCCAGTGAGCATTGCTGACCTGCGTGAAGGTGAGATCGTCCTTGACCTGGGCAGCGGCGGTGGTATTGACTGCTTCTTGGCCGCGCGCCAGGTTGGCCCAACAGGCTACGTGATTGGTCTGGACATGACGCCTGCTATGCTGGAACGCGCCAACACCAACAAGGCTCAGCTTGGGGTAGAGAACGTCGAATTTCGTCAGGGCCAGATTGAAGCTATGCCCATCGATAGCGACAGCGTAGATGTGATTATGTCCAACTGCGTCATCAACCTATCGCCCGACAAGGCGGCAGTCTTCGCCGAAGCCTTCCGCGTCCTCAAGCCCGGCGGAAGGATCAGCATCAGCGACATTGTAACTGAAGGCCACTTCACACTAGAGCAGCGCGCCGACCTGAATCAGTGGGCCGTATGTGCGACGGGTGCGCTGGACGCGCAGGACTATCTGGCCTTGATTACGGCAGCCGGCTTCATCGATGTTCAGATCGTCGACAAGGTGGACGCCGACGGGATCATCACTCGCCAACCTAATATGCCGCGCATCTACAGCGCTCGTGTAACCGCACGCAAGCCCCTCTAAGTCGTGCAATGCACCCCTCCCTCAGGACGAAACCCATTTGCGAGAAGGGGTGCAGGTGCAGATGAAGCTAATTAGCCCTTAATGCTGCCAGCCATCAGGCCACGCACGAAGTAGCGCTGCAAACCGAAGAACACTGCCAGCGGCACGACCATGCTGATGAAGGCAGCAGCCGTCAGCAAATGCCAGTCCTGCCCGCGACTACCCACCATCTCGGCAATGCGCATGGTCAGGACGTGACTAGAGCGATCCGTCGTAATGCCCATGAAGATGAGAGCTACCAGGTAATCGTTCCACACCCACAGGAACTGGAAGATAGCGAAGGACGCCAGCGCCGGCACAGACAGCGGCAGGATCAGTCGCACAAAGACGGTGAAGTGGCTCGCGCCATCGATGAAGGCCGACTCCAGGATTTCTTTGGGCAGGGTGCTGATGTAGTTGTAGAGCAGGTAAGTGGCCAGCGGCAGGCCAAAACCGGCATGGGCTAGCCAAATCCCCAAAAAAGTGCCGTTCAATCGCAAGCTAACGTAATCGCGCAGGATGGGGACGAGGGCAATTTGCAGTGGCACAACGAGCAAAGCCACGACAACGATAAACAGGGCGCGCCTGCCAGGGAAATCCATCCAAGCAAAGCCATAGGCTGCGAAGGCTGCCACCAAGATCGGAATGATGGTTGAGGGAATGGTGACGGCCAGCGAATTGAGGAAGCCTGCCGTCAAATCGTCACCTTGCACTGTGAAAGTCGTACCATCAGGACGTTGGAGCTGATACTCTTTGCCAGCCAGCACGCGGTTGTAGTTGTCCATCGTCAGGATGGGATTGAACGTCCAACGGAGCTGTTGGACTTCTAGACGGCCCGTGCGCAGGTTGCCTTTCCAGATAATGCGCGTATCAGCGTCAATTTGCACACCTTTCGTCCACTGGTCAAACATGGCCGTCACTCCCTCAATAGTGATGGGCTGATCGCGAGTCTGACCCTGAGGGATGGGACGAGCTTCTTCGACGGTCGTCCAAGCTTGGTGTGGGAAGACCGTCCACCACCCCGACGTTTTCACGTCCTGTTCTGGACGGAATGAAGAGATGAACAGGCCCAGCGTGGGGATCGTCCAGATGAAGACGATGAGGAATAGCACGCCGTTGACGATCAATGCAGAGCGGCGCTTAGCCCCGCGCGCTGAACGGAAGCCACTCAGCAAGCTTTGAAAAACAGAGTCTTTGGCCAGAGAAGGATTGGCTTGGCTCATGGCGTCTCTCCTAGAAGGTCTCGCGCTTGCTGAACTGACGCAGGTTGTAAATCATGACCGGGACGACGGCCAGCAGCAGGACGATAGCAATGGCCGAAGCGTAGCCATCGTTGCGGCTGGTGAACATCTCGCGATAGAAGCGCACGCCGATCACCTCTGTGCCAAACTGCCCACCCGTCATGACCATGACGACGTCAAAAATCTTAAGGGTGAAGATGATGACCGTCGTAATGACTGTGACTAGCGTACCAGCAATGCTAGGGATGATGATGCGGAAGAAGATTTGCACCTCAGTCGCCCCATCGACGCGCGCTGCTTCCAAGAGATCATCGGGGACGCCTTTGATCGCTGCGGAGATGAGGACCATCGCGTAACCCGTCTGCAACCAAACCATGACGACGATCAAGAACAGGTTGTTCCAGGGCTGCACCAGCGAGAGCCAGGCCTGCGGCTCGCCACCCGCGGATTGGACAACAGCGTTCAGCAAGCCAATGTCAGGGTTGCGGTCGTAGACGAACTTCCAGATGACGCCGGCGCCGACCATCGAAATAGCCATCGGCATGAAGATGAGCGACTTGGCTATGTTCTCGAAGCGACTACGATCTGCTAGGATAGCGATGAGCAGACCCAAACTCACGGTGAGAGTCGTGCCGACGATCATCCACAGGATGTTGTTCGTCCAGGCTTCGACCATGATACGTTCGGTGAAGACTGCGACGTAGTTACTCAGGCCGAATTCGCCTTGTTGGTTGTAGAGGCTGGCGAAGAAGGTGCGCAGCGTGGGGATGGCCAGATACCAGCCCAAGAGCGCCATCGCTGGGCCGACGAAGACGAAGGGCTGAACGCGCTTCATCCAGCGTTCTGGCAGGCTCTCTGCGCTCATATTGGCGAAAAAGTACAGCCCCGCAACGCCGCTCACGCCCCAAACAATGGCGACGAAGGCCTTGACGACTTGCGTCGCTTGGCCATCGCGCAGCCACAAGAAGCCCAGTACGAAGATGATGAGGATACTTGCTAGGCCACCAAGCCCTACAGCCAAGCGATCTGGCTTCAGATCGGGGTTGATCTTTGCTTTTTCAGTGAGGACTGCCATAAATTGCCCCTAAGAATGTCTATGGTTTATGATTTGGAATAAAAGCAGGGTGAACCGCTGTTGGCTCACCCTGCTCGCTCAGGCGTTGTCTAGCTACGATGAGAGTATCATCGCAGAGCGCGGCGATTTACTGCGGCCAGGCAGCGTCGATTTCGCGCAGAGCCGTGTCCAGGTCAACCGTGCCGCTCACCCAGTCAGTCATGCCCTTCCAGAACGAACCCGCGCCGACTGCACCAGGCATGAGGTCGCTGCCGTCGAAGCGAACGCTAGTCGATTCTGCCACCAGAGCAGCGATGCCGCGCTCCACTTCGCTGCCGTACCATTCCAGCGGAGTGTCATTGTGCGGGGAGAGCGCGCCACCGCTGGCCAGCCAGGTGCGCAGCGATTCGCCGCGACTGAAGAAGTCCATCACCGCGCGCACTTCCGGGCGATCGTTGAACATGGCGTAGATGTCGCCAGCCACTAGGAAGGGCTTGCCATAAGTTTCGTCAATGCCGGGCAAGTAGAAGAAGCCGTAGTCCTCGCCAGCTACCAGGCCTTCGGGGAAGAAACTGGTGATAAAGTTGCCCTGCTTGTGCATGTAGCAGGTCGGCGGATCGCTGAACATACCAGCCGGAGCATCGCCGAAGAAAGTGCCAGCGATGGCCGCGCGACCACCCGCCACGTAGTTCTCAGTGAACCACACCTCAGCCAGTTTTTCGGCAGCGTTCTTCACCACTGGATCGGTGAAGAGGAGGCGCTCTTCGGGGCTGGCCGGGAAGCTCCAGCGGTCGTAGTTCTCCAGGCTGGTTGTGCGCAGCATAATCTCTTCCATCCAGTCGGTAGCCGGCCAGCCAGTCGCAGCGCCAGACTCAATGCCGACGCACCAGGGGCTGCTGCCGTCAGCAACGATTTGGTCGCTCAGAGCCATTAATTCATCCCAGGTGGTGGGGATTTCGTAGCCGGCTTCTTCAAAGGCCTTGATGTTGTACCACACCAGGCTCTTGCCGTTGTAGCGCGCCCAAACGCCAGCCATGATCCCGCCCATCTGCGCCATGTCAAGCCAGCTCTGGCTGTAGTTGGCTGTCAGATGTTCGGCAGGTATGAAGGTGCTGACGTCGATCACCAAGCCATCGTTGACAAAGCTGCGCAGCAGGCCAGGTTGCGGGAAGTCCACGATATCGGGAGCAGCACCGCCTTTGACAGCAGCAGTGATGGCGGCTTCAAATTCCTTTGAGCCGGTGTACTGGATGTCGATCCCTGTCCATTCCTCAAAAGCAGCGACAGACTCGTTGAACTTGACTTCATCGGCATCAGTAAAAGGGCCACTCATCGTGACGATCGTGCCACGTAACTCGCCGTTGCAGGCTGCAGTGAGTTCAGCGCTCATGTTCGTCCATTCAGCAGGACAGCCGCCCTGAGCGAAAACACCGCTGCTGAGGACCAACAGAGCTATGCTCGCGCCCATTAAACCAATTTTCCTCATTTCCTCGCTCCTTAAGTAGACTCTAAAGTGACGCATTGTTAGCGAGTCATCAGCTTGCGCAAATGACATAGCAAACATACCACGTCTTCGTTATCTTAGAAAGGGTTAAATGCTACACCGTGTGATGAGCATCCTTAGGCATGAGTCTGCAACCAAACGAATTGGTACGGCTCGAGCGTTAGATCGGCGTTTACAGGAAAAGCCGCTCCACTCACCAGATCAACCAGCTGGTTCTGGGCTTCAGCATGGGCTAGCAGGTGTTGACGCGCCACCACAGCGGGTCGTTCGCTGAAGTTGGCGAAGACCAATAAGCCGCGCCGACGGTAGGCCAAGACCTGATGATTCCACGAGTCGAAGAAATGCGTCTGTACGTCATCTAGGCTGGGTAGGCTCAGACGCAAGTCAATCAGAGCTTGCAGACGCGTGAACAGCCAGCCTTGCGGCGTACTAGGGTCATAGCGCGACTCAGCGCGCCGCCAATCAAATGCAGGTCTATGCACCCAACGGCTATCGTTTGCCTTATCTGGATCATCCTGGTAGCTGTAATCGTTGAGCATAGCGATTTCATCGCCCAGGTAGATCAAAGGAATACCCCCTACTCCAATCATCACGCTAGCGATCAACAGCAGTCGCTTGAGTGCATGATCGATGTAGAGTGGATTGTTGAGTTGCAGGGCTTGTTCTAGGCCAGCCAGCGAAGCTCCCATGCCGCTGATGCGCATGTCCTGAGTCACAGGGTTGTAGTTGAAAGGCAGGCCTTTGGCGAAGCTGCCGTCGAATTGGCCTGTGTAGAAGCGATTGAGGAATTGGCGATGATGAAAGCCATTGATCCCTAGCATGGCCGCATCCTCATCGGCAAACGTCCAGCCAATATCATCATGGACGCGCACGTAATTCACCCAAGTGCAGCCCGTCGGCAGCGCGAAGCGCTTTTGCATACTCAGGCTTAGCAAGCGCACATTGCGAGTGGCCAGGGCTTCCCACAGCAAGGCCATCAGGGTTGGGTTATAGCTGAGCTGGCTCTCGTCTACGTCGATGTAGCTGGCCACCATGTCGGGATGGACGATAGCTTCGCTCTTGAACAGCAACGATGGCGCGACGATGCGAGCTACTTGGTTGTAAGCGCGCACCAGGCTGTGGACTTGGGGTAGGCTCTCGCAAGGCGTACCGAGCTGCTTCCACATGAAAGCCACTGCATCTAGACGCAGAACCTCTGCTCCCTGGTTGGCTAGGAACAGCATTTCATCCATCATGGCCGTGAAGACGGCTGGATTGCTGTAGTTCAAATCCCACTGGAAGCGTTTGAAAGTCGTCCACACCCAGGCCTGCATGTCAGGCCGATAAGTGAAGCTGCCCGGCGCTTGCTCTGGGAAGATTTCGCGCAGATGGCGCTCGTACTGATCGGGCAGAGTACGATCAGGGAAGATGTAGTAAAAATCGCGATAGTCCTCATCTCCCTGCTGCGCCAATTTGGCCCAAGTGTGTTCATCGCTGGTGTGATTGAGGACAAAATCCAGCACTAGGCTAATCCCGTTAGCGCGCAGATCATCAGCTAGCGCGCGCAGATCGTCCATCGTCCCCAGGTGCGGCGCAACGCTGCGATAGTCGCTGATGGCGTAGCCTCCATCGCTGTCGGCTTCTGGCGCTTTGAACAAGGGCATGAGGTGCAGATACGACAGTCGCAACTCTTTGAAATAAGCAATCTTCTGGCGCAAACCTCGCAAGTCTCCTGCGAACAGATCGACGTAGCACACTGCGCCGATCATGCTGCGCCGCTGATGCCAATGGGGATCAGCGCTGCGCGCAGCGTCTAGCTCATGCAAGGCCATGGGCCTCTGACTGAAGGCCTGAGCCATGTGGACGAGAATTTGTTCCAGATGGTAGAAGAAGTCGTAGTGCGCGCCGTACAGCTCGTGCAGCAGGGTGAACAAGCGTGGCCAGTGCCGATGCAAGCGCTCTAGGAAGAGCGCTTGTTGTGACGGTGCGACGCCGAGGTGAGGTTGCAGACGAGGCCATAGGCGCTTAAGCGCGCGGCGGGCAGCTTGATCGTGCCAGTCAGACATGGGCCATTTTTCCGTTCGAGTATGTTGCGCATGGATCAATGGCCCGTGATTGTAGCAGAAGAATAACTGTGAGATGAATGCACCGAACTATTCAACCTGGTAGCTCAGCGCTCAGACGGAGACGAAAATTGCCACCACCAAAAGCAAGAGGCGCGTCTGGGTCGATAGCGTTGTAGTGAAAGAGGCCGGTCGCAAAGATCAGGTAGCGACCATCAGTCAAGTTCGATTGCCTACCTGGGTTACGCCGATCGTTACTTTGTCGTCTTTCTCGCCTTAAAGTTTATACAAACGATCAGCCACATCAGCGCGTTCTGATGGCAGCTCTGCCAACTTGTAGCAACGCTCAAAGCCACGTGAGGTGAGTATAGATCAGGGCAATTGTCACAGCGACGGAGCTGATCCCTTTCAGCAGGCTGATGATTGCTGCCGAGTCGGTAGCTACACCTGAATACACGAGGAGGCTGTCTGAGACTAAAATCCAGGTGAGAGAGGTTAACAAGAGACGAAAGTGACGCAATCGTGTGCTTGACGCAACATATCACATCTTGTCATGCAGACAAGCGCCATGACGTCTTCATTGTGATCCTTTTTAACTCTCACAATACACTTCCCAGCGATCAATCCGAACAGGCACTCGCTTCATTCAGGTAGAGCTGGCCACCGGGGACGTCATCCAGATAGCGGAGCGACAGCTGCCGCGCCGCTGCAAAGGCTTCGTTGGCAGCGCGCTCACCGCGCATCCAAACATAACGCGATCTGAGAGTCTCTCCCTGCCAATCCTGGAATGACAGCACCCAAGAAATACCTATGCCAGGGGGTACAGCCACCAGAAAGTCACGATACAGAGAAACATCAATCACTAGGGTGTTGCACCAGGGTGAGGAAGCATTTGGATCGTAGCGCAACTCAGGCGGGAGTTGAATCTGCTGCACACGCTCGTGATCGCCAAAATGTACGCCGTCGTAGTGCATAAAATAGTCGCTGGCATTGAAGAAGAAAGGCAGACCCATAAAGAAGATGGCGCTGAAAGCGAGCGGACTGAGGAAATGATCGCTCATCACCAAAAGAACCAGCGTCAGCAGCAGGTGCAGGCCCACCACGCGGTAATCACCAAATGTACCAATGATATACAGGAAGAAGCTGGTGACCAGAATAGCTGTAAGGTTGTAGAGATGAAAGCTTAGTTCGCGAGAAGAAGCTCCTATCCAGAACGTCATGCGTCGACTCGCATTGCGCAGCAGCAGGCTCGCTACTAAGGCCAGCGTAGTCATAAGAAAGACCAAAATTGTCTGTACTGTCAGCAGCAGGTCAATCGCTGATTTGCTGGTATCAAAATAACGTCCAGCGTTGTATAGAAAGCGTTCGACCAAGGCAGCAATGCCTGCGGACCAGGATTCACCAAAAGCATTCAGTGTGAGCAAGACCGAGTGATATGCCTGCTGAGGAGTCACCCAGTTCATAGCGAGATAAGCCGATGCGCTGCTTAGCGCCGTCATCAGCAGAGCCAGCCCCACACCACGCACGTTGAAAGGGAAGACCAGCAGGAAGAAGGGCAGCAGCAGAATGCCCCACGACAGGCGCGTCACTGTGACGATCCACAAGAAAGCGCCATAAGCGACGAGCTGCCAGGGTTTCGCCTGCTCCCGTTGGCGCAGCAGTCGCCAGAAGATAGCCGCCAGCAGCATGGTGATAGATGCCTGCATGCCTTCCGACATAGTACTCGGCAAATAGAGCAACACAGGGTGCATGGAGGCTAGCACGAGGCCCAGAGTGATAAGCTGCAAGATCGAGGGTTGCACTGTCAGGACAAAAATGCCTGTGGATGCACTGAACAGGATCAGGTTGAGCAGGACACCAGTATACAGCTCCCATCCACCTAGCAAGCGTCCTAATGTGCCGTAGAGCATAGGATACCAGGGGCCATGCACATCAAAGCGCGTCCAAGTAGCGCGCGCCACGTTCTCGTTGTAGCTGTAGTATCCCCCCTGAAAGCCTACCGCTGCAAACGTCGCGGCCTGATGCCAGTAGCCCACTTCGTCGTTCCAGACTGGCGCATGCTCATAAATGTTCGTGCCATAGCGAAAGTGCAGAATACCAACGACGAGCAAAGCCGGCAGGAGAGGGGTCGATAATTTTAGAGCCAAAAAAGGTAGTCCAGAAGCCTTGAGAGTGCGCATTGCTGTCTCCTGTCATAGGCAGGCACTCGCTTCGTTGAGATAAATCATACCCATGGGCATATCAAATAAGGGACTTAATTTGAAGCCCAAGGCCTCTGCTTGTCTTTGCTCGATGCTCTCATCTGTCAGCCACACATACTGCGATTGAATAGTGTTTATATCATTCAGGCTGTAGACCCAAGACAAGCCAATTCCGCTAGGAATGCGAGTCGCATGTACTGTATACAGGGGGATTTCCATGAGCAAGGTGTTACACCAGGGTGACTTGGCGTTCGGGTCGTAGAATATGACTTCCTTTGGAATGTCGATGGCCTTGACCGATGAGAGCGCAGTAAAGCGACTAGTACCGTAGAAACGATGAGTGTCTGCATCTGTGCCAACTGCCGCTAGTCCCATAAATGTCATCAACACAAAGGCAAGAGGCGCAAGATAATGGCGAAAAGTAGCTAGCAAGGCCAGTGTCACCAGCAAGTGAATACCTATCACGCGGTAATCACCAAACCTGCCCATGATGTATAGAAACAAGCTGCTCAGCAGTACGAGTAGCAGGTTGTACAGGTTGAATAGCAGATGAAAAATACGAGTTGCTTTAGACGTTTTGCGGATAAAGCTAACTATAGCCGAAGCCAAGCTCAGAAGAAGAATCCCTCCAACAGTCCAAAACTGTTGTGTCAGCAAAACATCAACTGGCCTCTTGTTTGGGCTGATGTAGCGCTCCCAATTAACGCCAAGTCGATGCGTAAGGGCATGCAAACCCTCATCAAAAGATATTGTAAAAGCACTCAGCGTGTGGAAGACCGAATGAATGGACTGGCCCGGCGTCACCCAATCAACGACGGCGTACGCAGTGCCTGCGCTCAGCGCCGTCATCAGCAGAGCCAGCCCCACACCACGCACGTTGAAAGGGAAGACCAGCAAGAAGAAGGGCAGCAGCAGAACACCCCACGACAGGCGCGTCACTGTAACGATCCACAAGAAAGCTCCATAAGCGACGAGCTGCCAGGGTTTCACCTGCTCCCGTTGGCGCAGCAGTCGCCAGAAGATGGCCGCCAGCAGCATGGCAAAAGCAGCTTGCATCCCCTCAGACATGCCCGTTGGCAGGTAAAGTATGATGGGATGCATAGTTGCCAGGACAAGAGCCAGCACAAGCAGCTGCACAGAGCTTGGGGTGACAGTATGAATGAAAACAGCTATCGACAGGGTGTAGAGCAGCAGGTTGATGATAATTGGGGTGTGCAGCTCCCATCCACCTAGCAAGAGTCCTAATGTGCCGTAGAGCATAGGATACCAGGGGCCATGCACATCAAAGCGTGTCCAAGTAGCGCGCGCCACGTTCTCGTTGTAGCTGTAGTATCCCCCCCGAAAACCCACCGCTGCAAACGTCGCGGCCTGATGCCAGTAGCCCACTTCGTCGTTCCAGACTGGCACATGCTCATAAATGTTCGTGCCATAGCGAAAGTGCAGAATACCAACGACGAGCAGTGCGGGGAGGCAACTCACAAAAATTCTGAGTACTACGACCAACAGGCGCGCGCAACGACTTGCTATTGTCATCCTTCAAGAAAGCTCCTCAGACTCGCGCCCAACTTGTCATCGCCTCGTTGCGCAAATCATATAGCGCCAACAGAGCCAACGGCCTAGGTCTAGGCTGTTTACAGACCAAGATAACGCCGCATTCAGTGCAGCAATGAGCTGATTGAACAATACTAGGTTGGGAATAAGCTGGTGTCCTACATAACCACCGGACAGCGCCAGACCAATGACCTCATAACCACCGGACAGCGCCAGACCAATGACCTCATAGTACTTCACACGCTGAACCTCAAAACCGTACTGTGCGAGAGTGGCCAGCGCAACCTGCAAAGTAGCCTCAGGGTCAACATGACCAATGATGCGCCGTGCAAAACGAAGTAGCCACATGGGATTGGGATCGAAGATGATGATTCTTCCACCTGGTTTGAGCAGGTGCTGAAAAGCTCGAAGGCTGAGTGTGGATCGCGTTCGTTGTAGAGATGGTGGAACGAGTCGCGGAGGACAATAGCATCCAGTGATTGCCTCGGTTGCTCGGCAGCAAAATTTTCCACAGTTTGTTGATATGTCACAACATGAGGATAAAGTTTGTTAGCCCACACAATCGCTTCGGCGTCGATGTCAAGACCAAAAGCATCGAAGCCATGCTCCAGAAGATAGGCTACCAGCGAGCCATAGCCGCTGCCAAAGTCCAGAACGCGACAACCTGGCGCAAGGCAGGAAGCAATCTGAGCATTATGCTGGCGATCAATCAATCCCCACAACGCATTCAGACACTGCTCAGGATTGGCAATCATCAGATACCCTCTTGTGTATTGTGTGAGCAGTCGATCATCACACCATCACCCGTCGTGTATCGCGCGACTCCTTGCGCCAGCGCTTCAGATGACTGAAAATAGCCAGATAGCCACGTATAGTACGCATAATCTTCATCTTACTGCGCCCCACACGCAGGCTGGTGTCTAAGATCATCGGCACTTCGGAGATGGTCACGTCCAGGTTAATCATCTTGATGAGGACTTCCAACATGCACTCAAAGCCTGCACGCTCGATCACGGCTGGGCCATAGTGACGCTGCAGGAGCAGCAGTGCCTCCCCGCGATAGAGGCGGAAGAACGAACTGGTCGTGAAAATGCCATGCACGCCCATCGCCTCCTTGATGAGTTGGTTAGCTATCTTGCTGAGGATGACGCGCAGCGAAGTTGTGTTGATGACGCCACCGCCATACATATACGGGCTGGCCAGCACCACCTGATAGTTTTCTTCAACGGCGCGCCGCAACATCGTTTGTACCAATTCGTGCCTTGAGGTGTTGTCACCCTCCATCGTCAAAACCCAGTCATCGGGATGTAGCTTATCAGCTAGGTGGCTGAAAGCCGTGCCAAAAGCTCGACCAGGCCCTTGATTGACGGCGTGGTTCAGCACTCGCACTGGCAGCGCACCTCTGTGAGCTTCTATCTGAGCCAGAGTGTCGTCGGTGCTGCCGTCGTTCACAATCAGGATCGTGACCTGGTAGCGCTCGGCCAGGCACTGGTACAGATCATGGAAGGCCGCAAACAAGCGTGGCATGTTGCCTGCTTCGTTGAGGACGGGGACGACAATGTAGAGCGCGCTCATCTACCCTACAAATGCGCTGCGCGCGGCCAGCAACCGACGGCGCTCAATCTGCCACAGGATAGTTTGCCTGAGGCCTGTCTCCAAATCAACCTGAGGCTGAAAACCCAAGAGTGCCTGCGCCTTCGTGATATCAGGAATGCGTCGGCGCACGTCTTCGTACTTGCCAAAGCTCTCGTAGGGGATCATCTCAATCTTGGGTACGCTGTCTTCCCCACGCACCAAGCGCCAAATCAGGCGCGCTAAGTCGAGGATGGTGATTTCGTAGGTGTTGCCAATGTTGAAGTAGTGGTTGTTGGCTTCTGGTTTCTCGACTGCGCGCAGAATGCCGTCCACGTGATCGCTCACGTAGGTGAATGAGCGCGTCTGCTGGCCATCGCCATGAATAGGAATCGTCTCATCGTCCAGGGCCTTGTTGATGAAGACCGACTGTGGCCCACCCCACCAGGTCAAATTCTGGTTTGGCCCGTACCCACCAAAGAAGCGCAACATGACCACATCGACTCCGTAGCGCTCATGGTAGGCAAAGGCCATCTGCTCCTCAAACATCTTAGAGATGGCGTAGGCCCAGCGTCGCACGTCTGGATTGCCCATGACCAACGCGCTGTCTTCCGAGAACGGCACTTGAGGATTTTTGCCGTAAACATCTGAAGTTGACGCTGCGACGAATTTGAACTTATGGGCCACAGCCGCCTTCAAGATGGACTCTGAGCCATGAGCGTTGACGCGCAACGTATCTAGGGCGTCGCTGTAGCGCGGGATTTTGTAGGCCGCCAAGTGGACGACGACATCGCAGCCCGCGCTCAGCTCCAACATGGCTGCTTCGTCGCACACATCGGCCTGGTGGAAGCAAAAGCGCTCATGCTGACGAAAGGACTCAATGTTCAGCAGGTCTCCCTGCGAGAGGTTGTCTACGCCAACGACTTCGTAGCCCCTGGCCAACATAGCCTCAGCCAGATTTGAGCCGATGAAGCCTGCTACGCCTGTGACCATTGCTCTCATGGTGGGTGCTGCCCGCGTTGATCGAGTGACATTCTAAGCATAGCTTAAGCCAGCACCTCTAACAAGATGGAGGCAATACGCTGGGCAGCATGACCATCGCCGAAGACAGCAGGTGGTACTCCTTGTGGCGCTTCAGCCTGGAGCTGCGTCAAAATACGCGCGTAGTCTGCCCCGACCAGGACGTTCCAACCACCCTCTAGCGTCTCAATCCATTCGGTCTCTGGTCGCAAGGTCAAGCACGGCACGCCGAAGAAGTAGGCTTCTTTCTGCACGCCGCCAGAGTCAGTGAGGATGCAGCGCGCTTGCTGCTCCAGCAGCAACATGTCCAGATAGCCCAGCGGCTCTATCAGGCGCAGATTGGGGGCATTCAAGGCAGGCAAGCGCTGGCGCGTGCGCGGATGGACAGGGAAGACCACCGTCTGGCCGCTGTCCGCCAGAGCGCACACGATAGCCGACAGGTTGTCTGGCACGTCGGTGTTATAGGGACGATGGACAGTGGCCAGCAGATAATTTTTGGCTTCCAGGCCCAGGTCTTGTAGGATCGTGGAGCGCTGGCGCGCTAGGTCGCCGAATTGCAAGACAGCATCGAACATAGTGTCTCCCACCATGTAGACGCCGCGCGTGATCCCTTCGCGAGCCAGCAGATTGACGGCGTTCTGCGTCGGGCAGAAGAGCAAATCAGCGCTGTGATCGGTGAGGACGCGGTTATGCTCTTCGGGCATAGTGCGGTTGAAGGAGCGCAAGCCAGCTTCGACGTGGGCCAACTTGAAGCCCAGCTTGGCGGCCACCAGCGCGCCAGCCAGCGTCGAATTGGTGTCGCCGTAGACCAGCACAGCGTCGGGTGCGTGCTGCACCATGAGTGGTTCTAGCTTGAGCAGCATATGGGCCGTCTGTTCAGCGTGGCTGCCAGAACCGACATTGAGGTTGGCCCAGGGCTGGGGAATGCCTAGCTCGTCGAAGAAGATATCGGACATGTTAGCGTCGTAGTGCTGGCCTGTGTGGATGAGAACTTCATCGATCCCTGCCTGGCGCAGCGCACGGCTCACTGGAGCTGCTTTGATGAACTGGGGACGCGCCCCGACGACGGAGAGAATTTTAACCACGAGCTGCTCACTAAGCAGGTGCAGGCAATTGGAAGAAGGCGCGCACCGCGTCTGCGACTTCCTCAAGCTGAGCCTGCGTCAGTTCGGGATAGATGGGTAGGGCTAGGGTTTGCTGGGCTGCTGCTTCGCTGTGGGGGAAGTCGCCTCGCTTGTAGCCTAGCTCTGCGAAGCAGTCCTGCAAGTGCATGGGCAGCGGGTAGTAAATCTCCGTGCCAATGCTGCGCGCTTGTAGATGACTTTGGAAGTCGTCGCGGCGCTCGCAAGCTACCACAAACTGATTGTAGATGTGGCGCACGTTAGGCAGTTCACAGGGCAAGCGCAGCCCATCAACCTCAGCTAAGAGCTGGCGATAAATTGCCGCATTGCGCTGGCGCGCCTGCGTCCAGGCGTCCAAATAGGGCAGTTTGACGCGCAGCACCGCCGCCTGGATGGCGTCCAGGCGGAAGTTGCCGCCTACCACGCGATTGTAGTACTTGGGCTTGTAGCCATGATTGCGATACAGCCGCAGCTTGTCGTACAACTCAGGATCGTTGGTCGTCACCATGCCACCATCCCCTGCCCCACCTAAGTTCTTGGAGGGGAAGAAACTGAAGCAGGCCATGTGGCCATACTGGCCTGCGCGCTTGCCTTCGTACTCTGCGCCAATCGCCTGGGCCGCGTCTTCAATGACGATCAGGTTGTGGCGCTCGGCGAGGGCCACGATGGCCGGCATACCGGCCATCTGCCCATACAAGTGGACAGGGATGATAGCCCGCGTGCGTGGCGTGATGGCCTTTTCGATGGCTTGAGCATGGGTGTTGTAGGTCTGCGGGTCAACATCGACGAAGACAGGGGTTGCGCCCAGGCGCGCCACCGCACCGGCCGTCGCGAAGAAGGTGTAGGTAGGCACGATGACCTCATCACCCGCCTTGACTCCCAGCACCATTAGAGCCAGCAGCAGAGCATCTGTGCCAGACGACACCCCCACCCCGTAACGGCAGCCACTATAGGCTGCAATCTCTTGCTCTAGGGCCTCCACCTCTGCGCCCAAGATGAACGCCTGCGACTCTAGGACGCGCAGCACTGCCGCATTAATCTCTTCGCGGATGGTGGCGTACTGCGCCTTCAAATCTAGCAATGGGACAGCCATGAAAACCTCACAATGAGTCTAAGCGAGTGGTTGGTCTTCAGGATAATCTAGGCAGCGCAGCGCGCTGTCTTGGAGCTGGTAGCGCCAGCCACTCTGAGGGCAGCGCATGATACCCTCTGCGTCAGGCTGGCCTAGACGGAAGCCGTGGCGGCTCATCCAACCGTGCTGCCTAGCAGGCACGCCTAACATGAGGGCATAGTCTGGCACATCGCCGCGCACCACTGCTCCTGCTCCGATGAAAGCGTAGCGTCCAATGGTCGCTCCACAGACGATAGTCGCATTTGCGCCAATGGTCGCGCCGCGCCGCACCAAAGTGGGCAGGTATTCGTCGCGACGCACAATCTGCGAGCGCGGGTTGATGACGTTAGTGAAGACGCAAGATGGCCCACAAAAAACGTCATCTTCCAATTCCACGCCGGCGTAAACCGCCACGTTGTTCTGGATTTTGACGTTATCGCCGATCTTCACGCCGCTAGCCACGAAGACATTTTGGCCCAAGATGCAGCCCCGTCCGATCTGCGCCTGAGGCATGATGTGGCAAAAGTGCCAGATTTTTGTGCCATCGCCGATAGTACAAGGCTCATCGACGTAGGAGCTAGGGTGGACATAGTAGGCCATCGTTCAGCGCCTCAGCAAGGGGTGAGTCAGCGTGTCCAGGGATGCAATAGGCGTGTGGCGGATTGTGTAGGTGAGTTCGGTCGCAGGCCGAATGTCAGGAATGCGGAAGCCATCGCCGGCCAGAGTGCGCTCGTACACGCGCGTGTGCAAATCCGTGAAGCCCTCGGAGAACTCCACTTCCTGCCCGTTGATGGTGATAGAGCGGAAGGTCGTCTTGCTGCCCACTTGTGGCTCAAACGGCAGGTCGTCCTTGTCCACCGACAAGAACCAACGCACGCGGGCAAATTCCAACTCCAGGAAGCCGCTCATGCGCTTTTGATCGACGTGATAGACGCGGCATTCCACCAGTGAGCCGAACAACCACAGCAGCAGATCGAAGAAGTGAATGCCGATGTTGGTCGCTATGCCACCCGACTTCTGCTCATCCCCCTTCCAAGAACGGTGATACCAATCCCCGCGCGCGGTAATATAAGTCAGGTCGACGTCATAGCGCTGATTTTGACGCTCGATCAATAAGCGCTCGCGCAACTCAATCAGCTTAGGATGGACGCGCAGTTGCAGGATCGTGTTGATGGTACGACCCGTCTCGGCCTCTATTTCGCTCAGGGCGTCCAGGTTCCAGGGATTGATGACCAGAGGCTTCTCGCAGATGGCATCTGCGCCGACGCGCAGCGCTGCGCGGCAATGGGCATCATGGAGGTAGTTGGGCGAGCAGATGGTGACGTAATGCACGCGCTGAGCAGGATCACCACGCCGTAGCTTCTCTAGATGGCGGTCAAAGCGCTCAAATTCCGTGAAGAAGCGGATGTCAAAGCCATACTGGTCGAGGATACCGACAGAGTCTTTGGGGTCATAGGCCGCAACGGTCGTGTGGCCTGTATCGCGTATTGCGCGCAGGTGACGGGGGGCAATGTAGCCGCCGACGCCAATGATAGCGAAGTTCATGCTGGCTCGCTTTTTTCATTGCTCACTTACGTAGCATTATAGTCAGCAGCGAAGCGACAAGCCAGTGCTGTCATCAGCTCAAATAAACGATCCGTCAACGATCGACTCTTTGGGAACACAACACAGAGGATTTTCGTTATACACTAAGTGAAGTCTACGATCCCCAGGCATAGCTGTCGTCATGGCCCAAAGTCCTGCAACTTCATCATCGCGCCGCCGTCCCGCCCCATCGCGCAGCTTATGGAGCAGCTTGTGGGCCGTCCTATTCCGCCCAGGGCAGTTCTTCAGCGGTTTCCCTCGTAGCCCGCGCAGCGCTCAACAGACGACCATCCTGGCCCTGGCTCTGCTGGCTCTAAGCGTGTGGGTAGCCCTCAATCCACCGGGCGGCTCACCTTCAGGAGTCATCACCTCAGAGACTGAGACGACCACTGCCCCAACCGATGGCTCGCTCATCAACCCTTCTGCGGATGGCATGATTGGGCAAGACGTGCTTCCGCCCGTTGAAGATGGATTTGATCCGAGCATAGGGCCTCTAGGCGGAGAACAGCTTAGCCCTGGCATGTCCTCCGATGAAGTCACGGCCAACTGGTTGAAGGGCCTGCGCGCCGCCTTTGGCGTAGTGCTGACGTGGTTCTTGCAGGCACTCTTCTTGTGCGAAGTGCCGCTGCTGCGCGGCAAGCGCCCCGATTTGAGTTTGAACATGCGCCTGGCGGTGTGGGCCAGCCTGCCATCGGCCCTGCTCGTCGGCTTGCAAACCCTGTTCGTCGCCAGCGGTGGACGGCTCGGCGCGCCCGGCCTGTCTGGCCTTGTGCCAGACCTCTCCAACTACCTGGACTGGCCGCTGCTGGCCCGCGAGATGCTGCTGGCCCTGGCTGCTCAGTTCACCATCTTCTGGCTGTGGAGCATGGCTCTGCTGTATCATGGAGCGCGTCGCAGCCTGGAAGGGACGCGCTGGATGGCCCTGCTCGTCGTCGCCTTGTGGATCATCAGCAGCACCCTGCTGCCCGTGAGCCTACGGCTGCTAGGAGTGACCTTGTGAGCGAATTCATGGTGCGCGCGCGCCAAGTCGTCAAAGATTATCGCATGGGCGAGGAATGGGTGCGCGTGCTACACGGCATCGATTTGGATGTACCGCGTGGTCAGTTCCTGGCCATCATGGGGACGAGTGGCAGCGGCAAAAGCACCCTGCTCTATCAGCTCGGTGGACTGGATCGGCCCAGTAGCGGACGGATCATGGTGCATGGCCGTCGCCTAGACGCTCTCAACAGCGCGGAGTTGGCTCGCCTGCGCCGCGACGAAATTGGCTTCATCTTCCAGAGCGCCAACCTCATCCCCACCCTGAGCGCCTGGGAGAACGTGGCCCTGCCGGGCATCTTCGCCGGCATAGACGCTGACGAGCGTCAATGGCGTGCTGTGCGCCTGCTCAAAGGCCTAGACATGGGCGACCGCGTGGAACATAGGCCCTCGCAGCTGAGTGGCGGGCAGCAGCAGCGCGTCGCCATCGCTCGCGCCTTGTTCAACAACCCTCCCATCCTGATGGCCGACGAACCCACTGCGGCGCTGGACAGTAAGACCAGCGCTATCGTCTTCCAATGGTTGCGCCGCTTGGCCGATCAGGGCCGCACCGTGATCGTCGTCAGCCACGATGAGGACGTGATGGACTATGCAGATCGGATCGTGCGCCTGCGCGATGGGCGCATGATCGACGACCACATGACCCACACTCGCCGTTCTGCTGCTCAAACCCCCGTCGAACGAGCCGAACAACAGGAGGAACTCCTGTGAAGCACCTTGCCTATTGTCTGCTGGGCATGATCCTATTAGTGAGCTGGGCCAGCGCTCAGGAAACTACTCCTGCTCTGGAAGAACCCATTGCTCAAGTCGCAACCGATACCGAGACGCCCACGCCTAGCCCGACTCCGAGTTCAACGCCGACGCCCGTGATTTTGAGCGTGACCAGTAGTGAACCGCGCAGCTTGCCGGCCGAACAAGCTGCGACGCTCAGCGTCTACGGCACGAACTTCAGCGCTGACAGCCGCGTGCGCTTGGTGGGCTATGGTATCCTGGCAACGACTTTCCTGAATGATCGCACTCTGACAGCCCAGCTGCCCAGCAACGTCTCGGTCGGCATCTATACCCTACAGGTCATCGACCCCGTGCGTGGGACAAGCACTTCACCACAGACGCTGACCATCGTGCCGACAGCGCTGGTGCTGCCCACCAGCACGCCCATCCCCATGCCGACTTTTGTGCCAGGCAAGCCCGCCTTGATCGCGCGCAGTTTCAGCGCCTTCCCTTCAACCATCCGCCCCGGCCAAGCCACCCAACTGCTGATCGAAATTGTCAACCAGGGCAACGCCACTGCCTTTGGGATCAGCCTGACCCTAGACGGCGGCAAGTTCTTACCCGCCGACGGCCAGGCGGCCGCTTTGCTAGACAGCCTGCCCGCTGGTGGCTTCGCGCGCTTGCTCTACAATGTCGAAGCTATGCGCGACGCCGTTGAAGGGCCAAACAGCATCCCTGTCGCCATCAGCTATCGCAGCGCCGAAGGCGAGACTTTCACCAGCAAGGCGACCTTCAGCGTCGATGTGAGCGCTTCTCCTCAGGTGGCTAGCGTGGTGCTGGCGCGCCACCTGAGCGAGCCGAATGCACCGCAGGCAGGCCAGCGTGTAGTGCTGACCATGCTCTTCCAGAACAACGGCAGCAGCGCCGCGTCTCAAGTACAAGTGCGCCTGCCTGCTGGCGGTGGATCGCCCCTGTTGCCAGCTGAAGAAGGCGACACCTTCAATTTAGGAGACCTAGCTTCTGGAGCTAGCGTCCAGCGGCGCTTCCCGATGATCGTCGCCAACGACGTCAAAAGCGGCCCGCAGTCTCAGCCCGTGACCATCACGTATCTACAAGGCGCGGAACGCAAAGAAGTCCAGACTGCCCTGAGCGTGCGCATTGCCACTCCAGAAGCCAAAACGCCACTGCTGTTGCTGGAATCGTACAGAGCCGACGGCGAGTCGCTCGCTCCAGGCCAGACCTTCAGCCTAGAGGTGACGCTCAACAACATCGGCAACGCTGACGCCAGCGAAGTCCTAGCGACTTTCGGTACAGTGAACATCAACCCGCCATCGAGTGGTGACGGCGGTGGCAGCGGCGGCGGTAGTGGCAACGAAACCAGCACCACGCCCAACAGCACCTTTGCGCCGCTGGGCAGCAGCGAAACCAGCTACCTAGGCACGCTGCCTCAGGGCCAGAAGGTCACTATCCGCAAGGATTTCATCGTCAACGGCGCAGTCAAGAGCGGCTTGTACGCTCTGCCCTTGAGCGTCCGTTACCGCGACGGCGACGGCAAAGCTGCCCAAGTCAACTTCCAACTCACGCTGCTGGTGGTTGTGCCGCTGCGCGCCCTGTTCACCTTGGATTCGCCTGCGCCGCGCGAGATGTTCGTCAGTGATATGCTGGAGATGGCCTGGACAGTGCAGAACCTCGGCAACGCCGACGCGCGCTTTGATCGAGCAGAGGTCAGCGCCGAAGGGTTGGAGGTGGTGAGCGGCGCCAGCAGCTTCGTCGGCACGGTCAAGCCAGAGCGCAAGACCAACTTCAGCGCCAGCCTGATAGCCGCTCAGACGGGGGAAGCACGTGTCATCGTTAAGCTGCACTACCTAGACGAGATGAATCGTCGTCAGGCGCTCACAGAGACCTACAGCGTGCTGGTCGTAGAGCGGCCGATCATCGACATTCCTGACCCAGGTGAAGAGCCGCCCCCATTTGAGCCACCTACGCCAACCCCAGAGCCGCAACGCTCCTGGCTGGAACGCCTGCTGCTGGGCCTATTCGGCCTGGGATCACAGCCTTAGGGAGAGTTGTGATGTGGTCTGAACTGGCTCGCTTGGCCCTCAACAATCTGCTGCGCGCTCGCGCTCGCCTGCTCATGACCTCTGGCGGCGTGCTGGTAGGGACAGCAGCCGTCATCTTGCTAGTGGCCCTCACTAACGGCCTTCAGCGCTCTGCTGAAGCTGGGATTGGCTCATCTGCCTTGCTCACGCGCATTGACGTAGGCATGAAGTACGACTATGGCCCTGGCGGCGCTCAAAGCCCGGCGCCACGCCTGACAGTAGATAACGTGCGGCGCATTGCCCGCCTGCCCGGCGTCGCTGCTGCGATACCAAGCGTTGTGCTGCAAGGAGGCCAGCTTGTCGTGGACGACTTCATGGGCTACGGCCAGATCAGCGGCATTTTGCCAGAAAGCCTGCCCTACTTGAACTTGAACCTCAAATGGGGCGAAGCCGACCTGCAAAGAGGAGTGATCGTCGGCGGCAACGTGGGTCAGGGTTTCTATGACCCCAACCAGGAGGAATTCAAGCCCATCACCGTCGACATGCAGACGAGCCGCGTCATCTTGCGTCTGAACAACAGCAACAACGAAACTCAGGACATACCACTGCGCATCGCTGCTGAGACGGTCATCGACAACAGCCAAAACGATTACATGATCTACATGCCTTTGCAGCAAGTCATGGAGTACAACGCCTGGATCACGGGGACGACGCCAGAGGAAGTCATCTTCGACTCGCTGGTAGTCATCGCCACGGGCCGCGACACAACGAGCGCTGTCGCCAAAGCGATCCGCGAGCTAAACTTTGAAGCCTACGGACAAATCACCTGGTTGGAACAGCTTGAGTCTTTCTTCGGGACAATGCGCCTGATGTTGGGCGGCATAGGCGGAATTGCCCTGCTGGTGGCCGCTTTCGGCGTGGCCAACACCATGACGATGGCCATCTTAGAGCGCACCCGCGAAATTGGCTTGATGAAGGCAATTGGCGCGACCGACGCTGAGGTGATGACAATCTTCTTAATGGAAGCGGGCATGGTGGGCTTGCTAGGCGGCCTGAGCGGATTGGGCGTCTCGCTAGCCGCTCAAGAAGCGGTCAATCGGCTAGTGGCCAATTTGACGGCGCAGGGACAAGATCAGAGCGGAGGCGTGGCCTTCCTGCCCATCGACGTCCAAAACCTGGGCGATGGCCTGATGATTATTGATCCACCGCTCATGCTGTTCGCCCTAGCGCTGGCGACTCTGGTCGGCCTGATCGCCGGCGCGTATCCTGCCTATCGCGCCGCCGTCCATCTGACGCCCGTCGCTGCTCTCAAGACCGATTAGCACGCAGCGCCAACACATGAGGTGGAACAGGGACGCCTGCCAAGCGACAGGCTGTTTCCTCTACCGCCAAGCCATCTTTCCCCCAAACAACCTGGCCCTCGCGTTGGGGGGCGCGCGGCAACTCTACGATCCAATCGTCAATGTGGGGAGCGAGATAATCACAAACAAGGCGGTGTCGGGTTTCGCCTTCGCCGACGAGGTAAGCGTCATCGCAGCGGGCCAGGCCATAGAGGCCCTCCAGCGCACTGCGCACCTGTCCATTCTCCACACCCCAGCCTGTCAAGCTCACCACGCAGTCGAACTCTTCCAGATAAGCAGGCGCTTGCAGCGGGCCATAGGCCTTCTGCACAAGCTCATCGCTGGCAGCAAAGCGCATTTCTTCGTCCAGGCGTTCAGCCAAGCCCAGCCGCTCAAAGACGCGCTCTGCGGAGCTAGACGGGCAAATGCGGTCTATGATGAGGATACGACCCAGGGGTGAAGCACGGCGCAGGCCGCGCAGCACTGCCGTCAACACCTCCAGGGTAGTCGATGGTGGTGCGCCTGGCGTCAGGCCTAGATTGGCGCGCAGCAAGATACGCGCTGCTTTGTAAGCCGCATCCGACGGGACGTAAACAAAGGTCTCCGTCTTGGCGGATTTGACTGTTGCCAGTTGCGCCAGCTTGCCCATGCTGCCTTCCTTTGCTGCGAGCGCACGAAGTTCGTGAGCGCCGATGATACCAGGCCTGCACGACTGGGCTAGGGTTCAGATGACCGAGATGAGTGTTTGATGAATCCGCTTGCTTTTTGCGCAAATCGCGTTATGCTATGAGCAAGCTCCGTTAAACGCTTAACTATGCGCTTTGTTCAATAAACCATCCGCGTGTTTATGGCAAACCTACAAGATGTCGCCAAACGAGCCGGCGTATCCATCGCCACTGTGTCCAAAGTGATCTCCAATACGCCCTACGTAGCGGAGGCCACGCGGCAAAAGGTGTTGGACGCTATCCAGGAACTGGGCTATCGCCCCAACTTGGCTGCGCGCGCCCTATCATCAGGCAAGACGCACATCGTGGCGGTGGTCTTCCCTTACGTCTACGACGCTTTGTTCAAAGACCCGCTGGTGCTGGCCATCCTAGAAGGCGTAGAGAGCGTGCTGAACGCGCATAAGTACAATCTACTGCTCAGCACGCCACGCCTGAGCGAAGACGGAATTGATGAGAGCTACTTCAACCTGCTGGAGAGCGGCTACGTCGATGGCCTAATCGCCATCGACAGCGTACCACTGGCCTCTGTTGCGCAAGCAGCTCAGGCGCGCAAATTACCCACCGTCGTCATTGGCTACCATGAAGCTCCAATGAGCGTGCGCTGCGACGACTTCCAGGGTGGCGCTCTGCTCATGGAACATCTGTTAGGCCTGGGACATCGGCAGATAGGCGTCATCAGCGTGCCGAAGTCGATGAACTTAGCGGTCAATCAGCGCCTGCGCGGCATGGCTCAGGTCTGCACTGAGCATGGAGTCGACTTTGAGGCCCTGCCTATTGTCGAGGGTGACTTCTCTAATCGCGGTGGCGCACAGGCTGCCGAACACCTTTTAAGTCAGCACCCTCAGCTCAGCGCCCTGGTCTGCGTCAATGATCGCATGGCTCTCGGCGCCATTCAGCGCCTCCAGCAGTTGGGTCTGCGCATCCCTGAAGATGTGAGCGTCGTTGGCTATGACAATCTAGCCCAGAGCGAGTTCTCTGGCCCGCCGCTGACGACCATCAACCAACACGCCGTCACCCTGGGGCAGAGCGCCGCCGAGATGCTCTTTCTGGCGCTGGCGGGCCAACAGCCTGCGCCCCGCGTCCTCGCGCCGACTCTGGTCGTCCGCCAATCGACGGCCCAGGCGCGACCTCACCTTGCGATTGAACTCACGCGAAAGGAGTGAGATGGAAGAAAATCCCTTTTTTGCCGCCCCACCCCATCATCCGTCCAAGACTTGTTCATTTCAAGGAGATTGCTCGATGAAGACCTTTCGTGTCCTGACCTTTGGCGCACTGATCGCCTCGCTGACCGCGCCGCTGTTCATCGTCAACGCTCAAGACATCACCTTGCGTTGGCGCACCCGCCCCGACAACCAGGCTGAAATCGATGTCTACACCGCCGCCAGCCAGGCTATCGACGCCGCTTGGGATGAAGTGAACCTGGTCTATGAACCCGGTGGCAGCGAGACCGCCAGCTACCAGGATGTACTAATTACCGAGATTGAAGCCGGCACTGCTCCTGATGTCTTCTGGATCCCTGGCACGGACGTGGCGCGCTTCGCCGAAGCCGGCCTGATCCTCAACCTGGCTGAACTGGCCGCTGCTGATCCCGACTTCAGCGTCAACGACTTCTACGCTGGCCCGATGAGCTTCTTAACCACCCCCATCGAAGAAGGCACAGATGCTCTATGGGGTCTGCCCCGCGACGTGTCCGCCTTCGCCATCTACTATAACAAAGACCTGTTCGATGAAGCTGGCTTGGAATACCCCACCGCTGACTGGACGTGGGACGACTTCGCGGAAGCGGCTGAAGCCATCAGCGCATTAGGTGATGACATCTTCGGCTTCGGCATGAACGCCTGGTGGGCCAACTGGGGCTACTTCATCAACGCGGCTGGCAGCAGCTTCTTCAATGAAGACTTCAGCGGCTGCGGCCTGAACAACGAAGGCACAGTTGAGGGCCTGACCTTCGCTCGTGACCTGATCGCCAACGGCATCGCCGTCCCCTGGGGTACGGACAGTGAACCGCCTTTCCTAGCTGGCAACGTTGGCATGTTCATGAACGGTCGCTGGGCGACGCCTGGCACGCTGGCCAACGCCAACTTCAACTGGGACGTCGTCTCCCTGCCGATTGGCCCTAGCGGCAAGGCCACCAACTGGCTGTTCTGGGGCGCTTATGTGGTCAACGCCAAGACCGCTCACCCCGCTGAAGCCTGGGACTTGATTACCCGCTTGACCAGCGCCGAAATTCAGGGCCAGATCGCCAGCCTGGGCGCTAACATCCCCAGCCGCGCCACTGAAGAAGCGATTGAGCTGTTCCTGGGGACGCTGGATGGCAAGGTCAACAACCAGGCCTTCATCGACGGCACGACCAGCGAAGATGTGCGCACCGAAGCTCCGCTGTTCAAGGGCAATTGGCCGGCCATCGACACCATCTATGGCACGGACGTGACCGCCGTCTTCAACGGCACGCTGACGCCTGAAGAATTCGCTGCCACCATTTGCGACAAGGTCGCGGCTGAATTCGAGAAGTAAACCCTTCGTCTATCGTGGGCGGGCCTGTCCCGCCCTACAACGCACCGTCGGGCAATCACGTCCCGCCCTCGTAAGCCCTTTTGCAAGATAAGGCGCTGAGCCATGACCCAAGCTGCATCAATTCCCAATAGTTCTTCAAAGATTAAAAATGCTCTGCCCCAGGCGGCTCAGAATGAACTCATCGCCTTCCTGGTCTGGAGCGTGCTTATCTTTGTAGCCCTTTTGTTGTTTGCTTTGAATATTCTGTCCGATCCACAGAGTGTGCCGCCTCAGCTGCAAAGCTTGGGCGATCCAGTGCGCGTCTTCATCGGCTCGGTAGCGCTCGCGCCTGCGTTCTATGCGCTGTGGACGGCGCGCGCGCTGCTGCGAATCCTGATGAATCCTGAGCAGGCTGAGCGGCATAATTGGGCGCGCTTCGCGATGGTCACGTTGTACGCCCTCGCGATGGTCGCCGCCATCCTCTATTTGATTCAGACCTGGCGAGTCTTCTTCGGCTTCGAAGCGCTGGTGACGGGTTTCATGAACAACAGCGGTCTAACGCTGGGCTTTGTGCTGGCCTACGTCGTCTTCTGGTTGGGCAGCCGCCTAGACGAGGAGAGCGCCTGGCGTGGTCGCTTAGAGATGATCGGCCTGGGCATTGGCGGCCTATCGCTGATGGCTTTGCTGCTGCTGAGCGGCTTCATCGATGGCATCCTGAGCATGTTGGGCGCTTACGTCGGCCCGCGGGCCCAATGGGGTGCGTGGCTGGCGACGGCTGTCGCCCTCATCAGCGGAGCGCTGGCCTGGCGAGCGCTCCATCGCGGCGCATTCTTCGGCGAGACGCCAGAACAGCGGGCCGCCTGGCAAGGCTGGGCTATGCTCTCGCCCAACATCATCGGCTTCGGCCTGTTCTTCGCTGGGCCACTGGTGCTGTCCTTCTACCTAAGCTTCACCAACAGCACGGCCGGCGCTGTGCCGCAGTTCATCGGCCTGGACAATTACGGGCGCATGTTGTCTCTGGAATTCAAGATTCAGGAAGACCTCAGCATACCCGCACAGAGCGCTCTGTCCTTCGGCTATCGCGAATTGGCCACGCTAGGCTTGGGCCAGAGTCGTCTGGTCATCGGCGCGCTTGACCCTATCTTCTGGCAGAGCTTGCGCAACACGATAGCTTACGCCCTCATGTTATTGCCGCTGGCCATCATCCCTGCGATTGGCTTGGCGCTCATCCTCAATTCGTCGTTGCCAGGCATGAAGTTCTACCGTGCTGTTTACTTCCTGCCCAGCGTAGCCGCCGTCGTCGGCACGGCCCTCATCTGGCGCTGGCTCTACGACCCGATCATCGGCTTCTTCAACTACTTCATCAGCCAATTCGTCGGCTTCTTGAATAGCCTGGGCATACCCGCCACCGACCCCGCCATCAAGTGGCTGTCTGACCCTGGCGTGGTCTTGATCTCAGTGGTCTTCTTGGGCGCTTGGCAAGTGGTGGGTTACAATACCGTGCTATTCTTGGCAGGCTTGCAGGGCATTCCCAAAGACATGTACGAAGCCGCGTCGATTGATGGTGCAGATCGCTGGAAGCAATTCTGGCACATCACTCTACCTCTGCTTCGGCCTACGACCTTCTTCGTCCTAATTACGACCATCGTCACTGCGCTGCAAGTCTTCAACGAGCCATATGCGTTGTTCCCCTCGCGACCTCTGCCCATCCAGGCCACGACCTCGGTCTTCTACCTGTATACCAAAGGCTTCAACGAATTCCAATTCGGCTACGCTTCAGCTGTCGCCTGGGTGCTGTTCGTCCTCATCTTCAGCATCACGCTGATCCAGTTCCGCTTGCAGCGCAGCAACCCCTACGACTAGTCCAGGGAGAGAGACCACCATGCGTCACAGCCCTTCATTTTATATCGGCCGCCTGCTGATCTATGCCTTGCTGACGGGCTTTGCCCTGTTCATGCTCTTCCCCTTCCTTTATATGGTATCTACGTCGTTCAAGAATTCGACGGACGTCTTCCGTTCTCCACCACGACTACTGCCTTACAGCCCAGAGCGCATCGAAATTGACGGACAAATGCGTCGCCTCTACCGCTTTGAGATCGGTGGCCAGGTGCGCGAGTTGGTCATCACCGACGAGCGCGTGGAAGTGGGCCAATTCACCACGCCAGAGCTGTTCAACGCGGCGCGACCGCGCACTAGCCCAATCGTTGCCCAAGCGCCTATGTACGAAGTGCGCAAGACCGACGACACAGTGACGCCAGCAGGCGCAGAGCCGCAAGTCGTTTACGAGGTGCAGGTAGACGGCCAGACGCAGCGGTTGCTGCTGGTCAACACGCCACGCTTGAACAAATTCGTCGATCCTGAAGACCCCAGCGTTTACGCCTACGCCAGCGAACGCACGGCTCAAGCCGCTGAATTCGTCGAATTCCAGGTGACGAACTACAACGCTGTGCTAGGCCTGCCTATCGATCCACGAGTCGCCGAGAACGATCCCCTGCTACAAGGCTCGTCGGCGCGCATTCGCCTCGACCGCGCGCTGGTCAACACGACGTTGGTCACAGTGCTGGTGGTCATCGGCCAGCTCGTCACCAGCATTTTTGGCGGTTATGCCTTCAGCCGCATCGAATTCAAGGGGCGTGATACGCTCTTCTTGCTTTACCTGGGCAGCATCATGATCCCGTTCGTGGTGCTAATTATCCCCATCTACCGCCTGATGGTGCTGCTGGAATGGCAGAATCGTATCGTCTCGCTGATCGTCCCCTGGATTTTCACAGCTTACGGCACGTTCCTTATGCGCCAATTCTTCATCTCCATCCCTAAGGAGATTGAAGAAGCGGCGCTGCTGGACGGATGCAGCCGCTTCCGCATCTTGTGGACAATCTTCGTGCCGCTCAGCACGCCGGCCATCGCCAGCCTGGCCATCTTCAGCTTCTTATATGCTTGGAACAGCTTCTTGTGGCCGCTGCTCATCATTGGAGAAGGGAATAGAGACAACCACGTCTTGACGTTGGGTCTCATCCAGCTCAGCAATACCTTCGCTGATCGTCCTAACCTCGTCTTGACGGGCGCAGCCATCGCTATCCTACCGCCGGTGATCGTCTTCATCTTCGCTCAGCGCTACTTCATCGAAGGCATCGCCACCAGTGGCTTGAAAGGGTAGGTTTAGACGAAAATTCCCGCGCTCGGCATTTCTTGACTGAACGAAAGAGCCAAGCTGATGACGCCATGGTCTTAGCGTATGAGCAAATCGCAGAATAGACTGAACCATCGTATAGATAACACATCCGCGCGCGCTGAGACAGCCCCTCATGGCTCAAGCTGTGCGCCAAGTTGAAGCAATGAACGGCTCGTCTGCAATCGCAGACGAGAGCATGAACGCACGCAACAAGCTCCCAGAAATTCTTGAGCAACATCCAACGCAGAGCAAGCAAGTCCATAACGCCGACATTGTAGCGACTATGCTGGTCTACAAAATCAACACACTCCGAACGCCGCAACGCGAGCGACACAACCTAACGGAATGAGAAGCACACCCTATGCGCGCCATCTTCCCCTTCAACGACTCGTGGCTTTATGCTCCGCAAGTGTTAGCTTCCGACGTCGCCGACTCGGCGTTTGAAGTCGTCACCTTGCCGCACAGCAACAAGCGCTTCCCGTACCACAACTTCGATGACCGCGAATATCAGTTCATCAGCACCTATCGCAAGCGCTTCGTCTTGCCAGAAGCTCGCCAGGGACGACGCGTCTTCGTCGATTTCGACGGCGTCATGCTGGCAGCCACCGTGTCCATCAACGGCCATGCTTTCCCCGAACATCGCGGTGGCTTCACGCCTTTCAGCCTAGACATCACAGACTACTTGCGTGAAGGCGAAAACTTGCTGAGCGTGAGCGTAGACAGCCGCGAGCGGGCCGATATACCGCCTTTCGGCCATACGGTAGACTACTTGGTCTTCGGCGGAATCTATCGCGATGTGCGGCTGCGCTACGTCGATCCTGTCTACATTGAGCGCGCCTACGCGACTCCGCTGGACGTGCTGAGCAAGTCGCTGCGCTTGCGGTTGACGGCTCACCTGGTCAACACGCAGGCCCAAGAAGTGACGGTGAGTTTGGCAGCCATGTTTGACGTGGACGAGAACAACAGCGTCGGCGACTCGGTAGACGTAGCAATACCTGCGCATGGTAAGGCCGAAGTCAGCATAGAGCTGGACGACCTGAGCGACGGCGGCGCACATCCTCAGCCTGCCTTATGGACGCTAGACGATCCGCGCCTCTACACGGCCACCTTCAGCCTGGATTGGGGCGACGCGACGGACGCCTACGACCGCGTGCAGGTGCGCTTCGGCTTCCGCCATGCCCAGTTCAAAGACGATGGCTTCTACTTGAACGGCCAGCGTCTGCAATTGCGTGGCCTGAATCGTCACCAGACTTTTCCTTATATAGGGGCAGCAGCGCCAGCCCGCTTGCAGCGCCGCGACGCCGATATCGTGAAGTACGAATTAGGCTGCAACATCGTGCGCACTTCGCATTATCCGCAGTCGCCTCACTTCCTGAACCGCTGCGACGAAATCGGCTTATTGGTCTTCGAAGAGATACCAGGCTGGCAGCATATTGGCGACGCAGATTGGAAGGCCCTCAGCTTGCGCGACGTGCGCGCTATGATCGAACGCGACTATAACCACCCAGCGATCATCATGTGGGGGGTGCGCATCAACGAGTCGTGGGACGACCACGACTTCTACGAGCAGACTAACGCGCTGGCCCGCCAGCTTGATCCGACGCGGCCCACTGGCGGAGTGCGCTTCTTCCAGGGCAGCGAGTTCCTAGAGGACGTCTACACGCTGAACGACTTCAGCAACGACATCCAAGAGCCGCAGGTGACGCCGCACCTGGTCACAGAATTCAACGGCCACATGTTCCCCACCAAGACCTGGGACAACGAGGAACGCCGCGTCGAACACGCGCGCCGCCATGCCAGAATCCAGGCGCGTGCAGCCAGCAGCGGTGGGGTCAGCGGAGCGATTGGCTGGTGCGCCTTCGATTACAACACCCACGAAGAATTCGGCGCTGGGGATCGCATTTGCTATCACGGCGTGATGGATATTTGGCGCTTGCCCAAATTTGCCGCCTTCTTCTATGAGAGCCAGCAAGACGCTGCTCAGCGCGTCGTCTTGCGCGTGGCCAGCAATTGGCGCTTGGGCGACGTGAGCGAAGGCCTGATTGAGCCTGTCTACGTCTTCAGCAATTGCGAAGAAGTCGTGGCTTACGTCGGCGGCCGAAAGAAAGGCACGTTCAGGCCTGCCCATGACCTATTCCCCGGCCTGCCTCACCCGCCCTTTCGGCTGCACGGCCTGGACGCCCTGCTGGCTCATCCATACGGTGATCTGCGCGTGGTCGGCCTCATCGGCGGCCAGGAGGTAGCTGAACAAATTATCAGCGCGCCCCAGCCTCCCAAGCAGCTCATTCTGCGCGCTGATGATGACGCCTTGTTGGCCGATGGCGCCGACATGACGCGCGTCGCTTTCCTAGTCGCAGACGCCTACGGTAATCCCTTGCCCTACGCTGTCAAGGTGGTCACGCTGACGCTGGACGGCCCACAAGGCGCAGAGCTGATCGGCGACAATCCCTTCCCCCTAGTGGGCGGGCAAGCCGCCCTCTACCTGAGAGCAGGCCACACTAGCGGAGTCGCCGTTGTGCGCGCCCAGGCCGATCGCCTGCCGCCTGCTGAAATTCGCGTCCGTATCGGCTGAGCTTCTTGTTACACGACACGCTAGGAAAACCGCTCATGCCCATCCATGCCATCAGCGAAACTGCCTGGGTGCTGGAGACGAAAAACACGGCCTACGCTCTGGCCCTCAACGACCAAGGTGCGCTGGTGCATACGTACTGGGGCGCGCGCCTGCCTCATCCGAGCGATTACCCTATGCCGCCCCGCAGCGAGGGCTATGCTTCGTTCAATGGGCCTGGTCATCTGTGGCGCGAGGAATATCCCGCGTATGGCGGCGGCTTGAAATACACCGAGCCATGTCTGAAGGTGAGCTTCGCCGACGGCGTTCGTGATTGCTGGCTGAGCTTCGCCCAAGTCGAAGTCGACGCCCAGAGCTGCAAGCTGATCGTGCGCCTGCACGACCCAACCTATGGGCTAGAAGCTCATCTGGAATACACAGCTCACGAAGCTTGCGACATCATCGAACGCGGTGGCTTCATCCGCTGTGATCGAGGCCAAGCCACGCTGGAACGCGCCTTCAGCGCTCAGTGGCATTTGCCCTACGGCGATGCATACCGTTTGACGCACTTCACAGGTCGCTGGAACGACGAGTTCATTCTGCGCCGCGAGCCGTTGGCGCACGGCGTCAAGGTGCTGGAGAGCCGCAGGCTCACCACTAGCCATCATCACCATCCTTCTTTCTTCTTAGATCGAGGAACGGCCGATGAAGACCAGGGCGAGGTGTGGTTCGGCACGCTGGCCTACAGCGGCAATTGGAAGCTATGCGCGGAGGTGACCGATTTCGGCAGCACGCGCCTCTCGCTGGGGATCAACGACTGGGACTTCGCCTGGGAGCTGAGCGCAGGCCAGACCTTCCGCCTGCCCTCCTGCTTCGGCGGCTATAGCGCGGCGGGCTTTGGCCAGGCCAGTCGCAACCTGCATGAACTCATCCGCGCACGACTGCCCAACCCCAACGCACCGCGCAAAGTTCTCTTCAACTCCTGGGAAGTGAGCTACTTCGCAGTGGACGTGGAATCGCAGAAGCATTACGCTGAACTAGCCGCTGAGTTGGGGGTGGAGTTGTTCGTCATGGATGACGGATGGTTCAAGGGCCGCCTCTATGACAACGCCGGCCTAGGCGACTGGACTCCCGACCCGCAGAAATTCCCTGATGGGCTAAAGCCACTCATCGACCACGTGAAGAACCTGGGCATGGACTTCGGCTTGTGGGTAGAGCCAGAGATGGTCAACCCCGACAGCGACCTGTACCGCCAACATCCTGATTGGGTGCTGCACTTCCCCAATCGTCCGCGCACGACCGCGCGCAATCAACTCATCCTCAACCTAGCTCGCGCCGACGTGCGTCAGCATCTCATGGATGCTTTGTCGCGCCTCCTACGAGAGAACGCCATCGACTTCATCAAGTGGGACATGAATCGCAACGCCAGCGAAGTCGGCTGGGGAGCGGATGGCCCGCCACAAGGCGACGCACGTCAAATCTGGGTAGCTTACACCGACGGCCTATATGAACTGTGGGGGGGCTTAGCCCGCCAGTTCCCGCACGTCACCTGGCAGACGTGCAGCGGCGGCGGTGGTCGAGTCGATGCTGCCATGCTCACCCTGGCCGATCAGGCTTGGATCAGCGACAACACCGATCCCACGCGCCGCCTTCCTATGCAGGACTCGTACAGTTACGTCTTCCCGCTCAATACTCTGGAGTCGTGGGTGACGGATATGGGCGCGCCCTACCTACCCCTGACTCTCCGCTTTCATGTGAGCATGGCAGGGGTGCTGGGCATTGGCGCAAACATCACCCGCTGGAACGACAGCCAGAAGGCCTTAGCTAAGCGCCTCATCGCGCAGTACAAGCAGCTCCGTCCAATCATCCAGCGCGGCAAAGTGTACCGCTTGCTCAGCGCGCAACCGCCTGCCACCACGAGCGCCCTACTCGTCTTGGACGATCGAGCTGATGAAGGTGTGCTGTTCGTCTACCGCACTTACGCCCCGTCTCCCACCTTGCCCACTGCTCTGCGCTTGCGCGGTCTCATCCCCGAAGCGCGCTACCGCCTGGACGGCTTGGGTGAGAAGAGCGGCGCCGCCTGGATGCACAGCGACGCGCTGCTCAGTTTGGACAATTTCGAGAGCCGCCTGTTGCGCCTGAAACGAATCGATTAGCCCGCCGAGTGAAACATGTTCGATCCCAAAGACCATCCACACCGTCGTTACAATCCGCTCATGGGCGAGTACATCTTGGTCTCGCCTCACCGTATGAAGCGCCCCTGGCAGGGCCAAGTCGAACAGCCCGCTGTCGATTCGCGTCCGCAGTACGACCCTCAGTGCTACCTCTGCCCCGGCAATGTGCGCGCCAACGGCGAACACAACCCCGCTTACGAGCATACTTTCGTCTTCACCAACGACTTTGCCGCCCTTCTGCCCGATTGCCCCGCGTCTGAGCTGAGCGTCGATCCTCTATTCCGCCTAGAGAGCGTGCGCGGCACATGCCGCGTCCTGTGCTTCAGCCCGCGCCACGACTGGACGCTGGCCGACATGCCCCTGCCTGACTTGCGCCGAGTCGTCGATATGTGGGGCGAACAGGTGACGGAACTCGCGACTCAGTACCAGTGGGTGCAGGTCTTTGAGACCAAAGGAGCGATCATGGGGACGAGCAACCCGCACCCACACGGGCAAATCTGGGCCAGCGACTTCATGCCCAACATGCCCGCGACAGAAGACCGCCAGCAGGCGGCCTATTACGCCGCACACGGCCGCCCTCTGCTGCTGGACTATTTAGAAGAAGAGCTGCGCCGCGATGAGCGCGTGGTCATCGCCAACGAAACCTGGGTAGCCCTCGTACCATTTTGGGCTTATTGGCCCTTCGAGACGCTGCTGCTGCCACGCCGCCACGTCCGACACCTGCCTGACCTGGACGACGCACAGCGCGACGGCCTGGCCGACGTCCTTAAGCGACTGCACACGCGCTACGACAACCTGTTCCAAGCGCCCTTCGCCTACGGCAGCGGCTGGCACGGCCGGCCCTTCAATGGTCAGCCCAACGATCATTGGCAGCTGCACTTGCATTACTACCCGCCCTTGCTGCGCAGCGCTACCATCAAGAAATTCGTCGCTAGCTATGAGCTGCTCTCTGAGGGGCAACGCGACTTGACGCCAGAGCAAGCCGCCGAGCGGCTGCGCTCTCTGCCTGATACGCTCTATCGTGCCTGAATCCTAGCCTGTGAGAAAGCCCATGAACCGTGTGCAGCAGCGCGTAATCGCTCGCTTCGAGGAACACTTCGGCCAGCCCCCCGCCTTTGTAGTGCGCGCTCCAGGCCGCGTTAACCTCATCGGCGAACACACCGATTACAACGAAGGCTTCGTCTTGCCGATGGCGATTGATCGCGCCGTATGGGTGGCTCTGCGCCCCCGCGCTGATCGCCGCGTCCACGTCGAGTCACTAGACTTCGACACGCCCATCGACTTCAGCCTGGATGAGCTGCACAAAGGAGCTAACAGCCCCGCCGAATACGTGAAAGGCGTAGCCTGGGCCGTGCAGCAGGCGGGACACATCTTGCAAGGCTGGGAAGGCGTCATGCAAGGCGACGTGCCGATTGGCGCCGGCCTATCTTCGTCTGCAGCGCTGGAGCTGGCCATTGCGCGCGCCTTCCAAGCAGCCAGCGGCTATGGCTGGGATGGGCCGCGCATGGCTCTGCTGGCTCAACAGGCCGAAAACCAGTGGGTGGGCGTGCAGTGCGGGATCATGGATCAGATGATCAGCGCGGTGGGCTTGGCAGGCCATGCCCTGCTGATCGATTGTCGCACCCTAGAATCAACTCCTGCGCCCTTGCCCCCTGAGACGGTGGTCGTGGTGCTAGACACCAATACGCGGCGCGGCCTGGTCGATTCGTCATACAATGAGCGGCGCGCTCAATGCGAAGCCGCTGCCGCTCACTTCGGACAGCGCGTGCTGCGCGATGTCACAATGGCCCAGCTTGAAGCAGCTAGCGCTGACCTAGATAGGCTGATCGTGCGCCGTGCGCGCCACGTCATCAGCGAGAACGCACGCACCCTGCGAGCGCTGGAAGCTATGCGCGCTGCCGATCCCGTCCAACTAGGCCTGCTGATGAACGCCAGTCATGTTAGCTTGCGCGACGATTTCGAAGTCAGCAGTCCCGCTCTGAACCAAGTAGTCGAAGTGGCAGGCCAACATGAAGCCTGTTTCGGCGCGCGCATGACCGGCGCTGGCTTCGGAGGGTGTGCGGTGGCTCTGGTGCGCGCCGCTCAAGCTGAAGCTTTCGTAGCACACGTGGAAGCAGCCTACGGCGCTGCTTCGCCCTTCCCTAAGCCCACAGCCTACGTTTGCCAGCCCAGCGACGGCGCACAGATCGTGAGTCGATCATAGTCCACGAAAGGCCCGAAACCAGGCCCAGGTGCGGGCCATGCCGTCTTGCACGCTGATGGATGGGGCAAAACCCAGCAGAGCGCGGGCCTTCTGATTGTTGCAGAAGGTGATGGGCGGCTCACTGAGCGGGGTCGGCGCGCTGACGCGATTGATTCGGCGTCCACTCAGTTCCTCAACCAGATCGATGAACTGGCGCAGGCTGATAGGACTGCCTACGCCGAGGTTGATGACCTCATAGCCCAGCGGCTTGTCCAAAGCTGCGACGACGCCGCTGATGGTGTCGTCGATGTACGTCCAGTCACGAGCTAAGCTGCCATCGCCGAAGACAGTGATCGGCGCGCCGCTGATAGCTGCTTCCATGAGCTTCATAGGCATCATGTCGGGCCTGCCGGCAGGCCCATAGACGTTGAAGAAGCGCAGCACTGTGACGTTCAGGCCATGCAGGTGGTAGTAGGTGTGAGCCAGAATTTCGGCGGCGCGCTTGCTAGCCGGATAAGCCGCCAAAGGCCTGTCGGCGCTGTCCGTCTCGGTGAACGGAAGCTGCCTCGTCGCGCCGTAGACCGATGAGGTGGAGGCCAGGACAACATGCGCGCCCGTCGCTTGGGCAGCCCGTAAGACGTTCATCGAACCAATGGTGTTGACTTCCATGTAGAGCGGCACTTGTGTCACGCTAGAACGCACTCCAGCCATAGCCGCCAGGTGAGCGACATGGGTCACCCTATGCTCGGCAAACAGGCGCAATAGACCTTCAGCGTCGCGAACATCGCCTTCGACCACGCTCAGTCGTGGATGTTGGCCGAGGCGGGCTACGTTGGCGCGTTTGACCTGAGGATCGTAGTAGTCGTTGAAGTTATCCAAGATGATGACGCGCTCACCGCGCGCCAGCAGGCGTTCTGCCAGATGACTCCCGACGAAGCCTGCCCCGCCTGTGATGAAATAGCTCATGGCTGATAGTCTTTCTGCGCCAGTGCTAGGGTCTCTCTCCGTCGCTCAGGCGCGCGTTGATGGCGTCGATGACGGGCAGAACATCGCTCAGGCTGTCGATCACGTAATGCGCGCCAGCTTCATGGAGTCGGTGGCGCGCTGCTTCCAGCCGTGCGCGGGCCTCACGCGGGGGCAGCGCCGCCCATTCCGCTTGGCTCAGGCCGATCTCGTTGCCTGTGAGCGCTAGTCCTACTGTCCAGCAGCCGGCGTTGCGGCCTTCTTCGATGTCAACCACCGTATCGCCTACTTTGACGATGGCTTGCAGCGGATAAATGCCCAAGCGCAGCGCGTTGGCGTAGATCATGAAGGGCGTAGGCCTACCATATGGCACATCGTCTGGCGTGATGATGCAATCGGCTACGTAGCCTGCTCGAGCTGCGATGGGTGCGAGAGCGTCCATCATGGCGCGGCTGTAGCCGGTGCAAGAGCCAATCTTCAGGTCGCGCACCCGCAACGCTGCGATGGTCTCTACGACACCAGGAATCAGGTCGCTGTACTGGATGATGGTCTGCATTTGGCGCGGCACAAAATCGGCGTAGAGAGCGTCAAGCACCGCTTCATCAGGAGCTTGGCCGTGTACAGTCTGCCAGACCTCGGCCACGCGCGGCAGGTGCAGCACAGCGCGGATATGATCGCGCTTGGTCATGCCCATCGGGCTACGCGCCTCATCCAAAGTCACAGGGACGCCACGCGCACTGAAGACCTCCACGAAGACCTGCGCCGGCGCGATACACCCATAATCCACCGTCGTCCCTGACCAATCCAGGACGACGCCTTGCAAGCAACCGCGATAGCTGTAATCGCGCATGAGGTCTCCCCTGCTGAGCATTTTGCGTCTGGCTGTATTATAGCCGCTCACTGCAGGGAAAGAACGATGAAGATGGGCTAAACGTCTTGCAAAAACTGCTCCAGCGGAACACTAGCCATCCGCTGCTCCAAGTAGTCGCCAACGTCCTCTTGGCGCATGCTCACCAGCGGATGTTCAAACCCGAATACCTGCTTCAGCTCTTGAGCTACCTGCTGAGGTAGCGGTCATCGACTTCGGGTAGGCCAAAGTCTACGACGTTCACCAAGTCGATTTGCTCAAGCCAAGCATCGGCGATCTGCTTAGCTGACTGCACATCAACGACGCGGTAGCGGCGCTTTTGCGCTACGGTCTTTTTGTCTTCTGTCACAACGAACTCTCCCCGTAAAACACTTCGTCCTCAGCGTATTATACTCAACACGTTCAGGACGAAGTGCCTGGTCATGAGCTTGTTTTTTCCCAACCTAACGATTTTTAGCCGCCGCTATCATTACTGCTCTCATCGCCGCCGCTCTCATTACTGCTATCATCGCCGCCGCTGTCATCACCGCTATCATTGCCGCCGCTGTCATCACCGCTATCATCGCCGCCGCTATCACTGCTATTGTCGTCAGTCATGTCGTCCTCCTCGTCACTCAACATCGTACCAAAGGCAGCAAACCACTCTGCAAGCGCATCAGGGTCGTTGAAAAGCGCTTCAAAAGTCTCATCGTCTAGGTCAGCGAGGGCTAGCAGCGCTTCAGTATAGGCATAGGCGTATTCGCCGATGATGCTCGCAATTGTGTCTTCGTCCCAGTCGTCCTGGAGAGCCAGAGCTAGCTCCCAGTAGAAGTCTAAATCATCATAGAAACCCAGTAGCTCCCAGGCGCTGCTCGAAAGGAGGTATTCAAAGAGCCAAGCCGCGTACTCAGGCCCGTAAGCTTCGCTCAAAGCTGCCAAAAGCTCATCGTCGCTCAGGCCGTAGAGGCTGCTCAGGGTCTCAGGGTCAAGACCTGTAAGCGCCAACAGCGTCGCCATCTCTTCAGCATAAAAGGCTTCCAGATCGTCAGGAGAAATGAAGGCTAAAGAGCCATCTGAGAGCAGCGCCAAGACGCCTATGCTGTCTAATCCCATATCTTCTAGGCACTCGGCGGCTCGCTGCGCATCGCCAATCAGTTCGCGCATGGCAGCGCTCGGCACGCCGTACTTGGACAGCTCTTCTTCCTCGGCGCGAATCTCATAGTCGCGCAGCATTTTTTCGTTCAAGCCGCGCGCTTTGAGGTCTTCGAGCTGCTTGATGAGCGACTCGACTTGCTCGGCCTGCTCTCCCCCACTTAGCAGCTCATTGCGCAGTCCGTCTAGGTCGTCGATGTAACGGCGCAGGAATTGCGGGCTGAGCGAGTAGTTAACTTGGTTGAGGAAATCATCGGCCTGCTGTACCAGGCTGTAGCGCAGCAAGCCTTTGGCAGAAGCTTCAGCTACCAGCGGCGCGACTTCGTTCAGAAAGCTGTCGGCGCGCTCAGAGTCTAGGCCGCGTTCGGCCAAAGCTGCTATAAGGGCTGTCAGGTCGCTGCGCACGTCCAACAGCGGCTGAATATCGCCATAACCCAGGCCATAGCCCGACATAATCGCCAGAGCGCGGTCAACGTAAGGCTTGAGTGGATTGTCGTCCAGCATTTTGTTGATGGCTTCAGCGTTGCCTTGAAAGAACTGATTAAGTTCGTCGGCACTGATGCCGTAGTCCTCTAGGGCCAGAGGTTTGAAAGGGTCTTGCATATCAGCCCACAGCTCGTTAGGGATGTTGTTCTCCGCCATGAGAGCTTGGAACTCTGCCCATTCGCTATTCGGATCAAGAGTAAAACGACTGCAATCGTCGGCATGATCCTGAGCTTGCGCCAACGAAATGCCGAGCATGGACATGGTGACGAGTAGCGTCATTATGGCTCGTAGATTTATCATGGTATTCATCTCCATCAACGATAGACGCGCACACTATGAAAGCAGCTGTTGCGCAGGTAGCCGAACGAGTCGGCAGGCATGCGCGCAAACCCGATACCACGATCATTCGCAGTGCCGTATTTCATCTCGTTTCTCTCGCAGGAACAACCAGGGTACTTGGCACGCCAGCTTGAGGTGAGCATGCCACCGCCGGTGAATTCTGTGAATTCGCACAATTGCACTCGGTAAGGCTGCGGCTCGGTGCGTTTGTCGCCAGTGGAGAAGCCCTGGCCAACCATCATCCACAGCTCCACATCGGAAAGCTCTGGCTGTGTCTGCTGATCCAGGCTCAGACGATCATCAGAGCGCGGCGCAAAGCTCATCAGCGTGTTGTCTAGTTTCATCGGGGTGAGGCTAACGTCGGCAGAGGACATAGCCTGATCGGGGCTGCGGCTCAAGAGCTGTATTGCAGCAGCAACGAGAGAGATGATCCAAGTATGAGAGAGCATGGGGTCTCCTGCAACTGAAAGAAAGATGGGTAAAGTTTGAGAGTCGGTTGAGCAAATTATATCAGAAACGGACTTTTCGGGCGTGTCTTAGTTATAAAAGCTTGTTAATGCTCGAAGCTTCAAGAGCTTCCAAATTATTAAAAAGTCATATATGCTTGAGAGGACGCTAAACGCAAGCGCATATCACATCCTCTCCGATTTCAAGATCAACAAATACGCGGCAGCAGTTCACCAGCCGGCATGTCCATCACGCGCAATGCGCCGATGCGCGTGCGCGTCAGCACCACGCCAGGGTGCTTGTCCACCACCCGACCGATGATGGTCGCTTGGCGGCCCAGCGGGTGCTGGCGCATAGCCTCCAGAACGGCTTCAGCCTGCGCGCGCGGCACGATAGCCACCAGCTTACCCTCGTTGGCCACGTAGAATGGGTCAAGGCCCAGCATTTCGCAGGCGCTTTGCACTGCAGGCTGAACAGGTATAGCTGTCTCTTCGATCTCTACCCCCACGCGTGAAGCTCTGGCCAACTCATTGAGGACGGCGGCCAGGCCGCCGCGCGTAGCGTCACGCAGACAGTGAATGTCGTGTGTAACGCGCAGCATGGCTTGTACCAGGGTGTGCAGTGGCGCGCAGTCACTCTCGATGGTCGAATCGAAGGCCAGGCCCTCACGCAGCGACATAATGGCCATGCCATGATCCCCCATCGTACCGCTCACCAGGATTACGTCGTCGGGACGGGCATTTTGCGCCGCGATGTTGACACCAGGTGGCACGACGCCAATTCCAGTCGTATTGATGAAAACGCCGTCGCCATGCCCACGATTGACGACTTTGGTATCTGCTGCCACAATCTTCACGCCAGCTTCACGTGCCGCTGTCCCAAAGCTGTTGACAATTCGCCCCAGATCATCCATCAACAGGCCTTCTTCTAGGATGAAGCCCACCGTCAGGTAGAGAGGCGTAGCGCCGCTCATGGCCACATCGTTCACTGTGCCGTTGATAGCCAGTCTGCCAATGTCACCACCAGGGAAGAACAGCGGTTGAATGACGAAGCTGTCTGTGCTGATGGCCAATCGTCCTCCTTGCCCTGCCACCTCAAACAGCGTCGAATCGCCATATTGGGCCAGCAGCTCATTTTCCAGCAGAGGAGCGAACAAATGCTCAATCAAATCGGCCATCATCTTGCCGCCACTGCCATGCCCCATGACGACAGTGGGATAATGCTTGAGCGGGATGGGACACGTCCACCCGTCCAGCTTAGGCTTCTCGCTGCTCATAGGCTCTACTCCAAAACCAGGGTGACGTTGGACTCTTGCAGACGGCCATAACGATAGTAGGCGGCGCATGCCCCCTCTGATGAGACCATCGTCGCGCCGAGCGGGTTCTGAGGGGTGCAGGTCTTGCCGAAAGCAGGACAGTGCGTGGGCTTCTTGAGGCCCTTGAGAATCTCGCCGCTGATGCAGATGGACGACTCTTCAGTGCTGATGGCAGCCGCGTCTGGGAAGCGAGTTTCGGCGTCATAATCGCGGTAAGCGTCGCGCAGGGCATAGCCGCTCATGGGGATCGTACCAATGCCGCGCCACTTGCGGTCGGTCATCATGAACACTTCGTCGATGAGCTTCTGACCTGCGCTGTTACCCTCGCGGGTGACAGCGCGTTCGTAGGCGTTCTCAACTTCCGCGCGGCCCTCTTCCAGCTGGCGCACCGCCATCAAAACGCCGCGCGCCAGGTCGACCGGCTCGAAGCCCGTGATGACCATCGGCACGGGATGCGTTTTGACCAGTTCTTCATACTCCCAGTAGCCCATAACGGCGTTTACATGACCTGGCGCTAGGAAGCCGTCGACTAGCACATTGTCGGCTTCTAGCAAGGCTTTGAGGATAGGTGGCACGGTGACGTGCGAGACCAGGATCGAATAGTTCTTCAGGCCCAGGCGCTTAGCTTGGAAGACAGACATGGCATTGGCCGGCGCCGTCGTCTCGAAGCCTACTGCGAAGAAGACTACCTGCTTGTTCGGATTGGCTTGAGCTAGCCTGACGGCGTCTAGTGGCGAGTAGACGATGCGTACGTCGCCGCCCCTAGCCTTGACGCTGAATAGATCGCCAGATGAGCCTGGCACGCGCAGCATGTCCCCGTAAGACGTGAAGATGACGTTGGGCCTAGAGGCGATAGCTATCGCTTTGTCCACCAGCTCCAGCGGTGTGACGCACACTGGGCAACCTGGCCCGTGAATGAGGGTGATTTCAGATGGGAGCAGAGTATCCAGGCCACTCTTGAGGATGTTGTGCGTTTGCCCGCCGCAAACTTCCATCAGTGTCCAGGGACGCGTGACGATCTGAGCAACTTGCTGGATAAGCTGGCGCGTAAGCGCGCCATCACGGTATTCGTCCAAGTACTTCATAGCACCCCCCCTTCATCCCTATGGGTCTTTCTCTGAATAGATCAATTGACTATAGGCAATGAGCATCTGGCCCAGCGCCAAGCCGCCGTCGTTGGGCGGTACAAGCCGATGGCTGTAAACCATGAAGCCTAACGCTTCCAAGCGTTTGACAATTTGACCCAACAGAGCTACATTTTGGAATGTGCCGCCGCTCAGCGCCACCTCGTGAACGCTGTGCTGCTCGCCCAAGCGCTGGCAGGTGGCGGCGACCCAGCAAGCGATGGTGTGATGGAAGCGCGCTGCGATTCGCCCTACGCTCAAACCCGCGCGCTTGTCGGCCAGCAGCAAACTGAACAGAATCGGCATGTCCAGCCCATCTGCGCCGAAGCAATCGTAAAAGCCTGTCTCATGTGGATCAACCAGGGCTTCAAGCTCAATAGCTGCTTGGCCTTCGTAGCTCGCGTGCAGGCATACCCCCAACAGCGCCGAGACGGCGTCGAACAAGCGGCCCATGCTAGAAGTGAGCGGCGTGTTGAGTCGGCGCACCATCTGCTGCTGAATGATCGTCCACTCGGCCTCCCCCACGTGCTGAAGGGCAGGCAAGTCCTCATCGATGAGCTGGCCCAAGCCGCTGGCCCACAAATAGGCTAGTGCCAAGCGCGCTGTGCGCCGCGTGGAGGCGTCGCCGCCGGGCAGGGGCATAGGCGCGAGGTGAGCTAGGCGCTCAAAGCGGCGATAGTCGGCCAACAGGAATTCGCCACCCCAGATCGTGCCATCCGTGCCATAGCCCGTGCCATCAAAGCACACGCCGATGATCGGCCGATCCCCGTGCAGGCCATGTTCCGCCATACAAGCGGCCACATGAGCATGGTGATGCTGCACGCCAATCAAGGGCAAGCCTTCAGCCTGAGCGCGAGATTGGGCATAGCGCGTGGCAGCATAGTCGGGATGAAGGTCGTGGGCGATGGCCTGGGGTTGCACGCGGAAGAGTCGCTCGAAATGGGCGACGCTCTTGGCGAAGAGCTGCTGGGTGGCGTAATCTTCCATGTCGCCAATGTGCTGACTCATGATGGCATAGCGCTGGCGCGCGACGCAGAAGGTGTTCTTCAGCTCTGCGCCGACGGCCAGCAGCGGCGGCAAATCGAAGGGCAAGAGGACGGGGCATGGCGCATAGCCCCGTGAGCGGCGGATAGGTAGTTCTTGGCCCTGGGACAAACGCACTACAGAATCATCAGTGCTGATATGAATAGGTCGATCATGGAACAAAAAGGCATCAGCCAAATGAGCCAGACGTTGCCGCGCTTCGTCGTTGTCGGTGACGATAGGCTCATCAGCGGCGTTACCGCTGGTCATGACCAGGGGCGGCATATCAGGTTCGGCCAGGAGCAGAGCATGGAGCGGCGTGTAGGGCAGCATGACCCCCAGGTGTTTCTGACGGGGAGCCACCTCATCGGCCAGAGGTGGGCCATCGACGCGACGTTCTAGCAAGACAATGGGGCTGGCAGGCGAGGTCAAGAGCGCAGCCTCGTCGTTGCTCAAACGGCAGTAGCGGCGCACCTGGTCTAAGTCGGCCAGCATGAGCGCAAACGGCTTGGCAGGACGCGCCTTGCGCTGGCGCAGAGCCGCCACCGTCGGCGCATGAGCGGCATTGCAGGCCAAGTGAAAGCCTCCCAAGCCTTTGATGGCGACGATGTGGCCGACGCGCAGCAACTCTGCGGCATAGCGCAGAGCTTCATCGCCATCACAGCGTCGATCACCGCGCTGCAACCACAGGCGCGGGCCGCATTGTGCGCAAGCCACTGGCTGCGCATGGAAACGTCTGTTGGCCGAATCGTGGTACTCAGCGGCACAGGTTTCACACAGGGCAAAATCAGCCATCGTCGTCATGGGGCGATCGTAAGGAATGTCACGGATGATGGTGAAGCGCGGGCCGCAGTTGGTGCAATTGATGAAGGCATAACGGTAGCGTCTGTCCCGCAGATCAAACAGTTCGCGACGGCAATCTGCACACAAGGCGACGTCGGGCGGGACGGGCTGGAAAGCGCGCTCACGGGCGCTGCTCTCGCGAATCTCGAAACCTTCCAGGTACAGTGGCGCGCAGTCCTCCAGAGCAAGTGAGTCGATGCGAGCCAGCGGCGGCGCCTGCTCGCGCAGTGCGATGATGAAATCTTGAATAGAGTCTTCTAGGCCTTCAACGTGGATATGCACTCCGTCTGAAGTATTTTGCACCCAGCCCACCAAGTTGTGGTGCAGCGCCAGACGATGGATGAAGGGACGAAAGCCCACTCCCTGAACCATTCCCGTCGCGTGGATCGTCTTCCCCTTCAAGAGGTTTTGGCGCATGGTGAACCATCGTCTCCACAAGGCTCAAGCGGTAGATAGTGTTTCATCTTCTGGCGGATCAGTCCCCAGCTCTTCCAGCTCGCCCATCTCGCGCAGCAGCTCAAAAGTACGGGAGGCCTCGGCTTCGTCTACTTTGCTGATGGCGAAACCGACGTGGATCATGGTGTATTCGCCTATCTGCGGATTCTCCAGGTAGACGAAGCAAGCTTCCTTGACGATACCGCCGAAATCAACCTTGCCCATTGGCAGGCCATCAACCTCGTAGATTTCAACAATTCTTCCAGGGATAGCTAGACACATGACCTCCTCCATTCAGCGATAAAAACGTCCACACAAGAGATTGAAACAAGCATAACGTCCGTTTACTCTTTTCTCATCTGACAGATGTTACTCTGAGGATGGCTTTTTGTCATGAGTAGAACCAAAAAAGGGCCAAGTAGCCCTCTCAGACAGCGATTGTTGGTGATTTTCTAGCGTCTAGGCTGAGCTGGCAGGAAGATCGGGCGCTGATCGTCTGCAAGTTCGATGCGCCAGGTTGTGCTGATGAGCTAGAGAGGCTAAGACGTCTGAGCTATCACGAGCAGCACGACAAGCAGTGCCAGAGAAAATGCGACGGCGCACAAGCTCGTTTTCGTCATTTGGCTTGCTCCATAAGGTCGCTTGAGGAACGGTAGCATAAAGGCAAAAGTTCCTAAGTTGGACTTACATGGCCTGCAAGACGAAGTCATCGCAAAAAAATTTCATGCTACAGTTGATAGCCATATTGTTAGAAGGTGTAGTTTACATGCCCATCATCACCGAGTGGTTCATTGAGAATAAAGTCATTATGACAACCTACAAAGGGACTGTGACTACAGACGATCTTGTGCAAACTGCCGACGACATTTTAAGCATGATTGACCAGAGCAATAGTCCAATGGTACACACGCTGGTCAACGTCAGCGAAATTGAGAGCTACCCGACGAACGTCGTACAAATCGTCAACAGCACGCGCAAGGCTTTCGCTCATCCACGCTACGGTTGGCTAATCTTGTTCGGTGACTACAACAAGACGACGATCTTCATCCTGCACATGGTCGCCAGCATTATGCGCCTGCGCGTGCGCATATTCCCAACCTTGAATGAGACAATAGACTTCCTACAGACAATCGACAGCACAATTGTCTTGCCTCAAGTCGAATGCCCTGAGTCTCAGGTAGATTGAGCTTTGGACTAATCAGCAGCATTTCCCCAAGCTCACTGCACGGGCGCACGATGGAGCTTGGGGACTGAGCATAAGCTACTTCTGAGGCGCAACGAAGACCGCTGCGCTGTAGGGAGGCACGCTGAACGTCCCGTTGGAAGCGCTGGCTGCCCGCATGTCAGGATCGGCGCCACCAGCCAAGACAGGATGAAGCTCATAAGCCGTCTCGGCAAAGTCGGGCAGCGTCACGCTGACGCTTTGGCTAGCTGTGTTGAAGACGACCAGTACGCCGTCGTAGTTGGGGTCGAGGTCAAGCCCAACCAAGTCGCTGACAGCGTAGACGATCACGTTCGGCTGGCCATCGACGATGGGAAAAGAGACGCGCTGACGCACGTCGTCGCCGGTGCGTAGGCGAAACAGCGGCGTGCTAGCGCGCACGCGCAGCATGTCACGGAAGATAGCGGCGCTGAGCTGAATGTCTTCAGACGCAGGGACGTTGGCAGGGTTGGCCAAGAAGGGCCGCATTCGATCCCATTCGTTGCGGTTGTCGGCAGCGGGTGGCAAGCCCACGCCAAAGTTGTTGGTCTGGTACGTCCAGTTCAGGCGGTTGAACCAATCGCCACTGTTGTAGCTGTTGCGATCCAAGCTCTTGGAGCGCAGCAAGTCCGTGCCAGCCTGGAAGAACGGCACGCCCTGCCCGTACATGACGAAAGCGTTGGCCAGTGCCTGCATACGGATGCGCACGCTCATTGGCGTATCTGCTGGGGCTTTGTAGATGTTGTTGTCGAAGAGCGTCTCGTTGTCGTGCTTATCCACGTACAAGATGTTCTCTTGCGGATCGGCGGTGTAGCCAGTAGGTGAGCCGTTGTAATCCACTTGCGCGCCACTGACTTCCTGCCCTGCCCCACTGATGAAGACGATATCGGCCAGGTTGCCTGCCAGACCGACGCGCGTCTGATCGCCGAAGCGCAACAGACGGGCCAGGTCTTCGTTCTCGGCGGCCAGGCCGTTGGGCTGAGTGAAGAGACCGTTGGCCAGGCCCTGCTTCTCGCGGTCGCCGAAGGGGTTGCCACCGCGCACCGCATCGCGCAGGCGGTCGTTGAAGACGCCGATCCCTGTGCCAGCGATGTTGAGCTGAGTCGCGTTCACGCCGCGCGCGTTGTTGGCGACTTCGCCGAAGTTCCAGCCCTCACCGTAGATATAGATGGACTTACCATCGACGCCGTGTTCTTCTAGCGTCAGGCTGTCCAGGGCAGCGCGCACCGCCATCATGTCGGCCAACATGTGATGGCCCATCAGGTCGAAGCGGAAGCCATCGACCTTGTACTGGGTGGCGTAGAGCAGCACGCTGTCGATCATGAATTTGCGCATCATGTCGTGTTCGGTGGCAGTGTTGTCGCAGCAGGTGCTGCGCTCCACGCGGCCTTCAGCGTTCAGGCGGTGGTAGTAGCCCGGCACAATGCGGTCGAAGACGCTGCGATTGGCCTGACCGCTAGCGTTAGTGTGGTTGTAAACCACGTCGACGACGACGCGCAGACCCAACTCATTCAGCGCCTGGATCATTCGGCGATATTCGACGACGCGACCACTGCCGTTGGGCTGAGTGCTGTAGCTGCCCTCTGGCGTGTTGAAGTGAAAAGGATCGTATCCCCAGTTGAAGCCATCACGATCCCGATTCGGCTCAATCAGGGCTTGCTGTTGATCGCTGTCTGGTGGGAAGCTAGCCAACAGGGCATAGTCGGGTTCAAACCAGCGCGCACGATTCTCGTTGATGGTGGCGATATCGAAGCTGGGCAGCAGGTGCAAGTGGGTGAGGCCAGCTTCAGACAGGGCGCGCAAGTGCTTCACGCCGTGACTATCGGGCAAGGTGAAAGCCAGATAAGTGCCGCGCAGTTCTGCCGGGACGCTCTCATCGAAGGCGCTGAAGTCGCGAATGTGCAGCTCGTAAATGACGATGTCTTCTGGCGCGTCCAGCGGCGGCTTGACCAAGCTGGCCCAGCCCTCAGGTTGCAAGGCAGGGTCGCGTAGATCGACGATTTGACTGCGTTGACTGTTGATCGACAGGCTCACTGAGTAGGGATCGGTGACTTCGTTGACGACGTAGGCCAGCTCGCTGGGGACGTAAACGTCGACGCTGAACTTGTAGAACTTGCCCAACCAATCGGCCTGGCCTCGGATCGTCCAGATGCCCGTCGCGTTGTCGCGGGTCATGGGCAGGGTTTCGGGTTTAGCGCCAGGGTCGGCACTGGGATAGAGCAGAAGAGCCACGTTGCGAGCCGTCGGCGCCCAGACGCGCACACTCGGCACACCAGCCTCATCGAAGACTACGCCCAGCGGCTCGTCTAGGGCAGGCGCATAAAGATCGTCCAGCGCGCCGGGAATTTGCAAGCCGGTCAAATCTAGCAGGCCGCCGTCGGCGTCGTAGAGCGCAATGAAAGTCTGCGCGCGCAGCAGCTCAGGCACGCGGGCCAAGTCGGCTGGAGCGATGGTGTAGGCACTGTGGTCGGCCAGGTGCGGGAACTTGGCTTGGACGGAACCAGGCACAGCTTCAATAGGAGTCAAATCGAAGCTCTCGTATGTGCCTTCCATGCCGAACAGGGAGACGCGGATCGAAGCATCGGCGCTGCTGAGCAGTTTGACCGTCGCGCCTGCGGGCCGTTCGACGTTCCACAAGAGGGTATCCTCCAATACCCAGTAGGCTTTCTGAGCCAGCAAATTGCCCCCAGAGACCGCTCCACCCGTCGTCGCAATCATCACATTCGCCTTGCTGTCGTAGAGAAAAGTCACCGCCTTGCCGTCCTGCGGCACATTAAAGGTCACATCTGCGCCCTGAGCTGTGCCATCAGCGCCTAGGGTGGCGTCCTGGTCGAACTCCGCCAAACGCGCACGATAATCGCCAGCGGGAATAGCGCTGCTGGTGAAGCTGTAAATGCCGTCGCCGTCGACGTCTTGCACCCAGCCGCGATAGCAAGACAAATCATTGTTGGCAGGGCAACCCAGTGCTGTCTGAAAATCACCCACGACGTAGAGAAAGCGGAAGCGCACATTGTCCATCACCCACTTGGTCTTGTTGTCGTAGAAGAAGGTGATCGTCTCGCGGTCTTGTGGCATGCCGAGGCGAATGTTCGGGCCGTCACGATCCGCGAAGCCGCCGTAGTTCTCACCCCAGTTGCCGTTCAGCGCGACTTTGTACTCATAGCTGCCCGCAGGTAGAGCGAACGTCCGCAGCCAAATGTCGCTGACCGCGTCGTACTCTAGAACAGTCGCTTGGCAATCGGGTTGCCAGGGGCCAGGGCAGCCCAGCTCAGGTTGGATCGTCCCCGGCACATTGACGATCCTCGGCCCTTGTTGGGCCAGCGCCCCGCCCCAGGCCCACAAGCTAAAAGTCAGCGCCAACAGCACAAACCTGTTTCGCATGTGAAAAAATCCTCCTGTTGAAGAAAAATTCATAGGCAGCGCATCACGTTAAGAGCAGCATTTGCATCACTTATCTAGTCACTATAGCCCAGAGCGCACCTGAAATAAAGACCAGATGAGAACGATGGCCCGCTTTTCGTGCGTTGACGAAGGCCTATCCAGCTCTGTAAGATGGTGACGGGAGGATCGTGGATGGTTGACCCGACTCTTGCAACGCTCAGCGATGACCTGCGCCAGCAGTTGCGCCAAATGCTGGCCCACAAGCACATTCAGTTGGCTCAACTTGACCGACCTTCAAGCCAGCGCAGCATTACTGCGCGCAACTACGACAGCGCTTTGCGCGCCCTGAGCGCTTATATGCAGCAGCGGCAGGCCAGCTTGCCCACGCGCAGTCTGTTGGAACAGTGGCGCGACGACATGCAGGCTGGCACAGGCAGTGCGCGCTATGCCATCGGCACGATCAACGCGCGCTTGGCCGCAGCGCGCAAGTTGCTGCGCGGAGTAGCTGATGACTTAATCGACGTTCAGCTCAAGATGGCCTTGCGCGACTGGGCCAACGTGGCCGACGCCAAAGATACCAAAATCCAGGACAAGACCGAGCAAGACTACGGGGTGCGCCTCTCACAGGCTGAATTCGCGGCCTTTGTGCGTAGCATACCCCGCGACCTGCGCGGTTTGCGGGATCGCGCTCTAGTGGCCGTCCTGGGTGGCGCCGGTCTACGCCTATCGGAAGCTGTCAAGCTCACCCTAGAGGACGTCTACTCGGCTCTGCCCCAGGGCGGTCCACACGCGATCCGCGTTCGACGCGGCAAGCACAACAAATCGCGCGTTGTCGTGTTAGGAGACTGGGACAACTGGGTGCTGCGCAGCTTGGACGAGTATCTGCAGGCAATTGGCTTCAACCCACAAGATCACGCTCAGCGGCGCGTCTTTTATCGCCTGCGCCGCTTGCGCGATGGCACTTACCGCGCAGACAAACCCTTGTCTATGCGCGGCGCGCACCACATCCTCCAGGCCTACAGCGTGCGTCATCGTGGCAAGACGATCCGCATAGCGCCTCACGATCTGCGTCGCACTTATGCCAAGCTATGCCGCCAGAACGGCATGTCTTGGGATGCCTTGCGCTTGAACATGGGTCACAGCAGCGTCAAGGTCACTGAGAATTACGTGGGTTACGAGATAGATTGGCGCGATCGCAAGCCCAACTGGACGATCGAACCCTGAGGAACACAAGGACGGGAGTTATGCGGATTCATCGTGAAGGACGAGCCACCCTGGGCCTGGTAGCGCTGATCGGCTTGCTGGCCAGCGGCCTGAGCCGTCTGGTGGCGCGCCGCGCCTGGCCCTGGGTGTTAGGCTTGTCCCTAGTCGTCTGGGGCTTCTTTGCGCAGTTCTTCCGCCACCCCGTGCGCCGCACGCCACAAGTGGAAGGCGCAATTATCTCGCCTGCCGATGGCACAATCGTGGCCATTGAGCGCGTGCGAGAAGACGAGTTCTACAGGGAAGAACGGCTGAAAATCTCCATCTACATGTCGGCGCTCAACGTCCACGTCAACCGCGTGCCATGTGCAGGCCAAGTGGTCTACAGCCGCTATCATCCAGGCCGCTACTTGGTGGCCTTCCATCCCAAGGCCTCTACGCTCAACGAACGCAACAGCATTGTCATCCAGACCGAGAGTGGTCATGGGGTTTTAGTGCGCCAGATTGCTGGCCTAATAGCTCGTCGTATCGTCTCCTACTTGACGACGGGCCAGCACGTGGAGGCTGGACAGGAACTCGGCTTCATCAAATTCGGCTCGCGTTGCGACATTTTCCTGCCCACCGAGAGCCAAGTGAGCGTGGCTCTGCAAGACAAAGTGCGCGGTGGTGAGACAATACTCGCTCATCTGCCCAGGCCATGAATTGAACTTTGGCTCGGCTTCTGCTATGCTTGCTTAAAGAAAATGTTAAACACTGCGCAGAGTGGCTTGAACATGCTACGTCGTCGCACCCTGGAACACACGCGCCTCCTCATCCCCAACAGCGTCACAGCGCTGGCCATCCTCTTCGGCTACTTGGCTGTGATTGAAATTTTCCAGGGATACTATGCGCAAGCAGCGCTGTTCATCTTGGTGGCCTGCCTACTGGACATGCTGGATGGACGCCTGGCTCGCATGATGCGCGCCTCTACCGAATTCGGCGTGCAGTTCGACTCGCTGGCTGATGTCCTCAATTATGGCTTTGCGCCGGCCCTGCTCTTCTACTTCGCCTACTTTCAGGATCGCGGCCCGCTCGGAGTGGTCATCAGCTTCCTGCTGTTGTGCGCTGCCGCCGTGCGCCTGGCTCGCTATAACAGCAGCGTCAACCCCAACGTGCCGACGACGGCCTTCGTCGGCTTGCCGACCACGATGTCGGCAGTGGTCATGGCTGGCTACGTCATCTTCGCCGCCGAAGTCGGCCTAGAAGATTTTTGGCCTGCAGCTCTGCTGGCCGTGCTGATGGCCTTTTTGATGGTGAGCCAAGTCACCTATGAGAAGAAGAACGTCCTCTCGCTGCGCTACATTCGCAAGACGCGCCGCTTCTTCACAGGCCTGCTCATCCTAGCATCGTTGCTGGCCTTTCCACGCCTGGCCTTCTTCGTCTGGGGGCTGCTGTACATCTTGTACGGCCTGCTGCGCAGCGCCTTTGGAACGCTGGTGCATTGGCGCGTGAGCTACAAGCACCACCGCGCCAAGCAGCGTATTGCTCAGTCTATGCGCCACATGGAGAACTAGCTGCATGTTCAAACGTCCCTTCTGGTACGGGTTGCTAGTGGGCATGGCCATCAGCGCCCTGTTAAATCAGCGCCGCCGCAGCGCCATGACCCAGGAACGTCTGGACAACTATTACCGCAAACGTGCCGCCATCTATAACCTCACCGATCTATTTCGGCCGCGCGTGGATATGCGCAAAGCCCTCATCGATTTGCTGGACTTGAAGCCGGGCATGCGCGTGCTGGATTTCGCCTGCGGCGCCGGCGCCAACTTCCCCTTCATCATCGAGAAGATCGGGCCTACGGGTCAGCTCGTCGCCACTGACTACAGCCAGCCGATGTTGGACGCGGCCCGTCAGCAGTTCATCATTGGCAAGGGCTGGCGCAACATTCAGCTAGTGCAAGCCGATGCCGCCGAGATGAGCTTCGATGAGCCATTCGACGTGGTGCTGTGTACGATGGGCCTGGCTGTCATCCCGCGCTGGCAAGAAGCGCTGCAACGCGGCTGGGAGTTGGTTAAGCCAGGCGGCGTGTTGGGCATTGGCGATCTGAAAGAGAGTACTCGCTGGTACACGCTGCCCATCCGCTGGCTCACCGACGCCCTGGACGTCCTCATCATCGCTGACAGCACGCGCAGGCCCTGGGAGTGGATGGCCCAAGTCGGCACAGACTACCGCTTTGTTGAGCTGTTTCACGGCTACTTCTACGCTGCCAGGGTAAGAAAAGCCTAACAAATACCTGGCATCTTCTCAGGTTGTTATCGCTCAAAACCCCTGTATGCTAGTAATTGCCATTGAAATAGTCTCGCAGGACAAACGATGATGACCACGCCCAGAGCAAAGATCAACCTCAATCGCCTGACGCTACCCCAGCGGCGCTACTTGGTGCGACTGCACGAGTCAGGTGGCGTATTCAGCAACGACAAAGACTTAAACTGGATGGTCGGCACACGCGAACAGCTCATCAAGCGCAGTATGGTAGAATGGATCACGGACAAAGATGGCAAGCCCTGCATTCGCATGACGGCGCGCGGTCAAGAAGCGCTTCGGACTGCTGCCAGCCTCTGAACTAAGCTGAGCTTGTACGCCTGCATGAATGAACGGTGAGTTTGTGCTTGCACAAATCGACGAGGACGCTATAATTCTGCCTTAGAAAACGTTTGCGTAACCGTTTGCAGAGCATCATGCCGCCCAAAAAACTTGCCGTAACCATTCGTGATGTTGCTGACCTAGCCCAAGTCTCTGTGACGACGGTCTCGCACGTCATCAACAACACGCGCTACGTCGAGCCAAACACACGCGAGCGCGTACAGATGGCCATCAAGAGCCTAAACTATCGGCCCAACTCACTGGCGCGCAGCCTGCGCAGACGCGGCACAGCGACAATTGGTCTGCTCGTGCCAGATAACTCCAATCCCTTCTTCGCCGAAGTCGCGCGCGTCATCGAAGACCTGGGCTTTGAACGCGGCTACAGCGTCATCTTGTGCAATTCCGATAGCTCTGAAGAGCGCGAAGCGCGCTACGTGGACGTGTTGCTCTCTAAGCAAGTTGACGGCCTGTTGGTCATCTCGGCGGGTAGCCACCCCAACTTCATCTCATCCATCCTCAGCAGCCATGTGCCGCTGGTCGTCGTAGACCGCGAGACGCCAGAGCTGCAAGCCGACCAAGTTTTGCTGGACAACGAAGTCGGCGGCGCGCTGGCAGCGCACTACTTGCTAGACTTGGGCCACCAGCGCATAGGAATCATCATCGGCCCAAACGAAGCCGCGCCCAGCGCTCTGCGCTTCCGAGGCTTCTGTCGTGCATTGCAAGAGCGCGGCGTAGCTTGGGACGATTCGCGCTGCGTCATGGGCGATTTCCACTATAGCGGCGGCGAACAGGGCGCGCGCAAGCTCCTAGACGCTCACCCTGACCTGACGGCTATCTTCGCCACCAACGACCTCATGGCGATGGGCGCCGTCAATCAGGCGCGGCGGCGCGGACGGCGCGTGCCAGAAGACTTGTCGATCATCGGCTTCGACAACATCTCCCAGTCGGCGGCCTTCTATCCGCCCCTCAGCACCGTTGCCCAACCGATTGAAGCACTCGGACGCCACAGCCTCAATCTGCTGTTGGCGCGCATCGGCGGCGATGATCGTCCGCCACAACGCATCGTGTTGCAGCCCAGCCTGGTCATCCGAGAGAGTTGCACAACGCCCAAAAACGAGTCATAGTCCAGGCGTGCCGACAGCACAGGCACGCGCTGCCCACTTATTACGCCGTTTTATTGAGAGGATTTTTTCATGGTTGCGAAGATTGTCGTCGTAGGCAGCTTTAACGCCGATCTGGTGACGGATTTGGAGCGCATACCCCGCCCCGGTGAGACCGTCTTTGGCCAGCGCTTCGTCACTGTAGCTGGTGGCAAAGGTTCTAACCAGGCTGTGGCCTGTGCGCGCTTAGGCGCGCAGGTGACGTTCGTCGGCTGTGTCGGGCAGGACAATCTGGCCGAGCTGGGCTTGGCGTTGTGGCAGCACGAAGGCATTCGGACGCACCTGGTGGCTCGCTCGGCTACTCAGGCGACTGGCGTAGCCGTCATCTTCGTGGAGACGGGCGGACAGAATGTGATCGTCGTCACACCAGGAGCGAACAACGAAGTAACGGCCCAGCAGGTAGAGCAGGCGCGTCAAGCTATCGCCGAAGCTGATTTCGTCCTCGCTCCGCTGGAGACGCCCCTGGAAGGAATTCAACACGCCTTCGCCATCGCTCAGGCGCACAACGTCCGCACCATCCTCAATCCGGCGCCGGCCCGCCCCTTGCCCGCTGAGCTGCTAGCTCTGTGCGACTACCTCACTCCCAACGAACACGAACTAGCCCTGATCGCCCCCCAACAGAGCGCCGAACAAGCCGCTTCCAGCCTGCTCAGCCGCCCACAGCAGGCTCTCATCGTCACCCTAGGCGAACAGGGCGCGCACGCTTATGGCGCGGACGGCAGACGAGAAGCCGTCCCCGCCTTCGCTGTCGATGTGCTGGACACGGTCGGCGCGGGCGACGCCTTCAACGGCGGCCTAGCCGTCGCCCTGGCCGAGGGCGCACCAATGCCTCAGGCACTGCGCTTCGCCAACGCCGTCGCGGCCCTCAGCGTCACGCGGCGCGGCGCTGCCGACAGCATGCCCATCCGTTCTGAAGTTGAAGCCTTTCTTGCTGCGAGGACACCATGAAACAAATTGGCCTGCTCAATCAACCTCTCTCTCACCTCATCGCCGGCATGGGCCACATGGACGAGCTGTGCGTCGCCGACGCAGGCCTGCCCATCCCCGTAGGCGTGGCGCGCGTCGATCTGGCCATCAGCCGTAACCTGCCACCTTTCCTGGAGGTGGTGCGCGCCATCCTGAGCGAGCTGCGCATTGAGGGCGCCATCATCGCTGAAGAGATGAGCCAGCACAGCCCAGAGATGGAGAAGGCTCTGCGCGCCATCTTGGGCGGTGTGGCGATCCAGGTTATGCCTCACGATGGCTTCAAGACGCGCACTCGCCAGTCGGTGGCAGTGGTGCGCAGCGGCGAATTCACCCCCTACGCCAACGTAATCCTGATAGCCGGAGTAGTATTCTGATGGCTAGCTTTGCTGTGACAGAACGTTCCTGGAAGGCTCTGCTCCAGCAATACGGCCTGTTCGTATCGTTCCTGGCGTTGTGCCTGCTGCTATCGCTGGCGACGGATCGCTTCCTGAGGACGGAAAATCTACTCAATGTGCTGCGCCAGGCCAGCATCAACGGCATCATCGCCGTCGGCATGATGCTCGTCATCCTCACGCGCGGCATTGACTTGTCCGTCGGCGCAGTGCTGGCTCTGGCCTGCGTCATCGCCGGCGACGCTGTGCGACAGGGCTGGCCTTCGCTGATTGCGATAGTCCTCTGCCTCGCGCTGGGCGGGAGCATGGGCCTGGTCAGCGGAACGCTGGTCACCCGCCTGAACATCCCGCCCTTCATCGCTACGCTGGGGATGATGACGATTGCGCGCGGCCTGGCCCTGTCTTACACGCAAGGCCAGCCAGTGACGGGCTTCCCAGCCGATTTTCGCTGGCTAGGCGCTGGGACGCTGCTAGGCATTCCCGTGCCGATCTTCATCGTGAGCGGGATTTTCCTGTTGGGCTATGTGCTGCTGGAACTCACGCCGTTGGGGCGGCATGTCTTCGCCTATGGCGACAATCCCAGCGCTGCGCACTACAGTGGCTTGTCGACGCGCCAGATCGTCTTGTTCGTCTATGTGTTGAGCGGCGCACTATCAGCGCTAGCTGGCTTGATCCTGGTCGGGCGGCTTAATTCAGCAGCGCCCACTACCGCCGAAGGTTACGAATTCGACGCGATTGCGGCAGTAGTGGTAGGCGGCACCAGCTTCGATGGTGGCCAGGGGACGATGTGGGGGACGATCCTGGGGGTGCTGCTGATCGCAGTACTCAATAACGGCATGAATTTGCTCAACGTCCCTTCAGAGTTTCAAACTGTCGTCAAGGGCGCAGTGATTGCCCTGGCCTTGCTCTTTTACAAGGCCATCCGTTGAGTATGAGTGAACCGTCAGGGGCAGCGCAAGCCGCCTCTGTGTGGCTCAAGCATAGCTGTCATTCAGGGAAAGGGGGAAGCCAGCAACGAGTGATGCACTATCCTCTCAATTAGAAAAATCCTGTCGTTTGTAAGCATTGCACGCTGAGGAGAGAAAGATATGAAACACAAGTTTTGGATGAGCCTGGCAGCTGTCGCCCTGTTAGGCGGAGTCATGACCAGCGCCCAAGATGAAATTGTCATCGGCCTGTCGCTCTCTACGCTGAACAATCCTTTCTTCGTCACCCTGCGCGACGGCGCGCAGGCCGCTGCCGACGCCAATGGTGTGACCTTGATCGTCGCAGATAGCCAAGACAGCAGCGCCACCGAAGCTGCCAACATCGAAGACCTGATCGCGCAAGGCGTCGATGCCCTGCTCATCAATCCTACCGACGGCGACGCTATCGTGCCATCCGTACAGGCCGCCAACGCTGCCGGTATCCCCGTCTTCACAGTGGATCGCAGTGCCAACGGCGGCCTGGTCGTCAGCCACATCGCCAGCGACAACGTCTCTGGTGGTCGCTCGGCGGCCTTGTACATTTGCCGCGCGCTGAACGGCAACGGCAAAGTCGTGGAGCTGGAGGGCATTGCTGGCACATCAGCAGCCCGTGATCGTGGCCAGGGCTTCAACGAAACCGTGAGCGGCTTCTGTCCTGGCCTGGAAGTGGTGGCGCGCCAGACGGCCAACTTCAACCGCGCCGAGGGCCTGACGGTCTTCGAAAACATCCTGCAAAGCCAGTCGGAGATTGATGCGGTCTTCGCACACAACGACGAGATGATTCTGGGCGCTATCGAAGCAGCCAAAGCCGCTGGCCGCGAAGGGATCGTCTTCGTGGGCTTCGATGCCATCGATGACGCCGTCGCCGCCGTCAGGGATGGCAGCCTGGCCGCCACCATCGCGCAGCAGCCTGCCCTGATGGGCCAGCTCGCGGTCGAAACCGCCTTAGAATTGCTGGCTGGCGCCAACGTGCCGCAGTCTGTGCCTGTCGATCTGCGCGTCATCCAAAAGCTGACGCTGGGCCTGTCGCTGTCTACGCTCAACAATCCTTTCTTCGTCACCCTGCGCGATGGCGCGCTGAAGGCCGCCAGCGACTATTTAGCCATTGAGCTGATCGTCGTCGACAGCCAGGACAGCAGCGCCGTCGAAGCCGCCAACATCGAAGACCTGATCGCGCAAGGCGTCGATGCCCTGCTCATCAACCCCACCGATGGTGACGCCATCATCCCCTCCATCGAAGCCGCTAACGCAGCCAATATCCCTGTCTTCACGATTGACCGCAGCGCGAACGGTGGCAATTTCGTCAGCCACATCGCCAGCGACAACGTGGCCGGCGGGATGATGGCGGCAGAATTCCTATGCCAGGCTCTGGGCGGCGCGGGCAACGTCGTCGAATTGGAGGGCATTGCCGGCACGTCGGCGGCCCGCGATCGCGGTCAAGGCTTCAATGATTACATGGCCAGCAACTGCCCTGGCGTGACCATCGTCGCGCGCCAGACGGCCAACTTCAACCGCGCCGAAGGCCTGACAGTCTTCGAAAACATCCTGCAAAGCCAGCCGCAGATCGACGGCGTGTTCGCACACAACGACGAGATGATCTTGGGCGCTATCGAAGCAGCCAAAGCCGCTGGCCGCGAAGGGATCATCTTCGTGGGCTTTGATGCCATCGACGACGCCATCGCCGCCATTCGCGCTGGCGACCTGGCCGCTACCATCGCGCAACAGCCCGACGTGATCGGCTATCTGGGCGTACAGACCGCTGCCAGCCTGTTTGCTGGCGAGACTGTACCGCCTAATATCCCCGTCGATCTGGCCGTCGTCTCCAATCGCTAAAGCTTGAACTCGCAGAGGTGGCCGCGTGGCCACCTCTAACTCACTGCCCCGACGAGGGCCATGCTATGAACACGACTCCTCTCCTTCACATGAGCGCCATCAGCAAGTCTTTTCCTGGCGTCAAGGCGCTTGATAGGGTTGACTTCACCGTCCAGCCAGGCGAGATTATGGCCTTGTTGGGCGAGAACGGCGCAGGCAAGAGTACGCTCATGCGCATTCTGGACGGCGTCTTCACCCCTGATAGCGGCCAAATCTTCTGGCGCGGGCAGCCCGTCCAGATTCGTTCGCCGCAAGACGCCAAAAATCTGGGAATCAGCATGATTCACCAAGAACTAGCACTCGTCCCCTATTTGGACGTAGCCAAGAACATCTACTTGGGCCGTGAGCCTGCTGGCCTGCTGCCCGGCACAATTGACTGGACGACGCTGTATGAGCAAGCACACCAGCAGTTGGCGCGCCTAGACCTGGACGTTGACCCGCGCACGCCTGTGCGCGACCTGCCGTTGGCCCAGCAGCAGATGGTCGAAGTCGCCAAAGCCCTGTCGCTGTCGGCGCAGCTCATCGTCATGGATGAACCCACGTCTTCGCTCTCCAACGCTGAGGTTGCAGTGCTGTTCCGCACCATGCGCGCGCTCAAAGAGCAAGGCGTCTCCATCGTCTTCATCTCGCACCGCCTGAATGAAATCTTCGCCATCGCCGACCGCGTGACGGTCTTGCGCGATGGCAGCCTGGTGGGCAGCGAACCCCTCCAGGGCATGACCGCTGACGCGCTCATCCGCATGATGGTCGGCCGAGAGTTGGGCGAGACGAACCAGCGGCCTGCGGGTGAAGACGTCCAGAGCCAACGACAGCCCATCCTGGAAGTGCGCAACCTGAGCCGCGCAGGCATCCTTCATGACATTAACTTCACTTTGTACGAGGGCGAAATCTTGGGAGTCGCTGGCTTGGTGGGAGCGGGACGGACGGAACTGGCGGAGACTATCTTCAGCGTCCACCCACCCACCCAGGGCGACATCTTGCTGCGCGGCCAGAAGCTGCGCCTGCGCCGCCCCGCCGACGCTATTCGTGCGGGCATTGCTCTGGTCACAGAAGATCGCAAGGGCCAGGGTCTGTTCCTGCGGATGGAGGTCGGCGCCAACATCAGCGTGCGCATCCTGCACCAACTGGCTCGCTTCGGCCTAATCCGCTGGCGCGATAGCCAACACCTCGCCCAAGAATACGTGGACAAGCTGGGCGTGCGCACTCCATCTGTGCGGCAAAAAGTCCGCAACCTCAGTGGCGGCAACCAACAGAAAGTCGTCATCGCCAAATGGCTGACTCTCAAGCCGCAGGTTTTGATCCTGGACGAACCGACGCGCGGCATTGACGTGGGCGCCAAAGGCGAGATTCATCGTCTCATGCGCGAGCTGGCGTCTCAAGGCGTCGGCATCCTGATGATCAGCTCTGAGCTGCCCGAAGTGCTGGGCGTGAGCGACCGCGTGCTTGTCATGCGTGGGGGGCGCGTCGTTGCCGAGATGAACCCGCGCCTGGCCACCCAAGACGACATCATGCGCGCTGCCACAGGAGCGAAGACCTCATGAGCCTCAGCCTATCGCGCCTCTTCCGACGCAGTACCGTCTTCATCTTCCTACTGGTGCTGGTCGTCTTCTTCAGCCTGACGACCAACCGCTTCTTGGTGGGCCAAAACCTCACCAACATCCTGGTACAGAACAGCCACGTCATCCTGACGGCGGTGGGCATGACGCTGGTCATGCTCAGCGGCGGCATTGACCTATCAGTGGGCAGCGTGGCGGCGCTGTGCGGCGCGCTCTCCGCTGGCTTGGTGGCGCGCAACGGCCTGCCCGCCGAGATAGCTATCGTCTTGGGCTTGGTAGCAGGCTTCGGGCTGGGCCTAGTTAACGGCGGGCTAGTGGTCTATGGCAAATTGCCGCCCTTCGTAGCGACGCTCTCCATGCTGGGGGTGGCGCGCGGCCTCACGCTGGCCTACACCAACAGCCGCCCCATCTCCAATCTAGGCGATGCTTACAACTTCTGGGGGCGCGGCGATGTGCTGGGAGTCCCCATGCCGCTGATCGTCTGGGTGACGGTGGTGGTGCTGATGACCTATCTGCTCTCGCAGACGCGCTTCGGCCTGTACGTCTACGCCATCGGCGGAAGTGAAGAGACGGCGCGCCTGGCCAGCGTCCCCGTCAACCGCGTGAAGATGGTCACTTACGGCCTGAGCGGTACGCTGGCGGCGCTGGCGGGCGTGCTGCTGACAGCGCGCGTCTACTCGGCTCAGCCGCAGGCAGCGGTTGGCCTAGAACTCCAGGCCATCACAGCGGCCGTCCTAGGCGGCGTCAGCCTGTTCGGCGGCGTGGGCAACATCCCAACGGCGGTCTTTGGGGCGCTGTTAGTGGGCGTGCTGGGCAACGGCATGAATCATCTGCGCGTGGCCAGCTATCCCCAACAAATCATCCAGGGCGTCGTCCTCGTCCTGGCAGTGGCCATCGACATGGCGACGCAGCGGATCGGCGGTCACAAAAGCAAGCGCGGCTCGTCGTCATGACGGTCATTCCGCGCTATACTCTCGCCAAACCCTTTGCCACACTCAGGAGACTTTTTGATGAGCGACTACACCCCTAAACCCGAACATAAATTCACCTTTGGCCTGTGGACAGTAGGCAACGTAGGCCGCGATCCCTTCGGCGAAGCCGTGCGCCACCGCATGAGTCCCGTCGAAATCGTCCACATGCTGGCAGAAGTCGGCGCGTGGGGCGTCAATCTACACGATAACGACCTCGTGCCTATCGACGCCACCCCCGCCGAACGCGATCAGATCGTACGCGAGTTCAAGCAGGCTCTGGCTGACACGGGTATCGTCGTGCCAATGGCCACGACCAACCTATTCTACGACCCCATCTTCAAGGATGGCGCTTTCACCAGCAACGATCCGCGCGTGCGCGCCTATGCTCTGCAGAAGACCATGCGCGCCATCGACCTGGGCGTGGAGCTGGGGGCGAAGGTCTACGTCTTTTGGGGTGGGCGCGAAGGCACAGAGACGGACGCCAGCAAGAGCGCCCTAGAGAGCGGCAAGCGCTTCCGTGAAGCGCTCAACTTCCTGTGCGCCTACGTCAAAGACAACGGCTACGACCTCAAATTCGCCATCGAACCCAAGCCCAACGAGCCACGCAGCGACATTTATCTGCCTACCGTCGGCAGCGCTTTAGGCTTCATCGCCACGCTGGATCATCCAGAGATGGTAGGCCTGAATCCAGAGGTGGCTCACGAACACATGGCCGGCCTGAACTTCCTCCACGCTATTGCTCAGGCCTGGGACGCAGGCAAGCTGTTCCACATCGACCTAAATGACCAACTCTTCGGCCGCTATGATCAAGACTTCCGCTTTGGCTCAGTCATGCTCAAGCAGGCCTTCTTCCTGGTGAAGTTCCTGGAGGACATGGGCTACGAGGGCAGCCGCCACTTCGACGCCCACGCCTACCGCACTGAAGACTACGAGGGCGTGAAGGCCTTCGCGCGCGGCTGTATGCGCACCTACCTCATCCTGAAAGAGAAAGCGGCTCGCTGGAACGCCGATCCTGAAATTCAGGCCCTCGTCCAACAGATCAATGCTGACGATGGGACATACAGTTACCTGAGCGGCGGCTACAGCAAGGACAAGGCCGAACGCCTGAAGGCAGAGAGCTTCGACGTGCCAGCCCTGGGTAAGCGCGGCCTGCCTTACGAACAGCTCGATCAACTCACCGTTGAGCTGCTGCTAGGCGTGCGCTAGAGGCCAGCCGACAGGGGCGCGGCTCAGCGCCCTCTCGCAGGAGGAAGACTATGCCCTACCTCATGGGACTCGACATCAGCACCACCAGCGCAAAGGCCCTGCTCATCGACGCCGAGACAGGCCAAGTCATCGCCAGCCATAGCACGCCTCAGCCCATCAGTCAGCCCAAACCACTGTGGAGCGAGCAGAACCCCGCCGATTGGTGGCAGGGCATGGCAGCTTCCATCCGCGCCGTGACGCAAGCCCACCCCGACAAGCCTATCCAAGCCGTCGGCCTGAGCGGGCAAATGCACGGCCTAGTGCTGCTGGACGCAGCAGGCTACGTCCTGCGCCCCTCTATTTTGTGGAACGATGGCCGCACCCAAGCTCAGTGTGACGCCATGACAGAGCAGATCGGCTTTGAGCGCCTGATCCAACTCACGGGCAACCGCGCCCTGACTGGCTTCACCGCGCCCAAGATTCTTTGGGTGCGCGAACATGAACCCGACGTCTACGCGCGCGTGGCCCACATCTTGCTGCCCAAAGACTACATCCGCTTCATGCTGAGCGGGGACTACGCCGCTGAGATGAGCGACGCCGCTGGCATGTCTCTGCTAGACGTAGCTCAGCGCCGCTGGTCTGGCGAAGTCTTGGCCGCGCTAGACATCCCCGAAAGCTGGTTACCCACGCTCTACGAAGGCACACAGGTCACCGGCACGGTCAACCAGGCCGCCGCTGAAGCGACAGGCCTAGCCGCAGGCACGCCCATCGTCGGCGGTGGCGGCGATCAAGCCGCTGGCGCAGTCGGCGTCGGCGCGGTCGAAGAAGGCATCCTCAGCTTAGCGGTGGGGACTTCTGGCGTGGTCTTCGCCCCGCTAGAGCGCTACGCCTACGAGCCACAAGGGCGCTTGCACGCTTTCTGTCATGCTGCCCCGAACCTGTGGCATTTCATGGGGGTCATGCTCAGCGCAGCGGGCAGCCTGCAATGGTACAGAGACACGCTGGCAGCGGATACGCCTTTCGACGCACTAGTGGACGAAGCCGCCCAAGCGCCCATTGGCAGCGAAGGGCTGTACTTCCTGCCCTACCTGACGGGCGAGCGTACCCCCCACCCCGATCCGCTGGCGCGCGGCGGCTTCATCGGCCTCACCAGCAGACACACGCGCGCTCATCTGACGCGCGCTATCCTCGAAGGCGTGGCCTTCGGCCTGCGCGATGGCTTTGAACTCATCCGCGCCAGCGCGCCCAACATCCGCGAAGTGCGCGTGAGCGGCGGCGGCGCCAAGTCTGCCCTGTGGCGGCAAATCCTAGCCGACGTGCTAGATGCGCCGCTGGTGAGCGTCAATACGACTGAAGGCGCGGCCTATGGCGCAGCTCTGCTGGCCGGAGTCGGCGCGGGCCTGTACAGCGACGTGCAAACAGCCTGCCACACCACGATCACGACTTCTGACGCCACGTTGCCCCAGCGCAGCGCCGACTATGCGCCCCACTACGCCACCTATCGCCAGCTTTACCCGGCTCTCAAGTCGTTAGTCATGACGTAATGCGGCGTCATGTTCAGAAATTCTTGCGCACTTGCGCACGTCATGTTATAGTTTCATGGGGTATTCACGGACGATGCGCCTGCCGTGAACGCGGCTCGCTTTAGTTGAAAATAGTACGCGGGCTTTGGAGGCGCACAACTTGAGCAGTAACCATTAAACTGATGATCTATCATTGATGAGGGATAGTATGCAAATCAAAAGAGTCGCAAGCCTCGTGGCGCTGGGCTTAATATCGCTCGCCTCCTTCGCAGTGCAAGCCCAAAGCGTCGACATTGCCGTGCTGCTGCCAGACAGCGCCAGCAGCGCCCGTTGGGAGAACGACGACCGTCGCTTCCTGGCCGCCGCCTTCGAAGCCGCCGGCGTGAGCTACACCATCGTCAACGCAGAGGGCAGCGCCACCACCCAAATCACCCAGGCCGAACAGGCCATCACCAACGGCGCTAAAGTCATCCTCATGGTCAACCTCGACAGCGGCAGCGGCGCTCAGATCATCGCCCTGGCCCGCGAAGCCGGCGTCAAGATCATCGACTACGACCGCCTCACCATCGAAGGCCCAGGCGCCGACTTCTACGTCTCCTTCGACAACGAAGCCGTCGGTCGCCTGCAAGGCGAAGGCCTGGTCGCCGCCGTCGAAGCCGCCGGCCTGGTCAACCCGCGCGTCGCCGTCCTCAACGGCAGCCCCACCGACAACAACGCCACCCTCTTCGCCAACGGCTACAACAGCGTCATCCGTCCCAAGTTCGAATCGGGAGAATGGACGCTGGTGGACGATCAGAGCGTGCCAAACTGGGACAATCAGCAAGCCCTCGTCATCTTTGAGCAGATGCTCACCGCCGCTGGTGGCGACATCGACGCCGCCATCGCCGCCAACGACGGCCTGGCTGGCGCTGTCATCGCCGCCCTAGAGAGCCAGGGTCTGCCCTACATCCCCGTCACGGGGCAAGACGCCACCGTCGGCGGCATCCAGAACATCTTGGCGGGCCGCCAGAGTATGACCGTCTACAAGGCCATCAAGGCTGAAGCCGAAGCCGCTGCCGCCCTGGCCATCGCCTTGCT
>JANWYT010000018.1 GCA_025055175.1 Anaerolineae bacterium | reverse complement strand
ATGAGCCACAGGCCGCCAGCCCCCTGAGCCTGAGCAGCGTTTTGGCTGTTGAGGGCGATCAAAGCCAGGCTGTCGGCCAAGATGAACTTCTTGCCCATACCGACAGCAACTCGCCCTAGACCTTCGCTGATTCGCGCGGCATCCCAGCCATGCAGGGCAGTCAAAGCCAACACATCAGCTTGGAAACGCTCGGCACGGTCGATAGGGCCGGCGGTGTAGGCAGGGAAGAAGATGACGAAGGTCAAGTAGTCGCGCAGCGATAGGTCAGGCAGCAGGCCCATCTGCCGATCGCGCAAGGTGTGGATGAGGCGGAAGGCCACATAGGAGAAGCCCAACCACTCCACGTCCAGCGCTGAGGCAAGGGCTGCGTCCTGCCCAGCCTGAGCGCGTAGCACAGCGGCCAGGGCCTGAGCCAGAGCGGGCATCTTGACGACGATGAAGATGGCCAGCAAGGCCAGCAGTCCCACTAGGAGCGGCCATGAGTGGCCTCTTCCCAGCCGATGGGCTGCCCAGACCAGGCCGAACAGCAGAGCCAGGGCCAGCAGCACCCCGCCGAGTTCTGGTGGGCGGCTGGTCAAGCGCAGAGCGGACGGTATGTCGACGTAGCGCGCCAGAGCCAACAGCACGACGACTCCCAAAGCCAGCAGCAGCGCTAGGCCGTCTTGGCGACTGAAAGTCTGTTCCTTGCCGCGCGTCAGCCACCAGCCTACACAGGCCAGGGCTAGCGTTCCCGTCGGTAGACTGTAATCCAGCCAGCGTATGCTCAGGGTGGGTTGAAGCCAGTACATAGCCAGCAGGCTGGCCAGGAACAAGGCCCAGGCACGCCACTGTCTAGGGATGAGCAAAGCGTAGGCCAGGCCAAAGCCCACAAAGACCGCGATTTGTCCCAGTTCCATCAGCCTAGAACCCCTGATAAATCCACTGCGGAGCGCTGTCTGTTGTCACAATGACCAGGCCAACGATGAGCAACGCTAGGCCCAGAGCGAACATATTTTCACGAGTGACAATTTGTTGCCAGAGGGAGCGCATGAGCGGCCTTTCGGTGTCAGTGTCGTGTAGTCATTAGCGTAGATTCATGACGTTGGCGCGCAACAGATAGAGCGCCTGTAGAGCCATAAGGTTGCGCATGGTGTAACCGTACTTGAGCGACTCCGCGTCGAAAGTAGCTGCGCTGGCGCGATTAGGCGGAGCGGAGGGGTGAACACCATCAGCGTTCAGTCCTCGGTTGGGCAGATTGTAGCTCACCAGCCAGTAATTCCACAGCGGCACGTCCATCTCATCGGCCAGGGCGAACAACGCCTGGTTGAAGACGCGCACGCGCAAGCTTTTGTCGATTTGTTCAGGCAGGGTACTCAAAGCGGGGATGACTCCCATCTGGAAGGAAATTTCGACGACACGGCGCACGTTGGCCAGGTAATCCTCCAGGTTCACGTAGTTCAGGTCGTTTGTGCCGATGGTGATGAGGGCTACAGAGGGGCGGTGGAGCAGGTATTCGCAGGCCAAGCGCGTCATATCGGGACAGCTGATGTTCTGGGCAGGCTGCAAGAGCTGGGCCGCAGTCCAGCCCACGCCAGCCGCTGCTGAGAGTCGGCTAAAGGAATTCGCGCGCCCTTCGCTGAGGTAGGCCCGAATGGTGGCTTCAAGGTAGCTGTAGCCCATCAGGTCGTACGTGCCTTCCCCAACAGGCGCGAGAAAATTCTGGCTGACAGTGATGCTGTCGCCAATCTTAGCGAAGCGGTTGGAGCTATTGCCCAGGCTCAGGCCGTAGGTGTAGAGCCAGCCCATCTCGCGGCCAAAATTCCAGAACAGCACGCTATCCAACAGTTCGGCGTAATCCAGGCGCTGAACGGGCAGCAGCGATAAGTTAGGCAAAATGCCGATGGCATCCAGTGGCAACCAGCCTTGGGAGCCGCTGGGCGTTTGAGCGTGAAACCAAGCGCCACGCAAGTCGCGTCCCGTCAAGGTGATGGACGCGCCGAGCGCCAGAGTGCCTAGAGGTTCGGCTAGATCGTCGGGCCATTGGTGCATGGCCTGTTCAGCGATGATGACAGCAGGCAGGCTTTGGACGTAGTAATCCTGAGCGTACAGCGTCCCCAGGCTGAAGCTGAACAGCAGCAAAGCGAGCCAACGCACTGCTTCAGCTCCCGCTGCAAGTGGCGCGCAGTTCTGCCAGCGTGGTGAGGACGAGCAGATTGTGCAGAGTCATGCCCAGACGCGCTTCTGGCCCGCCCAGGACGAAGCGCAAATTAGAGGCGAGGTGAATGCCATCGCTGCTCATGCCTGCGTTGTTTAAGCCCTGGGCTGCGGCCCAGAAGTTGATGAAAGGCACGTCATATTCGCGGGCTAAGCGTGCGCTAATGAGGTTGAAGTGAATGACTTGGCGGCGTTGAGCGAAAGATGGCGTGCTGCTGAAGGCGATCAGCACAGGCAGGGCGCGCGCTTGTAGGATCGTTTCGATGACAGCACGCATTTGGTTCTCATAGTCAGCACGATTGAAGACTTGCGTGTCGTTGATGCCGAACATCACCAGCGCAATGCTGGCCTGGCTCAGACGCAACTCACAATCCAAAGGAGCTTCGTTAGGCCGACAGGCGCGATTGTTCACCCAGAAGGGATCGAAAGCGGCAGCTGAGTTGAAACCTACTTGCGCTGCTATGCTCGGCTCACCCATACTTGGCCCAAAGAATTCCACCGCTGCGCTCAGCACATCGTACGGCCCTAGATCATAGGCCTGGCGCGCGATCGGCGTGAGATAGGCGGGAGAGACGCTGTTGCTGTCGCCGATCTTAGTCACGCGCGCTGCTTGCCTATCGCCCCAAATCGTCCCCGCGTTGTAATGGTTGCACATTTTTTGACTTATCGTAGGTAAAATTGAGACAGCGTGAAGCTCAGACTCCAGAGCGTCCTCTATCTGCTGCAGGTCAGCGTCGGGCAGGTCGCGGATGGCCAAGCGGCTCATGCGCAGGTCATCGGGCAATCTCAGCTTGTTGATGGGCAACCAGCCTATGCGCGCACCGCTGGCTGCGTTGCTGCGTACTTGTAGCCAGTGACCCACGCGATTCCGTCCGATAACTCGTACCCTCTCGCCCCGAGCGAGTGTCCCCACGACGAGATAGGTGAAGCCAGGCCCTGCGCGCAATTCGGCCGGCTCGCGCACACTAGCGCGGTAGCTCTGGGCCTGTGCATCGATAGTCCACAGCAGCAGGATCAACAAACCTACTGTGCTTCGCCGCACACGCGCCATGTGCCGTCCTCTAAGACTACGCGGTAGTTGGGCAGGTCGAAGGTGCGAACTTCGCCCTGATAACTAGCGGAAATGCCGCCCTGGCAGACGACGCGCTCCTCGTCTGCGTAGCCGCACTTGGTTTCCAGCAGCTTGGCATCGCGCCCCTGGAAGGACAAGGCCAGCGTCACGACGCGACTCTCCTCGGCAGCGCAGGTTAACTCGCGCATGGTGTCGGCGTCCGCGCGGACGCGCGCTTCTAGGTAGCGGATGACCGCCTGAGCTGCAGGGTGCTGTGTGTCTCCAACAGATGGATCGGCAGGCTCAGGGGTGGCTTCTGAAGCTAGTGCTTCTGGGGCAGCCGTCGCTTGGGTTTGTTGATCTGGACTGCACGCGCTCAGTGCAGTCCAGACAAGCCAACACAAAGTCACGAAGGCGAACACTCGGCGCATGGTTGATCCTTGCGGGATAGTCTTGTCAGGTTATTGGCAAGTCTATACTATACACGAGTAAATGTCATTCGGTAGGGGAGAGGTCGTCATGAGGTATTGTCACATATGGATAGGGCTTAGGCTCTGGCCACTAACTCTGCTGGTGCTGAGTGTGGGCTTGTCTCAGGGCCAGAGCGCCGCTTGTCCTTTCTTTGCTGCTCAAGCCATCGACGAATTGCGTGCGCGTTGCGCCGAGCTGAGCGCAGGCCAGGGCTGCACTGAGGATGGCGTCTTCAACCTAAGCGAGACGCCTCTTGTCAACCTGATAGACTCGGAGATGACCGCACCCCTGGCTCTGCTGAGCTTGAACGCGAGCCTGAGCGAAGGCCGCAGGATCGACCTTCTGCTGTACGGTGGCGTGGCACTGCGAGCTATACAGAGCGAAGCGCCATCGCCCGTCACCATGCAAGCCACCAATGCGGCCGGCTACGCCGTCAATCTGAGGCGCGGCCCCGGCACGAATTTCGCCGAGGTGGGGGTCTTGCCCGATAAGGCAAGTTTGGTAGCTGATGGCCGCAGCGCTGACAGCCAGTGGGTTCGCGTCCGTGGCGGTTTCGGCACGGCTTGGGTGGCCGCGCGCCTCGTCCGCTTAGACGGCCAGATTGGCGCGCTGCCAGTGGCCGAAGCAGGCCCAAGTTATGATGAGCCGTTCCAGCAAGCCATCCTCAGCCTGGACGAAGCGCAAGAAGCCTGCGATTGGCAGGCCAGCGGTTTGCTGGTACGCAATCCGCACCAGGCCCAGGCTCGCCTGCTGCTGAACGGCCTGGCACTGGAATTTGGCCCGTCGGCCTTCATTGTGCGCGCTGATCCAGAGGCAGGCCTGATCTTGAGCGTGTTGCAAGGCAGCGTCCAGGCAGCGCTGGAGGGTCAGAGCGCCAGCGCCAACGCCCGCCAGAGTCTGCGCGCCCCTCTCGGCGATGATTCGCTGGCGCAGGGGACGTTGGAGCGCGCTGATTGGGTGGCTGAAGTCGTACAGAGCGCGCCGCTGGCTCTGTTCGACCTGAGCGCGCCGCAAGCAGCCCAAGCGCCTACGACTGCCCCTCGTTCTACACCTCGTCTCGGCGCGCCTGTTTTCGTCCACAGTTTCCTCGCGCCGCAGACAGTGATCTATCAGGCCGACAGCGGCCCAGATGTCCTCAGCGGCACGTGCAACACGCCACCCATCGAAGCCTGTTCACACCCGGCTGCCATCACTCCCAATGCCGATGGCACGATCAGTTGGCGCGGCCAAGAACCAGTCCCCTACAGAATGCAGCCCGTTGGCCCGAACACGTTCGTCTATCGTGGACGCAATGTCCTCAACAATGCTAGGTTATCGCTGGAGCTGACCCTGACCAGCGAGTCCACCTGGAGCATGACCATGACGACGGTCTATGATAACGACCCGCTGTGCAACCACACCTACTACTACACCGCCGTGAGGCGCTGAGGAGACGACATGGACGAGGTCACAGTGCGCGCTAAGCTGAGCCGCTATATTACCCAGGAGATCATGCGCGATCCTGATTACGTGCTGGACGACGACGAGCCGATTATCAGCGGCGGCTTGATGGATTCCTTCTCGTTGGCCAAAGTCGGCGTCTTCTGCGAGAAAGAATTCGGCGTGTTCATCCCCGATCCTGATCTGACGGTAGCTAAGATGGACACTCTACGTCAGATGGTGGCTCGCGTCCTACGCGACTTCAGGTGAGCTTATGCTTAATCTACATACCCGCACCCGCTTCCCCAACCTACTGCACGCCCGCGTCTTGACCGAAGCAGACGAGAATGCGCCAGCGCTCATCCTGGTGCAAACAGGCCACCCCGACCAGGTCATCACGCGCCGCGAATTCCGCCAGCACGCCCGCGCCTACGCCTATGCGTTGCACAAGATGGGCATGGCTGCGCGCGATTTGGTTATCATCGCGCACACGCAAAACTTAGAGAGCGTCTATGCCTTCTGGGGAGCGCTGCTGTTGGGCGCGATTCCATCCATGTTCCCCACGCTCACCGAGAAGCTCGATCCAGCGCTCTACATGGCCAGCATCGCGGAACTGGTCAACTTGTCGCAGGTGCGTGCCGTCCTGACGACCGACGACTTCGCGGCTCAGCTTGCGCCGCGCGTGACCTGCTCGGTCTACGGCTCAACGGCGCTGCTGGCCGAAGTAGGGACAGGGGAAGCGCCGCGCTACGTCCCTGATCCCCATGAGGTGGCCTTCTTGCAGCACAGCAGCGGCACGACCGGCCTCCAGAAGGGCGTAGCCCTGGCCCATGAGCGCGTCCTCAATCAACTGGCCAGCTATTCCAGCGCCCTGGCCCTGAGCGAACGCGACGTCATCGTGAGCTGGCTGCCGCTCTACCACGATATGGGCCTGATCGCGGGCTTCATTCTACCTTTGTTTCAGGGGTTACCCCTGGTGCTGATGTCTCCATTCGATTGGGTGCGCCATCCCGCACTGCTGCTGCGGGCCATCCACAATCACCAGGGGACGCTGTGCTGGCTGCCCAACTTTGCCTACAACCACATGGCGCGCCGCGTGCGCCACGCCGACAGCGAAGGCTTGTCCCTGGCTAGTATGCGCGCCTTCGTCAACTGCTCTGAGCCAGTGCGCGCCGACAGCCACGCTATGTTCTTGGAACGCTTTGCGCCGCACGGCTTGCGCGAATCCATGCTGACGGTCAGCTATGCAATGGCGGAGAACACCTTTGCAGTGACGCAGACTCCCATTGGCCAAGCGCCGCACATCGACTGGGTGGACAGGCGCGCGCTGATGGAAGATCAGCGCGCCCTGCCTGTGCCTCCCGACTCGCCTCAAGCCCTGGCGCAGGTGTCGTGTGGTGCGCCCATCGTCGGCAGCGAAGTGAAAGTGGTCGATGAGCAAGGCCGCCCCCTGCCAGAGCGCCACGTGGGCGAATTGATGATCCGCAGCGACTGTATGCTTATGGCCTACTATCGGCGCCCTGATTTGCGGCCTTTCGACGCCGAGGGCTGGTACGACAGCGGTGACAAAGGTTACATGGCTGATGGCCAGGTCTACGTCATTGGGCGCACCAAAGACCTCATCATCAACGCTGGCAAGAACGTCTATCCTCAAGACTTGGAGGCTATCGTGAACGGGGTGGAGGGCGTCCATCCTGGCCGCGCCGTCGTCTTTGGTGTGCCAGACGAAGAGGAAGGCACGGAACTGATTGCCGTCGTGGCCGAAGTCGATACGGACGATCCGCAGGAACACAAGCGTATCAAGCAGGCCATTCGTCAAGCGGTGGCGCGCGCGTCCGATGTCTCGGTCAATTTTGTGACGCTGGTCGGGGCTGGCTGGCTCATCAAGACCAGCAGCGGCAAGATCAGCCGCGCCAAGAACCGCGACAAGTGGCTGGCGGAACAGTCTGGCCAAGCTTGACAGTCGCGCTGGGGCTTGGGGGCGTGGCGTGCCATGCCGCAGACCTAGCGGATTTCGATGATCCAGCACTCACCAGGGAATAGAGTGTGATTGTAGGGGAAGTCCAGCACTATTGTGCCATCTTCCTGCGCCGACTGCATGACGGGTGGAAAAGGTTGGCTGAGCGGAGCGAGCCACAGCCAGGCTAGGAACAAAATGCCGACTATGCTCCAATAATCGCGCTGTGCCATGTCGACCTCTCCGACTATCGCTCACGTTATGCTCATCATCGCTCAGATGAGGGCAGGACATAAGTGACGGATAGCCCATTTTCGCAGGATAGATGACACCTGGACGCTATTCGGTGATCGTCACCTTGCTCAGGCCGCGCGGCTTATCGACGGGGTAGCCGCGCGTGAGAGCCTGGTGCATGGCGAAGATTTGGCCCGGTATCACGCAAATGAGGGGAGAGAGCCACTCGGCAACCTCTGGCACGCGCACAACCTTGTGGCCATAGGCCAGCATGGTTGGATCGTTGCTGATGACGATACGCTCAGCGCCGCGTTCGCTCAACTTCTCGGCTAGGTCGCGCATGTTGTCCAGCAGCGCGCCTTGCGGCGCAATTAGCAGCGCGGGAAAGCCCGTCTGCACCATCGCGATTGGGCCATGCCTAAAGTCGGCTTCGCTGTAAGCTGTCGTGGCGATGTAGGCCAGCTCATTGACTTTGAGGCTGATTTCAAAAGCAGTGCTGTAATTGTAGCCGCGCCCCAGCACTGCGAATTTCTCCATGTAGCGGTAGCGCTCGGCCCAGTCGGCGATATTGGCGCTCAAGTCTAGGGTCTCTTGGACGAGGCGGGGGACTTGGCTCAATTCGTCGCGCAGATGAGGACGATCCGCTAGGGCGTTGACCAGCATAGCCAGCACCGTGAGCTGAGCGGTGTAGGTCTTGGTGGCGGCAATGCTCACCTCTTCATCGGCCAGCAGGGCCAGGTGATGAATAGCGGTCTGGGCCATCGGCGAGTCGGGGTAGTTGGTGATGGCCAGCGTCAGCGCGCCTTGTTGGCGGGCGTCTTGCAAGACGCGGCGCACATCTTCTGCCTGACCGCTCTGCGAAATGCCGATCACCAGGGCGCGAGCTAGATTGGGCGGTGCTTGGTAGATGGTGTGCAGCGATGGGGCAGCCAGCATGACGGGCAGGCCCAGCAACACGCCAAAGGCGTACTGGGCATAGCGCGCTGCGTTGTCTGACGTGCCGCGCGCTGCAATGGCGACGAAGGTCGGGTTGAAATCGCGGATAGCCTGGGCGACGCGAGCCACTTGAGGGCTGTTCTCCGCCAGTAGGCGCGCAATCACAGTGGGCTGTTGGGCGATTTCCTGGGCCAGATGAGATGTGGACATGCTTCCTCTCCTTGCAGAGCAGTGTGGACAATTAGGGCTGGCAAGTGCTGCGCTGGATGAGCGGCGCATCGATGAGCGTTTGGCCCACGAGCGGGCCGTGGCGCAGTTGTGCGACGAGTTGACGGGCGGCGCGGTGGCCGAGCGCCTGCCAATCGCTGGCGAAGGTGGTCAGCCCGACTCGGTGTGCGGCGGGACTATTCTCAAAGCCCATCACGCACACATCGCGCGGGACGCGCAACCGATGAGCCTTGAGTACCTTGAGGGCGACTAGGGCGGCGGGCGTGCTAGTTGTCAGCAAGGCGTCAAGCGCTCCGCCGGCCTCCAAAAAAGCTCCCAGGGCCTCCACCACCGACTCTGGGTCAGAATGTGCATGGATGAGCCACTCAGGAGCGATGAGCAGGTTGTGGCGCAGCATGGCGCGCTGGAATGCTCCCTCGGCCTGATGGCTGAAGGTGCTGTATGCATGGCTGAGCAAGGCGATTTGGCGGCGTCCACAGCGCTGCACTAAGTCGGCGACGGCGCGGTGTAGCATGGCGTCTAAATGGAACGAGACGCTGGGCGCTTCTCGCGAAGAGTATTGGACGAGCGTGAGCAGTGGCACTGCGGCCCGCAAGGCGCGCAGATGATCGGGGCTAACCCAGCCCGAATGAATGCTTCCCAGGCTGATTCCGCCGTCGACGTGGACGTCGCTCAGCTCAGCCAAACTGAGCGGCATAAGCCTGTAACTACCTATCTGAGTTAGGTGAGCGGCTATCCCTTCGCTCAGGGCTTTATGGGTGAGTTCAGCTCCACAAACGGAGATGAGGGCAATCACAGACTCGGCCACAGCATAACTCCTACAGGCCGCGCGCCAGGGCGTGTAACCAAGCGCCGCGCAGGCGCAGTTCATCTGTGTTGGCCAGGTGAAGAGAACAGGAGGCATGTTCTGGCATGTCATTGAGTAAGCGCCGATTAAGCTGCTCCAGCAGGGGCGAGCCAATGTCGCTCAGCCAACCGCTCAGCCAAATTTCAGCGGGGCGCAGCAGATGGATGACCCAGAACATCACCTCGCTGAGGTCTTGACTGAGCGTGTCCAGCCTGTCTAGAGCGTCTTCGTCGGCGTTGTCTCGGCGCAACCCCATCCGACGCAGAGCGAGAGCGCAAGTCAGGGGTGGCGCGGCGGGGGGTAACACGCTCAGCAGCGACACCGAGGGCAGCTCCAGACTGTGATGGTATTGGCCTCTCAGGGCCAGACCCACCTCCAAAAAAGGATTGCTGTGCAGCACGACCAGGCGCTTCTGCCCCTGTGGGTCGAGGGCGCGCGCGATGAGAGCCGCTTCGTTATCCACACAAACGGGCAGGTCGTATTGAGTGCTGACGAATTCTGCCAGCGGCAAGTCCAGCCATAAGACGCGGCGCGCGTCCAGGATGATCCCTCGGTTTGGGTCAACTAGGCCGCTGAGGCACACGCTCACAGCACGCGGCGCATTGTCGCACTGGGCCAGAAGGCCGTCTATGGCTTGGTGTAACGTCTGTAGCATCATGCCATCAGAGCTGCTGTGATGTTCCAGCGCGCTCGTCCCCTCTTCAACCAGGTGCGCCTGCACGCCGACCAGGTCAATGCAGGCCACCAGCAAGGGCTGGCTCATGCGCGCCTACTCACCAGAGCGATCAACACCCCCAACACAATCAACGCCGAGCCAAGCCACAGCGCGCTGGTCATAGCTTGGCTCAGCAGCGCCACGCTCAGCAGCGCGCCCACCAGTGGCTGCGCGAAGAAGAACAGCGACGCTGTGCTGGCTGCCACCAGGGCAAAGGCCCGATTCCAGAGCCACATCGCGCCAGCGGTTGAGACAATCCCCAGATAAAGCACGCCTAAAATGACGGATAGATCAATCTGGTTTGTGTCGACGGGGTTTGCCGCGAGTTCGATGAACGAAGCAGGGATGGTGACGAACAACCCACCGATCAAGGCATAGAGCGTCACCAGCAGCGTATCGCCGCTGCGCCCCACCAGGCGGGCCAGCACGCTGTACAGACCCCAAGTGAGCGCAGCTATGGCCAGGGCAACGTCGCCCAGGAAGTTCGGGCCACCCAGTTCGGCTTGAGCGGGGTTGATGATGACTAGCACGCCGATTGTCGCCAAGCTGATGGCTGTCAGATGAACTGGTTGCAAGCGTTCGCGCAGCAGCAAGGCAGCGAAGAGTAAGATGAAGGCCGGCGAAGCGCTGGTGATGAGCGCGCCGTTGATGGCAGTCGACAACGCAGTGCCGACGAACTGCGCCCCCAGGCTGAAGCCGAACCCGACCAAGCCTACGCCTAGATAGCGTACGACTCGCGCGCCAGGCAATTTCAGGCCCTCTGGGTTGCCACTCTGGCCCAAGCGCAGCAAGGCCAGCACCAGCGCCCCCAGCAGCAGGCGCAGCGTCAGCAGGCTGAAAGGCGGAATGGTGTCTAGCACAACATCTGAGACGACGTACATGCCTCCCCAGATAGACGCCGCTGATAATCCGTAGACTGCACCGCGTAATGTCTCCACTTTCTCTACAAATCCTTATCCAGAAGTGCAGATTCTCATACACGACTAGGCAAGCCGCGCTACACTCTGCGTCAAGTGCTTAAAGAACGCTCTATTTCCCTTAAAGCGGTGGGAAATGGCGCGCTCTAAATTGTAGCACGTTCATCGGTCTCGCAGCATTGTGGAGAGAAGATATATGAAGATGAAGCGTTTCCTGACGGTGGGCGTCGCCGCCCTGGCCCTTCTGGGCGCATCTGTAGTCTCGGCACAAGATAAGGTCATCAAGATTGCCTCGCAAAGCCCGCTCAGCGGCCCTCAGTCCGTCCTCGGCGTGAGCATCAGCCGCGGCGTGGAGCTGGCCATCAACCAGCTCAGCGGCCCTCTGACTGACATGGGCTTCACCGTGCAGTATGCTCCCTTCGATGATGAAGCCAATCCTGAGAAGGGCGTCTCCAACGCTCAGCAGATCGTGAACGACAGCGCTATTCTGGTCGTGATCGGCCACCTGAACAGCAGCGTCGCCATCCCCTCCTCCGAAGTTTACAACGACTTCGACCTAGCCATGATCTCCCCCGCCAACACCAACCCGCTCATCACGGATCGCGGCCTTCCGACGGTCAACCGCGTCTGCGGTCGCGACGACCTGCAAGGCCCGACGGGCGCGCAGTTCGCCAATAGCCTGGGCGTGACCAGCGTCTACATCCTGCACGACGCCAATGCCTATGGCCAGGGCGTTGCCGAGTTCTTCCGCCAAGAAGCTGAAAACCTGGGGATTACTGTCCTGGGCTTCGAAGGCACGGAAGAACAGGCCAACTTCGACGGCGTTATCCAGCCCATTTTGGCCCTGAACCCCGACATGGTGTACTTCGGCGGCGATTACAGCCGGACGGGTATCTTCATCAACCAGGCTCGCACCGCTGGTTTCGAAGGTATCTTCATGGGTCCTGATGGCTTCGACTCGTCCGAGTTCGCTTCGCTGGCTGGCGATGCTGGCGTCGGCACGTACTACACTTCGGTCGCTGGCCCAGCGAGCATTTATCCGAACGCTGCTCAGTACATCGAAGACTACACCGCTGCCTACGGTGAAGGCCCGCAGCCTTTCAGCGCCCAGGCTTACGACGCGACTGCCATCGCTTTGAAGGCGATTGAAGCCGCCGCCATGGAAGCCGGTGGTGAAGTGCCCACCCGCGCCGCCGTCGCCGCCGCCATCCGCGCCACCCAAGACTACGAAGGTCTGACTGGCACGATCACCTTCGATGCCAACGGCGATCCCAAGATTGGTCTGTATTACGTCCTCCAGGTCGGCTCGGCTGATCCCGCGGAGTGGGGCAACAACACCCTGTTGGATACTCTGGAAATCCCCTCGCCGCTGACGGCTGCGGAGATGATGGGTGGTGATATGGGCAGCATTGTTGAGATTGCCGTCAGCACCCCTGGCTTCAGCACGCTGGTCGCCGCCGTCCAGGCCGCTGGCTTGGTCGAGACCCTGTCTGGTGAAGGCCCCTTCACTGTCTTCGCCCCCACCGACGAAGCCTTTGCTGCTGCTCTGTCGGCACTGGGCCTGACGGCTGAGCAAGTGTTGGCCGACACCGAGACTCTGACCGCCATCCTGACCTACCACGTCATCCCTGGCAAGGTCATGAGCAGCGACTTGAAGGATGGCATGACTGCTACCACCGTCAACGGCGCAGACGTCACCTTCAGCGTCAGCCCTGATGGCGCCAAGATCAACGACGCTAACATCATCATGGCCGACATCGAAGCCAGCAACGGCGTGATCCACGTCATCGATGCCGTGATTCTGCCGCCCCAATAAGGTGCAAATTTCAGCAGTTTGAGTTACACTCTCAAGCGGCAGGTCGTCCTGCCGCTTTTTCAATCCCGCAACTGGAGACGCCCATGAGCGCCGAAGCGTATCTGAGACCCAAGCGGGGGTTGGCATCCCCGCTCACCGGAGTCATTCCGGAAGAAGTGCGCCAAACATGGTTCTATAAGTTTTTACTCTTCCCTGTTGGCCAGATGATAATTTTTATCGTTGGCGCGTCGGCGGTGCTGACGCTGCTAGCCTATTTGGTGGCGCTGCTCGTCCCAGAACCGCGCCCTGGTATCGTCTTGGCTGACCAGATCAGCCGTCAACTCCCCGGCATGATTATCAGTGGGATCACTATCGGCTTCGTCTATTCGATGGTGGCGCTAGGCTACACTTTGGTGTACGGCGTCCTCAAGTTCATCAACTTCGCCCACAGCGAAATTTTCATGGTGGGCGCAGTGACGGGCTATGAGATCATGCTGCGCATCCAGGAAGCCGGCTTGCTCCAGCAGATGTCGCCTTTCATGCTCGTGCCAACGTTGGTGATTGGCTCTGGTCTCTTGGCTGGTCTGCTGGCTGTGCTGATCGAGCGCGTGGCCTATCGGCCGCTGCGCGGCGCACCGCGCCTCGTGCCGCTGATTACAGCCATTGGCTTGTCGTTTGTGCTGCAAGATGTGGTGCGTGCCTTCTTCTCGCTCACCCGTAATGCCTTCAACCTCACTTATCCGCTGAATAATTTGGAATGGCTGCGCGCGCCTGTTCGTCTGACCTTCGGTGAGGCCAACGTCAACGTGCGCGTGACTTCCATCTTGATCGTGGTGAGCGCTGTCATCATGCTGGTGGCGCTGAATTACTTCGTCAATGGCACAAAGTGGGGCAGGGCCATCCGCGCCACCTCTCAGGATCAGACGATGGCCGGCCTGCTGGGGATCAACGTCAACCTGATGATCTCTCTGACTTTCTTCTTGGGTGGTTCGCTCGGTGGAGCTAGCGGCGCGCTCTACGGCCTAAACATCGGCACAGTGACGCCTTACGTCGGCTTCATCCCTGGACTCAAAGCTTTCACGGCTGCTGTGTTGGGCGGCATTGGCAACCTGACGGGTGCGCTGCTCGGAGGCCTCACGCTGGGGATCATCGAGTCGTTCTTGAATGGTATTCTGGTTTACTTCCCGGCCCTGGGGACGCGCTACACGGATATTTTCACCTTCTCTATCCTCATCCTCATCCTCATCTTCCGTCCCAGCGGCTTGTTAGGCGAAAAAGTAGACGAAAAGGTATAGGCGATGGCTGCTGCAAGCATTCCTCAGAACCCCGTGCAGGACTTCCTCAAGAAGCCTATCAACGTCACGCTGGCGATGATCGCCTATGTGGTTGTGACCACAGTCGCGATGGTGCTCATCAGCAACAGCCGCCAAGCGGCGCTGTATCCTTTGTTCAACATGATAGGCTTCACAGCCTTCATCTTGTCGCCCATCCTCATCATCTCGATTCCCGCGCCGAATCTGTGGCGCGGCCTGCTGCTGGTGGCTTTTGTCTTCTTCGTTGTACCAGTGATCGGCCTGGTGAACACAGCCTATCTGGAGCTGGCGATCCAAATCAGCTTGTTTGCAGGCATGGCCTTGGGACTGAACATCGTCGTTGGCTTTGCAGGCTTGTTGGATTTGGGCTATGTGGCCTTCTTCGCCAGCGGCGCATATCTGTGGGGCATGTTCACTTCGGAAGCCAACACTGTCTTTCGCCAGAACGGCTGGACGGTTGATCCAGCTAACTTCTATGCTTTCCTTGTGTTGGGGATCATCGTCGCGGCCATCATCGGCATTCTGCTTGGCTCGCCAGTCATCCGCTTGAAAGGCGACTACCTGGCCATTGTCACGCTGGGCTTTGGCGAGTTGATCCGCATTCTGGCGCGCAACCTAGACCAGCCCGTCAACCTGACCAACGGCTCGCAAGGGCTGCACAGCATTGGTCGTCCTCCGCTGCCAGACTTCCTGCAATCTTTGACCGACGGCGTAGCCGACTTCTTCCAGATACCACTGGCTGCTCCTGGCCCGATCGCGCGCCAGCTCATGTTCTACTTCCTGGCGATTGGCCTGATTGGTCTGATTATCGTCGTGGCTCGCAGCCTAGAAGAGTCGCCTATTGGCCGCGCTTGGACGGCCATCCGCGAGGACGAAGTGGCGGCGCGCGCGATGGGTGTCTCGCTGGTGCGCATGAAGTTGCTGGCCTTCGCTACTGGCGCTTCGTTCGGCGGGGCGGTGGGCGTGCTGTACGCGGCCAAGCAGACCTTCATCGACCCGACCAGCTTCGGCTTGCTGCAATCCATCGGCATCTTGGTCATGGTCATCGTCGGCGGTATGGGCAACATCAAGGGCGTGCTGCTGGGCGCGATGATTATCACCCTAGTCGATCAGCACATCCTCAACAACCTCTCGGCGCTCATCCGCGCTGCCGTGCCGACTCTGCCTTCCTCGCTTGATCCGACCAAGTATCAGCCGTTCATCTTCGGCCTGCTGCTGGTGCTGATGATGATCTTTCGTCCGGCAGGCCTGCTGCCGGCGGCGCGACGCCGTCTAGAGCTGCTGGCCGAACGCGAGGAGAAGATCGAAGAAGAGCCAAAGACCAAGAAAGTGAAGTGAGTCATGGGACGCCCCTTGCTGGATGTAAAAAACCTGGTCAAGTCCTTCAGCGGCATTACAGCTGTCAAAGACGTGACCATCGGTATCGAAGAGAAGAGCATCAGCGCTATCATCGGCCCGAACGGGGCTGGTAAAACGACCTTCTTCAACCTGTTGACGGGCATTTACAAGCCAGACTACGGCCAAATCAACTTTGGCGGTCGTTCGCTGTTGGGCTTGTCGCCAGATAGGGTGAATGCAGCCGGCATCAGCCGCACTTTCCAGAGCATTCGTCTCTTCCCTGGCATGACGGTGCTGGAGAACGTCATGGTGGGAGAGACGGCGCGCCTGAACATGAACCTCGTCCACACGCTGCTGCGCACCCCTGCCTTCCAGCGGCAAGAGATGCGCGTGCGGCAAAAGGCCAGCGACCTGCTGCGCTTCGTCGGCTTGGCGGGCAAAGGCGACGAGTTGGCTCGCAATTTGCCCTACGGCGATCAGCGCCGCGTGGAAATTGCCCGCGCGCTGGCCAGCGATCCGCGTCTGATCCTGCTGGATGAACCGACCGCCGGCATGAATCCACAGGAGAGCCTGGAGGCGATGAACCTCTTCCGCCAGATTCGTGACGAGTTGGGCGTGACGGTGGTTTTGATTGAACATGACATGAAAGTCGTCATGGGGATCAGCGAGCATATAAGCGTGCTGGACTATGGCGAGAAGATCGCCGAAGGCACGCCTGAAGAGGTACGCAGCAACCCGCGCGTGATTGAAGCCTATTTGGGGCGGCGCGCAGCCCAGGAGAGCGCTCAATGAGCATGCAAACTGTGCTAGAACTAGAAAATCTGCACACCTATTATGGCCACATCCATGCCCTGAAGGGCATTTCAATGACTGTAGGGCGCGGCGAAATCGTCACCCTGATTGGCACGAACGGGGCGGGCAAGAGTACGACCCTGCGCACCATCAGCGGCGTCCTCAAGCCTAAGCGCGGCACGGTGCGCTACCAGGGTAAGGACATCAACGGTATGCGCGTCCACGACATTGCTGCTATGGGCATTAGCCACGTGCCAGAGGGGCGACGCATCTTCCCGTTGCTCACGGTGCTGGAGAACCTGGAGCTTGGGGGCTGGAACGTCAAAGATCGTGCCGTCGCCAAGCAGCGCATGGAGCGCGCTTTTGAGCTATTTCCACGCCTCAAGGAGCGCGTCAACCAAAAAGGTGGCACGCTGAGCGGTGGCGAGCAGCAGATGCTGGCCATCGCTCGCGCCCTGATGACCGATCCTGACGTGCTGCTGCTGGACGAGCCGAGCATGGGCCTAGCGCCAGTGCTGGTGGAGGCCATCTTCGACATCATCACTGAGATCAACAAGCTGGGCAAGACCATCCTCCTAGTTGAGCAAAACGCTCTGATGGCCCTGGAAGTGGCTCATCGCGGCTATGTGCTACAAACCGGCGAGATCGTCCTCAGCGATAGCGCCAAGGCTCTGGCTGCTGATGAGTCGGTGCGCAAGGCCTACTTGGGCGAAGCATAGCACTCCAGCCCTGACGATGAACTTTGCCAAGACGCCTTTCGGGGCGTTTTGCCACTTGTGACGAAGTTCGTGCTTTCGGGCTTGTACCGATTGCCGATGAATTTGGCTATAATCGAGGCTAGACTGTCGCTTGGATCTACGCTGAGATGAATGTTAGTCTGTGACGCGCCGCGCACAGGCCAGCCTCAGCCAGATCGGCGCGATGATGGCCTGTGCAGCGCTGGAGCGCAGCGCTTGATGCACCAGAGAGGACGTCCAGTATGAAGCTATGGGAGTCGTACCACATCCCATCCACCACCAGCGAAGCGCTAGCCCTGCTAGAGCGCTACCAGGGGCAGGCGCGCGTGGTGGCTGGCGGAACGGATTTGCTGGTGGAAGCCAAAGCTGAGACGCACGCGCCTTTCGTGGCGCTGATCGACATCACGCGCATTCCAGAGCTGATGAGCCTGGAGGTCAGCGCTAATGAGGTCATCATTGGGGCAGGGGCGACGCATGCACAGATCGTCAAGCACCCTGTCTTGGCCAGCAGGGCCACCTGCTTGGTGGAGAGCTGTGGCGTCGTCGGTGGGCCGCAAGTGCGCAACGTAGCGACGCTGGGGGGCAACGTGGCCCATGCGCTGCCTGCCGCCGATGGCACAACCTCGCTCATCGCTTTAGACGCACAGGCGGAGGTCATCATCGAGGGCCAGCGTCGCTGGCTGCCCTTGAAAGAGCTATTCTTGGGGCCAGGCAAGTCTGCCTTGAACCCTGCGCGTGATCTACTCGTCCGCTTCCGTCTAGCGCTGTGCGGAACGCGCCAAGCCAGCGCCTTCAAGCGGATCATGCGTCCGCAAGGCGTGGCCTTGCCTATCCTGGGCTGCGCAGCGTGGGTGGAACTGGATGAAACAGGCCAGCACTTCGCCTCAGCGCGCGTGAGCATTGCGCCGATTGGCCCGACGCCTGCTCGTGCCAGCGAAGTCGAAGCTCAGCTCGTCGGCCAGCCTACTGATGAAGCGACGATTGAGCGCGTGGCTCATTGGGCGCAGGCAGCTTTGCACCCTCGCACCAGCAAGTACCGCGCCACTGCCGATTACCGCCGCGAGATGATCGGCGTGCTGCTGCGCCGCACCCTGGGCCTGGCGGTCGAACGCGCTCGCACAGGCCAGGCTATTCCGCAGGGCGTGGGGTTGTAATCGTGTCTTGCAGTCATAGTGTATTCGTGAGGGGAGAACGACATGGCTGAGCTGAAAATTACCGTGAATGGTCAGCACTATCAGCGCGATGTAGCCGAGTCGCGCACGCTGGCTCAATTCCTGCGCTATGACCTGGGACTGACAGGGACGAAGATCGGCTGCGAAGAGGCCGAATGTGGCATTTGCACCGTCTTGGTCGATGGCATGCCCGTCGATAGCTGCATTTATCCTGTGTGGAAGGCGGCGGGGCGCAGCGTGACCACCATTGAAGGTCTGACCCAGGGCGACGAGCTGCACCCGATCCAGCGCCAATTCATCCGTCACGGGGCGGTGCAGTGCGGTTTCTGCACGCCAGGCCTGATGATGACGAGCTGCGCGCTGCTGGAGGAGAATCCTAATCCAACAGAACAGGACGTTAAGATCGCTTTGAAAGACACTTACTGTCGCTGCACTGGCTACACCAGCGTCATCCAAGCTATCCAATCGGCAGGGCGAGAAATGCAGGGCTTGCCACCGCTGCCCGTCAACGATCCTGAAGTGAGCGAACCGCTGCGCGTCATCAGCCGCTCGGTTATGCCGCAAGAAGCGGTGGAGAAGGTGACAGGCGCCGCCAAGTATACGGACGACTACGTCTTTGAGGGTATGCTTTACGCGCGTACCTTGCGCTCCCCACTGCCTCATGCTCGTATTCTGGCCATACGCACTGACAAGGCCAAAGCTCTGCCAGGGGTACGCGCTGTCTTGACCTATGAAGACGTGCCAGGCGAGAACTTGCACGGACTGGTGTACCGCGACTGGCCTGTGCTGTGCCACGACGTGGTGCGCTACGTCGGCGACGCAGTAGCTATTGTGGCAGCCGATAGCGAAGATATTGCAGCACTAGCCCTAAAGCTGATCGAGGTCGACTATCAACCCTTGCCCGTTGTCGCTGATCCGATCTATGCCCACTCGCCCGAAGCTCCGATCTTGCACCCCAATCATCCGACGGGCAACTTGCTCAAGCACATCAAAGTGCGGCATGGCGACGTAGAGCGCGGCTTCGCCGAAGCCGATGTCATCGTCGAAAACACTTATCGCACTCCCACCACCGAACACGCCTTCTTAGAGCCGGAGTGTAGCGTTGGCGTGCCGAAAGGCTATCCTGGCCACGACAAGCTCACCGTCTACGTCGGCTCGCAGATTCCTTACCAGGATCGCAACCAGATTGCGCGCGCGATGGGCTTGCCTGAGGAGGAAGTGCGCGTCGTCGGCACGCTGATCGGCGGTGGCTTCGGTGGCAAGGAAGACATTGCCGGCCAAATCCATGTAGCCATGCTGGCGACTGTGACGGGTCTGCCTGTGAAAATGCTCTACAGCCGCCAAGAATCGCTCATTTTTCATCCCAAGCGCCACGCGACGATCATCAAGATTAAGACTGGCGCGCGCCGAGACGGCAAGCTGGTGGCCATCCAAGCCGAGCTGTATGGCGACGGCGGCGCATACGCCTCCCTCTCTGACAAGGTGATGACGCGCGCTACGACGCACGCCACCGGACCTTACGAAGTCCCCAATGCGCAGATCGACTGCTACGCCATGTATACCAACAACGTACCCAGTGGAGCGTTTCGTGGCTTCGGCGTCACCCAGTCGGCCTTCGCAGTGGAACAGAACATGGACATGATCGCTGAGGCGCTGGGCATGGACGCCCTGGAACTGCGCCGAATCAACGCGCAGCGCGTCGGCGTCACGACGGCGACTGGCCAGCTCTTGCGCGAATCGGTGGGCTTGCTGGAGACCATCGGCGACGTGCAGCAGGACATGTATGCTCATCACAACGGCAGCGGCTTCCGCTGGGCTTGGCGCGAAGGTCACAAAGCATACGGCTGGGGCGTGGCTTGTGCCTACAAGAACACGGGCTTGGGTGGCGGCGCGCCGGACAAAAGCGAAGCCGAGATTGAAGCCTTTGAAGATGGCAGCGTAGAAGTGCGCACCGCCGCTGCTGACATGGGGCAGGGTATCGCGCATGTGGTGGCTCAGTGCGCCGCCGAAGAACTGGCCGTCCCCTACGAGAAGGTGCGCGTCCTGCTGTGCGACACGGATCGGACGCCTAACGGCGGCCCGACGACGGCTAGCCGCCAAACCTTCATGACGGGCAACGCGGCGCGCCACGCGGCGATCGCGCTGCGCGAAGCCTTCACGCAGTACGCTGCTGAACTCTACGACGTGTCGCCCGACTCCATCCGCTATGAGGAGGGTTTGCTGCGCACCAACGGCAAGGCGGTAGAAGTGGGCGAGATTGTGAAGCACATGAAGGCGCATGGCGTCCAGCCGCGTACACGCTACGAATATCATGCTCCAGCCACCCAGCCGCTCGGCACGGGCGGCGACATGCACTTTGCCTTCAGCTATGCCACACAGGCGGCGCTGGTCGAGGTCGACACCGAGACGGGTGAAGTCCATGTGCTGAAGATCGTCTCCAGCACGGATATTGGTCGCGCTATCAATCCGCTCATGCTGCAAGGCCAGATTGAAGGTGGTATTATCATGGCGATGGGCAACTGCCTGAGCGAGGCCTTCATCATCGAAGAAGGCAAGCCCTGGTCGCGCCTGCTCGCCCGCTACAAAATGCCGAGCATCAAGCACACGCCACACATCATCTCGCGCTTGGTGGAGGATCGTGCTTCAGCTGGCCCATATGGCGCGAAAGGCGTGGGCGAAATTCCGTCTATCAACACGACGCCAGCCATCTGCAACGCCATCTACAACGCGGTGGGCGTGCGCGTCTTCAGCATTCCTGTCGATCAGGACGCGCTCCTGCGCGCCATGAAGGCTGGCCAGAAGGCCGTTTATACGGCCTGGCAAGACGTGAAGTAGCCCAGAATGGAAGGACGAGCGCGGTGCGCTACTCTGATGCTCATGTCCATGCTTCGCAGGTCAAGAGACTAGTCTCGCAGCGCACGTTTTACGATACAATAGAGTAGATTTCTATCGCGGCGTAACAGAAACAGGCGCGGAGCTAACATACTCAAGAATGAGAAAACTTCAGACGACTCTTTCCCTGATGTACGTCCTCGGCGCTTTGCTGATGGCAATTGTCTTCAGTTTAGAGGCTGTTTACTCCGTAGCGATTGCGCTTCAGCCGTCAAAAATTCCGGCTCATGCTCCACATATTTACTCAGAACTGCGCGAACAACTGGCTGATCTTCCCGAAGAAGAAGTCCTGGGCTTTCTGACGAGCCAAACTCATCCTGATCTTGCAGCGGCGCGCTATCGCCAAGTAGCCAACTCGCTCGTCCCCCGCTTAGTCGCTCATAGCACAACGTGCTGCCGTCTGCTGATTGCTGACATGCCCGATAGAAGCGAACTAGTCGGCTATCGCGTCTTGCGCCGCTTAAATGAGCAGCACTACCTGGTGGAGACAAAGGAGTTCGGCCCGTGAAGCGCTTCGTCCCGCTCACGGTGACCGTTTTTGGACTTTGGTTAGGTGTGCGTGCCTGGATTCACTTTCTGATCTTGCTCTGGAACTTGCCGTTCGTAGTTCTGCTGATCCTTGAGGTCGTGAGTTTGTTCGGCTTGTTCCACTGGGTGGTGCGGGCTGTGCCTATAAGAGTGTGCGGTCATGCCAAGCGAAGCTCTTGGCTATATCTCCTAATAGGCCTTCTCGTGGCGACAGGAGTCGTGTACTTTGTCACGCGGTCGTGGGCCTTCCCGCACGGTGAGGGCGACGCTTTCGCCATTTGGAATTTGAGGGCGCGCTTCTTGTATTACAGCGGTGCAGAGTGGATGAGGGCTTTCTCTCCCATTTTAGAGTTCTCTCATACAGATTACCCGCTCCTCGTGCCGCTGTCTGTCGTGCGTGGATGGATGATCCTGGGCCAAGAGCATGTGGTAGTCAGCATTGTTTTAGCCTTCTTTTACACATCAGGCACAGCCTACTTGCTGTTCTTGATGACGCGCAGCACTGATTGGCATTGGGGTCTGGTGAGCATGGGTCTATTGCTCATGCAGCCCAACTACGTCCGCATGGGCGCCTCTCAGATGGCCGACATACCCCTAGCGTTTTATATGTTGTTGTCAGTCGCTTTATGGCGATTGACAAAAGAATCATCCCCCTGGTCAACAGGGCTTGTCGGTGTGTCTTTGGGCTGTGCGCTGTGGACGAAAAACGAAGGCGCGCTCTTCACGCTTGTCTTCGTCGTTAGCCTGTTGGCTCAGCGAACAGGAAGACAGAGGTTTTGGGCTTGGGTGCTAGGCTTGCTGCCGAGTCTGGTGAGCTACTTGCTCTTCAAGGGGATTGTCCCCACACCTAACGATCTGATCGCAGGTCAGGGTGAGCAGACGCTGAATCGTCTGATGGATGTTTCCCGTTATCTGCAAATCGCAGCCGCCTACATGATGGAGGGCTGGTTTGTACTCATCACGCTGGGAGGGATTGCCTTCTATAGCCTCGCTCAGCGTCCTCATCTCCAACCTCCGCGAGAGACATTCATTCTCTGGCTGATTACTGCCATGCTGGCAGGCTATTTCTTCGTCTTTTTAACCACGCCAGCGCCTTTGGACTGGCATTTAGACACGGCATTGGATCGACTGCTCATGCAGGTCACGCCTCTTATCTTGCTCTACGGAGGTTTGTGGCTAGGCAATAAATCCCGTCATGAGCCACTCAGATCGAAGGTAAATCCATGAAACCTCTGCACATTGACGAAGAGGTGACCATACGCACCGACGAAGACGCACGTCGTGCGCCGGAAACCGAAAACGATGCTGCGTACATCAGCGAGAAGTCTGGCATCACGCACGTACCGCTGGAGCGTTGGCAGAAAGCTCAGAAGGCCGAGCGCAACCATTGGATGGTGCGTGGTCGGCATGTCGCCAACGACCGCAACGATCAGCACATGGCGATGTTTGATGGCTATGCCGCGCCCAGAGGAAGGCGCTTCACTCATGCTCTGGAGTTGAGCTGCGGGCCTTTCACTAATCTGAGCCTTATTGGCCAGTTGTGTCAGATCGAGTCGGTGAGCCTGCTTGATCTGTTGATTGAGTCTTACCTATCTCATAAATTTTGTAACTACACTCGTGAACGCTTGTATACGCGGCGTGGTGGCCTCGATGCCTGGTTGAGACCTGTCCTTGGTCGTGTTTGGCCCGCTGCCTATCGTTTTTTGGCGCGCGAGCTGTTTCCCTCACACAACATGTCTGTCCGACAACTCTTGGCCTTGCCAATCGAACAAATGCCTGAGATAGAGCCTGCCGCTGATTTGCTGGTCATCATCAACGTAATTGAGCATTGCTACGACATTCAGGCAGTATTCCGCAATATCCTCGCGGCTCTGGATAGGGGTGGTCTGCTGGTTTTCCATGATCGCTACTACGATCATGAGCAGGTTAGCCAGACCGTCTTATCTCAATACGACGCTGCACATCCGCTCAAAGTGGATCGATGTGTTCTGGATGGCTTCCTGCAGACTCATTTCGACCCTATTTATCAGCGCATTGTCCCAGAACGTTTTACCCTAGAGGGTGTTGACTTCAGTTTTGACACACTCTACTACATCGGCTACAAGCGCTGAAGCGTTGGAGAGGAGGCATGAGCCTAGCTTTGTGGTGGCAACGTCTTCGCCGCATGGCCAGTTATGTGCGCTCGCCGAGCTTTAGTGGACATAGCGCAGCCGAGCGCTCTAAAGAGCGCTACCGACGAATTGGCCTGGCCTTCCTGGCTTCGTTGACAGCGCGTGGAATAGGCATGTTGACGACGCTGATAACGACTCCTCTGATCGTCAACTATTTGGGCGAGGAACGTTATGGCATGTGGTTCGTCCTCAGCTCTCTGGTAGCTGTGCTGGCCTTCGCCGACTTCGGACTAGGCAACGGGCTGCTTAACGCAGTCGCAGAGGCTTACGGCCGAGGCGACATGCGCCTAGCGCGTGGCTACATCAGCAGCGCTCTCGTCCTGTTGATTGGGTTGGCTTTGTTCTTCGGAGGCTTGCTAGCGCTCATCTATCCGATCATCCCGTGGGCTAGACTCTTCAACGTACAATCGGCCCAAGCTGTGGCAGAAGCTGGCCCGTCAGCGGCCGTTTTTTTGGTTGTGGCTCTGCTGAGTATTCCGTTAGGGATCGTCCAGCGAGTGCAAATGGGCTTGCAAGAGAGCTACATCGACAGCTTGTGGGTTGGAGCGGGGCGCCTGCTGGCGTTATTGTCGCTCCTCCTGGTTGTCTCATTAGAAGCCGACCTGCCCTGGCTCGTCCTGGCTTTGAGCGGCACGCCACTGCTCGTGACGGCGCTCAACGGCTGGGTGCTGTTTGCGCACCGCCACAAAGAATTGTGGCCCAGGCTGACTGAGTTCGACGCGAGCTTGGTGCAGCGTCTGCTTCGCTCAGGTACTTTGTTCTTCGTTTTGCAAGTGGTTGGAGTCGTCAGCTTTAGCATCGATGGCTTCGTGATTACGCAGATCGTTGGCCCTCAGGCCGTGACGCAGTATGCCGTGCCTGCGCAGCTCTTTCGCCTAGTGGTTGTGTTTTTAGCGATTTTCTTCAATCCACTCTGGCCGGCCTACGGCGAGGCCATCGCACGCGGGGACTGGCCCTGGGTGAGCAAGACCTTTCGCGCATCTATCGGCCTGGGGCTTGTTGTCAGCCTGCCCATTTGCAGTGGATTGGCGCTCTTTGCACAGCCTATTCTGCACCTGTGGGTGGGGGAGGTCGTTCAACCTGACACTCTGCTGCTGCTTGGTTTAGCTATCTGGACGACTATGAACAGTCTCAATGGGCCAATCGCTGTGTTGCTGAATGGTGCGAACGTGATCGGCTTTCAAGTGGTCACAGCGCTCGTCCTCGGTGCTACTAACCTCGGCTTAAGCGTTTTCCTGACCCACCAGATTGGCATACCAGGAGTCGTTTGGGGTTCGATCATTGCTCAGTGGATTTGTGTCATTCTTCCTAGTCTCTTCTACATTCGCCGCATGTTGCGGATGAGGCGTCCATGACTCGTATTCACCTCATCTACCCACACAACGCCGCGCGCATTTCTACTCCAGACGCGATTGGTGTGGAGCTGGGCAGACGCCTAGCCCAGCGCCATGAGGTGATCTACTACGACTGGGACGCGCCTCAGACGATACGACCTGAGCCAGGTGATGTGCTGTTGGGCCATGCTCATCCGATACCCTTCACAATTTTCCGCAACAGCATGAAGCAACCTGGTTGGAGGCGCGTGCTGCTGATGGCGCCCTACGCGCATAGTGATTTACGCTACATCGCTTTCTTGCGCCATGTTGTGCCACATTGCGATGCTTTCCTGGCGATCACAGGCAGATATTGGTTTCAGCGCGTAGCTCAAACGCCCTGCGCCCACTGGCTGCCGCGCATGATCCATCTAGATTTAGCTGTCAACCGCGACCACTTTCCGCCTATGAAGCATGCGTTTAATCCACCAGGAGAACGTCGCTTTGTTTACATCGGCAACGATCACGTGCCTAAAAACATCCCTTATCTGGATAAAATTGCTCGATACCAGCCTATTGACTGGATCGGCAACGGCTCGAATCGTTACTCTCATCTGCGTCGTCTGGGCTTCCTCAACTTCAAGGAAGAAGCAGCGCGCCAGCGCATAGCCGATTATGACTTTCTCATCACAGTTGGCTCATCTGACGCCAACCCCACCACGATTTTGGAAGCGATGGCTTGGGGCTTGATCCCCGTCTGTACCCCTCAGAGCGGTTATGAGGGCTACAAAGGCATCATCAACGTGCCGTTGAACGACGTGGAGGGGGCTGTAGCTGTCTTGCGCTACTTGCAGCAGGTGGACGAGAGCCAACTGCGCGAGTGGCAGGCCATTAACTGGAACTTGCTAGACAGCCATTTCAACTGGGATCGCTTTGCAAGACAAGTAGAGGAGTCTATACATACTCATGTCTGCCGTCCTGAAATTCAGCCAATGAGTTTAAGCCAACGTCTCCAAATGACTGCGCATGAGATTGCCGCGTACAGACGACCGAGGCAGCTTAAACTAGCAGCAAGGCAGATTGTTCGGCGTCTGCGTAAATAAGGTGTATCTATGATTAACAAAGTTGCTCAGCTCATCACTCAGCGTATCCTGAACTCTCCCAATCGTCTTGAAATTAGGCTTCTCAAACGGCTCAGAAGAAGCCTTTTGGTGTTTATAGACCCCTTAATACACTATGATCTGCGAGATCAAAGGGTACTGCTTCCGTTCTCTCATGAGCTACCTTTCATTCTCAAAGTCTATCCAAAGTACTCATCTAACATTGTTACCGTGGCATCGCAGGTTATACTTAAGTATCCTGACGCAGCTTTGGTAGATATTGGTGCTAACGTTGGTGATACGGCCATTTTGCTGCGCTCCGAAATGCAGAATCCAATCTTATGTATTGAAGGTAGTCTTGAATACTTCAAGATGTTAGAGCAGAACATATCTCGGCTGGACGGAGTTTACGCTGTCAATACATTTGTTATAGGATCAGAAAAATTTGAAGGTGTGTTGGTCAAGCAAGGTGGAACTGCTTCACCTACAAAAACAGGACAGACTGGCATCCACAACCAAGCTCGTCTGAGTGAAATTCTTCGAGAGTACCCAAGCCTGTCAGACCGTGTAAAAGTCCTCAAGATCGACACTGACGGCTATGATATTTGTATCTTAGAAGACCAAGAGGAGATGCTGCGACGGCTCAAGCCGGTTGTATTATTTGAATATGTGCCAAAACTTTTCAGACAACACAGCCCCAATGGCAAGACGGTCTTCAAGTGGCTCATGGGCTTGGGTTACCGAAAAATTATCTTCTACGATAATTTTGGCAGTTACTTGCTGACTCTGGACTTGTCAGAGGGAAGCATAAGCATTGTCGACGACATAGACCACTACCTTTCTGGCCAATCCGTTGTTCCGTACTGCGACATTGTCGTGTTCCATGCAGAAGATGAAGATTTGTGTACCGAGATAAGACGAAAAGAGCTGAATGTGTCGTGATGACCTTGTCGCTTGCTTATGACCCACTCTTCACCACTCCCGGCCAAGTCTTTGCCTACTGGCGCACCTTGCCCGACATGCAGGAGTTCGTCCGACAATGCTAATATGATGAAGTCGACAGTGCCGCCGAGCGTTTTCTGCACAGCGAAGAATTTGCAGAGGCGCAGCAAATTGTTGCGCGCCACTATCGACGTACAGGAGGTCGTCTGCTGGATTTGGGTGGAGGTAATGGCATGGCTTCGCTGGCTTGGCGCGCGCTGGGTTTTCGGCCTGTGCTGCTAGAGCCTGATCCTGACCCCGTCGTGGGCTACGGCGCACTGCGACCCGATCACCACCTGCCCGTCGTTCATGCCTTCGGCAAACGCGCTCCCTTTCCAGAGGCTGCATTTGATCTGGTCTATGCTCGCCAGGTGCTTCATCATATTCCAGACCTGCCTGCTCTTATGCGCGAGATTTTCCGACTCTTGCGCCCTGGGGGGCTGTTGATTGCCACCCGCGAGCATGTCATCAGCCGCAAAGCTGATCTGCAAGCTTTTTATGACCCTCACCCTATCCACAAATACACGCAAGGAGAAAACGCCTATCTGCTGCAAGAATACCTGGATAGCATGAGGGCAGCAGGACTGCGCGTTTGTGAGGTGCTGGGCTATGCTCACAGCGTCATCAATTACGCTCCCATCTCTCAGGACGACTATCTGAGCAACCTCCAGCGCAAGCTGGGGCGCATTCTCACACCAGCGCTGGCGCGCTGGTTGATGAGCAAGCCCTTTTTGCTGCGGCGTGTGCAGGACGTTTTGGTCTGGCGCGATAAGAGACCAGGACGTATGTATTCGTTTGTTGCTACTCGCTCCTGATTCATACTAGCGGCGGTGCGTCCAACAGGGCCTGTTCTTGTGGGTTGAGCGTCTGACCTAGCAGACGGTGGTAGTGTGCGCTGAAGTGCCGAGCTGTTGTCTCCCAGGTGAACAGGCTGGCACGAGCCAGACTGCGCGCGCGCAAATCTCGGCGTAAGGCCGAATCCGTCCATAGCTGGCGGATAGCCTGAGCTATAGCGTGCGGATCGTATGGGTCGAACAGCAAACCAGCATTGGCCACGAGCCGAGGCAGGTGGGTAGTGCGCGCGCACAAGATAGGCAGGCCAGCGCTCATCGCTTCTGTAATTGGTAGTCCCCAGCCCTCAAATAAGCTAGGGAAGACCAACGCCTCGGCTAGCTGATAGAGCGCCTGCACCTCGGTTTGCGAGACATAGCCCAGGCTAATGACCTGACCGTTCAGACGCAGACGTTTGATAGTTCGCCGAATGATTTTGGCGTAAGCATTTTGTCCGCCGCTGAAGACGACAGGCACACGAAGCTGATAGTTGTCGCGTAGCAAGGCTAGCGCTTCTAGCAAGCCCAGATGATTCTTGTGTGGCCACGTCTGTGCTGGATAGTACAGGAAACGTTGCGGGAGGCGCGCGCGCAGGGCTTGGATTTGTGTCTCACTGGGCTGTGGGTAGCCCACCAGGACAGAAGCCATCGGCACGACGCGCACTTTGTCGGACGGCAGAGCATAATGAGCCAGCAGATCATCGCGAATCCAGGTGGATGCTGCGGCGACCATGCGCGCCTGCTCGCAGAAAGCTCGGTAGCGTGTTTCGCGATGTTCGCGTTCCAACGGCGTAAAAAAATTGGGCAGGTGCAAATGCTGTAAGTCCCAGGGATGATAAATGCTGGGAACGGTAGTCAGGAAGGCGTCTTGGTTGGTGAAGTGCATGAGATCAAGCTTGTAGCTCTCGATGAAACCGTCAGAGCGCGGCACTACGACGTGGCTTGTCCGTTGGCGAAGAGCGTGCCAGACGCGGCGGAGCGCCTTCGATTGGCGAAAAGGTCGCTTATACCAGGGAACATCCGGGGCAGGATGGGTAATTTCTAATCGGCATGGGCCGCTCAGGTATGGTTTCAGCCATTCTGTTTGATCTGCATAAGCAAAGAAGATATACTCATCGTCGCCTGATAGGCGCGACAAACCCTGGGCTAGCCCAATAACGAATTGCTGAACGCCGCCCTGCTTGCCATCTCTGAACTGAGCTGCAATGCCGATACGTGCCATAACTCCCTGAGAGCTTTATGACCCTCGTCTCCATCGTTGCGCCGGTGTACAACGGCGCAGATTTCATCGAAGAAAGCATACAGTCGGTGTTGGGCCAGACCTACCCGCGCCTTGAGTATATCATCATGGATGGTGGATCGCAGGATGGGACAGTAGAGATTGCCCAGCGCTACGCCGCTCTGCACCCTGATAAGATGACCGTCGTTAGCGAACGCGACAGCGGTCAGAGCAACGCCATCAACAAAGGCTGGCAGCGCGCCAAAGGCGATGTGCTGACCTGGCTCAATGCTGACGACCTGTACTTGCCCGACACCGTAGAGCAGGCCGTGCGTTACTTCCAGGCTCATCCACAGACGGCTTGGCTCTACGGCTGCCCGCGCTTGGTCAACGCCGATGGCACGCCCAATGCCTTCCGCCATCACACGCTGCCCTGGAACTACGACCAGCTGTTGAAGTTTGGCTGTTATATCACACAGCCCACTGTCTTCTTGCGCCGCGAAGTTGTTGACCAGTGCGGCTTGATCGACGAGAGTCTGCACTACGGCATGGACTATGACTATTGGCTGAGGATTGGCAAGCGCTACCCAGCGGCCTTCGTGCCGCAGGTGCGCGCCATCGTCAAGATTTTTCCAGAGACCAAATCGCGCAGTGGGGGCTACAAACGTTTGTTGGAACTAGAGCAGATCGTCAGGCGGCATGGCGGGGCAGAATTGCCCGCTACGCTGCGCCATCAGTGGGTGGAGGGCGTGCTGGATGAGCTGGCGCGCGCCGTGCGCGTCGGCCAATGGTCAGAGTTTCAGGCGCGCTGGGCTGAGCTGTGGCGCTATCCGCGTTGGGTGGGGCATGGCACGGCCAAATGGTTGTTGCGCCGTCTGCCGTCTGGCCTAGAGCGCTGTCTGCGCCGTCGTCTGGTCAAAGACCCTTATGCTGATCCCGACGATCCTTGTGCCTGGACTTGAGGGCCAGCGCGGGAAGATGAAGCTGAAGACGTGTGCGCTCTCCGAAGCCTGCAGAAAGAGGCAGAATGACTCAAAATCCACGACTACGAGTCGTTGTCTTTGCGGTGCTAGCTTTGCTGCTGGCCTGCGGCGTGACGACCATCTTCTACACCCTGGTTGCGCCCGCGTCGTTCACGCTGCTCATTGCAGGTTTGGACGCGCGCCCTGGAGAAGGCGTGCAAGCCCGCACCGATGCCGTCCTCTTGGTGAACGTGCGCCCACGCCGCGCTGAAGTGGCCGTCCTATCTATCCCGCGCGATGTCTTCCTGCGCGCGCCGAATTACGGCTTGCAGCGAGTCAACACCATCAATCTGCTCGGTGAACTGGAGAGTGCAGGTCGAGGCATGCCTTTGCTCAAAGAAGCTATCGAAGCAAGCTTAGAGCTGCGCATTGATCGCACTCTGCGCCTGGATTTTCAGGGTTTCGTCGCTCTGATTGACGCGCTGGGCGGAGTAGAGGTGGATGTGCCGCGTCTTCTGGTCGATCGCGCTTTTCCTACCATCGACTACGGCACAAAAGTTGTCAGCTTTGAGCCAGGCCCACAGACTCTCAGCGGCGAGCAGGCCCTCATCTACGCCCGTATGCGCAACGTGGACGATGACTACGGCCGAGCGGCGCGCCAGCAGCAGGTTGTGCGCGGCCTGGCAGCGCGTCTGGCCAATCCGTTGAATTGGGGGACGGCGTGGAGCGTCTTCCAAGCCTCGGTGGAGAGCGACCTCACCCTGGGAGAAGCGCTAATCCTCGCCCCCGCCATTCTGCTCAATGCTGGACGCCACGAGAGCCTGGTCATGGATCGGAGCTTCATCCGTCCTGGCGCGCGCGGCGCTGAGCCTGATTTGGAAGCGCTGAAGCCCTTCTTAGATCAGCACTTCCGCGAGTAGGTAGCCAGGCTCATGTTAGCTCTTCAATGCTGATGCTCAGCTCAAAGTTGCGCGATTCGTCGGGTTGGAGCGTGTCTAAGCGTCCGCGTTCGCGGGCCAGCACGCGCCCTTCAGGGTAGCAGTTGGCCGGCTCAATGCCGATGGTGTAGTCACCAAAGCCCATTTGCTTCCATTGGGTGAGGTAGCCCAGGGTGACCGTGCCGAAGCTGAGCGAGACGCGCAAGCCCAGCTCTGGGTTGACGATCTGCACGGTGGCCTGAGACTTGCTCAAGTCTAGTTCGTGGAAGAAAGCTTGCTCGGCGTAGTCTGGCACGGGTTCGTGGGCAGTATGCCAGCTCTCAATGCCCACCTCAGCGGCAGCATCGCGCGGGACGACGCGCAGGGCTGGACTGTGAATGGTGGTGGCAGGGCCGATGAGCGGGAAGCCGAAGTTGCAGTGGTACAAGATCATCAGCGGGGCGGGGCTTCCGCCTAGGTTGCGCACCGTGTCGCGGATGTCAATTCGGCTTTGGCCAGCCGCGAAGCTCAGATGGCGCGTCAGGCGCAGCTTGTAGCCGAACAGCACCCCTTCATCGACCGCGCCTTCTAAGCTCAAGCGCCAAGTCTGGTCGTCCTGCCAAGCGCGCTGAATGCGCACATCGTAGGCTGGGATCGTGCCAATTCGGCCATGTAGTCCCAGGTTCTCCTGGTTGACGGGATCGATCTCAGGACTGGCCATGCCCGCCTGCGTCAGGCCGCACAGGGCCAGCAAACCACCATGAAAAGTGCGCAACCAGCCGCGCGGACTCGGCTCGTAGCGCGAAGGGTGGGCTGCGCCTGTGCCGCTCAGCCAGGCCAGCGGAATGCCTTTGTAAGTGGCGCCGCCGATGTCCAGCGCACGGTCGATCAGCACGTCAAAATCGAAGCCGCTGCCAGTGCGCACATGGGCCATGCGCACGCCGCGCTCCTGGCCGTCGTCCAAGGTCATCAGGCGGATGTCGGCCAACTGCCGCGAGTCGATGGCGTAGCTCTCCAATTGGCGGCGCGTGTAGGTCTTGCCCCAGAAGTTCATAGAAATTCTCCTAAGCTCTATGCTTGCCTCGCGCTGTGGCGCGCCCCTTTAGTACTGGTAAGATTCGCGCACGGGGCTGAAGATGTCCACCACGCGGGCCAGGCCGTTGTGAGCGGTGGCGCTGTGTGGCACATCGCCAGGGATGATGTAGCAGTCGCCCACCTTCAGCACGCGGGTTTCGTCGGCAATCGTCAGGGTGATTTCGCCTTCGACGACGGTGCCAGCCTGTTCGTGAGGATGGGTGTGCATAGCGACGACCGAATTGGGCTGCATTGTGACGAAGCTCAGCAGCATGTTTTGCTGCCAGAAGGTCTTGGCGGTCACGCCAGGCGCGAGTTCTTTTTCAGCACGCCGTTCTAGATCGCAGAAATAGCTCATGGTAGGCCTCCGTGGTGGGATAACTGGGCAGGATGATAAAGTGGTGCGGGCTTGTCTGCCAGGTCTGAACCTCAGGCCTGGACTTGCAAATCTTCGTAGGCTTCTGGCGACTCGGCGCGCGCCGCGCTCCACACCTTGCGCGCCGCATCGGCGTTCATGACGAAAATGCCGATGCCGACCACTAGATCGGGCCAGATGGACGGCGCTAGCGCGGTGATGAAGCCGGCGACGACGATGGCCACGTTGGCGGCAGCGTCGTTGCGCGCCGAGAAGAAGGCGGCTTTGGCCAGACTGCCGCGATGGCCACGGAAGCGCGCCAGCATGAAAGCGCAGGTGAGGTTGACGATCAGCGCGCCTGAGCCAACTAACGAGAGCGTCTCTGAGGTTGGCGGCACAGGCTGAGCCAGTTTCTCTAGGATGGTGACCAGGGCTAGCAGGCTGGGGATGAGCAGGACGAAGGCCAGAGCTTGGCCCGTACGCTTACGAACGAGGAGGCTCTGGCCCAGTGCGAAGACGATCAGGAAGTTGAGGAAGGCATCTTCTAAGAAGTCAATGCTGTCAGCAGCCAGCGATACCGAGCCGATGAGGCGCGCTGCGCCAAATTCGATGAAGAAATAAGCCAGGTTGAGCAGCGCCACCCAGGTGACGGCTCGGCGCAACGCTTGAGGGGAGGGCATGATGAGGTCTCTTTCTCGAACAGGACGACAATTCGACCCATGAAGTCATACGCCTATTCTACCAGCCCTGCCGTCTCTCACGGACTCTCAAAATATACCCTGATCTTGAGAGCCATCAAGCGCCACCGCTCTGCCAGGAAGTCAGGGTAGTCATCTGAGGTCATGTTCTCTATGCCGTCTGGAATGCAGTTCATGGCCAGGTTATGGCGCAGTTCCTCTGGCGTGCTGATGTTGCCGTAGCGCTGTGGCCCCCACCCTGCACCTGCTGCCACATCTCTCGAAAGTAGGTGGCGGGGGCTTTGTTGCCGATTTGAATGTTGATCTCGCTCTGGGCTGCGACGTAATTGGCGATCTGGTTGTATTGGCTTTGAGAGAGGCCGCGCTTTTTGAGCAGGTCTTTAGGGAAGATGTGATGAACGTCAGATTTGCATTCGATCAACTCACGCACGCTGATGGTAACGACCGCTGGTTTGTCCTGGGGTTTTGGAGGTTTCAATCTGTGAGGCGTTGTTTTGTTGCTCTCACAGCCAAGCGGTCGGCGCGCTCGTTCATGGCGTGGCCGTCATGGCCTCTGACCTGCTCGAAGGTCACATGGTGCTGAGCCAGCAGCGCCTTGATCTCTGCGATGAGGGCCTGATTCTCTTTGGCTTTCCAGCCCTTGCTCAACATGCCGATCACGTAGGCGCTGTCGGTGACGATGGTCACGCGCTGGCCAGGCTTCCGCAGGGCCAGCAGGGCTTGGCGCACCGCTTCTAATTCGGCCTGGTTGTTGGTCGCGCCGATGAGCGATCCGCTCATCTCGCGCGTGGCTTCAGGGCTGCCCTCGTCATCCACCAGGACGAGGATGGCGGCCCAGCCGCCCACGCGCTTCTCGGCGTCTTGGTTGTTGGACGATGCGCCGTCCGTATAGATAATGACTTGCGCCATGCTCGCCTCTCGGAGAGCGTCATCTCAGCCGTAGCGCGGCTGGCAGGATTGCGCTCCGCCGTCGGCGCTAGGCTCAGTCATTGCGGCTATCTTCCACGTCAATCTCGAAGCGTTTGTTGTCTTTGGTGCGAGTCACGAAATCATCCATCGCATCGATCTTGCGCGCGGTGCGGCTCACTGGGTCGTCGGCACGCCTGGGTTTGGCCTGACGCTGCTGACGCTGGAAGCGTGGTAGGCGAGAGGGCATGATGAAGCCAAGCACAAACATGCCTGCGCCAATCCCCAAAGCCAATCTAGCCGCTTCATCGACTGGATCAACCCAGCCAGGCACGGTGAAGTAATGGACGACAGCGCCGCCAGTGCTTTCTACGAGCTGATAAAATTCTGGATCGAGGCGCGTATTGACGCGCGTATATAGATACAGGGGACGATTGGCGGCGCGGGCCGAGATGACATAGTCTCCGATTTGGCTTAGAGTGTCTGATTGCTCATAAAGCAAGCTTTGGGTATTTTTGACCTCGGCGATGAAGCTAGGTGCGACGAAATCTGGGCGTCGATGTGAACTCGATTCTAGGACAGCGTAGACCATGCAAACGCGGCATTCGGACGGCAGTGGCACACTCCGGTAGCGATCTTGACAAAAGCATTGACGCTGGTCGGGTAGATCGTTGCGTGGCACGCCCAGATCACGGGCGAGGATGCGCTCGCCGTTCAGGCCAATCTCCCTGCTATTGCCCTGTCCGCTGGTGAGAGGGCTTTCGCTGCTGTAGCGCCTGCCCGTTGGATTGGGGGCAGTGAAGTTGAGCAGCAGTATGATAGCGATCGCCATCGTCAAAAACCCAGCGGGTATGAAGAATATCTTGATCCGTTTCATTGCAAGCCTCCGTCGCAAGCTCCCATCGGGGGCTAGGCGCGTAAACGACGAACATGACCAGTATAGACCAGCCTGAGTCGTGAAAACATGAAAGTTTGCCGCACTTGTTTAATAGTCTGCTTAATTTCCGAGGTCAGCACTCGATTTGCAGCGCAGCGAGGCGATGTGTTGGGTTAGGCTGAAGAGAGAGATTAACCCGCGTAAAAAGCCATCTGCCTTTCTAGCCACTCCAACCAGGCATTCACGCCTTCGCCGGTGGTGCATGACAGCGGGAAGATAGCCGTGTTGGGGTTGAGGGCCTCAATGCCCTTGCGGAAGTAGTCCATGTCGAACGGCACGTAGGGCAGCAGGTCAACCTTGTTGATGACGACCGCCGAGACGCCGCTGTACATGGACGGGTACTTGTAGGGCTTGTCTGCGCCTTCGGGGATAGAAGCCACCAGCACGCGACGGTGCGTCCCTAAGTCCCAACCGCTGGGGCAGACCAAGTTGCCTACGTTCTCCACGATCAACAGATCAATGCCGCTCAAGTCTAGCGCGTCTAGGGCGCTGCGCACCATGAAAGCCTCTAAGTGGCAGTTGCCGCCTGTGTTGACGTGGATGGCCAGCGCGCCAACCTTCTGCGCTCGTTCGGCGTCCATGCTGGCCGCCGTTGTGTCGCCGTTGATGATGGCGACGCGCCGCTTGCCGCTTAGGCCGCTGATGGTGCGCTCGATCAGCGAAGTCTTGCCGGCACCAGGCGAAGCCATCATGTTGACGGCGAAGACTCTATTTTCTGTGAGCCATGTGCGGATTTGTGCCGCCAACGAGTCGTTGGCGTTGAGGATGTTCTCTTGGATGGATATGGTTTTGACAGTCATGCGCTAATCCTTTTTGAACGACGCTCAGAAGTTTTTTTTAACTTATCTTGAGTTATTGTCTTCCGCGATTTGAATGTCGATCGACTCGATGTAAAACTCTCGTCCGCCGACGACTTTGGCCGCGTCCTGGCCGCACCGAGGGCAGGCGTAGCTTTCGCCGTCTAGGGGATAGTCGTGGCCGCAGGCCTGGCATTGCAAGCGCGCTGGCACGCGCTGGAAGACGAGCTGCGCGCCTTTGGCCTGCGTGCCGTCGCTGATGATGTCCCAGTAGAACTGGATGGCGTCATCGACGAAGGACGAGAGTTGGCCGATGACCAGGCGAATGGCGGTAATGCGCTGGGCATGGTGCTTGTCGGCGTGTTCTAACGCGATGTTGAGGATGTTTTGGGTGATGCTCAGTTCGTGCATGGAGCGTCTCGTCCCTGCGGTAGTTTGCGCTATTATAGCGCGGAGGAAGGCTAAAGGGATTAGGTGTTTTGTGCTAAAGGCTGTGACCTCGCTGCTCTCCGTACAATGACGATCACCCAGAGGATGACTACGCCGCTGATGACGGCACTGCCTGCGCCTTCAGCGATGGGGGAGGCGCTCACAAAGTCGAACAATCCGTGCCACAGCGCTGCTATCAGGATGCTGTCGCCACTGCTGCGGTACAGCCACGACAGCAGGATTGAACCCATCATGATACTGACTAGATAGCCGACGAAGCCGCCTATGCCCAGCGCTATGAAATTATCTTTGTAGAAGAAGAAAGGCAGATGCCACAGCCCCCACAGCACGCCAATCAGCGTTGCCGCTCGCAGCCATCCAGCTGATTCCAAGTGGTGAAAGGCGAAACCGCGCCAGCCTATCTCCTCGCCAAAGCCGTAAGTGGCGATCCACAGGGCCAGCGCCGCTAGCACGCCGACGTTGCCCAGATAATCGACTTGGCCAAACAGGGCCAGGTCTGGCAGGGCATTGTGCCTGAGCGCGTAGACGACGATCGTCGCCAGACCCAGCGCCAAAGGCGTACCGACGCCGATCAACCACCAGCGCAGACTCACGTTGGCGCGGACAACGCGCTGACCCAGGCCGATCAAGCCCGCGCGCCCATCGGCCAGCGCCGTCACGACGACGGCTGCCAGGGCTGGCCCAAATGCACTGAGGTAGTGCAGGCTCTGCGGCACACGCAGCAGCTCATGATGATTGGCGATCAGCAGGCTGCCAATTGCCCACGAGAAGGCATACGCCATTGAGAAGAACGCCACAATCGGGTGGCGCTGGATGAAGTTGGGCCGCTGCTTGCTTGGCGTGTGAGCTGTCATGATGCTGTCCTTTGGGTTTGGCTTCTCCAGAAGATGAGACGCACGACGAGCGTCAACAAGCTGAGCGCTGCTGAGATAAACAGCAAAAGTACCAAATCAGGGAGCTGGAAGAAGATCAGTTCGTAAGTCGCCACGCGCTGCATGACCATCCGCACCATAGATGGCAACGCCAGCAGAAAGTACACCGGGAAGAGCAGCAACACTAGGCTGAGCGCGCGCTTCCAAAGTGGCTGATTGCGTGTGCGCTCTGTCCAACGACGGCTAGTGAGCAGTCGTCGAGTATCGCTGATGACGATGGTTGCGCTGATGACGAGGATGACAACGCCGACGACGTTCTCGCTCACGCCACCGACTGGCGTCTCTCTGTCGCGTAAGATGGCGATTACGCTGTTGTGGATGTTGGCGTTCGTGGTCAGCGTTGAGAGCAGGTTGTTGCGATTGTAGAGCAGGGCAAACGCGACGCCTTCATCGGGTAGCAGTGCCATGTCCGATGAGAAAGTCATCACGCCGCCTCCATGCGTATAGATGCGCGCATTGTCCGTCGTCGTTTCGATGATCCAGCCCATGCCATAAGGACTGTCCACGCCGAGCGGCGCCGTCAACATTGCGGCAATACTCGCTTTGCTTAGGATATTCGGCTCGTCGATCAAGAATTGGCGCAGGAAAGCCGCCATGTCTGCTCCGCTGGCGATGATTCCGCCACTAGCTTCTGGGATTGGCAGCGGCTCTTGGAAGGCGACTGGGAAGCCGTAGAAGACGAGATGTCCCTGTGCCAGCTCTGCTATCGGCGTCGGATCACCGTACGCCAGAGCATCGTCCATACCTGCCGGTGCAAAGACTCGCTCGCGCATGTATGCATTGTATGGCTGGCCACTGACAACTTCGACGATTCGTCCTAACAGTTCGTAGTTAGCGTTGAAATAAGCGAACTGCTCGCCGGGTTCGGCGTCATGCTGAGCGCTGGCGAAAGATGTGACCAGGTTATCGCCTAGGCGCTTATCTTGCGTCGCGTCGTATCTTAGCTCAGATAACCCACTCGTATGATTGAGCAGATGACGTACTGTGATCCGCGCTGCCCAATCGGGGTTCTGAGTGGTGAAATCGGGCAGGTAGGTTTGAAGCGGCGCGTCCAGGTTGATGAGGCCTTGCTCAGTCAGTTGCAGCACAGCGACTGCCGTCATAGCCTTGGACAAAGAGCCAATTCTGAAGCGCGTCTGCGGCGCAATTCCGCCACCGTAGGTGCGCACATCCACTCGGCCATCGGCGTAGGCCAGGGCCAGAGCGATCCCAGGCACGCGTTGTGCGCCGATCTGCGCTCGGAAATAGGCGTCTAGCGCGGCAACGTCGGCCTGCGCTGAGCTAGGCAAAGCCCTGCCTGCCACAAGGCAGATGAGCAGCGCGAGCGCGGTCACAAGTTTGCGAGTCATCTCTGCGCCTCCTCGCTCTGAAGCTGTACGGTGATGGCCACCTTGCCTGGTGCAAAGCGCTCGCGGCCTTCGGCGCTCAGGTCGGGATAAATTCTCGTCAGCAGCGCGCTGATCGTCTGTGGATCGGTCGAAGTATCTGCCTGAGCATGGTACGTTGTGCCACGCAGGTGGATTTGCACCTGCGCGCCGCCGCGCAGATTCTTCCACCAGGTATAGCCTTCGCTGGTGATAATGTAGAGCGTCGCGCCGTCTTGTGCGTACTGCACCGGCGTCGTGTAAGTCTTGCCGCTTTTGCGTCCTGTGAACGTGATGAGCAGATAGATGCGGCTCACGACGCTGTGAAACGGCGAGCGCAACAGCCACTTCATGAAGGGATTCTGCACCTTCGTGAACCAGCGCCACAAGGCAGGGGGCTTGTTGGGAGTGGTGATCGTTGTCATCGTCTCTATCTCGCTTTCTGGCTCTGAAGCCTCGCTCAAGATATAAGATTTTACATATATGGTATGACTCTTCTATTGGCGAAGTCTTGTATCATTTGTATGATGGCGTTGCGCCGAATGTCACTCTCTCGGAGAAGTTCTCATGTCCCTCGCTCATGCCATCCTCGGCTTGCTGACAGTCATGCCCATGACCGGCTACGAACTCAAGACACAGGCTTTCGACAGCACTATTGCCCACTTTTGGCAAGCCGATCAGGCCCAGATTTACCGTACCTTGAGCGTGATGGCCGAACAGGGATGGGTGGAGAGCAAGCTAGAGATTCAGGAGGGGCGGCCCAATCGCAAGGTCTACCATATCACGGAGGCGGGGCAGGCCGAGTTGCGCCGCTGGCTGCACACCGAACAGCCGCTCCCCACGTACCGCGAGGCCTTTCTCGTGCAGATGTTCTTCGCCTCTGAGCTAGACGCTCAGACGATCCTAGAACACATCGACCGCCAGCGCGAAGGCCACGCGGCGCGCCTGGCTCAATATGAGTCTTTCCCGCTGCCTGGGCTAGATGACCCGCGGCTCGACCAGCGCCACCTGTTTTGGCGCTTGACCCTGGAGATGGGCATAGCGATGGAGCGGGCCTATCTGGAATGGTTAGAGACCTGTCGACGACACATCCTGTCGCGGGCAGGCTCAGGCGCATGAAGCGGCTCGGCTCTGTTTAGGCGCATCGAGCCGCCTTTTGTGTTATAATGGGCCAAAGTTTGTGCTGCCTTGAAAGTCCGTCCGCTCATGACCACCCTCAGCCTCAAGCCCACCGACCGCGCCATCAAGAAGTACCAGGCCGACATCGACCACAAGCGCCAACGCCACCTGTTCCACGAAGGCAACGTGGCCCCGGCCT
>JANWYT010000035.1 GCA_025055175.1 Anaerolineae bacterium | reverse complement strand
AAAATAGACTTTTGTTTCAGGCCATCGAAAGCGCTCACAAGCAGAGAGCCAAACAGGAAGTCTAGCATGGTGTCCAATCCCGTATCCCAAGACCAAAACAACGTTGAATATGTCTTCTTTGCCGGCGACAACGTCCGCTTGGCAGGCCAGATAGACTATCCGCGCGCACCGCTGCCCATGAACGGCTATCCACTGCTGTTCATCATTCAGCATGCCACCTGTACATCACGCAGTGGCTACAGCCATTACGTTCGCCTGCTGGATAGCTTGGGAGTGGCGCTGTTCCGCTGGGACAAGCGAGGCACAGGCAAGAGCGCTGCTGGTGCTTCGGGTTCGTTGGTGGTCGATACGCTGAACGCTTACCAAGAAGCGCTGCGTCCGCGCGACATCGACGAGGAACGGGCCGTCATCATCGCCCACAACGAAGGCACGCTGCTGCTGGCAGAAGCCTTCGACAAATTCTGTGCCATCAGCAAGCCTTTGGGGGTGGTGTTGGTGGGGAACATGCTGGATGAGCGCAAGATTACGCGCCTGAACGTCCCTGTCCACATCCTCATCAGCAAGAACGACTGGAATGACTGGCGTATCTACGGCGAAGGAGCGGCCAAAGCTCATGCCGCCAAGTATGGCTACGCCCCGTCCTTCTTCGTTGCGCCCAACACCAACCGTCGCCTTATGTACGACAACACGATGACTTTTCACAGCGCTGCCCTGGAGACCATACAGACTTGGCTGAAGAGCCTGTTATGGCGCAGTTGAGCGTCGATCTGAGCGGGCAAACAGCCATTGTCACTGGGGCGGGCGTGGGACTGGGGCGCGCCGTCGCTCTGGGCCTAGCCCGCAGCGGCGCGCGACTCGTCCTCAACGACATCAACCCCGATAAGCTAGACGAGACGCTGGAGCTGATCCAGTCCGAGGGAGGCCAGGCAGTGGCTTTCCAGGGCGACATCAGCAATCGCTTTCAAGCTTCAGCCTTGATTGAACGTGGACGCGACGCCTATGGACGCTTGCATTTGCTAGTGAACGGGGCAGCAGTCTACAAGGCCGACCCGCTGCTCAGCGCCGACGAATGGGACATCCGCCGCCAAGTTGAGGTGAACATCGTCGGGGCGTTCTTCATGACGCAGCTCGTGGCCCGCGTGATGAAAGATGAAGGCGGCGGGACGATCATCAACTTGTCGGCTAGCGTGGGGCATGGTGGCAGCTTGGAAGCTGGGGCAGGCTACGTGGCCAGCAAGGCCGCCGTCTTAGGTCTGACGCGCCAGAGCGCCCGCGAACTGGCGCCGCACGGCATTCGTGTCAATGCGCTGTGTGTGGCTCACTTGGGCGAACCAGACATGTTGAGCATTCCGCCTGTCAACTTGCTGGGTCAGCGCGGCACGCCCGAAGATGCCGTTGGGGCGCTGCTGTTCCTGGCCAGCGACGCGGCGCGCTTCATCGTCGGCCAGGTATTGCACGTAGACGGGGGCGATTGGCTGGGCTAACTAGCATAAAGCCACTCCCTGGCGTACAATCAAGGGCTGATGGACGGTTTGCCCGCTGAGACCAGGCCATGCCGAACGACTCCAACTTCCCGCCGCCAAGCTCTTCTGACCCCGCGTCTGCTGGCCAGGAAGTCGCTGCTTCTGCCATTTTCGCGGAGATTTTGCGCCAGGCGGCGGCGCGGCGCGCCATCCTGGAGGAAGAAGCGGCCTTGTCTGCGCCCACCCCCCTGTCCCAAGCTGAAGCCCCTGCTGCTCCTGATCTGACGCCGACTGAAGGGCCTCAGTCCTCCGCTGCTATGTCTGCGCTCAGCCCTCAGGAACGCGCCGAGCGCGCACGCCGTAATCGTGAACGCCAGGCCGCTCGTGCCATCCGCGCTGAAGCCGCCGCGCCCAACGACGCTGAATTCATCCTGCCGCGCCGCACCAGCGCAGCGTCGTCATCCCCCAGTCCTGCTCCGACACTGTCTCCCTCGTCGACTGCTGCACCGTCGGCCACGCCGTCTGTTCGGGCCGCCCAAGCAACAGGCGCAGATGCGCTTCTTGAGAGCAAAGCTGCTGAGAAGCGCAGTCCTGCTCAGAAAGCTCAACAGCTCCGTCGCCTCCAGCGTCGCCAGCAGCGCGCCCGCCAGCGCCGTGCCGGCTTCTTGGGTGGTTTTCTGCGCACGACGATCGTCTTGCTGACGGCTGCTGGCCTGACCTCCACCATCTTCACCTGGTTCACTCAACCTGATTTTCTCAATCGTCAAGTGGCCGCCAGCCTGGTCGTCGCCGAGTCTACGCCCAGGCCCGTAGCCCAACCCACTCCCTTGCCCACTCCCAACTGGCTCAAGCGCATTGGGATTGTCAGTGGCCATCGCGGCCCACAGAACGATCCTGGCGCTGTCTGTCCGGATGGTCTGACTGAAGCCGAGATTAACTTCAACGTCGCTTCGTCGGTGGTGCGCAGGCTGCGCGCGATGGGCTTCACCTCCGATCTGCTGGATGAATTCGACGCTCGTCTGGATAACTACCAAGCAGCGGCGATGGTCAGCATTCATGCCAACACCTGCAAAGACTTCGGCGAGCGCGTCAGTGGCTACATCGTGGCCAAAGCCGCTGCCCGCCCAGAAGGAGGCCTCGATACTTTGCTAGCCGAATGCGTCGCCAAACATTATGGGCGGGCCGTGCCGCTGGAGCGACGCTTCTCGCTCACCCGTGACATGACTGAGTACCACAGCTTCCGCGAGATTAACCCGCTGACGCCTGCTGCCATCATCGAACTGGGCTTCATGAAGGACGACCGCGAAATCCTGACGACCAAAACTGAACAGATGGCCCAGGGGATTGTCGATGGCTTGCTGTGCTTCTTACAACCCCAGAATCCGCCCAGCGGGCAAGCTGTCCTGGTGACGCCAGGCCTAGAAGCTAGCCCCACCTCCACTGTTGTTCACGGAGAATGAGTCTGCCTTATGCTGCCACCCGTTTCCACTCAGTTGCCCAATGACGAGCCGCGCCGCTTGGTCATGTATTCGCGCACAAGTGGCTGCCCCTTCATCACCGTCGCCAAGCGCATACTGGACGATTATCGCGTCCCGTATGAGGAAATCTTCATCGACCGCGACGATGCCGCCCGCGCTCGCGTCATCGCCTGGACAGGCTTCCTGTCTGTGCCGACGCTGGTTGTGGCACGTCCAGGCGAGGTGCTGCCTATCAGCCTGCCGACCTCGCTGCCGCGCGGCGCTAGTCCGCGTGGTATCGACCGAGGCAGCATGATTACCGAAGCTAGCAGCAGCGAGCTGCTGACCTGGCTGAGCAAGCATGGCTTCATTCGTCGGATGGACGCCGACGAAGCCGCGCGCTAACACATTTTCACTCAAAACCCATGTTTCGCGTTATAATCAGTACTAGGCGCAGAGACGCTGCGCCTTAGTTCAATGCGCCTGGTCGCATAGTCGATTGAGTGAATTGAGTGAAAGGATGACGCCTATGAGAATGTTCGTACTGTACGCGGAGGTTGGAGCTTGGAACGCTGTCTGCAAGGATTGATCGTCAAGGAACAGAGCGGCTTCTACTGGGTGGAAGCCGAAGATGGCCAAACGTATCGCTGTCGTCTGCGCGGCAAATTGAAGGAAGAAGCCCAAGCCAGCGATTTGGCAGCCATAGGTGACCGCGTGAGCTTCATCACTGTCCAGGAAGATGGCGAAGCGCTCGACATCCCCAGCGGGATCATTGAGTCCGTCGCAGAACGCCACAGCGCCCTGTCGCGGGCTGTGCGCACCGAGGGCAAGCGCGGCAGTGGTCAAGCCGAACGCGAACACGTCCTCATTGCCAACGCCAATCAGGCTTTCTTCGTGGTGGCTGCCCGACAACCCCTCCCCAACTTCAAACTCCTCGACCGCCTGCTGGTGGCCGGAGAGCGTGCTGAGATCGAACATCTCATCCTCATCTTCAACAAAATCGACTTAGAAGACCCACTCATTGTGGATGAGTACGCCCAGCCCTATCGTGCGATGGGCTACGAAGTCCTGTACACTAGCGCTCTGAATGGCTACGGCATTGACGCCTTGCGCGAGCGCTTGAGCAGTGGGATTAGCGTCTTCAGCGGCCAAAGTGGCGTGGGCAAGACCAGCCTGCTAAACGCTGTCCAGCCTGGCTTGGGCCGCGCTGTGAAGTCGGTCAGCAGCTATCACGAAGAGGGCGTCCACACCACCCGCGACAGCGTCTTGGTTAAGCTGGAGAGCGGTGGCTACTTAGCCGACACGCCAGGTATTCGCCAAATGGCGCTGTGGGACGTCGAGCCAGACGAACTCGATGCCTATTTCCGCGACATTCGCCAGCACAGCGCCCGTTGCAAATTCCGTGACTGCACCCACATCCATGAGCGCGGCTGTGCCGTGCGCGCGGCGCTAGAACGCGGTGAGCTGCACAAGCGGCGTTATGAACACTTTTTGCAACTGCGCGAAGAATTGCGCGAGACTTATATCGTCTATTGAGCTGTGAGGACAGTAGCAGGGCGAACCGCTGGCTCGCCCCCCACACGTCAAGCTCGATTGTTGAGCATGGATTAGCCGCGCTCAGAAGTAGCCACCGCCAGGGCCAGTCGGCACAGCCATCAGGTAGAGGATGGCCAACAGCACAACGATCAGCGGCACGCCGATGATGAAGCGCAAAATGCGGTTGTCCTTGCCCAGGTGCATGTAGAACCAGATCACCAGCAGTGATTTGATGATCCCAATGCCCAGCAGAGCCGCAATGCGCATAGCACCAGTCAGGCCTTCATACTCGGTCTTCAGCAGCTCCGCGATCAGGACTTCTAGGGCGGTCAGCACGGCCAACGCGCCAAAGACGACAGTGTAAATGCCGCCGTAGACCGTCACCGTCCCCAAGAGCGGCATAGTCACTGTGTCGCTGTGGTGGTCGTGGCTGTGCGCCTGGTCTTGGGCTTTGTGGGCCGATTCCAGAGTGGGGGTATGTTCGCTCATGGCGCGCCTCTCAGACCAAGTAAATCAGGGTGAACAGCATAATCCACACGATGTCGACGAAGTGCCAGTACAGGCCGAAGATTTCGACGCCGATCGGGTTGTCATCGTAGTAGCCCTTGCGGCCTAGCCATAGCACGCGCAAGCCGAGCAACACACCGACGAAGACGTGTGCGCCGTGAAAGAAAGTTGGGGCATAGAAGCGCATGCCGAAGCCAGCGAAGGCGCTGGTCGTGTCTTGAAGCGTAATCTCCAGGTGGGCTAGTTCGCTGTATTCGATGTACTGCCCTACCAAGAAAGCCGTCCCCATCAGGCAGGTGAGGCCGATCCAAGCCAAGAACTCTTGGCGTTTGCCCATCTCAATGGCGCGCAAGCCCATCACCATCGCCCAGGATGAAGCCAGCAAGATGAAGGTGTTGGCCGTCACCAGGGCCACACCCAACTCTTTGTGGATGTTGCGCACTGTCTCCGGCTCGTTGATACGGTAGATGATATAGCCAGCGATCATCACTGCGAAGATGACGACCTCGCTGGCCAAGTACAGCCACATGGCCAGCTTCTGGTTGGCGTTGCTGTGTTCTTTTTGCTTCAGCGCGGCGGCTGACAGGCTCATTTCGGCCATAGTCTCTTTGTCTCCCTGAAGAACGGACGCTTATTTTTGACCGAGGATGCGCGGAATGGCGCGTAGGCCTTTGGCCAGCCAGCCTGCGAAGCGCCCTAGGGCGCGCACTGGCGCTGGCGGAGTCAGGTCTTTGGGCGTGGGGGTGATGTTTGCGGCTTCTGCTACCTGGCGGTTGAGGACGTAGAATAGCAAGCCCAGAGCGCCAGCGACCGCGAACAGCGAGACGAACATCACAATGAGGAAGCCGACGAAAAAGCTGAGCTGAGTACCCTGGAAGGATGACTGGCCCAGCGGCATGGTGAATTCGACGTCCGTGTCGAAGGCTGTACGACTAGCTTCTGGATCAGACGTGGTTTCTAGGGGCAGGCCGGTGGGCAACATAGCGAAGGCGAACAAGCCAATCGTCAGCAGGATCGTGATCGTCGCAATGCGCCAAATCTCCATGCCCAAGATACGTATGGGCGGATCGACTTCTTCGGCGTGGGCTTCATGGGTCTCATGAGTAGCATGAGCCAGAGCCTGTCCGCCTTCTGCGACAGCCAGGGCGCTGCTCGCGTCCTCGTGAGCATGATCGGGGCCGTGCGCATGTTCGCTCATGCGCGGGTCAAAGCCGCCCATGCCCCAAATGAAGGCCAGGGTCATGGTGAAGGGGGCGACGACGATGGCCACGCCCACATCCCAGACCGGGTCCATGCTCTGCGCGGCGCGCATAGCGACGACGATCAGGCAGCCCGCAATGAAGCCCAGGAAGGCAGCGGGAATGGCGCGTTCGAGTCCGGGTTTGGTCATGAAACGTACTCCCTCAGGGTATCCAATAGAGGACGACATAAAACATGATCCAGGCGACGACCACAAAATACCACAGGCGCACCGTCGCTTCAACCGCCCAGTGATTGTTGGCGTTGTAGTGTTTGGGACGAGCCTGGGCGTAGCGCATGACCTGCACCATCATGAAGGCGATGGCGATGGCGTGGGCAGCGTGGTAGCCGATCATGACGCGGAACACGCTGGTGATTTGGCCGGCTTCTGGGGGCAAGGCGAACAACTGCGACAACATGATGAGGAAAAACGCACCGCCCAGCACGGTCGCCGTGCGCCACTGACTGAGGAACTGGGCCACCTGGTCAGCCTTGACAGCGCGCAGGGCGCTGCGCGCCGACCAAGCGCTGGCTAACAGCAGAGCAGTAGCGACGCTCGGCAAGGTGGCGTCGGGCGTGCTGTAGCCGGGCTTCAGCCATTCAGGCGAGTAACGCATTTGCCAATTGACGATGATGAGGGCGACGAAGACCATGATCCATGAACCCTGGAAGATGGTCACGCCCAGCTTGTTGTTTTTCAGGCGCAAGGCAGCTTCGCGTTCTTGGCGCTGCCGTTCGCGTTCACGCTTCTCTTCTGCCGTGAGGGGTTTGCGGGTGGTGTATTGCATGGCGACTCTCCTGCCAATGAAGGCGCTAGCTTACTGCTAGAAACTACGCTCAAACTACCTCATAGACGTCAGATGATTCGCTTCGTTGGTCATACGCTCATAGGCCAAGAAGTAGAAAGTGTAGCGTTGGTGAATGGACGGCACTTGGGGGCGTTCGACGACCGGATCACCACAAGTCAGATCGGGTGTGCCGATGACGCGCAGGCCAAATTGCGAAGCCGGGGCGATCAGCTGCGCGTGCAGCATGTCGGACGAGAAAATGTAGACTGGCCCTAGCTCGTCATAGACGCTCTTCAAGTCGAGGGCTTCACACCAGTAGTCTGTCGAGAGCAACAGCAGCCCATTCGGCCTCAGCACGCGGCTGGCCTCCGCCAACATTCGCGTTGTATTTACACCATGCTCGACAACGGACAAGCAAGTGATGACATCGGCGAAGGCGTCAGGATAGGTGGTCTGCTCCAGGTCCTGCTGAGTGTAGCGGATCCATCCTTCGCGGCGGGGGATGACGTTCAGGTCGCTGGCGTGCAGATGGCGATAGCCGTAAAGGTGTAACCATTCCAAGATGACTGATCGCAGACCAGAGCCGAAGTCCAGCACAACGTCTTGTGGGCGATGACGCTGTAAAATGGCGCTAAAGGCTGCCAGAAAGTCCCAGTTTTTCTCAGCTCCTTTGTGAGGATGCAAGCCCAGTCCAAGCACGCAGTCTATGGCGTCATCCACCTGAGCGCGGCTCTTGAGTGCTTGAGGATGATCAAGGGGTCTCAGCAGCGCCTGACGGGCTTTTGGCTTCAGCGGGTAGCGCCACAGCGCGCTAAGCACTTGCCGCGTGGCTGATTGGGCGCGGATCGCAGGCCGAAGGCGTCTTAGGCTGCCCACGTGCTGAATCTTGAGATAGTTGTTGAAGCTTCGACGTCGCATCAGACGAAGCGCTGTATCTCTCATGGAGTTGATCATTTTCTAAGACAGAAGAGGGCGGCTCGGGCTCGGCCAGCCGCCCATCAACTAGACATGTGCGGAGCACTTCAGTCGCCCGCGGCAGGGGCGGGGCTGAGCGGCGTGCTGCCCGTGCGCGGCAGAGCGTCGCTGGCCGCGTCCGGCAGGCCGAAGGCGCGGTCGATGGCGTCTAGGTAGGCTTGGGCAGCTTCTGTGCCGTAGCCGTAGGGGTCTTCAAACGGCACGGGGTCTTCGTCGAAGTTCCAGGCGGGTGGTGGCGAGGTAGTGGCCCACTCCAGCGTCAGGGCGCGCCAGGGGTTAGCGCCGGCTACGCGGCCCTTGCTCCACGACCAAGCCATGTTATACAGCAAGATGAGGGTGCTGAAGCCCAGCACGAACGAAGCGATACCAATGACGATGTTCCAGCTCTGGAACTCTGGCGCGTACACAGCCACGCGGCGCGGCATGCCCAGCATGCCCACCCAGTGCATGGGGAAGAAGGTGAAGAAGAAGCCGATGTATGTCAGAGCGAAGTGCAGACGGCCTAAGCGCTCATCCAACATGCGTCCGCTGACCTTTGGAAACCAGTGGTAGATGGCCGCATAGATGGAGAAAACGCTGCCACCGAACAGCACGAAGTGGAAGTGGCTCACCACGAAGTAGGTGTCGTGAACTTGGTAGTTGAACGGCACGGCAGCCAGCATGACGCCGCTGATGCCGCCGATCACGAACATGCTCAGGAAGCCTAAGGCGAAGAGCATGGCGCTGGTGAAGCGAATCTTACCGCCCCAGATCGTGCCAATCCACGAGAAAATCTTGATGCCCGTCGGCACAGCGATGATCATCGTGGTAATCATGAACGGGATGCGCAGCTCTGGTTGCAGGCTGGTGAACATATGGTGCGCCCAAACCATGAAGCCCACCAGAGCAATGGCCATGCTGGACAAGGCGATCATGCGGTAGCCAAACACAGGCTTGCGGCTGTGGACGCTGAGGATTTCGCTGACGACGCCCATGCCCGGCAGCACCATGATGTACACTGCCGGATGGCTGTAGAACCAGAAGATGTTCTGCCAGAGCAGCACGTCACCGCCTCGGTTGGCGTCGAAGAAGGCCGTACCACCAACCCGATCCAACAGCAGCAGCGTCAGGGCGCCGGCCAGGAAGGGAGTGGCCATGACGACGATGAAGCTGGTGGCCAACAACGCCCAGCAGAACAGCGGCATTTGCCACAAGCTCATGCCTTCAGGGCGCATGTTCAAGATGGTCACGATGAAGTTGATGGCGCCCAAGATGGAAGAGATGCCCAGCAAGTGAATGCTCATGGCCCACATGGTCTGGCCGTCGCCGCTGAACAGGGTGGAGAGCGGCGGATAGCTCGTCCAACCGGCTTCTGTCTGACCCACCAAGTAGCCGCCCAGCAAGAAGATACCGGCGGGTGGAATCAACCAGAAGGCGAGCGCGTTCAGCCAGGGGAAGGCCATGTCCTTCGCACCTAGTTGCAGAGGGATGAGGTAGTTGCCGAACGCGCCGAACATCGGGATGATCCACAGGAAGATCATCACTGTGCCGTGGATGGAGAAGAGGCTGTTGTAGGCTGTGCCATCAGCCATGAAATCCAGGTCAGGGGTGAACAGCTCCCAACGAATGCCCAGGGCCAGCGCGCCACCGATCAGGAAGAAGATCAGAGCAGTCACTGCGTATTGCACGCCGATGATCTTGTGATCTACCGACCAGCGCAGATACTGGCCGAGGCCGGGCCGCTTGACTTTCGGTTGAAGCTGCTCTAGAGGTACGGAGATCGTTGCCATAGTCAGTCCTTTTGCATACTCATGAACGAATACGGTTCGTGGTTTTTACTCGTAGAGGCTGCGATAAGTGGCGGTGACAGCTTCAATCTGAGCGATGGTGGCCTCACTGTCTGCCAACATGCCGTCGTCGTCGAAGACCAGGCCGCAGGTGTTGTCGTTCAAATTGCCGCTCTCCACCTGAGCGCACAGGTAACCGATGATGCCGATCAGGTCGCTTTCGGGCATGACGTTGTAGGGGCTGTGGCCGGCCGGCGCCTGCGCGCTGTAGCCGAAGTAAGGCATTTGACCCGCCGCGTAGCCCGGCACTAGATACTCATTGGGCAGATGGATAGATTGAGCCAGATACTCAATGCCATTCAGGCCGCCCACGCGCCGTCCAGCGCGTTCGCCGATGCCGTTCAGCGAAGGCCCAGTGACGCCCACCCAGCCCAAGCTGTTGAGGATGTGGCAGTTGGCGCAGGGATACGCGCCGCTGCGCAAGATGGCTTCGCCCTTCAGCACTGGGTCATCAGGCGGATTGAGCGCCGCGAACACTTGTGGATTGTAGAAGTTAGCCAGGAAGGCTTCTTCGTCTTCGTGGACGTAGATGTAGGCGTACATCTGGCCATGACCGCTGCCGCACAGCTCAGAGCAGACGATGCGATACTTGGTATAGCGATTGGTCAAGCCCTGAGCTGCCGCCTCTTCCTTGCTCAAGCGGGCTTGCTCTGGCGTCAGGCGCACCTCGCGACCCTCTTCATCCAGACGGTACTCAAAGCCACTGTTGGTGGCGATAGGATCGAAGCGCAGCTCAGTCGTCCTGCCAGGCATGACATCCTGCTTGAGACGCATGGCCGGAATCCAGAACGAGTGGATCACGTCGCGCGTGTTCATGTCCAGTTTGACGTGCTGACCAACATACGTGTGGAGCTGGTTGCTGGCGAAGCTCACGCGCGGCGCTTCCTGACCTTCTGTCAGCGTCTCTCCCTCTGCCAGGGGACGTTCCTGAGGCGTGATATACTCAAATGACCAGGCGTAACGCGCGCCGACGACGTTGATCTTCATAGGCTTGCCCTCCACCAGGTTCACGTTGTCCTGGGGCGTGCTGTTGGCCTGCCAGACGACGAAACTCAGGATCGACAGCACGACGACAACTATGGCTGGTATGATCGTCCAGACGATCTCCAGCGTGGTGTTGCCGTGGATGTTTGGGCCATCGCTCACGTCGTTGGGGCGGACGCGGAAGCGGATAATGGAGTAAACTAGCAGGCCCTGCACCAGGAAGAAGACGACGCCTCCTAGCAGCAGCAGCACCGTGAACAGACCGTCCGTCCTCTGAGCCTGCACAGACGCCTGCGGTGGCAGCAAGATGGGAGCAAACGTTGAGAGGACAACAGCACCTCCTACAATGATCGCCAGGAAGATGGCAATTGTAGGAATGCTAGGTACAATGTTAGAGGATTGATTATTCTGCCGACTCATGTCCATAGGCGCGCTTTCCTAACCAAAGACACCCACCAAAGGTTTGATCGTGATGAAGCCGTCGGATTGTGCGGTTTTGCACGAAGCCCGATAAGATCATACCAAAGGATGGCCAATCTACACAAGCGTCTCGGAGTCCATACGATGAGGCTTCTCCCCTGTAGTCAGGCTAATCCAGTTCCGATGGTTTTGATCTGCCGTAGGCCCTGGGTCAAATGCTTTGATGGCTCGGCCTGACAAAACAGACCGAGCTGCGCTCTTCGACATGATCTTGAATCACAACTTTGTTACAGTGTGTCAGGATTGTCGTCTCATGGGCTTGAATTGCGTATAATAGGCGTATGAGGATTGATGGAGGCTTGCCGATGAGCGACTCGCGCTTGGAAGACGACACCCAGCCCTACAGCGCACCGACCACTACGCAAACGCGCACTCTGGAACAGAAGCGCGCTCTGCTACGCCGCGCTCTGCAGCAAAGCCCCAACGATCCGCGTCTGCTGGCTACGTTGCGAGAAACGCTCACCCCATCCATCATCGCTCGTGCCGCCGAGCGCGGCGTCTTCATCGCTTATGCGCGCGCAGACGAAATTTTTGCCTTTGAGCTAGACAACGACTTGCGCGAGTGCGGCGTGCGCGTATGGATGGACGCCATCGACATCGCTCCGCAGGCCGATTGGCGGCGCGCCGTCGTCTCGGCGCTGCACGATTGTGGGGTGCTGCTCATGGTCTTGTCGCCAGCGGCTGTGGAAGACAACGACGTAGTGAACGAATGGCAGTACTTCAACAACGCGGGCAAAGTCATTGTACCTGTCCTGGTCGAAGCTTGCGATTTCAGCCGCTTCCGCCTGGCGGTGGACGTCTTCGACTTCAGCCGCGATAAACGCTCGGCCCTGCTCCAACTCACGCGCCTGCTCAAGGGCGAATGAAGCCGTGCGCGTTGGCGTCGATGTTGGCGGTACGTTCACTGATTTCGTCCTATTTGACGAAAGCGGCAGTCTGCGCATTCATAAACGCCCCTCGACGCCCCACGACCCGTCACAGGCTTTGTTGGAAGGTCTGAGCCACCTGCTGCCCAACATGAGCGCCCTGGAGCGTCTGGCACATGGCTCAACGATGGCTACCAACGCCATTTTAGAGAGGCGCGGCGCGCGTTGTGCACTGCTGGTGACTCAGGGTTTGCGCGACATTCTAACTATCGGACGACAGAATCGACCTGAGTTGTACGCCTTGCAACCGCGCTTGCCCGCCCCGCTCATTCACCCTCACGACTGCTACGAAGTCCCCGAACGGATGGATGCGCGCGGTGAAGCGCTGATACCCTTAGATGAAACGGCTCTGGAAGCGCTGGCAACCCGTCTACGCGCTGAAAACTACGACGCAGTGGCCGTCTGTCTGCTGTTCAGCTGGATCAACCCTGCTCATGAGGAAGCTGTGCGCGCTGCCCTGGTGCGGGTGGGCTTCGATGCCTGGCGCATAGCCCTGTCTTGCGAGGTCTCGCCAGAATTCCGCGAATATGAGCGCGCCAGCACGGTAGCCTTAGAAGCCTATGTGCGTCCTATCATGACCGCCTATGTAGAACGCCTGGTCGCCGCCCTCCCGCAGACTCCTATTCGCCTGATGAAGAACGACGGTGGCCTGTTGCGCGCCGAGCGGGTGCGCGATTTCGCCGTGCATACGGCCCTGAGCGGACCAGCAGCCGGCCTGATCGGCGCGCGCGCCCTGGCCCAAGCCAGCGGTATCCAGGCCATCATGACGCTGGATATGGGCGGCACATCGACCGACTTAGCGCTGCTGGACGGAGGGACGCTGAGTTACGCCCACCATGCCTTGATTGACGGCCTGCCGCTGCGCGCCCGCCTGCTAGACATTGAAACGATTGGGGCAGGGGGTGGATCGCTGGTGCGCCTGGACGCTGGCGGTGGTTTGCGCGTTGGGCCGCAGAGCGCTGCTGCTCATCCCGGCCCAGCTTGCTATGGGCGCGGCGGTACACAGCCCACCCTGACCGACGCTAATCTGCTTATGGGCCGTCTGCCCAGTGCGATTGGCGGTGGGTTGGTGCTAGACAGCGCCGCTGCACGCGCTGCTTTCGACCCTCTGGCGCGCCGCCTGGGCCTGAGTCTTTCGGCGTTGGCCGAAGGCGTACTGGCGGTGGCGGAGGCCAACATCGAGCGAGCAGCGCGCCGAATCAGCGTGGCGCGCGGGCGCGATCCACGCCACTACACCCTAGTCGCTTTTGGCGGGGCTGGAGGGCTGCATGCTTGTGCCATCGCCGAACGTCTGGGCATGAGCTGCGTCCTTATCCCGCGCCATCCAGGCGTGCTGTGCGCCCTGGGCCTGCTGCTAGCTGATGTCCAGCTGGAGCAGGTGCGCCCAGTGTTAGCCCGCGCCACGCGCGGCGTCATCGCCCGCCTGCGCGCCACCCAGGCTGAGCTTTTGGTCTGGGCGCGCGAGGAGTTGCTGAGCGAAGGAATTCCTGAAACACGCCATGAAGTACAGATCAGCTTGGACATGCGCTATGTAGGTCAGGCTCATGAACTCAATTTGTCCTTCGAAGGCGACGTGGTGACGCGCTTTCATCAGCTACACCATGCAACTTATGGTCATGCTATCGAAGGCCGCTCGGTGGAGATTGTGGCCATGCGCGCCCGTGCCGTCGGCCTGAGCGATAAGCCGCCCCTGCGCTCCGAAGCCCTGGGCAGCCCTGAGCCGCGCCAGGCCTTCATCGGCACGAGTCCCACGCCGCAGGGAGAACTACGCCTGTACGATCGCGAGCGTATGCGCCCAGGCATGGTCATCAGCGGCGGTGCGCTCATCGTCCAGGCTGACTCGACCTCGTATTTGCCGCCCTCTTGGACGGCTCAGGTGGACGGCTACGGCAGCTTGTTAGCCCGACGTAGCCCGTAACTAGGGACGCGCACCTGGGTTATAGAGTTTATGAAGGACGCAAAATTTAGGAAGGCGTGTACATGGCCTTGTTTGGTCGTAAGCGGCATTACAAAGACATGGAAGATGCTCAGCTCGTCGTCCTGGCAGCCTACGACAAAGACGCCTTCGGCGAACTGTATGAGCGCTACATGCCGCGCATCTACAACTACATCTACTATCGCACCGGCAACGCCCACGACGCCGAAGACCTGACGGCGAAGGTCTTCCACCGAGCCATTGGCCACATGAAGACTTATGAAGAAAAAGGCGTGCCGTTCCAGGCTTGGCTTTACCGTATTGCCCACAACCTAGTGGCCAACTTTCACCGCGACGAAGGACGGCGCAAGATCATCCCGCTTGATGACTACGTCGCCCAATCGTTGCGCAGCGAAGCACCAGAGAAGCTGCTTGAGGACAGCGAAGAGAAAGCCGCTCTGCTGCGCGCCATCCGTCGCTTGCCCCAAGAACGTCAGGATTTGCTGGTCATGAAATTCGTCGACAATCTATCGAACGCCGAGATCGGCTCGATTCTGGGTCGTACCGAAGGCGCGATCAAATCCCTTTATCATCGCACGCTGCTGGCCCTGCGCGAAGAAATGCGCCCCGCCGCCCCTAAACGTCTCGTGGAAGAAAGATAAGGTCTCATGTCGGATACTCGGTTGGAAGATTTTTTGGCGGCAGTGACGGATGCGCTGCTGGCTGATGAGGACGCAGAGCGCGACGTGGAACAGCTGATGAAGCGTCACGCCCTGCCCGCCCATGACGCGGAAGCGCTGGAGCTGGCACGACTCATCAAGCGTCTGCGCGCGGCGCTGGTGCGCGTGCAGCCCTCTCCGTACTTCGTCCGCACCCTCAAGCACGACCTGATCGGCACCCCGCAAGCCGATCCGCTGCTGCGCTGGCGGCGTCTGCCGGCTCGTGTGCAGCTTGCGGCATTGGCCGCGTTGTTCGGCGGCTTCGCTCTGCTGCTCAATCATCGCCTGGGCCTGCACGCTCCGCGCGACGAAGAGCAGCGCCTAAGCTTGGAGAGCTGAAGCGCTTGCACCAAACCTCGCCCAAGTCGGCGGCGCGACCGCTGACGCAGCATCTGCTCGCCTATCTGCTGCTGTTCATCGCTGTTTGGGGGATGAGCAGCACGCGCTGGCCACTCAGCGATCACACGTTCTGGCAGCAGCTCGGCCTCAGCCAAGTTATGCGCTGGCCCGAAGAATGGCGAGCCTACGGCCTGCCAGGTATGATCGCTCAGATCATCCTCCCCTGGCAAGTCCAAAACATCGAAATTTTGCATTGGGTCTACCTGTGGCTGTCGGCCTGCTTGGTGTATGCCATTGGACGGCGTTTTATGCCCGCATACCCCAGTTTCGCCCTGCTGTTGGCTTTGCTGATAGCCGGTGGCACACCCGCCGCGATCGATCAGTGGGCATCGCCTTTCGTCAACTACATGGTGTTGGGGCGCTTCTTTGGCTTGTTGGCGCTGGCGCTGGCCTTGTGGATGGTGGAAGCGCAGATGCCATGCTGGTGGCTCGGCCTGCTGCTGTTGGCGGCGCTCGTCCTGCTGGCTATCCAGACCTTTGAAGCGCTCATCCCACCGCTAGCAGCGCTGCCCGTCCTCTTCTTGTTGCGCCCTGCCTGGCGGCGCTGGCGCACCCTCATCATCGTGCTGGTTTGGTGGGCCAGCGTAGCCTTCATCACGCTGGAATTCTTCCGCGCCTTCCCCGTCTCGCAGATGGAACGCTACGGCTCGCAATCGCCTGGTCTGGAGAATCTGCTGCTGCGCTTCGCGACCTTCTACCAGACAGCTTTCAGCGTCCCGATTGATCTGCAAGACGCCAACTACCTGCTGCCTGCGCTGCTGCTGGCCCTGGTCGTCGGCGCTGGCCTGGTCGCCTGGCGGCGCATAGCCAATGATGAGCTGCCCTCTGCGGGCCAATTGGGCCTTGCGCTACTGCTGGGCGTCTGGTGGATCGCCGTCAGCGGCTTCGCCTTTTACCAGCCTGCCAACAACCTGCTGCCGACCTACTCGCGTTCGCACATCCTGAGCATGCCTGGTGTGCTGCTGGTGGTGCTGGCGCTGTTGGCGCTGCTGGCGCGCTTGCTGGCCAAGCCGCTGAACCTGCGGCCTGTCGCTTTAGTAGGAGGAGCGCTCGTCGTGGCAGTAGCAGCTCAGTTCCACTGGGTAGCCGAATCGCGCTGGTCGAACGACTTACGCTCTAACGGCGATCTAGTGCGCCTGCTGGCGGCCCTCGTACCGAATGCCCAGCCTGATACCCTGATCTACTACGCCTGTGAAAATGGACTTTATCCCAAAAATCGTGGGGCGCGCAGCTTGGCCAATCTCAGCCCTTTCCTGTACGGCCAGGGCAGCAACATCTACATCGGCGTCGCAGGAGAGGTCATGGACGAAAATCCCGTCAAGTGGCGCAACCTTGTGCCGCGGGCTGACGGCGTGGACTTCGACGAGACGTGGATCATCGGCGATGAGCAGCGATACCGTTATGAACAGGTGGTGGCCATCGACTGCGAAGGTTACCGCCTGTTCGTGGCAGCAAATTTCCCGACGGCCTACCTGCCCTCCAATGCCGACGTGAGCGCTTACCACCCCTTCCCTCGCTTGCGTGACGGCTGGTTGACGCCTCAAGCTCTGGCTTATACAGGACGCTGAGCCATGCGTCGCTTCCGCCTTTCGCCTGATTTACTCGCTGGGCTGGCTTATCTGACCGCGTTGCTGCTGTTGGGCGCGCTCAGCGGCAGGCCGCTGGAAGGCGCAGGGCGCGCAAGCTGGCTGGCCTGGTGGCCTGGCTTCGCCTTGACGCGCAACTACGACGCCACTGCTGCACAGTATGCCGCCTATCCCGTCCGCGAGAACCTGCTGACTGAGCTTTCGTATCCGCACAGCCTGGCTTATGCCTTGCTGAGCGCTGTTGTAGGGCAGCAAGACGCGCCGCACGTTGCGCTCAACGTCCTCATCTTGCTCAACCTAGCGCTGAACGGCCTGGCCGTCTTCGCCTATGCCCGCCGCCGAACGTCCATGCTGCTGGCGAGCCTCTTCGGCTGGTTGGCCGTCGCCAATCCTTTCAGCTTAGCGCTGCTAGTTCAGGGCCGCGCTTTCGATCTAGGCCTGTACTGGCTCGTCGCCTGGTGGGCGCTGTGGGAAGCCTACCTGGAGACGCCGAGTCGGACGGCGCTGGCTTGGTGGACAGCGCTCACCTATTGGCTGATCGTCATGACGCCTTCTTTTTGGGGACTGCTCTTGCTGTTGTTGGTCTACGCCCTGTGGCGTCTGTGGCGTAGCTGCAGGAGCTTCTCAAATGAGGTGCTGCTAGCGCTGGCAATCATCTTCGGCCTGACGCTCATCTTTCCGCTGCCCAGCGTCCTGTTTGCTACTTACGTCCAGGCCAACAAGCCCCTGACCGAGCTGCCCGCCGACTTGCCATTAGGTCTGGCGCTGGCCTGGTTGGGGGCAGCTTGGTTTTTGGCGCGCGCATTGCGCTCGCGAGATTGGCCACAGACTCTGCGCTGGGGCTGGGGTGTCGTGGCGGCGTTAGGCTTGGTCGCCACTCTACCCACACTAGGGCCATTGGCTTTGCTAGCCTATGGCTTCCAAGTGCCGCACCTGCCCAATCTGACCAGCGAGGCGCTTTGGGCCTGGTCGGCTTGGGTGCTGGCCCTGCTGCTGATGGCCTGCTGGGCAGAAGCTGCGCTCAAAGCCTGGGTCTATGGCCTGGGAGTTGGTCTGGCCCTGGCAGCCTTCGTCTTTGGTGGATGGGTGGAGGGCCTGCCGCTGGCGCGCTCTACGCCTGCCCCTGCCATCCTGTCCACCCTGGCGGATGATCCAGAGGATTACGTCGTCGCAGTCATGCCCGTCAGCTTGGTTACGCGCGCCGAAGCCAGCCCTGAGCAAATGACCGAACACCATCGCGCCCTGGCCTGGGCCACGCTGCACCACAAGCGTACCCTGGGCGGGATCGTCGCTCAGCTCAGCGATGCCGAGCAAGCCACGTGGGCCGAGAACACCATGTTGCCACTATGGGCCAGGACAGTCCCACCTGATGACCCTGCTCATGCCCAGACTATGCGCGAGTGGGCGCTGTTGTGGCGCGTAGGCGCGGTCATCGCTCCGCGCGATCGCTACGATGAGGATTTTCTGCTCGTCGCGCGCGCCTGGCTAGATTGGCTCAATTTGTACTGCGAAGTGGAGAACACACCTAATTGGATCGTCTGGCGTGCGCGCTTCTTGCCCGACGTTTGCCCACAGCCCTACGCTTGGCAACCCGATTCACCAATGTCTCCTCTGGCAGAAGGCGTAGGCTGGTGGCCTGCGGAACAGCAGTCTGATGGCCAGAAGATGCAGTGGGCTGGGCCAGAGCGCGAGAGCGTCTTGCGCCTGTGGGCCAACCGCCCTGTCGACCAAATCCTGACGATTGAAGCCAGCGCGCTGCAAGAGCAGTGCCTGCGCCTGAGCGCCAACGGGCAGGATGTGGGCCGAATTTGTCTGAGCCGAGAGCGTCAGGCGCACGAAGTCCGCATAGGTGCTGCCATCTTCAGCGATGGCCTGCCTTACATGGAACTACGCTTGCTGCACGACGAAGCCTTCGTAATTGATGGGCGCGCCTTGACTGCGCTCTACCACCAAATCAGCCTGCGACCCGCCGCGCCTTAGCCCAGCATGAACTCCGTGCCGCGCATTTCCATCGGCTGGCTGAAGACCTGCAAAGCTAGGAAGGCCAGCAGCAGCAGCAGCGCAGCCCAGGGCAGCAGCGCTTGAGTGGCGCGCCGTCCATAAGTTCGCAGGGCCACACGCTGAGCCAGACTCATGCTCCACAGGAAGCCGCCAGCCAGCGCCAAGACTTGCACCAAGCCGATCAGCTCATCAGGCAGGGTGAAGCCCCACGTCGTCCAATCACCGCGTTGGCCCAAGAATTCCTGCACAATCGGCACAAAGCTCAGCGGCGCGATCAAGAAGTGGAAACTGTAGTGCGCAAACCAGATGCCAAAACCTAGCGGCACGAGCGATGGGGCGAAGGCCGCGACCTCCTGACGCAGGCTGCGCTTCTTGGCGTGGCTCAGGCGCAGGCTGAGCGCGCCCGCCAACAGCGCTGCCCCCATCGGCAGCAGCAAGCCGCCCAAGACGAACAGCACACCTAGCGCCAGGAATTCGCTGCGCAAGCCCAACTCGGCTAGCCAGGCCAGCAAGTCGTAGGCAGGCGGAGTCATGGCGAAGGCGTTCAGCACGCCCAAGCTGGCCATGATGACCATCAGCAGCGCGATATCCCAGCGCGCGTGCCACGCCCCCTGTTGACCTAGTTCCCGCCCCCAGGGTCGCACCAACAGCCCCACGTTGTCGTGCGGACAGGCGCGCACACAGTCTAGGCACAGCGTGCAATCTAGGTTGCTCGTGAGTTGGGGCGGGAACAAATCCAGGCCGCAGCCCAGCGTCCCTTGCGGCCCATGCTTCACTTCGCTAGCTCGCGTCTGGTTCTGTATGGTGATCTGGTCGATGTGAACGCTGATCTGCGGCGCATAGCTGCCGTTTAGGCATTCTTTGCCCGTGCAAGTGGCGCAGATAGTCGGCTGTTTGACGCCAATCTGAGTCGGTGAGAGGGTGCTGTAGACGAAGTTGAACGTCCCCAGAGGACAAACGTATTTGCAGAAGGGTGAGCCTGCGAAAGCCACTTCCAGCACGAAGGATGCTACGAAATAGGCGACGATCAGCCAGGCTGTCAACAAGGGGCTGGCCCACAAGTCTAGGTATTCGTAGGCGAAGAACAGGCCCAACAGGCTGGCGCTGGCCAGCCATTTATTGCGCAGAACGCGCGGCCAGCGCCAGCGCCCCAGGCTCAGGCGTTTAGCTAGGGTGCGCGGCAGCGTGAAGGGGCAGCCCATGCAGAACAGGTTACCCGTCAACAGCAGGGCCAGCACCACTACCCCGCGGTACTGCACCCAGGGGACGACGGTGGCCAAATTCTGCGGAGCAATCTGCGGCCCCGTGAAGCCATCCCACAGCAGCAGCAGCACTACGATCACGAGGGGGATTTGCAGGATCAGGCGGCCATAGCGCCTGCGCAGCGGCTTCAACGGGGGCAGGGCCAACAAGTCGCAGACGATGGAGGGACGGTAGAGCGGCTTGGCGGCGCGGCGCATGGCTCAGTGAGCTTACTCAGTAGGTGGTGGGACGGGCAGGGCTTCGACGGGCGTATCTTTCCACTTGCGTCCTTCTTCAATCAGCATGACAGGGATTCCCTGGCGAATGGGATACTTGTAGCCGCTGTCAGCGCAGACCAGCCAGCAGTCCTTGTACAGTTCCAACCTGCCAGGGTCGTCACCCTTGTCCTTGTAATGGACAGCTTCTGGGCAGCGCAGCAGTTCCAGCAGGTCGGGGCTGAGGGTGTTCTCAGGCATAGGTGAAACCTCTCGCGTACAGTTGCTCACAATCTAGCCAGATTATAGCGTCGCTGCGGGCAAAAGACGATTGTCCATTCGCCACGCGCAGCAGTCACCCATGCGCGCAGGCGCGCTAGGCGTTACAATAGCCCCACGACGCTGAACGACTCATCAGGGAGCGAAGACATGGCCTTTTGGTCAGAGCAAAAAGTGATTGTCACCGGAGGAAACGGCTTCCTGGGGCGACACTTAGTGAGCCATCTACGATCGCAGGGGGTGGGGGCGCTGGTGACGCCGCGCAGCAAGGATTATGACCTGCGCGAGAAAGACGACGTGATCCGCCTGTTCCGCGATCATCCTGACACGACGATGGTCATTCACCTGGCAGCGACAGTGGGCGGCATTGGCGCGAATCGTCTGCACCCCGGCCTGTTCTTCTATGACAACATCATGATGGGCGCTCTGCTGCTGGATCAGGCCCGCCGTTTCCGAGTGGCCAAATTCGTCGGCATTGGCACGATCTGCGAATACCCCAAGTTCACCCCCGTGCCGTTCCGCGAAGACAGCTTGTGGGATGGCTATCCTGAAGAGACGAACGCTCCCTACGGCATAGCCAAAAAAGCCCTGCTGGTCATGGGGCAGGCCTACCGCGCGGAATACGGCCTGAATGCCATCCATCTGCTGCCCACCAACCTCTATGGCCCTGGCGACAACTTCGACCACGCCAGCTCGCACGTCATCCCAGCCATCATCCGCAAGATGATCGAAGCGCAGGAAGCGGAGATTGACCACGTGACCCTGTTCGGCGATGGTTCGCCCACGCGCGAATTCCTGTATGTGAAGGACGCGGCCATTGGCATTGCTCTGGCCGCCGAACACTACGATGATCCTGAGCCGGTGAATTTGGGCAGTGGCTACGAAGTCAGCATTAAAGATTTGGCTCACTTGATCGCTCAGGCAGTGGGCTTCAGCGGCGAGATTCGCTGGGACACCAGCAAACCCAACGGCCAACCGCGCCGTCAGGTGGATACCACGCGCGCCCGCGAACGCTTCGGCTTCGTGGCCCAGACTCCGTTTGAGCAAGGCATTGGCGAGCTGGTGGCCTGGTATAGGGCCAACCGCGTCGAAGCCGATCAGCCGCATAGACTCTAGCTGTGCGGTGCAGGTGATGAGAGGCGAGCGCGGATGAACCCAATTTATGGCGTGCTGGCCCATCCGCGCCGCCCCCAGACCGCTCCTCTGGCCCAAGCCATCGCTCACAGCTTGCAGACGCGCGGTGTGCAAGCCTGGTGGCAGGCCGAATGGGACGATGAGCGGGTGCGCCCCGATGTGCAGGCTGCCCATCTGGTGGTCGCCATCGGTGGCGATGGGGCTATGCTGCGCGCTGCCCGCGTCTGTGCGCCCTACGGCGTCCCAGTGCTGGGGATCAACACAGGTCGCTTGGGCTTCTTGACCGAGATTGCCCACAGCGAAGATTGGCCTCAAGTCATCGACCGCGTGCTGTGCGGTGATTACTGGGTAGAGCGGCGTATGATGATGCGCGTCAGCCTCTACGACTCGTTGGCCGAAGGTGCAGCTCCGCGCGCCGTCGGCGACGCCCTGAATGACGTCGTCATCGGCGGTCAAAGCTTAGGCAGCATGGTACAGCTTGACCTGTACTTGGACGGTGATTGGGCCACCAGCTACAACAGTGACGCCCTGATCGTCGCTACGCCCACTGGCTCGACGGCTTATGCTCTGGCCGCTGGCGGCCCTATCTTGCCGCCCGATTTGCTCAACTTCCTGATCGTCCCCACTGCTCCGCACCTGAGCATGGATCGCTCCATCGTCCTCTCGGAGGGCGCGCGCGTCGATGTTTTGCCCTCGGCGCAGAATCGTAATCCCATCATCATCACCAGCGATGGCGCGCCGCTGGGCGAGCTGAGCGCTGAAGGGCGCGTGCGCGTGCGCGCCAGCGAACACAGCGCTCGCTTCGTGCGCCTGCGCGGACGCAACTATTTCTATCGTTCGCTGCTAGACAAGTTAGAGCCGCGCATCAACCGACCGCCCGATCGCGTATTTAAGCTAGACGATGCACAGGATTGAAGAAAGCCTGAGCTTTAGCCAAGAAGGGATTTGCTCGTGAACATCGCCCTGATCGACTTGCAGCAAGCGGCCCGCACCCTAGAATGGCTGGCGGGCGAGGTCATCAACATGCAGCGCCAGCGCCTCATCCACAAGCCGCTGGATTATATCCAGTTCAACCTAGACGGAGAGCTGGCCACCTTCCCCAGCTTCCGCAATCCTATCCTCCAGCAGGTGCTGGGGCGCGCCCCGCTGAGCCTGGTAGAACTGGAGCAGGCCTTCCGCCGCATTGGCGACGATCCACGTCCGCGCGGCGTTGTCCTCTATCTGCGCAACCTGACCCTGTCTCTGGCTGACGTGCAAACCCTACGCCAGAGCATTGGTCGCCTGCGCGCCAAAGGCAAGCGCGTGGTGGCCTATGCCCAGAGCTACGACCTGGGCAACTATCTGGTGGCCAGCGCTTGCGACGCCATCTACTTGCAGCCGACGGGCGTCGTGATGACGCTTGGCCTGCTGCGCCAGGAAATTTATCTCAAGGATGCGCTGGCCGCCCTAGGTCTGGAATTCGACAGCGTGGCCATCAGCCCCTACAAGAGCGCCGCCGATCAGCTCAGCCGCAGTGAACCCTCGGCGGAAGTCATAGCCCAATCCAATTGGTTGCTAGATTCGTGGTACGAGCAAATTGTGGCCATGCTGACTGAAGGTCGCAAGCTAGCGCCCGAACAGGCCCGCGTCCTGATCGACGGCGCGCCTTATACCGACAGAGAAGCCCTTGAGCAGGGCGTTGTCGATGGCTTGTGCCACGAAGAGACGCTCAAGCAGACGCTGGACGCGCGTCAGATCGTCCTGTGGGAAGAAGCCGATGGTATGTTGCCGCTCAAGGTGAACGCCAGCCCACGCTATGTAGCTGTCCTCAACTTGAGCGGCGCCATCGTCAACGGCGAGAGCGCCGCGCCGCCGCCCATCGACTTTCCGCTGCCGCTGCCCTTCGTCGGCGAAGCGCGCATCGGCGATGTGACGACGGTCAACATCCTGCGTCACATCCTGAAGGACAAGGATGCTGCTGCCCTGGTGGTCTACGTAGACAGCCCTGGTGGTTCGGCCAGCGCCAGCGAAGCCATCGCTGCCACCCTGAGCGAGATTGCCCGCACCCGCCCCGTCGTCGTCTGCATGGGGGCAGTGGCGGCCAGCGGCGGCTACTACATCAGCACCCCAGCCGATCATATCGTTGCTCAAGGTGCGACCGTCACGGGCAGCATTGGCGTCCTTTTAGGCAAGTTGGTCAACAACGAGACGCTGAAGAAACTGCGCATGAACGCCGTCACCTATCAGCGTGGCGCTAACGCCGCCATTCTGTCTGCGCAGTCGGCTTTCAGCGACTCAGAGCGGGCGCGCATGGTAGCCAACATCCAGGCTATTTATGAGCGCTTTGTGGCCCGCGTGGCCGATAGCCGCAAGATGAAGCCCGATGCCGTGGACGCCATCGGCGGTGGGCGTGTCTGGACGGGGGCGCAGGCCCTGGGGCATGGCCTGGTTGATCAGTTGGGTGGGTTGGTGGAAGCGGTGGAGCAAGCGCGCCAGATGGCCAAGCTGCCCGCCGATGCGCCAGCGCGCCTGGTGCGCGGACGCTTCAAGCCGTTGGCGGCGGAGCTGGCCGAGCAGCTCGATCCAGCGGCGGCGTTGCGCTACAGCCTGGAGAGCCTGGAGCTGATCGCTAACGGACGTCCTGCCCTGCTCATGCCCAGCATGTGGCGCTGAAGCGCACCACGATCCCTCCCTTCTGCGTACTAGCAGACATTGCAACTGAGGAGATGCACATGAGTCTTGAACAACAACTCGCCGACGCCATCGTCAGCGCCTTCGACCATCTGGGGGGTGAGCCGCTGGAAGCGGTGCGTCAAGCGCTCTATCAGCGCACAGTGGGCGATTGGGTGCGCCAAGAGACGACGACGACCGCCCTCATCGGCGGCGCCGAGATGGCCATCCCTGGCTTACACGCCCTGACTATCCCCGCCGGCATTACCTTCCTGCTCCACAAGATGGCCACCATCACCTGGGGCATCGGCGCGCTGCGCCGCGCTGCTATCGTCGAAACTGCTCAGTTGAGCGATCTGCGCAACGTCCTCACCATCTGGGGCAACAACGGCTACTACGATGCTAGCCAGCTCAGCCATCGCGCTATCAGCTTGCCAGCTCTTAGCTACGTCCTGAGCGCCGAGGGCTATCAGCAGCTCCTGGCTCGTTCCTACGCTGACGAGAGTGATGAGCGGACGCGGCGCGTAGCCCTGCACCTGGCCTATCACTTCGTTGGGGATGAGCGGATGCAGGCGCTCTATCGCCACCAGCTGGGCAACAAAGCCCTGGCGGAAGCCCTGAGCGTGGGCGAACGGCCAGAGCCGCCTCTGCCTGAAGACAACGACCTGACGCGGCGCATCGGCGCTCGCCTGGCTCTGCGCCTGGCTGCTCAACTCAGCGCGCGCGTGCCAGCCCGCCTGCTGATGGGCTTTGTGCCATTGATCGGCCCGCTGTTCAACGCCATCGCCAACGCTGGCACGCTACAGAGCATGGCCGACTGCGCCGACAAATACTACTACGAAGCCGTCCGACCTGAGGACTGGCAGAATCTGAATGGGCCTGAACATGTTCATCACTCTTGAAGGCATCGACGGCAGCGGCAAAAGCACCCAGGCGCGCGCGCTGGCTCAGGCCCTCCAAGCTCAGGGGCGGCACGTCGTCCTCACCCGCGAGCCTGGTGGCACAGAGATAGGCGACGCCATCCGTCATTTGCTGCTGGATCACCCTGGTGGGCAGGCCATGAGCGTGCGCGCTGAACTGCTGCTGTTCTGCGCTTCGCGCGCTCAATTGGTCGATGAGCTGATCCGCCCTAGTCTGCAGCGTGGCGGAGTCGTCCTGTGCGACCGCTACACCGACTCCAGCCTAGCTTACCAGGGCTACGGTCGCGGCGTTGATCTTGAGCAGCTGCGCCGTCTGCTAGACTTCGCCACCGACGGCTTGACTCCTGACCTGACGCTATACTATGACCTCGATCCACAGTTGGGCCTGGAGCGCAGGCGACGCGCCCGCTTGCTGACGGCGGACGACTGGAATCGCTTGGACGCTCAGGAGTTAGCCTTCCATCAGCGCGTCCATGCGGGCTACGAAGCGCTCATCGCCCAGCAACCTGCGCGTTGGGCGCGCCTGGACGCATCCCAACCAGTAGAAGCGGTGCTGGCCGCCAGCTTGGCGATCATCCAAGAACGCCTGGGCCAGCACTGAAGCTGAGCGCTCAGCAACCGCCGCTTTGCAAGATGTAGCGCGTGCCGCTGTTTTGATTGTTGCCCTCGTTGGTCTCAGGGATGCGGTTGTCGGGGTCGATGGTCACGCGCAAGACGTGTTCTTCGCCAACGAAAGTTGTCACCGTGAGCGTCACAGAGCCATCGACGGGGACGCGCGGGTCAATTGCGCCCACGTCGAAGCTGGCGCTGGCGGCCACTTGGTTGCCGCGCGCCACCGACTCGACCAGGACACGGGTTGGCCCGCTGGTCGTCGTGCCGATGTTGGTCACGGTGACATCAACACGCCCTGGTTGGTTGCAGGTCAGCGCGCCGCTAACGGCAGTCACAACCAGGTCGGAGCTGCCGGAGATGGCCGTCGGGCCAGCAGACGGCGCGGTAGGTGCAGGGGGTTGCGTGGGCAGCGGGGTGGGCGGGCCAGCTTCAACAGGCAGGCTGGCCAGATCGCCCGTCACTTCGGCGGCGCTGGCGATGATCCAGCCTGAGCCGTTGTAATACTGTATCTTGTACCAATCGCGCCCAGGGCTGACCGCCAAGATCGTCGTGGTGGCGTTGGCTGCCAAGCTGCCAATGGGAGGGGCGAAGATTGTGCCGGGGCCGCTGCGCACGTTCACCCCCTGGACAATGCGCGCCTGCGGAGCGCTCGGCACAGTTGGCGCTGTCGTTGGCGGCACGGGTGTCGGCGCAAGCGGCTGAACAGGCTGCGGCTGTGGCGTAGGCTGAGCAGGCTGGAGCAGCTGGGGTTGAGGCGTCGGTGCAGGCAGCTGAGGCTGCGACGTAGGGCTGGCTTCGAGTTGGACGACGGTTTCGGTAGTGGTCGTAGGGCTAGGCTGGGTCTGGGAGGCCTGCGCCTGGACGCGGATAGTGACGCTGGTGGGTTCGCTCAACGTGCCATCGGCGCGCGCTGCGCTCACGCTCAGGGTGTATTCGCCCTCGCTGATGGTGGGCCAGCTGTTGGTGATGGTGAAGGCTGCCGCGCCGTTGGGATTGGGGTCGAGCGCTTCGCCGATGATGAGCTGATCCAAGCGCACCTGCACGCGCGCCAGGTCTGGCCCGGCGTTCTCAATGCGCGCCAGGATGTTGACCACCGTCCCCAGCAGATAAATTTCGCCGTCCTGCGGCGAGGCGATTTTGATGATAGGTGGGCCGCTGAATGATGGCATAGGCGGGGGTGGGACTGTCAGATTGCAGGCAGTCGCCAACATGAGCAAGCTCAGCAGCAGGGGGTGCAGAGGCGCGAGGAGGCGTGCGGTAGCCATAGGGTATCTCTCTCAAGATTGACCTTGCAGCGCTTAAATGTAACGCAAGCAGACGGTTTTTTCTACGCTGTGCCGCTCGCTCAGCAGAGCAAATGCTCATGCGTCCGTCTTGATCTGGCAATTGTCCGCTCATGCTCTGGCGTTATAATCAACCTAAGTAGAGCGCCTGAAAGCTCTGCGCCCTAGCGTATTGGAGCAAACTGTGAGCAACTTGATTCAACCCTCTGCCATTCCTATCACAACTTCAGAGGATTGGCAGCCCGATCCACAGCACCCTCGTCGTCGTCCTCCCTGGATTCGCGTCAAAGCGCCCAGCGGCGAGACCTACGAGAACGTCCGCCAGCTCATGCGCAGCAAGACTCTGCACACGGTCTGCGAAGAAGCCCAATGCCCCAACCTGGGCGAGTGCTGGGGCAAAGGCACGGCTACCTTCTTAATGATGGGTGACACTTGCACGCGCTCCTGCGGCTTCTGCGACATCAAGACAGGCCGTCCGTCGCCGCTGGATTGGGCTGAGCCAAATCGCATTGCGGAGAGCGTGCGCGCGATGAATCTACGCCACGTCGTCATCACCAGCGTCAATCGCGACGACCGCCCCGACGGTGGCGCGCCCCTCTTCGCGATGGTCATCCGTCGCATTCGCCAGCTTCAGCCGGGTTGCAGCATCGAAGTGCTGATCCCCGACTTCAAGGGCGATGAACGCGCCCTCAAGATCGTCATGGACGCTCAGCCTGAGATTCTCAATCACAACGTCGAGACCGTGCCGCGCCTGTTCAAGCGCGTGCAGCCTCAGGATAACTACGATTGGGCGATAGATACGCTGCGCAACGCCAAGATGATGGATCCGCTGGTGCTGACCAAGAGCGGGATCATGTTGGGACTGGGCGAGACCCTGGACGAAGTGCAGGCCGTCATGCGCGACCTGGTGAGCGTGGGCGTAGACATCCTGACGTTGGGCCAGTACTTGCAGCCCAGCCAGAAGCACCTGCCGATCGAGCGCTACTGGACGCCAGGAGAATTCGAAGCCTTGCGCGTCTATGGCTTAGAGATTGGCTTCAAGTGGGTGGAGTCGGGGCCGCTGGTGCGCAGTAGCTACCGCGCCGAAGAACAGGTGCGCCAACTCTCTCAGCTCAACCATTTTCGTCTGCGCGCTCCGCAAGAGACCACCTGAGCTGTGCTTCAGTCGGGGCAAGCAGAGTCGCGGTTGAGGTAGACTGCGCCGCCTGCCACCGAAGCCAGACGCTCCAACGCCTGGCGTTCGCCCCACAGACGCGCGTCTTCGTCGGTGAGCATCAGATAGCGCGCCGACAGACGCGTCGGCGCTGGGCCATCTGGGAACAGGTAAGAGACTCCCAGGCCAGGCGGGACAGCCAGGAGCAGGCCTGGGCCATATTCTAGATCATACACGTAGAAGAACGACGTCGTCAGCGTGTTGCACCAGGGTTCAGCGCGACGCGAGCCGTCGTAGGCCAGGGCATTGTTCAGCGCACCGCGCCAAGCAGCCTGGCCAATGGCGCTGCGTCCGTCGGTGTTGAAGACGATCCAGCGCGCGTCTTCCCAAGCCCAGGGCAACGACGAGGAGAGCGCGGCGCAGGCCAGCAAGCCCCAGCGCGGACGCAGGCCTAACAGCACAACCAAGCTCAGCAGCAGGTGCGGCGCTAGCACGCGCACGTCGTGGCTGTCCACCGTCTGATGGACGAACAGGATGATGAGCAGCAAGCCCAACAAATTGTAGGCGTGGAACAGGCCTTCCCAGGGGGCGGCGCGGCGTTGTACGGCCGCGAAAGCGCTCAACAGCCCCAGAGTCCCCAGAATCACGACCAAGCCACGCACCAAAAGGCTGAGCGGTGGGCCTGTGACGAGTAGCTCCAGCGAATGCAGGCCGTAGCGCAGCAGCTTCTCTGGCGCGCCACCTGCATAGCTGTCCATTTGCACGCTGCGGTAACTTGGGTAGTAGGCGGCGGTGCTGTCCACCAGAGCAAAGCTCAGCAGGCTGGACAGCAGAGCAGCCAGAGAGGCGCGGATCAGATGAGGCAGCGTGCGCCGTCCGCTGAGGAACAGCAAAGGCAGCAGCAGCACGCCCCAAGTGGGTCGACTCAGGCTGGCCGCCATCAGCCAAGCCAGGCCCAGCCACACCAAGCTGGGGAAGGCTGTGCCGTCCAGCAGGCGCAAGAAGACGCCGCTCAGGGCCAGAGCTGTGGCCATGTGGAAGGCTTCTTGTTGACTAGAGGGCAGAGCGAAGATGAGCGGCCAGAAGACTGCTAACAGCAGAGCCACGCTCCAAGAGCTGCGCTTCTGCCAGGCCCAAGCGAAGCTCAGCGTGGCCAGGGCCAGCAGCACCAGGTTAAGCTGGACGATCACCCCCAGGCCGTCGCCTACCAGGCGCGCCCATGCTCCCTGGACGATGGGGACGAATGCCCCCCAGGCATAGAAGGGCGACCAAGTTGCGGCCGCAGGTTTCTCGTTAATTGTGTAGTAGCGCAGCAGCGCCGCCTGGCCTGGCGTCCTTCGGTTAGTTGCGGCCGCAGGTTTCTCGTTAATTGTGTAGTAGCCGCCCTCCAAGCCTGCGCGCGCGAAGGTCTGGGCTTGGTGCCAATAGAAGATCTCATCGCTCCACAAGGGCGCCGCTTGCTCTAGGCTGAGGGTCTGGCCCGTCTCGTGGCTCAGGCCTAGCAGCACAGCGCTCAGGCTCAGAAGAGGGGCGAGCCACCACAGCAAGGCCAGCGCTACAGGACGCAGACGGATCATAAGCTCAAGCTTGGGCCAGAATGCGAGTGATCTGCTCCAGGTGGTTCACGTCGTGATGGCCGATCTGCATGAGGGCGCGCGTCAGACTGAACGGGCCAACCTCTGGATGGATGCCCTCGCGCAGCCAATCCTCAGAACTGAGCGCTTCGAAGAAGGCGATCAGACGGCGGCGCGACTCGCGCAACTGCGCTAGGGCCTCATGCACATCTTGTTCGTTGTAGCGGCCTTCGACCGCCATCCGCTCATGATCGCGCGGGGTGATAGTAGGGCGATCTTCGTGCAGAATGCGCTGGGCGCGCTCTAAGAAAATTTCATCCCAGTCGCGCAGGTGACAGACGACTTCAGTCACCGTCCAGCCATCTGCCCCGTCGCGCAGCGTAGTGGCCGTCTCGCGGTCAACCTTGCTGAGGATGTTGGCTAGAGTAGCAGCGGTCTTGTCCATCAGGACGATATGCACTTTGCGGATGGCGTTCAGGTCGGCCATAATATGTCCCCTGCATTGATGGCGAATAGACTTCTACCAGCATATCAGAGGTCAAGCCCAAAAACACGCCTCAAGCGCTAGGCCAGGCCAGCGCTAAGAAGCTCAGGGCCAGCAGCAGCAGAATCCCACCAATGAGCGGCCATTCGGAGCGCAGGCGCAGTTCGAGCTGACCCAGACCTGCCAGCGAGAAGCGCTTGGCACGAGCGCGGAGTACCTGGCCCAAGCGCTCCTGGCCTCGTCCTGACAACCCTGCTAGCTCGTTCACGCGCCTGCTGAAGCGCACGATCAGCCGCTCTATTGGGTTGAGCAGATCGCCGAGCGGCACGAGCGGCAGATTAAGACGCACAGGTGAGCGAGATACCAGCGCCGCCAGCCCCATGCCTAGCAAGATTGGCCAGCTGGCAGGCCACCACTTGTCGGGCTTGAGGGCGCTCTCTAGGCTAGATGAGGCTAGCGGCAGCACAGCGCTGCCCGTCGTGCCGAAGAGTTGCACCGCCAGCAGACGATCCGCTGCTGTTGGGCCGCGCCAAATGCGCAGCAGGCCCAAGCCGATGTTGAGGAGCAGAAACAGGGCCGCTAGGGTGTAAAACGCGCTCAT
>JANWYT010000007.1 GCA_025055175.1 Anaerolineae bacterium | reverse complement strand
CAACCCTGGCATCAGCACGACGGATCAGCGCGAGGAAGGCTGCAAGTTGGCTGCCGCTGAGCGCGGCCTGGAAGTGGTGCGCGTGGACTATCATGGCAACGACGCCACCAACGCCCAGCAGCAGACCGCTGCCGTCCTGACGGCCAATCCAGACATCGTCGGCGTGTTCGCCACCAACACGTTTGGCGCGGCGGGCGCTGGCGCGGCCATCGAGAATGCTGGCCTGAAAGGCGCAGTCGAAGTAGCCTTGTTCGACGCTTCCGAGGAGAACATCGAATACCTGCGCGCTGGCACGGTGAGCCTGGTCATCGCTCAGAAGCCTGCTGATATGGGCTATCTGGCGGTAGTCAACGCCCTGGCGGAAGAGCGCGGCGTCTCTAGCATGCCCAAGCGTGTCCCGACCGGCTATGCAGTCATCACCATCGACAACGTCGATGATCCTGACGTGGCCCGCTTCATCTACACCGACTAAGTGATCCTCTGCTCTGGCCCTGCTGAAGCCTGGCAGGGCCAGGAGCGCAGGCGCGACGAATGCTGCGCTTGCTCTGACCACCCTTCCTGAAAGAACGGGCCTCTGCTCATGAAATCCAAGTCATCTTCGGCGACTTCTCTGGACATCTTCCTCAATTTGCTGGCGCGTTCGTGGACGTACCTCTTCTTGGTCGGCCTACTCGTCTTCTTCTCGCTGACAGGGCCGGGCTTCTTCACAGTGCGCAACTTCTCCAACATCCTGGTCGCTAGCACCCTGGTCATGCTCATGGCGATTGGTCAGACCTTCGTCATCATCACCAGCGGCATTGATCTCTCCATCGCATTCACCGTCGGCCTATCGTCCGTCATCGGCGCCACCACCATGCGCAACTTAGCTTTGGGCGGCATGGACATAGGGCTGGCGATCCTCATCGGCATAGGGGCGGGCGTCTTAGCCTCGCTCATCCCCGGCCTCGTCAACGGTTACCTGGTGGCCTGGGTGCGCGTGCCGCCTTTCATCGCCACGCTAGGCATGTACGGCATTGTGCGTGGCGCCGCTTTCCTGCTGACCGATGGCCAGCAAGTGGTGGGTGGTCTGCCACAAAACCTGCGCGACAGCCTGAGCAGCATCGGCAACGGCAGCCTCATCTACACCGTGCCAGACATTGGCCTGGTCTTCTTCAGCAGGCCTGCCGATCTGGCCCCAGCCCAACTGCGCTTCACCGACATGCTGCTGCCTTACCCCGTGATCGTGGCGGCCCTGGTCGTGCTGATCTTTGGCTTCATCCTGGGGCGTACCCAGTTTGGGCGGCACACTTACGCCATCGGCGGCAACCAGGACGCCGCCATCCGCGCTGGGATCAACGTCAAGCGCCACTTGCTGATGATCTACGTCCTCTCGGCCTTCACGGCCAGCATTGCTGGCCTGTTGCACGTCTTCCGCTTCACGGCTGGCTCGCCTTTGGCTGGCGAATCGGCGCTGCTGTCTTCGGTCGCCGCGGTGGTCATCGGTGGCACGAATTTGTTCGGGGGCGAAGGACGCCTGAGCGGCACGGTCGTCGGCGCGCTCATCATCGCCACCCTGACGACGGGCTTGGTCATCCTCAACATCGACGCGCTGTGGCAATTCATCATCGTCGGCGTCATCATCATCGTGGCCGTGCTGGTCGGTCGAGTCCAGCAGGCGCTGGAAAGGCGACAAATCTGATGGGCGAGCCAATTCTGCAAGTGCATGGCGTTTCCAAGTTCTTCGGCGGTCTCACGGCCCTAGACGACGTGGACTTTGAAGTTAGTTGCGGCGAAGTGGTGGCCCTGCTAGGCGACAACGGCGCGGGCAAATCCACGCTGATTAAGTGCATCAGCGGCGTCTATCGGCCAGAGAGAGGACAAATTATCTTCGACGGCCACGTCATCACAGGCCACACACCGATGGAGATTCGCGGTCTGGGCATAGAGACCATCTATCAAGACCTAGCCCTAGCCGAGAACTTGGATGTAGGCGCAAACGTCTTCCTGGGCAAAGAGAAGAAGCGTCGTTGGTTGGGGCTGTTCCCCATCACCGACGATGAATTCATGCGCCGCGAATCTGAACAAGCCCTGGACAAGCTGGACATCCACATCCCCTCGCTACGCCAGAAGCTGGTCAACCTATCGGGTGGACAGCGCCAAGCAGTGGCCATCGCGCGCGCCATCTACTGGAACGCTAAGCTCATCATCATGGATGAGCCAACAGCGGCGCTGGGCGTCCCCGAACAGCGCAAGGTCTTGGATTTGATCCGCACCCTGCGCCAGCAGCAGATTCCGGTCATCCTCATCAGCCACACTATGCAAGATGTGATGGACGTGGCGGATCGCATGGTCGTCATGCGGCGCGGGCGGGTGGTGGCCAACGTGCCGCGCCGCGAAGCGACGGTCGACCTGCTGGTGAAGTACATCATCGGCGCGGAGGAGATGGCCTGAGAGGCCGACCATGAGCCTGGACATCCTGACCTTCGGCGAGGCGCTGGTGGAAGTTATGCGCACAGGCATAGGCCAGCCGTTGGAAGAAGCAGGCCCGTTTGAAGGGCCTTTCCCCAGCGGCGCCCCCTTCATCTTTGCAGCGCAGGCGGCGCGCTTGGGGGCGCGCGTAGCCGCCCTAGGCGCTGTCGGCGACGACGCCTTTGGGCGTTGTATGCTCAAGCAGCTGAGAGCTGATGGGATCGACCCGCGCAGCCTGCGCGTCCTGCCCGATCACACCACTGGCGTCGCTTTCGTAGCCTACAACGCTGACGGCAGCCGCGATTTCGTCTTCCATGCACGCCACGCCGCCAGCGCTCAGCTGACGACGGACATGCTGGATGAGGGTTTGTTTGTGGGCCTGAAGTGCCTGCACTTGATGGGTTCAACCCTAGCCATGCATGAGGGCCTGCTGGCGCTAGGCCTGCACGCCCTGACGCTGGCACAACGGCACGGCGCGAAGATCAGCTTCGATCCTAATCTGCGTCCTCAGCTCATGCCACCACAGCGAGCGCGCCAAGCTTTCGCTCCGTTCATAAAAGTGGCCGACGTATTGTTGCCCACCGCACAAGAGCTGGCTCTGCTCACGGGCCACGATGACGTGGCCCAGGCCGTCGACCAGCTCATGGCGCGCAAGCCCGACCGTATCATCGTCATCACTCAGGGAGCCGACGGCGCGCTGCTCTGTCAGGGCGACCAGACGATCCACGTGGCAGGTTTCCCCGTACAGGAGGTCGATCCGACTGGGGCGGGGGACTGCTTCGGAGCGGCTTTCCTGGTGCGCTGGTTGGCAGGCGATGACCCGACTCATGCGGTGCGCTTCGCCAACGCCTGCGGCGCGCTGGCTGTGACTCGGCGCGGCCCCATGAGTGGTGCGCGCCCCCTGGCTGAAGTCCTGGCTTTCATGGAACGCTACTCAACCCAAAGCAGATAAGGATAAGCACATGAGCATAACCTATCGCCTGAACCGCTTGTTTGCCCCCGACGGCAAATGCTTTGACGTGGCTGTCGATCATGGCTTCTTCGGCGAACGCAGCTTCCTCAACGACATTGAAGACATGCCCAAAGTCATCCGCACCCTGGTCGAAGCTGATCCAGACGCCATCCAACTGAGCGTGGGGCAGGCGCCGCTGCTGCAAGTCATCCCTGGCAAGCGCAAGCCGGCTTTGGTGCTGCGCACGGACATCGCCAACCTATACGGCAAGCAGCTCCCGCGCACCTTGTTCAGCCGCATGATCCATGAGCCGCTGGAACAGGCCATTCGCCTAGATGCCGCCTGTGTGGTGGCCAATTTGTTCATGCTGCCCAACCAACCAGAAGTCTGGGAGCAGTGCGTCCAGAATATCATGGCCCTCAAGCCGCAGTGCGAGCGCTACGGCATGCCGCTCATGGTCGAACCGCTGGTCATGCGAGACAACGCCCAAGCTGGTGGCTACATGGTCGATGGCGACATTGACAAGATTATGCCGCTGGTGCGCCAGGCGATTGAGCTGGGGGCAGACGTCATCAAAGCTGATCCGACAGACGATGTGAGTCAGTACCACCGCGTGATCGAAGTAGCGGCGGGCAAGCCGGTGCTGGTGCGCGGCGGCGGCAAGGTCTCCGACGATGAAATCCTGAAGCGCACCTATGACCTCATGCAGCAGGGCGCCAAAGGGATCGTCTATGGGCGCAACGTCATCCAGCACCCCAACCTCAGCGGCATGACGCGCGCCCTGATGGCCATCGTCCACGACGGCGCTACGCCCGAACAAGCCAAGCAGCACCTGAGCTGAGGCGCACATGGCCAAGAACAAGCAAATCATTCGCTTTGGGATCATCGGCCTAGGCCTGATGGGTCGCGAGTTCGGCAGCGCAGCGGCGCGCTGGTGTCATCTGCTCAACCTGGACTTTGAGCCGCAGATTGTGGGCATTTGCGATAGCAACCCCGCCCTCTTCCCCTGGTTTGCCGACAATTTCGACACTGTCCGCATCCAGACCACCGACTACCGCGATTTGCTAGCCAGCAGCGCCATCGACGCCATCTACTGCGCTGTGCCACACAACTTGCACGCCGATATGTACTGCGACATCATCCGCGCGGGCAAACATCTGCTAGGCGAGAAGCCGTTTGGGATCGACTCGGAGGCCAACGCGCGGATCATGGCCTGCGTAGAAGACAACCCGCAGGTGGTCGTGGCCTGTTCGTCGGAATTCCCCTTCTTTCCAGCGGCACAGCGGATCGTGCGCCATATCCAAGAGGGGCGCTTCGGCACAATCCTAGAGGTCTGGAGCGGCTTGCTACACAGCAGCGACCTCGACCCCAACAAGAAGATCAACTGGAAGCGCATGATCGCCATCAATGGCGAATACGGCTGCATGGGCGACTTGGGCATGCACGCCTTGCACATCCCGCTGCGCATGGGTTGGATGCCGCGCAGCGTCCATGCTCAGCTCTCCAACGTCATCAGGCGACGGCCCGACGCCAGCGGCCAGCTCGTGCCGTGCGAGACCTGGGACAATGCCACCCTGTCCTGTCGCGTGACGCAGGCCGATCAGGATTTTCCCATGTACATTCAGACGCACCGCATAGCCCCTGGTGAGACCAACACCTGGTATTTGCGCATCTTGGGGACGGCCTTCAGCGCCGAATATTCCACCAAGCAGCCCAAGACCCTGCGCACGATGAACTATGCTTCAGGCGCTGAACAGGCCTGGAGTGTGCTTGATTTAGGCTACGAAACAGCTTATCCTACCATCACCGGCGGAATATTCGAATTTGGCTTCTCCGATGGTTTGCTGCAAATGTGGGCCGCCTTCTGTGACCAGCTTGTACATGGACGCGAAGGCATGAAACAGGGCTTCTATTGCGCCACACCACAGGAGACGCAGCAGCACCACCGTGTCCTGACCGCCGCCTTAGAGTCGCATCGTCAGCAGGCTGTAATCACGCTTTAGGAGATTGAACAATGGCAGTCACTCGCGAACAACACGCCAAGTATCAGGCTATCGCCCATGAGTACCTGCAAAAGGCTGGGATTGTCCTCACGCCTGAAGAGCGCGCCAACATTGAAATCGCCGATCTAGGCCTGGGCGAATACGAGACAACGGGCCTGGCCCTGGTGACCTACATCAACACCGAGCGCTGCTGCGCCAAAGAACTCGTCCTTTTGCCCGGCCAGACCTGTCCCCAACATCTACACCCGCCTGTAAACGGTCAACCAGGCAAAGAAGAGACCTTCCGCTGTCGCTGGGGTGAAGTCTACCTGTATGTCAGCGGCGAGCCTACGCCCAATCCTAAAGCTGCCCCGCCCGAACACCGCAAGCAGCATTACACCGTCTGGCACGAGATTATCCTGCGCCCTGGCGAACAGTACACCATCTATCCAGAGACCTGGCATTGGTTTCAGGGCGGGCCAGAGGGCGCGGTAGTGTCGGAATTCAGCACGCGAAGCACCGACGAGAACGACCTGTTCACCGATCCTGACATCCGCCGCGTGCCTGAAATCAGCGACTAGGGGCTACCCATGACGCAGACGCTCTCGCCTGGGCGCTGGCGCGGCTTGCAGACCACCAGCACCGCTCGCCACATCTTCAACATCCTAGCGTTCGACCAGCGCGGCAGCTACACCGACATGCTCCCGCCTGATACAGACTACGCCACTGCCGCCGCCATCAAAGCTGAAGTCGTCCAGGCTCTGTCGTACCACGTGAGCGCTGTGCTGCTCGATCCAGATTTTGGGCCGACAGCGTCTGCTTACATGTCGCCCGCCTGCGGGCTGCTGCTGTCCATCGAAAAGAGCGGCTACAGCGGCGATTCGACCTATCGCAAGACCGAATTCGATCCGTCCTGGACGGTGACGAAGGTCAAGCAGGTGGGAGCGCAGGCTGCCAAGCTGATGATCTACTATCATCCGCACAGCGGCGCGCTGGCGGAGGAGCTGGAGATGATCGCGGCTCAGGTGGCTCAAGCCTGCCGCCAACATGATCTGCCGCTCTACTTAGAGCCAATGAGTTACAGCCTAGACAGAGCTGTCAAGAAAGAAAGCGCCGAGTTCGCCGCTGCGCGCCCCCAGGTGCTAGTGGACACGGCTAGGCGTCTAAGCGCGCTCAGTCCGGACGTGCTAAAGCTAGAATTCCCCGTCGATGTGGCCTTCGACCAGGACAGAGAACGTTGGCGCGCCGCCTGCGCTGCCGTCAGCGAAGCAGCCAGCGTCCCCTGGGTGCTGCTGAGCGCCGGCGTGGACTTCGAGACCTTCGCCGAGCAGACGCAGATTGCTTGTCAAGAAGGCGCGAGCGGCTACTTGGCAGGGCGGGCCATCTGGAAGGAAGCGGTGACGATGACGCCCGAAGCGCGCGCCATCTTCCTACGCGAGGTGGCCATCCCGCGCGCAGAACAGCTGAATGCCATCGCCGACCAGTACGCGCGCCCCTGGACGGACTTCTACCAACCGCAAGCCTTAGGCAAGGGCTGGTACCAGCAGAGCAGCTTTTTAGCCTGACGCGGATGAGGCGACGCTGCTCCTCATCCGCCGAGCGTTCCGCATGAGAGCCTGAGCGCGCTAGCGAGTGCATCGGCTTGCTGGCCTCGCCCTTGATTTTGCCACGCACGCGCCCTATACTACGTTTCGCTGATGGCCTCGTAGCTCAATTGGCAGAGCAGTTGACTCTTAATCAATTGGTTGTAGGTTCGAGTCCTACCGGGGTCAAAGAAACGAAGCCTGCTTCGCGCCTTCATTGACAATGCTCGTGGGCCATGCTATGCTGACCTCAACTTAATCGCATAGCTCAAGGCAGAGGTGTGCCAGAACTCGGACGTTCGGCACGCAACAGGGGAAGCTCGGTGAAAGTCCGACGCTGTCGCGCAACGGTTACTGGCCCATAAGCCAGAAGCCCGAATACCTGCCTCTGGCTTAGCTCGTGGGCGGATCAACCGCCAACCTTCGCGTGAAAGGGAGAACGAGCGTGATGATCGTCATCATCTATGCCCGCTACCCAGCGGGCTTTATGTCTGTCTCAGAGCTGGCCCGCGTAAGCTCCTCGCTCCGCTAAGGAAGCTATGCTGCCTAAGCCTGCGCCCATCTCTCAGGCGTCTGACTATGCTCAGGATGTCAGCCAGGCGCGCTTGAATCTGGGCTTGCGCCCGCTGCTGCTGCTGGCCCTGCTAGTCGGTCTGGTGGCCGTCTTCCTGCTCAGCCTGGCCCTAGGATCGATCAGCATTCCTCTCGATCAAATCCTCACGGTGCTGTTGGGCGGCGAAGCCGAGCGCGCTTCTTGGACGAACATTATCTTGCGCATACGCCTGCCTAAGGCGACGACGGCAGCGCTGGCGGGGGCAGCCCTGGGCGTCAGTGGGCTACTCATGCAGACCTTCTTCCGCAATCCACTGGCCGATCCGTCGGTGCTGGGGGTGAATGCTGGGGCGAGCCTGGGCGTGGCTCTGGTGGTGCTTTCGGTTGGGACAGTGGGGGGAGCGCTGCTGGCCGGCTTTGGCTTGCTGGGCGACCTGCTGCTGGTTGCTGCGGCGGCGTTGGGTGCGGCGCTCACCATGCTGTTGGTGCTGCTGGTGGCCAGCCGCGTCCAACACAGCGTCACGCTGCTGATCCTGGGCTTGATGATCGGCTATCTGGTCTCGGCAGCGGTTAGCCTTCTGCTCTACTTCGCCATCCCAGAGCGCATTCAGGCGTACATCAGTTGGACGTTCGGCAGCTTCGGCGGCGTCACCTGGGAACAAATGCCCATCCTAGCGGCTGGTGTGCTGCTCGGCCTGGCTTTGTCTCTGGCCTTGACCAAGCCGCTCAATGCGTTGCTCTTGGGCGAGGGCTACGCGCGCAGCTTGGGCCTGAATCTGATGCTGGTGCGCATGGCTATCATCAGTGCAACGGCGCTGTTGGCTGGCGTGGTGACGGCGTTCTGCGGGCCGATTGCCTTTTTGGGCATTGCTGTGCCGCACCTGTGCCGCAGCTTCTTTGGCACATCTGACCATCGTATGCTCGTGCCGGGCGCAATGCTCATGGGTTCAACGGCAGCGATGCTGGCCGCGCTGATCGCAGAGGTGCCAGGACGCAATCTCATCTTGCCTCTGAACGCCGTCACTGCTCTGATGGGCGCGCCTGTCGTCATCGCCATCATCCTGCACCGCCGCAACGCGGCACAAACTTTGGGGAGCTGACATGAATGTCCTGGAGACTCAAGACCTAGCCATCGGCTACGCCGCCTCGCGTAGGCCGCGCATTGTCGTCGCTCAGGGACTCAACCTGCGCCTAGAAGCGGGTCGATTAGTCTGCCTGCTGGGGGCAAATGGCGTGGGCAAATCGACGCTCATGCGCACCATCGCCGCTGTGCAGAAGCCGCTCGCTGGGCGCGTCCTGCTGGCAGGGCGCGACACGGCGCGGCTGAAGCCGCGCCAGCTCGCCAGCTATCTCAGCGTGGTGCTGACGGAGCGCCCGAACATCGGCTTGCTCAATGGCTACGCGCTGGTGGCGCTAGGACGCCATCCTCACACCGATTGGACGGGCCGCTTGTCGCGCCACGACGAAGCAGTCATCCGTTGGGCCGTCGAAGCCGTTGGCGCGTGTGACGTCGCCGAACGACCTGTGATGGAGCTGAGCGACGGCCAACGCCAGAAGCTGATGATCGCGCGCGCGCTGGCCCAAGAAGCGCCTCTCATCCTGTTGGATGAGCCGACTGCTTTTCTGGATTTGCCGCGCCGCGCAGAGATTATGCGCCTGCTACGCCATTTGGCTTCTCAGACGGGGCGAGCCATCTTGCTCTCTACCCACGACTTGGATTTGGCGCTGCGCTCTGCTGATACGCTGTGGCTTATGGCCGCTGGCCAGGTGTGCGTCGGCGCGCCAGAGGATTTGGTCATCAGCCGAGCCTTTGAAGACGCCTTCCGCAGCGAAGGCGTCGTCTTCGACCGTACCACCGGGACGTTCAGCGTGCAAGCTGAACGTCGTGGAACAGCTGTGGTGCATGGCCAGGGCATAGTCCACACCTGGACGCGACGTGCTTTGCAGCGGTCGGGCTTCGCTCTGCTTGATGAGGTTGAAGGCCCTGAGCGCCACGCTCCACCGTTGCTGCACATTCGCTTGCACGAGAGTGCTGAACGCGTGCAGTGGTCTGTTGATTGGGGCGGCGCTGAAGCAACCTGCTCCAGCATAGGAGAGCTGCTGGCCGCTCTGCAACAGTTGCACGGCGCGCGGGCGGCGCGCCCTGATTTCGAAGCGGCCCAAGCTTGACGTGAGGAGAGTACGGCAGATGTTCTTCGCTCAGCGTAGAGGGCGGCCACCATCGACGGCGATGATTGTGCCAGTGCTAAAGCGCAAATGCACAGCCGCCGCGTAGACCGCTTCCGCTACGTCTTCTGCAGACGCAATTCGTCCCAGAGGCGTGAGGTCGCGCTGCTGCTGGATGAGCTGGGGCGGCATACGCTGAGCGTACTCACCCTCTACCCAGCCGGGCGCTACGCTCAGCACGCGGATGGTTGGAGCTAGGGCGCGCGCCAAGCTGAGCGTGAGGTTATCCAAAGCCGCTTTGCTAGCGCAGTAAGCCACGTTGCTGCCCAGGGCAATCCGCGCTGCCACCGAGCTGATGTTGACGATCAGGCCGTCACCGCTGGCCAGCAGCAGAGTCTTCATAGCCCGCACAGAGGCCAGCGCGCCGCGCACATTCACGCGGAAGATCGTGTCGATCAATTCATCGCTCAGAGCATCTAAGTCATCGTGTGGCACGGGGCGCGTCACGCCGGCGTTGTTCACCAGAATGTCTAAACGTCCGTAATCAGCGGCAACGCGCGCTGCGAGGGCCGCCTGAGCAGCGCTGTCGTCGACGGCTGCTTGTATCACCAGGTGTTGGCCTGCAGGCAGCGAGTCGCGCACAGCTTCTGCTTTGGCTTGGTCGTGGGCATAGGTGATGACTATGTGCGCGCCCGCTTGTGCCAAGCGGCGACAGATGGCGCTGCCTATGCCGCCCCCGCCGCCCGTCACCAGGGCTACGCGGCCTACTAGTGGTTGTCCTGTGTTCATAGCTTCTCCCATCAGCAACTGCTCAGGCCACGCACTGAGGTGCGCACAATCAAGCGTCCTGCCACTCGTTCCACCCGCGAAGGGCTGGCAGGGTCTTCGATCTTCTCTTGCATGATCGCCAGGGTACGCCGAATCATCTCATCGACCTCTTGACTGATGGTAGTAAGCTGATACGCGCCCCAAGCAGCCATCGGGATGTTGTCGAAGCCGATGACGCTCACATCCTGTCCAACCACCAGTCCGCGTGTCCTAATCGCGTCGATCGCTCCTAGCGCCATGATGTCGTTCGCGCAAAAAATGCCGTCGGGTGGCTGTGGATCATCTAGTAGCTCACAAGCTGCCTGGTAGCCTGATTCGTAGGTGTAGCGTCCCTGAGCGCGCCGCCAAGTTGCCACGCCGCGCGCTTGCAAGCGTTGGCTGAAGCCGCGCTCGCGTTCTTGATTGGTAGAAGTGTCGGCCAAGCCGGCTACCCAGGCCAGGCGCGCATGGCCTGTGTCTAGCAGAGCGTCTGCTGCCATCGCAGCGCCCAGCAGATTGTCGGAACATACGGCGCTTATGTGAGGATCGCTCACGGAGCGGTTGAACAAGACGATAGGTGTGCCGCGTTGTGCGCTGATGGCAGCCAGCTCTGAAGACAAGGTGACCGAGGTCACAATTAGGGCATCCACCTGATATCGCAAAGCCAGCGGCAGGATGTCGTCAATGCTCTGCGCTTCCGAAGCTGTGAACAGCAGAACCTGCTTGTCGATGGCTTGTAATTCGCGCAAGAACTTTTCCAGCACATACGGATAAAAAGGACTGGTGATGGTGGCCATGACCAAGCCGACGATGTTGGTCTGGCGGGTACTCATCATGCGTGCGATGGCGTTGGGCTGATAGCCTAGCTCCTGAGCAGCTGCAAGCACGCGCTGGCGTGCGGCTTCTGATACGCTGATGCCGCTGAAGACGCGCGAGACAGTGGACTGGGAGACGCCGGCGCGCGCTGCGACTTCCACGGAGGTGACTTTTTTTTGCATGAGCTGAAAATGCTAAGATGAGAACTTTTATGCCTCCCATCCTAGCACAAACAGGGCCTAGGTCACAGGCTGACGGCTGTAGCGGCGCACGCGCAGATCGCATTGTTCCTTGTGGCCCATGAAGCCCTCGATGGCGCACAAGCGGCTGCCATACTCCCCGATCAAGGCGCTGGATTCGTCGCTCTCAATGCGCTGATATGTGACGGTCTTGATGAACTTGCCCACCCACAAGCCACCGGTGTAGCGGGCAGCGCGCTGCGTGGGCAGGGTATGATTCGTGCCGATGACCTTGTCGCCGTAGGCGACGTTGGTGCGCGCACCCAAGAAGAGCGCCCCGTAGTTCTTCATGTTGTCCAAGAAGTAGCGCGGATTTTCCGTGAGGATTTCGACGTGTTCACTGGCGATGTCATCGGCCACGGCCAACATCTCTTCAACGGTGTCGCACAGGATGATCTCACCGTAATCGCGCCAGGCTACGCCGGCCAAATCAGCGGTGGGCAAGGTCTCTAGCTGGCGACCAATCTCGGCTTCGATGGTTTCGGCTAGGCGGCGGCTGGTGGTCAAGAAGACAGCGGGCGAGGTGGGGCCATGTTCAGCTTGACCTAGCAAATCGGTGGCGCACATTTCCACGTCGGCACTGTCGTCAGCGATGACCAGGACTTCTGTTGGGCCAGCCAGCAAATCGATCCCCACCGTGCCGAAGAGCTGGCGCTTGGCTTCGGCGACGTAGGCATTGCCGGGGCCGACGATCATATCGACTGGCTGAATGCCCAGCGCGCCGTAGGCCATCGCCGCCAGAGCTTGTACGCCGCCCAGGATGTAAATTTCGTCGGCGCCGCCCAGGTGCATGGCAGCAATGGTGGCCGCAGGCAGGGCGCCGTTGATCGGCGGGGTGCAAGCGACGACGTGGGCTACGCCGGCCGTCTTGGCGGTCAAGACGCTCATGTGCGCCGAGGCGACCATCGGATAGCGACCGCCCGGCACGTAGCAACCGACGCGGCTGATGGGGATGTTCTTGTGGCCCAAGAAGACGCCTGGCAGCGTCTCTACTTCGATGTCTTGCAGAGCGGCACGCTGAGCTAGGGCGAAGTTGCGCACCTGAGTTTGAGCGAAGCGGATGTCTTCTAATGTTTGGGCAGGCAGGCTGGCTATGATCTCATCAATCTGGGCCTGGCTGAGGCGGAAACTGGCGGGTGACCAATTGTCAAACTTGGCAGACAGCTCGCGCACGGCCTCGTCTTTGCGGGTGGCCACGTCAGCCAGGATGGTCTTCACTGTCTCTTGGACTTTGACATCGGCTTGGGCTTTTTCGGCGGCGCTCTTGCCGCGCTTGAGGTAGGTGATGGCCATCGGTTATGCTCCTAATTGCTTGTGAGTGTCTCGGACGATTTGTTGGGCGCTCTCGCGCAAAATGCTGCCATCGGTTTGAATGGTGATGAAGCGATAGCCACGTCGCACGGCCTGGACAGCGTAAGCGATAGAGCTAGTGAACAGGCCAGCGATCAGGCCGCGCGCGGCACACACCTGGGCGATACGATCCAGGGCTGCTTCTACCTGCGGATCGTCGCCGTCGCGGCCCGTCGTGCCGCTTAAGGTGAGGCGCAAGTCGCCCGTCCCGACGAACAGCATATCTAGGCTCGGCACGCTGGCGATGGCCTCCAGGTTCTCTAGAGCTTGGGGCGTCTCAATCATAGCAGCCACGATGAGTTCATCGTTGGCTCGTTGGACGTACTCGGCGTAGGTCGCGCCCATCGCCAGACCGCAGCGCGTCGGCCCCAAGCTACGGTAGCCCGACGGAGGGTAGCGACACGCGCCCACAAAGGCAGCGCACTCCTGCGCTGTGTTAACCATAGGACAGATGATCCCCCAGGCGCCGGCGTCTAGCAGGCGCATGGCTACGCTCGGCTCATTCCAGGGAACGCGCGCCAGCGGCACAGCCGAGGTGGCGCTGATGACCTGGATCATCTGAATGGCGGTCTCTATGCTCTGCAAGCCGTGCTGCATATCGACGGTCAGGCTGTGCCAGCCGGCATAGCCCATCAGCTCCGCTGACCAAGTGCTGGGGATATGCAGCCAGCCATTGAGGACGTAACCGCCGCTGGCCCAAACCTCGCGTAGGGGATTACGCATAGCCCCGCCTCCAGCGCCTGGATAGGCTCTTGCTAATCTTCTCAGGCCGTTTCATAAGTTTTGCTCCGCTGAGCTATATAGATGAGTGAAATTTAGTGCTGTGCTTGTGACCTATTTTGGTCGTCAAGCGGGCCTAGACACAGTCGTTCAAAGACGGTTGTATGGCTCTGCATACGTATTCAAGAGTTTTATCTTCATCATAGCTCAAAAACGGAAGTCGTCAACTACTTTCGTCAAGGTTTCTGCGCTGGGCTTGCGCGGCTCATGAGCCTCATGGCACGAGCGGATCGCGACGCGTCTTGCGAAACTGCTCTGGAGAGCAACCCCAGCGCTCCTTGAAGCGATGGTAGAAATGACTCAGGTTGCCGAAGCCTGTCTCGAAGCAGATGTCGATGACGGAGCGCTGCGTTTGTAACAACAGTTCGGCGGCATAATCCAGTCGCAGACCGTTGATGAACTCCGAAGGCGTCATGTTCAGATACAGACGAAAAGTGCGGTTGACGTATTCAGGGGAGCGATTAGCCAACCGCATGAGCGCCGCCCGGCCTTCGATGAAGTGTTTCTCCTCGTACATCTTCTGGCAAATCTCCGTCAGCCAGTCGGGCGCGGGACGGAGCTTCGATGTGGATCGGGCGTTGTTCAAGTAGTACCGCGTGAGGACGCCTGCCAACATCACGCGCAGTTCTAGGCGCGACTCGGCTTTGGGACGATACAACTGCTTGCCCCAGCGTTGGAATTCGTCTGCCAACTGGCTGCGCTCGGTGGAGGATAGCCAGACAGTCGGCGGTTGGTCGCTCTGGAGCAGGCTAGACTGGACGACTTGTGGGCCGAGAAAAGCTGCCAAGTCGTCGAACAGCGAGCGGGCAAACGCCAAGTTGATGAGGCGGCAATTGTGGTCGGTCACGCCACTGAAGTAGTGTCGGTCATCGGGGCGGATGAAGACCAAGCAGCCCTGGCTCAGCTGCTCGGTGTTGCCGTTGATGTGATGGTTGACCATGCCGCTGACGATTAGGAACACTTCGTAAAAATCATGCCGATGTTCCCGCGTAGAGATTTGCTGCACAAAAGGGAAGAAGGCGTAGTGTCCCTGAATTTCGGAGTCGATGATAGTGGCTGCTCGTAGTTCCATGATTTTGGCAATAGGTCAATATAGCACAATTGCTATCAATCCCCCATAAGACAATAGCGCTGAAGATCGGGTATTGTCAAGGAAGCCTTTCACTATCAACCCAGGAGAATCACCATGAGAAAGATGCGCCTCGACGATCAAGCCGTCGCCTTCTATCGTCAGCAAGGTTACTACCTCTTCCGAGAGCCTGTCTTCAGCCAGGAAAAATTTGACCGCTTGGTCGCCCTGTTTGAAGAACTTCTGGCTGCCAAATCGCCACATAAACGGGCGGATGAGCTGGATAAGCCTCACTTCGAAGAACCACGTCTGTTTGAATTCTTGATGGCCGATGAAGTGCTAGACCTGGTTGAACCGCTGATCGGCCCGAACATCGGGCTGTGGTCAAGCCACTTCATCGCCAAAGAGCCGCTGGTCGGACGTGCCACCCCCTGGCACGAAGACAGCTCTTACTGGAAAGGCCGCCTAGATCGTATGGATCAAATTGTCACAATTTGGCTGGCGCTTGATCGCACCGATCGCGAGAACGGCTGCCTGCGTGTCATCCCTGGCTCGCATTTGAACGGTGGCTTCTCAGAATACGAGGCGGTGGACAAAGCCGTCAACACCTTTGGCTCGGAAATTCGTCCTGATCTGATCGACGAGTCCAAAGCCGTAGATTTTGAGCTAGAGCCAAATACCTGCTCGCTGCACGACGGCCGCATCATCCACGGCGCTGACGCCAACACCAGCTCCCGCCGCCGCGCCGGCTACACCATGCGCTACTTCTCGTTAGAGACGCGCTTCATCCCCGATGGCCCCGGCAACGCCAACCATAAGCTGTGGCTATGCCGAGGCGTCAACGTCGCCAACAACCCCTTGCAGCCGCTGCCCTGATCGCCCCGCTGCGCTGAGGACGCCCGACTTGCGTTCGGGCGTCCTGTACACCACAAGAGGACTCAGAACATGCTCGAAGTCAACGAAGGTTGCCGCCGCAGCCAACGGCTCGTAGATCACCCCAACGAGAAGGCGCACACTTGTGCCATGTGTCGGGCATGTCTCAAAGCTCGCCAGATGGCCGAGGCGACCAGCGAAGCGCGCAAGAACGACAGCATAGCCCAACCAGATTCACCCCTGCCCAGCCAAACCAGCGAAGGATGACTCCCGTGAAGCTCAAATGGTACGGCCATGCGGCCTTTCGGATCACATCAGAGACTGGCGTGAGCATCATCACCGATCCCTACACGCCCGAAGGCGTCGGCTATCCGCCCATACGCGAGGGCGCTGACCTGGTGATTGTGTCTTCTGAGACGGATGAAGCCCATTCTCGCCATGACCTCATCCCAGGCCAGCACACCACTGTGAACGCACTGCACGTCGCCCAGCAGGGTGGCCAGTGCGTGGCGCTTGGCGTGCCTATCCGCGCCATCCAGGCCATGGAGATCATCACTCATCCAGAGCATGAACCTGACCAGAATGGCATGTATCGCTTCGAAGTCGACGGCATTCAGATTGCCCACATGGGCGATGTAGGCAACCCCCTCACTGATGATCAGACGGCCTTCTTCAACGACGTCGATGTGCTGTTGGCGTTGGCAGGCGACGTCTTCACTATCGCCCTCGACGAGCTGAAGCGCGTGATCGATGCCACACGGCCTCGGATCGTCGTGCCTATGCACTTCCGCACGCTCACGTACAAGCCGCGCAACACCCGCTGGATTGAGTCGTTCCTGAGCTATTTCGACGACTCACAGGTCGATTTCGCCTTTGGTTACGAAGTGACGCTGCACAAAGCCAATTTGCCAGAGCCGACGCGCGTGCTGGTGATGGATTACGTGCGCTAGAGCAGGGGGATGGCAATGGTCACAATCTCACGGGGCTGGAGTTCAAGGCGCAGCGTCGATCCATCCACCGTGAGCGGCTTTTCGCGGTTCTCCATCAGGTCGCAGGCATAGGCGGCAGCCAATGTGCGGTCAAAGGTCAAGGTCGCCTGAGTGCGGCGGTTGTAACGCTCGACCAACCGCACGACGAGGGCTGTCCCGTCTTCTGAGCGCTTGACGGCTTCTAGGCTGACGTTCGGTGCCTCGCAGGTGATGAAAGTACGCGCACCTGCGGCCAGGCCACAGCGCCGCACCAGAGGCGGCGTGTTGAGCTGGCGCGCCGCCTCGGCCACCCCGCCTTCGCGCCAACCGCCGTCGTGGGGCAGCAGCGCGTAAGTGAAGTGATGAATGCCAATATCCGCCGTCGGATCGGGCGCGATAGAGCCTTTCAGCAGCGTCAGCCGCATGGTGTGGCCATGAGCTTCGTGGCCATATTTGCAGTCGTTCAGCAGGGCGACGCCGTAGCCATCTTCTGACATGTCCATCCAGCGGTGCGCCGGCACTTCGAAGCGGGCAGCATCGAAAGGGGTGTTGCGATGGGTGGGGCGTTCGATGTCGCCGTAAGCGATTTCGTAGCTGGCCATGCGCGCATTCACGGCCAGGGAGAAGCCGACCTTGAGCAAACGCTGACGCTCGTGCCAGTCGACGCAGGTCTCGAAGCACAGGGCGCGCTTTCTAGGCACGAGGCTGATGCGCTGCGTCAGCAGCGAGTCGTGGAAGCGGCGGCGCAGCCGCAGCGACGCGCGCAATGGCCCCTCCTCGTCTACCTCTAGCCAGGTTTCGCCCTGGAGCGGCAACTCCATCTCGGCGTATGCGGGGATGATGTCCCAAGCATCGAAGCGCCCAGGGCGGTCTTCAAAGAGCTGGAAGACGTTGCCACGTTCGCCCGCTGCCAAAACCTCGCGCTGGGCTACCTTGTCCCACAGCGAGAGCAGGCTGCCATCTGACGCGAATTCAGCGCGCAGGCAGTCATTCTCTAGGATGTTGGCCTGAGCGATCAAGGTAGGAGGCGCAGCCTTGAGCGTCGTCGCGCCCAACCTGAAGACGCGCCAACCCACGCCTCTGATGGGTTTTTGCAGGTCCACCAGCACCGATGTTGTGCCGTCCAGGGCCGTGATGGGCTGCTGGGGCATAGGCGAGCCATCGTCGTCTAGCAGCGATTGACCGCGCAAGGCCTCGGCGGGCAGCGCGACGACGCCCTCCAAGTCATCCCACAAGCTGTTGAAGACCAGCAGATTGTCGTCTCCTGGCGTGGCGATGAGTGCGGTGATAGCGGCCGTCTGCACGTCCTGAGCCGCGCTCGTCAGCGCTGCGTAGGTCTCAAGCAGCTCGTCGTAGACGGGACGGATGTGGGTGCCGGGCAGAGCGTCGTGGAACTGAGTGAATAGGAGCTGCTTCCAGCCCCAATCAAGCGCGGCTTCTGGGTAGGCGGCGCCGTTCATCCAGGCCAGCGTTGCCAGCATTTCTGCCTGGCGATACAGCGCCTCTGACTGACGGTTGAGCTGCTTCAACCGTCCTTTGCTGGTGTATGTGCCGCGATGAGCTTCCAGGTACATTTCATCGCGCCAGGTGGGCAGGTGGGCGCGAGTAGCGCGCTCGCGCAGGCGCAGCAGGGCGTCCTCTGGTTGAGCAAAACGGCTGGGCGTCACGCCAGGAAAATCAGCGTAGCGCTTGGCGCACTCCAGCATTTCAGGGTCGACGCCGCCGCCGCCATCGCCCCAACCGTAGGTGTAGATCATCTCACCAATCGTCTCTTTGTCGGAGAAAGCGCCCCAAAATTTGCTCATGTGGTCGGGATCGACCATGCCGATGAAATGGCCGGGTGGGACGACGGCCAGCACTTTAGAACCATCAGGCCCTTCCCACCAAAAGACGTTCTTGCGCCAGGGGTTGGTGTCGTTCCACACGAAGAACTTGTTGGAGAGCACCACCTCAATTCCGCTGCGCCGCAGGATTTGTGGCAACGCCCAACTCATGCCGAAGACATCGGGCTGCCAACAGACGCGCGACTGGAAGCCGAATTCTTCGCGCCAGAAGCGCTGGCCGTGCAGGATGTGGCGCACGAAGGACTCGCCAGAGATCAGGTTGCAATCCGGCTCTAGCCAGAAAGCGCCGACAGGCTGCCAGCGTCCCTCCGCAATCCGCGCCTTGACCTGCTCGTACAAGTCGGGGAAATGTTCCTTCATGTCGGCGTAAATCTTGGCGCTGCTCTGTGCAAAGCAGAATTCCGGGTACTGCTCCATCAGGCGCAGCATAGTGGCATGGGTGCGCCCCACCTTGCGAATGTATTCTCGGTGGGGCCACTGATAGACAATGTCTAGGTGAGAATGTCCTACTAGGTGCAGCAAGCCGCTCGTCTTGAAGTGCTGCGAGTCGTAGACTTTGCGACGGAACTCTTGGCGGGCAGCCAGCAGTTGGTCGCGGAAATGCTGGAAGTCTGTGTCGTGGATGGGCAAGCTGCGCAGCGCATCCCACAGGGCTGTCTCCAGGAAAGTTTTTAGGCTGGTGTGCGGTTCATCGACGAACAGCACCTTGAAAGCAGCCAGCAAATCCCAGTAAGCCGCCTCGACTTCGGCATCAACGCATACTAGCTCTGCTTGGCTGAAGGTGTTGATGTGCTGATCGCCGGTGTACCAGTGGACAGAAGCTTCAATTTCTATGTCCATGCACTCGCCTGCCGCCGCCGAGGGCGTGAGCAGCACGCGATTGCGGAAAGGGTCTAGGCCATGATATGGCACGCCATTGAGCGACAGCAGCGAATCGCCTCCCACGTAGATGTACAAGTAAACGGGCAAGCCCGCCATGCGCGGCGGAATTTCGACGCGACGGCGGAAAAAAGCCGTCACATCTTTGCCACCCCAGCTCTCGCCGACGGTGATCGTGCGCCAATGAGGGTCAAGCGGTTCGTAGTGGCCCGTATCCCGATGATAGGCGGCCTTGATCTGCCAATCAGGCAGAGCTTCCCGTTGTAGGACGGCCCGCGCCAGCACGGCATCTAAACGTTGGAGAATGCGTTCGTCGAAGCGGATGGCCCGTCGTTCCGCACCCTTGACGGTGTTGCGCCAGCGGTTCATCTGAGCGCGAGCAGCGCTGTTCATGTCCATAGACTAGGGAGTCCTGTTCTTTGGAAGGTGAGTTGCGAATCCATTAGGAGAAAGTGTCACTAGGCCTGGAGTTTACCCCGTTTTACATCTTGATCGTAGAGATAACAGGCCGCTCGTTGGCCGTCTGTGCTGACAGGATAGAGCGGCGGCGCTGCTTGTAAGCAGATGGGCATACGCTGCGGGCAGCGCGGATGAAACCGACAGCCTGGGCTGTCTATGGTGCGCATTTCTTCTTCTGGCGGCAAGTCGACCGTCCCCTGCCACTTCACACGGGGATCGGGGTCTGGGATGGAACTTATCAGGAGCTGCACGTAGGGATGGTGGGGCTTGCGGATGACCTCGGTCGCTTGGCCTGTCTCGGCGACGGCGCCGTGATAGAGGACAAAAATCTGGTCGCCTACCTGGAAGGCTGTGCTGAGGTCGTGCGTAATGTAAAGGAAGGAGATGCCATCGGCGCGCAGCCGCATCATCACGTCTAGGATGGCGGCTCGCAGCGAAGCGTCCACCATCGACACGGGTTCATCGGCCACGATCAATCGGGGTTTGACCATGTAGGCGCGAGCGAACATAATGCGCTGGCGCTGGCCACCGCTGAGCTGATGAGGGTATTTGCGCAGGACATCTTCGCCGTGCAGCCCGACGATGTTCAGCGCTTCCTCGATCATGTCACGGCCCTGGCGGGCATTCTCGGCCAAGCGAAAATTTCTGATGACCATGTCGAACACGTGCTGGACGCGGTAGAAGGGGTTGTAGACGCCGAAAGGGTCTTGGAAGACGGCCTGCACTTCGCGCCGATAGCGCTGCTGCTGCTGGGGCGTGGCGGCTGCCATGTCTTGGCCTTGGTAGATGACCTGGCCAGAAGTAGGCTTGGTGAAGCCCAGCACCAGGTTGGCCAGGGTGGACTTGCCGCTGCCGCTCTCGCCGGCGATGGTGATGATGCTGGCTGGAGCGCATGGGATTGCCAAGTTGAAGTTCTCCAGCGCCACAATCTGCCGCTTCGACTTGCTGCCGCGCTGGACGTAAGTCTTGGTGGCGTTGCGGATTTCAAGCAGTATCTCGGACATCGCGGTAGCTCCCGTCGGGCTGCTGTTCGTAAAGGTGGCAGGCGACTTCCTGCCCTGGCCGAATCTCTCGGCGCTGTGGTGCTTCGCGGCGACAACGCTCCATCACGAAAGGGCAGCGCAGTTGAAAAATACAGCCGTGCGGCGGGTTGCGCGGATCGTGAGTGATCCCCTCGGTGATCTTAAGCGGCTTGCGCTCCGAGATGGTCGGCACGGAATCGATCAACACCTGTGAATACGGGTGAGCAGGATTGCGAAAAGCATGTTCGACAGTGGCAATCTCGACAATCCGCCCGGCGTACATGACGACGATACGATCTACCATCTGGGCCATCAGCCCCATGTCGTGGCCGATCATAATCATCGAGACGCCCAGATCGGCTTTGACGCGCAGCAGTGTTTGGGCCACGACGCGCTGGACGACCACGTCTAGCGCGCTGGTCGACTCGTCGGCGATGATGACGCCTGGATGAAGGGCGACAGCCATCGCAATGCAGACGCGCTGCTTCATGCCGCCGCTCAGCTCATGGGGGTACATGTCATAGACGCGCTCTGGCAGCCCAACCCAGCTGAGCAGCTCTAGAATGCGTGGCTTGAGTTGCGAGCGATCGAAGGTTTTGGTCTTGGTTTGGTGCTGTCGAATGACATCTTCGATTTGCTGATGGACGCGCATGGTCGGATTGAGCGAATTCATCGCTCCTTGTGGCACGAGGGCTAACCGCGACCAGCGCATTTGGCGCAGCGTGCGTTCGTCCAGCTTGAGCAGGTCTACGCCATCCATCAGCACCTGGCCGCTGACGATACGCCCTGGCGGGGTGATGAGCTGCAGGATGCCCATCGCAGCTGTCGATTTGCCGCAGCCGGATTCGCCGACCAGCCCCAACGTCTCTCCTTGATACAGCACAAAGCTGATCCCGTCTACGGCGTGAACGTCGCCTTTGGGGGTCTCGTAGTAGATTCGTAGGTCACGCACTTCTAGGACGGGTGTACGACTTTCGCGCGTCATGATGAGAGGCCTTTCATGATTTGGAAGCCTGGCGCAGGCGCGGATTGGAAATCTCATCCAGCCCCAGATTCACCAGCAGTAATCCAATGAACATGGTGGCCAGCAGCAGCGAGGGCAATCCCCACCACCACCACATGTTGAGGGAGAGGGCAGTGCCGCGAATGGCGTTGTAGATCGTGCTGCCCAGCGTGGGGATGCGCTGTGGCCCCAGGCCTAGCGTCTCCAGGCCCACAGCTGCCAAGATGGCGCCGGTCGCGCCAGCGATGAAGCTGGCGAACAGGTAAGGGATTAGGTTGGGCATCATCTCCTTGAACATGATGTCGAAGGTGGAAGCGCCAGAGAGCTTGGCCATGCGCACGTAGCCGCTCTCGCGCATGCTCAGCACTTGGGCGCGGATTTGCCGCGTGGCCCGTGGCCAGGCGAAGGCGGCAATCAGCAGCGCCATCGTCTGGATGTCGATCTGTTTGAAAGCTGACTGAAGGACGATCAGCACCATCAAGACGGGGATTGTGATGACTATATCAGCGATGAGTCTGATGAAATCGTCTACGACACCACCGATGAAGCCGGCACAGAAGCCCAGGATCGTGCCGATGACGATACCGACGCTGGCCGCGATGAAGCCGATCAAGAATGTGTTAGGAGCGCCGACGATCAGCACAGCCAGCATGTCGCGTCCGTTGTTATCTGTCCCTAGGGGATGTTCCCACACCCCCTCCTGGCCGCGCCAATTGGTGAAACCAACAGGGGGTAGGTTGCGGGGTGCAGCCCGCGTGAGCGCCAGCGAGGTATCCCAGATTAGTGGCCCTATCAGGCCTATGAGCAGGATAGCGGACAAAATTCCCAGGCCGCTGAGCAGCTTGGTATTCAGCCAGGGCGTATCCCAACGGTTGAAGCGGCCCATGACACGCTTGGGCTTTTGCAGCGTCGGAGCACTCTCTATGGCCGCTACGGGCACTGGCGATGTCTGTTCCATCTCACTCGCCTCCATGCGAAATACGTGGGTCTACCAGAGGGTAGGTGAGATCGACGACCATCACTGCCCCTGCGGTCATGCAGATGACGATGAACGACGCTCCCTGGATCACGGCGAAATCGCGAGCGAGGATGGCGTCGTAGATGATCTTGCCCATACCCTGATAGCCGAAGATGTACTCCACCAACACCTGCCCACTGACCAGCGTGCCTAACGTGATGGCGAAGGCGGTGATCTGAGGCAAGATGGCGTTGCGGATCATGTAGCGATACAGGACGTAGAGCGGATTGAGGCCTTTGGCGCGAGCGAGCTGCACGTAATCTTCGCCCTGCACTGTAATCATCATGCCGCGCATACCCAGCGCCCAGTAGCCAAAGTTGACCAAGATCACCGCCAACGCCGGCAGCGTGCCGTGTTGGATCACGCTCAGGATGAAGGGCAAGTTCAACCCAGGGATGATACCCAGGGCATAAGCGCCCTGCACCGGAAACCAATTGAGGATGAAGGCGAAGATATACAGCAGGAAGAGACCGGACAAGATGGACGGGATGGAGGTGAAGACCATGCCCAGCGGGATGAGGACTTTAATCAGGTGCGGCGTGTGCGTCCAGATCATGAGCGCCCCCAAAGCGTTACCTAATAAGAAGGTAATGGTCATGGCCAAGACGAGCAGTCCGAACGTCCAGGGTAGTGCCTGGCCGATAATCTGGCTGACGGGCGTGGGGAAGCTGGCAATGGAGTAGCCGAAGTCTAACGTAATCAGGTTGAGCAGGTAGCGCAGATATTGGATCGGCAGTGGCTGATCCAGACCAAAGCGTGCGCGGAAGCCCTCGATGATTTCTTCTGAGCCTTCCACATAGCCGCCCGCCTGAGACATCTGGCCCACCATAGCGCTGATGGGATCACCTGGGGCCAGGCGGGGGATGATCCAGATCAGGGTGGCTGAAGCCCAAATGGTGAGTATGAAGATGCGCAAGCGTCGCAGCAAATATTGGCGCGGAATGCGTCCCATTGAACTATCCTCAAAATTCTTTCGTAAAACAACAGGAACGAGGGTGAGGCGAGTGCGCCTCACCCTCGACAACAAGTTCTCTACTGCAGATTTACTTGGCCCGCGTCAGGTTGTGGATGATCTGATGGGCAGAGTTCCACCAGAAGGCCGGGTGGTTATAGCTGTTTTCGGCGGTGGGCCAGCCCGTCCAGTAGGTGGTGTTGAACACCAGCAGCTTAGATGCCTGGACGAGAGGGATGAAGGGCGTCTCGGCGTGGATGTAGCTGTAGGCTTCAGCCACTAGGTCGGGGACGCGCGGATCACCCAGGGGCAACGCGCCGATCTGCGCGACGATTTCGGAGTAAGCGGCGGTTGCTTCCGTATTCCAGCGTCCGGTGTTGTTGTTGCCTGGGGCATTCTGGCCGATAGGAGTGATGAACTGGGCTGTGTAGCGGTTCATTGAAGCCCAGGGTTCGTTCACCGAGGCGCAGGATAGCCAGCCGTAGGCGACCTCGTAATCACCAGACGGCGCAGCAGAACCCCAGTAGGTGGAGTTGTCGACGGGACGGGCGACGGCTTCTATACCAGCGGCGCGCAGCTGCTCTACCACGACGTCGATGGTGCGGGTGTATTCCGTGCTGGCGTTGTTGACCAAGATTTCCACCGACAGAACTTCGCCATCTTTCTCGTACAGGCCGTCGTTGTTCAGCTTCCAGCCTTCAGCTTCGATCAACGCCTGGCCGGCGGCTACGTCTGCTGTCGCCGGCACAGCGTAGCCAGCTTCGACCACTGCATCGATGAAGGGCTGCATAGAGCCGTACTGCACGAACATGGAGACCGAGGCAGAGGTCGTGCCTTCGTAGGCAATGTCCACAATCTCGCTGCGGTCGATCAATAGGCTTAGGGCGCGGCGCATGTTGGCGTTGTCCCAGGGCTTAACGGTCGTGTTGATGTCCAACTGACGGGGGCAGGGGTCGGCCCAGGCGTAGGGCAGCTCGTCCTGCCAAGTAATCACTGATGGATTGCGCGCCTTGATGGCCTCGAAGGCGGCCAGCGATACGCTGTTGGCGGCGTCAATTTCGTTGTTGCTGATGAGCTGGACGCGCGTCTCCTCGTTGGTGATCGACAACCAGATCAGGCGCAGTGGTTCTGGCAAGTCCATGAAGCCAGTCGCAGCGCCCCACCAGGCGTCATTGCGATCCCAGACGAAGCGATTCGTCTCTGAGCTGGTGAGCGTGTACGGCCCCGTCCCAATCGGCCAACCGCGTTCAGTATCGTAGAAGGTGAAGGTCAGCGGGTCTTGGCCAGCCCAAACGTGTTCAGGCATAATCAGCAAGCTGTTGACGATGCGCACCGAGAAGTAATCGACTTGGAAGCGCGGGTTTGGCCCATTCAGTTCGAAGACGACGGTCAGGTCGTCGGTCTTGGAGACGCTCTTGACGTGGCGCTGCATGTCAGCAGCGTTGGCCAGCGTGCGGGTGGAGTCGTTGAGCAGCATGTTAATAGTGAAGACGACGTCATCGGCGTTGAAGGCTTCGCCATCTGACCACTTCACGCCGTCGCGCAGCTTGAGCGTCCACACATCTTGGGTCTCGTTCGGCTCAAAGCTCAGGCCCAGCCATGGGTCGATCTGGCCGGTTGTGTAGTTGAGGATGAAGAGCGGCTCCCACATGGCTTGATGCGCGCCACTGCCGCGATTGGTCGTGCCGGCTGGGGTGAAGGGGTTGAAGTTAGTCGGATCAGCTACGGTACGGTCAAAGTCGAAGATGACCGTGTCTTCGCGCGCTACTTCCTGCGAAAGGACGGGCGACATCTGGAGAGCTAGGAAAGCTAAAGCTAGGCTAAGCAATAATGCTCTGCGTCTCATAGGTGTTCAATCCTTACTAAATCAAATGCTTCTGACGATATAGACTTGGCTAGGTATGTTTGTCGAAAAACGCTGTTGTTAGGTGAGAAGCTCCGCTGCTAGTGTGTCGTACTCTCCTTTCTGGGTTGGCCCTGCTGAACGGAATGAGGATCGTCGATAGGAGTCGTGGCTGACTTCCGTATCTGCAAGTGAGTAGGGACAGCGCTGTGTTGAACTGGGAGCGTGCTGCCATCCAGCCGCGCTAGCAGCGTTTGGGCTGCGAGCCGACCGATCTCGTGAGCGTCCTGCGTGACGGTGGTCAGAGGCACGTCGAGATGAGCTGCCAGGATCAGGTCGTCGAAGCCGACGACCGAGACATCGTCTGGGACGCGCAGCCCCAGACGTCGGATAGCCTGGATGGTGAGGATAGCCAGCGCGTCGTTCACGCAGGTGATGGCTGTAGGCAGCGGCGTTGAGCGACGCAGTGCCTCGGCGATCTGTTCAACCAGCAGCGGATTTTCGCTGCCCAGCAATGTGTAGATGTCTGTCTCCCAAAACTCGTTGTGGTGCGGAGAGTTGATACGATATGGGGTGAGCGGAGTGAGGCCGTGTGCCAACATCGCGGCTTCGTAGCCGCGCACTCGCTCCTCAATCGGCAGCAGGCCCTGGATGTTGGTGCGCAGATAAGCGATCCGCCGATGACCCAGCTCGATTAAGTGCTGGACGAGCGCATAAGTCCCATTGTAGTTGTCGCTAGCGACGTAATCTGCGCTGACTCCATTGACCGGACGATCTACGAAGACGACAGGAATGCCTAGTGCCTGGTATTGCAGCAGGATGTCCCTTTGAGCGGCCGAGGTACGGGCGTTGGGCCAGAGGATGAGGCCCGACACGCGGTTTTGTAGGAGCTGCTGCAAAACGTGAACTTCTTCGTTCGTATCTCTGGCATTGCTGAAGATGAGTCGGTAGCTGGCCGAGCTGAGTTCCTGTTCGGCGCTGCTGAGCAGAGTACGGTGAATTTCGTTATGAAAGCTGCGAGTGACGTAGCCTACAAAACGCGGCGCGACGTCGGTCGTGGGCGAATAGGTGACGAACGTGCCACGGCCAGCAGTGCGCGTAATCAACCCTTCCAGCTCTGCGCGTTGCAGCGCGATTCGCACCGTCGTGCGGCTGATGCCTAGCTCACGCGCCATCTCTAACTCGCTGGGGATACGCATTCCCAGCTGCCACTGGCCAGAGACGATCAGCAGGCGAATCTGATTGTGCAGCTGGACATGAAGGGAGATATAGCTGTCGTGATTGATTTGAATGGCACGCAAATGATGACCCATTAAAAAGCACTTTGTCGTAAGCTGTATGAAGTTGTATATACATTTAACGCATTTGGCGAACGCTGTCAAGAGGTTGCCGAGAAAAAACTACTATTCATCGGCACGACGATGTTGGTGAGGTATAAGTCACCGACAATGAGGGTGAATTTCGCGCGAAAGCCTTGCTCGTCCGCAGTGACTATTGACCAGGCTGAGCCCTGGCTTAGAATTGCTGCGTTCACTGACCGCTCTATGCGGCTCGTGCGCAGGCAGCGCGCTGCTCGCGCTCAAGAGCCGCCTATCCCCTAGGAGAAGCTACATGGCTGTACAATTTCAGGAGACTTCCCGCACCTTTTCGCAGACTCTCAGCCAAGTGGCTGACACCATTGAGACACAGGAGCAGGTGACGCTGCGCGAGCTGCTCATGCTGATCGGTGAACAGGGCCTGCTGCTGTTCTGCATGATCCTGGTCGTGCCGTTCCTGTTTCCGGTGTCTATCCCTGGCGTGAGTACTGTCTTCGGCGCGGTGATTATCCTGATCGGCATTGGCGTGACGCTCAACCGTCTGCCCTGGCTGCCTGAAGGACTGCTCAAGCGCACCTTCGAAACGAAGGGCCTTGTCCCCACCTTCCGCAGTGGCGCACAGCGCTTCGCCTTCCTGGACAATCTGCTGCGCCCACGTCTGAGCGCCCTGAGCGGCAACCTGCTGATCGATCGTCTGAACGGCTTCATGCTGACGTTCGCCGGGGTGCTGCTCATCTTCCCGCTAGGCCTCATCCCCTTCTCCAACACATTGCCGGGGATCGCGGTGCTGCTGCTGGCGGCAGGCTTGCTCCAGCGCGACGGCCTGATGATTCTGTTGGGTTATGTCTTCAACCTGCTCACAGTTATCTACTTTGGGGCGTTGGCCCTGGGAGCGATTGCGGCAGGCCAGGGGATCGCGTCGCTGATCGGCAGCTAGGCTTATGGCCCAAGCGCGGCGTGTCACGCGCAACCTGGCGGCGCTCATCTTGGCTAGCGTCCTGAGCAAGGGGACGCTGTTCGTCTGGCAGATTGCGTTGGGGCGCTGGCTTGGCCTGGACGACTATGGCATTTACAACACTGTGTTGAGCGTGTTGGCGGTGACTACGCCGCTGGCCAGCTTGGGCATGGGCCTGATCGTCATTCGCGAGGTTGCGCGCCAACCCGACCAGCTGGGCGTCTATTGGGCGGCGGCGTTGGGCTGGCAGACCCTGTTTGGTGGACTAGCTTATGTGCTGGCGCTGCTAGGCGGTCTGCTGGCGGGCTACAGCCCCATCATCCTCGCTTATACTGCTCTGGGCGGCCTGAGCCTGCTCATCGATCTGTTCGGCAACACAGCCAACGACCTTTTGCTGGCACAAGAGCGCATGGTGGTCACATCTGTGGTAGAAGTGAGCCATACCTTCTTGCGCGTAGCCCTGGCGTTAGCAGCGATGCTAGCGGGCTGGGAGCTGCTAGGCTTGTACAGCGTCACCTTGCTCAGCAGTATAGGTCGTTCGTCGTTGCTGATCGGCCTGAACTTGCGGGCAGGGTGGCGTCCTCGCTTCCCTGTGTCGCCTGAGCTGCGCCGCCGCCTGCTGTTCAGCAGCGCGCCGCTAGCTCTGGCTGCCATCCTCAGTCTGGCTTATCAGCACGCCGACAAGCTGCTGACGACGGCCATCTTGGGCGAACGCAGCACTGGGTTCTTGGGGCCGGCTTTCCTAGTGAGCTTTGGTGTGGTGGAGCTGCTGAACACGACCGTCCTGGTGGCTACCTATCCGCTCATGTCGCGCAGCTACGCCGCTCCGCAGACGCGTGCCAGCTTTGGCCACCTCGTAGAGATTTTAGGGCGCTTCATGGCGGTGATCGGCGCGCCTATTGCTCTGGTCTTCTTCGTTTACGGGCCTGCGCTGGTGGGCCTCATCTACCCGTCCGAATTCGCCCCGGCGGGCCAAGTCCTGCGTTTGCTCATCCTGTACACTTGGGTGACGATGATTGTCAACGTGTTGGCCCAGGGTTTGTTGGTGCAGGATCAGCAGGCTTACACGCTGCGGGCCAGAGCGCGCAGTTTGGCCTTGAACATCGTCGTCTCCGTCGGGCTGCTGCTGACGACAGGGGATGTGCGCGGAGCGGTGCTGGCCACGTTGGCAGCAGAACTGCTGCTGGGGACGCAGCTCTTGGCGCGCTTCCGCAGCGAAGGCTTTGAGTTGGAGCGCTTCCTGAAGCGCGCTGGCCGTCTGCTGCTGGCAGTCCTCGTGGGCGGGGCGCTCATGTTGGCGTTAGAAGGCTCGTCCTTGTTGGGGGTTAGCCTGGGCTTGTTGGCCTACGGGCTGGCAGCGCTGGCCTTGCGCGCCATCGACCCAGGCGACTGGGACTTCTTGGAAGGGCTGGCAGCTCACTTGCCGCTGTCGGGCTTGTGGGCCGCTGTGCTACGACGCTTGCGTCCTGCCTAAAGCCGCACTGCGTCCCAGAAGTGCGTCAAATCAGGGATGAGGAAGTCGGGCTGAGCTTGGCGCAGCGCGTCGGGGTCTTCAAAGCCTGTCAAGACGATGACGCTGCGCGCTCCCAGCGCCTGCGCACAGCGCAGATCAGCCAGCGTGTCCCCAATGACTAACACATCGCTGGCTAGGATATGACGCCCTGTGAGGCGCTCGGCTCGTTCTAGAGCTAGGAACGGGAGCTGGTTGCGATCGTGTGCTTCGCTGCCATAAGCCGCTACCACAAAATCGGACGGATTGAAGCCAGCAGCGCGCAGCTTGATGGGCGCACTGAGAGCGGTATTGCCCGTCACCAGGCCCACAATCAAATCAGAGCGGCAGACGCATTCGGCCACCAGCGCCAGCGCCCCAGGCAGGGCATGGACTTCGTGTTGAGGCAGGACTTCGGCCATGTGGCGCGCCAGCGCTTGGGCGTAAACATCCATGCGCGCGCCAATGTCCTCCAAGCTGAAGCCTTCGCTGGCCAACGCTTCCGCCACGATCTGCCAGTCAGTCAGGCCGCCGAAGCCCACCGAGTCAATTTGGCCCAGCGTGCCGAAGACTTCTTGTATGGCGCGCTTGGTGGCTATTCGGCCTGCGCCTTTGCTCATCATCAGTGTGCCGTCAATGTCGAAGAGCAGCAGCTTCACGAGTCGCCACCTTCTTCGATGACCAGCGTCTGCTTGACGTAGACGCGCGCGCGGTTGGGGATGTCCTGATGGACGTGCGTGCCTGGCCCGACCTGCGCTCCTGCGCCAATTTTGACGCCGGGCATGGTCATCACGTCCACGCCCAAGAAGGCGTCTTCGCCGATGATCGCCCCCAGCTTGTCGCGGCCTGTGGCCAAGCGCTGGCCCTTGACCGTGCTTTTGACGATCCCCTTGTCAATGCGCAAGTTGGCGGTGGTGCAGCCAGCGCTGAAGTTGACGTTCGGCCCGAACACGCTGTCTAGGACGCGGCAGGCGTGCATTTGCACCCCGTCCGCCACGTAAGAGCGCGCGACTTCGGTCGTGAAGCCCACGTTGGCCTTGTCTAGGATCATGCTGTGACGTACTAGGGCGTTGTTGCCGATGATCGTGCCGCGCCCAATGTAGGCTGGCCCGACGACTGCCGCTCCAGGGAAGACGCGCACGCCAGCGCTGATGACCACGTTGCCACTGATGGTGGCTTGGGTGGAGATGAAGGCCGAAGCGTCAATCTGCTGACCCTGAATCCTGCTCAGGAAGTGATCCATCACGTCCAGGACGTGCCAGGGGAACTTGAGGGCAGACCAGCGCCCGCGATACGGTACGAGCTGGAAGGGCATGTACTTCATGAGCGCGTCCATCGCCCGTTCGTAGTGGTCATCGCTGGGCAGGTCGCGGGCATATTCGGCGCGTATGGCGTCCAGTAGGCGGCCCGCGTGTGGATGGATATGGGCCACAATGTTCACATAGCGGCTCGGTTCATGGCCTGCGCCAGGCTTCTCCACGATGCCCGTGATCTGGCCATCCTCGCCGACGATCAGGTAGCCGCCTGGGAAGTAGGTATCCATCTCCACACCGACGATATAGGCGCGTCGTGGATCGTGATGATAGGCAGCCAGCAGGGCGGCATGTAGACTCTCTTCGACCACATCATGGACTTGGGTAATCATCAGGGCGCGCTCTGGGTCGTCGCCCAGAGCCGGGGCGATTTGTAGCAAGGCGTCGCCCATGCCGCGCGCTTCCTGTTGGACGACGACGTTCACTGCAATGTGATCGCTCAGCAGGCTGACTTGCTGGCGGATGAGGGTTTCGTTCTCTGGGTTGGCGACGATGACTACCTCGCGCAGGCCCAGCGATTCGCTGGCGCGCAATTGGCTGACGAGCAGGGGTTCATCGCCGAAGCGCAGCAGCGACTTCTCTCGCAGCGGCCACATGCGCGAGGACACGCCGCCCGCCAAGACGACCAGCAGAGGATGGGGATTGGACATGAGCCACGACCTCCATGAGTGGGGATGATGAGACAGGCTCACATGGCCTGTGTGCAGTTGCGTCAATTCTGGCACAGGACATACAATAAACCTAGATTGATCCGCAAGCGATGGTTAACCGATGACCGACGCCAAATCCATCACCAGCACCGTTAAAGCTGCGCCTTCTGTAGGACGACAGGAACTAGAGCGCGCCTTGCTGAGCGGGCCAAAAGGCTTCCGCGTCCAGCTGCGCTACGTGCTGGCCCTCAGCCAACTCGCCCGCGCGGCCAACACCAGCCCGCCGCCTACACCACCACCCACGTTGGTTCAGGCCCGTCTGGAAGTCCTGGGTCAGCTCAGCGATGTTATCACGCCCCCGCAGGCTCAACTGTTGCTGCGCAGCGCCGCCGCTCTGCCACCCTGGAAGGCGCGCTTGGCCCTGATGGCAGTTTGGGGGCAGCACTTGCCGCCCAACGAAGCGCGCCGCTTAGCCGCTGAACTGATCGGTCAAGCTGAGCGCGCCGACGCAGAGGCGCGCGCCCTGCTGTGGTTTGAGTTGGCGCCGCTGTTGCGCCGCCTAGGGGCTGTTCCTTCGCAGAGTTCCCCACTGCTGCGCCTGTTGCTAGACGCTCAAGCGATGAAGAACACGGAGGCTCGTCTGCGAGCTATCATCGCCTTGTCGGGTCGCCTGCCCACCGAGACGGCCACACCCGCTCTGCGCCGCTTGCTGGACGACTTGGCCGAAGCGCGTCAGGATGCAGTGACGGCCAAAGCAATGGAAATGCTGCCGCCTCATCTGCCGCGCGTGCTGCTGGATCGTCTGTTGGAAGTGGCTGACGGCATCCAGCAACCCAACGAGCGCGCCCGTGCCTACATTGCCCTAGCCCGCAGTCTGCCCAGTGACCTCCAAGAGCGCGCTCGCTTGGCTGCGCTGAGCGCCATCGACCGCATGGAGAACGACGACGAACGCGCTGACGCCCTGGTGAGCTTTACACCTTGTCTGGAGTCGGTCACGATTGGCGATCAATACCCAGAGATTTTGGAGCGCGCCTTGACCAGCGCCATCCTCATCAACCGCCGCCCTGCCCGCGCTCGCGTCCTGGTCAGCTTCGCGCCCTACCTGACGCCCGACTTGCAAGGCGAAGCGCTGGCTGCCGTCCACAGCCTGCCCAGCGAACGCGAGCGCGCCACCCTGCTGGCTCAGCTCGCGCCCGCCTTGCCCTCTAACATGCTGGTGGCTAGCTTGGCAGTGGCCCATACCATGCGCGAACAAGACAGCCGCGTCCACGCTCTTAGCGTGCTAGCCCACTACGTCCCAGAGAGCGCCCGCGCGCAAACTCTGCTGGATGTGTTGGCCGCCGCCAGCAACCTGCCCCAACATTACGAGCGCGTGCGCGCCCTGGTGGGCCTAATAGACATCCTGAGCGACCCCCTGCGCGATCAAGCGCTCACCAACGCCCTAGAGACTGCTCGCTTGATCGACAATGAGAACGCTCGCGCTCGCGCCCTAGCTTTGTTGGGGCCGCACCTGCCCAGCCGCTTGCAAGAGCGCGCCTTGCTCGTGGCCCGTGAATTGCCCTCGGTGGAGGTGCGCCTGAACGCCCTGATGGGCCTGATTGCTACGCTATCGCCTGTCTTGCGCGCCGAAGTCACCCGCGATCTGCTCCAGGGGGTGCGCCTCATCAGCGTGGAGTACAAGCGCGCTCGCCTGATGGCCAACTTAGCGACCCTCATCTCCACAGAGGCGCTGGACGAGCTGATCGCTCTGGGCGAAGCGCTCAGCGATCCGCTAGATCGACTGCAAGTGGCCATCGCCTGCGCCCAGAACATGCCGCCAGACCGCCGCCCACCCCTCATCCTGAAGGCTTGGCACGCCCTGCGCCAGATTGAAGACGGCTATGATCGAGCCAGCGCCATCGCCTCGCTGGCGCCTTTCCTGCCAGAAGGCGCGCGCGCTGACCTCAACAACGCTATCTTGGCCAGCATTGGCGACATCGACGACGAATACGACCGCGCCAGCGCCCTGGCCCTGCTCGTGCCACTGCTCAGCGAACAGAGCAGCAAACGCGCCGAGCTGCCCGACTTCAACCAGGCCCTGTGGCAGGGCTTTGAAGCGGCCCTGAGCATTCCAGAGCCGCGCGAGCGGGCGCAAGCTCTGGCTCAGGGAGTGGCACTCCTGAGCGGAGTCGGAGAAGACGTGGCCTTTCAAGCTTGGGCGCGCTTAGCTCCGCGCCTGGCTTACCTACCTCTGGCCGAATTAGTGTTGTGCTTGGGGGCGCTCGTGCCGCTGGTGCGCGAATTCGCAGGGGAGGACGGCCTGCGCGACCTGGTGGCCATGTTAGGCGCGCGCTGAGCCTACACCAATAGCTAAGGTCATAGCAAGCCAAAACTGTGCTATACTAGCACTGGGAAGCCTGACACGTTAGGATATAAAGACTCATGAGCGAAGAACGTCCCATCATCCCTCCCGACGCCGACGACCCTCAGGCCGAAGCACGCGCCAACCGTCTGGGTCGCCCTAGCGATGAGTCCGATCAGGAGCGCCTAGAACGCCTGGGGGGTGAACCTGCCCCGGTCATCACTCCGGAGGAATTCGCCCGTCTGCAAAAGGCTGGCCAAGTGCATATTGACGCACGTGGGCGCGTGCGCACTGCTAGCCGCAGCGGCCCCGACGCCGGCGTCTCGCTGCGTAAACGTCGGGCCTGGTATGCCTGAAGCGCCGCTGGAGCGCCTGCAACGCCAGCTCATCGAAAAGCTCAGCCGCACCGTCAGCGGAGACATCCTGGCGGCCTTCGCGAACGTGCCGCGCCACTTTTTCTTGCCTAGTGTGCCGCTGGAACAGGCATACGAAGACCGCGCGATTGCTCTCAAGCATGATCGTGGCTGGCCCGTCAGCACGGCCAGCCAGCCCAGCATGATGGCCATCATGCTGCGCCAACTACGCCTGCAGCGCGGCCACAACGTCCTAGAGATCGGCACAGCCAGCGGCTATAACGCTGCTCTCATGCAGTATCTGGTGGGTCATGACGGCCACGTCACCAGTGTAGAGCTAGACGCCGAGCTGGCGCGCCGCGCTGAAGTCACGCTCCAGGCCAGCGGCTACGGGCGGGTGCGCGTGGTGCAGGCCGATGGCGCGCAAGGTTATGCGCCCCGCGCATCCTACGATCGGATCATCGCCACCGCCGGCGTCTGGGATGTGCCGCCTGCTTGGCTGCGACAGCTCAAGCCTGATGGCCTACTGGTACTGCCCATCTGGGTGAATGGCATTCAGGTCAGCGCCTGCTTTAGCCGCCTGGACGATGGCACATGGGCCAGCAGCGATAACCATCCCTGCTCTTTTGTCTACTTGCGCGGGGTGGAAGCGCCACCTAACTTCACCAAGAAGCTCGGCGCCAGCGGCATGACCTTGCTGGGTGAGGGGCTGGACGAGGTGGATACTGCAGCTCTGGCCATGCTCTTGGCTACGGATCGCGAGACCAACTATCTAGACCGCTTCGTTGATGAAGTGGACGTGGGCAAAGGCCTACAGCTCCTGCCCATGCTCTACACCCCGCCTGGCATGGTCTTCGCCCTCTACTACCTGCCGCCTAACGTGCAGGCCTACGGGCTGGAACATAGTGGCCTGGCGCTCATCGGCAAGGCCAGCGCGGCCTTCGTCCCGTACAATGGGCGCGGCGCTGTGGAGACTTACGGAGCGTCGGAGAGCTTCTTGGCCCTGCACGAGATTGTGGATCGCTGGTATGCCCAGGGCAAGCCATCAGCGCGCCATTTTCGCCTGCGCCTCGTGCCGTTCACCGACGACGATCAGCCCGCGCCACGACCCACTGCCCTGCCTGCTGACGCGGCGCGCTACGATCGGCGCTACCACACGCTCTACGCCTGGTTAGAGCCCACCGCATGAGCATGGTCTGTCTGGAAGACGTGGAGCGCGCTCTGGCGCTGTCTCACTTCGATAGCACCCAGGCGCGCCAGAGCATGTCGCCCGTGCCGCGCGGCCTGAGGACGATGGACGGCGCGCCGCGCCAGGCGGCGGTGCTAGCTTTGCTCTATCTGCGCTCAGGTGGCGACCTCGCCATCGTCCTCACCCGTCGTCGCGACGATCTGCGCGCTCACAGCGGCCAAATCAGCTTCCCCGGTGGCAAGCGCGATCCGCGCGACGCCAGCTTCCAGGAGACGGCCCTGCGTGAGACGCAAGAAGAACTGGGCGTGCCGCCACAGGCTGTGCGCTTGCTGGGTCAGCTGAGTGAGACGTACATCCCGCCCACGCATTACAACGTCCACCCCTTCGTGGGCTATGCCGACCGTCTTCCGCCCCTGCGGCCCAACGAAGCCGAGGTCGCCGAGGTGCTGCACCTGAGCTTGGATGTCCTGCTTGACCCTCGGACGCGCCAAGCCGAGACGCGCCTCGTACGCGGCTTTCCCGTCCATGTGCCATACTACCTGCTGGAGCAGGCGGGCCAGGTGCATAAAATCTGGGGGGCGACGGCTATCATGCTCAGCGAGCTAGAAGCGCGCCTGAGAGCGGTGCAGAGCTAGAGATGCGCTCATCTGCCAGTGCTTCATGAGGCCTCGTCCACTGAGCGTTCGCTGGCTTCTAGGGCAAGTTCACCTGGCCTAGGCTGAGGTAAGGCTGGCCATCCAGCAACGGCAGGTCGCGCAGGCCGTCAGGTATCCACAGGTAGAGCTTGAGGATGGCCTGGTATGCCCCTGCCAGACGCTCGCCATCGGTGGGCGAGGGTTGGCGCACTTCGTAAGCCCACGTCTCTGTATCCCACTGGCTGGTAGGCCGTCCATCGCGTAGCAGCGGACTGTCGATCTGCGCTGCTAAGCGCCCTGACTCGTCTAGCAAGGCCAGCGACGCCGTATAATCGGCGCTGGCAGGAGCGTGCAGCGTCCACAACAGATGAGCGCGCACCTGGCCACGCTCCACGCGCAGATCGGCCCAGCCCAGGGCTAGCCCGTCCTGCCAACGCGCTTGTAGTGTCTGGGGTCGAACTTGCCAGCGCAGCAAGCGCAGCGGCATGGGCCAGGTGATCCGTGCTTCGTAGCTCAAGACCTGATGAGGATTGCGGTCGGAGGCGATAGGCTGATTGGCGGGTTGCAGCACCCAAGCCACCTGAAGATCGGGCGTGCTGCGCAACAGCGGCTCGGCGTAGTAATCCAGCACAGGGTCAGCCACGCGCAAGCTCAAACTATCCCAGGGTCGCCACAGAGCTTCTAACGTGTGGACCATCTCTCGCCAGCCCTGAGCGGGCCAGGGGAGGGGCGTCGTGGCCAGGGTGAGGGCCACCGCCAGCACGAAGCCGCGCCCAATCCAGCGGTTTTCCCGGTCGAAGGTGCGCGAGCCTTGCGCCATCAGCAAAGTCAGAGCAGGCGCGCTCAGCAGAACTAGTGGAGGGTTCAGCAGGCCTGCTAGCAGCGGCAGGAGCGCAGCAGCGATCCACCACCAGCGGCGTACGTGCCGCGCGCCCAGCAAGGCTAAGCCCAGGCCTAGCGCCCAGGACGGTGAGAAGATCAGCAGCAACAAGTCGGGCAGGGCCAGCGGCCACAGCAGGGCCAGCGGGACGCCGCTCATGGCAGCCAGCAGCAGCGCGCCGCGTCCGCGCTCACAACGCCAGCCCCAAGCCGCCAGCAACACCCCCAGCCCAATCAGTGGCAGGCGCAGCAGCAGCTCTGCTTGGGGTAGATCAGGCGTAAGGCTGAGGCTCGTGGCCAACGCCGCCTCTTGTGGACTGAACTCCGCATTTGCGCCCCACAGGCGCAGCAGCAGAGCCAACACCAGCGCTCCGACCAGCGGCAAAGTGTGCCGCGCCTTGCGCTGAGCTTGCTCTGTCATGAGGCCACATTCAGCTCAAAGAAGCCGCGCCCTTTTTCGCCATCAGGCGCGGTGACGATGACTTCGACGAACCACGAGCCGCCCATCGTCCACTCAAATGGCACGCGAGCCTGGCCCTGTCCATCGGTGAGCGCTTGGCGCAAGACAGGCACCATGCCAGCGTGGGCCATGTCGCCACGAATGTCTAGGACAGCCTCGGCGATGGGCGTGCCGTCGGCGCGGCGCACCGTCACCAGCAACTCGGCCGGGCCGACGCGCGCTTCGCGCGGCTCGTACGCCAGATCGATTTGCAGGTTAGGGTTGTTGAGCGGCACTTCAGGTTGTCGACAGGCCGCCAGAGCCAGGACGATGAGCCAGACCAGCCGACGCAGACGTGGCATGAACAAGCTCCAATCCATGACTAAGCAGCGGCCCGCACGACATCTAAGGCCAGAGCCAGGCGGCGCAGCGTCTCGGCGCGGCCTAGTAGCTCCATCGTCTCAAAAGTGGGCGTGGAGATGGTTTGGGCGCTGAGGGCCACGCGCAGCACGCCGAACACCTGGCCGTTGGTCAATTCCAGGCGTTGGGCCAGGGCTTCGTGGGCAGCCAGCAGCGTGGCTGTGCTGAAGTCGTCGATGGATTGTACGATGGTCATCGACTCCTCTAGGGTGCGGATGGCAGCAGCAGCATCCATCTTCTTCTGGATGATTTGTTCGGCAGGGGCAGGTTGAAAGTCTTCATAAGGGCGGAAGATGAAGCCGGCCAATTCGACCACTTCCGTCAAATTCTTCTTGAGGCGCGTCTGCACCACCGGCGCCAGCTTCAGCAGGCGCTCCTCGTCCACGACCAGGCCGGCCCGCTCTAGGTAAGGGCGCAGAGCAGCCGCCAGCTCAGGAGTCGTCAGGTTGCGAATGTAGGTAGCGTTCAGCCAGTCCAGCTTGTCGGCGGGCAGGGCGCTGTTGGCAGGATTGATAGCCTCTAGCGTGAAGCGCTCAATCGCCTCCTGAATGGTGAAGACCTCGCGGTCATCGCCGAAGTTCCAGCCGATCTGGGCCAAGAAGTTGACCATCGCCTGGGGCAGATAGCCGTTCTCCATGTAGTGATGCACCATGACCGGGATCACGTTGCCGAATTTGTCGCGCGGCGGGTTGCGCTTGCTCATCTTGCCTTTGCCATTGGGGTTGAGGATGACGGGCAGATGGGCGAAGATGGGCATATCCCAGCCGAAGGCGCGCCAGATGAGGACGTGCAGCGGATAGGAGGGATACCATTCGACGGCGCGCATGACGTGGCTGATGTGCATGAGGTGGTCATCGACGACGACGGCCAGGTGATAGGTGGGGAAGCCATCGCTCTTGAGCAAGACGGCATCCTGGATGGTGTGGTTGTCGAAGGCCGTCTCGCCGCGAATCACGTCTTGGACGATGGTCTGTCCTTCTAGTGGCGCTTTGAAGCGCACGACGTACTTTTCGCCGGCGTCAACGCGAGCCTGGGCTTCAACGGGCGAGATACTGCGACATAAGCGGTCGTAGCCGGGCGGCTCTTTGCGCGCCGCCTTCGCTTGGTTGACCTGCTCCAGCCGTTCGGGGGTACAGAAGCAGGGGTAGGCGTGGCCCTGCTCCACCAGCCAGCGCGCCCACCGCTGGTAATGTGCCAGCCGCTCCGACTGCACGTAAGGCCCGCAAGGCCCGCCCACTTCTGGCCCTTCATCCCAGTCTAGGCCAGCCCAGCGCATGGCTTCCATCAAGGTGCGCAGCGCGTCGGGATCGAAGCGCTTCTGGTCGGTATCTTCGATGCGCAGGATGAACTGGCCGCCGTGTTTGCGGGCGAACATCCAGTTGAACAAGGCGGTGCGCAGGCCGCCTATGTGCAGCGAGCCGGTGGGGCTGGGGGCGAAGCGGGTGCGGATAGGACTTTCAGCCATAGCAGGGGTTTCTCCGTGCTGAGGAATGAGGAATGGGGGGATTGCTCAGGGCAGGGTGCGACGGCGGATGACCACGCTCTGCACCAAGCCGATGCCGATCAGCATGAACAACAGCGACGTACCGCCGCTGCTGATGAAAGGTAGAGGTAAGCCGGTGACGGGCATGAGCGAGAGGTTCATACCGATGGAGACGAAAGTGTGGTAGAAGATCATGCCGGCCACGCCGTAGCAGATCATGCTGCCCATCGGATCAGAAGCCAGGCGCGCTGCGCGCACGATGCGTGCTAAGACGAAGGCGATGACGCCCATCGTCCCTACAGCCCCCACCATGCCGAATTCATGGGCGATCACGCTGAAGATGAAGTCGGTGTGGCGCACGCGCAAGAAGCGCCCGACGTTCTGTGAACCCTGGGCGTAGCCTTTGCCCAGCAGGCCACCAGAGCCGACGCTGATGAGGGCTTGGTCGATGTTGTATTGTGCGTCGCGATCTGCCGAGGGATTGAGGAAGGTGGTGATGCGCGCAACCTGGTACGGCTCTAGCTGGGTGAACAGGACGGGCAGGGCCACTAGCAGCGCCGCAATCCCCAGGCCAATGTGACGCAGGCGCAGGCCCGCTCCCCATAAGATCGACAAGCCGATCACCAACATGACCGTCGTCGTCCCCAGGTTGGGCTGGATGAAGATGAGCAGCGAGGGCGCGCCCAGGTGCAGCAGCGCCTTGAGGACGGTCGAAAGCTTGTCCAAGTCCTGATAGCGCTTGGCCAGGAACGTCGACAGGGTGATGATCGTGATGATCTTGGCAATCTCCGAGGGCTGGATACGGATACCGATGTTGAGCCAGCGCTGCGCGCCACCATCGCCTTCCACGCCCACCAGCTCCACCAGCAGCAGCAGGATCATCATGATGATATACAGCCACATGCTCAGGCCGGCCAAGTTGCGATAGTCGAAAGCTGCAATCAGCAGCAGGACGATGAACCCGATGATGGCGTAGTTGATTTGATCGGGGACGCGGCTAATCAGGTCAGGATCGATGGCGTTCTGGGTAGCGCTGGCGATCATCATAATGCCGAAGGCCACCAGAGCCAGCACCGCTGCGAACAGCCAATAATCGAAGTAGGACAGGAAGCGCGATGAGGTAGCAGACGGGTTGAGTGCAGTGTTCATGAGGGCAATTCACAACAAGCGATAGACAAGGGTCGATTATAGGCCCTCATCACAGGCCAGGACAGGGCGGGCCTGACGGATGGCGCGCCCTGCTCAGGACTCGCTATCTTTGGATTTGTCGCTCAAGAAGCTGGGGTCTTTGGGCGCAGGCGCAGAACTGGCTGAAGCTGGCGCAGGACTGTCTTTCAGGCTGGCGTTGCGCGCCGTCACAGTGTCGTCCACGTCTTCGTCAGGGTCGATCATGCGCACTGTTGTATTGAAGGGAATCTCGGCGCGAATGCGGCTGCTGGTGCGGTCGCGCTGTTCCAACGAAATATCGACGCTCTCCACGTCCACCGGCACGTATTTGGAGATGACCGCCAGAATCTCTTCCTTCATGGTCTTCAGCCGTTCAGGCGGCAGATTGATACGATCATGCACCAGGACGATTTGCAAGCGCTCTTTCGCGGTGGCGCTGCTGCCTTTAGGATTGCGGCCCAACATGCGGTCAATGAAGCTTGACATTGTTCCATCCTTACTCGCCGCAATCGGCGCTTAAGCTCCACCGAACAGCTTGGATAGCCGCTGGAAGAAGCCTTTGTTCTCGTCTAAATCCATGAACGGCACGTCTTCTCCTAACAGACGGCGCGCAATGTTGCGGAAGGCGAGGCCAGCGCGCGAGCCTTCGTTGAGAGTGACAGGAATGCCGCTGTTGGAAGCTGGGATGACGCTCTCGTCTTCTGGCACAATGCCGATGACCTTGATAGCTAGGATGTCCGTCACGTCGTTAGCGGAGAGCATTTCGCCTTTGCGCACCATGTCCATCTTGATGCGATTGATGATGAGCTTGCCCGGCCCTTTGTTCTCCGCTTCCAGCAGGCCGACGATGCGATCCGCGTCGCGCACTGCCGACACCTCTGGGTTGGTGACGATCAGCACCTCATCAGCAGGGGCGACGGCGTTGCGGAAGCCGCGTTCAATGCCGGCTGGCGAGTCGATCAAGATGTAGTCCATGCCTTCCTCGCGCAGTTGGTTGGCCAGGTTGACCATGTCCTGCGGACTGACGGCAGTCTTGTCGCGGGTCTGAGCTGCCGGGATCAGGTATAGCTCTGGGAACTGCTTGTGCTTAATCATGGCCTGGCGTAGGCGACAACGCCCTTCCACGATGTCCACCAGGTCGTAGACGATCCGATTCTCCAGGCCCATGACGACGTCGAGGTTACGCAGGCCGATGTCGGCATCGATCATCGTAACCTTCTTGCCCATGCGCGCCAGGGCCACGCCTAAATTGGCGGTGGTGGTGGTTTTGCCCACCCCGCCCTTGCCAGAAGTGATCGTGACAACTTTCGCACCCATGCGACGGTCTCCTGCTGCTCGTATTTATGCTTCCCAAGCTTCAACAACGATTTGATTGTGGCGCACGCAGGCCATCTCCGGCCTCACCTGCCGTCGTTTGTCTTTAGGCGAGGTGACGATATGGGCGGCAATGCGCAGCTGGCTCGGACTCATATCTAAGGCGCAGACGACGGCGCTCTCGTCGCCTTCGGCGCCGGCGTGGACTGTGCCGCGCAGCTTGCCCCACACCACGATGTCGCCGCTGGCCACAACCTCGGCGCCGGGGTTGACATCGCCGACGATGACGACGTGGCCGCGACTGTGGACGCGCCGTCCAGAGCGCAAGGTGCGGCGGATCATCAGGCCCAGCGTGCCGTCTTCATCAGGATCGAAGGAAGGCTCGCCTTCGGCGTTGCGCAGCGGCTGATTGAGGGCGACGGCGCGCAAGTCCAGAGCGTTGGCGGATTCTAGCGTGGTGGCGCTGCCGCTCTGGACGACCAGCAGGGCTAGGCCGCGCCGCTCCAGCAAGGCGCGCAGCGAACTCAGCTCGTATTTTGGCACAGGCCGTTCGCCCAGGTCGACGGTGATCTTGGCCCCCGCGAAGAAGCCGCTCTGCTCGTCCAGGCGTGCCGCCAGCTCAGTGGTGATGACCTGCCATTCTTCGGTGGTGCTGAGGGTAATCAGCAGACCGTCGTTGATGCCTTTAATGGAGACAATATCTTTGTTCATGATAGCTCAGGGTATGGCGCGTCTGCGCCGTACGACACGGAGTATGCTCCGTCATTCATTGCCGAGTATGACTATACTCTGATTCACGAGTTTTCGCTATTCAGGGGGACGAAAGTTGGGGGTAGAGGCCAGGCGCAGAAGGCTTTGGCCTCTTTCAGCCTCCTAATACCTGAGGCCTAGGAGCAGAACAAGTCGGTAAGCTTTGACTCATGTACGACCTGCTCATGCGCTATAATGCAGCACGTTCGCGACCACACTCATCGCTGCGAGTTGCTCATGCGTCGTCTATTCACCTGCTTGCTGTCGCTGGCCTGCGTTGGCCTGGCCCATGGCCAGGCGCCTATACCCGCCCCCAGTCCACGCGCTGGGGGCTGGTCGTGCGGGGCGTATCCCTGTGCTGGTGACTTAGAGGGTTGGCAGCGGCGCGTCAGTCTGTCACCAGGCTACGTCCTAGAGTACGTCGGTCGTTTTCCTGGCCAAGTGCAGCAGCTCGCGCTCGGCCCGCAGAACGTGGTCTACGCCACCGTCTGGTTGCGCGGCACGCAGGAAGGCTCGGTCTATGCTCTGGTCGAAGGGCGCGCGCGCGTCATTGGCTTGCCGCTGATCGCTCCCTATGGCCTAGCTTTCGCCCCCGACGCCAGCGCCTTATACATCACTGCGCGTCGCAGCCCCGAAGGCCCTGGCTTGCTGCTGCGCTTGTGGGCCGATGGTCGCCTGGAGACGCTGCGCGATGATTTGCCGTGCTGCCAGTGGCCTATTCTGGGCAATCAACCTAACGGCCTAGCCTTTGGCCCGGACGGCGCTTTGTATCTCGGCGTGGGCGCGCTCACGGATCGCGCTGAGTCGTCCAACCCGCGCCTGCAAGCCTACGCCCCCGTCGGAGAGCTGGAGGCCGCCATCCTGCGCTATGATCTAGCTAGCGCGGAACTACGTCCCGTCGCCAGCGGAATCCGCAATCCGACGGACGTCGCTTTCGGGCTGCAGGGCCAGGCGTATGCTCTTGACAGCGGCTTGGTGAGCGGCCCTGGTGACCGCCTACTGGCTTGGACGATGGGCGGCTTCTACGGTTGGCCCTATTGGAGTAGTCGCGGCTGTGAAGACTGCCCGCCCAACTTGTCGCGCCAGGCGCCTCTACCTGATCTGGTCTCTTTCCCCGATTACAGCTTGCCGCGCGGCCTAGTCGTCTACCAGGGTCAGGGCTTCCCGTCTGGGCTGCGCGGTACGCTGTTCGTGGCCTTGTGGAACGGCACGGAACGGCCCTCGCGCGTCGTCTGGATTGACCCGCAAGACCCACGCTTGCTCAACCCCAATCCTGAACAGCCCTACGAGCCTGTCGATTTCCTGGTGGGGTTGGGGCGGATCAGCGACGTGATTGAAGATGAGCGAGGTGGCTTGCTGGTGGCCGATTCGGTCTATGGTCATGTGTGGCGCGTAAGCTATGCGCCTTCATCCGCGCCCCATCCTCCTCAGGGCGAGGGAGACAGGCCCTCACTCCCGACGCCTCTTTTGCAAGATGGTGGGTTCAACAGGCCCACGCCGACGGCTCTGCCTACGTTTGTGCCTTTCGCCACCAACACGCCCGTCTCGCCCTAGGGGCTGTCCTATGCGCGTTGACATTTTGACGTTGTTCCCTACGATGTTCGCCCCGCTGAACGAGAGCATGATGTGGAAAGCTCGTCAGATAGGCGCGCTTGAGCTTCACCTGCACGACATTCGCGCTTGGGCCACCGACGCACACCGCACTGTTGACGACGCCCCTTATGGCGGCGGCGGCGGCATGGTGATGCGCGTCGACGTGCTAGGGGCGGCCATCGAAGCCGTGCGCGGCTCAGACCCTGTCCCTGTCGTCCTCATGTCGGCGCAGGGCCAAGTCTTCCACCACAACAAGGCGCTGGAGCTAGCTCAACTGCCGCGCCTGATCCTGGTCTGCGGCCACTACGAAGGCGTCGATGAGCGCGTGATCGACTTGTTCATCGACGAGCAGATCAGCATTGGCGACTACGTGCTGACCGGCGGTGAGCTGGCGGCGATGGTCGTCGTCGATGCCGTCGTGCGTCAGCTGCCTGGCGTGCTAGGCGCTGAAGGCGGTGTCGAACGCGAGAGCCACGCCGACGGCCTGTTGGAAGGCCCACACTACACCCGTCCGTCTGACTATCGCGGCCTGAGCGTGCCGGCCGTCCTGAGAGAGGGCAACCATGCCGCTATCGAACGCTGGCGGCGACGCGAAGCCATCCGTCGCACCTGGCGCTGCCGTCCAGAGCTGCTGCGCCAAGCGCCGCTCACGCCCGATGAGGTGCAGTTCTTGGCAGAACTGGCCGAGGAAGACGCGCGCCGTGCCTTAACACGTTCTTGAACGAAATCTGTTATTGTCTATTATAATTGACGACGTCATGCATAACGCTTGTGGCGCTAGGCTCTTGACCATGACCATTCGCAATCGCACCTTGCTTATTGTGGCAGCCACCCTGGCAGCTCTCGTCTTCGTCGTGCTGGTTTTGTCGCAGTTCATCCTCGTGGACAGCTACAACCGCCTAGAGGTGCAGCGCGTCGATCAGAATCTGTCGCGCGTAGCCAACGCCATTGACGCACTGTTCGCCAACCTGCGCACCATCAACCGCGACTGGTCACATTGGGACAGCAGCTACGCCTTCGCCCAGAGCCGCGATGAGGACTTCGTGGAGCGCGAAATGCCTAACGAAATCCTGGCCAACATCGCCACCGACTACGTTATTGCTCTCAACGCAAGGGGCGAGGTCATCGCCGAGCGCGCTATCGACCGTCTGAAGGCGGTCAGCGTCGACTTCCCGCCTGAAGTGCGCGAAGCGCTGCTGGTGGAGCGCTTCAGCCGCCTGAGTGAGCTGAACGACACGCACGAAGATGTCGTGTTCGTGAAGAACAAGCCGCTGCTGGTGGCTGCTAGCAACATCCTCACCAGCTCTCGCCAGGGGCCGAGCGCAGGGAAGCTGATCTTCGCCCAGCGTCTGGACGATGCACGCATAGCCGACATGGCCGCGGCGCTGGACTTGGATTTGCAGCTGCTGTTGCCTGACCTGAGCAACGCGCCTGAGGGCGTACAGGCTCGCGCTGCGCAGTTCGCTAGCCTCAGCGCCGATAATCCGCGCTTGATTCAGCCCATCAGCGCTGAGCGCAGCGAGGGCGTGCTGCGCGTGCCAGACCTGGCAGGCCAGACAGCCTTCTACTTGCGCCTGGTCATGCCGCGCGACATCGTGCAGCAAGGCCAGAATACCATCGCTGTCTTCACGGCCGCTCTAGTGGTGAGCGGCTTTGTGTTGGGTGGAGCTATCTTGGCCTTGTTGGAATTGAACGTCCTGCGTCCGCTCAGCCTACTGAGCGAGGACGTAGGTCGGATTGGCGCTGAGCAAGTGGGTGAGCGGGTGACAGTGCGCAGCGACGACGAAATTGGTTTGCTGGCTCAGGCAGTCAATCGCATGCTAGAGCGCCTGGACGAATCGCGCCGCACCATCCGCGAGAGCGAAGAACGCTTGCGCACTGTGGTCGATAATGCCCCAGTGCTGATCTGGACGGTCAACAAGGCTGAGACGATCACCAGCGTGCAGGGCAGCAGCGTCAAGGCTCTGGGTTTGGATGCTGCCCAGATCGTGAACGAGAGCGCCAGCGCCGTTGCCGACCGATTGGGCCTGGATTTGGCCACCATGCGCCAGGCTCTTCAGGGCCAAGAAGGCACGTCGGCTGCTCTCATCGGTCAAAGCCAATTCGTCACTCGCTACCAGCCCCTGCGCGACAGTCGGGGAGAGGTGACGGCGGTGCTTGGCGTGGCGACCGACGTGAGCAAGAGCCGTCAGAGCGCTGAAGAGATTCAGGACGCCTACCGCAGCCTGGAGAAGAAGCATCGGCAGTTGGAGCGCGTGCAAATGCTCATCGCCAGCACGTTAGGCCAGATTGACAACGCTCTGCAGCGCACAGCTCCGCGCGACGAACTCAGGCAGTACGTGCGCTTTGCCCGCGAACGCCTGGATGAACTGGGATAACCGTCACACAGAGGCCTATGAACCTTAACATGCATCCTGAGCAAGGAAGGCTATAATTTGCTCAGCGTATCGACTGTTGAGATGAATGGCTGAACATGACGCTCCGCAACCGCACCTTGCTCATCGTCACGGTCACCCTGGCTGTCCTCGTCATCTTCGTTCTGACTCTTTCTCGATTCGTTCTACTGGAGAGCTACAGCCGCGCCGAAGCACAGCGCACCGATCAAAATCTGTCGCGCGTGGCCAACGCTATCGACGCCATGTTTGTGAATCTGCGCACCGTGAATCGCAGTTGGGCGCACTGGGACGGCTCATACGCCTTTGGCAGAGGAGAGTACGAAGACTTCGTCGAGCGCGAGTGGCCCGACGAAATTCTAGCCAACATCAGCGTTGATTACGCCTTTGCCATTGACGCGCAAGGCGAGGTCATCGCCGAGCGCGCCATCAATCGCCAGACCGTGAGCAGCACTGACTTCCCCTTTGAAGTGCGCGAAGCTCTGCTGAACGAGCGCTTCACCCGCCTGAGCGACCTGACAGAGACGCGCGCTGGAGTCGCCTTTGCCGCCGATGATCTTCTGCTGGTCATCGCCAGCAACATCCTCACCAGTCGCCTGCAAGGGCCAAGCGCTGGCACGATGATCTTCGCTCAGCGCATAGACGATGATCGCATGGACGATATGGCGCGCGCCCTGGGCTTGGAGCTAGAGCGCCTGCTGCCCGACCTGAGCAACGCCCCTCAGGATGTGCTGGCTCGCGCTGCCACCATACAGGCGCTCAGCACCGACAACCCGCGCCTAATTCAGGCCATCAACTCAGAGTACACTGAAGGTATCCTGCGCATACCAGACCTGAACGGACAGACAGCCTTCTATGTGCGCTTGCTCCTACCACGCGAATTGGCTGTGCAGGGCCAAAATACGATTACCATCTTCACTGTTGTCCTAATTGTGAGCGGCGTTGTGCTAGGTGGGGCTATGCTCACCTTGTTGGAGGTCAACGTCCTGCGCCATCTCAGCCTGCTGAGCAAAGACGTGGGACAGATCAGTGCTGAAAAGACGGGCGAACGAGTGAAGGTGCGCGGTGATGAGGAGATCAGCAACCTGTCTCAGGCCATCAACGGCATGTTAGAGCGCCTAGACGAGTCGCGCCGCGCCATCCGCGAGAGCGAAGAGCGCCTGCGCACTGTGGTCGACAATGCTCCGCTGCTGCTCTGGACAGTTGACAAAAATGAGACGATCACCAGCGTGCAGGGTAGCAGCGTCCAGACTCTGAGCCTGGACGCCGCTCAGATCGTCGGCAAGGACGCTAGCGCAGTCGCCGACCAGTTGGGCCTGGACTTGGTCACCATGCGTCAAGCCCTCCAGGGTCAGGAAGGTACGTCTGCTGCTCAGTTAGGCGACGCCCAGTTCATCACACAATATCAGCCCATCCGCAACAGTCAAGGGACGGTGACGACTGTTATCGGGGTGGCGACTGACGTGAGCAAGAGTCGCCAGAGTGCTGAAGAGATTCGAGAAGCTTACCGCAGCCTGGAGCAGAAAAACCAGCAGTTGGAACGTGTACAGGCGCTCATCGCCGACACTCTGGAGCAGCTTGAGGACGCTCTGGAGCGCATGGCCCCGCGCGACGAACTCAAGCAATACGTGCGCTTCGCCCGCGAACGCCTGGAAGATTTGCGCTGAGCGCTAGTCACACTGCCTGTTATAGGACGCGCAAAGTAGAATAGGGCGCAGTCTGTGCCTGCGAGAGGACACCATGCGCGCCCTGAAAATCGCTGCTTTCTTCGCCTTCAACGCGTTGCTCAGCGCCCTGCTCTTCGAAGTGGGGGCGCGCCTGCTGGCCAACCAACTGCCTGGCCTCATGGGCCAGGCGGCGCGCTGGGCCACCTATGGCACGCCCTATGCTGAGTCGTGGACGCCAGCCTGGGTGCAAAACCGCGATCACTACTGGGCCTTGCGTCCTGGCTTGCAGGACGCCTTGCAGTATGGCAGCCCCAGCGTCGCTTTCCGCCTTTCGACGGTGGAGCTATGGCCAGGCGGCGGGATCGGCTTCCGCACCCGCCCGATCGACTTCTTCGTCGATGGCGTGGTAGTCGGCGATTCGTTTGGCCTGTGCTTCACCGAGCAGATGGATTGCTGGGTCGATGTGTTGGGTCAGCGCTTGGGCCTGCGCCTGGTCAATCTGTCCCAGCCGGTGACGGGCAGCCAAAGCCACGCCCGAATCTTGCGCGACTTCGCCGAGCCACTGCGCGCCCCGCTGGTCATCTGGCAGTTCTTCGGCAACGACTTCAACGACGATTACGGCCTGGCTGTCTTCCGCAAAGACATGTTGCCCATCGACGATGAGGCCGCCTCGGCGGCAGAAGAAGCGGGCCTGCGCGCCTGGCTGCGTCGCCATAGCGCTGCTTGGGCCGTCATCGAAACTATCCTGGCGGGTCGCGTGGTCAATGCTCCAGCCGGCGAAGCCTTGTTCGTCAAGCCTTACAGCGTGCGCTATGGCCCAAACCGTGAACATGTCCTGCACTTCGGCGGCCAATATGAGCTGCAAGCTCTGGATATGAGCCGTCCCCAGAATCAAGCGGGCCTGAAGCTCAGCCGCGCCGCGTTCGAAGAAGCTCGTAACAGGGTGGAGGCTTGGGGCGGCCAAATGGTCGTCGTCCTCATCCCTACCCGCGAGGAAGTTTACGCGCCGCTGACCGCGCCCATCCTGGGCCAGCAGGCTATCGACCAACTCGCTAGCGCTCGCCTGGCCATGCTGAGCTTGTGTGAAGCGCTGGCTCTGCGCTGCTACGATGCCCTGCCCGACCTGCGCCAAGCAGCAGATGAAGGCGTAGCCCTATACTACAGCGACGACATGCATCTCAATCCACTGGGCAACCGCGTCTTGGCTGAGAACCTGGCCCTCTGGCTGGAAGGCCTGGACTTGCGCGCACTGGCGGCCCTGCCATGAGCTTCTCCCAACCTGCCTGGTTGATCCTGCTGCTGGCCCTGCCCCTGGGGGTGATCTTGCTGCGCCCGCGCACGGCTCGTCACTGGGGACAGGCAGGCTTGCGCGCCCTGATCTGGTCGGCGTTGGTGTTGGCCCTAGCGGGCGCTCAGGTGGTGCAGCGCCTAGATCGCCTGGCCGTCGTCTTCTTGGTGGATGTCTCCGACAGCGTGCCGCCCGCAGGCCGTCAGGCCCAGCTGGATTTCATCGCCCAAGCGCTGGCCGGACGCGCTGCTGACGACCTGTGGGCCGTGCTGGCCTATGGCGGTCAAACGCAGCTCGTGCGCGCCCTGGGAGAGGGTGGACAGCCCCCTGCCAGCCTAGACGCCAGCGCTGCCCGTCCTGACCAGACCGACATTGCTCAGGCTATCCAGGCGGGCTTAGCCTTGCTGCCTCTGGGCGGAGCGCGCCGCCTGGTGCTGATGGGCGATGGCCAAGCCACGCGCGGCGAGACCCGCGCCGCTGCCGAGCGCGCCCGCGCTCAGGGCGTCGAGATCAGCGTCTTCCCCGTAGCACAAGACACGCGCCCCGATGTGCGCCTGTTGGCGCTCAGCGCCCCGCCCCAGGTGGGCGAAGGCCAGCGCTACGACGTGGAAGCGCTCATCAGCGCTGACGCGCCGACGGCGGCCGTCCTCCAGCTCTTCGCCAACGGGGCGCTAGCAGCCGAAGAGTCGGTGGTGCTGCGAGCAGGGGAGAACCGCTTTAGTTTGGGTCAGGTCGCCCAGGACAGCGGCTTCCAGGGCCTGGAAGCGCGCATCCTGCCTCAGAGCGCGGATCGTACGACGCGCAACAACGTCCTCTCGGCGGTGACGCGCGTCAGCGGCCCAGAGCGTGTCTGGGTGGTCAGCCAGCAAGACGACGCGCAAGCTCAGGCGTTGGCGGCGGCGCTGAAGGCGGCGGGCCTGCAAGCCGAGCAGCGCCGTCCTGACGAACTGCCCGCCAGCAGCGCCGCCCTGGCGGATGCAGCTAGCGTAGTCCTAGTCAATTTGCCCGCCAGCGCCTTCTCAGCTCGACAGCTCTTGGCCTTGCGTGCCTACGTAGGCGAACTGGGCGGCGGCCTAGTCCTCATCGGCGGCGACCGAGCCTTCGCCCTGGGTGGCTATGAGCGCACCCCGTTGGAAGAACTCTCCCCAGTCGATATGCGCCTCAAGGATCGCCAGCGCCTGCCGCGCCTAGCCGTCGCTTTCGTGCTGGATCGCAGCGGCAGCATGAGCGCCCTAGATGTAGACGGGCGCTTCACCAACCTACAATTGGCTCAGCAAGCTGTGCTATTGTCAGCAGAGTTGCTCCAGCCTGATGATCGCGTGGCGGTGATCGGCTTCGACCAGCAGGCGCAATTCGTCGCCCCTTTCCAGCCTGCTGATGACATGCTGATCTTGCAAGAGCGCGTGGCCAGTATGCAGCCCGGTGGCGGCACGAGCCTCTTGGCCGGGATCAACCTGGCAGCGCCGGCGCTTCTGGCCGAACAAGAGGTCGAAGCGCGCCATCTGATCCTGCTGAGCGACGGCATTTCGCAGGATCGGCAGTTGGTGGAGCGCGTCGCTGAGCTGAACCGCGCGGGCATCACCCTATCGGTCATCGGCTTGGGGGTGGGCCAGCCTCAGGTGCTGGAGCAAATGGCTGCTGCTGGTCAGGGCCAGTATCACGCCGTCGCTGATTCGCGCCAACTGCCGCGCATCTTCGTCCAAGAGATGGCCTTCGCCAGCCGCGCCTACAGCGTGGAGCGTGATTTCATCCCACTGCGCGCCTCTCATCCTATTCTGGAGGGGCTAAGCGCGCTGCCGCTCTTGCGCGGTTACGTCGCCAGCACCCCCAAAGAGTCGGCTAGCGTGTTGCTGGGTAGCGGTCAGCCGTATGATGATCCCATCCTGGCGGTGTGGCCCTACGGCCTGGGCAGGGTGGCGGCCTTCACCAGCGACGCAGGCGCGCGTTGGGCGGCGGCCTGGGCTGCCTGGGATCAGGCTGCCGTCTGGTGGGGGCAGCTCATCGGCTGGACGATCATGCGCCGCGCCGACGATCTGCAAGCGCAGGTGAGCCTACAAGCAGATGGGCGCGCCCGCCTGATCGTAGACGCTCTGGACGCCGAGGGCGCTTTCCGCGACGACCTGGCCCTCAGCGCCAACTTATCCGCCCCTGATGGTACAAGCCGCACGCTGGTGCTGGAGCAGACCGCCAGCGGACGCTACGAGGCAACCTTCACTCCTGACGTCGAGGGCGCTTACTTCCTGGCCGTCAGCGATGCTCAGGGCGAGAGCCGCGCCTTGACGGGCTGGACGCTGGGCTACTCGGCGGAATACGGGCCGCTGCGCCCTGAGAACGATGCCCTCCTGGCGGACGTAGCGCGCCAAACGGGCGGACTTGACCTGAGCACCGAGCCGCGCGCTAGCTTCGACCGCAATCTGCCCGCTCAAGAGTCCCGCGCGCCGCTTGCGCCCGTGTTGTTGCTCTTGGCCTTGCTGCTTTGGCCGCTAGACGTGGCCCTGCGCCGCCTGGTTCTGAGCCGCGAGGACTGGCGCGCCTTGTGGGCCAAGCTGCGTCCTGCTCGTCCTAGCGCGCCGCTCTTCCTGACTCAGCTCCAGGTGGCCAAAGATCGCGCTCGTCAACGCACAACAGACGACGCGCCGAGCAGTCTTCGGTTGCCCAGCGCGCCGTCTGCGCCCATCACTCCTGCGGAGCAAACTGTCAAAGGCACGCGCCAAGCCATCGCTGAGATGGTGCGCAAGCGTCGCCAACGCCAAGATGGACAAGATGGAACTGACGCTTAGCTTCCGTCCTGGTTTTTGCTCTCCCGTGCGTTGACCACGAAGCCGATCAGGGCCACAGCGCCTATGCCGACTAGTAGCAGCAGCACGGTCACGCCAGTGGGCGCGGGAGCGGCTTCTTCCTGAGCCAGGACGGGCAGGGTGGCGCACAAGGCCAAAACCAGGCTGAGGGTCAAAGGACGCAAATCTCTCATCGTCTCCCTCCGAAGATGACGCAGATGAGTCGTGCTTTGTCATTCTTGCTTGATTGTAGCATTGGGCCGCTCCTCAAGACAGCTCCTGGCCTGTATTCTCAGGCCAGGCTTTCCGCTATAATGCAGCGCCATGATCTATGCCGAACAGGACGAGCGATACATGGCCAAAGCCTTGAACTTCCAACAAGTCATCCTCAAACTGCACGAGTTTTGGGCGGCGCAGGGCTGCGCCATCTGGGAGCCGTACAACGTCCAGGTGGGGGCTGGCACAGGCAACCCAGCCACGTTGTTGCGCGTGCTAGGGCCAGAACCCTGGCGCGTAGCCTACGTTGAACCCAGCGTGCGCCCCGACGATGGGCGCTACGGCGACAATCCTAATCGTATGCAGAAATACTATCAGTATCAGGTCATTCTCAAGCCCGATCCTGGCAACCCTCAGGAACTTTACCTGCAATCGTTGGAAGCGCTGGGGATCAACCCGCGCGAACACGACATTCGCTTCGTGGAAGATAACTGGGAGTCGCCGGCCCTAGGCGCGTGGGGCTTGGGCTGGGAGGTATGGCTGGATGGTCAGGAGATCACCCAGTTCACTTACTTCCAGCAGGCTGCTGGCATGGAGCTGAACCCGGTCGCTGTCGAGATTACCTACGGCGTGGAGCGTATTGTGCTGGCTTTGCAAAACCGCGAGAGTGCCTGGCAAATTGAATGGCTGGGCGACCTGAGCTATGCCGATATGATGTTCCAAGAAGAGGTGGAACACTGCCGTTACTACTTCGACATTGCCGACGTAGACGCGCTGCGCCAAGTCTACGCCACCTACGAGCGTGAAGTGGCCAGCGCCTTGCGCGGCGGCGCCATCATCAGCGCTTATGACTACGTCCTCAAATGCAGCCACTTGTTCAATGTGCTGGACACGCGCGGGGCGATTGGCGTCACAGAGCGCGCTGCTTTCTTCCGCCGTATGCGCGACATGACGCGCGACGTGGCCCGCGCCTACGTCGCTAAGCGCGAAGCTCTGGGCTACCCGCTGCTCAAGATGGGCAGCGTCTGGGGCGTGACTCTGCCTGTTTTCCAGCCGCAGCCTGTGGTGACCCCGCCCCAAGGAGCCGATTTTCTGTTAGAACTGGGCGTTGAAGAGCTGCCTGCCGCCGACGTAGACGCAGCCACGCCCCAGCTCCAGGGCTTGATGGCTGGCCTGTTAGAAGACCTGCGTCTAGACTATGGCGACTTCGACGTGTTCGCCACGCCGCGTCGCCTGGTAGTCCTAGTGAAAGACCTGGCGCCGCGTCAGCGCGATCAGGAATACGTCGCCAAAGGCCCACCTGCCGAGCGCGCCTTCGACAAAGATGGCAAGCCTACCCAGGCCGCCATTGGCTTCGCCAGAGGCAAGGGCGTGGACGTAGGCGAGCTGCGCGTGGAAGAGATGGACGGTGGTCGCTACGTCGTGGCCCTGGTACGAGAGGCGGGCAAGCCTAGCGCTGAAGTCCTAGCAGAAGCCATGCCGAAGCTGCTCAGCGACGTTAAATTCGGCAAATCCATGCGCTGGAATGAGAGCGGCGTGGCCTTCTCGCGGCCTTTGCGTTGGATTGTAGCCCTGCTAGGCGATCAAGTCGTGCCGTTCAGCTACGCCGGCGTCATCAGCGGACGCGAGACGCGGGGCCTGCGTCCTCACGGCTCGCCCCTCATCTCGCTGGCCCGCGCCGAAGACTATCTGGAGGTCATGCAGGCTAACAGTATCCTGGTCGATCAGGAAGCGCGCTTGGCCAGCATTCGCCAGCAGGTGCATGACCTGGCGCTGGAAGTGGGCGGCGAAGTACCGGAAGACCTCGATCTTCTGTTGGAGGTGGTCAACCTAGTGGAGTCGCCGACGGCTCTGCGCGGCACGTTCGATGCCAAGTATCTAGAGCTGCCGCGCGACGTGTTGGTGACGGTCATGCGCGACAAGCAACGCTATTTCCCCGTCCAAGACAGCCAGGGTCAGCTCATGCCCTACTTCATCACGGTGCGCAACGGCGACGCCGAACACCTGGACAAGGTGATACATGGCAATGAACACGTGTTGCGCGCGCGCTTCAGCGATGCCGATTACTTCTTCCGTCAAGACGTCAAGAAGCCGCTGGCAGACTATCTGCCGCGCCTGAAGACGCTCACCTTTCAAGAGAAGTTGGGCAGCATGTACGACAAGAATCAGCGTTTGGTGCGCCTGGTTGACTTGCTGGCCGCGCCGCTGGGCTTGGCGGGAGAAGCGCTGGACGTGGCGCGTCAGGCTGCTGCCCTAGCCAAAGCCGATCTGGCGACGCAGATGGTGGTGGAGATGACCAGCCTGCAAGGCACGATGGGCCGCGAATACGCCCTGCGTGAAGGTCAGCCTGCTTCCGTCGCCCAGGCCATCGCCGAACACTGGCAGCCGCGCGGGGCCGGCGACAGCGTGCCGCACAGCGCTGGCGGCGTCCTGTTGGCCCTGGCCGATAAGCTGGACAGCCTGGTCGGCCTGTTCGCCGTTGGGCTGGCGCCGAAGGCCACCAGCGATCCTTACGGCCTGCGCCGCGCTGCCCTGGGGGTGCTGCAAATCCTCATCCGCCACCAAATTGCGGTGGATGTGCGCGAGTTGCTGGCGCTGGCGGCCCAAGTCCAGCCCGTACCCGTCGACGAAGGCACGCTAGCCAATTTGGCTGAGTTCATGCGCGGACGCCTGGACGCCTTGCTGGCCGAGGAGACCAGCTACCCGCGCGACGTCATGAACGCTGTCCTGGCAGCCCAGGGCTTCAACCCCTACCGCGCTTATGTGGGGGCGGGTGAGCTGCACCAATGGACGCAGCGCGACTCGTGGGAAGCGCTGCTAGACAACTTTGCACGCTGTGTGCGCATTACCCGCAGCGAGAGCCAGCGCTATCCGTTGGATGAGAGCCGCTTGCAAGAACCCGCTGAACGCGCCCTATTGGATGGCTTGCGTCAGGCCCAGACTGCGCTCAGACCACAGGACAACGTCGGCGCGTTCCTGGATAGTTTCGCACCGCTCGTGCCGCTCATCCGCGCTTTCTTCGACTCGGTCATGGTCAACGTGGACGATCAGGCCGTGCGCCAAGCCCGCCTAGCCCTGCTACAAGCGATCAGCGCCCTGAGCGAAGGCCGCGCCGACCTCAGCCAGATGAGCGGCTTCTAGTGCGCATTGTTTCGTCCCGCGTTGCGAAGGCGTAACGACCCGCCTCTATGCACTGGCGCTTGATGGTGCGGCTTCTTCCGCTTGGCCTGGCCCTCCGAACTGAGCGAACCAGGCCAGGGTGGCGCGTAAGCTGTCGATACGATGCGCTGGCTCGCCGGCGCGCGTCATCTCGTGGCCATCGCGCGGGAAGCGCAGCAGTTTGACCGTGCCGCCCGTACGCCTCACCCAAGCGAAGAGCTGCTCGCCCTGTTCAATCGGCACGCGGTAGTCGCCCTCGGCGTGCTGGATGAGCAGCGGCGTCTTGATACGATGAGCGTGAGCCAGGGGCGAATGCTGCCACAGCAAGTCGGGGTCTTCCCAGGGTTCAACGCCGAATTCAGCGCGCACAAACGAGGGAATGTCGGTCGTGCCATGAAAGCTGATGAGGTTGTAGACGCCGCGATGAGCCACTGCCGCGCGAAAGCGCTGGCTATGAGCCACCATCCAAGCCGTGAGGTAGCCGCCGTAGCTGCCGCCTGTCAGGTAGAGCCGCTGTGGATCGGCCAGGCCGCGCGCCACCAGGGCGTCAATCCCGCCCATCACGTCGTGCATGGCGTAATCGCCCCAATGCCGATGAACAGCCCGCGAGAAGGCTTCGCCATAGCCCAAGCTGCCGCGCGGATTGCAGAAGAAGACCAGGTAACCCTGGGCCGCTTGCGCTTGGAATTCGTGCCACATGCTCCGATCGGCTGGTGTCCACAGGATGTGCGGGCCGCCGTGTATGTTGATGATGGTGGGCAGAGGCTGAGCTTGCGGCGCCTCAGGAGGCAAAAAGTACCAGCCTTCGATGATCTGGCCTGCGTCGTTCTCCCAGGTGAAGCGTTGGGCCTCGGCCAGCTTCAGCTCGCGCAGCAGCGTTTGCGTCTGAGTGAGTTGGCGGACTTGGCCCGTCTGCGTGTCTAGCAGGGCCAGCTCGTTGAAGCCGCCGACGGTGGTCTGGCTGAAGACGATCTGGCCTTGCGGGCCAACGTCCAGGCCTTCCAGGCCGTCGACTTCCAGGCGCAGACGCGGCGCGCGCCCGTTGGTGTCGAAGCTCATCAGGGCATGCTTGCCCGCCGACTGAGCGATGGCTTCTAGGTGGCCGTTGCGCGTCCAAGCGTAGGCGATCACGTTGCGGTCAAGCTCACGATTGAGGACGAAGGCGGCGTCGTTGGGCAGGCCGTCCTCGCCCAGGGGCAGCAGCGTCAGTTCCACCAGGCGGTCGACGGCGTCTTTCAGACGGCGGCTGTAGGCCAGCCAGCGGCCATCTGGCGATGGACGCAGGTCGTAGATCGTATGCACGTCGTCGGCCAGACGCGTCGCTTCGCCGCTCTCGACGTTGATGTGGAAGATGTTGCCATCGCGCCAAAACTCGTCGGCCTGAGGACGGTAGCTGCGTACTGTGTACAAGGCGCGCCCGTCGGCTGACCAGAACGGCTCGCCGTGCGGGACAGGCCAGCTGGTCAGGCGGCGCGGCTTGGCCTGTTCGGCGTGAGCGTCGACGACGTAGAGTTGGGCCGTGCGGTCGTCCAGCAAGCTCGTCCCCATGCGGAACGGAATCTTGTCCACCACCTGGGGGTCGAAATAGGCCTTCTTGTCCTCTGCCAGGCGGTCTTTGCGGTACTGCGCTTCCAGCTTATCGACAGGCGGCGGCAGCGGAGCGCCGCTGTCTTCGGCTTCCCAATCGGCGGCGTTGCCGCTGGCCAAATAGGCGATCTGCTGGCCATCAGGCGACCAAGCGGGACTGTTAGCGCCGTGCAGATGGTTGGTGATGGCGCGCGCCTCGCCGGGCTGGCTGATGGGGATGAGGTAGATTTGAGGTGCGCCACCGCGCGCCGAAGTGAAGGCCAGCCATTGGCCGTCGGGCGACCAACGTGGTTGGCTGTCTTTGCCGCCGCGCGTGAGTTGGATGGGCGGGCCGCCCTGCGGACTGACGAGGAAGATGGATGAAGTTGTGCCGCGCTCCAGCGGATTGGGCGTAGCCTGCACATAGGCGATCCAGCGACCGTCGGGGCTGAAGCGCGGATCGTCCAGGGTATGCAGGCGTAGCAGGTCGTCAACGGTGATGAGGCGTGGAGCGTCGCTCATGCTAGGCTATCCTGTGGTGACGCGATTCAAGCTGAGAGAAGCATAGCGCAAAGGCGCGAAGCGCGCTACGCTGCAGCCTCATCCGCCGTAGGAAGCGTGCAGCGTGTCCTGCATGGCCTGATGAATGAGGCCGTTGCTGGCCAAGATTCGACCGTCGGGGCCGGGCAGAGGGGCTTGACGGCCTTCGTAATCGGTCACCCGTCCGTTGGCTTCGCGCACGATCAGCGCGCCAGCCAGCACGTCCCAGGGGTTGATAGCCCGCTCCCAGAAGCCGTCGGCACGACCCGCGGCCACGTAGCACAAATCCAGGGCGGCGCTGCCGAAGCGACGAAGGTCGCGCACCTGGGGCAGGAAGGCGTTCACCTGTGGGCCGTTGTGGTCGGGGTTAGTTTGGCGGTCGTAAGCGAAGCCAGTAATCAGGATGGCCTGGCGCAGGCTCTCCACTGCCGAGACGTGGATAGGCTGGCCGTTGCATGTCGCTCCGCTGCCCAGGGCGGCGGCGTACAGTTCACCCAGGGCAGGGGCATAGACCACGCCGAGTAGTGGGTTGTGCTGAGGATCGACCAGGGCAATGCTGATCGAATAGTAGGGAATCCCCTGGGCATAGTTGCTCGTGCCGTCGATAGGATCGATGATCCAGTGCAAGACGGCTTCTTCGGCAGGCGCTCCCTGGCCACCGCCTTCTTCGCCGACGATGTGATGGTCGGGATAGGCAGCCTGGATGGCGGCCACGATGGCGGCTTCGCTGGCTCGGTCGACCTCGGTCACGAAGTCCCAGCTGCTGCTCTTGGCCGTGCGGCTCAGGCTGCTTTGGCGAAAGCTGCGCTGAGTGATCTGACCCGCCAGCTGGGCCAGGCCGATGGCGAAGGGCAAGAAGGAAGCAGGATTGGGGTGCATAGGAATTTTCTCTCGCTCAGGCTGAAGATGGATCAACATACGCATGAATAATCTTCTTGGCCAAAGAATCAGGGGTCTCAGATTGGGCCTGAGCTAGGCGGCTCAGGGCTTCAAAAGTGGTGATGTCGTCATCCTGCCAGACCAGCTCCAGACGGCGAACTTTTTGCATGCCCGTATGAGCATAATCGGAAGGACTGGCCCAGAAACAGTTCTGGCGGTCAATGGGCTGGCGTTGCGTCCAGTCAGGACAGCGCTCATACGACCAGGACTTGCGCCGATTGCACGACGCGCACAATAGCATGTAGTTATCTGTCACTAGGCTACTGATGGGCTGGATGGCATACGGTGTGCGATGGTCTACCTGCAAGAATTGGCGGCCGAAGCACCCCTGGCAGAGCGCACAGCGCAACTCTGGCTTGTCTGGCAGGGCAGCTTTGACGACTTTGGGTGTGGCACGCCTTCCCTGCTGAAGCACGTGAAGGCTAGCTGGCGTTTGCTGCCCTGGCAAGGATGGGGTGCGGGATGGTACTCATGATGTTCCTGTATCTCAGTTCTGGAACATTATAGCCTATAATAGCCCTCATCTGGATAGCCTACTCTTTTGTGAATGAATACTCCATGCTCTCTGTTGCAGAACTGCTGAATTCTGATGTACTAGCTCAGGGCCGCATTGTAGCTGGCCATGCGGGCCTGAATCGCCAAGTGGCCTGGGTGCATAACGCCGGCGTCCCCGACGCGCCCCAGTGGCTCAATGGCGGTGAACTCGTCCTGACGACCTATATCAACATGCCCAGCGGCATCGAAGAACAGCGCGACTACATCCGCCAAATGGCAGAGAAGAACGTCGCTGGCCTAGTGTTGACCGTTGGTCGCTACATTGAAGCCATCCCACACCACCTGATCGACGCTGCCAATGAATACGCCTTCCCGCTGATCGAAATTCCCTACACGGCTCGCTTCGTGGACATCGCCAAGCGGATCAACGAACGGATCAGCCAGGCCAACGCGCAGATCGTTGAACGCGCCCTGAGCATTCAACAGCGCCTGACGCAGATCGTCCTGGACGGCGGCGATCTGCCCTCGCTAGCCGAACAATTGGCGCACATGGTGGGCCACAGCATTAGCATTGAGAACGAACGCTTCGAAGCCATTGCCACCTTCAACATCGCGGCCGTGGACGAAGCGCGGCGCTACACTCAGCAGCACGGCCACACCGATCCGCGCCTGGTGGAGGCTTTGGAGCAGCGCGGCTATCTGCCCCGCCTGCGGGCCACACGCCGCCCCGTCCATTTGCCGCCCATGCCCGATGTGGGCTTGGAGATGGAGCGTATCCTCGCCCCCATCGTCGTGCATGGAGCAATTTACGGCTGGATGTGGATCATCGCCGACGACCACGCTCTGTCACAAATCGATCAGATGGCCATCGAGAGCGGAGCAACCATTGCTGCCATGATGATGCTGTATCAAGAGAGCGCTCAGAACGCAGAAGCTAGCCTGAAGGGCAATCTGCTCTCGCGCTTGATTGAAGGCGATGAGCCACGCGACGCCGTGCTGGTCGATCAATCGCTGCGCTACGGCGTCGATCTGCGCGCTCCTTTCGTGTTGATGCTGGTCGATGACCTGCGCGCTGCCGTTGGACAAGCCCTCCAGCTCTACCGCGCCATCAACCAACTGGCCACCCTGAGCGCCTGGCAGGCAGTCGTTGGGCAGTACGCCGGCCAAGTGGTGGTGCTGTGCGAAGCCGCAGCCGCTGATGGCGTGGCGGCTCGTATTCTAGAGCGCTTGGCCCTGGATCGCTCCCGCGAAGGCGACGTGCGCATAGGCCTGAGCTGTGCGCAGCAGGGGGCGGCTCAGGTCAAGCTCGCCTACCGCCAGGCCCACGACGCCCTGACCATCGGCGCGCGCCTCACGCCCGATCAGCGCGCCATCCGCTTCGATGAGCTGGGCTACTGGCACACGCTTTACATGGCCGGCCCGCAGAGCCTAGCCATGAGCGCCGACGCTCCAGCTCTGCGCCGTCTGCGCGACGAATCGCTGGAGCTGTTCCACACCCTAGAAGCTTACCTGGATTGCGGCGCGAACGGCGTCGGCACGGCCGAAGCGCTGCACATCCACCGCAGCACACTCAACTACCGCCTGGCCCAGATTGAGCGCATTGGCGGCTTCAAGCTACAGGACGCTCATCAGCGCATAAACTTGTTGGTCGCCCTCAAGCTGCTACGCTTGTTCGGTTAAGCGTACTCTTATGCTATAATTCGCCTTTAAGACTTTTTAGATGGTCATACAGACTCAAGCAGACGAAGGATAAAAGCTCATGCCGCTCAGCCTGCCCGCCACCACCGATGAAGCTCTGGACTGGGGTTGGGAGCAGTTTCAGCCCTATGCCGATGAACTGCTCGCTGCCACTTTGGACGCCAACACCCTGATCGATTTTATGACGCGCCTCACTGCCTTCGACGACTTCGCCAGCGAAGTGGCTGCGCGCATTCACATCGATACCACCCTAAACACCACCGATGAGCAGGCGAAGGCCCGCTTCATGCGCTTCATCCAAGAGCTTTATCCGCAGTTCCTGCGCGTGAATGACGCTATGAACCGCAAGATCGTGGACAGCGGCCTCACCCCGCCCAACTACGAAGTGCCGTTGCGCGCCATCAAGTCGCAGATTGCCCTGTTCCGCGAGGCCAACCTGCCCCTGCTGAGCCAAGAGCAGGCCTGGACGAAAGAATACGAAGAGATTAACGGCGCGCAGACCGTCCTCTGGGACGGTGAGGAGAAGACCTTGACGCAGGTCGCCACTGTCCTGCACGAGACGGATCGGGTGCGCCGTGAACAAGCTTTCCGTGCCATCATGGAGCGTCGTCTGCAAGACCGCGATAAGATCGACGCCTTGTGGGCCAAGCTCTACCCGTTGCGCCAGCAGATTGCCCATAACGCAGGCTTCCCTGATTACCGCGCCTACATGTGGCAAGAGCGTGGTCGCTTCGACTACACGCCACAAGACGTGGAGCGCTTCCATGAGGCGATCCGCCAAGTGGTCGTGCCGTCGGTCAAGCGCCTGAATGACAAGCGCAAGGCGGCGCTGGGCGTGGACGTATTGCGTCAGTGGGACGTGAACGTCGACATGCATGGCCGTGCGCCGCTCAAACCTTTCCAGACCGGCGCGGAGCTGCAAGAGACTAGCGCGCGCATATTCGACGCGCTTGATCCAGAGCTGGGGCGCATGTTCCGCCTGATGAAGGACGAAGGCCTGCTGGACTTGGAGAATCGCAAGAACAAAGCTCCTGGTGGCTATCAATCGACGCTGGCTTACCGCAAGCGCCCCTTCATCTTCATGAACGCTGTCGGGCTGCATAACGATGTGCAGACCATGCTCCACGAAGCTGGCCACGCCTTCCACATGCTGGAGGCAGCCCAACAGCCGTTCAGCGGTATGCGCCATGCCCCCATCGAGTTCTGCGAAGTCGCCAGCATGAGCATGGAACTGTTGGCTGCTCCTCACCTAGAAGCCAGCTTGGGTGGCTTCTACAGCGCCGCCGAAGCAGCTCGCGCGCGCATTGAACATCTGGAAGAGATGTTGGTCTTCTGGCCTTACATGGCCGTCGTCGATGCCTTTCAGTCTTGGGCCTATACCCATCCCGAAGGCGGCGATCCGCGCGCTTGCGACGCCAAGTGGGCCGAGCTGTGGCACACCTACAAGCAGGGCGTCGATTATAGCGGCCTGGAGGATTGGGTGATGACTGGTTGGCAGCGTAAGCTGCACATCATCGAAATTCCCTTCTATTATATTGAGTATGGCCTAGCTCAGCTTGGCGCGGCGCAGCTGTGGGCCAACAGCCTGGACGACTCGCAACAGGCTCTGCGCGCCTATCGCCAGGCGCTGGCCCTGGGCAACACGCGCACCCTGCCCCAGTTGTTTGAAGCGGCGGGCGTCAAGCTGGCCTTCGACGTGGATACGCTGGGCCGCATCGTTGAGCTGATTGAGAAGACCATCAGCGAACTAGAAGCGGTGGGCTGAGCCTCTGGTACGGAGTCGCGGCCCTCATCCCAGAAACCTCCTAAAACCTCTCTGCTCTGGGGAGAAGGGCCAGGGATGAGGGTTCTGAACACGGAGATGAACGTCATGCGTCGTCTCGGAAGGGCTGTGGACGGGCTACTGCATTTCGCTGCTGAGCAAGTGACGAGCAAACTTGACCTCGGCGTGACGGCGCTTGTAGCCGGCTGGGATGGGCGGCGGGTTGTCACGGTAGTAGCGAACCAGCCGCTCTAGCGTTTGTCTCACAGGCGTATACTGTGCGCTGAGGACTTCTTTGCTCAGGCTGTTGTCCAATTCGCTCATCCAGCGATCGCTGAAAGGAGAGCAGTGGGGCATGAAGCCGCCAGCTTCCAAATCGCTAGTGCGCGCGCGCACCACGTTCACCTGCACGCCCATGATGTCGGCCAGCAGAGCCAGAAACTCATCCATGCTCAGCGTCTCCTCTTGGGATAGGTTGAAAGCGCAGTTGTAGACCCTGCCCGCCCGAATCATCTGACTGATGATGGTCACTACGTCGGCGCTGTCGATGTGGCGCAAGGGATAATCGGGAGTCTCTGGGATGAGCAGCGGATGGCCATCGCGCAGCCGCAGGATGTAGTTGTACAAGCGACGCTGCTGATCGCGCTCGCTGTTGACCATTGGCAGGCGCAAGGTGGTGTAAGGGAAGGCGCGACGCTGATGAGCCTGCTGGATGGCGTCTTCCGCTTCGCGTTTGCCTATGCCGTAGTGCCATTCTTCATAGGCGTAGGTGTTTAGCTTGGGGGCGGGTAACAGGCGACCCTCGTAATCGCGCTCATGAAAGGGACGGCTGAGGCCCTCGCGCACTAAGTACACTTGTCCGCTGCTGATGAGGATGTAATGCCCGCAGGCTTCGTGCAGAATTTCGGCGATGGACTGAGCTTCGTGGCCGCTATAGACCACGAAATCGACGACGACATCGAAGCGCTTGGCCAACAGAGCGCGGCGCAGTTGCAGCACGTCAGTGCGGTCTGCCCGCAGACGAGCGACGCTGTCGGGCAGGTCGTCGGGCGAAATGCCGCGATTGAGGATGGTGACGCGGTGGCCTTCAGCGTTCAGGCGCAACGCCAAGTCATGGCCCATGTTGCGCGTGCCACCGATGATGAGGATATTCTGCATGGAAGCTGTCCTTGTGCTGTTCTCTCTCAGGCAGTCTAGTCTTGCAGCATGAAATTTCTCGTCAAGAAAGGCTACTCTATACGGTGCTTTGCGCTATGCTTTGTTGGCTTTCTAAGCTATATACACGACTCTGGCTCAAGTTCCGAGGTTTTGGCTCATGCTGCGCATCCCTGCCGAACGCGCCTTGCTGGCGCTGGTTTTGACGGTCTATGGGACGCTGGGCGCGTTGTTCGCCTGGCGTACACCTCCCTGGCAAGCCCCGGATGAGCCGGCACACTATTATTATATCCAACAAGTGAGCCAGGGAACGTTGATTCCTGTGATTCAAATGGGCGACTGGGATCAGGCCTATTTGGACGCGCTGAAAGCCAGCGGCTTCAAAGACGAGGCGTTGTTAGAACGGCTGGCGACGGTGCGCTACGAGAACCATCAGCCGCCTTTATACTACTGGCTGATGACGCCGCTCTACAGCCTGAGCGGCGGCAGCTTGCTGGCGCTGCGCTTGGGCAGCGTAGCGTTGGGCGCGCTGGTGATCGTGGCGGCTTGGGCAGCAGCGCGCCTGGCCATCCCCTCTCAGCCCACGCTCGCCCCACTAACGGCGGCTCTGGTGGCTGTCGTGCCGCAACACGTCGCCATCTTGGCATCGGTCAACAACGATGCCCTGGCGCTGGCGCTCGTGGGTGGGCTGTTAGCGCTCAGCTTAGGGCGGGTGCGCGGCCTGAGCATCCCTGCCTGGTGGTTGGGCCTGCTCATGGGCCTAGCGCTCATCAGCAAGACGACGACCTATTTCATGGGCGGCGTGGCGACGCTGGCCCTGCTCCTCACCCCTAACCAGACTACGCGCCACAAATTGCGCTCCTTGCTCATCTTTGGAGCATTGTGCGCGCCCTTCGCCCTGCTTTGGTGGGGGCGCAATGTCGTCACTTATGGCTGGCCCGATTTCCTGGGTTTAGGCGCACACGATGCTGTCGTCGTTGGGCAGTTGCGCACGGCAGAGCTGCTGGCCCAGGTGGGCGGATCGGCCTATCTACAGGCTTTCGTCCAGACGACGTTTGAGAGCTTCTGGGGGCAATTCGGTTGGATGGCTGTGCCTATGCGCGGCCTGTTCAGCCCTGGCGACGCCTTGCCCTACCAGGCTATCCTGGCTCTCATCGGCCTGGGCTTGGTGGGTGCGTTGTGGACAGCACGAGCTGCTCAGCACGAGGCAGGGGTTTGGCGCGTGCAAGTCCTCATGTTGACCAACGTGGCGCTGACGCTGGCCATGTACCTGTACTACAACAGCACCTTCGTCCAGTTCCAGGGGCGTTACTTGTTCCCAGCCCTCATCCCGCTCATGTTAGGGCTGGCCTACGGCCTGCTAGGTCTGGGTCGAGCGCTGCGCTGGCCTCATGCGGCCTGGGCTGCGCCCATGAGCCTGGCCATCCTGAGCGCCTATCTGGCTTGGCGCGTGCTGCCTGGGGCTTTAGGCTAGGCGCGCTGCTGAGCGATGAAATCGCGATACCACAAGGCGCTGTCTTTGGGAATGCGCTTCTGCGTCTTGTAATCTACATAGACGATCCCGAAGCGCTTGGCATAGCCCTCGGCCCACTCAAAGTTGTCCAGCAGCGACCAGACGAAGTAGCCGCGCAGAGGCGCGCCGCGCTGCATGGCGTTGTAAGCTGCCTGGAAGTGCGCCTCTAGGTAGGCGCGGCGGCGCGCGTCGCGGACTCCGCCAGGCGTCAGCACATCGTCGAAGGCGGCGCCGTTCTCGGTGACGTAGAGCGGCGGGGCGCTGTAGTCTTCATGTAGACGCACCAGCATGTCCTCTAGGCCCTGCGGATAGACTTCCCAATTCATGGCCGTGTATTCGGCCTTTGGGTTGCGCTCAAAACGGAAGCTGAAGCCATCTTGACCAGGGCGTACCAACTCGCGGGTGTAGTAGTTCACCCCCAAGAAGTCCATCGGACGCTGGATGAGGGCCATGTCGTCGGCTTCGATGCGAGGCACGCGCGCGCCGTAGATGTCCCACATGTCCTGAGGGTAGCTGCCCTTGAACAGCGGATCGAGAAACCAACGATTGAAGAAGCCGTCGTAGCGTTGGGCGGCTTCCTCGTCTTCTTGGCGATCCCCGCCAGGCGTAGCCCAAGTGAAGTTGAGGACGATGCCCGCTTGGATTGCGCTGGCGCTGGCGCGCAAAGCGTCCAGGGCTAGGCCATGCGAGACTAGCAGATTGTGGGATACCTGCAAAGCCAGCTTCCAGTCGGTCTTGCCAGGGGCGTGCTTGCCCAGGGCATGGCTGAGGATGGCGATACACCAGGGTTCGTTGTGGGTGGCCCATAGCTTGACTCGATCCCCCAGGCGTCGTGCTACCGCGTCGGCGTAATCGGCGAAGGCCATCAGCGTGTCGCGGTTGGCCCAGCCGCCCTGGTCTTGTAGAGCTTGGGGCAAATCCCAGTGGTACAGCGTCAGCAGCGGCGCGATGTTAGCCGCCAGCAGGCCGTCCACTAGGCGCTCGTAGAAGCTCAGGCCAGCGGGATTGAGCTTGCCGCGTCCCTGCGGAAAGATGCGCGGCCAGGCCACCGAGAAGCGATAGGCTTGCAAGCCCAGCGATTGCATGAGGGCGATGTCTTCAGCGTAGCGATGATAATGATCGCAGGCTATCGCGCCGCTGTGACCGCCATACACCTTGCCTGGCGTGGCACAAAAGATATCCCAAATGCTCGGCCCACGTCCATCTTCCTGGACTGCGCCTTCAATTTGGTAGCTGCTGGTGGCCGCTCCCCACAAAAAGTCGCGTGGAAACCGCATGATAGTCTCCCTGTGTTGGCCCGCTTGGGCCGTGTGGCTGGGCCTCTATTGTAGCGCAGGCCCAGCCACACGCGCAGGGCAGGGGTGCGCACAACAGCATCAAACGGGTGAAAGGTTTTGAGGCATGCTGAACGCTCTTGCGCGCGAAGTCATCGAAAGGTCTCGCTAGCTGGATGACCTGGTCATCTGGGGCGGAGCAGCAGGTGCTAGCTGCGACCTGATACCAGTGGCCATGTGCCAAACGTCAGCGAGCGACTCGAAGGAGTCAGAGATGAACGCGATGGTGACATTCCAATCGTAGGCCAGCCGCTGCGCTCGTCAGTGGACTGGCCTGTGGCCTGCGTGGGCCTACCAGCCGCGCGTGGCGATTTTGTCGGCGTCGGGCATGGACGAGACGTTGATGCCCACCATCGCCTCGCCCAGGTTGCGGCTGACGCGCGCCAGGATGTCTGGATTGTCGTAATGGGTCACGGCTTCGACGATGGCTTTGGCGCGTTTGGCGGGGTCGCCGCTCTTGAAGATACCGCTGCCCACGAAGACGCCGTCCATGCCCAGCTGCATCATCAGCGCGGCGTCGGCAGGGGTGGCTACGCCGCCCGCCGCGAAGTTGACCACTGGCAGACGGCCCAGCTCGCGCGTCTCTTTGACCAAATGGTAGGGCGCGCCCAGCTCTTTGGCGAAGGTGAACAGCTCATCTTCATCCATCGTTTGTAGCTTGCGGATATCGCGCATCATCATGCGGGCATGGCGCACCGCTTCGACCACGTCACCAGTGCCGGCTTCGCCTTTGGTGCGGATCATGGCCGCGCCTTCGTTGATGCGGCGCAACGCTTCGCCCAGATTGCGCGCCCCGCACACGAACGGCACGACGAATTTGTGCTTGTTGATGTGGTTCTCTTCGTCTGCCGGGGTGAGGACTTCGCTCTCGTCGATGTAGTCCACGCCCAAAGCCTGGAGGATTTGGGCTTCTACGAAGTGGCCAATACGTGCCTTGGCCATGACGGGAATCGTCACCGCCTTCATGATGCCTTCAATCATGTCTGGATCGCTCATGCGGGCCACGCCGCCCTGCGCGCGAATATCAGCTGGCACGCGCTCCAGCGCCATCACGGCACATGCGCCGGCGTCTTCGGCGATTTTGGCCTGTTCTGGATTGACAACGTCCATGATGACGCCGCCCTTGAGCATCTGAGCCAGGCCGCGCTTGACCTGATCTGTGCCTTTGCTGGGCTGGCCATTGGGTTGATCGTTGCCGTGTTGTCCGTTGCTGCTCATGGTTCTGTTCCTTGCCCCATTCAGAGAATATTTCAAACCGTGATAGAACGCATAGTAGAGGTGAATGTGTCCAACCTGTAGGGCCAGGCCAGACCAAGTATGACGCTGTGGGCTGGAGCGAGCAGTCCTCTGGCCAGGCTAGGCGGCTTGGCGTATACTGTTCACAATTCAAGCAGCCTTAGCCAACGTGAGGGAACTTTATGCCGAAGCTCACCGTCAGCCTGGGCCAGATGAACATCGCCTTGGCCGACCCCAAACGCAACTTTGCCCAGGTGGAGCAGATGGCCGCACTCGCTGCCCAGCGCCGCTCGCATGTGCTGGTGCTGCCAGAGCTGTGGTCAACCGGCTACTGCCTGGACGTGGCCAAAGAACACGCTAGCGAACTGAGCAAGGGCATGTTCGCCCAGCTCTCTACTCTGGCCACTCAGCAGAAAATCGTCATCGTCGGCTCTATCCTGGAGAAGCGTGGCCTAGAAGTCGCCAACAGCGCTCCGCTGTTCGCTCCTAGTGGTCGCATGATCGGCATCTACCGCAAGATACACCTGTTCGGCCTGATGGACGAGGACAAGTACTTGCAGCCAGGCCAGGCGCCGGTAGCGCTGGATCTGCCCTGGGGCGTGGTGGGCTTGGCCATCTGCTACGATTTGCGCTTCCCAGAGCTGTTCCGCAAGTACACCCGCGACCAAAACGCCCGCATGCTCATCATCCCGGCGGAATGGCCCATGGCCCGCCTAGAACACTGGCGCGCTCTGCTCATCGCTCGTGCCATCGAAAATCAGGCCTACGTCATCGCCTGCAACGCCTGTGGCGAGACAGGCGGCACGGTCTTCGCGGGGCATTCGATGATCGTCGATCCCTGGGGGCGCGTGGTCGTCGAAATTGGCGAGCAGCCTCAGTTGGTGACAGTAGAGATTGAGCTGGACGTGGTGGACGAGGTGCGCAAGACTATCCCCGTCTTCAACGATCTGCGCCCCGATATCTATGGCTGATCTGGAAAGCGAGCCTACCCTCATGAACCTCCATCAGCAACGCTGGGATAAGCTCTTCGCCCGCCTGGACGGCGTAGACGCGATCGTCCTCATCCCTGGGGCGAATCTGCGCTACTTCATCGGCTTGGACTATCACCGCAGCGAACGGCCTATCCTGGCCTTCATCAGCCGCGCTGGCCAAGTGCGCTTCATCCTGCCCCTGCTGGAGGTGTCCAAGCGCCAGCAGCACCCCAATTCTGCCATCGCAGAAGCCGAGAGCTACGTCTGGTCGGACGTAGACGGGTATGCCGACGCCTTCCGCCAAGCCGTGCAGGCGCTGGACGGGGCGCGCCTGGGCGTGGACGGCATGAACATGCGCGTCTTCGAATGGCTGGCTCTGGCTCGGGCGGGCCAAGACATGAGCTGCGTACAGGACGTGGGTCAAGCGCTGCTGGCTGTGCGCGCTATCAAAGGCGCCGATGAGATAGACGCCATCCGTCGCGCCAACCAGCGCAGTGAAGACGCCCTGCGTCGCTTCTTGGACTGGGTCAAGCCTGGTATGAGCGAACAGGTGATGGCTGCTCAGCTCAGCCGTGAATTGCAAGCCGCAGGCTGCGAGAGCGACTCGTTTGCGCCTATCGTCTTGACTGGCCCGCAGAGCGCCCTGCCGCACGGTAATCCCAGCTCGCGCACCCTGGGCCAGGACGAATTCCTGCTAGTGGACTTCGGTGGCGTGGTCGATGGCTACCCCGCTGACATCACCCGCACCTTCTGCTTGGGGGCGCCCAGCGCCGACATGCTGCGCCTGCACGAAGTCGTCCAGCAGGCTAATGAAGCCGCCCGTCGCATGGCCGCCCCTGGCGTCACCTGCGGCCAGGTGGACAGAGCCGCGCGCGAGGTCATCGAAGCGGCGGGCTACGGCGCTTACTTCACCCACCGCACTGGTCATGGGCTGGGCTTGGAAGGCCACGAACTGCCGCAAATCGCCGCCAATGTCGATGTACCACTGGAGGTGGGCATGGTCTTCACCATTGAGCCGGGCATTTACCTGCCTGGCGTGGGCGGGGTGCGCATTGAAGACGACGTGGTCGTCACTGCTGACGGCTGCGAATCGCTGACTAGCTTCCCGCGCGGTTGGCAGGTCTGAGCCTCATGCGCCGCTTCCTGTTGGCCTGTTTCATCGTTCCGTCTGCCCTGAGCCTAAGCGCCCTGGCCCAGACGGCCAACCCATCGCCGCTAAGCGTCCTGGCCCTGGCCCACCCCAACGTGGCCCAGATTGGCTTCAGCGCTGATGGCCAATACCTGCTGAGCGCCAGCGCTCAGGCTGACGCTGATGGCGATTTAGACTACAGCTTGCAAGCCTGGGAGCTAACCAGTGGCGCAAATGTCGTCACCCTGGCTCAAGAAAGCCAAACGCTGGCTACTTTCGCTCTGCATCCCAGCGCGCCTCTCCTGCTGACCGGATCGCTGCAAGGCCAGGTGACGCTGTGGGGTCTGGGGCAATGGCTCATCCTCAACACGGTACAAGCCCACGACGACCTACCGCGCTTGAAGTATAGCGCCGATGGCGCGCGCTTCATCAGTTACGACGCCCAGGGCCTGCTGCTCTGGTCGGCGGCGGATTTCAGCCCGCAAGCCTTCATCGCCGCTCCCGCCGACCTGCCCGATCCGACTATCACTCAGGCCGCCCTCAGCGACGACGGCGCGCGCCTGGCGGTGGTCTACGGCCCTGCCGATGTGCTGGTCTACGACGTCGTCAGCGGTGCTATCATGAGTCGCTTCAACGCTCAGTCCGAAGTCGAACCTCATGGCGTCTTCTTCAGCCAGGGCGGCACTAACCTGGCCATGCTCTATCCTTTCTTGCAACTGCGCGAGACGACGAGCGGGATGATCGTTGGTCAGTTCAGCGCCGGCAGCGAGATTGTGCGCGCTAGCGTCAGCCGCGATTGGACGCGCCTGGCCACCGTCGAGCTAGAGGGGCGCGTCCTGCTGTGGGACATCGCCACCCAATCAGCTCAGCGCGTCCTGTTGGAGAGCGCTGAGCTTGTCTGGGATGTGGCTTTCAGTCCCGATGGTCGCACCTTAGCCATCGCGCGCGGCGCTGGTCTGGTGGAGCTTTATGCGGTGGAGTAGATGACGCTCTGTGAGCATTTCATGAATAAATCCTATCTCCTAGCTCTGCTCTTACCCCCATGAGATGGCATTAACGCAATTCTTGTAGAACCTTGCTAGTATACGGCGTCGAATCGTAGTGTGAAAACTGAACGACATCATGCAGCATTGAGGTAGATGACCCATGCCGATGTACACCTATCGCCGCGAAGACGGTACAACCTTCGATCTGCGCCAGAACTTCGGAGATGAACCGCTCACGGTCTGCCCCTCGACGGGACAGCGCGTCGTGCGCGTCGTCCAGGCCGCCGGCGTCATCTTCAAAGGCTCTGGCTTCTACGTGACTGACAACAAAGTCTCCTCCAAGACGACCACTACCTCTGCCAAAGATGGCAAAGCGGAGACGCCCGCCGTCACGCCTCCGCCTGCAACGGCTGGCGGCAGCGCCGCCGCGGCCGCCGGCGACTAGCTCCGGCGCAGTAGACGACGTGGCACACTGCGGGCTTCGTCGATCCCCAGGATCAGCGCTAGCCCAAAGAATGCCACACCCCCCAAGCCAAACGCCGCCAGGCCCAGCGCCACTCCGTGTAAGGGCAGGGCCTGGGCTAACCAAGCCATCACAATTGCATAACCCAGAGTCGCCCCTGCACTGCGCGCCAGAAACGCTCCCAAGCCTGTGGCTTGGGAGCGCAGGCCTAGCCCACCTATGCGCTGATCCAACAAAGCCCATAGCAGCGCCGCTTCAGCCAGGGTGGTGAGGCTGTTAGCCAGCGCCAACCCCCCGAACGCGCCGCGCGCCAACTCATCGGGGTTGCCTACCACCTGTACCAGCAGCAGGCTGAGCGCGATGTTGCTCAACATAGCTAGCGTCCCCACTGCTACTGGCGTCCAAGTATCCTCCAGCGCGTAGAAGGCGCGCGAGAAGACCTCCAGCAGAGCGAATCCTACCATGCCCAGGCCATAGAAGGCTAGCGCCCAAGCTGTCGCTTGGGTGCTGGTTGGCGTCCATTCGCCGCGCTCAAACAAGCTGAGCAGGGGCGCACCCAGCACCACACATACGGCGGTGGCGGGCAAGGACAGGAAGACAACGGCGCGCACCGCCCCCAACAGGCGCGCGCGGAAGCCGTCCATGTCGCCTTCCGCGCGCAGAGCCGCCAGCGTGGGGAAGACAGCCGACCCCACGCTCTGAGCGATGATCCCCAGAGCGAAGAACATCAGGCTGAAGGCTACGCTGAGCGCCGCCAGGCTGCCTTCGGCCATGCGCGAAGCCAAGATGATGTTCACCAGGTAGTTAACCTGCGTGACCCCTAAGCCCAGCACGCGCGGCAGCATAAGCGTCAACACCCGCCCCACGCCTTCCAGACGCGGCGCAAACAAGGGCCGCAGCCGTGCTTTGATGCGCGGCAGCGCTGGCAACTGCACTGCTAAGTGCAACAGCGCGCTCAGCAACGCTCCCCAGGCCAAGCCATAGACGTTATTAGGGCCGACTTGGGCCAGGCCCTCGGCAGGTGGCAGCGCAGGCGCAATCAGCAGCGCGCCGATCATAATGCCGACGTTGTTCATGCTAATGGCCAGGCTGGGCAGCAGGAAGCGCCCATGCGCTTGTAGCAGGCCCATCAACAGGCCGCTGATGGTGAATATGAAAGGCGTGGGCATTTGCAGGCGCGTCAGCTCTGCCGCCAGACGCTGCATATCGGGTGGGCTTCCCGCCAGCAGCAGGCTCATGATTGGCTCAGCCAGCAGAGCGACGAATAGGCCTAGTAGGGCCGCCGCCGCGCTGGCCAACGTCATCACTGCTGAAGCCAGCCGCCAAGCGGCTTCTTCGTCCTGTTGGCGCACACGGGCATAGATGGGGATGAAGGATGAGCCGAGCGCTCCGCCGGCCACCAACACGAACAGCACTTCTGGCAGGCGCTGGCTGGCCGTGAAGGCATCCAGCGCCGCTGACGTGCCGAACTGCGCTGCCACGACTCCCAGGCGCACGAAGCCCAGCGCGCCGCTAGCTAAAAAGCCCAGCACTACTGTCAGGGCTGCCAGCACGAGCCGACGCGAGGACAGCGCGCGCGATGATGAGCTACTCACGCCTGGCTCGCGGCTTGCATGAGTTGGGTCAGACGTTCGGCCATGCTGGACGGATCAGGGTGCATGCCCTCTTGCAGCAGCGCCGTCTCGTAGAGCTGTTCGACGATCAAGCCGAAGGTGGGCGAATCGGCGCTCAGCTTGCTGAGGTTGTGCAGCAGCGGGTGACGAGGATTGACCTCTAGCGTCATGACAGGCCATTCGACCTCGCGATCCAACAAGCGATTGATGCGGAACATGTGTCGCCGCTGGCTATCGTCGTCGCTCACCAGGCGAGCGGCGCTGCCCACCAGCACCCGCGAGGCGCGCACGCCGCGCACCCGTTCGCCCAAGACAGCCTTCATGCGTCCCACCAAGTCTAACAGAGCTTGGTCTTCGATGGCCTCGGCCTCAGCCTGCTGTGGCGCTTGGCCCACATCCTTCAGGTCGATGTTGGCGTCATCGACCGCGCGCAGCTTATAGCCTCGGAATTCCGTCAGGCTCATCGGCAGCATGGCATCTACAGGGTCGCAGAAGTAAAGCACTTCAATGCCGCGCGCGCGGAAGGCTTCCAGGTGCGGACTGCGCCGTGCCGAAGCGAAGTCATCGGCCACAACATAGTACAGTTCCTGCTGACCGCTGACCATGCGCTCCACTGCCTCGCTCAGGCTCACCCACGAGTCGGGCGAATCGTCGCGGCTGCTGTTGAACAGCAAGAGCTGCTCTAATTCGGCGCGTTCTGTTGGGTGCATGACCAAGCCCTGCTTGAGGAAGCGCGCGTATTGCTTGTAGATGGGCAAATAGCGCTCGCGCTCTTTGTCCATCAGCTTACGCAAGTCGCTCAGGACGCGCTTGGTCAAGGCGTTCTTCAGGTTGACCATGCCGCGATCCGCCTTGATGCTCTCGCGGGAGACGTTGAGGGGCAGGTCTTCGCTGTCGACTACCCCCTGCACGAAGCTCAGATAGTCGGGCAGCAGGTCGGTGTTGTATTCCTGGATGAGGATTTTGCGCGCATAGAGTTTGAGGCCAGGTTGCTTGCGCAGGCTAAACATGCCAGGTTGGTTGCTGGCCGGGATGTAGAGCAGGGCGTAGTACTGCAAAGGCACGTCGGCGCGCACGTGGATGTGATGCAGCGGCGGCTCAAATTCCATGCTGAAGGCGCGGTAGAAGCCCTTGTAGTCGTCCTCGGTGATCTCTTGTGGGGCGCGACGCCAAATCGCCTGCTGGCTGTTGGCGGGACGTTCTTCAACCTGTGACTGGTCATTCTGGCCTTCGGGCTTGGGGCTGACGACGTAAATCGGGAAGGCCACGTAATCGCTGTGGCGGCGGATGATGTCGTGGAGCTTCCAGGGTTGCAAGAACTCGTCGGCGTCCTCTTTCAGGTGCAAGATTACGTCTGTGCCGCGCTCGGCCTTGTCTGCCGAGTCAATTTCGTAACTTGTGCCGCCGCTAGCGCGCCATTGGACGGCCTGCGCATCAGGCCGATAGGAGCGCGAGATGACGCGCACTTCGTCGGCCACCATGAAGGCGCTGTAGAAGCCCACGCCGAACTGGCCGATGATGGCGCTAGCTTGGTCGCCGGATTTGTCGCGCACAGCTTGCATGAACTGCTTAGCACCGCTGCGGGCGATTGTCCCCAGGTTGGCGATGATCTCGTCGCGGGTCATGCCGATGCCTGTGTCGCGGATTGTCAGGGTGCGCGCTTCTTTGTCGATGAAGATGCGCACCTCCAGCGGGGCGGCGGGGTCTAGCACGTTGGGGTTGGTGAGCTGCTCAAACTGGAGGCGGTGCAGGGCGTCGCTGGCGTTGCTGAGCAGTTCGCGCAAGAAGATTTCGCGCTCGGTGTACAGCGAATGGATCAGGATGTCGAGAAGCTGCTGAGTTTCGGCTTGAAAGGTGAATTGTTCGCTCATGGACAAAACTCCTTGTTAGACCGCATGATGGTATACCACAGGGCTGTAAGAAGCACGTAAAAACGCATCGTCCTCAGGGCAAGGAGGTGGCAAGCACCGGCCTTTGGAGGCAGGGCTTGCATGCGAAATTCACCTTTGACAGTTTTCAGCTCTCGCCTTGGCCTATGAAGCGTTTGGGCCGCATCCAGAGACCGAACATGGGAAGTGAGGTTTGGGTCAGTGGCCGCTATTCGCCACCCTTCGCAATCGGCACGCCGACGCTGTTGCCCCATTCCGTCCAAGAGCCGTCGTAGTTGCGCACATGCTGGAAGCCGAGCAGATAAGACAGCACAAACCAGGTGTGGCTGCTGCGTTCGCCAATGCGGCAGTAAGCGATGGTCTCCTTCTGAGGATCGAGGCCCTTCTCGCCCAGATAGATGGCGCGCAGGGCTTCGGCGTCCTTGAACGTGCCGTCGTCGTTGGTGGCACGCGCCCAGGGGACGCTCTTGGCGCCGGGGATGTGACCGCCGCGCAGCGCGCCCTCTTGTGGATAGCCGTCCATGTGCAACTTCTCACCAGTGAATTCCGCCGGGCTGCGCACGTCCACCAACTGGCCGCCAGCGCGCACGTGGGCCAACACCTGGTCGCGGAAGGCGCGGTAAACTGTGTCGTCGCGCTCTGGTGCGATGTACTCGGTGACGGGGTAGCTGCGCACCTCGCGCGTCAACGGACGGTCCTCGTCCGTCCACTTCTTGCGCCCACCGTCCATCACCGCTGCTTTGGTGTGGCCGAACAGTTGGAACACCCAGAAGGCATAGCAAGCCCACCAGTTGCTCTTGTCACCATAGAAGACGACCATCGTCTGCGGCGTGATGCCAATGCGGCGCGCCAGGGCCTCAAAGCCTTCCTTGTCCAAATAGTCGCGCACTACTTGATTGTTCAGGTCGCGCGTCCAGTCCACTTCGACCGCGCCAGGGATGTGGCCCGACGGGTAGAGCAGCGGGTCTTCGTTGCTTTCGATGATACGCACCTCTGGATCGTCTAGGTGTTCGGCCACCCAATCGGTTGAAACTAGGGCTTCGGGGTGGGCATACCCACGATTGGCGATGTCGCTCATGGAAGTCGCTCTTTTCTCACAATGTCTTGGCTATCTGCTGACCGAATCATAGCACGCCTAGTCATTCATGTCGACAATAAAACTTATACTTGTTATCATAGAAAAGTTATATCTTGTGGGGTGAACCACAGGCCCACCCCGATGAGACGACTCTAATTGCGCGGACGCTCGCCTAGAGTGACGGTCACCTCCAGGCGTTCGCGGCCATTGCGCAGCACGCTCAGCGTCACCGTGTCGCCAGGCTGGGTCTGCTGGGCCAGGTAGCTGATGAGGTCGTTCATGCCCCGCAAAGGCTGGCCATTGATGGCGGTGATGATGTCCACTTGGGTTGGAATCTGCTGACCATCGCGCTGAGTGAGTAGATCGGCGCGACGCAGGCCGGCATTGGCCGAGGGGCTGCCGTTGACGATATCGTTCACCACCACGCCGCGCGTGTTGTTAGGCAGGTTGAACTGTTCGATGATGGGCAGGGTCACGTCGCCGCCGCTGATACCCAGGTAGCTGTAGCGGGCTTGGCCCGTCTGGATCAGCTCGTTGGCGACGCGGCGTGCCAAGTTGGAGGGAATGGCGAAGCCGACGCCGGAGTTGCTGCCTGACTCGCTGCGAATCTGGCTGTTGATCCCGATCACTTCGCCGTCTTCATTGAGCAATGGGCCACCGCTGTTGCCAGGGTTGATGGCTGCATCGGTCTGGATGACGCCGCCAATGCTGAACTGCGTCAGGCCGCCAATAGTGCGATCTAGGGCGCTGATGATACCGCGCGTCAGCGTCCAGCGCTGGCCGAAGGGGCTGCCGATGGCGTAGACCTCTTGGCCGATGTCTAGGGCATTGCTGTCGCCCCAGACAGCTGGCTTGAGCTGCTCAGCGGGCAGGTTGACCTTGATCACGGCCAAGTCGCTGTTGAGGTCGAGTCCGACGAGAGTCGCGCGCACCAGCGTGCCGTCTAAGAAGTTCACCTCAATGCGCGTGGCGTTCTCTACGACGTGAGCGTTGGTGACGATATGGCCCTGCGTGTCGATGACGAAGCCAGAGCCGCCGGCCACGTTCTGACGTGGTATGTTAGGGCTGTTAGGTATGTTGGGGAAGTTAGGGACGTTGCCTTGAGCGGCGCTCAGGTCGACAATGGCGCTGATCGCTACTACAGAAGGGCTTACCTGGTCGTAGACCAGGGCAGCGGGGGTGTTGGACTGCACAGCGCCTTGTTGGGCTAGGGTGGGCCAGGCCAGCAGCGCGGCCACAACCGCGATCAGCAGCAGGATGGGGTAAGATTTGACGCGCAGCATAGAAAACTCTCCTCGCTTGTGGTGTACTAAGTTTGCTGTGGATACACTGCGAGTGTAGGACGCTTGCGTAAACAATCTCTTGGATAGTCGTAAACTCTTTGTAAAGTGGCTCGTCGCCGTGCTTGCTCAGCGAGGATGATGAATCTTTAAGACTCGTAGCAGACTCGCTGAGCCTGCGTTATAGTCTTGATACTTAACCATTGTGAGAGGTTGTGACGCATGACCGCCACCCCCTTCATCAGCGCACCGTCCATCAAAGACAAGCCCAAGCGGCGCAGCCTGCTGCCATCGTTCCTGCGCAACACTCGCGTGTTGGGTGTGTTGTCACAGATTATTTTCGTCTTCGTCTTCCTGAGCCTGCTGAGCCTGTTGTGGTCGAACATTAGCAGCACGCTGGCCGCGCGCAACCTGACGCCGGGCTTCGCCTTTCTGGAGACGCGCGCTGGCTTCAACATCTCCGAATCGCCGTCCTGGTACAGCGCCGAACGCACCTACCGAGAAGCTTTCACAGTGGGCGTCATCAACACGCTGCGCGTGGTCAGCGTCGGCCTGGTGTTGGCGACAGTGATCGGCGTGCTGCTGGGCATTGCTTTGCTGGCCAACAACTGGCTCATCCGCACTATCTCCAAAACTTACGTGGAGATTTTGCGCAACACACCGCTGCTGGTGCAGTTGTTCTTCTGGTACTTCGTTGTTATTCTAGGCCTGCCCAGCGAAGATATACGCTTGCCTGCCGAGGGGATTCTGGTGTTGTCGCTGCGCCTCCCTGCTCATCTGATGAGCTGGATCGTGATTGGCGCATGGCAGGCGCGCCAGCAGCAGCAAGGCATGCTGAGCGCGGCGTTGCTGACGAGCTTGGCCCTGGAAGCCGCGTTGGCCGTCGTCGGCTACAGCGATGGGCTGGTGCTGCTGGCAGCAGCTGGTGGTGTGGCGCTGTGGGCCTGGGCCTGGCGAGACCAGCGCTGGCCGCTGATCGCGGCAGGCAGCGTGCTGGTCGTGCAAGGGCTGGCGGTCATCCTGGGCAGCTTGCTGCCCAATGGCGGCCTATGGTGGACAGAAGTCCATTCGGCCATCTTCGTCAGCAAGCAGGCTTTCGTCTTCCCAGAATTTTTGGGGACGGCCAACTTTGCCCCCTGGGCTTTGGCCGTGCTGCTGAGCGCGGCGGTAGCTTGGGTGGTGTATCGACTGCTGGCGGCGCGCCAAGAGCTGACAGGCCAGCCCAACCCGCGCGGGCCAATTGCCCTGGCTATCGTCGGCAGCACGGCCCTCATCGCCTGGACGCTGCTGGCGGCCCAACCCGGCCCTGAGATCATCGTCATCGGTGGCACAGAGAAGACGGTAGAGCAGGCGCGCGCCGATGGCGACATCAACGTCTTGGCCCGCGAAGCCGAGATCAGCACCCTGCCCATCGTGGCTGGCCTGCCCCAAAAGCCGCGCTTTCGCTTCACTGTCGGCAGCGTTGTCTCGCCGGAATATATGGCCCTGCTGGTGGGCCTGGTGGTTTACACGTCGGCCTTCATCGGCGAGATTGTGCGTGCCGGCATTCAGGCCGTCCCTTATGGTCAAATTGAAGCTTCGCGCGCGCTAGGCCTGAACGGCGCGCAAACTTTGCGCCTGGTGGTGCTGCCCCAGGCTCTGCGCGTCATCATCCCGCCCCTGGGCAATCAGTATCTCAATTTGTCCAAGAACAGCAGCTTAGCTGCAGCAGTGGCCTTCGCCGATACCTACCAAGTGGGCCAGACGATGATGAACCAAAGCGGCCAATCGGTGACCGGCTTCACCATGATCCTCGTCACTTATCTGACGATGAGCCTCATCATCAGCCTGTTCATGAACTTGGTCAACCGTCGCTTCCAACTGGCCACGCGCTGAGGATGACATCATGAACCAGAACCCCAACCCCAATCCCGAATTGCTCACCCGCGTTTACTACGACGTGCCTCCTACTCGCCACCCACCGCGCCCCCAAACAGGCGCTTGGGCCTGGGTGCGCGATAACCTGTTCGGTTCACCGCTGGATGTGGTTTTGACGCTGCTCGGCCTGCTAGTCGTCGTCGGCGTAACCGTGTCTTTCGTCCAATGGGCCGTCAGCGGCGCTAACTGGTGGGCCATCACCTTCAACTGGACACAGTTCCTCAAGGGGCGCTATGAAGTCGTCCATGAGTGGCGCCTGGTGGTGACGGCTCTGTTGGCCGCCTTCGTCGTCGGCATGGCGGTGGCCATCTGGGTGCGGCGCATTGCTCGCCTGGGCTTCATCGTCTTCGTGTTGGGCCTCATCGTGTTCTTCGTCTTGCCCGTCCTGCTAGACACGTTCTTCGCCAAGCCTGCCAGCCTAGCCGCCGTCGGCAATCAAACCATCGTGAGCGGTACGCTGACGGAGGAAGCTCGCCCTCAGGTGGCCTTCTTAGGACGTGGAGGCGAGCAAGTGCAGATTGGCTTCGTCCCGATTGCCGACCTTCAGGCGCTCTCAGCCCTGAGCGGCTTTATGGACCCGACCGTCAACGTCCTGCGCAACATCGCTAGCACGCGCCTCAACAACCTGGCGCGCCGAGCTGAGATTGAAGCCACGCTAGCTCGTCAAGCCGACTCGCCCATCCCCATCTTGACCGCTGGTCAACAGGCGCGCTTGCAAGCGGAATTGAGCCGCCTGACCGTTCCTGACGAGCCGATGGAAGCTTACAACATCAACCAAATCAGCGTGCGCCTAGCCATCCTAGACGCTAACTTGCAGCCCATCAGCCCAGAGGTGATCCTCGATCCACAAGAAGAGCGCCTGGCCGTCTTCGACCTGCCCGCTGACGGTTGGTATGTGCTGCAAAAGGAAGTGGCTGAGGGCGAGGGCATGGCCATCCTCAACGTGGACGGCCTCTATCCCATCATGCGCAGCGCTGCCCTGGAAGAACGGCCAGCGGTAGGCCAGCAGGCGACGACCGGCTTTGTCGATGTCTTCATCCGCATGACGGACAACTTCCGTCTGTACCAGCCCCTGCCCAGGGTAGGTGGGCGCGAGTTGCCCTTCTACGTCATCAACGAGAATCAGTATCGCGGCCTGCGTCCCGTCGAAACCTATCTACGTCTGTACCTGTCCACCTTCCTAGAGAAAGTCGGCGGCCACATCATGCTGGTCTATGCGCTGGGGGTGGCAGGCTATGGACTAGTGGAGCTGTTGCGCCGTGCAGGCCGCACCAAGTTGGCCCAGCGGATGACCATCGGTCTCATGTTGGCTCTCGTGCCTTTTGTATGGATCATGGTCAGCGGTTTCATCGTAGCTGAGATTGTACAAGCCCTGTTGCTGCTGGCGGCGCTGGCCTTCCTGGCGTTCTGTTACGCCGTCGGCGCGCGCCTCGGACGCAGCCCGACAGCCTTCGGCCTGTGGCTGGTGGGTAGCCTCATCCACACCGTGCTGCCCTACGCCTTGTATAATCCGCACTATGGCTTCGGCCTGTTGGCTCTGGTGAACCTGGGGATCGGCCCGCTGGCCCTGGCCCTGCTGTTCAGTGGCTCAGAGAGCTACGGCATCGACGACGAAGCCAAGCTGACGCGCAACCTGGCCCTCGGCAGCGGACTGGCCCTGGCGCTGGGCCTCATCCCCGTCCTGCTGTTGTTGAGCGGCTTCGATCCGCGCGTCGTCGATCCTAACTGGCTGCTGGCCCACAGCGATCAGCGCCGCTGGGGTGGTTTGCTGCTGACGATCGTCCTCACACTCTATGGGATTATCGCTTCTTTTCCATTGGGTGTGGCGCTGGCTCTGGGACGACGCAGCAGCTTACCCGCGATCCAACTCGGCTGTACCCTGTACATTGAGCTAGTGCGCGGTTCGCCTTTTATCACCGTCTTGTTCATGATGCAGCTCATGATCCCGCTCATCAGCCCCACATTAGCGGAAATTCCCAACAGCACGCGCGCTCTGGTGGCCACGATCCTCTTCAGCGCTGCCTACTTGGCAGAGAATGTGCGCGGTGGCTTGCAGGCCATTCCCAAAGGTCAGGAGGAAGCAGCGCGCGCTCTGGGCATGAGCCGATGGCAGATCATCCGCCTGATTACCCTGCCCCAAGCCCTGAGGATCGTTATCCCAGTGCTGGTGGGCCAGTTCATCAGCTTGTTCAAGGATACGTCGCTGGTGGCCATCGTCGGCCTGATCGACCTGACGGGCTACGTCAACACGATGGTTGTGCAGCCAGAATTCACTGGCACGCGGCCTGAAGGCTTGTTCTTCATCACGTCCATCTACTTCGTCTTCAGCTATGTGATGAGTTACGTCAGCCGGTTGTTGGAAGCCAGCGGGGCAGGTGCGGCGCGTCGCCTGACCTGAAAGCGCTAGTATGCGCGGAACAGCTCGATAGTTTGCTGTTCTATCTCCCACAAATCGAGCTGTTCCTGCTCGTGTAGCAGGCGCTTCAAGCGCGGGTAGCCATCGGCATACTCGCGTGACCACTCCTGAGCGAAGCGACCGCGCCGAATCTCCTCCAGGGTGACGGCCATCAGCCGTTCCATCTTCAGCTCCTTGAAGCGTTCCAGGCGAGTGAACGCGCCGAATTGAGCGATGGCAGGCCCTTGACGCAGAGCGTGCAGCAAGCCATTGTCGGAAGCGCGTTCGATATACTCGTTGAGTTCGCCGCTGACGTACAAATCCAGCATGGCGGCTTCTGGTGGGTAGCCTTCGTCGATCAGGAACTGAGCGGCCGTCACCATGATGTGGTGGAAGGCCGGCAGGATGGCCTGTTGCATGAACAGATCAAGCTCGGTCTCCTGCTCCACGCTCAGCTCTAGCGCGCCGCCGCGCAGCGCCCCGCAGGCTTTGGCCAGGGCCAGGATGGTTCGCCAGACGCGCCCGCTGGCGTCTTGGTTGGCCGCGACGAAGGTCAGGAAGCCCTGTTTCTGGACGTAGCGATTGCGCAACTGCGCCGCCAGGGTGCGCGGCGCGATCAGGCCGACGTCGACGAACGAGGGCGGTTCAATATAACGGAAGGTCAGGTTGAAGCCGCTGGCGAAGATCAGCGTCTGGCCGCGCCGCAGGTGGGGTGAGATGCGCGTCAGGTAGACTTCGGGCATGATGTCGTCAGCGATCAGTAAGAAGAGCAACGGGCAGGCCTGCACCACATCTTCAATCTTGGCGACGGAGAAGCGCTCCAGTGCTGCCAGGTCGCTGCTCTCATCCAAGTTGCGGACGCCGACGCGCACGTCCAGGCCGCTGTCGCGCAGGTTGAGGGCCACGGAACGGCCCATGCTTCCATAGCCGATGACCCCAACAGGCACGCCGCTCAGCACGCCTAAATCCCCATCTTCGTCGCGGTAAATGCGCATCATGAGTCCCTCTCCTCGTCGTCCAGAGTTTGCAGCCACACGGGCAAATCGTAGCCGTTGCGGCTGAAGCCGCAGCGGACGTAGAGCTTCTGCGAGTTGACGTTGCTCATCTGGGTGTTGACCGACACCGAGCGCACGTGGCGGCGTTCCAGCCCGCTCAGCAGATGGTACAACAAGGCAGCGCCAATGCCGCGTCCCTGCATGCTAGGGTCAACCGCCAGACGTGCCAGATGAGCGTGATCCTGGTGGCGCGTGGTGATCTGATAGCCGACGATCCGACCGTCTAGCAGGGCTAGAGTGCAACTGGCGGCTTGGCGTTGGGCCTGGCGTATCTCATCAGCGCTCATCTGCCAGGGAGGCTGGAAGGCTGTGTGATCTAGCACAGTCATCTCGCCCAAGTGCTGCAAGTAAGCGCTCTCAATCTGCACCCTGCCGTTGACGCGGAAGGGCAGGTCGCTGCCGAAAGGACGGAAGAACGTCACAATATCCTCGCTGTAGTGAAAGCCCAGGGCTGGCAAATAAGGAGCGAGCCAGCCGTAGACCACCATCACCCCCACTTGGCGCACCCCGGCCACGCGCAGGCGCGTCCGCCAGGCCTGCCACAGCAACCCCAGCACGTCTTCCGTTGCTCGATCCGCCAGCGCGAGCAGGCGCAACCAGGTGCTGCCGTGCAGCGGCTCGCTGAAGCTCATCAGGCCCAGCAGACGCTCGCCTTGCCAGGCCGTGAAGACGTGCTGCGGGTAGATTTCCAACCAGCGCCCTACCCGATACCAGTCCAAGTGCTGGTGCGTGCGCCGACTCTCGTACAGCAGATCGAGCGCAGCTTCGTAATCAAGCCTGGCATAGGGACGGATGGACAAGCTCATGAGGTTTGGTTCTTATGCGCGGCGCATAGCGAACGGCGGCGCCAAGATGGTGAAGACGCGGCACATGCGCTGATCGAGTAGGCGCACGCGCAGGCGCGCTGACAGTTTCTCCAGTGGCTCAAACGAGGTGAGGACAGTGGCGCTTTGTCGGATGTAGCGCACCTCCAGGATTTGGAAGAGCTTCTCTTGTGTCCAGGCAGATTTGGGGTTGTCGGCCGGGATGTTCTCTAGCACCAGCAGATCAGCTTCTTGCAGTTCGCCGATGAGCTTGTCAGCGCTGATGGCACGCTCTGAGTCGAAGGTGGAGCGCAGGTCGCTCATCAGCTCAGCTACATCGAAGAAGAGAACTTTTTGGGTCGTTTGTCGGCTGACATAGTTGGCAATGCCGGCGGCTAGATGCGTCTTGCCCGTGCCATGTTCGCCGATGAACATTAGCCAGCCATTGAGTTTTTGGCTAAATTCTACGGCAGCCCCCACTACTTTTTTGAGGTTGTCGTACTGATCGCGACCGAGGTGGCTGTTGGCGTCGAAGTTGTCCAGGGTCATAGTGTGATACAAGTGGAGGCGCGAGCGAGACGCGGTATAGCTCAGCGTGACTGTGTCGCGGAAATCCGGCACGTCGAAGGTCACCCTGATGACGAACGAGTCGCGCAGACGACTGGCGATGCGCGGGTCAATCTTCTTGGTCAGGCCGTTGGTGGTGAAGATGGTGGGCTGGCGGGTGGTGTAGCGGTGGTTGATGAGCTGGTAGAGCTTCTCCTGCGCCCACTCCGACGGATTCTCCACCCCTAGATCGTCCAAGATGAGCAGGTAGACGTTGCGCAGACGCTCAAACAGCTCGTCGTAGCCTACCTCGCTGTTGGGGCTATAGGTGGAGCGTAGGTGGTCGAGCAGGTCGGGGGTGGTGAGGAAGATGACCTGCTGACCTCTGGCTAAGCAGAAGTTGCCGACGGCGGCGGCTAGGTGCGTCTTGCCGCAGCCGTAACCCCCTTCTAGCAGCAGCCAACCCTGTGGGTTTTGGGCATAGCCTTGTACCACGCGCAGATTGGACTCTAGGTTGTTGGTCTGGATGGTGGTGTAGCCAGGTCTGAAGGTGATGAAGTTGTCGAAGGTCTTGGAACTCAGGCTATCGAGGTTGCTGAGTTTGCGCAGGCGTTGCTGGCGCTCTCGGTTGGTCTCTGGGCGGTTGTTGGGGCAGCGGTGCAGCTTGCCCCAGCGCGAGTCGCTCATCGGCACATCTTTGCGGACGAAGCCGTGGCCGCCACAGATGGGGCAGGGCTGGCTTGGGTCGTCGGGATCGCAACAGACGAAGGGGAGGACGGACGACTCGGCTTCATCCGCCTCAGGATTCGATGAAGTCGGCATAGATGCCTCCGAGATACTTTTCAACAGGGTCTGTTGGTAGTGACTGATGTGTTTCATGACGTTTGCCTTCCTGCTGCCAGCGCACGAGGATAGCCCGCGCGTAACTCCACTTGCGCTGGTTGTTTTCCACAGCTTGTTTAATGGCTTGGCTGACCGCTTCTGCGCCGAAGTCGCGTTCGGCGTCGCGCAGCTCCTCGGCGATGTGGGCCGTCAGCGGGCCGATGTTCTGCTCGTAAGTCTCGTAGATGGTGGGTCGAGGTGGCAACAGTTCCACCTCCAGTTCACCAGGGACAGGCCGCCAATCTCCGCGCCGAAGGCGGTTTACGGCGTCGCGACCGCGCGGGGTGTTGACGAAGTAGAAGGTCTCGCGGCCTAGGGGCAGATGGACGGAAGCGGTCAGCAGCGTACCGCGCTCCACTGCCCGCCCCAGAGCGTCCTCTAAAGCAACCTGGTCATCTCCTAGGCTGGCCATGAGGTCGGGCTGTTGCAGCAGGTGGAGTTTGCGCAGGTAAGGAGGGCGATTGCTGCTGCGCTGCGCCAGCGCCCAGAAGCACCACAGCGTCAGCTTGAGTTCTCCCAGATGATCGATGGTGGGCAGCCAGCGCGTGAAGAACTCTGGTGGGATGGGCAGCTGCTCAAATTTGCCGTGCGGAAAGCCTTTGAAGTGCATGGCCACTTCTCCCTCAGCTGCTCAGCTGTCCAGATCGACGCGCTGCGTCACGGCGTCCTGAAAGCGGGTCAATTCCTTTTGGAAGTAGACCGAGACAGTGCCAGTTGGGCCGTTGCGGTGCTTGGCCACGATCAGATCGGCTTGGTTGGGATATTCGGTAGCTTCGTTGTAGACTTCATCGCGGTAGAGGAAGATGACGATGTCGGCGTCTTGTTCGATAGAGCCGCTCTCACGCAGGTCGCTGAGGACGGGGCGTTTGTCTTGGCGCTGTTCGACAGCGCGCGAGAGCTGGGCAGCGCTGAGGACGGGGATGTTCAACTCGCGGGCCAGTTCTTTCAGGTGGCGGCTGATGAAGCTGATCTCTTGGACGCGGTTGTTCTCGTAGTTCTTGCCAGCGTTCATGAGCTGCATGTAGTCGATGATGATCATGTCTAGGCCGCGCTCGTGCTTGAGCCGCAACGCTTTGGCGCGTATCTCCATTGGCGTCAGCGCCGGCGTGTCATCGATGAAAATCTGGAAGTCGTTCAGTCGAGCCAAAGCCTCCATGAAGCGCGTGCGCTCGGCGGCGCTCATCTGAGCCAGGCGCAACTTCTGGACGTTAATGCCCGTCTCCATGCTCAGCATACGCTGGATGATTTGCTCGACGCCCATCTCCATCGTGAAAATGCCAATCCGCGAACCCAGGCGAGCTGCGTTCATGGCGATGGTCAGTAGCCAGCTGGTCTTGCCCATGCCGGGCCGTCCAGCCACGATCAGCAAGTCAGACTTTTGGAAGCCGCCCAGCAGATAGTCCAAGTCACGGAAGCCGCTCGGCACGCCAAAGGCGCTTTGTTGGTTTTGTAGCTTGTACTCCATCTGCTCGTAGTAGGCGATCAGCGCTTCTTCCATCGAGACGAACTGACGACGTCCCTGGGTGTTGCTGACGCTGAAGAGGGCGGCTTCAGCCTCGCTCAGGACTGTTTCGACGGTGCTTTCGCCATCGAGGGCTAGCGCCTTGATCTTGTCGGCAGCTTCTAGCAGGCGACGGCGCACCGAAGCGCGCTCCACCAGGCGGCCGTAATACTCGGCATGAACGGAGGTCGGAGTGTTGTTAGCGATCTGGATCAGGTAATGCTGGCCGCCGATGTCATCCAGATGGCGATGGTCGGATAAGTCTTGGCTGACCAGCAGATAATCGATCGCTTGGCCGCGCTGATTGAGGCGGTCGAACGACTCCCAGATGAGGGCGTGGCGCTTGAGGAAAAAATCGTCTTTGTTCAGGAAGGCCGCCAGGGTAGTGAAGACGGCTGGATTGATGAGGACGGCGCCGATGACGGCTTCTTCGGCTTCCTGGCTGAAGGGGGCGTTCACGGCCAGGGGGCTAGCAGATACATTCATCATAACGATAGTCTCTTGTGATCTTGATGACCGATGCGGGGCGGTGTCTTATTCTAGCACGACATAGCCTGAGGCGTGTGCCTGAAAAGGCTTGAGAATCGCTCCTGCCAAGCTCAAGGTTGGAACACGTCCTCAGGGTAGGGCTGAGAAGCTCAGGCGGGCGAGGCTGGCTCGATCCTTCGCCGACGAAGCTCAGTCAGGCAGCAGCACTTCGACGCTTGACTGTGGGGCATGTGCCTCTATAATGACGTGGTCTCAATTTTGACGGTCGCCTCTCAAAGACCGTTGGGGGGCAGCGATGCCCTTAATCATCCAGCCGAGGGAGTGCGCGAAAGTCCTACCACAAGACCTGTATCCTTGTGGCGACCTCGGCGCGTGTGCGGGTCGCTTTTTTTGTTGTGTTGTTTGGCGCTGACGGCGCTGGACGGAAAGGAACGTGTCGTGCCAATCTCAAGAGAACGCAAAGAAGAGATCGTCGAACGCCTGGTGGGGATCATCAAGGAGAGCGACGGTTTCGCCATCGTGCAGAGCCAGGGGATGACGGTGACCCAGGTGCAGGTGCTGCGCAACAAGCTGCGCAACGCTGGTGGACGCTATGTCGTCGCCAAGAACAAGCTGCTGGGCAAGGCCCTAGAGCAGTGCGGCTGGGTCGTGCCGACCGAGTTGCTCAAAGGCCCGACGGGGATCGCCTTCGGCTATCGCAACTTCCCCGGCGTAGCCCGTGCGCTGCTGGACTACATCAAAGAGACTAGCCCTGAGCCAGAGAAGCTGCGCGCCGTCGGCGGCGTGATCGCTGGCAAGGATATCTTCCAAGCCGACGGCCTAGAAGCTGTCTCTAACTTGCCCACCCTAGATGAACTACGCGCCCAGCTCATCGGGCTGGTGGTGGCGCCGTCACAGGGCTTGGTCAACGTCATCAACGCGGCTACGGCTTCCGTCGTCAACGTCCTCCAGGCCTACTTGGATGACCGCAACAAAGAAGATGCCGCCTAAGCTCATGCCATTCGGCGTGGGCTATGCATCATCCTTCATCAACCCTCATTTGTGTATGACGCGGGAGACCGCGAGAGAGCAAAGGATTACAACACATGGCAGACCTGGCGAAGATCGTCGAAGAATTGAGCGCGCTCACCCTGTTGGAAGCCGCTGAACTGAAGAAAATGCTGGAGGAGAAGTGGGGCGTCCAGGCCGCGGCCGGCGGCGGAATGATGATGATGGCCGCCATGCCCGGCGCTGCGACTGCTGCCGCCCCAGCGGAAGAGGTTGAGGAGCAGACTGAGTTCACCGTCGTCCTGAAGGAATTCGGCCCCAAGAAGATTGACGTGATTAAGGTCGTGCGCGCCCTGACCAACCTGGGCTTGAAGGAAGCCAAAGACCTGGTGGAGGCCGCGCCCTCCAACGTGCTGGAAGGCGTGACGAAGGAAGTCGCCAACGAGGCCAAGGCCAAGCTAGAAGAAGTCGGCGCCGTCATCCAGATCAAGTAGGTACGGCCTGCTCATCGGCACAAAAATTGAGACCCGCAGACAGGTGCGCCGCCCCATCTTTCGATGGTGGTGGCGTACCTGTTTTTATGCACCGCTTAACTGCCCTTGAGTCCTGCCAACAGCTTGCGCGTCTCTTCTACCAGCGGTGGCGGCCACAACATGAGTTTGCCCACCCAGTCGGGATCGGCGTAGCGCCGATCCCGACGCAGCAGGCCGCGCCATAGCTCACGGGCTTCGTCCACCTTGCCCAGAGCGTGAGAGGTGAGGGCGAAGCCACCGATCAGCAGCGGCTCTTGAGGCATAAGCTCCAAGCCACGCGCATAATCGGCTAGGGCGGCTTCGTACTTTTGTTGGACGAATTTCACGACAGCCCGATTGTTGTAGGCGCGTGCGTTCTCGGCGTCTAACTCAATCGCCTTCGTGAAGTCGGCGACAGCTCCATCCAAGTCGTCCAGGTAAAAGAGGGCAGCGCCACGACTAGTGTAGACGTCGCTGTCGTCTGGCTCTAATGCTAGCGAGCGGTCATAATCGGCTTTCGCCAGGTCGTGCTTTTGCTGGTCGGCGTAGAGGATGCCGCGATTGTAGTAGACGGCGGGCAGGTTGGGGTTGAGTTCTAGGGCCTTGTTGTAATCGGCCATCGCTTTGTCGGCCTGGCCGCGGTAGTTGTACAGGTCGCCCCGTTCAGCGTAAGCGTCGGCGTTGTTGGGATCAAATTTTAGCACGCGGCGGATGTCGCTCATGGCGTTGTCCCAATCACCGCGCGCGGCGTGCAAGCGGGCGCGCCCCAGGTAATATTTAGCCTCGCGGCTGGCCAATTTGCAGGCCCTGTCTAGGTCGCGCAGGGCTTCGCGGGTGCGCTCTAGCTCTAGTAGCAGCATGCCGCGCTGGTAGTGGCCTTCGGGGTTGTCAGGATCAGCAGCGATGGCCTGGCTGAACAGATCGAGCGCGGCATCGTGTTCAGCGTTTTGCAGATGGGCTTGAGCCTGCTGCAAAAGGTCTTGGGTCTGAGTCATGGGAACTACCCTAAAGTGGCGATAGATGGTCGGTTGCACGCCTCATTATAGCAAACTACACTAGGCCCAGCTCAGATGGGGAGTCCGAGTTGGCCTCGGCATCCGCAAACCCCATGCTTGCTATGGCGATGTTTTCTGAAAATAATGAACTATCTCGCGATGATCTGAGGAGGCGCGTCGTGGCGATACCCACCACTCAGTCCAGCAGCTTTGAGACGTGGCTCGATCACGTCCTCAAGGAAGTTATTGGCGATGGCAACACTGCCCATTTGCGCGGGGCTGGCAAGCCCTTCGATTTTTCCGCACTGGACGACCCCAATACGCCGCCAGAGTGGCGCTTGGCCTACAAGGTCATGCGCGACAACGACGCTGCTCCTCAGTGGATCGTCATGGCTCAGGAGTTGCGCCAACTGCGCGAGCAGATTCGCCGCGTGCTGGCTCACTTCGCCCGCGATTATCAGGCTCGCCTGCGCGAAGCTCATCTGCGCGGCAGCGTCGCGCTAGAGCGCGATGCCGAAGCACGCTGGCGCGCCGCTCAGGAGCGAGCGCGCAGCCTGATACAGGACTACAACCGCCAAGTCCTCACTTATAACCTGATTGTGCCGCCGCCTATCGGCCAAAGCCAGCCCCTCCGAGCCGATGAAGAGATTGCAGCGGCGCTACGCAGCGCTGAGCAGGCAGGCCCTTAACAAGCACATCTCTTTGTGTTATCTTTGAGCCGATCATACTCGGAGAGGTCGCATAGTGGCCTAGTGCACCCGCTTGGAAAGCGGGCCAGGGAGACCTGACGTGGGTTCGAATCCCACCCTCTCCGCACTCAAGCACGCCAGAAAGGCTAGGAAATTCAGGAGAGAAGCTCACCCTAGATAACTTTTGCCTTGCGTAGTAGAATATTTGTTCCTAAAGCGTCCTTTGGGGCGTTTTATGTCGTCAAAAGTGCCGATTGTTGTTATGCTAGGGTCAGTCGCTGCGAAAGAGCGCCATAGTCGACATAGTCAGCAGCCCAATTACGATCACGCAGGAGAGAAGCATATGGCATCTTTCGAACAAACTATCATCATCGGCAACGTAGGCCGCGATCCAGAAATGCGTTATACCCAGGGCAACGCAGCTGTTTGCTCTTTCAGCGTGGCGGTCAGCACCAAATGGACGGATCGTGCGACCGGTGAGAAGCGCGAGCGCACCACCTGGTACAGCGTGTCGTGCTGGAACAAGCTGGCCGAGACAGCTCATCAGTACGTGCGCAAAGGCACGCCGATCATGGTGATTGGCACAGTAACGGCGCGCGGCTACATGGGCAACGATGGCCAGGTCAAGGCCAGCCTTGAGCTGCGCGCTGATAACTTCCGCTTGTTGGGCGGGCGCGACGACGGGGCGAACCAAGTGAGCGGTGGCGCGGGCTACGACGACGAAGCGCCTACTAATCCGACGTCGATGGACGACATTCCGTTTTAGTCTTGTTTAGTCTTGCGGTCAGCGGCTGCTGCTCGCTCTGCGCCAGGCCTATCGTGGCGTGCCAGAGCGATGGCAGTCAGGGTTAGATCAACGTCTTCTTGCCAGCGGCGCGGTGAATGTGCGCCATGAACTCGCTGCGCAGGTCGCGGTTAGCCTTGAACTCGCCTAGCCAGGCGCTGGTAGTCATGCCGCTGTGGCATTTCTGGACGCCACGCATCATGCTGCACATATGCGCGCCGTCCAGCGTGACAGCTACGCCGCGCGCGCCCAGGATCGTCTCCAGAAATTCGGCGATTTGGCGCGTTAATCGTTCCTGTACCTGCAAGCGGCGGCTGAACATATCGACAATACGCGGAATCTTGGACAAGCCGATCACCTTCTGATCGGGGATGTAGGCCACGTGGGCATGGCCCATGAAGGGCAGCATGTGGTGTTCGCACAAGCTGAAATATTCAATGTCGCGGACGATGATCATATCGTCGTACTCAACATCGAAGATGGCATTGTTCACCAGCTCAGCAGCGTCGGTTCGATAACCTGATAGCAGTTCGTCATAAGCGCTGGCCACGCGCTTGGGCGTGGAGCGCAAGCCTTCGCGGTTAGGATCCTCGCCGACAGCGATTAAAATCTGCGTCACGGCCTGTTTGATGGCGTCTTGGTCTACTTCAGGGTAGCCTAGCTCAAAGCGCTCCTGCAGGACGGGCGAGCGCAGCGCAGCATCGAACTCGGTCTCGCCGATGAGCGCAACGGTCACCTCCTGCTCATGGCCGTGATCGTGATGGTGGCCGTTGCCATTGCCGCTTTTGTGGCCATCGCCGTTCGCTGCGGGACTCTTTCTTTTGGTCGTCATGGTTGTTTTCCTCTTGGTCAGGGAATACGCCCCCAGGGGGATAACGTAACCATAAGGACTGCGGGTGAGTTTTTTGTGAGCCTGGCATGACGATAGCATTCAGGGAAACCATTGAACAATCACGATGTTCACAACAGATGAAAGGTCAAGATAGGAGTCAGGACTGGTTGTGTTAAGCTTTCGGCGATGGCTTGTAAGCTCTGGCGGCTGAGAGGGTGCAGCCTGTCAGAGGCAACCTCGGCAGCAGGCAGGGCGACGTAGCGCTTGCTCAGCAGGTCAGGATGAGGCAGAATGGGCTTGGCGTCCCGAACCAGTTCATCGTAGAGCAGCAGGTCTAAGTCCAAACTGACCAGCAGGCTAGGTCTGTTGCGTCCACTGGCTTGTTCTAGTGCCTTGAGGGCAGCGTACAAAGCCAAGACATCCAGCTCGGTCTCCAGGCTGAGAACAGCGTTCCAGTAGGGTGGCGCGCTCGCCTGGCCCTGAGCGGCAGCTTGGTAGACCCGCGATGCAGCCAAGATTTGGCCCAACTCGCGCAGACCCAGCGCTGCGCGGCGCAGATGCTCGACGGGCTGATGATTCGATCCCAGGGCGATGAGAGCGTAGGACATGGGGTTTTTCTCAGAGCAGGGGCGGGCTATGATTACATAGGATACCACGCCAGCGCGCACGCTGTGCTGAAGAACACATGACAGAATGACGTATAGATGAGTATCAAACCAAATGACGCACGAAGACCTCATTGAACTTGCCAAGAAGAGTGTGGATGAGCGCCTCAGGCAGGTGCAGAGGTTGTCTTCAGATTGCCGTCGCTAGTTCCGTAGGCATTGAAGTGCCTCCTACTGAGTTTATTTCAACTTTTTTGAGGAGACCTTCCACTCATGATCCACGACCTGCAAATCCAAACCAACATCGTCCAGGCGCGCACCCTGCACGGCATCCCACCCACGCGCTACCAAGTCCCCTTCCGCAACATCCGCGATTGCCTGGCTCTGCACGCCAAGACCTCTGGTCGCAGGCCCTACCTCATCTACTACGACGAACGAGGTCAGCGCCAGGAACTCACTTATGGCGAGTTTACTGCGCGCGTCCATCAAGTGGCCAACCTGCTCTACGATGACCTCGGCCTGCGCCGAGGCGACCGCGTGGCGGTCATCGGTCACAATCACCCAGACGTGGTGCTGATTTACTTCGCTTGCTGGGTGGTGGGCTGCGCTGTCGCACCTCAGAACGTCGCCGAGGAAGATGCGCGCATCGCCTACATCATCCGCAACTGCGAAGCTAAAGTGGCCTTCGTCTTGGGCGACTACATGGAGCGGGCCGAGCGTATCTTGCGCGGCGGTGACGGCAGCGAGGGCCAGCTAGGCGCGCCCAATGTGCAGGGCGTCATCCAAGTGGGTGGTGAGCCGCGCGAAGGCGTCGTCCAGTTCTACGAGGTGGTGCGCAGTCGTCCTACCAGCTACTTGGGCGACGACAGCGGCGCGAAGGACGCCGATATGAGCGTACTGGAAGCTAACCCCAACACTCCGACTCTGGAAGATGACGCCCTGATCGTCTACACCAGCGGCACAACCGGCGCGCCCAAAGGCGTCCTGCTCAGCCAATACAATTTGCTGATCGACGCTAAAGGGATCACTGAATGGCAGGCCATCAGCGGCGGCCAGCGCCTCATGTGCGTGCTGCCCATTCATCACGTCAACGGAATCGTCGTGACGCTGGTGAGTCCGCTCTACGTCGGCGCTTCGGTGGTGCTAGAGCGGCGCTTCAGCGTCCACAATTTTTGGCTGCGCATTGTCCAAGAGCGCGTCCACGTCGTCTCTGTCGTGCCAACTCTGCTGCAATTCCTGCTAGAAGCCAGCGACGATGCCCTCAGGCAGGGCGACACCGTCTTTGGCGGCGGGATCAATCGCCTGGATTTAGCCCATTTTCGCCATATCATCTGCGGAGCTGGCACGCTGCCCGTCCAGCTCGCACGTACTTTCGAAGAGCGCTTCGCCTATCCCATCCTGCACGGCTACGGCCTGAGCGAGACGACCTGCTATTCTTGCTTTCTGCCCATCACCCTCTCCTGGACTGAACATCAACGTTGGCTGCTGGATCATGACTACCCCAGCATTGGCGTGGCCATCGCGCCCAACGAGATGGCCATCTTCAGCGCCGATGGCAGCGGCCAGCGTCTAGGGCCAGGCGAGCGCGGCGAAATTTGTATGCGCGGCCACAACGTCATGCAAGGCTACTACAAACGGCCAGAGGCCAACGCGGAGACGTTCAAGTTCGGCTGGTTTCGCAGCGGTGATGAAGGCTTTTACCTGGAGGATGATCGGGGACGGCAGTTCTTCTTCATCAGCGGACGCATCAAAGAACTCATCAATCGCGGTGGCGTCAAGTTCAGCCCCTTCGACATCGAGGAGACGATCTTGCGGCTGGAGGGCGTCAAGGTGGCGCTGGCTGTTGGTTTTGAGAACGACTATTACGGCGAAGAAGTTGGGGCGTATGTCGTGCTGAGGGAAGGGGCGCTGCTCACGGCCCAGGACGTGATCGACCACTGCCGCCGAACCATGACCTTTGAGAAGTCGCCCAAAGTGGTCATCTTCGGCACAGACGTGCCGGTGACGACGACAGGCAAGTATCAGCGCCTCAAGCTGCGCGATCTGTTTGCAGAGTACAAGGGTGTGCAGTTCCGCAAGTAGGCGGCTTGTGGGCCGAGGCAGTCGCGCGAAGACTTTTGGCTTGTTTTGGCCCTCACTCCAAAGTCTCTCTCCTTCAGGGAGGGGGGCCGAGATGAGGAAGAGGTCGAGGATGAGTCTCGTGCGTCAGCCCTAGCCTACGCCTAGCCTACTATCATGAGAAAAATGTGACAAAAGTCACAGAGCTGTGCTATAATGCCTTAAGCAGTCACAATACCATATGGAGGTGCCACCTTGCCTAAGATGCAACAGATGAAACCGTGCGCCCGTTGTGAGCAAGAATTGCCCGAAGCCTTCTTCGAAAGCACGGACTCTATGTTCTGTAAACGGTGTGCCGAAGAGGTCAACCGTCTCCTCCGCAAGAAATACGGCATCATCCAAGCCGCTCACTTCCGCGCCAAACTCCGCCACAACAGCAAGCTGCTCAAGCAAAGAATGCGCAGTCACACAGCTGGCGCTGGCGGCTAGCGTCTTCCCCTGAATTCAGGCCCGCTCTAGCTCATCGCAGATCAAGATAGGACGGCCTGCCCGACCCTATCTTTGCGTCGCTTTAATTTGCCCTCATCCGCGAGGACGCCCATGAACAATCCCCCAGAGCAGGCTCACTTATCTAGCCCCATCGACCAAGTTCATGAACCAGCCCGCGACCTGGCCTACGGAATCAGCGCGGGAGACGCCATGCTGTGCGCATCGTTGAGGAGAACCCTATGGCCCACCAGAGTGCCGTCAACTAAGTGCTGAACTCACTGGGCTATGCCACTTACTGAGCCTTTTGGGCATTTTACTAATTGATTCTAAAGCCTCTGTAGCGGACTTGTCATCTTGGCAGCGCTATAATGGCTATAACTGATGATTGAAGCTCGCACGAGGCCAGTTCTGATGAACGAATCGCCGTCTCCTCAGCCACCTGCTTTCGCGCAAGGGGCGCTGCTCGGTGCGCTGACCATGCCTGCCCTGATGGCGTTGCTAGCCCTGACGCACACTCTGCTTGGCCTGCCCTTCTTGCCCCTGGACGTGCTGGACTGGCTGGCGCGCGCCCTGCCTGGCCCGCTAGTGACTTTCGGAGTGGATAGCCTCGTCGCTGCGCTGCTGGCGTTGGGCTTGGGCGCGACCATCGACAGCGCCGCCAAGCTGGCCGAACAGATCATGGCTCTGAGCCTGTTCTGGATTGCTGGCCTGCTGCTAGTGAGTCTGCTGTTCGCTCTGCGTCAGCGCGGCCAGAAGGCTGGCGTCGGCGCGCTGCTGGGCCTAGCGGCTGCCGTGCCGCTCATCCTCATCCTCCCGTCGGTGCAGTTCCTCACGCAAGCTGACCCGCTGCTGAGCGCTGCTTGGGTGCTGCTGGTGTTGGTTAGCTATTTCAGCCTGATGAGCCGAGCCTACGACGCCCTGCGCCCCGTGCCTGCCCCTGAAGCAGCGCAGTCCGGCGCCGCGCTCAAGACGCTGGATCGTCGTAGTTTCTTGATTGGCCTGGGAGGTGCGAGCGCCGTCCTGACCGTCGTCGGGGCGGGCCTGAGCGCCCTGCTGGCGCGGCGCGATGAGCCAGAGCTGGTGCTGACGACGCCACGCCCCCGTCCAGACCCGCTGACCATTGTCGATGGCCAGGGCAACCCCCTCCCCAACGCCGCCGATCCGCTTGTGCCAGCCCCTGGCACGCGCCCAGAATACACGCCCGTCGCCGATCACTACCGCATCGACATCAACACCCGCCCTGTCGAGATTCGCGCACAAGACTATCGCTTGCAAATCGTGGGCAAGGTAGAGAATCCCGTCGAATGGACGCTGGATGAGATTTATGCTATGCCGACGGCGGACGCCTTCATCACGATGGCTTGCATTAGCAACCCTATCGGCGGATCGCTCATCAGCACGACCAAGTGGACGGGCGTCCCCATGCGCGAGGTGCTGGCCCGCGTGAAGCCCGCCGCTGACGCGGTGGCTCTGCACATCTTCGGCGAAGACGGCTTCGACGAATACCTGCCTTTGGCCTGGATTGAAGCTGATGAGCGGATCATGCTCTGCCATTCCTTCGACGGCGCGCCCTTGCCCGTCAAGAACGGCTTTCCGCTGCGCGTCCACATCCCCGACCGCTACGGCATGAAGCAACCCAAGTGGATCACGCGGATCGAAGTCGTCAGTCGTGCAGGCGAGGGCTATTGGGTGCGGCGTGGCTGGTCAGCTGACGCTTTCGTGCGCGCGACTTCCGTGATCGACACGGTGGCCGTCGACTCGGCTTACGAGCGGGATGGCATCCTTTACGTGCCAATTGGCGGGATTGCTTGGGCTGGCGCGCGCGGAGTCGGCAAGGTTGAGGTGCAGGTGGATGACAGCGGGTGGCAGGAAGCTGCGCTGCGCGCTCCGCTCTCTGAGCGCACCTGGGTCATTTGGCGCTATGACTGGCCCTTCAGCGAGGGTCGTCATCGCTTCACGGTGCGCGCCACCGAAGCTGACGGCACACCACAAATTCGCGAAGAAGCGCCCGTCCGTCCTGATGGCGCGACGGGCTATCACAGCCAGGCCGTCACGCTGCGCGCCCCCGGAACATGAGCTTGGGCCGTCGCTTGGCGCGTCTGCTGGCGTCTACAGCCGTCTTGAGCTTGGGTCTAAGTCTGGCCCTAGCTCAGGATCAGGCTCGCCCACTGGTCGCGCTCAGCGTCAGCGCGGGCTACGATGGCTACTTCCGTGAGACGCCTGCTGGGTCGTGGACGCCTGTCCGCGTGCGCGTGGAGAATCGGGGTGGGCCGCTGGACGCTATGCTAGTCATCCGTCCACAGACGACGGGGCGCGTGGTGGCCAACGCCACGCGCCAAGCGGTGCGCCTGCCCGCTAGCAGCGCCCAGGACTACACCCTGTGGATTATGCCGCGCCGCTTTCCGCCCCAAGTGACGGTGGAGCTGTTGGCCGAAGACGAGTCGCGCCTGGCCCAAGCTTCAGCCAGCTTGACCAGCGTGCCGCCAGAGCGCCCTTTGTATCTGGTGCTGACCGCCGCCGATGACCGTGCGCCCAACTTGAGCCAAGTCGTCCCAAGCGGCGGCGCAGAGCGCGCGGCCCAAGCCCAATGGCGCGCCGCACAACCACCAGGCCGCGCTGATCTGAGCGCCTTCACCGCCATCATCGCCCTGGAGCAGCCTGCTGCCGATTGGGAAGCGCCGCTGCGCGCCTATGTAGCCCAGGGCGGCCATCTCATCTTGGCGGGGCAGGCCCTGGCCCTGGCCGACAGCCCGCTGAAGATCGATGGAGCGCGCACTCTAGACGACCTGCGCTCTACGAGCCAAGCGCTGCAGGCTTTCACCCAAGCTGAAGCACTATCCACTGATGGGCGCGTCAGCATAGCCCGCGCGTCGCTGGCGAAAGGCGCGCGCGCTTTGCTTCGTTTGGATGATGGCGCGCCACTGATCGCTCGCCGCGACTTAGGCGCTGGTACGCTAGACGCTCTGGCCTTCGATCCGCGCCAGCAGCCCTGGGTCGCCTGGAATGGCCTGTCGCGCTTGTGGTGGACGCTGCTGGCCAGCGCTCCTGCCGCCCCGTCCTGGCAGGTGGGCTTCAACGATCCTGCCAGCGCCGCCCAAGCCCTGGCCGTCCTGCCCGACTTGGAATTGCTGCCGCCCATCACCACGCTGGCCGCCTTCCTGGGGGCGTATGTGCTGCTGATCGCCCCGCTCAACTATCTATTGCTGGCGCGCCTGCGCCGCCTGGAATGGGCCTGGCTCACGATCCCGTTGGCCATCGTCGGCTTCACAGCGTTGGCTTGGACGGTAGGCTTCAACCTGCGCGGGGATCAGACTGTTCTCAGCCGCCTAGCCTTCATCTATGCCTGGGGCGAAGACGGCCAGCAAGCCCAAGCCTGGGGCCTGGCGGGCATTTTGTCGCCGCGCCGCGCCGTGCTAGACGTGAGCGCTGCCCCACAAGTGCGCCTCAGCAGCTTTGCAGGCCTCAACCAGAGCGCCGCCACCTACCAATCCAGCGCCACGCTGTGGACAGAAGCGCAGGGAGATTCTGTACGCGGCCTGGCTTTGGACGGCGGAATCTTCGCCAACGTACAGCAGTCTGTCCGCCTGCCCGACCCGCGCATACGGCTGGAGCTGCGCGTGTTGCCCGCCGAGGTGAACGCCTTTGGCGTGGAACAGCACCCAGCCCGCGTGCAGGGCCTCATCCTGAACAACGGCTCGCTGATCCTAGAAGATGGCTTGCTGCTGGTGGGACAGACGGCTTACGCTCTCAATGTACCGCTGTTGCCCAATGACAGCTTAGCCTTGTTGGGGGATGAGCTGGCCTGGCGCGATCCACCTTACGCTTGGCCCTCGCGCCTAGAGGTGCAGCCCGACGTGCTGCCTAGCCTGGGCCTGAGCGCCCGCTTTGGTGTGGCCCTCAGCCCACCCCAACGCAGTGCCAGCGCCGATCTAATCGCCCGCGTCTACGAGCTGGCCCAACCTGAAGCCGATCCTGCCCAGGCTCGTCGCCTGGCGCGCCGCGTCGCCTGGCTGCGCGCCTTCTTGCGCGATCAGTACAGCGCTTTGCACCCCGCTCATCTGGCGACCTTCATCGCCTGGGCGAATGAGTTGCCATCAGAGCTGGCCCTCAGCGGCCGCCAGTGGCGTACACAGGAAGAAGCGTTGTTCGTCGTGCAAGCGCCGCTGCGCTTCGACCAGCGCACGGTCATCGCTCCCTGGGAGTTCACTTGGGCTATGTTGGAGCGGGGCGGCGCCGTCGGCGGGGTAGATCGCCTGACGCTGGACGCTGAACAGGTGGCGATTATCCGCTTCATCCCGCGCCAGCCTCTCAGCCAGCCGCTTAGTCTACGCCTGAGCGCGGAACGCGGCGGTGGCTATGGACGCAGCGTGCAGCTGGCGCTGCGCGACTGGACGACGGGCGACTTCCTAACCTTCAGCGACGCTAGTCGCGACGTCTACGTCGTCGATCAGGACGTGGCGCGCTATGTCGGGCCGAATGGTGCGTTGGACGTGCGCCTGACGATGGCCAATCTAGCCGGCTCGGCGCGCGTGCAGAACATCGCCGTCCAGGTGGAAGGACTGCCATGAGCGACTACATCATCGAAACGCACGACTTGAAGAAACACTATGGCCCTTTCCAAGCCCTGCACGGGGTGGCGCTGCACGTGCCGCGCGGGGCGATCTACGGCTTCGTCGGGCCAAACGGGGCGGGCAAGACGACCACCATGCGCATTTTGACCACGCTGGCGCGCCCGTCTGAGGGCTGGGCCAAAGTCAATGGCTACGATGTGCAAACGCACAAGCGCGAAGTGCGTCGCGCCATCGGCTACATGCCTGACGAGTTCGGCATTTATGAAGATTTGCGCGTCTGGGAATACCTGGATTTTTTCGCGGCCTGCTACGATATTCCAGAGAATGAGCGCAAGCGCCTGGTGGGGGAGTTGCTGGAGTTGGTGGAGATGAGTCACCGCCGCGAGGACTTGGTCGACACGCTCAGCCGAGGCATGAAGCAGCGCCTGTCGCTGGCTCGCACCCTGGCTCACGATCCGCAAGTCCTCATCCTGGATGAGCCAGCCAGCGGCCTCGATCCGCGCGCCCGCGTGGAGATTCGCGAGCTTTTGGCGGAATTAGCCCGCCTGGGCAAGACCATCTTCTTCTCGTCGCACATCCTCTCCGATTTGGAAGAGATTTGTTCCCACATTGGGATCATCGAAGGCGGAAGGATGGTGATCGAGGGCAGTCTGGACGACCTCAAGCGTCAATTGATGGAGGTGCGCGAGGTGACGCTGACGCTGCTGGACGAAGGTCAAGTCGAAGCTGTGCGCCGCACTGCCCTCGCAGTGGACGGGGTGCGCAGCGTGGAAGTCATCAGCCCCAAAGCTGGCCGCGCTCGCTTGCGCGTGCAGCTCAGCGCTGATGACGCTGGCCTGGCCGCGCTCCACGCCGCGCTGGCCCAGCAGGCTATCGCCCTCATCGGCTTCCAAGAAGAGGAGCGTAGCCTAGAGACATTGTTCATGCGCGTGACGAAGGGCTTGGTGACTTGACGAACTGGACAGTACAGCAGGCCAGCGAAGCTGCGCGCCAGCGCTTCCCCGATCCTGCCAGTGCCCTGTTGGAAGCGCACCTGCTGCTGGGGCGGGTGCTGGGGATGGAACGATCCATGCTGCTGGCTCATCCCGAACGCCGCCTCAGCGCTGACGAAGCCGCTCGCTTCTTCGCGCTAGCAGAGCGGCGCGCCGCTGGCGAGCCGCTGGCCTATATCTTAGGCGAGCGCGCCTTCTACGACGGTGTGCTGCGCGTCACCCCCGACGTGCTGATCCCGCGTCCAGAGACCGAGTTGCTGGTGGAGCAGGCCCTAGCCTATACCGCAGGGCGCGCCCTGGTCGCCGCCGACATTGGCACGGGCAGCGGCGCCATCGCCATCAGCTATGCGCGCCACGCTCCACAAGCCCTAGTCTATGCGACGGACATCAGCCCACAGGCTCTGGAGGTGGCTCAGTCGAATGCGGCAGGCCTGCCGATTTACTTCCTGCACGGGGACTTGGGCGCGCCGCTGATTGAGTTGGGGGTGCAGGTGGACGTGGTGATGGCCAATCTGCCCTACCTGACCACGCGCGAATGCGATGAGTTGGACGTGGGCCGCTACGAGCCGCGCTTGGCTCTGGACGGCGGTCGCGATGGCCTAGAGGTCGTCCGTCGTCTGCTGGCTCAGACGCCACGCCTGTGCGCCCCGCGCGCCGCCTTATTCCTGGAGATTGGCGCAGGTCAAGGGGACGCCGCGCTAGACTTGGCCTTCCTGCTGCGTCCACACGCTGCCCATCTCGTCCAGGATCTGGCGGGTCGTGACCGCCTGCTGGTGATTATGCTGTGAAGCCGCGACCTAGCCTGAGCTAGTAGCTGCTACGACTGGTCTGGCGCTGAAAGTAGTACAAGCTATCGGCCATGTCCTGTACGCTGTCCATCTCCAGCACCAAATCGAGCGCGGGATTGACGGCGCGCACCATCGGCAACAGCTTGTGATAGTTCAACACGCCGTGTTCCCAATCGAAGCCGTGATGTTCGTCCAACACGCCGTTGTTGTTGTTCATGTGGACTTCGTAGAGGTATGGCTCTAGCACCTCCAGCCAATAGGCGAAGCTGAAGCTCGGTTCGGTGAACAGATGAGCGTGGCCTACGTCCAGGCAGGCGCGCAGGTGGCTGTGGTTGACTTCAGCCAGCAGATCGCTGATGATCGTCGGATCGAATTCCCACATGTTCTCCAGCAGCACGACGACGCCATGCGTCGCGGCGTATTCCGCCAGCGGCCCCCAAAATTCTACGTTGCGCGCGTGCCAACCGTCGCGATAGAAGCGGTTGTGCAGCGTACCGATGAAATTAGCGTGTAGGACGACTTGTGTTGCGCCTAGCTCGGCTGCAATGCGGATAGCGTGGCTGTAGCGGGCCACGCACACCGCATTAATGCGCGGGTCAGGGCTGCCGCTCACCATGTCCATGAACGGGCCATGCAGGGTGAGCTTGCCAGGCACGGGCCGCAACGCCTCTTTGTGGGCGTTGAGGGTGCTGCGCCAATCGCCGTCCAGTACATCAGGGAAGGCGAAGGCCATCACCTCCACTCCCAAGCCCTGATCGGCGGCTAGGGCGACACACTCATGCAGGTTGGTACGGCTTGCACTCAGCAACACGCGATCGGGCATAGGGTGTTTTTCTCGATAAGCTCTTTCGTTGATATCACCCCAAGTATACGCGATATTTCGACTTGTTTGTTTGCCGTTATGGCTAGAAAGCTGTAGAAAAATGGTAGAAAAAACGCTGGCTTGGCCTCACCAACCGATGCCAGGCGTGCCGCTGGGGTCTTGGGGCTGGTCAGCGTAACGAATTTCGAAATGCAGGTGCGGGCCGGTGGAATTGCCTGTGCTGCCCACCGTCCCCACCACCTGGCCCGCCGAGACGAATTGGCCGCAGCTCACCGAGCGCGAACTCATGTGCGCATAAAGCGTAGAGAACGGGCCGTGTGCCAACACGACGGTCTGGCCATAACCCCAGTCGCTGTAGCCGCTGAATAGGACGGGGCCGCTGTTGGCGGCGTAGATAGGCGTGCCTGGTGGTGCCGCGAGGTCAATGCCGCTGTGGCCGACGTAGAAGCCGCGCATCCAGGTGCCGTTGGGCAGCGGATTCGTCCAGGCGCTGCCGCCGCCAGGAGCGACAGCGCCGCAACTGCCTGGCTGGCCCGCCGCGAAGGTGTAGGAGATGATGGCGCCGCTGGCGTCGCGCTTGGTCTCGGAGGGCGGATTCCAGGCGATGGTCTCGCCTTTGCCGCCAGGGATGAACAAGCGCGTGCCGCCGGGCAGCACATCGTTAGGCAAGCGGTCATACAGGTTGCTGTAGGGCGAATTGATGAGCTGAGTCGGCGTCACCTGGTATTGTTCGGCAATGCTGGCGATGGTCTCGTTGCGCGTGCCAAGCACTACATGACAAGCACCATCTACTGGGGGGATTTGCAGCACGTCGCCGCGCCGCAGGGCGAAGATGACGCGCCGATCATTGCACCAAGCCAGCGTGTCAGGCGTGAGACCGAAGCGCCGCGCGATAGCGTTGAGCGAGTCGCCCTGTTGCACCTGATATTCGACGAATTCGCTCCGTGGACGCTCTGGGATGATGGTGAAGGGATCATAGGCGATGAGGCGGGCAGGATCGGCGGGGGCAGACGGCAGCGGCGTCAGCAGCAGCACCTCGGCGTTGATGACCATCAGCGCCTGGTTGGCGACAGGATCAGCCTGGGCCAGCGTAGGGGCAGGGGCGACAACCTGTTCGACAGGCGTGGGATTGGCAGGCGCTGGCTCAGGGACGGTGGGGCTGACGGCGATCAGCGGCACATCGGAAGCTGTCAGCTCATCAAGCGAAGGGCTGGGATGGGCAGGCCACAGGGCCACCGCCAGAGCGCTAAAGGTGAACAAAGCCGCGCCAAACAGGCTCAGCACGTCGCGACGTGTGCGCTGCTGCGCTGCCGAATCGATCTGAGCAGGGCGCAGCGCTAGCGTTGGACGGGTATCTTCCGTAGGATCAACGGGCGGCTGAGGAGGATGATGAGCCATAAGACTATCCTGATTGACAAGTGGACGGAAGAATCAGGCTGACTCGCCGCGCCAGCGCTGAGCCAAGTCCATGAGCCAGCGGGTGGGGGCGGCCAGCAGGGCCAACAGCATTGCAGCTAATGGGCCGTACCAGTTGCGGCAGTAAATCAACATGTCGTCGAAATAGAGACGGGTAGCGGTGCGTTGGACTTGGCGCGTGCTGGAGCGCTCGTAGTGCAGCAGGGTGGCTTCGGCCACGAACAGGATGCCGTAGCCCGCCTGGCCCAAGCGGCGGCACAGATCGTCCTCGGTGAAATACAGCTTCTGGCGCGGATCGAAGACGCCGACGCGGGCCAGGGCTTCGCGGCGGGCCAGGATACACGAGCCAGGCGCGACTTCCACGCGCCGTGTGCTGTCGCGCGCCCAGTCGGCATACCAGGCTCGCCAGCGCCGTCGGGCGCGCCACCAGGGCAGTAGCACTCCCAGGAAGGTGTAGCCCAGCAATAGGTCAGCGTAACGCGGATAGAGCGAGCAAGTGCGCTGGGGCTGGCGGTCGGCGGGGTATTCCAGGCGGCAGGTGACCGCTCCTAGCGACTCATCGGCGCACAGCGCCGCCAACATACCAGGCAACGTGCTAGGCAGCAGGATTGTGTCGGGATTGAGGATGAAGACGGCCTCTCCCTGGGCCTGCTGCGCTGCCAAGTTGTTCCCACCGCTGAACCAGGTGTTTTCGCCTTCGTGGATGAGGCGTACAGGCGGTGGATAGCCGCGCACCATCTCGGCGCTGCCGTCTTGTGAGCCATTATCGACCACCAGCACCTCGCGCACCAGGCCTGCTTCGTGAGTCAGGATGGAGTCTAGGCATTCGCGCAGGCGTTCGCGGGTGTTGTAGTTGACGAGCAGGATGGAGATTTGGGCAGACATGAGGCACGATTATAGCGTCGTCCAAAGGCCATGCTAGGGCAATTCACGCGCTAAGCTCATAGTCTATGCTATAATAAAATAAATTGAGCGGCGCTTAGCGAGGAGAAATGACCCTGGACTCACTAGAATTGGCTCGTCTGATCGTGGACGTGGTGGAAGAACACAAAGCGGACAACATCGTCTTGCTTGACCTGCGCCCCCATACGATCATCGCTGACTTTTTCGTGCTGTGCAACGGCAACAGCCCGCGACAGATCAAAGCTCTCATGGAGTACGTGCATGAGAGCGTCAAGGAGAAGACGGGGCAGAACGCCTTCTCTACTGAAGGCACAGCAGAGAGCGGCTGGGTGCTGATGGATTATGGTACAGTCATCGTCCATATCTTCCACGAAGAACAGCGCCACTACTATAAGCTAGAAGAACTCTGGAGCGGCGTGGGACAAGTCCTCGTCAGCATTCAGTAGACAGTCAGGTGCTGCGCGGCCCGCTCCTGCCAGAGCAAGTCTTGTGCAGCGTCTGGCTTGGCTCATCGCATCGAAGAACCTCTGCCGCTTGTATGCGGCACGCGGCGAGCGGCCCGACGCTCGACGTTATCTAAAATTCTTCCTTGCTTCCATTGCGAAAGTAATTTTGCCTATTGCTCCCTTTTATGTTACACTGAAAGATGGGGGAGGAACAGTTTCCATCATCTCTTTGATTACTCCGTCCCATTATCGTCGGTGTCCGCCTGGCGGACGATTCCATCATTTCAGGAGAAGCCCTCATGCTCTATCGTCCTCAGCAAGAAGAAGGCCAGGGGTTGGTGGAATACGCCCTCATCCTGGTGCTGGTAGCAGTCGTCGTCATCGCCATTCTGGTGCTGCTCGGCCCTTCGATTGGCAACACCTTCTCCAATATCCTCATCGGCCTGCGCTGGGCCCAGGGCATGTAAAGTCCTGTTCCCACCAGGCTTGCAAAGGACGGCCTAAAGGCCGTTTTTTGTTGCTTGTGCAGCGCTCAGCCTGCGTTGGGAAGCGGCCAACGCATGGACGGTTATATCGGCCCTCACCCCAAAATTTGTTCTTCAGAAGACTGATAGCCAGCAACTCAACTCAGTTCTTGTACTACCAGGTAAGTTGGTTCACTGCTGCCGTCTGTGCGGATGAAGTCCAGCCCACGACCAAGCAACAGTCGAGCTTTGCTGCCATCTACGTAATCTACGTTGATCTGACGATCATGTGGCACGCTCTCCGGTCGCTCGACCTTGACGAAAGGATAGCGCTGCATGAGCTTGTGCGCTGCTTCCGTCTGGGCTTGGCGACCCTGCTTGCCAGCATCGCGGGTGATGATGAGGACGCGCTCTAGTGTGCCGTGCTGGTTGGCCAGATCGATGTAGGCGCTGACGCGCTTGAACAGACGCTCATGATCGATCAGATAGGGGTCGGAGATCGTCATTCGGCGCACAGGTTTCTTGAAGAAGTCGTCGCGCAGCGCTTCCAGGTCGCTTTCGCGCAGTTTAGCTCGGCGCGGGACGTCGTAGACGCGCGTGTTGGGAGGCGGCTCTAGGTCGCGTGCGTGCAAAGGTTGGGCTTGGGCTTCTGCTCGCTGAAAGTCGGCGCGGGCCTGCTGGATGATGTCAGGGTGGCGGCTCGTGCGTAGCACGCTGTGGATGGGATTGCCATCTAAGCGCAGCACACCGTCGCATAGTTTGATGGCCCGCCACATGTTGTTGTCATCTTGGATCAGGATGGGCCAGCCAGGCAGCGGGCCACGCAGCAGGCGCAGTGAGCCGTGTTTTAGCAACAGGCTTTGCAAGTGGCGCGATGTCACAAGATGCTCTCGCTTGCTCAGATCGAAATCTTGGTTCAGCAGCAGGGTAACACGAATATCGCGGCTGAGCAGATCGCGCAGCAAGTCAATCCACGACTCGCGTTGTCCGCTGATGGGATCGGAAGTGATGGCTTCAGCAGCCAGATACAGCTCGCCGCGCGCTTCTTCTAGGTGCTGCTTCAGCCAGACCAGCGCGTTGGCTGGCTTCACCTCTAAGAAACCTCTGCTTTTGTCCTGCTTCAGGGCTAGGCTCAGCCTCTCCAGGAACTCCACTGCGCCATCGCGGCGCAAATAGTCGTACACGAGCTGGTTGTTGTAATCGCGCAGGCAGCGCACGCAGCTCGTGTTCGGCGCGCAGTCGCAGCTGCTGATGATCTGATAGGCTTCATCAACGACGCGCGCGAAGTTCTGCTGGATGTCTTTAACGTGGCCTGCTCCACCTGGCGCATTGTCGTACAGCACTATGCTGATCTCGTAGTCGTCTCGGTCTGCAAAGGGCCGGAAAGGGTAGAGCAGACCGTCGATGTCCTGACGCTCGATTTGCAGCGCGCGGCACGCCCCCTGGATCAGGGCATATAGCACGCTGTACAAGAAGTCTTTGCTGCGCGGGACGCTCAGGTCGGCTGTGTTGTGCAGGCGGATTTGCAGCGTGTCGGTGGTGATGGCGTGGCCCAGGCTTAGGGTCTTAATGTCAGGTGAGCCGCAGGCTTGGCCGCGATATTTCTCCTCGCAGGCCTTGTGTTTGGGGCCTGCAACCTGGCCACAGCGCATGCACAGGCGAAAGCCGCCTCTCTCGCCCTCGTTGAGGAAGTAGAGCCTGCCCTCGCGTGAATAGTCAAGGCTGACTATCTGGCCTAGAGGTCGCAACTCAGAACTGGGATTGGCTTTGAGATACAGAGCTGTGTGTATGTTGCTAGGCGCTGGCTTGACGTACTGCGTCGCGGCTTTGCTCGGCTTAATCGCGCGGAAGCCATCTGGCACGAGGTACTGGCCAGCGCTCTCTCCCCCATAAGCCTTGCCGCATATCGGGCATTGGGTGAGGCTGATCTGCACGCCCGCTGCTTCGGCTACTTCCAAGTGACTGCATTCCTTGCATAGGCGATAGTCGTAGATCAGAGGGGTATCGCGGTAGAAGTTCACGGCGCTGCTCGTCCACAGGCGCTTATTGGCCACGACTTCAGCCCCTGGCGCGTATTCGCGGATGGCTTGGCGCAGGTCGCGCTGCAGGCGCAGCGGGTGGCGTTCCTGCTCCGAGGGCAAAATCTCCAGCTCCACCACTTCCAGCGGGAACGAATAGCTTGGTAGCACGCCGCGATTCGATAGGTGATCGATCAGCTCTTCGGCGGCCAGACGATCCATGAGCCTCTTGTAATCTTTGGCAGCGTCGAAGTCCCGCTGATCGGATGATTGTTTCATGGCCTGCTCGTATTGAGTCCGAGTTTCTGAGTAGCGCTGCTGCTGCCTCTCCATGACGCGCACAAAATCATCGATCACGGCTTCGGTGATCTCAAAGTCCAAGCCGACTTTGTAGCGTTCCAACAAGCGACCGAGCGCTTGGCGCTGGTTCTTAGTCCAGGGAAGCAGTTCATTGATGTGCGGGTTGCCTAGCATCTGAGAGTTGAAAAAGGGATCGAGCGTGTTCAGTTCGGTGCGATCCTTCTGATAGCAGTAGCGTAGGAACTCGCTCAGCAGGATGGCGTAGACGTGGCGGCGGCCTATCTCGTGGTTGGTCAGATGGATGCGTGGCGCGCGCACCGCCCCACGAATGATGGAGGACGGGTCAGTGAAATAAATTTGGTCGTGAGGACGATCCGTCGCCCAGGTGACGATCATGGCCGCTCCACCAGCGCGCCGTCCTGCGCGGCCGGCCCGCTGCCGATAGTTGGCCACGCTGGGCGGCACATTGTTCAAGAAGACCGCCTGCAAGTCGCCCAGGTCAATGCCCATCTCAAAGGTGGTCGAACAGCTTAGGATGTTGATGTCCCCTTGCTTGAATAGGTTCTGATACAACCTGCCCTGCTCTGGCTTGAGCTGAGCCGTGTGTTCCTCTACGCGCAGCGGCCGAAGCGGAGCGCTCAGCACCTGGTAGTAGTAATCTTGGCGGCGCAGTTCTTCCATGTCGGCAGGCTTCATGTTATCACCGCAGTGCGGGCAGGGCAGGATTGCTGCGTCATGGCTGAGGCGCTGGCAGCTCTGGCAGCGATACCAAGTGGCGCGCGTCGTCAGGAAGAGGCGGTTCAGAGGCAGGCGGTACGCGCCGTTGCTCGCTTCGTGCAAGACCTCGCGGCGCACCAAGTCCCACAGGCCGTCCAGCAAGGCGCGCACACGCGCTTCGTCGGTGGGTTTGCCCAGTCCCCTGAGGATACGCTCTGCTATGCGATAGCGCTTGTGCCTGGTCGTCTGGCCTGCCCAGGGGACTTCGCCATTTCGTGGGTTGCTGCGCACCACGCGCGGATGGCCCTTGTTGCTGCCGAAGACACGGTCATCGGCTTCTACGCCTTCAGGTAGCTCAACCACCTTGTCTTGGCGCAGGCTGTCCAGCAGGTAGCGGGCCAAAAGCCGCACCTGGTCGGCGCTCAGGCCGCTGGACTTCGCCAGCTCATCCACGTCGGGAGGCGTCTCAAAGTATTCGACGGCCAGCAGCCCCAGCGACTCCAGCGATTGGCGGCTGCGACGGTTGACGCTCAGCTCAGCTAACATGCGCTTTCGTACGATCGTGGTCAAACGTCGCCTGTCACTGCTGCTCAAGCGCCCTGAGCGGCTGATGTCATCGAGCGTTTGATCGTTCTGGAAGACGCGCAGTTCATCCCAGCCAATATCTACACACTCTTCGCTGACTTCCAGAAAATCAATGGCGCTCTGATGTTTGCCTTCCAGGCGGCGCGTCGCTTCTGGCACGATTGTGAGATAGAGGTCTTGGTTGAAGACGTCCTGCAGGAAGGCAGCAAAGCGAGCCGCGCCCTGACGGCTATCGTAAAAGCTCAGCAGCTTGCGCCCTTCGCCGGGCTTGTCGCGCTGTTCGGGCTTGGGGCTGGGGGGCAAGTTGCGGTACATCTCGCTCACCAGCACGCCCAGCGGCGTACTGCCCGTCACCTGCAGCGGCGTCGCGATCTCTTCACCTTCGATCCGCGCCTTCGTCTGACAGCGGTAGCACTGGTGCAGAAGCTCGACAGGCTTGCGCTGGCTGCCCATCTTGTCTTTGGTCTCTTCGTCAATGCAGTAGAGCGTGACCTTAGCTGGACTAGGGCATTGACAGCGGCGCGCGCGGCGGCAAGAGTCGTTCATGCACAGCGTGACCTCTTCGTCCACCAACTGGACGGATTTTCCGCTGGCTTGGGGAGCTTCGGCTTCGTCATCCGCGTCCTCCGTCTCGCCCAACTCTCGGTTATGACGGGCGCGCGACCAGGTGAAATAGCGCGGCTGACGGTCCTTCAGGCTCTGCATGGGTGAGATAGAGGATTGCAGCTTGCCTTCACTGTCTTCTTCGCCGCGCACATACACTTGACCACAGGTACGGCAGATGACCAGAGGATAGACAGCGCAGCCGCACAAATCGCAGGTGACGTGCGGCGTGGAGTAGAGCTTGCTCCAGGGGGCTTCTGAGCTGATGCCTTCGCGGCCTGAACACTTTGGGTTGAGACAGGCCCATAAGCCTTGTGAGGGCCGCGCGAACAGGTGATAGCGGGCCGGCAGCAGCGGCGCGCTATCTTCTGTTGGGCGGGCTTGCAAGCCTAGCTCCACCAGATGGTGCAGCGCATCTAGTTGTTCGTGTTCTGAGAGGCCCTCTGTCTCGAAGACTTGACGGGCTGCTTCGCTCAGGACGACGGGCTGGCCTTGACGGTCTACGAGGATCCACCATAGGAGGTCTTGCAGGTGCTGATTGTGGCGCAGAGCGGCGTAGAGCGCGCTGGAGGCCGTATGGCTGCTCAGGTCAGCCTTCAGTGGTGGCTCAGGCCAGCCTGCTCGGCGCAGGGCTTCGAATACGTCGCTGGCTTGGGCCTGGCCCTCGTGCAGCTGCCTGAGCAGGTCGGTGATGGCCAAATCGTTGTAGCAAGCCGCGCTTGGTGGTGTGTGGTCGCTGCGGCCTTCGTGCAGCAGGGAATCCTCGTCATGGTGGCCCAAGATGATGTCTTCAGGAGCGTATGCTTCGCCGAACAAGTTTTGGGCGAAGCGCTGGGCCGCTTCTCGGTCATCGTTGACTAGCGTAGCGCTGGTGGCGATGCAGCGCATCTCGCCCTTCTGCTTGTTCAGGCGCAGCTTCAGCCGCCGCACCAGCATGCTGATCTCGATCCCCTTAGCGCCACCGTAGCTGTGAGCTTCGTCCAGGACTAGGAAGCGCCACGCGCCGCTGCGGAACAGCACATCGTCCTGAGGGCGCAGCAGCAGGTATTCCAACATGGCGTAGTTGGTGATGAGGATTTGTGGCAGCCTGTTCTCTTTGCGGATTTGCTCGCGGCTGATGATCTCGTTGGGCAGCGCTTTAATCCCCTGCTCTTCCATTTCGTTCAGGGCGTCTTTGGTGCTGTTCTCTAGTTCGCTGGTGTAGCGTCCAAAAGTAATCTTTGTGCCTTGTAGCAGCTCGCGCAGGCGGTCGAGCTGATCGTTGACCAGGGCATTCAGCGGATAGATGAGGACAGCGCGCACGCCTTGGCTGTCGTCGATCAGCAGGTCGTTGAGGATGGGGATGAGGAAGCTCTCGGTCTTGCCGCTGCCTGTGCCGGATGAGACGACGACGCCGCGCCCTTCCCCACTGATGCGACGAATGGCGGCTTCCTGATGGGTGTAGAGCGGCGCGTCCAGGGGCAGTGGCTTCTTCTGCCGAAAGCAGGGCAGCTCAGCCAAGCGTCGGTCCAGCACTCCCTCTGCGATGAGGTCGAGCAAGGTACGTCCACGCTTATAAGGCGGCGCCAGCTCCAGGAATGGGCCATTGAACAAAGCGTTCGGCGCCTTCAGCGAATCGTAGATTTGGTTGTAGAGTTCGGCGTTTTGGCCATCGCGGTTGACGTCGAAGGTCGTCATCAGGTAGCTGACGAGCGCTTCTTGCAAGCGTTCTGTGATACGCAAAGGATTCATACGTCATGTTTCCTTAAGCAGGGAATGTTCGGCTGCGGACGTTGCCCACAGTATAAGCTCAATCCAGCCGAAGGCCCAGGCCAACAAATGTGGGCAAGCGCTGCTGGCCGCTGCCAGGGCTTGATGCAGCTCATCATCGCTCAGCCAAGACCACGCGAACGGAAGTTGCAAGCTGTGAGCTTGGCCACGCACATTGAGAGCCAGCGTGGCCAGCGCCAAATCCAGGCGCTTCCATTCGTCACCGTCTGTGTCCAGCGCTGCGAAGAACGGCTTG
>JANWYT010000024.1 GCA_025055175.1 Anaerolineae bacterium | reverse complement strand
GCGTAGGCGTTAGACGGCACTTCGACAATCTCCTCGCCGATGTATTCGAACAGCCGCTCCAGGTTCTCAGGCGCTTGCACGAAAGCTTCGAAGTCCTCGACAGAGGCGCGGACGGCGGATGGCGTGGATGGGCTGGAGATGGCTCGCATACGGTCTCAACCTCAGGCTCAGAAGACGGACGGTATGTTGATTCTACACGACTCTCAGGCTTCGTAAACATCGCCGTACCACATATCGGCGCTGGCGGCGGGAAATTTGGCCAGTTCAGCGCCGGCTTCCTGACCGATGGGCGAGAGCAGAGCAGCTTGCATGACGTCCACGCTGCTGAAGTACAGCTCCAACAGACGCTCATACGTCGACTGGCCCTGGGGACTGCCCAGCACATGGACGACTTGGCGACGCAGCAGCGAAGGCATACGTTCGGCCAGCGCCAAGAAGTCTTGATAGCGGTCTTCAAAGGTGGCGCTGTCTTGTGGTTTGCGGAAGGCGATGACGAATTTAATCATGGCGTCTCTCAACACGTGGGGCTGTGGTTTATGCGTCGCTAGCTAGTGTAGCGCACAGCGCGAACGGTGGGCAGCATGAGTAGAGAGCCGTCTACGTCTGGCCGCTCTCCTCTCCGTCTGCTATAATCTGCGTCATCAACCGCCAGAGACCGTCGGGCGTATCCTCCCGCCCTTCCGGTGTCACACGAGACTCACGTTTGAGGATGGAAGATCATGCCCCTGAACAAAGAACAGAAAGACACGATCATCAAAGCCTACGGCCGCTTCGAAGGCGACACTGGCTCACCGGAAGTGCAGATTGCCCTGCTCACGGAGCGCATTCAGCAACTTACTGTCCACCTACGCAACTTCAGCAAGGACAATCACTCACGGCGCGGCCTGATGAAGCTGGTCGGTCAGCGTCGTCGCCAGCTCAACTACCTGAGCAAGAAAGACCCGGAAGCCTACCGCAACCTGATCGAACGCTTGGGCCTGCGCAAGTAAGGCGCGTCTCACCAATGCTTGGTGTACAATAAGGGAGGTGCAGTTCTTAGCGCTGCCTCTTCCCTACGCATTCCTTGAGGCTATGTACCACAAGCGCTCGTCTGGCTAGGAATTGCAGTGTGAGGCGAGGTGCAGCTCGTGTCCACAGCTCGCCTCTCACAGCAAGTCCTGTCCAACCGAGCGCTGTTTTTTTCGCAACAGCAAGATAAACACGAGGACAGAAATGACGACGAGTGACTATAGTGCAGGAATAAAACAGTACAGTGTGATGGTTGGTGGTCGTGCAGCTATCATCGAAGTTGGGCGCTACGCTGAACAAGCCAACGGCGCAGTGACAGTGCGTATGGGCGACACGCTCGTCTTCTGCGCAGTGACGATGAGCAAGAACGTCCGCGAAGGCCAGGATTTCTTCCCGTTAAGCGTGGATTTTGAGGAGAAGCTCTACGCTGTCGGGCGTATCCCTGGTAGCTTCCAGCGCCGCGAAGGCCGCCCTTCGGATCGCGCCATCCTCAACAGCCGCGTCGTCGACCGCACGCTGCGCCCTCTCTTCCCAGATGGCATGCTCAACGAAGTGCAGGTGCTGCTGACGGCGTTGGCCCACGACCAAGAGAATCATGTTGACATGTTGGGCATTCTGGCGGCCAGCACTGCCCTAAGCATCAGCGACGTCCCCTGGAACGGCCCAGTCGCGGGCGTGCGTATTGCCCTCATCGACGGCCAGCTGGTGGTCAACCCGACCATCAGCCAAATGGAACACAGCCACTTGGATTTGCGCGTCAGCGGCACGGAGGACGCTATCAACATGGTGGAGTGTGGCGCGGACGAAGTAGACGAGACGACCATGATCGCAGCGCTGCGCCTGGCCCAAGAGAGCATTCGCCCGCTGATCGCCCTGCAAAAGCAGATGATGGCCGAGATTGGCAAACCTAAGGCCGAATTCACCGCCGCCCCTTACGATCCAGAGCTGGAAGCCGAAGTCCATGCCCGCGTCATGCCGCAGATCAAGCAGATCGTGGCTGAGATGACTGCGCGCGACGACCGCAACGAGGCGATGGAGCAGCTGCGCGAGGAAGTGCGCGCTGAGTACGAGGCGCGCAACGCCGAGCTGCCCGACGATCAAAAGATCAACCTCAAGCTGGTCAAAGAAGCGGTCAACAGCGCCCTGAAGAAAGAGGTGCGCCGCCGCATTACCGAGGATAGGGTGCGTCCTGATGGTCGCAGCACCACCGAGATTCGTCCTCTGGTCGCCGATGTCGGCCTCATCCCGCGCGTGCATGGCTCTGGCATGTTCAAGCGCGGCCAGACCCAAGTCCTGACCATCGCCACGCTCGGCACGCCGCGCGACTCGCAGCTGCTGGATGGCCTGGACATCGAAGAAGAGAAGCGCTACATGCACCACTACAACATGCCGCCCTTCACCACCGGCGAGACCGGCCCGCTGCGCGGCCCCAAGCGCCGCGAGATTGGGCATGGCGCGTTGGCCGAAAATGCCCTCGTCCCCGTCCTGCCCAGCGAAGAGGAATTCCCCTACACCATCCGTCTGGTGAGCGAAGTCATGAGTTCCAACGGCAGCACCTCGATGGCCAGCGTCTGTGGCAGCACCCTGGCCCTGATGGACGCTGGCGTCCCCATCAAACGACCTGTCGCTGGCATTGCGATGGGCCTCATCATGGAAGGCGAGCATTATGCCGTCCTGACCGATATTCAAGGCCTAGAAGATCATCTGGGCGACATGGACTTCAAGGTCGCTGGCACGCAGAAAGGGATCACTGCCCTGCAGATGGACATCAAGATCAGCGGCGTGACCGAAGCCATCATGACGCAAGCTCTCAGACAGGCTTACGACGCCCGTCTCTTCATCCTGGATGTCATGCGCCAAGTCATCGCCAGTCCGCGCCCTGACCTCAATCCTTATGCCCCGCGCATGATTACCACCAAGATCAGCATCGATCAGATCGGCGCGCTGATTGGCCCTGGTGGCAAGACCGTGCGCGCCATCCAGGATCAGACCGGCGTCAAGATTGACATCAACGAAGATGGCACGGTCTTCATCGCCGGCCCGGATAGCCTCTCAGTCAACGCTGCTCTAGAGCGCGTGCGCGGCATGTTCGAAGAAGCTGAGGTGGGCCGAGTCTACACGGGTAAGATCACTCGTATAGAAAATTATGGCGTCTTTGTGGAGTTCCTGCCCGGCAAGGAAGGCCTCGTCCACGTCTCTCAGCTCGCCGACTATCGCGTGACCTCCGTCGGAGGCGAATTTGAGATAGGCCAAGAGGTCATGGTCATGGTCATCGACATCGACGCGACGGGGCGCGTGCGCCTGAGCCGCCAAGCTGTGTTGGAAGGCTGGACGGCGGAAGAGGCCCGTGAACGGGATCGCAACACCAAAGGCGCTGGTGGGCGCAGCGGCGCGGATCGCAGTGGGGATCGCCGCAGCAGCGGCGGAGACCGTGGTGGGGATCGCCGCGGCGGTGGGGATCGTCGCGGTGGACGCTAGGCGCTCAGCCTGATCCCTCAGCAGCCTGGCTGCTATAATCTTGCTCAGGCCAGGCCGCGCCTGGCCAATTCCTGAGCGAAAGAGTTGACCTAATGACCCAGCCCTCGCATGGCCGTGAGTACAAGGATGACATCGTCTGGAACGCCGCCGATGAGAGCTACACCTGGAGCGTCGTCGCAGTGCAGTGGAGGACAGCATGATCTTCAGCTACGAGGTTGGTGGTCAAATTGTCAGCGTGCAGCTCACGCGCTTGCCTGATGGCCGCTACGAAGCGCGCATTGGCGAGCAGACCTGGCGACTGAGCGCCACTCCTTTGCCCGACGGCGGCTATGCTCTGGCCCTGGACGACGGCCAGCGCCTGCGCGGCTACGTGGCGCGGCGCGGTGAGGAACGCTTCGTCCATTTAGCGGGCCACAGCTACAGCTTCAGCAGCAGCACAGGCCGTCCCAAGCGCAGCAAGCGTCAGGGCCACGAAGGCGATCTGACAGCGCAGATGCCCGGCCAAGTGCGCGAAGTGCGCGTGCGCCAAGGCGAGTCTGTCCAGGCCGGCCAAGTCCTGCTGGTCATGGAGGCCATGAAGATGGAGCTGCGCGTCAGCGCGAACGCTGACGGCGTGGTCAAGCGCTTGCTCGTGGAGGCCGGGCAGGTTGTAGAGCGCGGCCAGCTCCTCATTGAACTAGGTGACGAAGCAACTTAGCTATCCTACCGACGAAAAGGGGCGAGAGCATGATCGACGTAACCAGCATGGGGGAACTGCTGATCGACTTTGTGGCGATGGAGCAGGTGGCTGACGTGGGTCTGGCCGATAACTTCCTGAAGAAGGCGGGCGGTGCGCCGGCCAACGTGGCGGCAGCTGTGGCGCGCTTGGGCTTCAGCGTGGCCTTCGTCGGGCAGGTGGGTGATGATCCTTTTGGCCACTACCTGAGCAGCGTGCTAGAAGCCGAAGGAATCGACGTACGCGGCCTGCGCAAGACGCAGAAGGCTCGCACGGCCCTGGCCTTCGTCTCGCTGAGCGAAGGCGGCGAGCGCAGCTTCAGCTTCTACCGCCACCCCAGCGCCGACATGCTGATGACGCCGCGCGACGTGGCTTACGATGTGTTGGACAGCACGCGCGCTTTCCACTTCGGCAGCATTACGCTCATCAGCGAGCCGTCTCGTTCGGCGACTCTGGCGGCCGCCGAATATGCTCGCAACAAAGGCGCGCTCATCAGCTACGATCCTAATCTGCGTCTGGCGTTGTGGGATGATGAAGACGCGGCGCGCGCGGGCATGATGCTAGGCCTCGACTACGCCCACGTCCTCAAAATCAGCGAAGAAGAGCTGGAATTTTTGACGGGGGGCGACGATGTGCGGCCCTTATGGCGTGACAGTCTACGTTTGATCGCCGTCACACATGGGGCGAAGGGCGCGACGCTCTACACGCGCCACGAACGCGCCCATCACAAAGGCTATCGCGTCCAGCCTGTCGATACGACGGGCGCCGGCGATGGCTTCGTCGGAGGGCTGCTGGTGGCCCTGCTGGAGAATGGCGCGACGGTGGACAACCTGCCTGACCTGGGCAAGCTGCTGCCCTTCGCCAACGCCGTCGGCGCGCTGGCCACAACGCATTACGGCGCCATCCCAGCGCTGCCCAACCGCCAGCAGGTGGAGGCGCTGATGAAAGGTCAATGAAGCCGAATCAGCGCTGTGTCAATCTCAAGCTGCTGACGTACAGCCACCACTCCAAGGCCAGGGCCAGCAGAGCCAGCAAGGCCGCGACGGGCCACAGCTCGCGCCAAGCCAGGCCCTCTTCTGCCTGGTCTGCAGCGGTGCCAGACGGAGATGCGCTGGCCCAGTCAGGCTGTCGCGTGCGCAAATCGCTCTCCTGTGGAGCGAACAGGTTGACAGCCAGCCAGGCTTGGCGCTGACCCTGTGGCGTCTCTGCCATCAAGCGATACAAACCCAGCGCATCGGCCACCAGGGCGCGCGGCGCGTCGTCTAAGCTGAGCGCCACCTCTTGGCCGTCAGGGGGCAGCAACGCCGCGCTCAGGCTGGCAGGCGGTAGATTGAGCGTCACCACCTGGCCCACCTGAGCCTGCGGCGGCTCTAGTAGCGGGGCAGGACTGGCCCATTGCAATAAGTTGGCCACCACGATGGGGAAGGCGGCGTTCAGCGGCCAATCGCTAGCTTCCAGGGCGAAGCCCTGCGCTAGGACGCGCCCTCCACCTTCGGCAGCGGGTCGCTGAGCCACGACCAGGGGCGCGCCGCCATCGGGCGCGCTCAGCAGGGCGGCCCTCTGCCAGGCGGGCGACAGCGAAGGTGTGTGCCATTCGCGCACCGCCACCCCGCTCAGGTCGGCGAAGGCCAGCAGCGGATGATCGGGCGCGGCGGCGCGCAGGCCCACGAAGCCAGGCTGCGCGTCCTCGGCCAGGGGCGGATCGATCAGCCACAGGCTGCCCGCAGGCCAGGCTGAGGGCGTCACCCCGTTGAAGATGGTCAGGTCGAAGGAGGTGGTGGGCAGTGCGTTGGGGCTGGCGCGGAAGACTTGCGCCCCACCGACGACGATCAGGGCCTGTTCGACGAAGCGGTCGCTGGCCCGTCCATCGCTCACGATCAGGACGCGTGCAGCGCCGACCTGCGGTGCGACGGCGTAGGCCGAGTCGTCGGCTTCTAGAGCGTTGAACTGCGAATCAGCGCTCAGGCTGGCGCTCAGCGTCTGGAAGCTCCGCTCAAGGCTCAGGCTGAGCGACTGCGCGCTCTGAGCAGGCAAAGCCAGAGTTTGAGCGTCCCACAGGCGGCCATCCAAGCGCAGCGTCACGCGCGCTTCGGCGGGCAGCGGCCCCTCGTTGACCACTCGCAAGAAGGCGCGCACTTGCTGGCCCTGAGGGCGCAGGGCCAAAGCGCTGATGGCTAGGTTGGGTGCATCTTGGCCGATGGTGATGAACTGCGGGGCGGGCAGGTTGGCGGGCAGGGCTAGCTCGTCAGGCAGGCCGCCGTCGCTGAGGATGAACCATCGGAAAGCGGCGGACGCGCCCTGAGCTTCAGCCTGGACGAGGCTGAAGGCGCTCTGCCAGGCGTCCTGGGCGGCGGGTCGGAGTGGGGTCTGAGCGGATGCGGCGTCTAGCGCCGCGTTCAGCAGGGCCAAGTCGGCGCTGCGGGCCGTCAGCGGGCGGGCCTGATCGTCCACTGCCACCAGGAGCGCTTCGTCGCCCGCTCCCATATCCAGCGTGGACAGGAGGCGGCGAGCTTCGTCTAGGGCGGACTGCCAGCGCGTTGTGCTGCCCTGGCGCGCGCCCATGCTGGCGCTGACGTCGATCAGGAAGACGCTGCGCCCGCTGACGGCGCTAGCCTGCGGCAGAGCTGGGCGGGCCAACGCCAGCACAATTGAGGCCAAGGCCACGAGTTGCGCCCACAGCAGCAGGTGGCGCTGGAAACGTTGCCACCAGGCGTTGGCTGCGCGGTCTTCTAAGGCGCGCTGCCACAGCAGCAAGCTGCTGACGGGCAGCGGGCGGCGACGCTGACGCAGAAAATACAGGGCGATGATGGGCAGGGCCAGCAGCCCACCCAGCAGAGCCAGCGGCGCGAGCAGGCTCATGGCTTCAGGCGTCGCGGGCCACGTCTGCCCAGCGACCGCCGTTGAGCAATGGCAGGTCGTCTGTCGCGACGGGGAAGATGGTCTGCGCCGAGCCAGCCGCTGCATAGATGATGGCGTAGCGGCGCAGCTTCTCGTCTAGCCAGACGGCTTGGGGCGGATGGCGATGGCCCAAGGGCGGCACGCCGCCCGGCGCGTAGCCATACAAGGCGACGCATTCCTCTGCGTTGGCCATGCGCACGCGCTTGGCCGACAGGCTGTGCAGCGCCGCCACCTTCTTCATGTCTAGGCGCTGATCGCCGCTGGCCACCACCAAGATAGGCCGCGTGTCCTCTAGCATGAGGCAAATGCTCTTGGCGATTTGTCCCACCTCGCAGCCGATGGCTTGCGCTGCTAGCTCTGACGTCGCCGTCGATTCGGCGTAATGGCGCACGACGATTCCGCGCCCCAGGGCGTCCAGGGCGCGTTGCACGTCGGCGGGCGTCAGCGGAGAGAGGTCGTGCTGGCTCATGGCTTAGTCCAAGCTGACGACGATAGGGCCGTCGAAGCCGCCGTTGGCGTGGCTGACGACGATGGTGTACGTCCCGTCTTGGGCCAGGCGCAGCCCCTCAATCAGGCTGTCCAGGTTGTGCAGGCCGCGCCCGAAGTCGTCGTCGCCGGCGATGGCCTCGCCGTTCGGCCCCAAGATGACGATCAGTGGGTCGACGACGGTGTCTTCCAAGTCGCGGGCGCTGATGGTGACGAAATCGCCGCCGCGCGCTTCGAAGGTCAGGCGATGAACTGTGCCATAAGCCATCGGCACAGTGACGGGCTGGCCGCGTTGGATCGTACCGCGCTGGGTGTTGCTCTCTAGGATTTCAATGCGTTGCAAGAAATCGCGTCCGGCCTGACGCAGGTCGCCGTTCTCGCGGTTGGCGATGCCGCGTCCTAGGTACGAGTCGTGCATGCGCGGGTAAATCTCCAGGGCCAGGCCATAGTCTTCGATAGCAGCCGTCAAGTTACCATCGGTGTAGCGGGCGAGGGCGCGGTTGTAATAGGCGTCGGCCAAGACGCGCAGCGGCTCGGTGGTCGAATCAATCGCCAGAGTGAACGAGTTGATGGCGCTGAAATTGTCGCCCCTGGCAGCGCTAGTCAAGCCTTCAGCAATGAGGGCATCGATCTGGGAGCGCAGGCTATTGCCCAGGACTTGGTGGGCCAGAGCGCGCCCACGAAAAGCCTCGGTGTAGCGCGGATTGAGTTCGATGGCCTGATCGTAATCTCTGAGGGCGGCGCTGGCGTCGCGAGCTAGCAGATGAGCATCGGCGCGGAAAGCATAGTACGTCCACATGTAACGCTTCAGCTCGATAGCGCGCGTGTAATCAGCGATGGCGCGCGCGTAATCTTGGAGCTGAGCATAGCCCACTCCGCGGAAGAAGAAGGCATCGGGTTCGCTGGGGTTGCTGGCGATCAGCTGATCCATCAGGGCGATGGCGTCCTGGAAGCGGCCCGCTTGCAGCGCTGACAGGGCTTCATCTAGCAGGCGCTCGGTGGCGTTTGGATCGCTCGGTACGGCGGGCGCAGGGGTAGCAGTGGCTGGGATGGGGGTAGTTTGTGGTGTTTGCGTGGGAACAGGTGTCACTTCCCCAATGGCTTGGGTCAGGCCGAACGCGGACAAGACGAGCAGCAGCGCGGGCCAGAAACGTCTCAGGGCGGTCATCAGTCATCCTCAGGGCGTAAGCGTGGGCAGAGAGGCATGATGGACCTGTGCGGGTTGTCATGCCGTATCATCTATTGTACGCTGTTTTAGGCAGAGTTCACGCCTGCGCCGCCGCGCTTTCTGATGTCCGGCTTAGGCATGGGCCCAACCCTGCCAACCGCGCGCCTGCCAAGCGGCGTACAAGGCCACGCTGCCGGCGGTGGCCACGTTCAGGCTGCCCACCTTGCCGCGCATGGGCAGCGTCACCAGCAGATCGCAGGTGTCGCGCACCAGACGGCGCAGACCCTCGCCTTCGCTGCCCAGCACCAGGCCCAGCCCCATGTTCAGGTCTACCCTGTCCAGCGGCGGAATGTTTTGCCCCACGTCTAGGCCCACCAGCCAAATGTTCTCTTCTTTGAGCTGCTTCATGGCCGCGACCAGGTTGGTCACCTGGGCCACGCGCTGATGTTCTACTGCCCCCGACGAGGACGCGCTCACAGCGCTGGTTACGCCGACGCCGCGCCGATCTTGGAGGATGACGCCATGCACGCCGACGGCATCGGCCACGCGCAGCAGGCTGCCCACGTTGTGTGGGTCTTTGAGCAGGTCGAGGATGAGCAGCAGCGGCTTCTCGCTGCGCTCGGCGGCCAGGGCCAGCATGTCCGAGATTTCGGCGTAAGGGTAAGGGCCGACGCGCAGGGCCATGCCCTGGTGGTTGGCTTCATCGGTGATGTCGTCCAGAATGCGCTTGGCTACGCGCTGGACAGGCAAACCGCGTTCTTTGGCCGCCAAGAGGATCTCGGCGGCTAGGCCCTTCTCCTCCTGCTTATCCTGGCGCTCCGCGACGATGAGCTGTTCCAGCTTGCGCCGATTGGCGCGCAGGGCTTCCATGATGGGCCAGTGGCCATACAGGAACTCTGGCATGACAGCTACTCCAGCTTCCAGATCGTGCCGTCGGGGCGGTCTTCCAGGATGATCCCCAGGCGGGCCAGCTCGTCGCGCAGACGGTCGGCTTCGGCGTAGTTCTTGTTGGCGCGAGCCTGCGCGCGCAGTTGGATCAACAGGCGGATCAGGCCTTCTTCGCGCTCGGCGCTGCGGCTGTCGCTGCCGTCATGGGCAGGGATGATGCCCAGGATGGCGCCGCCCAGCTCTGCATAGGCGCTTTCGATGGCTTGTAGCACGGGCAAGCCGACGGCCTGGCCGCTGTTGAGCAAGCCGTTGACCTCGCGGGTGAAGTCCTGTAAGTTGGCGATGGCGCGCGGCGTGTTGAAGTCGTCGTCCATGTTCTCCAAGAAAGCGCGGCGCGTGGCTTCGACGGTGGCCAGGAAGGCGTTGGCGTCGTCGCTGTGCGGCGCGAGGTTCATCTGGCGGCGCGTCAGGCGCAGGGCGTTCATCAGCCGTTCCCAGCCGCTCTTGATGGCCGTCAGCGACTCTTCGCTGTAATCGACTGGGTTGGTGTACTGGGCGCTGATGGCGAACATGCGCAGCACTTCGGGGCGATACTTGGCCAGGGCGTCCTTAATGCGCACAAAGTTACCCAAGCTCTTGCTCATCTTGATCCCATCCACTGTCAAGCTGCCCACCAGCAGCCAGTAGCGGGCGAAGGGCGCATCGTTGGCGCATTCGCTCTGGGCAATTTCGTTCTCGTTATGCGGGTAGATGTTGTCAATGCCGCCGCCATGAATGTCGAAGGTCTCGCCCAGGTACTTCTTGGCCATCGCGCTGCATTCGATGTGCCAGCCGGGGAAGCCTTCGCCCCAGGGGCTGTCCCAGCGCAAAATATGCTCTTCTTCGGCGCGCTTCCACAGGGCGAAATCTTCTGGGTGGCGTTTCTCGTCGCGCACGCGCACACGCGCTCCTTCTTCCTGTTCTTCCACCTTGCGGTTGCTCAGCTTGCCATAGTCAGGATCAGTGGTCACGTCGAAATAGACGCTGCCATCCACCACATAGGCGTGGCCTTTGGCGATCAGCGTCTCGATCATCTTGATTTGTTCCGGGATGTGGGCGCTGGCGCGCGGGGAGATGTCTGGACGCTGCACCCCCAGGGCGTCCATGTCCTCAAAGTAGCTGCGTGCGTAGGTCTCTACCACCTGCATGGGCTTGGCCTGGAGCTGACGGGCTTGCTTGAGGATACGATCTTCGCCTGTCTCCAACATGTGGCCGACATCAGTCAGGTTCTGCACGTAGAGTACTTCGTAGCCGCTGTGGCGTAGATAGCGCACGATGACGTCGAACGAGACGTAAGTCTTGGCGTGGCCCAGATGGGCGTGGTCGTAGACCGTCGGCCCGCAGACGTACATGTTGACGCGCCCTTCGTGCATGGGCGTGAAGTCCTGTTTTTCGCGTCCTAGGACGTTGAAGACTCGCAGAGCCATAGATGAACTTCCTCCAGCAGTCGGGGCGGGCAGGCGGGAAAACACTCGCGATTGTAGCAGAAGACGGCAAAAGAATGTTATACCGCGTCGGCCAAACCAAGACCCCGCTCAGCACCCCAGGCGCGCCAAACGCAGGCCCATCAGGCTAGGGCCAATCGCCAAGCGCAACGTCTCGCCATGCACGTCTAGCCAGGGCAGGCGCAGCCGCCGATCCGCCGCCAGGCGTAGCCGCTGGCAGATTTGGCCCGTGCGCGCGTTTAGGCTGCTCACCTGGCCGCCGCTGCTGGCCAAGATGAGCAGGTCGCCTGCGCGGATGACGCGCGTCAGGCCTTCAGCGGGCAAGTCAGCGAACGGTTGGTCGTTGAGCGCGCCGCCCTGGCCATTGTAGAGCAGGCGCAACGCTCCATCGTGATAGAAGGCGCGCGCGCTGTTGGGGGCAGGCGGCGATTCCTGCGGCGTCCATAGCGAGCCGCTGGATGGGCCGATGCGCCACAGGCCGTCGCGGGTGTAGGCCCACAAGCCGCCCCCACCTGGCCCCACCCCGAAGGCCGCTCCATTTTCGATGCGCGCTTCGCCCAGGCGCACGCCGCCTTCTTCGATCACGATCAGCCGCCCATCGGCTGTTGCGCCGCCCAGCACTGCGCCTACGTCGTACAGGCCCACCCCGCTCGTGATGAAAGGCGGCACGTCGTCCAGCCGCCAAACCAGAGCGCGCGCGTCGGCGCTCAGGGCCAGCAGGCCGTCGGCGCCGTCGTGGTAGAGTCGAAGATTGCCCAAGCTAGGCGCGCTCTGCACTAGGCTGCGCCCTTCTAGCCCGCCGATCCGCCAGGCTTCTGCGACTCTGCCGCTGGCGACGTCGATCCGCTGGACGAGGCCGCTGGCGTTTACCAGGTAGGATGCGCCTTGCATGGCGAACAAATCGACCGCCGTCGCGCTCAAGCGCGTGCGCCACAACACCCGACCATCAGGCAGGAAGCGGCGCAGGTGGCTGGCTTCGTCCAGGGCCAAGAAGCTGCCGTCGTTTAGCACCAACGCCGCTCGCAGGCCGCCCACCAAGACGTCGCTGAACCAGGCGGCAGCGCTGTGCAGGCGAGCCTGACCGTTCAACACGAAATCGCTGGGATCAATTAAACCTAAGCTGCGTGGCTCGGCGCGCTCATAGCCTGCGCCGGGCGTGTCTTGTCCCTGGGTGCGTATCTCCCAATGGACGTGCGGGGCGGGGCGGGCGTCGACGATGAGGCCCAGGGGCTGGCCCATCTCCACGCAACTCAAGCGCGCTGGCAAAGGAAGCTCCGGACTGGATTGGACGTGGCCCACCATGCTGAAGACGCGCGCGCCGTCGGGCATATCGTGAGCGATGATGACGACGCCTCCATCCATTCCCCAAGCTCTGTCTCCGCTGAAGGTCACCTGGCCGTTGGCCATCGCATAAACGACTTGTCCTGCTCCGCCGCCGTACCAATCTTCTCCTGTATGATAGCGCCCCTGGTGGCGCAGGCTCGGCACGGCAAAATCTTGCACCAGCTGGAAGTGGTCATCGAAAGGGAAGCGCAGGCCGTCGACGGGAGCGCAGGGCCTTTGAGCTTGGGCGGGCGCGCTCCACAGGACGATCAGGGCGATCAGCAGGCGGCGCATAGCCATCTCTCGGCTCAATCACGGCTTGGCGTGATATTGCAGCTCTAGGTCGATCAGAGCAGAGATGTCGGCGTCTAGGCAGACGGTGACGTTGGGACGTCCTGCCCAAGCCTCACGATTGATGCCGCGCTCAAGGGCTGGCGTGGTGCGCCCACGATTGACGCCGTGCAGCTCCACCACGATCTGGTAGTTGCGAGTCCTGAAGAGGTGCGGATGTAGCAAGTAGGCAATCGTCATCGAGTCGTGGATGAGGATGCCGTCGGCTTCGTACCATTGCTGATGGAACTTGCGGTAGAAGGGGATGATACGAGCCAGGTGTTGGGCGCGTGGGTTGTCGAACGTGGCCAATTGGTCGATCTTGTCGCCCGTCATCAAGGCGCGATCTGTCAAGTCTAGTCCGACCATGACGATAGGGACGTGGGTGCGGAAGACGCGCTCGGCGGCTTCTGGGTCGGCGTGGATGTTGGCCTCGGCGGTGGGGGTGATGTTGCCGAGCGCGAAGGCGTTGCCGCCCATGAGGACGATCCCGCCCAGCTTGCGCTCTAGCGTGGGATCGAGGGCCAGGGCTAGGGCGATGTTGGTCAGCGGGCCGATGGGGACGAGGGTGATGGGGTCTGGGCTGCGGTTGACCATCTCAATGATGAACTGGGCAGCCGACAACGGGTGCTTGGCTGTCTTGGGCGGTGGCAGGTTGACGTCGCCCTGGCCATCTGCCCCATGCACAAAATCAGCAGCGCCGCCGAACGGCACGACCAGTGGAGCGTGCGCGCCCTCTGCCACCGGAATGTCGCTGCGGCCCGCAATCTCGAGTAGGCGCAGGGCGTTGGTGGTGCTGAGAGGCGCTTCGCAGTTGCCGAAGATGGTCGTCACGCCGACGAGTTCCAGCTCTGGGGCAGCCAGGGCGTAGTAGATTGCTAAAGCGTCATCAATGCCTGGGTCGGTGTCGATGATGATCTTGCGCGGCACAGTCTGGGCCTTTCTGGGTGCAGGCGGTGGCGCAGTCCACCGCACGACGATACTCCGCTACTATCGCTCAGTATAGCTCAAAAGACGACTCGTCAGCGATGCCTATCCATGAGCCACGCCCCGCTCGTGCTATAATCAAGGCGTCCAGGTTGTCCAGGGAATCGCGGCGGGCCTGGCCCGCTGAGGAAAGTCCGCCCTCCACAGGGCAACGATGCCATCTAACAGATGGGCGGCGTAAGCCGACGGAAAGTGCAACAGAGAAGCGCAGTGCCACCGCTGCGGCGGGGGTGAGGGTGAAACGGTGGTGTAAGAGACCACCAGCGCGCTCAGCAATGGGCGTGGCTTGGCAAACCCCATCGGGAGCAAGGCCAAATAGACGCATTGGCGCGGCCCGTGCCACAAAAAGCGTCGGGTAGGCTGCACGAGTTCGGGCGCGAGTCCGATCCTAGAGAAATGATTCCCCACGACAGAAGGCGGCTTATCGGATGACCTGGACACGCCATCATCCTCTCAGAGGTCAGCCCGCACGGGCTGGCTTCTCAGGGTTGGGCGAAGACTTGGCTGAGAGGCGGCAGGTCAGGCAGCAGCGGCGTGACGAGTGGGTCGTCAGCTTGCGCGCCGTAGTCTAGATAGTCTGCCAGCTTGCGCATGACGGCAGGCTCTACCCTGGGCTGAGAATCTCCACTGCCAGGTCGGGCGCGCCCAAGAATCGCCCGCTAATTCGTGATCGGGCGCACTGCGCTGCCCTGGCAGATGAAAGAAAAACCAGGGCGGCGCGCCTGCTGTATAGCGTCAGGACTGCTCCGGAGAAGGTAGCGCGCCGTCAATGTAGGCCTGCCCGATGAGCTGTTCGGCTAGGTAGGCGCTGAACAAGCGGAACAAATTCCAGATGATGAGCGTGTGCAGATAGCCCACGTCCTGCGCCTCTGGGTCAGACGTCCGTCGACGACTTCGACGTGGGCCTGAGGGTGCTGGGCTTCAGCTTGGCGCAGATCAGCTTGGCTCAAGCCGAGCGTGGGCGCGCTCATGCCTGCTCATCTTGAGCCTGCTGGGCTTCGTCGTCGCTGAAGTCCACGCCAAGATCGGCCAGGGAGCGCACCATCGGGATTTCGTCGGTCAGGCGTACCTTGTCGCCGCACACCAAGCACTGCGGATCGCGCTCGATCTGCACCCACAGGCCGGTGTGCGGCTGGCTAACCTCGCCATCGACGATTTCGATGGCGTTGTTGGCGATGACCAGGGTGTTGGCTGGCATAGGTTCATGTACGTCCGTGCCGCGCAACAGCTCGTTCAGGGCCAGATCGGTCTGGATGGCGGCCACTTTAACGACGTGCAGCCACAGGCCCGGCTCAGCATCCAGGGTGCCGCTCTCGCCAATCATGCCATAATCTAGCTCCTCACCGTCGCCGCGCGCGCTGACGGGGCTGCTGCCGCGCAGCTCTGCTGCCCAGCAGGCGTAGCACGGGCCATCGTAAGGATAGATCAGCACCACGTCGCCGCCCTCGCCGCGCTCGTAGACGCCGGCGTACAGAGCGATCAAGCGCCGATCCAGGCACTGCTGGTTGAGCCAATACTTGGTGTTCTCATGATCCACGCCGACGATCAGCAAATCCAGGCCATCCAGGGCGTCTGCATGGTCTTCAATCGGGCCTTCGACCACCGTCACTTGGGCCTGCGGGTTGCGCTGCTGGATGAGGTCGGCGACTGCTGCCGCCTTGTTCTGGCCCAGGTAGCGCCTATCGGCCACGTGGCGCACGACGTTGCCCTCTTCCAGCACGTCGTTATCGACCAAGACGAAATGGCCCACGCCGCTCATGGCCAGGCTGAGGGCCACGAAGCCGCCGCCGCTGCCTACGCCGACCACGCCTACGCGCTTCTGGGCCAACAGGGCTAGGTTTTCGCTGCCGAACAGCTTCTCTACGCGCGTCCAATCGCTCATCGTTTGCTCCTTAGGCTCAGTCTGGGGTGGATGGATGATCGTCCTCGCCGGGGTCTACGGGAATCTGTACACGGCCCGCAGGTTTGGAAGGCGGGCTGAGGGCCAGCAGCGCGTCTACCAAGAAGCTCTCTTCTGTCCAGCGGAAGCCGCTGGGCAGGATGACTTCTTGGCGGCGCGCCCAAAGCTGAGCGAATACGTCATAGATGTACATGTTGGTGTTGATCCCGCTGAATTCGGCGCGGTACAGACGCGGTTCATGTGTCGGATAGTCCCAATCGGTGACGATGAGCCACACCTGTGACGAGCCGCGTTGGCCGACGATGAAGCAAATCTCCAGCGGCAAATCGCCGTCGACTTCCCAGAGGATGGTGGTGTTGCCCAACAAGAAGTAGCCGTTGTCCTCCAACTGGCCGACTTCATCTTCCAGCAACTCTCGATCCAAGATGTGCCAGGGATAGGGCGTCAGGCTGGGGACTTGGTCGGCAGGGATAATGCGCGGGGTGATAGGCTGGAAGAAGCGGCTGTCGCGGTGGATGTACCACCAATCCATGCGCAGGCTGGTGCCATCGCCCAGCGGCACTGTGAAGTAGTTCACCTGGGCATCGTCAGGTTCGATGGTCACGCTGTCGTGGCCCAGGGTGACGATGGGGACGAGCAGGAAGTCCAGGGCGTTCTCGTCGTCTTCCATGAAGCGCAGGGCGGTCATCAGGTCGCCGCCGCTGGGCTGGATCATGAAGCCGGGCTGCTTGTGCCAGTCGCCCAGATGGCGCAGCGGCGTCTTCCATTCGGGCTTGATGGGCTTGCCTTGCATATCGCGTCCCAACTGCTGGTAGGCTTCCCAGTTCTCTAGCCACCAGACGAACAGGTCGCCCTGGATATCGTCGCCTTGCTCAAACATGTAGGCGCGGCGTATGCTAGATTCGTCGGGGGCGATGGTGTCCAGCACGAGCAGAGTCGGCATGGCGTCAGCGTTGTGCGGGTCAGCAGCCAGCAACAGGCCCACCATCGTCTCGCCTGTCTCGTCGGCGATGAAGCGCCGCGCAGCTTCAGTCACCTTGCTCACCACCCGCTGCGAGATGAGCAGGTTGGGTACGATCCCCCGTGAAATCATGGCCAGCCCCCTAATGCGCCTGCCGATGGCGTGCCATTCGTGGCGCAGAATGTCCAACAAGGTCGTCATCGCGCGTTACCACTGGCGGCGGCGCGGTGGCAGTGGAGTATCTGAGCGCACGCGCTCCTCGATGCCCGGCCAGTCGCCGGTGGCGCGCCAGGTGTAGTAGGCATAGAGCCACTGCACAGCCCAGCCGGCTACCGTGACCGCCGTCGATTTGGAAGGATTCCAGCCGTACTGTTCGCCGTCTTTGGGGTTGAACAAGCACAACTGGCCGTCTTCGTACTGGTGCTTCTCGCTGTAGACGCGCGGCTTCAGGCAGTAGGCTTCGGCTGGGCGGTAGGGATAATCTTTGGGGTAGACGATCTTGAGAGTGTGTTCAGGGTCGCTAAGGATGGACAAGTTAATCTCCACCGTCCCCTGCCAGTAGAGCAGCCCGCCGAATGACGGCACGACCAGCTTGAAGGTGTTGCCGAAGGCGGCTTTCATGGCTTCTACTTCCCAGACGAGGCGCGGCGAGACTTCCTTCTTCGTTCCCCACCAATTGGCGTTGCTCATAGCTGATTGGCCCTCCCGCACATACACTGAAATTAGCCCGATTGTAGCACAAGTTGCGCCCCTGCCCGCCTGAGGCTCGGCGAAAACTTAGGTGGGGCGGCGCAGGCTCTGGCGCAGGACGGCCGTCTCGGCTTCATCTAGCGGGCGCAGCCAAGCCAGCAATCCCAGATAGGCCACCCCACCCAGGCTCAGGGCCAGCAGCGGCGCATCAGGCAGGGCGAAGCCCAGGGCCAGCGTGGGCAAAGCCGCCACAACCGGCCGCCAGGTCAAGTCCCACCAGCCGATGGGTCGCCCCAGCCCCTCGCGCATGAGCAGGGCGAAAGGGATGAACAGCACCAACTCAGAGAGGATCGTCGTCACAGCAGCCGCTACAAAGCCGTACTGCGGGATGAACAGGGCGTTGCCGACCAAGTTGAAGGTCACCGCCAGCACAAAAGCGGTTGTAATGCGTCGCTGCATGTCCAGAGCCACCAGCGCGTACTGCGTCAGGCTGTTCATCCAGCCGATGGGCATGCTCCAGCTCATGATTTGCAGGGCCAGCGCGCCATCGGGCAAGTACTGCTCGCCGCCCATGAGGCGAGTGAGGACAGTCGCCAGCAGGGTGAAGGCCAGCGTCACAGGCCAGGCCAGCGCGGCCATAAGCTTGATCCCGAAGCGGTAGGTGCGCCACAGTGCGTCTCGGTCTTCTTGGGCCTGGCGCGACATGAGCGGCAACAGCGCCTGCGTGAAGTACGACGGCACGATGTTGACCGCCATCAGCCAGCGATAGCCTACGCTGTAGTGGGCTACCGTCACCGGCCCGCGCGCTGCTTCCAGCAGCACCACGTCGCTCTGGAAGAAGATAGTCGCCAGAAAGTGGTTGAGCAGCAGCGGCCAGCTCTGGCCAATCATGCGCCGCTGCAAGCCCCAATCCAAGCGCCACGAGTCGCGCGGCTTGAGCAGGCCACGACCATTCAGCAGCAGCACAGCCAGCGTCAGGAGGTTGTTGCCCACGCTGACGGCAGCCAGCCCTGTGATTCCCGCGCCCAACAGCAGCGCCACCAGGCCGAAAGCCACCTTGTTGAGCGTGGTGATCGTGGCGATGGCGGCTGGCTTCTCCGCTTGCTCATGGGCGTAGAAGAGTGCGGACATGCCCTTGCTCAGGCTGGCGGGGAACAAGCCGAGGTATAGCAGGCTCAGCGTCAACAGGGCAGTGCTGTCCAGCGGCGGAGTCACTGTCGCTTGGCGCACCGCGACGAAGCCCAGCAGTGGCCCTACACCCAGCACACTCAGGCCGAAGCGTAGCGCCGAAGTGTGGTAGAACAAGCGCCAGGCCTGCGCCTTGTCGCGGCCCACTTCGCGGATGACGTACAAATCCAGGCCGAAGTTGGTCAGGATGTCGAACCAGACGAAGATCACCACCAGGTAGTAGTAGACGCCGACCTCTTCTGGCGAGAGGATACGCAGCATCACCAACAGGAAGGCGAAGTCAATGCCGCGATTGAAGACGTTGAGCAGGATGGGCGCAATGCTGTTGCGAGCCACGCGCGCCGTCGTGCTAGCTTGGTCGCTGCTCACGCCGACGATGGCTCGCCAGACGGCCATGCCCGCCAGCAGCGCCAGCACAGACGCGCCCAACAAGCTCCCGAACAAGCCTACTTGGAAACTAGTTGGGCTGTAGACCAGGCGCACCGTCCACTGGCCTGCCGCCAGCGCCACTGCGATGAAGCCCTCTGGGCTGCGCTCCACGTGTGCAACTTGTTCTTCATCCTCGCTTGCTCCTAGCGGACGCACAAAAGCGCGCCAACCAGGCTGATAGAACTCGGCGCTGATGAGCTGCCCGCCCACCGACGATTCCACGTCCAGTAGGCGTTCGCGGCCCGTGTCTTGGCGCGGTATCAGGCCTACGGGAGCAGCGCCATCGGGAGAGAAAGTATCGCGTGAGGTGGCTCGCGTGTTCTCCCAGACGCGCGCTGCTTCGTCTTCATGGGCTAGGCGGTAGGACGGCGAATGCAGCACAGTGCTGCGGTGCGTCACGATCCAGCGCACCGCCAGGCGCGCCAGCAGCTCCGACTCCAGCGCTCGGCCCACGTCGAAGTCGATTCCAGGCGGATAGGCGGTGTAGAGCGGGGCAATGCGGTTGAAATCCAGCTGGACTTGAGGGGCGAGGTCGCGCAGCACGGCCACGCTGTCGGCGGGAATAATGCTGTCGTAGCCGCGCAAGTCGTAGAGGCCGTAGCGCCAAGCGGCGTTAGCCTGGATGAGCGGACGCTGCGTAGGGTCGTCCAGTGTAATGAAGCGCCACACGCCCTCTGAGGTGCGCGCGTTGGCCTGCAGGAATTGGATCGTCGGCGGGGCGAAGTCCAGCAGCGCAGGATCGGATGCAGGGTTGAAGCCCCACGACGCTGCCATCAAGTCGGCGGAGACCAGGGCCGCAAGCAGAATTTGCCAGGCGGGCAGGCCGTCGGGGCTGCGCTTGAGCCTATCGCCCCAAGCCAAGACTGCTCCGCAGCTCAGCAGGGCCAGCACCAGCAGCCCCACGTTCCAGAACTGATAACTGTAGAAGTGTTCGGGCAGGGCGAAGGCCTGCTCGGCGCCTTGCAGGCCACGCCGCAGGGTCTCAAACGGGTAAGCGCCGTAGACCAGGCGCGAAGCCAGCAGGCCCAGGCCGATCAGGCCACCCAGGCTCACCAACCCCAGCCCCAGCCTGCGCCGTTGCTCAGGCCGATGATGAGCTGCGTCCAGGCCGAAGCCTGCCAGCAGAGCCACTGCCAGCGTCAGGCCAAAAATCCAGCGGAAGGGCGAATTCAGCTGATTGATGGTGGGCAGGGCATAGAGCAGGGCATAGGTGGGCAAGCCGAACATGAACGACAGGCTGGCGCCGCTCAGCAGAGCCAGCAGCAGCCTGTAGGGTGGCTTGTCGCAGCGCGAGCGGCGCTGCCGCCAGGCGTCCAACAGGGCCAAGCCTGCCAGGGCCAGCGGCGCAATCCCCAAGTAGAGCGCGCCTTCCACATAGTTCTTGATCCCCCACTCAGTATGGGGTTGGGCGAACGCGCCACTCGTCAGGTCGATCCACTGCCCATTGAGGACGTTCAGATAGCCGTGATGAGCAGGGTTGCCGTAGAAGTTGGGCAGGATGAACTGGATCAGGTCGCGCGGTGGGTGCGCATAGCTGAGGACAGCAGCCAGACTAGAGCGCTCGGCGCGCCAATTGCTGCGCGCGAATTCAAACAGCGGCACGAATTGGGCCGCCCCCAAGACGAAGCCCAGGGCTACCAGAGCTATCAACGCCGCTGCACTGCCCAGCAGCTCTCGCCAGGGCGCGCCGCGCCACCAGGCCCAGACCAGGCGGCCTGCGCTCCAATAGGCCAGGATGAGCAGGGTGTAGACTGTCATCTCGGCGTGGCCGCCCAAGATGTTCAGGCCCAGGGCCAGCGCGCCGATTGGGGTGGGCCACAAGCGGCGGCGCTCGGCGCGGATGATGAGTTCGGCCATCCACAGCAGCAGCGGCAGCCAGGGGTAGCTGGCTAGCATCATCGGGAAGACGGCGCTGGCCAAGACGAAGCCGCTGAGCTGATAGACGATCCCCGCCAACAGGCCTGCGCCTCGGCTGAGGCCCAAGCCGCGCGCCAAGCCGAACATCAGTCCGCCCGCCAGCCATAGGCTCAGCACCGTGAACCAGCCGTAGGCGGTGGGCAAATCTAGCACGAGATAGAGGGCGCTGAGCGGATATAACATGCTGTGCTGCCCTGCTGCCAGGAAAGGAATCCCGCCGAATTGGTGCGGATTCCACAGCGGAATTTCGCCGCTGGCCAGCTGCTGGCGCGTGAAGTGCTTCCATTGATAATTTTGCAGGATGAGGTCGGAGAGCAAATGGTTGTGCGGCACGCGCGGCGCGCTCACCGCCTCGGCATAGGTGGCCCAGGGTTCAAACTGGTAGAGGTTCTCAGTGGGGATGAGCGTGCGCCCTCCTAGCGTCTGCGGCCAAAAGAAGCCCAATGGCAGGCAGAACAGGACGAGCAGGATGACCAGGTCGGGCAGGCGATGACGCATGATGGTGATCCCCCTGAGTGGACGAAGAGCGCAAGCAAGCATAGCGCGGCGGCGCACCTTTGAGTAGGCTATGGGCATATTGGGCGCACAAAGGACGCGAGCGAGGCCGATCATGTCCCAGCAGACCATCGTCACCCTGACCTTCAACCCTGCAGTCGACAAGAGCAGCAGCGTGGAGAGCGTGGCCAGCGAGATCAAGCTGCGCTGCGCCCCGCCGCAATTCCACCCTGGCGGCGGCGGCATCAACGTCTCGCGCGCCATCGCCAAGCTGGGTGGCCAGTCGCGAGCTGTCTACGCCAGCGGCGGCCCCAGCGGCGCTATGCTGGAAGGCCTGCTGCGCGCTGAAGGCCTGGACGGCCTGGCCGTCCCCATCCAAGACCTCACCCGCGAGAACCTGACCGTCCTGGAGACGACGACCTCGCTCCAATACCGCTTCAACATGCCTGGCCCCGTCATCCGCCTCGACGAAGCCCAAGCCTGCGTACAAGCCGCCTTGGCTCTCCAGCCCGCTTATCTGGTGGCCAGCGGCAGCCTGGGCCTAGAACAGCCCGCCGACACCTACGCTCAACTGGCCGAACGCCTGCGCGGCACGCCGACGCGCCTGATCGTCGACACCAGCGGGCCAGCCCTAGAGGCCATGCAAGGCGCGCAGGCCTTCCTGCTCAAGCCTAATCTAGACGAGATTGAAGCGCTCAGCGGCGAAAAATTCAGTGGGCAGGATGAGTTGATCGAAGTCGCTCGCCACCTCATCGCTCGCAAGCTGGCCCAGGTCTTGCTGGTGTCGATGGGCGCTAGCGGCGCGCTACTGGTGACAGACGATGAAGCCGTCCATCTGCGCCCGCCCGTCGTCCCCATCCAGAGCAAAGTGGGTGCTGGCGACAGCATGGTAGGCGGCCTAACGCTGGCCCTAGCGCGCGGCTGGACGATCCGCGACGCGGCTCGCTACGGCGTGGCCAGCGGCAGCGCAGCAGTCATGACCCCTGGTACAGAGCTGTGCCGCTTGCAGGACGTGGAGAAGCTCTACCCGCGTGTGACCATCAGCGAACACGCCTGAGCGCTGTGTGTGAAGCGCTTGACAAGCGGCTCGCAAATTCGTATCTTCTAGACAGGCAAAATAAGCGCCAACCTATCGCTGAAGAAAGCTGAAGCCATGTCCTTCGCTAGCGCAGCCTGCTGTTGTTGTCGCAACTAGGGGTACGGACACCACTCAGACGACGACGGCACACCTTTCGACATTGTAGAGCCAACGGCTGATCCGAGCGCGTGACTGTCCCCCCCACCAGGGATAGCCCCGCGCTTTTTCACGCCTGTCGGCTCTCGTCACGAAGCACCCAGGCAGGAGAAGCCCAGCAACCGCAACCATACGTTCGCCTGACCTGAGGAGACTTCATGAGCGCCATCCGCAACCTGTACTACGCCACCCCCACCGGCCACCCGCTAGAAGCGCAGATTGGTCATACCCCCCTGGTGGGCTTCCAGCGCGTGACGGCCCATCTGCCCGCTGACGTGCGTATTTTGGCCAAAGCCGAGTGGACGAATCCCGGCGGCAGCGTCAAAGACCGCGCCGCCGCCAACATCATCGCCACCGCCGAACGCGACGGACGCCTGACCCGTGACAAGACCATCCTAGACAGCACCAGCGGCAACACTGGCATCGCTTACGCTATGCTGGGGGCGGCCAAAGGCTATCGCGTCAAGCTCTTCATGCCAGAGAATGCTTCGCCGGAGCGCAAAGCCATCCTGCGCGCTTACGGCGCGGAGTTGGTCTTCACCCCCGCCGAAGACGGCAGCGACGGCGCTATCCTGGCCGTCCGCGACTTGTACCAGCGCGAGCCAGAGCGCTACTTCTACGCCGACCAGTACAACAATCCGGCCAATTGGCAGGCTCACTATCACGGCACAGGCGTGGAAATTTGGCAGCAGACGCAAGGGCAGGTGACGCATTTCGTGGCTGGTCTGGGGACGAGCGGCACGTTCGTCGGCACAAGCCGTCGCCTGAAGGACTACAACCCGCACATCCAGGCCATCTCTGCCCAGCCCGACACGCCTTTTCATGGCCTGGAAGGCTGGAAACACATGCCTAGCGCCATCAAGCCTGGAATCTACGACGAGAGCTTGGCGGATCGCAATTTGTCCGTGCGCACCGAGGCGGCCTACGCGATGGCTCGTCGCTTGGCCCGCGAAGAGGGCTACCTGGTCGGGATCAGCTCGGCGGCGGCGATGACCGCCGCCGTACACCTAGCCGAGGAGCTAGCCTCGCGCGCTGAGCCTGCCCTGATCGTGACGCTGTTCCCCGACAACGCCTACAAATACCTGAGCGAGTCCTTCTGGACAGCTTAAAGCTCGTCTTCTCCTCGGCGCACCCATCAGGCCATCACCACCACCTGAGCGCGCTCCTTGACGCGCTGCGCTACGTAGTGGGCCATCGCCATAATGCTCATCATCGGGTTGACGCCGGTGGCCGTCGGCACGACGCTGCCGTCGGCCACGAACAGGTTCTCCACCTCCCAGGTCTGGCCCGTCAAATCCAATGCGCCGCGCTTTGGATCAGCGGCCATGCGCGCCGAGGCCATCTGGTGGGCGCTGAACAGCGGGAAATTGAGCGGCTCTAGACCTGCCGTCTCCACCTTGTGCAAGAAGCTGGCGAAGTTGTCGCCGCTGCGCCGCTTCCAGCCCAATAGAGCGTTCTGCGGGGCATAAATCTCCTCAGCGCCGGCGGCGTGGTGAATGCGCAGGGCTTCCAAGAGGCCGCGCAGCAAATGGTTACGGTCGTAAGGGTGCAGGCGGTAGTCCAGGATGGGCTGGCCTCTCTTGTCCAGCTTGACGCGCCCACCGTAGTAGTCGCGGGTGATAGCGATGACGTTGCCCAGACGTTCCATCTGAGCTACCAACTCTTTGTGACGGCTGGCGCTTATCCAGGGCATGGTAGCAGCGGTCAAGCCAGGATGAGCTGGCGCCACCTCCAGAGCTACGCCGTAGCCACGCCCGTCCAGATCGGCGAACTGCTTGCTGATGCGCGTCATGGGCGCGCCTTGCCAGGTGCGAATTGGCTCGTCGAATAGGCTGAAGATGACGCTAGTGGGGTGCAGGCGCAGGTTTGCGCCGATGTTGGGGTTGGTGAGGCCGCTGCGACGCAGAAGGGCCGGCGTGTGGATGGCGCCAGCGGCTACGACGACGATGCGCGCGCGGATGGTGATGAGGCGCACCTTGTTGTCGGGGCCAGTGGCTTCGACTACAGCGCCCGTCGCCACGCCGTCTTCGTGCAACACGCGCAACACATGAGCCTTGACGATGATCCGCGCGCCGCGCGCGTAGGCGTCTTGCAGATAGGTCTTGAGCGTGCCTTGCTTAGAGCCGAAAGGGCAACCGAAGTTGCAGAAGCCACAGTCTTCGCAGCCTTTGACGTTGCGCGGGATCACGTCTAGGTGGTAGCCTAGCGCTGCGCAGCCATCCGCAAAGCGACGATTGTTGGGGTTGGGGTGGCTCTCGGCGGTGTTGACGTTGGTGCGCGCCATGACGGCGTCCATGCTGGCCTGATAGTCGGCGCTGATGACGAAGTCCAGGCCGTAATCGCGCGCCCATTCCTCCAGGACGTGGGCGGGAGTGCGGAAGGAAGCGTTCCAGTTGACGGTCGTGCCGCCGCCCAACGTCGCGCCAGCCAGCACCATTATGCTCGTGTCTTCGGTCGTGAGCGCGCCCTGCTTCTCAAACAAGTCTTGGTTGCTGCGCAGCTCATCACCCGTGAAGTCGCGCTCGGCCTGATAGCCGCCCTTCTCCACCACGATCACGTCGAAGCCGGCCGCGCTCAGCTCGCCGGCGACCACGCCGCCGCCGGCTCCGCTGCCGACGACCAAGACGTCCGTCTCTAGGGTACGGCTGTCGGTGATGGCCAGCGGCTCAATAGGGCGCGGCTCATCGCTAGGCGGAGGCAGCGGCCCGTAGCCAATCTCGCGCCAGATGGGATGTTTGCCATCGGGCTGGTTGGTATAGCCCATGAACAGGATGACGCGCTTGAGAGCCATGAAGGCCTTGCGGCGCACCTCCAGTCCACTGGTGGCCCACTGAGCTAGTAGCTTCTCGCGTTCGGCTAGTGGCAATGCAGAGAAGGCCGCCCACGAGCCGCCCAGCAGGCCGTTGACTGGCCCAACTTCGAAGGCGTTCAACAGCAGCTTAAGCTCTGTGCGCGCGGCTTCATCGGTGGCCACCAGCAGCGCTTCTTCGACGCGCTCAGCCAGCTGAGTATGCTCGGCGCTGTAGCGCCTGATTTCGCTGGCGCTGGGCAAGGAGGGGATGAAAGTGTCGCAAATCGACCGCAAGGCGGCGCGTTCGCGCGGGTTCAAAAAAGGCATAGCAGGACTTCTTTCAGGCTAACAATCTAATGAGGATTTGATTTTAGTATAGCACACAATCTGTCCAGAGTGGACAACTCAGAGTTGTCGCCTCTTCACAGTAGGTCGATAGGATCGATGTCGGCGGTGGTGTGCTTAGCTTTGCTGAGTGCAGGCGCTGAGTCGCGCAGCAAGGCGACAGGATCGGCGCACAAGACCAGCACATGCCAGCGGTAGAGGTTCTCTAGCTTGCTGTGGTAGCAAGGGGCTGGGCCAATGCGCCTGGCTCGGTGCTGAGCCAGCAGCGGTTCTAGTGCCTGGGCCAGCGCTTCAGCTTCGCGCTGGGCTGCGGTGGGGTGACTGTGCTGGATGAGCAAGCGAGCCAAGCGGCGGAAAGGTGGATAGCCCAGGTCGCGGCGGGCCTGGCTCTCAGCTTGATAAAAGCCCAAGTAGTCGTGCTGCGCTGCGTAGACGATAGCCGGATGGCTCGGCTGATAGGTCTGCATGATGACGCGTCCTCCCAGGGCGGCGCGTCCAGCCCGACCACTCACCTGGGTGAGCGTCTGGAAGGAGCGTTCGCTGGCGCGGAAATCGGGTAAGTTGAGGGCATGGTCGGCGCTGACGATTCCGACCAGCGTCACCAGCGGCAGATCAAGGCCTTTGGCCACCATCTGCGTCCCCACCAGGATATCGGCTTCGTGGTGTAGGAAGCGGCGTAGCACTGCCTCATGATCGTCGGCCTTGTGGACGGTATCGGCGTCCCAGCGCACCAGGCGCGCTTGGGGGAAGTGCCTGAGCAGCTCTTCTTCGACCTGCTGCGTGCCAGCCCCAAAGTAGCGAATGCGCGCCGATTGGCAGCTGGGGCAAGTGTTGGGCGGGTCTTGACTGTAGTTACAGATGTGGCACAGCAGCTTCTCGCCCTGGCGATGGTATGTGAGCGGTAGCTCGCAGTGCGGACAGAATGAGGCTTTGCCGCAGTCGCGGCAGAAGACGTAGGTTGCCTGCCCGCGCCGATTCAGGAAGAAGATGGCTTGTTCACGACGGGCCAGCGTCTCGCTCAGAGCGTCGTGCAGAGCGCGGCTGAACATGCTGGTGTTGCCAGCCTTCAGCTCGTCGCGCATGTCGATCACTTGGACAGGAGGCAAGCTGGCGCTGCTGTCGGGAGCGTCTTGAGGGCGGCGGGTGAAGACGCGCTGGGGCAAGCTCAGGCGGATGAAGTGACCTGCTTCGGCGCGGCGCATGGCCTCCAGGCTGGGGGTTGCGCTGCCCAAGATGAGGACAGCCTGGGCCAGACGGGCCATCTGCTCGGCGACGACGCGCGCGTGGTAGTAAGGGGGATTGAAGGGAGGCGAGTGTTTGTAGCTGTGGTCGTGTTCTTCGTCGATGACAATCAAGCCCAATTGGGGCAATGGCGTGAACAAGGCTGAGCGCGTGCCGACGACGACGCGCACCACGCCATCGCGCGCCCTGCGCCAGGCGTCGTAGCGTTGGCCGACGCTCAGGCCACTGTGGACGACGGCCACGCGCTGTGGAAAGCGGCTAGCTACGCGCTGCACCGTCTGCGGGGTGAGGGCAATCTCTGGGACGAGCAGCAGGGCTTGACGCTCTTGGGCCAACACATAAGCGATAGCTTGCAAATAGACCTCGGTCTTGCCAGAGCCAGTGATGCCGTGCAGCAGGAAAGTCGTCCCGCCGCCTGCGTCTAGGGCAGCGCGGATGGCGTCTAGCGCCTGGGCTTGCGCCTCGTTGAGACGATGTTCGCGGCTAGGGACATAGTGCTTGTCCGCTAACGGATCGCGGATGACTTCGCGCTCGTCTAGCGTCAACGCGCCCAGCGCTTCCAGGCGCTGCAAATCAGCCAGGGCGGCGTTACACGCTTCATAAACGCTGGCGGCCGCAGCATGACCGCCGCAGGCGTGCAGGTATTCCAGGATTCGGCGCTGCTTCTTGCCCCAACGGCCGTCCTCCAGGTCTTGAGCGCTCAGGAGTAGGTGGGCGTAGCGGCCCATGCGCGCCTGAATCGCGTTGCGTTTGACGCCCAGCTGCGGCGGCAAAAAAGTCCACAGGGCCTGGCCGATGGGCGTCAGATAGGCCTCGCTCAGCCAACGCCCCAGGGCCAGCTGGATGGGGGTGAGCATGGGCTTGGGATCGCGCAGCTCTAGGATGGCCTTGGTCTGCTGGAGAGCGGTGTGAGGGCGCGTCTCCAGCACCAAGCCCAGCTGAGTGGACGGCCCGAACGGCACAAGGACGAGGCTGCCGAGTTGGATGGCTTCCGTCAAGTGCGGCGGAATCGCGTAGTCGAAGCTGCGATTCAGTGGGATGTTGAGGGCGACGGCGGCGTAGTTCAATCCACGAAGGCCACTTTCAGCACCATGTGGCCCAGCGCTAGCACATCGCCAGGCCTGAGCGTGTAGCTCTTGGCGGGTTGCAGCAGCGCGCCGTTGAGTATTGTGCCGTTGACGCTGCCCAAATCACGAATCACCATGCCGCCGTTGCTGGCGACGATCATCGCATGGAAGCGCGACACGCCGTGTTCGTGGCCTTGGTGAGGGTGCAGGTCAATCGTCACCGGCGGGTCTTCAGGACGCGAATGGCGCCCCAGGATGATTTCGCGCGCGGTTGAAGCCACGAGGCGCGTGTCGTCGGACAAGATGAAGGCGATAGCGGTCGGCACATACGACGCAGGCTCATCATCCGAACTTTCGCTCGCGCTCTCCGCGATGCGCAGGCGGCGCGTATTTTTGAGGTTGAAGAAGGTATCTACTTTGTTGTCGGGCTTCAGAGGATGAGACATAGAGATTGGCCGTGTAGACTACCGTTACGAGCATGATAAAGTGTTTTGAGCGCGCCGTGCGTATGACTTTCGTCAGATCAGACGCTCCAGGACAGCTTCTGTGAAGCGCGTGGTACTCAGCGCGCCTTGCGGACGAATGTCGGCGGTGTACAGGCCGTCGCTCAGGGTGCGGTAGATGGCGCCCTCAATGCGCTCGGCCGCTTCGACTAACCCCCAATGGTAACGGATCAGCATGGCTAGGCTGAGGATGGTGGCGGTAGGATTGGCGATGTTGCGGCCGGCGATGTCTGGGGCTGAGCCATGCACTGGCTCGGCAATGCCCACCTCGTCGCCCAGGTTGAGGGCCGGCGACAGGCCCAAGCCGCCGCCCCAGGCTGCCGCCATGTCGCTCAGGATGTCGCCGTATTGGTTCATCGTCAGGATGATGTCGAAGCGCGAGGGGTCTTTGACCATCCAATAGGCGGCTGTATCGACCAGCAGCTCATCGACTTCAATCTCTGGGTAGTAGGCAGCAATCTCCAGGGCGGCGCGGCGGAACAGGCCGTCGGTCATGGGCAGGACGTTGCCTTTGTGGACAATCGTCACGCGGCGGCGCTGGTTGCGGCGCGCCAACGAGAAGGCCATATGGGCGATTCGTTCGCTGGCGGCGCGGGTGACGATCTTCTGCGCGATCATCGTCTCGCTGTCGCTGTCGAAGTACTGGCGTTCTTCGCCGCTGTAGACGTCTTCGGTGGCTTCGCGCACCACCAGTAGGTCGACGCCGGGGCGCGAGGTGATGACGGGCATCGTGACGGTGGGGCGCAGGGCAGCGTAAGTCTTCAGCTCGCGGCGCAAGCGCACAATAGGTGAGCTGTAGCCAGGGACGGGGAAGGATGGAGAATTGGCAGCGCCGTATAGCAGCGCGCCGCACTCGCGCACCAAGTCGAAGGTCTCAGGGTCGATCGGGCGGCCCGTGCGCTGATGGTAGTCGTAGCCTGCCGATGCGCGCACGATCTCGACTTGGGGCAAGACGGTTTGCAAGACAGCCACCGCCGCTGGGACGACCTCATGCCCGATCCCATCGCCTTCTATGACGCACAATTTCATGGCATTCGCCTCGTGTGTGTTTCTTAGGGTTGTGACTGCAGCTATTGTGACACAAGCGCCCCCGAATTGCGATACTCTCCGACCCGGACTGGTTGGGTTTAAGACCAACCCCAGGCTGGTGGTACAGTGTAAACGGAACTTGCGCCCTGCCCGCTTCTGATTTATCAATCAAGCCAAGAAAGTAGGCCAAGATGAACCCCAACAACCGCGTGATCGTCGTCACTGGCGCTGGTAGCGGCATAGGCCGCCAACTCAGCCTCCAACTCCTCGCCGCAGGGGCGCGCGTCGCCGCCGTCGATTTGAACGCTGAAGCGCTAGGCGAGACAGCGCGTTTGGCCGCGTCGGACAAGCTCTCGCTGCACGTCCTGAGCGTGGCGGATCGACAGGCCGTAGAAGCCCTGCCAGAGCAGGTGATCGCTGCACACGGCGTCGTGGACGGCGTCATCAACAACGCCGGCATTATCCAACCCTTCTTGCGCGTGAATGACCTGCCCTACGAGGCGATTGAGCGCGTGCTGAACGTCAACCTGTACGGCGTCATTTACATGGTCAAGACCTTCTTGCCCCACTTGCTCAAGCGCCCCGAAGCTCACATCGTCAACATCTCCAGTATGGGCGGCTTCTTCCCTGTGCCGGGCCAGAGCTTGTACGGCGCGTCAAAGGCCGCCGTCAAGCTGTTGAGCGAGGGGCTGTACGCGGAGCTGAGCAGGACGAACGTGCGGGTGACGGTGGTCTTCCCAGGCGCAGTCACGACCAACATCACCCAGAACTCTGGGGTGACTGTACGCCAGCCTGCTCCCTCTCAGTCCGAATCGAGCTTGCCCCAGACCTCGCCAGAGGCCGCCGCTGCAGCTATTATCGACGGCATGAAACGCGATGCCTTCCAGGTTTACGTAGGCAACGACTCCAAGATGATGAACCTGCACTATCGCCTGAGTCCGCTGCGGGCCACACGCTTCATTCAGAATCGCATGAAAGCCCTGTTGCCCGACTAAAACGCCTGTGCGCAGACATCCAACGAGCCTATACTAAGCTCACTCACTTGTCCGAAAGGTCTAGGCTCGTATGGCGTCGTCTCCATCGCTCCATTCATCTCAGCTGCGCCGTCGTGCTGCCAGTTGGTGGCAGACAGCGCGGGCCATCATCCGCGAAGACGTGCGCTCTGTGCTAGAGCGCGACCCGGCGGCGTACAGCCGCGCTCAGGTCGTCCTGTTCTATGCAGGCCTGCATGCCCTGTGGCTGCATCGCCTGGCCCATGCCCTGTGGCAGAGGCAGCGGCGCTTGCTGGCCCACGCAGTGGCCTATCTGGCGCGCTGGTGGACAGGCATCGAGATTCACCCAGCAGCGCGCATCGGGCGGCGCGTCTTCATCGATCACGGCATGGGCGTCGTCATCGGCGAGACGGCGGAAGTCGGCGACGATGTGACGCTGTATCACGGCGTGACGCTGGGCGGCGTCAGCTTGGCGCGTGGCAAGCGCCATCCCACCCTGGAACAGGGCGTCGTCGTCGGCGCTGGAGCGAAAATCCTGGGGGCGATCACCATCGGCGCCAACAGCCGCATTGGCGCTAACGCCGTCGTCATCCGCGACGTCGGCCCAAACGCCGTCGTCGTCGGCATACCCGGCAAGGAAGTGGGCAAGGGCAGCAGCAGCGCGCCCGATTTGCAGCACAACGTCCTTCCTGACGTCCTCTCCGAACGCTTGGAGGTGGCTCTGGCGCGCATCGAGCGCATTGAAGCTCAGCTTCAGGCTCAGGAACGGGAACAAGCCCAACTCGGCGCTGCCAGCGATTACGTCATCTAGAGCAGCTCAGCACAGGCTCACTCACCTCGTCTGAGCCTGGCCCACATACGAGGCCGACTCAGCCTGGGTGTAGACCCGCGTTTGTGGCTATAATCTAGTCCTGTGCCGCCGCCCTGGAGAAACGTTGATGATCCCACTGCGCCTGGAGATGAAGAACTTCCTAGCCTACCGCAACCCCGACCCGCTGCTGCTGGAGGGGGTGCATTTAGCCTGTCTGGTGGGCGCGAACGGAGCAGGCAAGAGTTCCATCCTGGACGCCATCACCTATGGGTTGTGGGGCAAGGCCCGCGCCAGTCGCCTAGAAGACCTCATCCACCAGGGCCAAGAAGAGCTGGCCGTCCTCCTAGACTTTGAGCAGGAGGGCAACGTCTACCGCGTGGAACGGCGCAAGGCGCGCAGCAAGCGCGCCGCCAGCCTGAGCCTGTTCGTGCGCCAGCATCAGAGCAGTTGGAACGACATCAGCGAGCCAAACGCCCGTGACACCCAGGTCAAGATCAACGCCATCCTGCGCCTGGACTACGACACCTTCATCGCCTCAGCTTTCTTGCAGCAGGGTCGCGCCGATTCGTTCATGCTGCTGCAACCCGCCAAGCGCAAGGAATTACTGAGCGAGATGTTGGGCCTGGCCCGTTGGCGCGACTATGAAGAACGCGCCAAAGCCGAGATAGATCGGATCAGGCAAGAGCAGGCGGCCCGTCAAATGCGCGCGCGCGAATGGGATGAAGAGCTAGCCCGCGAGCCTCAGCACCAAGCCGAACTGCAAACGGCCCAGGCCGATTACCAGGTGGCTCAGGCTGAACTAGAAGCGGCCCAGGCCCGCCTAGAAGAAGTCCAAAGTGCCGATGCCGACCTCAAGGCGGCCCAAGACCAGCAGCGCGATGCTCAGCGCCGCCAAGCTGACGCCCAGCGCGACGCCGACGAGACGCGCCGGCGCTTCCAAGACTCTCAGGCCATGATCGAACGCTACCAGGCTGTGCTGGCCAACGCTGCCAGCATCGAAGCCGCTCACGCCGCCTACCGCGCCGCCCTGGATCAGGACGCGGCCTTGAACGAGAAATTCCGCCAACTCAGCGCCCTGAGAGAACAGCGCAGTCAGCAAGAACGCTTGCTGGCCCAGGCTCGCGCTGAGCTGGACGCGCAGCGTGCCGCCCTGGATGGTGAGATGGCCAGCCTGCGCAAGCAGCTCAGCGACGATAGCGCCCAAGCTCTGGCCAAGCTTCAGCAGCAAGTCGCCCAACTAGAAGCCGACGACGTCCGCGAGAAGGCCCTGCAAGCTGCTATCAGCCAGCAGCGCGAAGCCCTGGCCAGCGCCGAACAGCGCTTCGCCCAAGTGGAGAAGGATGGCAAGGCCCTAGCTAAGCGCATTGAAGACCTGGAGCAGGCCCAGGCTGTCTGTCCTTTTTGCGGTCAAACGCTCAGCGAAGACCACCGCCTGGCCAAGCTGGCCGAGTTAAAGGCCGAGCGCGAAGCTTTGCGCGAAGACTACCAGGATTTGAAGACTGCCATCGCTCAGGCCAAAGCTGCCATCAAGCGCGACGACGCTGAACAGAGACGCCTGGCTCAACAGCTGACCGAGTTGGGCAAGCTGCGCGTGCGCCTGGGGACGCTCAGCCAACAGGTCGAAGCAGCTCGACAAGCCCGCGCTCGCCTGGCCGAGTTGGACGGCCAGCGCGCCGCTCTCCTGGTTCGCCTAGAAGCTGGCGACTACGGCCAGGAAATTCGCGCTCGCTTGGCTGCACTGCAAGCTGAGGAAGCTGCCCTGGGCTACGACGCCAAGCTCCACGAGCAGCAGCGCGCCGATTTGCAGCGCTTCCGCCAGTACGAAGACCAACACCAGCAGCTGGCCATCGCCCGCGAGAGCCTGCCCCACGAGCAGGCCCGCCAGCAAGAATACGCCGCTCGCCTGGCTCGCCTGGAAGAAGTCATCGCCCGCGAAGCGGAAGCTGTGCGCCGCTGGGAAGCCGAAGCCGCCCGCCACGTCGCCCGCCTGAAAGAGCGCGAGCTGCGCTTACGCGCTGTCCAAGAGTGTAGCAGCGCCAGGGACAAAGCCTACAGCCGTCTGACCACTGCCCAGCAAGAGCTGAAAGCCCTCCATGCTATCCGCGAGAAGCGCGCTCGCCTGGAAGAGGAACGCGCCCGCGCCGATCACGAGCAGGGACTCTATCAGCAGCTGCGCGATGCCTTCGGCAAGAACGGCGTGCCGCTGATGATTATCGAAGCCGTCATCCCCCAACTAGAGGCGCGCGCCAACGACTACCTCAGTCGCATGACTGATGGTCGTATGCACCTCATGCTCAAGACGGAACGCCAGACCCAAGAGGGCAAGGCCGTCGAGACGCTGGAGATTGAGATTGCTGATGAACTCGGCACGCGCCCTTACGAGCTGTACAGCGGTGGCGAGTCCTTCAGGATCAACTTTGCCCTGCGCGTGGCTCTCTCGGAGGTGCTGGCTCAGCGCGCCGGCGCCCACCTGCGCACCTTGTTCATCGATGAAGGCTTCGGCACGCAGGATGCCGACGGACGCGCCAAGCTGATCGACATCTTGAACGTAGTGCAGGATCGCTTCGAGTTGATCCTGGTCATCACCCATATCGAAGAGCTGCGCGACGCCTTCCCACTGCACATCCAGGTGGACAAGACGCCACATGGCAGCCGCGTGAGTTTGGGCTGAGCGCCATGCGTTACGACGACTTCCTAGACGCCGACTCTCTGGCCCGCTACGCCGCCGCCCTCAATCAGCGGGCCGGTGGGGGACAAATTCAACTCGACGACCTGCGTCATCTGATCCTGGACAGCGGCGGACGTTGCGCCTGGTGCGGCGCTGACCTGCGCCGCGTCGATTTCGAAGTGGATCACGTGCAACCGCTGGCGCGCGGTGGCGCACATGTCCTGGCCAATTTGGCCCTGGCCTGTTGGCCCTGCAACCGCCAAAAAGCCGCCAAGTCGCCCATCCAATTCGCCCAAGAGCAGGCCGTGCGCGGTCAACGCACGCCGCTGGTGCTGCGCCTTCTGGCGGCGCATGGCCTGGACGTCCTGACGCAACGGACTCTGTTCGACCCGCCTAGTTCATCCCCGCCTCTATCTGACGACGACGAACCGCCGCCCTATCGGTGGTAGCGCGTAGAGCAGGCTCATATTACAATGACGGCAGTGCAAATCTTCACTCCAGATGGCTACGCTCATGCGCCCTCTCGTCTTCATTCTGCTCGCTTCGCTGCTGGTCGCCTGCGGCCCACAAGCTGCTGGTTCGACGTCGCAAGAAGGCGCAGCACCAGCCCAGACTGCTCTTGCCGATGACGCGGTGGCCCGCGTGAACGGCGTCGTCATCCCTCGTACGGCTTATGAACAGCTCGTGGCTCAGCGCACTCAGGGCTTGAACTTGCTGCCGCAGGAAGTTGCTCTGCTGCGCGCCCGTCTGCTAGACTCGCTCATCGAACAGGAACTCATCCGCCAGGCTGCCGCTCAGGCCAACATCCAAGTCAGCGAAGCTGAGGCGATGGCTGAGCTGCTCAAGATCAAGGGCGCCATGCCTAACAAGGCTGCCTGGGAAGACTACCTGAGACTCAACCAGCTCAGCGAAGCTGACTTCTTGGCAGCGCAGTACGACGCCTTGCTGACGCAGCGCTTGCGCGACCTCATCTTCGCCGATTTGAGCCAAGAAGTCTTGCAGGTACAGGCTCGTCATATCCTGGTCAAGACGGAAGGCGAGGCCAAGAGCGTCCTCGCCCAGCTCCAGAACGGCGCTGACTTCGGCGCGCTGGCCCGCCAGTTCTCTCAGGACGCCAGCACCCGCGACGATGGTGGCCTGCTGGGTTGGTTCACCCAAGAGGAGTTGCTGGATGGTCGCCTGGCCGAGGTGGCCTTCTCGTTGGAAGTCGGGGCGACGGCTGGCCCTATCCCCAGCAGCTTGGGCTACCACGTCCTGCAAGTCCTGGATCGTCAGCAGCGCGCGATTGAGCCAGAGCGCCTGGCAGTGCTGATGGAGAGCCGCTACAACCGCTGGCTGGAGGCGCAGTGGCGCGCCGCACAGATCGAAATTGTCCAATGATTGACCCTGGAGAGTGACACGCGATGGCACGAAGCAGGAGAAGCAGTGGTGCAGGCTGCTACAACATCATCACCGCCCTGTCCTTGATCGGAACAGTGGCGGTCATCGTCGGCGTGGTCGTCGTCTTGCTCAGCCCGCCCCCGCCGCCCAGCGAGGCCCAGCTGACCGCCGTCGCTGCCCTGCTCATCCCCACGCGCACGCCCACCCTCTTGCCCACCCCGTCAGAGACGCCGCGTCCCACGCGCACGCCGTTGCCACCTACCTTCACCTTCACGCCGACGGAGACCGAGACGCCCACCCCAACGCCGACGGAGACCGAGACGCCCACCCCAACGCCCACCATCACCGACACGCCGGCGCCCACCTTCACGCCCAGCCTCACTTTCACGCCGGCGGCCACCGACACACCCACTCCCACCGAGACGCCGACGGGCGCGACGCCGACGTTCACGCCTAGCGTCTCGCCCTTCGTCTTCGGTTTACGTGAAGCAGTGCGCTTCGCCCCCAACTTCGCCAACGCGGCGGGCTGCGCTTGGCAGGGCCTGGGCGGGCAGGTCATCGGCCTGGATGGCCAGCCCTTCAATGGGCGTTTGCAGGTGCGCGTCTTCAACAACAACCTGGATCGCGTCGCGCCCGTCGGCAGCAATTCATTTTACGGCACTACCGGCGCCAACGGCCTGAACACTGGTTGGGAAGTCGTCGTCGGCACGGGGATCAGCCCACAGCTGTTCTTCGTGCGCCTAGAGACGGTCAACGGCACGCCCGTCTCCGACCTGATCCAGGTGCAGTTCCCCAACGCCTGCGAGGGCAACCTGGCCATCCTCAACTTCGTGCAGCAGCGCGAGATTCGCTGAGCTTGTGCCATGCGCCGCATTGGCCGTCGCGATCGCAAGGACAGCCTCAAGCCCAGCGGCCCGCTCATCCCACCAGAGCAAGCCGCGCCCCAGGGCGAAGCCGAAGCTTTGCCCGACTTCCTGGCCAAGCTGCCCAACCCCGACGACTCGGCGGCTTTGGCGGCCCTCTCGTCGCTGCCCGATGACGCTGTGCGTCTGAAGGTGACGCCCAGCGAAGAGCGCTTTCCGCCCCTGCCGCCTGCGCCCCTGCGCGCCGAAGATGATCTTCCAAATGAGCCGTCGGCCGACGCGGCGCGCACGCGCCCCAATCTGCGCTCTGCTGTGCCGTCTGTGCCGCCCAAGCCCGTCCCCTCCGTCTGGGGTTACAACCTGGTGACAGCGTTGGCCCTGCTCGGTACGTTGGGCCTGGTCGTCGTCTACGCCATTCTGTGGGTTGATCCCTATAGCCCACTCAATCCGCTGCCACCGCCCGTCTTCTACGTGCAGGTGACGGCCACACCTGAGCCACAGCCCAGCGCGCCTGCGAGCATGGTCTTCCAACTAGCGGCACAGTTGCAGTACATCGGCAACACTAACGAGCGCGGCTGTGCCTGGGCCAGCGTGGTCGGCACGGTCAGCGACTCGCAGGGCAGGCCGCTCAACGGTTACCGCTTGCGAGTGCGCGCCGCCGATTTCGATGAGACGGTCTTCAGCGGCAGCGCGCCGCAGTGGGGTGAGGGCGGCTTTGAGTTGGCCCTGGCCAGCGCACCACTGGCCCGCGACTACACCATCCAGCTCTTCAGCCCGCAAGGCCAGCCACTCAGCGATGCATATCTCGTCAGCACCCGCGCTGATTGCGCACAGAACGTGGTTGTGCTGGCCTTCACGGCGCGCTGAGCTTTGAGGACGACCGGACAGCTCACTGGCTCAGGTGGGCAGCCACCAGTCCGCGAATCTCAGCCACAACTTCGGGTGGTGGACTAAGATAGACGCTGCCCTGGGCCATGAAGTCGCTCAGACTTTGGAACTGCTCGTCTTCGCCGCAGGCGCAGCCTGGCTGGTCAAACCATTGGATGCAGCCCGCCTCTAGGTCGAGGACGGCTCCCTGCACGCCGCCGCTGTCGTCGGCCCACATGAAGTGATGTCTGCTCATGATCGTCTCTCCTCAGAAGGAATGCGCTCACCAGGAACGTTTATCGAGCGGCAAATGATCGACGCGATTCAGGTAATGGACGCGCAGTCCGTCGCCCTCGCGCAAGTCTAGGCGAGTGATGGCCGTGTTGTAGTGAGCGTAGAACAGGGTCGTTTCTGGCGTGGGCAGCTGGTGCAAGAAAGCTTTCACCAACAAGTCCATGAACGCGCCGTGCGTGACCAGGGCCAGACGTTCGTGGGGGTGATCCTGAGCCATCTGGACTATCCTATGAGCAGTGCGCACCGCGCGCATAATGCCATGCGCGTAGCTCTCCATGCCCATCTGCGGATTCCACCAGCCCTGCTCCGTCACGCTGTCGGGCAAGTGCAGATTGTCGAAGCGCTCTAGCATAGTGCTGCGCGTCAGGCCACCGTAGCCCGTGATGATCCCCGTGTCCCGATCCTCCAGGAACATCCCGCCGACTTCGTGCAGATCGATCTCGACGTGCATAGGCAGACTATAGGCGCGCGCGAGCGGCTGAGCCGTCAGCAAGGCGCGCCACATGGGACTGACCAAGAGTCGCGTGAAGCCGAACGGCTCGCCTTTGAGTTCTGTGGCCCGCGCCAACCAAGAAGCTAGGGTCTCAGCTTGTTCATAGCCCAGTGGGGTCAGGTCAGGATCGACGACGCGATCCCGCACATCTTGGAGGACGTTGTTGGTGGATTGAGCATGGCGGATGAGGTAGACGCGCACAAGGCAGCCTTTCGATGAAAAATGGATGAGTGTTGTTTACAACTTCTTGAATATTCACAATCAAACAGCACTCTCTGTGGTATATTGTGAGCAGGCAAGCGGTTTCTAGCTCCCCACAGCGCCCTGTTGAAGCGGACTTAATGGTAAGCGGCGTTGTGCGCGGGGCTTGTATGCTTTAGCGCACGGGCAACCACAAGCTGAGGAAGCTCGGCCCATCTACCCATTCACCATTGACCGCTACCTCCCAATGTAGGTGCGGCCCACTGCTGCGTCCACTGTTGCCCGACGCACCGATGATCTGGCCTGCTTGCACCACGTCATCCACTCGGACGTTGACCTGCGAGAGATGAGCGTAGCCGCTGAATACGCTCCACCCATGATCGATCATCACATAGCCGCCGCGTATGTCCAGCACGCCGGCATAGACCACGCGCCCACTCGCCATCGCTGCGACGGGCGTCCCAACGGGTACGCCATGATCTGAGCCGGTGTGGCGCGTCTGGACGCTCTCGTTCAAGATACGAAAGTCGCCAAAGCGCGCCGACAGGGGCGTGTCTAGCGGGGCGCGGAAGCCTGTTTCGCTCCACAGCGGCACAGGGCTGGTCTGGCTCATCCAGGCCGAGAGGCGCGCGTACTCATAGCGCTCAATCTCTGGGCTGATGAGGTAAGCCCGTTCGCTGGGGACGACGAAGTTTTGACGGATATAATCGCCCGACGTGACCAAGACGCGCGTCTCTAGGGTGCGTACCTGGCCATCCGCTCCTAGCACCAGCAACGAGAGCGGATACTCGCGGGCCAACGAGTCCAGGTCAGCCACCAGCCAACCGTACCAACCATCTGCCGCGCGGTAAAATGGGACTTCCTGACGCAGGAAGACGGCCTGAGCTGCCTGCACGTCGCCCGTCAAGCGCAGCAGGCCTGCCGTCCCCTGGCGTAAATTGGGGAAGAAGAAATCTAGGACGAAGCCTGAGCCATCGACGCGCAGAGTCGGCGCCGGAGCAGGGCGAGCGTCCTGCGCACGCAGGGTGAGCAGCCCCGCAATCAGGCTCAGCAGGGCCAGCACGATGGCTGCTGTCATGGGAGGAAGACGCATAAGTTCTCTTGGCGGAAGCGATAGACGCAGCGAGCCAAGCATAGCAAAAACTGCCACATCTTTGTAGCCACTTCGGTCTGGATTGGTGCTACAATACACAGTAATTACGTCGCCCCAATCGCACAGTACACACCCATTGCTCGGATAGCTCTTATGGTAGCGGAATTGAACCTCTTACAACGCGCCCTCCAGCTCAGCCAGGCTTGGAGCCAGGCGACAAGCACCAGAGAGTTGGTCAGCTTGGCGCTGCGCGGCCTGCACGAGTACTGCAACGCTGCCTTCGTCTTCTTCTTGCGCTATGACGCCAATATGCCCGACGCGCAGGTGATCGATGCCTATCCAGAGCCTGCGCTGGCCGCGATTGGTCGCGGACAGAACTTGGGCTGGGCTGACTACGGCGCTTTCGCAGAACAGTTCCGCGAAGGTAGAGTCAGCTTGCACCCTGTGCCTGCTCTTCTGCGCCCAGTTTGTGAAGCCTATCGCGCCCGTCACCTGCTCATCCTACCCCTGAGCGTGCAGAACATCGTCGCTGGCCTGGTGGGACTGGGCCTGGACAGCGACGCCATGCCTGACGCGACTCAGCAGACGACTTTGTCGCTGCTGAGCCACAACCTCAGCGCTCACTACGCACGCCTGCGCTCGCGGGCTGGCCACTCTCCTTTTGATGACAGCACGTTGCGCCAGCTGGTGGATCGAGTCAACGTGGCAGTGGATGTGTGCGCGCCAGACGGAACGGTCATCTACCGCAACCGTGCCTGGAATAATTTGTTCGGCCTGACCAACCAGCAGAGTGTGCGCATGGAAGACCGCTTCCCAGAAGCGGATCGCCAGCGCCTGCGCGAGCTGATCGAGCGTCAATCGAATCGCTCCTACGGCTGGTCGAGCTATGTCACCCTGGTGCGCAGCGATGGCTCACTGTTCGAAGCTCACTATTCGGCCATTGCCCTGCGCAACGCCAGCAACGAACTCGTCGGTTACTGCGCCCTGATCGACGACATCAGCGAGATACAGCTCATTATGCAGTCGCTGGAACAGCAGACGGCCCGCCTGAGCGCCGCCGTGAGCGTGTCACAGGTCCTCATCAGCGACGTGAGCATTGATGAGCTATTCAGCCGCGTGACGCAAATCATCGCCACGCAGCTCTCATGCGACCTGGTGCAACTGTGGACGTTCGACGCGGAGACCGAGAAGCTCGTCTGCCAATCGGTCAGCAACCCGCTGGGGTCTCTCAACTTGGCAAGCATACCGCGTGTCATCTTGCTGGGAGATGCTCCGCTGATCCAGCGCGCCCTGCTGCAACGCTACTTACAGATCAGCAGCGAAGCCAGCGAACAAGATCAGCGCTTCATCGCCTCTCAGACGCAGATTGTCCTGCCGCTGCTGGTCGCTGAACTTGCGCTAGGCGCTATTGTCATCCAGTATGCGCACGCTTTCAGCCCCTTGGCAGCTGACATCGACGCCCTGCAAAGCCTCTCCGAGCAAATCGCCATCGCCATCCACAACCGTCGCCTGTTCAGCCAGCTGCAAGAGCAGATGGAGGAGGTGGCGCGCTTGCAAAGGATCGACTCTGAGCGCGCCGAAGAGCTAGAACGTCGCAACCGCCGTCTGAACGCCCTCCAGCAGATCGCTCTGGTGGTCAATAGCCGCCTGAGCGTGGCCCAAGTCTTGAACGAAGCCGCGCGCCTGCTCCAAGAAGAGTTCAAAGTTGACCATGTGGGCGTAGTGCGCTTCTTGCCCCCCAACAACGACGGCGTTCTGGTGGCTGAATACCCGCCTACTACGCTCATCGGCAAAGTCATCATCTCACACACCAGCCCCGACTATCGGCATGTGGAGCGCTTCATAGAGAATGATGCTCCCGTCCTGTTGACGCCCGTCAACTTGGCCCAAGAGATATCCGATCCTGAACACCGCCGCAACCTGTTGGAAGCTGGCGGCACAGTGTCGCTGCTCGTGCCGATGGTGGTGCAGAATCGCGTGGTGGGCAGCATTGGCCTGGACAGCCGCGATCCAACGCGCACCTTCTCGCAAGGCGACAAGGATGCCCTGGCGACTATCGTCCGTTACATCGCGACAGCCGTGCGCAACGCCGAGCTGTACGAAGAAGCCGTCTCGGCCAACCGTCTGAAGACCGAATTTCTGGCCAACATCAGCCATGAACTGCGCACCCCACTCAATGCCATCATCGGCTACAGCGAAATGCTGCTGACTCAGACTTACGGCGATCTCAACGAGCGCCAAATGGATCGCCTCAACCGCGTCTACCGCAGCGGCAACCATCTGCTCTCGCTCATCAACGACATTCTGGACTTGTCGAAGATCGAAGCAGGCCGCATGGAGTTGGAGCGAGTGCGCCTGGACATGCGCGAGTTGGTGCGAGAAGTGGCCGCTGAACTGAGCGGCCTAGCCGAAGCCAAAGGCCTGCGTCATACCCTGGAGTTACACAGCGCGCCGCTGATGGTGTTGGTCGATCCTCAGCGTATGCGCCAGGTCGTCTTGAATTTGATGGGCAACGCCATCAAGTTTACGCCTCAGGGGGTGGTGGGCATGCGCCTGCGCACGCTGCACATCCACAAGGGGCAGTCTCATCCCCTCGCCCCGCCGCTCGGCCTGGGCCTAAGCGACGGCTCGTGGGCCTGGTTGACTGTCCACGACACGGGCATTGGCATCAAGCCAGAGGATCATCACGTCATCTTCGAAGCTTTCCGCCAGGCCGACGGCAGCGCGGTGCGCGAATTCGAAGGCACTGGTCTGGGCCTGGCCATCAGCAAGCGCCTGATCGACATGCATGGTGGCTCTATCTGGCTAGAGAGCGCACCGGGACGCGGCAGCCAGTTCCACATCGCCATCCCCTGCGAAAGCGCGCCAGAAAACGCGACAAACGACGACGAACGTCCGCTCATCCTGGCTCTAGACGACGACCCTTCTACCTTGCAGCTCATCGACGACTACGTTGGCACGCGCGGCTACCGCATCCACAAGAGCAGCGATCCTACAACCATCGTCGAATTGGCAGCGCGCTTGCAGCCCGCCGTCCTCATCACCGATGTGATGATGCCGCAAGTGGACGGCTGGCAGATCATCGAACGAATGAAAGATCATCCCAAGACGCACCACATCCCCATCATCGTCCTGAGTATCATCGAAAAACACACAACCGCTCACTACTTGGGGGCGGCCGTCAGCCTGACCAAGCCTGTCCACCAAGCAACTCTGCTGGATGCTCTGGCGCGCGTTGTGCAGATCATGCCCAAAGAGCCGATCCTGGTTGTGGATGACAAGAGCAACTATCGCCTGCTGATGAAAGACATCTTGCAGCGCGTCGGCTACACCGTAGAGGTGGTGGCCAGTGGCTACGAAGCCCTGCACTGGCTGAAAAACAACAAGCCCAGCTTGGTCGTGCTAGACATCATGATGGGTGGCATGAGCGGCTTTGAAGTGCTGCGTCACATCCGCAAACAGGATGCTATGTTGCCCGTGCTGGTGGTGACGGCCCAAGATTTGACCGATGGCGAGAAGCGCCTGCTTATGCAAAACCACGCCACGCTGCTAGAGAAGAGAGCCATGAGCGGCAATACCTTGCTAGAACAGGTGCGTATTGCGCTCAATCGCTACCTGCAAGGGCGCTAAAGCCTCTTCTCTGAATAGAGTCCGAGGCTGCGCGCAGCCCCAATGCAAAAGCGCTGCGTCTGCTTTATAATGCAGTCTGTAGCCAACCGCACCGATGGGGCAAGAGCGCATGGTGGACGAGCTGATCGGCAAAGACATAGGCGGTTATGAGGTGCTGCGCCTGATAGGTCAGGGCGGCATGGCCCGCGTTTACCTGGCCCGCCAGCAGTCCATGAATCGCCAGGTGGCTCTGAAGGTGCTGCCGCGCCAGTTCCTAGACGACGAAACCTACCTGCAGCGCTTCAACCGCGAGGTGCGTATCGTCTCTCAGCTGGAACATCGCAACATCTTGCCCGTACACGGCTACGGCGAATTTGAAGGCCAGCCCTACATTGTCATGCGCTACATGCCGTCGGGTTCGCTAGACGACCTGCTACGAGATGGCCCTATGTCGCTGGAAGCCTGCGCTGACCTGCTCAGCCAGATTGCGCCGGCTCTAGACTATGCCCACAGCAAGGACGTGCTGCACCGCGACCTCAAGCCCTCCAACATCCTGCGCGATGAGACTGGCGGTTACTACCTGACCGACTTCGGCATCGCCAAGCTGGGCAACAGCGGCGGAGGCAACACCATCACCACTCAGGGCGTCGTCGGCACGCCTAGCTACATGTCGCCAGAGCAGGCCCAGGGCAAGCCTATCGATGGCCGCAGCGACATTTATGCCCTAGGAGTCATGCTGTTTGAGATGACGACGGGCCGCCGTCCCTTCGAAGCCGAGACGCCTTATGGGGTGGCCGTCAAGCAAGTGACGCTGCCACCGCCCAAGCCGCGCAACCTCAACCCGCAAATTCCGCCCGCAGTGGAAGCCGTCATCTTGCGCGCCCTAGACAAAGACCCTGCCCGCCGCTATCCCAGCGCGACAGCCTTGTGCGAAGCCTTCATCCAGGCCATGCAACCGCAGGCTCAGCCGACCATCTCGGCTACGCCTGCGCCTATGCCTGCTTCGGAACACGTCCCCACCATCTCTACCCCTTCTTCTGCCGTCTACCAACAGCCCTACGCGGCGCCCTATCTCGCACCCAGCACGCCCGTTCCACCCTACGCTTATCCCTCATCAGTGGCTCTGCCCCCGACTCCGCGCGCCCAAGAGCGGCCCAACCCCTGGAACGGCGTCCTGTTTGGCGGAGCAGTGGGCTGCTTCTTCCTGTTGATAGCGGCGCTGGCTGCTCTGATCGCCGCCACGCTCGTCCTCAGCACCGAGGGTGGCGCACCAGAACCAGACGACAGCAGCGCGCCTGAGACCCTGCCCAACGTGGGCATTGCCGCGCGCGCAACGGCCACGACGACGCTTATCCCTGCTCCAACGTTGCTCTTAGCCAGCGTTACTCCGTCCCCTACCAGAGCGGCCTGGCCTGCCAGCCTGAGCGACGTCAGCGGCAAGATCGTCTACCACGCCGTCGGGCCAGGTGGCGGCAACGACATTTGGCTCTATGACCTGGACGCGGGCAGCGCGCGCCGCCTGACCGATGGCCCGCGCGACAACATGTACCCCGTGCCTTCGCCAGATGGCCGATGGATCGCTTTCCAGTCTAACCGCGACGGCGACTTCGAAATCTTCGTCATGGACACCGATGGCGGCGATCTGCGCCAACTCACCAATAACAACTTCACGGATCGTGTGCCACAATGGACGCCTGATAGCCAGGCCATCATCTACTCAGCGGACGCCAAACGCGATGGCCTGCACGACCTGTACCGCGTCTCGCTCAGCGGCGGCGAGCCAGAGCTAGTCTACAGCTCCGAAGAGCGCAAGACGCACGCCCGCTTCAGCCCCGATGGCCGCCACATCGTCTTCACCACTAGCCGCGAGCCGAACAACTGGCGCACCTGGGAGATCGGCCGACTCGACTTGGAGACGGGCGAATTCGTCTACCTGACTCAAAACGAGACGCGCGACGCCTCGCCCGTCTACAGCCAGGACGGCAGCACCATCCTCCACCTCAGCCTGCGCAATGGCAGCAACGGCGTAGCCTTGATGAACGCCGACGGCAGCAAACAGCGTATGCTGTACAACACTCGCGCCGACGAGTGGGCTGCCAGCTATTCGCCTGATGAACGCTTCATCGTCTTCACCAGCGGCGACAGCAACAACTATCAACTGTGGCTGATGACGGCCGACGGGCGCGACGCCATCCAGCTCACTCTCAACGGTGGCTCTTATGGCTGGTGGCTGCCATAGTCGAACAGTCGCGCCAGCGCCAGGCTGAAATCGGGCTAGACGAGCGCGCCGCTCAGGACGACGCGTGACTTTCGGACGATCAGCGGACAGAGGGCCTAGTCTGGCACGGCCTAGTAGTAGGTCGGCAGGCCTTCCTCGCCAATCATCATCGGATCAGGGATAACGCGCCCCGCCACTCACTGGGCGTCCTGGCGATCAGGCAGGATGAAGGTCGCTTCTGCGCTTCGCTGGACAAAATCTACCAGGGCCAGGCTCAGCCGCAGTGGGCTGCCAATCATGGCCATAGGCGCTCCTCGCCTTGTCACTTTTGCGCTAGTATAGCGCGCAAGATGAACGTTTCGGCGCTGAATGCCGCCTTATGACTTCGGAGTGAAGCCTTTATGAGACTCGCCATCGCCAGCGACCACGCCGGCTACCCCCTCAAGCAGCACCTGGTCGGCTTCCTGCGCGCCCAGGGCCATCACGTCCTCGATTTGGGCGTCCACGCCGAGCAGCCCTCGACCGACTATCCAGACGCTGCCATAGCCGTCGGTCGGGCCTTGCAGCGCCAAGAAGCTGAGCGCGGCATCGTCTTGTGTGGCAGCGGAGTCGGCGTGTGCATCGCTGCCAACAAGCTGCACGGCGTCTACGCCGCCATCTGCCACGACACCTACAGCGCTGCTCAGGGCGTGGAACACGATGGCATGAACGTCCTGTGCTTGGGCGCGCGCGTCGTGGGTATCACCCTGGCTGAACACCTGTGTGCGGCCTTCATTGCAGCGCAGTTCCAGGCCGATCAAGAGCGCTTCGTGCGCCGCGCCGACAAGGTGAAGGCGCTGGAACAAGGCTTAGCGCCATCAGGCCAGCGGCCACTGGGCTAGCGCTTCCAGGGCCAAGCTGTCGCGCTGACCAGCCCGGAAGCGCTGGTAGGCGGCGGCGGCGATCATAGCGGCGTTGTCGGTGCATAAGTTGAGCGGTGGGTAGCGCACTGGCAGTTCGCTCTCGGCGCGCAAGCGTTGACGCAGCAGTTGGTTGGCGCTCACCCCGCCGACGACGGCGATCTCCGTCGCCTGGAACTGCTTGGCAGCCCGTACCGTCTTCTCCACTAACGTATCGACTACCGCTGCTTGGAAGCTGGCGGCCACGTCGCGCACGCTGACGTCGCTGCGCAGCTTGGCGGGCTGCTGGTTATCGCGGGCCAGGCGCGCCGCCGCTGAAGGCGACACGCTCACTTGGCGCATGACAGCGGTTTTGATCCCGCTGAAGGAGAAGTCGAAGCCGTCGTCGCGTTTGGCGCGCGGGAAGGCGAAGGCGCGCGGATTGCCCAATTGGGCGGCCTGTTCGATGTGAGGCCCACCGGGGAAGGGCAGTTCCAGCAGGCGGCCCACCTTGTCGAAGGCTTCGCCGGCGGCGTCGTCTAGCGTGCCGCCCAAACGCTCGTACTGGCCATGTTCGCGCATGAGCAACAGCTCTGTGTGACCACCGCTGACGATCAGCACGACGATGGGGAAGGTGACAGGTCGGAAGGGCTGCACCAGCCACAGCGAATAGACGTGGCCTTCCAGATGATTGACGCCGATGAGCGGCTTGCCCGTCATCAGCGCCAAGCCTTTGGCGTAGTTCAGCCCCACCATCAGCGAGCCGATCAGTCCTGGCCCGCGCGTGACGGCTATCGCGTCCAGCGCTTCTACCTCTACCTGAGCTTGGCGCAGAGCTTCTTGTACCACGTGGTCGATGGCTTCCACATGAGCGCGCGAAGCCAACTCTGGGAAGACGCCGCCGTGTTCCGCGTGGATATGGATTTGCGACGCAATGACGTTGCTGGCTATGTGTTGGCCGTCGACGACGACCGCCGCCGCCGTCTCATCGCACGAGGACTCGATGCCTAAAATGCGCACAATACACCTCATCGAAACAAGTCGTTATGCGTCACAGCATAGCGCAGTCGCCGCTGAGCGCAAGGCCAGGGCTTCACTTCAGGCGCGCCAGCAGTTGAAGCAGTGCGTCGCCGTACTGGGCCACGCGCCAAGCCCCCAAGCCGCGAATCTGGCCTAGTTCTTCTAGGCTGAGTGGTTTACGGCGCGCTAGTTCCCACAGGGTGTGCTTGGTCATGATGATGTTGGCCTCTACTCGGCGCTGCTGAGCCACAGCTTTGCGCCAGTCGTGCAGGGCGACGTAGCGATCCGCGACGATAGGATCAGGGGTTTGTGGGGTGGGGCGCGTCGGCAGCCGCGCCTGGTAGCCGCGCTTGATGGCTTCTACGATGTCTTGGCTGTAGGTCTTGACCACCTGAGGATGGAGTCCGCCATCGGCCAGGTTTATGTCCTGGGCCTTGCTGGGCGGACGGATGGCCCACTGGATCAGGCGATAATTTTCGATCACCTTGAAGGGCGGCAGATTGAGGTGGCGGGCGATGTCGTCGCGCAGCAGGTATAGCTCGCGCAGCAAGGCCATCTGCCGCCGCGTAAGCTGATCCGCCCTGGTCAGCCGCCAGAAGCCATCGGGATCGAATTCGTGGGGCTTAATCTCCACCAGCAGCACATCGTTGAAGACTTCCTGGGCCTCTTCCAGACGTCCCAAATCGGCCAGAGCTTGGCGCTGCTTGTCGCGCAGGGCGAGCAGATAGTGGGTGTCCATCTGGGCATAGCGCAAGCTGTCGTCGGACAAGGGGCGCACAGCCCAATTATCCTGCTGATGGCTCTTGTCTACCTGCACGCCAAAATGCTGCTGGAGCAGGTCAGCTAGGCCGACGACGGCAGCGTTTAGTACGCGCGCCGCCAGCATAGTGTCGAACAGGTTGACGAGCTTGAAGCCGTATTGACGGTGCAGGCACACTAGGTCATACTCGGCGGCGTGGAAGACTTTTTCGATCTGCGGGTCAGCCAGCAGATGGCCCAACGGACTCGTGTCGCGGATGGTGAAGGGATCGATGATATAGTCAGCGCTGCGGCTAGAGATTTGCACCAAGCAGACGCGCGTCTCGTAGGAATACATGCTGTTGGCTTCGGTGTCGATGGCCAGCAGCGGCTCGTCTCGCAGTGCTTCGACCATCTGGCACAGGGCTTCGTCGCCTTCGACAATCTGGGGGGGTGGCAGCACTACAACCAACCGCGAATCCTAAACCAGGCTAACATGCCGACGGCGAGGGCGACCATGCTCAGGGCGATCCCGACGAAGACCCAGGGATGTTCGGCCAACGGCAGCTCCACGTTCATGCCGTACACGCCAGTGATGAGCGACAGTGGCAGGATGATGACAGAGATGACTGTCAGGACGCGCATGACATCGTTGATGCGATAGGTGGCCAGCATGTTGGCTGTGTCGGCCAGGCCGTTGATGACTTCGTAATGTTCGTCTAGCGTGTCGCGGTAGCGCTTGATCTTGTCGTCCACGTCGCCAAAATACTCGTCCATGCCTTCTTGGATGATGACATGCTCTAGGTTGGACAGCGACTCCAGCACGCTGATTTGGGAGCGAATAATGCGGCGCAGGGCGATGATGTCGCGGCGCACCACGCTGATCTTCTGGATGAGGTGGCGCGCGTCCTGGTCGAAGATGTGGTCTTCGATGTGCGCGACATTGCTGCCTACCTTGTTGAGGATCGGCTCAATGTAGTCTAGTAGGCGGCGCACCATCGCATAGAACAGGGCAGCGCCGCTCTTGGCCAAGAGCTGTTGGCGCTGGAGCTGATCCACGTCGCAGCTCTCGCGCATGTTCTGCAAAGGCGGCAACTCTCCATCGTGAGCGGTCACTAGATAATCGCGCCCCACCACAAAATCAACCTCACGCGCGCGGGTGATGGAGGCCTGTTTGTCCCAGCGCGGGAAGTGTAAGACGACGTAGAGGTAGTTGTCCATCTCGTCTAGCTTGGGTCGCTCGGTGGGGCTGAGGATGTCTTCTAGGTGCAGCGGATGGATGTAAGGCAAAAGCGTGCGCAAGCTTTGGACATCTGCGCCGCTTGGATGTACAATGTCGATCCAAGTTACTTGGTGCGTGCTGATTCTGTGCAAGCTCATGGCCTCCATTATGGCGCAGGCGGCTCATTCCGACAAGCCAGCGGAGCGACTTTGGATACATCGTGTCTTTGACACCCATGCGGCGATATGCTATAGTTTAGCTAGTCCAGATTGTGATATTTTTCGCATAAAAGCAGCCCGAACCAACCCACGTATTCACGCGCGCTGCCTGCGTTGTCGTAGCTTTGTTGGAGGAATGATCGAACCGTATGGCTACAGCGAATCCGTCTCAAGGTGAGCTGGCTACTCGCGCCAGCATCGCCAAACCCAGCCAAGAGGTGGCCAGCGCCGCACCTGCGGCTCCCGCTGTCACCGTCCCCGCCCCCACGCGCCGCGAGTTCCTGTACTACATCTGGGGCGCCTCGCTGGCTTTGCTGTTGGGCCAAGCCACCGCTGGCCTGATCTGGTTCATCTTCCCGCGCTTCCGAGAGGGTGAATTCGGCGGTGTCTTCCCCTTCAACCCCGCCGATCTGCCCGAAGTGGGCGCGCAACCGACCAGCGTCCCCAGCGGTCGCTTCCACGTCAGCAACACCGCCGAAGGCGTCCTGGCGCTGTATGGCGTCTGCACCCATCTGGGCTGCCTGCCGAAGTGGGTGGCCACCAACGATCGCTTCGAATGCCCTTGCCACGGCTCTAAGTTCACCGGCGACGGCAGTTGGATCGAAGGCCCAGCCCCGCGCGGCCTGGATCGCTTCAACATTGAGCTGGTGTACGCCGACGGCACGCGCACCCAAAGCGATGGCAGCGGCAGCCCCATCCCGATTGCTGCCGACAAGACGCTGGTTGAAATCCGTGTAAACACGGGCAAGAGGTCGCTCGGCCCTGGCCATGGCGTGCGCCTCGGCCCGCAACGAACTTAACTTCGTGCCTTACCGTTAGTCCACTGGGAGAGTAGTGCTATGTCGATTCTGCCGTTTCCGTCGTTCCTTGACGACGTCAAGGAGAAGGGTTTCCGCAAAGCCCTCATGGAGGGGATTGACCAGACCGTTGAACGCTTGACGGCGGGCATGAACATCCAGGACATCCGCGAGGCCCTGCGCGGCGATCCGCCTTCGCGCCGCCCCAACCCGCGCTTGTCCCCGCATGCCGATAGCTTCTGGCTGCACATGCGCCCTGGTTACTTCCACCGCGACATGACGGGCATCTATCCCACTTTCCGCCTGGGCTGGTTGTCCACCTATTTCGTCGTCTTTGAGACGATCACTGGCATTTTGTTGATGTTCTGGTATACGCCTTCGCCAGATATCGCCTATGGCAACATGCTCAACATCTTGTCCAACGTGCCGCTGGGCCAGTTCGTCCGCGACCTACACCGCCTGGGCGCCGAAGCGATGGTCTTGATTGTGGCGCTGCACATGATGAGGACGTGGATCACTGGTTCGTACAAGAAGCCGCGCCAATTCACTTGGTTCACTGGCGTCATCCTGCTCGTCCTCACCGGCCTGCTGAGCTTCACTGGCTATCTGCTGCCCTGGGATCAGTTGGCGCTGTGGGCCGTCACCATCGGCGCATCGATGGCCGAAGCGACGCCCGTCATCGGTGAGCAGGTCAACCTGATCGTGCGCGGCGCGCCAGAACTGGGTGCGAACGGCCTGCTGCGCTTCTACTTGGCCCACGTGTTGCTGCTGCCCGTGTTCTTGTTCATCTTCACCGGCGTGCATTACTACAAGGTCATCATTCACGGCCACAGCCTACCCCCGCGCGCGGAGAACATCGGCGAAGACACGGCCAAGCGCGTGCCGCTGGACAAGCGCGTCTACTTCATCCCCGACATCCTGACCAACGAGATTATGTGGATCGGCATGACCACCTTCATCATGGTGGTGCTGTGCGTCTGGTTCTACCATGCGCCGCTGGAGAACCACGCCGACCCGCAGGTGACGCCGCTCGGCACGACTGCCCCCTGGTACTTCCTGTGGATTCAGGGCGCGCTCAAGCTGGGCGACAAGTTCTTCTGGGGCATCCTCTTCCCCACGCTGATGATCGGCATCCTGGCAGTCATGCCCTACATCGACCTGACCAAGAGCCGCCGTTATGCGCACCGCCGCGTGTCGCTGTCGCTAGCGATGGCCCTGGTGTCCTTCGCCACCATCCTCAGCTACATGGGCTTGCCAGAATTCGCCGTCTCCACATCCGCAGAGATCGAAATCCTGCACGAGATGACAATGGAGCCGGCCCACAACCACGTCGGCAAGATGCGCACCGTGCCGTATGCCCAGCTCGTGCCAGGCGCGTACACCACCGCCCAAATCGGCGCCGCCGATCCGCGCGCAGCCGTCGAAGCCTTCAACGCTCAGGTGACCAGCACGGGCCAGTACGCCCAAATGCGTGAGCGATTGTTGGCCGATCACGCCATCACCGTGCCTTCTAGCTTCCGCGTCGTGCCAGACGACGCCCCAGCCCTGAAGAAGGTGCTGGAATTCTTGCACCACCACATCGAAGCGCGCCACAAGGAACTGCCCAACGCCTGGGGCGCCATCATCATCGCCGAGGCTCAAAGCACCCTCAAGCGCGTGGACATCGTCATCAGCTGGGATGGCGTCCACATCGAAAACGGCGTCGTCCAGACGGACGCCAACGGCCAGCCGCTGTTCCTGACGACCATCGACGCCAACGGCAACGAAGTCGTTCAGCGCCGTGTGGACGCCAAGCACGTCTTCCTGCACCCCGACTCGGCTTACTTCGACTGAGCCGTCAACCCACAGTAAGAGGCGAGGGGCGGAGAGCGCCCCTCGCTTGCGCCGCACAACCGCGCACACGACAGAGCCTGTGCAGGCCTCTTGTCTTGACCACAGACACCCGATGTTAAGGACGAACGTATGCTGAAAGAAAAAGAAGGTCTGGTTGGACGCCTAATCATCGAGAGCATTGAGGGCCGCGTCCTCATGGGCATCGTCATGTTTGTGGGCGTGATGGTGCTGGTGGGCTGGGTGGCCATCAATGAGCCAGCGCGCATGGCGGCCTTCGAACGCCAACACCTGGGCCGCTCCATTGAGCGCGGCGCTGAGCTGTTCGCAGCCAACTGCTCTACCTGTCACGGCGCGACCGGTCTGGGCATCGCCGAACGCGCTCCAGCCCTCAACAACCCGCAGTTGTTCGGCCACAGCTTCCTTAACCCGCTGAACGCCGACATCGGCCGCCGCGAACGCCAGGTGCAGGAACTCAACACGCAGATGAGCGAACTCAACCGCGAGCGCGACGCCTTGTTCGCCGAAGCCGCCACTAACCCTGGCCCGGAACGCCTGCGCGCCATCACCGAGCGCATTCAGGCGATCGACGTCCTCATGGGGACGGACGACCCTAACAGCTTGCCTAACCGCATTGCTGCCCTCGAAGCTGAGCTTGAGCCGATGATCGCTGAGCGCGAGGTGCTGCTGGACAGCCTACAGGCCGCCACCGACAAAGGCTATCTGCCCGGCCTAGAAGCGGCTCGCGCGCAGGGCGGTTTGGCCCTGACGCAGTACCTAGAGCGCGATAGCAACCGTCTGCTGCAAGCTGGCTGGGGCGGCGACCTGCGCAGCTTCCTGACGACGACGCTAGTACATGGTCGTCCTGGCTCTCAGGATGCTTGGGGCGGCACGCAGATGGTGGCCTGGGCGCAGCGCGGTGGTGGCCCTCTGCGCGACGACCAAGTCGCCGACATCGTGAACTACATCCTCAACTGGGACAAGGGCAACGCCTGGACGACTGAAGACCTGTTCGCTGTCAATCAGTTCACCAAGCTCAAGGCTGACGCTTCGATGGTGGCCAGTGGCCCAGCAGCCCAGGCGATTGGCCGCGACGTGGACGCTGCCCTGGTGGCTGTGACGGCCCTCACCGGCGACCCTGTGCGCGGCAAGGCCATCTACAACGGCGAAGCCCGCACCGAAGTGCGCGCTCGTCTGGCCTGCGCTAGCTGCCACATGGGCGGCGTACAAGCCCCAGCGACGGAAGTCACCTGGACGAACACGCTCAACATCCGCTTGGCCGACCCCGTGAACGCAGGTCGTTCGCCGGAGTACTACATCATCGCCAGCATTCTGCACCCCAATGACTACATCGTCGCGCCCTACGCTTCCGGCATCATGCCACAAACCTACCCGGATCAGCTCAGCGCGCAGGACTTGGCCGACATCATCGCCTACTTGCGCAGCTACGCTGAAGGCGGCCAGTCATAGCTCTCTCCTCCTCAAAGCTTCTAAGTCCCTCTCTCTGAGGGCTGAAAGCCTCTCCCCTTGCACGAAGAAAGCCCCTCTCCCTCAGGGAGAGGGGTTGGGGCGAGGATGGACTGAGGAAAAACATCGATGCCCAAAATAATCTCCCGCGCTCTGATGGCGGCCCTGCTCGGCGGGGTAGGCTTGTGGGCTTTATCTTTGGCCCAGCCGCTGCCCAGCGTCGACTGCGACCCGCAGGCGCTGGCCCGCCAGCAAGCCACCTTCGCCGAGATTCTGCGCTTCGACTTCGACAAGCACCCTGATCTTTCGACGGCCAACTTGTTCCGCTTGGGGGCGATTTATCAGCAAATGGCGCTAGCCTGCGGCTATAAGCCCAACGAGCAGGAAGTGCAGGCCCAAATCCTGCAGACTCTCAGCTTGGCCGATGTTGCCCAGATTGTGGCGGCGCGCGCCGTCGGCACAAACAGCCTGGCTATCCTGGCCAAGTGGGAAGCAGAGGGGATCGTCGGCGATTCGTTCAACGGCCAGCTGCTCTTCAATGGCCTAGCCAATGGCCTGGACGGCAGCCCGTTGGGCTGTGCCGGCTGCCACAACGATCAGACGGCCCCAGCCATCGAAGGCGTCTGGACGCGCACCGTTGAGCAGCATTTGCGCGACCCTCGTCTGGCAGGCTACGACGCGCGCCGCTACCTGGTGGAGAGCATCGTCATGCCCAACGCCTACATCGTCGAAGGCTACGTCGGCGACCTCATGCCGTCTTACTTCGGCCAGCGCCTGGATTTGCAGCAACTCGCTGACCTGGTGGCCTTCCTGGAGAGCCAGGATCAATAGGCTCAGAAGAAATCCAGGCGGAAGCCGCCGCTTTGGGCTGCGTGCCAGGCCAGTGCCAAAGCGATCACGGTATCGTCGTGGCCGCCGGGCGGAGCGCTGTAGCGGTATAGTCCGCTGGGCAACCGCTCCTGCCCATAGGCCATCAGTTCACCAACGAGCGTCTCGTCGTCCAGCAGGGCCAGCTCTCCACGTTCGATGGCCAGGGCCAACGCCTGGATGAGCGGCCCTTTGCTGCTGGCCGTCATAGCGAAAGGCCTCACTGCTAAACCCTCGGCTTGCAGCGCCTCGATGTTGGGCGCGCCGATGGCGTTGCTCTCGGCGTAGATGAGCGACGGACGCCATAAGTCAGCCAAGCGGCGCAGCCTGTCGCGCTGCACAGCCCAGCCAATCTGATGGAAGCGATCCAGCGCCACCATCTGGTGCGTGCTAGCGTCCAGCACGACGATGGCGGTGTAGTCATCCTCGCGTCCCCAGTCAATGCCGGCGCTGTAAACGTGATCGGGCTGATAGATGGGCTGCGCTGGGGCGCGCACGGCTTGGCGCACCAGGCGGAAGACCGCGCCTTCGTCGGCCACGAATTCGGCCAGGTATTCTTCGCGCCAGACGCGCTCGCGCGTCACGCGGCGGATGGCGTCTAGCTCGGCGGGGTCGATCAGCGGGTTGCTGGAGCTGGGGTAGTGGAAGGCAGCCCAATCGGGTTGCTGCGCATCGAGTCCCAGGCAGTACACGTCCCAAAACCAGTTCTGACCGCGCGGGGTGCTGATGAACAGTGCGCCACCGCGCCGATCGAGCAGCATAGGGCGCACTATTTGTGGCCACACCTCGGCGCTCATGTAGGCAGCTTCGTCCAGCACGACGTAATCTAAGCCGACGCCGCGCAACCAATCGGCCATGTGAGCGCTGCGCGCCGACATCAGGCCACCGTTGGGCAGGTCGATGCGCCGCTCTTGGGCGCTGATCTGGCCGCGCAGGGCCAAGCCAATGCGCCGCAGGTCGCGCCACACCTGGCTGGCCATGCCGTAAGTGGGCGCTAACCACCACGTCTGCTGGCCGCACATGGCTCGCTCTACTAGGGCCAACTTGGCCATCTGCGTCTTGCCCCAACGCCTGCCACAGGCCACGACCTTGAAGCGGGCAGGGTGGGCCAGCAGCTCGGCTTGAGCGGGGTGCGGCACGATCAACAAGCCCTGGGCTTGCAACTCTTCCAGGCTGGCGGCTTCAGGACGTGGATGGATCGGACGACGGCTCATGCTAGCTCTCTGGGCAAACGGGCCTCTCCAGCATAGCCTAGGCCTGACTCTTGAGGGTGGACAAGGAATCGTCCAGCTGGACGTCGACGCAGCGAGCGCATGTCCTCATCTTCTGAATACAATTTGCGCGCGAGGTCGATCAAAGGCATCTGTCGGTAGAGACGCGCTCCAAAGCCATCGTCTCGGTCGCCGAAGCCTACCTCCTCATCTGAGCGCAGGCCGAGCGCCAGAATCTCTGCGGCACGATTCGACCGAAGTCGTGTATCATCAGAGGTGGAACTTCCAGCGGGTCAATCGACCCAGAGGGAACTATGTCTGAGGATCAAGAACAACTCTATCTGGAAGGCGTCACCAAATTCCAGGGCGCGCGCGCCAAAGCCTTCTGGCAGGAGGTCTTCAGCCTGCTGCGCGGCCAATCTACCGAACTGCTGAGCTTCGAAGAGGTGCGCGCTCGGCTGCGCCTGCGCGCCGAGAGCTACAGGGGCTTGCAAGATATTCCACTGGCCAACATCGTCGGCAGCGTGGGCCGCTACCGCGACTTCACCAACACCTTCCTGCCGCGTGCCAACGACCTCAAAGAGCGTTGGAGTCGCGTCTACGCCCAGGCCAACAGCATGGTCGGCCTGCCGCCAATTGAGGTTTACAAAGTGGGGGATGTTTACTTCGTGCGCGATGGCAACCACCGCGTGAGCGTGGCTCGTCAGCTCGGCGCCGAGACGATCCAAGCCCACGTGACGGAACTGCCCACCAGCGTCCGCCTAGAGCCGGGCATGACGCTGCGCGACCTGGACGCCGCCGCCAGCTACGCCGCCTTCCTGGACGAAACCCAGCTTGACCACACCCGTCCGCGCCATCAGTCGATGGAACTCTCTGAGCCATCGCGCTATCCAGAGCTGATGGGTCACATCTACCTGCACGCCCAAGTGTTGGAACGCGCTCTGGGCCATCCCGTCAGCACAGAAGACGCCGCCGCCAACTGGTACGACAACGTCTATCGCCCGGCCATCACCCTCATCCGCAAGTACAACATCCTGGATTTGACCCACGACAAGCGCCGCACCGAGGCCGACGTTTACCTGTGGATGGTCGATCACCTGCGCGAAGCGCGCCAACAGTTCGGCGACGAAGCCAACCGCCGCTTCAGCCAGGCCCTAGTCGAATATCTGAACCAAAAGAAGATTCCCATCCCGCGCGAATTGCTGACCGAAGAAGACGAGAGCGCCATCATTTCGCGCGGGCAGGTTATGCAGGCGCTAGAAGAATATCGCCGTAGGCTCAGCCAGCCGCCCCCGCCCGAAGACCACCAGGGCAACAAGCCAGCTGCCAATGGCAACAGCGCCGAGGAGTGAGCGTCCCTCCCTACCCAAGCGCCGTGAATGTCGCTACAATCCCGCGCGACGACGAGAACTAGTGGGACAATTGCATGAGGCGTTTCCTCATTTCGCTGGTTTTGGGGCTGGCCCTGGGCGCGCCGATGGGCTTGCTGATTGGTTGGCAGCTCGCCCCTGTAGAATACACCGACAGCCCGCTAGCGGCGCTGGCGCAGCGCTACCGCGATGAATATACGGTCATGATCGCTGCTGGCTACCTGGTGGATGGGGATCGGCTGGGGGCTGTCGAGCGCCTGCGCGCTCTAGGCGAAGAGAACGTGCCGGACTACGTGCGGCGCACTGCCGAGCGCTTCATCAGCACCAGTCGGCCCATCGACGAGGTGCGCTTGCTCGTTGCGCTGGCAGAAGGCCTGGGTTCGCTGACGCCACTCATGGAGAACTTCCGCCTGCTGACGCCTGCCGCGCCAGGAAGCCGTCCATGATGAGTCTGCCGCCTCCGCCGCCAGAACCCGCTGAACATCTGCCCTTCCCGCGCCAGAGCCGCTATCAGCGCCGCAAGCGCTCCGTCGCGTGGTGGCCGCTGTTTTTGGGCTGGGTCATCGGCCTGAGCGGCGCGCTCCACTACGCTTGGAACGTCGCTCCGGTGGCCCAGTTCGATACTGTGCCGCGCCAACTCCGCCCGGAAGCGAAAGCCGACTACGCTATCGCCGCTGCCCTGCAATTCGCCTATGACAGCGACCTGAGCAAGGCCGTCGAGCGCATGATCGCCCTCAACCTAGGGCCAGACCCTTTCCAAGCATTAGCTGACATCGCCTGCGACTTGGCGCGCGGCGGGTACGTAGACAGCACTGCCGGCCTGCGCGCCGTGCGCACCCTGCGCACCTTCTATCAGCTCCAGGGCAAGCAAGGCTGCGCCGACCAGCTCATCCCAGATGCTGACGTGGCCGCCATCGTGACCGTCGTCGTACCGACAGCCACCTCCACTTTGACGCCACCTCCTAGCAAAACTCCACCTCCGCAAGCTAGTCCTACAGCGCTAAACTTGCTCGTCATTCCCACTAATCCGCCACGCCGTCTCTATCAAGGCCGAGTCATCGGTACGTACTGTGACGTGGAACTCAGTGGCTTGATTGAAGTCTACGTCCAGGATTTCCAGGGTCGTCCTCTGCCTGGCGAGCGCGTGCGCGTGCGCTGGGATGGTGGCAGCGATGTCTTCGTCGTCGGTCTGAAGCCAGAACGTGGCCCTAACTACGCTGATTTTCAGATGGAGGAAGGCAGAGGCTACATCGTCGACATGCCTGGTCTATCCGACCCGCTGCCTAGCCCTTTGGTGGCTAACTCCTGCACGACCACGACAGGACAGACCGCTATCACCAGCTACCGCGTCATCTTCACTCAAATTGGCTGACAGCCGCATGAACGTCGCACAGGAGGCCGTATGCAGCAGGATTTGACCGATCAAGTGGCCCTCGTCACCGGCGCTGCTCACCGCGTGGGCCGCGCCATCGCCCTAGAGCTGGCTCGTCAGGGCGTGCATGTCATGATCCACTACCACAACAGCAGCGCGGAACAGGTGCGCGACACGCTGCACGAGCTGAAGTCCTTCGGCGTGGACGCCTTCGACGTGCGCGCCGATCTCAGCAACCCCGACGGCGCACAGGACGTGATGACCGCTGTGCAACGCGCCTTCGGGCGGCTGAACATCTTGGTCAACAGCGCTTCGGTTTTCCCACAAGGGTCGTTTTTGGAAGCCACGCTGGCCGAGTGGGAGCAGACGATGGCCGTCAATCTGCGCGCGCCCTTCCTGCTCACCCAGATGGCGGCGCGCCTCATGCTGGCCAACACGCCGCCGAGCGGCGTCATCGTCAACATCGTCGATCAGGGAGTGGACGGCCCCTGGCTCAAGCGTCCCATACACGGGATCAGCAAGGCGGCGCTCTGGTCGTTGACGCAGAACAGCGCCCTGGCCCTGGCGCCGCACATCCGTGTGAACGCCGTGCTGCCTGGGCCGGTCATGAAGACCAACGATGGCATGAGCGACGCTGTATGGCAGGCGATGGGCCAGGCCCTGCCACTGCAGACCACCGGCGACGGCGCAGACGTGGCCCGTGCGGTCATCTATCTAGCTCGCGAGACTTTTGTCACCGGCGCGCTGCTGCACGTCAACGGCGGCGAACACCTAGCCTGAGCTGTCGTCTTCGCGCAAGCGCGCTCCAAGCTCGCTCAGCCAGGCTACCGCTTCTGCACGTTTGTGCGGCGAAGCGTGATAATATTCGATCGCACTCAAGCGCATAGCACGCAAGAACGAGTCCAGCATCTGTGTCATGAAATTCCTAGTCTCCAAAAAAGCGCTTCGTCCTGGTGGTAAATCGCGGAAGCGTCTGGCGAGCTTCAAACCTTCGACGAAGGCGTAATTCAGGGGGACAGCGCCTTCATGAGGATGGACTGTCAATACAGGTATAGGTTGCCGCGTCTGGATATGTAGCGTCCAGATGGCTTCTATGCGTCTCATCCAACTGTCAACCGCTCTTCGGCTGTCGTCGTGCATGACGATTTCGTAGTAGCATGGGTGGACGATGAAAGATGTTAGCCCATCGCTTGAGTCGGTCAAAAACATTGTTTCATCCTTTGGACGAGTTGAACCTACAGCGTGCTAACCAGCGCGCGCTGGGGAAAAACCATGCGATCAGGCGGCAGCTGGCGCGCCAAAGCAGAACGGTTGGCGCGCTCAAAATCGGTGTGTAAGTCGCGCAACTGGTTTACCTGCAAAGGAGCAGGTGCGAGGGAGAAGGTGGCCAGGCTCATCGTGCGCGCTTCGCCCATGACCACCACCAACCAGTAACCCTGGCCAATGCTGTAGCGGAAGATTCCTGCTTGCCAGGCGGCTTTGGCCCACAGGGTGCGCACCAAGTGCGCCACCGATTGCGCCGCCTTAGCAGGCAGCTTGCCGCTGACGAACAGAGGTTGCTCGGTGGCTTGGCGGAAGACCGCCAGAAAGATCAGACGGGCCTGGAAGCGGTTGCGCAACTCTCCTGTCATGCCGCCCTTGGCCGCTTCATGCCAGTCTTCTGCATCAGGGTCGCTCAGGCTGCGCTCTAGAGTCATGCGCCGCTCCACCAAATAATGATAGAGTGCGTTGAACTGGGCCATGTTGATCGCCCCATTGGCGTACTCCGCGATCAGGGCGCGCAGGCGCAGTTGTACTTCGACCAAAGCCTGGGCGGGGTCTTCATAAGCAGAGGCAGGAGGCTTGGCAGCAGGTTCACTCATGGGGGCGCTCATTTCAGAAGATACTCAAGATCATCCTAACCGAGTTTGAGACTCAGAGATTATAATACTCCATAAAGTCGAACAAGAAGCAAACGAGTTGGATCATGAGCCTACCACACGGCCTGTACCTATGCCTTGAAGACTGGACAAACGCCGTCGCTGCCCCTGATCCCAGCGCTTGGGAAGCCCTGCAAGCTCCCCTGGACGATCCATGGGCTGAGTTGGTGCGCCAGGCTGTCCTAGCCCGCTGGCACAGCGACTTGGCGGCGCGTCAAGCTCTGCTGCCCATACTGGCCCAGGCCGCTGAGCAGCTCCAGGTTCAGCCTGATCTCGACCAGGCCATGGCCTACGCCTACGCCCTATCCCTGCTGAGCGACATCGCGCCACCACAGGCTGCCGCGCCGCTGCACACCGTCGTCCAGACTTGCTATCAGGCTGAAGGGCTGGAAGCTCGGCTGCGCGCTATGCCTCTGCTCATGGTCGTCGGTGTCCTGCTAGACGAAGTAGCGCTGCGCCAGGATGCTGCTCGTCACTTCCGCGTCATCATCGACGATCATCTGCACCCAGAAGGCTACCTACCTCAGCTCGTCCAGGAAGACAAACGCCCTGGCTCATTTCAGCGCCAATGGGAAGCGGCGCGCGCCCTCGTCTTGACCGCCCAGGCTTATGAAGGCGCAGGCTTGTGGGACTATCACAATCGCGGCGTCAGCGTCCTGACCGCCGTCGCCTATGCTCAGTACTACACCCTCTTCCCCGACAAGTGGCGCTGGGAGAAGGATGTTGCCCCCGAAGCCATCGAAGCCAGGCTGCGCCAGCGCGGCGCTTTCCTAGAATTCGTCTTCCGACGCGCTCGCCTGCGTAACATGCAATTCGTCATGGATAAAGGTCGCCCTTTCTTCGACGCCTACGGTGGGGGAGCGACTACTTTGCTCTGCGCGCCGCTTCCGCCTGCCAAGCCTAAGCCTTCGGGCTGGCGCCTGTTCAGGCGTGGCTGATGGCGTCTGTATAAGTTCCGAGACAATTGTCAGAAATCTACAAGTTTCCGACGCTGTTACATCTCATATCCCGTGTATAATGACTGTACCTCCTCAAGCAGAAAAGCTACAAAGCACCTCATGCCCTCACAAAACCGCGACACCTTGCAAAGTCTCCTGCACCAGCAGGCGGACGCCGACCACATCTTGCAGTGCGTTGACAACATGATGGAGCAGCAGACTTCCCACCTGATGGATCGTTTGTTGCACGCAGAGAGCCTGGTGCGGCTTCAAGCCGAGCTGCTGACCACGCTCAGTCTGGAAGCCTGCACCCCACTCACGACGATTATCATCCTATGCGACGTGCTGCGCCGCCATCGCGAGCGCCTGAGCCAAGAACGCTGTGTGGCGATCATCGATCAGATTCAAGCTCAGACGGAGCGCTTGGGCCAAATCCTCAACCAGCTTAACAGCGTCAATTCGACTGCTGCCGATTAGCGTCTGCGACGCAGCAAGCGCCAGATCAACCACAGGCCCAGCCCAAACAACAAGGCGCGCCGCCGATCTCGCTCGCGCTGCCCCTGAGGTCGGCGCGCTTCCTGCGGCTCAAGACGCAAGAAGTGCGGCACGTCTTTGGCGCTGTGACGCACGAAGAGGCGCTGCTTAGTCATATCCAGCTCATATGTCCCCTCATTGAGGCTGACGCGCACTCCCTGAGGATACTGCAGGGTCGGTATGAAGAATTCGCTGGTCGCGCTGCTGGACGAGTCAGGTCGGAAGGCACATTCGTAAATGCCAGTGTACATGTCGAAGCGCTGGCGCAGCGGCTCACCAGCCAGGGCGCGCGCGTATGGACGCACGACGGCGCGCAAGGCGCGGCCGCCGCTGTTCAGGTCTTTGGGGTTGCGCTGTTGGTCGCGGCTGAAAATGCTCAAATCCTCGCCGTTCCAACCATCGCCGCGCGCGTTGGTGTTGTCTGCCGTGTAGTTCCACAGCGTGAAATGCACCAAGTTGGCTTCTAGGGCGCTCATGGTGGCGTCGTAGCACAGCTCCTGAGCGCGGAAATCGCCCGTCTGGTAGGCGCGCGCGCCGTTCATGTCGTAGGGTATGCCCGTCTCGCCGATGACCACCGGCACATCGCCCAAGAAGCTGCGGCCCTGCTCCACATGGCCTTTGATCTGCTGGACGAAGGAGCGGCGCACGGCCTGCGTACCGACGACGGGTTTGAAGCCGTGCGTATCTAGGGCCAGGAAGGGTAGATAGCGCTTGGTGAATAGGGTCAGGCCGTCGTACCAGTGCGGCGCATAGGCCACGTTGGGCGCGTCATGTTCTGTCCAGCGTTCCAGCTTCTCGCCGCCAAGTGCGTCGGATTCAATGAAGATGATGGCCTTCGGATCGACCTGGCGTATGCCTGCAGCGTAGCGGTTGACGAAGGGGCGCAAGTAGTGGGCGAAGTCTCTGGGCTGGCCATCGACGCGAGCGAAGTGATCGGCGCGCAGCAGGTGCGGCTTGCCCTCGCGGTCGAAGTCCCAGACGCCGTTCTGTCGCCAGACGCAATCCGCGCCCTCGCGCCAGGCGCGCACGCCGTTGGGCCGAACGCGCTGCTGTCCCGCCAGCTTCATCCCTGTAAAACTAAACGACCAAACATCGACCATCTGTGCCAGGCCCACGCCCAGGAGCATGCTCTGGTAGGGCGTGGGCGTGAGGCCCATGCGCCAGCGCGATTCGTGCTGCGTCAGGTCGTGCCAGCCGATGTAGCCGCGATGCGGCTCGTTCATCGTATCATAGCCGATGACGTTGGGCAGGTCGGCTAGGCGGGCCGCTACCTGCTGCATGGCTGCGATGAAGTGGCCTTGTAAGTAATCTTGAGCCGAACGGCCTTCGATGTGCGTCTTAGGCGCAAAGTCGTCGCCGGCGAAGAACAGGGTGAACATGGTGGCGCAGGCCAGGCGGTTGTAATTGGTGGGCCAAATCATGCGCGGGAAAGGATCACCGTAGATTTGGTGGGTGAAGGCTGCTTCCGTCTCGTGGAAATGCGTCATGTCGAAGCCGACGGCTTCCAGCGTCCAGCCAGGCGCCCCATCGCCCCCTGTAAAGCGCGACCAGACATCCTGGTGCGGGTCGATGAAGAAGCGCATGCCATGTTCGTGACCCTTCTGGACGACGGCGCGGATGTAGTCCAGATAGGCTTCGTCGTATTGGCCAGGGCCAGCGTGTTCCACTGCTTCCCAGGGGACGAGCAGGCGCACGAAGTCCAGCCCCCATAAAGCCAGCCGCGCGAAATGCTCGTCGGCTTCTGCTAGCGGGAAGGGGTGGCCCACGAAGCTCACCTCGCGGTGCTTGAAGAAGCCTTCGCGCAGATGAGTGCGCCCATCTGGGCTGTAGGGGACTTTGGAGCTGCCGCCCAGGTTGACGCCGCGCAGCAGCAGGGTGCGGCCTTGCTCGTCACGAAAGTGCTTGCCGTCGATTCGAATCATCGTGCTATGCTCCCGCCCTGTCTACAGTGACGGCGTCCATTCTAAGCCCAGGGCATGAACGCTAGATGAAAAGGTTTCAATGCCCGCCTTCGACTTGGGTACACAAGATGGGCTTGTCGTCCTGGATGATGATCGTATGTTCGTATTGAGCGCTGATGCTGCGGTCTACGCTCTTGAGCGTCCATTTATCTTTGGCAGTGTACAGCCTGCCGCGACCCAGGTTGAAGAACGGCTCAACGGTCAGCACCAGGCCATTGACCAGCCTATCGCTGACCTGGCGAGTGAAGTAGTTGTAAACGTTGGGGTCTTCGTGGATGTGGCGGCCCACCCCATGCCCCCCCAACTCGCGGAAGACGCGGTAGCCGCCGCGCTTAGCGTGGGCTTCAATAGTGCGGCCTATCTCGTAGACGGGGACGCCGGCTCTAGCGCTGGCGATGGCGCTGTGCAGCGCGTTGATCGTCGCTTGGCACAGCGCTACGTGGGCGGGCTTGGCAGGCGGCACTAGCACAGTGGCGCCAGTGTCGGCCCAATAGCCATCTAGCACTGCTGACACGTCGATGTTGACCACATCGCCTGCCTGGACAATGCGCTTGTGGCTGGGAACGCCATGCGCCACTTCGTCGTTGACGCTGATGCACGTCCACGAGGGGAAGTTGTAGGCTTTCTTCGGGGCGCTGATGGCGCGGTGCTGACGTAAGAAGGTCGCGCCAATCTCGTCTAGTTCCAGCGTGCTGATGCCCGGCTGGACGTGGGCCAGCATATGCTGGAGAGCCAGGCCACAAATGCGTCCGATGCGCATGATCCCTTCCCTGTCGCGTTTGTCGGTGCAGAGCATGGCGTCTTTCTCGCAGGGGGTGACGTGGGTTGGCTCAGGTGGCGCGATAGGGCCTGCGCAGCAGATTGATGAGGATGGCCAGCGTCACCTTCAGCATGTAGTAGGCGCTGCGCAGGGCGGTAATGCTGCTGCGTCCGCCTTCGCGCTTGCGCATGGTGACGGGAATCTCACACAAGCGTAGGCCGCTGCGATGAGCGATGACGATGGCTTCTGGCTCTGGATAGTCGTGTGGATAGACGCGAGCGAACAGGTCGATGGCGCGCCGATTGAAGGCGGCGTAGCCGCTGGTGGGATCGGTGATCGTCTGGCCAACGATGCCGCTTATCAGCCTAGACAAAAGGCCAATGCCCAAGCGGCGCGCCAGCGGCGTGCCGTAGTCATCCCCCAAGAAGCGCGAGCCGATGACCATGTCAACGTCGCCGCGCGCCAGGCGTTCTAGCAGGCTAGTCAGGCCAGCTGGGGCGTGCTGGCCGTCGCCATCGTTGCGGGCCACGACGGCGTAGCCCTGACGCTGTGCATACAAGAAGCCCGTCTGCACGCCCGCTCCAATCCCCAGGTTGTAGGGCAGGTGTAACACCGTTGCGCCTGCAGCCTCGGCCAGCGCGCCGGTGTCGTCCTCTGAGCCGTCGTTGACGACCAGCAAGTCGGCGCTAGGCAGCGCTTCGTGCAAGGCGCGCAGGGTGCGCACGATGTTGGCTGCCTCGTTGTAGGCCGGCAGGATGATTAGGGTATCGGCGCGATTCATGCGGCGGGAAGCCGGTGTGGCGGCTCAGTCGTCATGTGGAGTGACGAAACTCACGGGTAAAGAGCGCAGATACTCCAGCATCTCTGCTTCCAGCGGCATGCGTGGCTCGTCGATAGTGGCCAAGCTCAGCTCTAGCATGGCCTCGGCGACCGCTTCGTGGACGGTTTGGCGGATGAGGGTTTGCAGTTGGCTGACCGTCAAGTCCTTAATTTTGAGATCGCTCATAGGGATTGGGCAGAGACGCGCCCGATGCCTTTCGTACTTCTACGTGACTGCCTGTATTCTACCCAGGTACACGACAAAGCGCAGGAAAGAAGCGCTGCTTTAACAGCATTCTGATCCAGAATTTACAAATTGGGGCGGAGATATGGCTTTTGTTTGGAACTTGTAATGCCAGGGCGCGAGAGAAAAATCTGGTACAATCGTCCTATGTCATCTGTGCCGCTATCGACGATCCCTGTGAAGCCTATCCACTGTTTGGCGCTGTTGCTGGCGCTCCTGTCCGCCTGCCAAGAGGCAGCCCAGCTGCCTTCGACGCCCATCGCTCAGGTGCGCAGCCTGGCGACGGCCTTCATCTCGCCTACGCCCAACGCCGATGAGCTGCGCGCTACCCAAGCCGCCATCTCGCCGACGCCGACGCCGCCCACGCCCACGATCACGCCCAGCCCCACCGCTTATGTGGGCCTGTTCATTGGCCGCGCGGAACTTGACGGAGGGTTCGTGCCGGCGCGCGCGCCACTGTTCGCTAATCTGAGCGGCGAGCCGACGGCTGAGTTCACCTGCCAAACGCCCATCGATCCTAACTATCTGCGCCTATGGCAGCGCAACCCCGACCTGAGCCGCGAGCTAGCCTGTCCCATCCAGGCGGCTTATGGCTGGCAGGGCAGCGCCCAAATCTTTGAGCGCGGCGTCATGTATGACGATCCTAGCACCCGCAGCGTCTGGGCTATCGCTCCAGGTCAGCGGCGCGTTTGGATACAGGAAGCGCCGCCTGCGTTGAACCCTGCTCCGCTGCTCGGCCCAGGAGCCATCATCCCCCAGGGCGATATCGGGTCGTTGTGGGCCGGCGTGGAAGCGCTGCGCCTGGCCCTGGGCGCGCCCCAGACGGAAGCAATCGGCATTTCGCTGGGCATTCAGCGCATGGAGGGTGGTACGTTCCTGTACAACCTCAGCAGCGGCCAGATTTATGCCTTCAGCGCTGATGGCCGCCTGCTAGGTACGTTCAATCCGCCACGCCCCGATGAGCTGCCCACGCCTTTCAGTCCGCTGGTCAGGCCCACCGCTGCTTCAGCGTTGCCAGCGCAAGGCGGCTAGGCCTGCCCGTGCGTGCGTCGCCGCAACTCTGCTTCGTAGTGGGCGCGCGCCTTGACCGACTCGCCGAAGAGGGCTAGGCCCGCATTAAAGCAAATGAGGCCCAGTGTGCCTTGTAGCACCCAGGGCTTGCCGCGTCCTTTGGCCAGGGTGGCGTTGCCCACCAGCGATAAGCCCAGGCCCACCAGCAGCAGCCCCAACGGGGCCAGTTGATTCCAGGTGTTGTAGTCGTCGTTCATGCTGTCTTCTCCACTCAGGCACACGGTTTCAGCTCAGGTCGCCTGCCAGCGTCTTGGCACGGCTTCAAAGCGGCGCTGGCAGTTGCTCACCTCTTCAATATGGGGACGTTGGTCGTAGGCAGCGTCTCTGGCCAGGTCAAGACAGCCCTGCGAGGCTTAAATGCAAGTTTGGCGAGCGAAGGCATTTCCGAGGGCGCCTTCTGACCTACGACTCCACATGGCCGTTCTACGCCGATGACAAGGCTCGTCGGCGGATGAGAAATTCGCAGCCTACGCTTATCTTACACCGAAAAGGACGCGCAAAAATGTCACTTTTTCGGCATAATGACGTATACGCAACGAGTAACGTCAGCATGTTGGGCGGCGCTGCTGCCCACCCCCACGGAGTACCATGAGGTAGGAATAGCACCATGCGCGTGATCGTACACACCGGCAAAGGCGGCGTTGGCAAGACCAGTATCTCAGCGGCTACGGCCCTGCGCTGCGCCGAAATGGGTCTAAAAACCATCGTCATCAGCACCGATACCGCCCACAGCCTGGGCGACTCGCTCGAACGCCAGCTCGGCCCAGAGCCGCAGGAGATTCTGCCCAATTTGTGGGCGCAAGAAGTCGACGCTCGCTATTCGATGGACAAATATTGGGGGCGCGTCCAGAAGTACATGATCGCCCTGTTCAGCAAGCGCGGCGTCGAAGACATCGTGGCGGAAGAAGTCACCATCCTGCCTGGCCTGGAAGAGGGCGCGCACCTGCTCTGGATCAACCACTACTTCGACCTGGCCAAGTACGACGTGCTGGTGGTCGATGCCGCCCCCACCGCCGAGACGCTGCGTCTGCTCAGCTTGCCCGATGTGACCCGCTGGTGGTTTGACCGCATTCTGACCATCACCCAGGGCGTGGCCAAAGTCATCCGCCCAATCAACCGCGTGCTGCGCCGCAGCGACGCCGTGCCAGACGACGACGCCTGGCAGCAGGTGCGCGAATTGTTCGACACGCTCGACCGCGTGCGCGAGCTGTTGACCAACCCTGAAATCTCCAGTGTGCGCCTCGTCGTCAACCCAGAGCGCATGGTCATCAAAGAGACGCAGCGCACCTACACCTACCTCAACCTCTATGGCTATGCCACCGATGCTATCCTGGTCAATCGCGTCATCCCGGACGACGTGACCGATCCCTATTTCAGCGTGCGCAAGGAACGCCAGCGCGAGAACCTGGACTTCATCGGCGAAGCCTTCGGCCAACTGCCTATGCTGCGCGCCCCTATGTTCAGCGACGAAGTGGGCGGCCTAGACAGCCTGCGCCGTCTGGCCGACCACCTCTACGGGGAGCGCAACCCAGCCGAGCGCATGTTCAACGGCGTCACTCACAAGATTGAGAGCCTGGGGGACAGCGGTGAATACGTCCTGCGCGTCCCGCTGGGCTTCGCCGACAAGAACGACGTGGAGCTATACCGCTCGCGCGATGAGATCACGCTGCGCGTCGGCCCGTACCGTCGCAACATCGTCCTGCCCCACACGCTGCACGATCTTGAGATAGCTGATGCCAAATTCGCCGACTCCAACCTCAACATCCGCTTCTACCGCGCCGACTCCGCCGATTGACGCCGCCGCAGAGGGACACGCCACCCTGCACGAAGCGCAGGCTGATCCGCTGGAGGGCATGACCCACAGCCTGGGATTCGGCCTGCGGCATGGACTGAACGGCAACGCGCCCTCCAGCAACGGCTTGCGCCCATCGGCAGAAGACGCGCCGCCCCCGCCCAGCTCAGAGCCACCTGCCCCCGCGCCCGCCGTCGGCGTGCGCCGCCCCATCCCCATTCAAGCCCCACCGCGCGTTGTCTCATCAGCCGACGACAGACGTCTTCGTCCAGATGCTCCTGATGATGAGACCGTCGAACACAAAGTGGCCCGCCTGCGCCCCAGGACGCTCGCCCTGCAAGTCCGCTTCTTGTACACCCTGGCCTTCGCTTTCTGGCTGTTTGGACGGCTCATCTTCTGGCAGATCACCGTCGCTAGGTACTTTCCTGCCTGGGTGGCGCGCACCAACGCTCAGCGCTTCGTCGGCTATGCTCGCGAATTCCGCCGTTTCGCCATCCGCATGGGCGGCGTGCAGATCAAGGCTGGCCAATTCGCCAGCACGCGCGCCGACATCTTGCCAGAAGCCGTCATCGCTGAGCTGAGCGGCCTGCAAGACCGCGTGCCAACCTTGCCCTACGAACAGATTCGCGCCGTCATTGAGCGCGAACTCGGCGACAAGCTGGTGCAATTCGCTTGGATCGATCATCAGCCCATCGCCGCTGCGTCGCTGGCCCAAGTCCACCGCGCGCAGCTCGTCACGGGCGAGCGAGTCGTCGTCAAGGTGCTGCGCCCCAACGTGCGCGCCATCGTCTACACCGACATGACGGCGCTGTTCATCGTGGCGCACGTGGCCATGCGCTTCGGCTTTGTGCGCCGACGCGCCGACGCGGTGCAAATCGTCGAAGAATTCGGGCGCGTGTTGCTAGAAGAAATTTCTTACGTGAAGGAAGCCGAAAACGCGCTGCGCTTCGCGGCTATGTACGCCGACGATCCTGGTGTGAGCATTCCTCACGTTCACCAAGCCCTCTGCACCGACGACGTGATGACCATCGAAGACGTCACGTCGATCAAGATTGACGACTATGAAGCCCTGGCCCAGGCGGGCATCGATCGGCGCGACGTGGCCGACCGTCTGATGAAGACGTACATGAAGCAGATTTTCGAGGAGCGCTTCTTCCACGCCGACCCGCACCCTGGCAACCTCTTCGTCCGACCCCTGCCCGTCCCTGAAGGCGAGGTCTATGGGCCAGAGCGCCTGGGGCGCCCCTATGAACTCATCTTCATCGATTTCGGCATGACCAGCACGCTCACGCCAGAGATTCGCCAAGCTCTCATCAACACGCTGGCTGCCGTCATCACCCGCGACGCCCACAAACTCGTCCAGAGCTACGAAGAACTGGGCTTCCTGCTGCCTGGCGCCGATCTGCGCCGCCTGGAAGAGGCCACCCAGGCCGTCTTCGACGAGGTGTGGGGCATGAGCATGAGCGACATGACCAGCATGGATTTCGAAGTCGTGGCCAACATCGGCCGCGAATTCAGCGATCTGATCGCCGCTATGCCCTTCCGCGTGCCGCAAGATTTCGTCTATTTGGGCCGCACTGTCAGCATCCTATCGGGCATGGCGACGGGCCTTGACCCGCAGTTCAACCCCTGGGACACCATCCAGGAGAACGTGCAGAAGCTCATCACCACCGATGAAGATAACCTGTGGGATGAGCTGCTCAAGACGGTGCGCGAACCGTTCGAAGCGCTGGCTCAGGGCGGCCCGCAAGCCTTCATCCAGTCTGTCCAGAAGATCATCCGCCGCTTCCAGCGTCCCAGTCGCACCGAACAGCTCTTGGAGAAGCTGCTGAGCGGAGAGCTGCAAATTGAGACCAAGCTCAGCCAGCAGCACCGCCGCCAGCTAGAGCGCCTAGAAGTCCAGGGCAAGCGCACGACGCGCGCCTTCATCTTTGGTAGCCTGCTGATTACGGCGACTCTGCTGTATACCAACGGCGACTTCAACTTGGCTATGCTCTTTTATGTGAGCAGCGGCGCTGCCCTGATGAGTTGGCTTTCGACCAAAGAGACTTGAGCAGGGCGGCGCAGCGCGCAGCAGAGCTGAGGGCTATCTCCCTACACGAGACGGCCCTCTGTACGTTACAATGCCCGTGCTTCGTTGACTCGTGCATAACTACAAGAGGGTATTCAAGCCATGTCCGCGACCTTCGACAAGCTAAAAGCTTTGCTGGCCGAGAAGAAGGCCTTGACCAATGACGAAGTAGCCGCTGCCATTGCCGCCGACGGTGACATGACCGACGAGGAGAAGGTCTGGTTGGAGGCCGAACGCCACAGGCTGGCGCGCGCCGCTTCGACGACCATCACTCTAGAGGAATACCTGGCCGCGAGCAAAGTGCTGGACACCGCTGACCCATCTAGCGACGAATACAAGAAGGCCGAAGAGATCGTCAACAAATACGAAGCCGGCCAATAGCTCATCCGTCCACAACTTCTGCAGGAACGCGCCATGAACGCTGCTGCCCCGCGCTACGACGTGCCGCCCCGACCACGCTTCAATCCCTGGTGGGTACGACTGCCCATCCTGGCTGCGCTGGGCCTGTGCTTGCTCGCCCTGACGTTGCTGGCCTTCCTGCTGGCCTTTCAACTGCGCCATGCTGACCGTATCTTCCCTGGCGTATATGCGATGGGCGCGCCCATGAGCGGCCTCACCCGTGAAGAAGCGCTGCGCGTCCTGACAGGCGCGTTCGATTATGGTCGCCAGAGCATTTACACCCTGCGCGACGGCCCGAACATCTGGCAGTACAGCGCCGCCGAATTAGGCGCAACCTTCGACTTGGAGGCGACGGTGGAGCGGGCCTTCGCGGTAGGCCGCAGCCCCAACCTGGCTAGCAGCCTGCTGGAACAGGCTCGCGCCTGGTTTGCAGGCGTCAACGTGCCGCCCATCGTCACCTATGACCAGTCCAAGGCTCAGGCCCGCCTGCTGGAACTCGCTGCTCAGATTGATCGCGCGCCCCAGAACGCCAGCTTGCGCCTAGACGGAGGCCGAATCCTCACCACGTCGGCGCAAGTGGGGCGCAAGCTAGATGTGGCTGCCAGCCTGCGCCTGGTCGATGAAGCCGTCCTCAGCTTAGCCCGCAGCGCCGAAATTCCGCTGGTCATCCACGAGACGCCGCCTCTGGTCTGGTCAGTCGATGACGCTATGCGCAAGATTCAGACTGCCATCGCCGCCCCTATCATCCTCACCGCCACTGATGAGCAGGGCGCTCCGCTCGGCCCCTGGACGATCAGTCCGCAGCAGATTGCTCAACTGCTGCGCGTGGAACGCCTGCCTAACGGCGACGGCACATTCGGCTACCAGGTGAGCGTGCCGATGGACGCCTTCAGCGCTGCACTAGAAGCTTTGGCACCGGGCCTCATCACATCCCCGCGCGACGGTCGCTTCGACTTCGACGAGACAACAGGCCAGCTGCGCGTGCTGGAATCGTCCAGCAGTGGGCGCCGACTGAACGTGGCTGAGACGCTGCGCCGCCTAGAGGAGGTGGTCTTCCAGCCCGAAGGCCGCGTCGTGCCGTTGGCCTTCGACCTGACGTTGGCGCGCTATCACAACCAGATCAGCGCCGCTGAACTGGGGATCCGCGAGCTGGTGGCCGAGGCGACGACCTTCTTCACGGGCAGCAGCGTAGGCCGCCGCACCAACATCGCCCTAGCAGCCAGCAAGTTCAACGGCGTCATCGTCGGCCCTAGCGAAGAATTCTCGTTCAACGCCATCCTCGGCCCCATCAGCGAGGACGAGGGCTACGAGACTGGCCTAGTCATCTACGGCGGCCGCACCATCGAAGGCGTCGGCGGCGGCGCGTGCCAGGTGAGTACGACCATCTTCCGCGCGGCTTTCAGTGGCGGCTTCGCCATCACCGAGCGCAACAGTCACGGCTACCGCGTCGGCTACTACGAACTGCGCGGCTCGCCACCCGGCTTAGACGCCGCCATCTGGCAGCCTGAGCGCGACTTCAAGTTCCAGAACAACACTCCCTACCACCTGCTAATTGAGACGACCATCTTCCCCACCGACGACGCTATCCAGTTCCGCTTCTACAGCACGCGCCACTGGCGTGCCGAGATTCAACCTGCCATCGTCAAGAATCTCGTGCCACCCAAGCCCACCCGCTTTGAAGCCAACAGCGCTGTGCTGCCAGGCCAGTCGCTCCAGGTCGATTTTGCCGCTGAAGGGGCAGACGTGACCATCTACCGCAAGATTTACGATAGGCAGGGTAATCTGGTCATCGAAGACTACGTCTACACTCATTATCTGCCCTGGGGCGCCGTCTTCCAGGTGGCGCCGGGCGATCCACGCCTGGGGAGTTGAAGTCTTTGACCACGCCGACGATGGCCCTGAGCGAATTCAGCGCCCTGGCGCGCCGCATAGAAGACGAGATTGCTCGCGTCATCGTCGGGCAGCGCGCCGTGCTGCGCGGCGTGCTGATCGGCGTCATCCTGGGCCGACACGTGCTGCTGGAGGGCGTGCCAGGCCTGGGCAAGACGATGCTCATCCGCACCCTGGCCGACGTGCTGGCCCTGCGCTTCTCGCGCATTCAATTCACTCCTGACCTCATGCCCGCCGACATCATCGGCACGGACATTCTGGAGGAGACGGAAGAGGGACGGCGTGCTTTCCGCTTTCGGCCTGGCCCCGTCTTCGCCAACCTGGTGCTGGCCGATGAGATCAACCGCGCCACGCCCAAGACGCAATCGGCCCTGCTGGAGGCCATGCAGGAACAGACTGTGACCGTCGGCGGGCAGCGCTACCCGCTAGAAGCGCCCTTCTTCGTCATGGCTACGCAAAACCCGCTGGAGATGGAAGGCACGTACCCGCTACCGGAAGCCCAGCTTGATCGCTTCCTGTTCAAGCTGAACGTGGCCTATCCTAGCGCCGCTGAGTTGGTGCAGATCATGAACCTGACGACGGGCGCACAGCAGCCGCAAGCCCAGCCCGTCGCCACTGCCGAGCAAGTGCTTGGCCTGCGTCAGCTGGCCCTGAACACGCCCATCGCCAGCCACGTGACGGAATACGTGGCCCGCTTGGTCGTCGCCACCCAGCCCCAGGACGCCAGCGCCCCCGATTTGGTGCGGCGCTACGTGGCGGTGGGCGCGTCGCCGCGCGGCGCGCAGGCCCTGGTGTTGGGTGCAAAGGTGAACGCCTTGCTGGAAGGGCGCTACAATGTGGCCTTCGACGATGTGAAGGCTATCGCCGCCGACGCGCTGCGCCACCGCCTCATCCTGAAGTACGAAGCTCAGGGCGACGGCATAGACGCCGACCAGATCATCGCCGAGTTGCTGGCTCGCGTGCGCGCATGAGCCAACAAGCCCTGCTCAGCGACGAGACGCGGCGGCGCATTGAAGGCCTGGCCATGCAAGCGCGCCGCCTGCGCTTGGGCGCTCAGAAGGGCGAGCGCCGCAGCCTGCGCCGAGGCACGAGCCTGGAATTCGCTGACTACCGCGAGTACAGCCCTGGCGACGATCTGCGCCAATTGGATTGGAACGTCTACGCGCGCCAGCAGCGCCCGATGGTCAAAATCCGCGAGGATGAAGACGATCTGGCCGTCCATCTGCTGCTAGATCGCTCCACCAGCATGGCCCTGGCCCAAGCCGACGAGGATCGGCCAGAAGCAGGCCAGGCCAAATGGCGCGCTGCTCTGGCCTTCGCCGCTGCTCTGGGCTACGTCTCGCTCGGCACGGGGGATAGGTTAGCCCTGCACAGCTTAGGCGCGCCAACGGCCCACTTCGTCGGGCGGGGACGGCGGCAGCTCAGCGGCTTCCTGCGCGCCCTAGACGCCTTGCGCCCCGACTCGCCCGTCGGCCTAGCGGAAGGGCTGCGCACTTTTGCCCTGCGCGAGAGACGACGAGGCTTGGTGTGGCTCATCAGCGATCTATACGCCGATCCACCGCCCTGGGATGAGCTGAACGCTCTGCTGGCCCAGGGCCACGAGCTGGTCATCATTCATTGGCTGTCTCCCAGCGAACACAGGCCTGTCCTGCACGGCGAGCTGCGCTTGCTAGACGGCGAGACAGGCCAGGCCCGCGACATGACGTTGGACGCCGCCCTGTTGGCAGCTTATCAGCGTCAACTGCACGCTTGGTCAGAAGCGTGGCGGCAGGGCGCGGCGCGGCGCGGTGCGGCCTATCTGTTGGCCGATAGCGCCACCCCCACGGCCAGCCTGCTGCTGGTCGACCTGCGTCGCTTAAGTCTGCTGCGCTGATTGATCGACGACGAGCGCAAGGAAGGCCATTGGCAAAATGACGCGACATTGCGTATACTACGCTCATACCGTCTTCATAACCTACAAAGGTGAACGGCCCTCATGCCATCCACCCTGCAACGTCTAGACACCGCCCTCATCCCTGCTACGCGCAAGCTTACGGCCCTGGGTGATGCGCTCTACAACTCGCGCGGCGAGGGCTTCAACCCCACTCAGCAAGAAGACATTGGCATCATCTACAACGCCGCCTGGGATTTTCAGTCGGCTCTGGTGGCCCAAATGGATACCCTGTGCGCGCTGGACGCTCTGCGCTTGCAAAAGCTGCGCCACGACCTGAAGAACCGCTTGAACCTGGTGATTGGCTACGCCAGTCTGCTCAAACGCGAGGCGTCGTCCAACATCTCATCAGCCCAACAAGTCATCCTCCAGGGCATGCTGGCCACCGGCGAGACGATCATGCGCCAGCTTGACGAATTGCGTTGACATGGGCGGCGCCCTGCTCAACATCGTCACTGTGACGCTGGGCAGCCTGCTGGGCATGGCCATCGGCCAACGCCTGCCCGCCCGACTACAAGAGTCGGTTGTGACGGGCTTGGGCCTGATAACGCTGCTGGTAGGCCTGCAAAATGCCAGCCGCAGCGGCAACATCATCATCACCCTGCTGGCGACGCTGATTGGCGTCATCATCGGCGAGCTGCTGCGCCTAGACATGGCTCTGGAGCGCTTCGGCGCTTGGCTTCAGCGGCGCTTTGCGGCGCGCGGGCCAGAGAGCGCAGCGGCTCAGCAGCGCGAACGCTTCTTGCAAGGCTTCATCACGGCTAGCCTGGTGTTCTGCGTCGGCCCGCTGACTTTCGTCGGTTCTATCCAAGATGGGATGGGCTTGGCCATCGGCTTCCAAGCCATCGCCATCAAGAGCGCCCTGGATGCCTTCGCGTCGATGGCCTTCGCTGCCAGCTTCGGCGTAGGGGTGCTGTTCAGCGTGGTGACGATCGCCCTGGTGCAGGGCGGGTTGTCTTTGTTCGGCATGGCCATTGTCGGCTCTGTCGGGGCGGACAGCGCCAGCCTGAGCAGCTCGCCCATCATCCTAGAGCTGACAGCTGCTGGTGGCATTATGCTCATGGCTTTGGCCCTAGTGCTGCTGGACATTAAAAAGCCTCGCGTCGCCAACTTCCTGCCTGCTCTGTTGGTAGCGCCGTCCCTAGTCGCCCTGGGCCAGGCGTTAGGGATCGCCATCTATCCGTTCTAGCTCGGCTTTGGCTCGGCGGCTCTGTGCGCTTTCAGATCGCCCCTCGTCCTCATTCCCTCTTCCTCAGCGATGAAGGGAGAAAACGCCCCGCGCCCTGAGGAGAGGAGTTTGGGTGATGAACTCAAGTAGCTGCCTTATTCTCATGAGAAGTATGATAAAATGATGCATATTTCTCATCAGCCAGGAGAGTTGGATGTCTCAAGCCGAACGTGCCATCCGCCTGAGTGCCAGCGGCCTGAGTGATCGCGGACGCTCTCGCCAGAACAATGAAGATCGCGTCCTCGTCTGGCAACGAGAGGCGTTGGTGCTGGCCATCGTCGCCGATGGTATGGGCGGAGCGATGGCTGGTGAAGAAGCCAGCCGCCTCGCTGTTGAAGGCGTAGCCCAAAGCCTGAACGCCGCCAGCAGCGCCCAGGCTTATGCAGCCATGTCTGAAGAGGAGCTGATGGATCGCTTGATGGACGGCGTGCGTCGGGCCAACAGCGACATCTTGCGCTACGCGCGCCTGCACCCAGAGCTTAAGGGCATGGGGACGACGATCACTTTAGCTTTCGCCAACGGCCACCACGTTTGTCTAGCCCACGTCGGCGACAGCCGCGCCTATCTGGTCGACGGTCACGATGGGAGCATCATCCAGCTCACTCAGGATCACAGCTTCGTCCACGCCCTGATGCTGGCAGGCCACATCACCCTGGAAGAAGCCGAACAACACCCCATGAAACACGTCCTCTACCGCGCTCTTGGCCAATCGGAAGATGTGGACGTGGATTTGTTATCTGGCATCTATCTCAACGTTGGGGATCGGCTGGTGCTGTGTTCAGATGGCTTGACTCTGCACGTCAGCCCCGACGAAATTCTAGAGCATGCGCTGGCCCACAATGAGCCAGAGACGATCACGCGCGGCCTGGTCAACCTGGCCAACGCGCGCGGAGGCAAAGACAACATCAGCGTGGTGGTAGTGGTCGCCGAGAGCGCCACGCCGCTGCCGCGCATGGGCGAAGACTACGCTGCCGACTTCTCCCATGAAGGCGACGATCCCACCAGCCCGCTCAGGTCATGATAACAGGCCGAAGCGGCGCAGCGCCGCTGCAATCTCGGCCAGCGGGAAGCCGACGACGTTGTCGTAGCTGCCCTGAATATGAGCGACTGGGGCGAAGCCTTCGTGCTGGATGGCGTAGCCGCCGGCTTTGTCGAAGGGATCGCCGCTGGCGACGTAGGCGTCTATCTCTGCATCGCTGTAATCGCGCATGGTGACCAGGGTTTGCACCGCCTGGCAGTGCTGCTGACCGCTGGGCAGGGCCAGCAAGCAGAAGGCGGTGCAGACGAGATGGGTGCGAGCGCGCAGGCGGCGCAGCATGGCCCGCGCCTCATCAGCGTCCTGAGGCTTGCCCAGAATCTCGCCCTGCTCGTCGATCCCCAGCGTATCAGCGGCCAGGATGACGACTGTGTCGGCGGCCAGCACCACTTGGTCAGCGCGCAAGCGCTCGGCCACTGCCTGAGCTTTGGCTTGAGCCAGGCGCAGACCGTAAGCGATGTGCGCTTCGTCGGCCAGGGGCGTCTCGTCGATGTCAGGAGAGAGGACGCGGAAGGGCAGGCCGAGTTGAGCCAGCAGCGCGCGGCGGCGCGGCGAGCCGCTGGCTAGGATCAGGTCAGCCATGCGCTCACTCCCAGTAGCGGTCGCCGAAGACGCTGTAGAGTAGCTCTGGCAGCTTGTCGGGGTTGGGGACGCGCACCTGAGAGCCACCGCTGACGGTGAAGTAACTGTACTGTTCGTTCAGCGCCCCCACCCGCACCCGCGATTCGTCTTGGGCCAGCATAGACAACCCCAAGCTGACGATCTCTTGCGGGGATAGGTCGCTGTAGACGTGGCCGTTCAGCTCTAGCACCAAGCGCGGCGCTTGGTTGAGGAAGGCTTGTAGGTTGTTGATGTCTTTGAGCTGGCGATAGACGGCCATCAGCACCATCAGCTGGCGCTGGCCGCGCACGTAGTCGTTATCGCCATGCCGCGTGCGCGCGAAGCGCAGGGCATTGTAGCCATTGAGGAGCTGCAAGCCGCGCCGCAGGTACAACGGATCGTAGCCGTAGTTCATGTCGGGGAACAGCGGATCGTTGATCGTGTAAGGCACGTCAATCCACACCCCGCCTAGCGCATCGATCAGGCGCTGGAAGGCATAGAAGTCGAACAGCAAGTAAGCGTCAATCGTCATGCCCAAGTTGTAGCCGATGACATCCATCGCGTAGCGCGGGCCGCCGCCCTTCTGCATGCGCTCTCCCAAGATCAGCAGCGTGTTGACGCGCTGCAAGATGCCGTCGAAGCTGGCTACGTGCATATCGCGCGGAATGCTCAACACGCCAACTTCGCCCGTCTGTGGGTTGTAACTGCCCAGCAGGATGGTATCGGTGCGCGCTGAGAGGCTGGTGCGCTCCGTCGGGCGGTTATCCACCCCCAGCACCAGGATGTTGAAGCGCGACATTCCGTCCCAGCCGATCAGGCCAGAGCCTTCGCTAGGGAGGCTAGTTTGAGCGTAGAGCGGCAGGCTGTGCGCGCTCAGCAGCGCACAGCCTGCCAACAGTCCCAAAAGACGCAGACGAGCCAACATGACACAAACCTCATGAGACGCAAACGATGATGGAGACGACTCTAGAATAGCACAGAGTGGCACGGCGTTGACTTCGCGTGAGCCAACTGCGGCCCGCTTCAGCGACTTGGCTTGCGCACGATGTTGATCTGGTTGACGCCCTGGGACAGAGGGATGAACGTGCCGCGCGTGACCACCTGGGCCAGGGCTGGCAGCCCGAACAGGACGAACTGCAGACTCTTGGGCAGCAGCGGCAGATAAGGCACGTCCCACAGGCCGTCGCCAAACTGCTTGACGACGAGGAAGCCCGCTGATTCGCACCACGTCCGCCACACCTGCGGCACGTGACAATTGATGTGCGTCTTGTCCTTGCCGATGGCGTCGTCCTCGCGGTCTTTGTAGCGGCGCAGGCTGTATTCGGGGTGCGGCGTGGCGAACAAGAACAGGCCGTTGGGGCGCAATGCGCGGTACACATCGACAATGGTCTGCTGTGGATCAGGCAGGTGTTCGACCAAGTGCAGCGCCACCACCACGCTGAGCTGGCCCGCGCGCCAGCCGCTGAAGTCGGTGGCGTCGCCCACGTAGGCGCGCGCTCTGGGAGCGTTGCGCCGCGTCTGTTCAATGCTGTAGGGGATCAGGTCAACGCCGGTGCAGGTGAACTCGTCTTGCAGCAGGCCGAGCAGATGGCCCAGGCCGCAGCCCATCTCCAGGAGTTCGCGCTCTGGCCCACCAGGCGGAGCGTAGCGCCGCACTAGGGCCGCATAGTAGCGCCGCGCAAACCAATACATGCTGAAGCGCCCCAGAGGACGATCCGCATAATTCCACTTCTTGAAGTAGTCCTCGGTGTAATGTTCCTGGGGTGCGTTGCGGGGGTGGCTCATGAGAGGCAATCCTGACGTGGGACCGAGGTCGTAGAAAGCGGCACAGGCCGCCTTCTACAACTGGATGCGACGAGACGCTTCAGCGCAGTTGCGGCAGGGCCGCTGGCACAACCTGAGTGGACAGCGAGTCGTACAGATCGAAGCGCAGGTCGGGCAGGCTGAGGACGCCATAGGTGTGCGAGCTTTGCCGACTGCTCTCGAAAGTGTAGAGCGAGCCGGGGTTGATGACGCAGCCGCGCGCCAGCCGCGCATACAGCGGCACGTGGGTGTGGCCCGTCACCAGCACATCGACTTTCAGCGACGCCAAGACCATGTTCAAATAAGTATCTGAGAGATGATCGCGGTACATGCCCCACATGTTGTTGCCAGGCTTGCCGTGACACATGAAGATGCGCACGCCTCCCCATTCTCCATACCAATCTGAGGGCAAAGCCTTGAGGTAGGCCGCATTCTCTTTGCTGGCGTTGGCCAACCATTCATCGTGGTTGCCGCGCACCGCGATGATTCCCAGGCTGCGGTGTAATTCAACCACGCGATTTTCTTGAGGGCCGCGCCCGATTAGATCGCCGGCGCAGAGGATATGCTCAACATGGTGGTAATGGTGGAGTTTGTGCAGGGTCTTCTCTAAAGCATCGATGTCTCCGTGTACGTCCGATATGATCCCTATCTGCATGTTCGACTGAAACCTTCAGGAATTAGACATAGCTGCATTATAAGCGATTCGCGGCATTTGGGTAGTCTTGCGCCTGAAGGTGAGCAGGCGGCCGAAGTCAGGCTCTCAGGCCCAGGGTGCTGCTCATGCGTGCCAGGAACTTATCCAAGCCATCTTTGAGGTGGGTCACATGAATCTTGCCGCCCTTGACGATGGCGCGGATGATGGCGTTGTCCGTCGAACCTGTTGAATAAGCGTTGCTGATCTCATCGGCCTTGCGCCCCGTGCCATCGACCACCAGCACTGGCACGCGATCTTCGCCCTGGGTCGTGGCCATATAAACATCGCGCTCGGCGATGGCGCCGCCGTTGATGAGGATGCCCAGGCGCGGCTGCTGCTTTTGGCTGATGGCGCGCACTAGCCCGCCCAACAAGTGCGATTCACTGCCCCATTCATCGGCTTCGACCAGCACAAAATGGGTGTGGCCTTCGTCAAGCGCCGCCTCGCCCTTGGGGTTGGGATGGCCAGGATAGGTGACCTTGCCGTAGGGAGCGACGCCGATCAGAGGGAACTTGTAGCCGCGCTGAGCGTGGACGCGGCCCATCATGCGCATAATGCCGGCTTCTGTGCCGCCATCGATCACGGTGATGTGATGTCTCTCAGCGAAAGCTGCTATGCCGTCTTCAATCAGGACGCGTACGCGATCCATATCTTCTTGGCTCATGGCGCTGGCGCCGCCGCTGAGGAAGATAGACGGGCGCGGCACGAGCAGGCCGAAATGACGCACAATGGCCAGCGGGTCGGCGTCTTTAGGGACGCGCAGCGCCGGGGCGTAGTGCGCGCCATCGAAGCGGATGAGTATAGGTTGGTAGAGAGTATCGGGCATTGCGAGCCACCTGGTATCATCGAACGCGATGTCTTCATGATAGCACGAACAATTCAGCCCTGCCGACTATTTGCTCCGAGACAAACTCTCTCATCACCTGCCGAAAGCGCCGCTCATGGACGACCTGCCCGCTCTGCCGCCCAATTTCGCCCAAGCCCTGCTGACCTGGTATGACCAGCACGCCGCTGCCTTGCCCTGGCGCGGCCAGCAAGATCCTTATCGCATTTGGCTGAGCGAGGTCATGGCTCAGCAGACGCAGTTGGCCACCGTCATCCCTTACTACGAACGCTTCCTGGCTGCTTACCCTACTGTGCAGGACTTAGCCACCGCCGCGCTGGATGAGGTGCTTAAGCTGTGGGAAGGCCTGGGCTACTATCGGCGCGCGCGGTTGTTGCACGCCTGTGCGCAGCAGGTGGCCCGCATGGGCGGCTTCCCGTCTACGCTGGAGGGCCTGCTGGCGCTGCCTGGCGTAGGCCGCTACACGGCAGCTGCCATCGGCAGCATGGCCTTTGGTCTGAGGGCCGCCGTGCTAGATGGCAACGTCATCCGCGTGCTGGCCCGCTGGCTTGACTTGTCCGACGACGTGACGCAGGCGCGCGTCCAGGCTCGTCTGTGGCGTATTGCCGAGTCGGCGCTGCCCGCCGAGCGGGTGGGCGACTACAACCAGGCCATCATGGAGCTGGGGCAGACCATCTGCACGCCGCGCCAGCCTGCTTGCTCTGCTTGCCCGTTGGCCACGCTGGGCTGCCGCGCGCTGGCCCACAACACCCAGGCCCAGCGCCCCGTGAAGGCCAAACGCACCCCGCCGCCGCACTATCAAGTCGCCTGTGGCCTCATCCGCGATGAAGCGGGCCGATTGCTTATCGCCCAACGTCCCGCCGAGGGCCTGCTGGGTGGCTTATGGGAATTCCCAGGTGGCAAGCAAGAAGCCGACGAGACGTTGGAGGAGTGCCTGGCCCGTGAACTGCGCGAAGAGCTGGCGATAGAAGTCGAGGTAGGCGATCACTTTATCAGCGTTGACCACGCCTTCACCCACTTCAAGATTACACTGCACGCCTATGAGTGCCGCTACCTGAGAGCAGCGCCGCCTCACGACGCGCCGCAAGCCCTGGGTTGCCAAGCCTGGGCTTGGGTTGGCGAAGATGAGCTGAGCCGCTATAGCTTCGGCAAAGCGGATCGCCTAGTCATAGAAGCGCTGCGCACCCGTCACCAGCGCCTCTTTTGAGGGCAGAGACGCAAGAAGATGGCGCATCGCCTGAGATGATCGTCAGCGACGCGCCGTCGTCAGCTCAGACGCGCAGCTTCTGCTCCAGCACCAGACGGGGCGGCACATAATCCATGTCGAAGGCTTCTGCCACGCCCTGGCAGGTGAGTTCACCATGTGCCGTGTTGAGGCCCGTCGTGAAGCCCGGATCGGCCAGCAGAGCATCGACCAAGCCCACGTTGGCGATCTTGAGGACGTAGCGCAACGTGGCATTGGACAGGGCCAAGCTGGAGGTGCGCGGCACAGCGCCGGGCATGTTGGCCACGCCGTAATGCAGCACGCCATCCACGACGTAAGTCGGATCGCTGTGGGTGGTGGGGCGCGTCGTCTCGACGCAACCCCCTTGATCGACAGCTACATCGACGATGACGCTGGCCTGGGGCATAGTGGCCAACATGTCGCGGGTGATGAGCTTGGGCGCGCGCGCTCCGACGATCAGCACTCCGCCGATGACCACATCAGCCGTCTGGACGACGCGCGCGATGTTGCCGGCGTTGGAGTACAGCGTCGTCAGGCGTCCACTCAAGATGTCTTCCAGGGTGCGCAGGCGCTCCAAGTTCACGTCTAGGATGGTGACGTTCGCCCCCATGCCCAGCATGATCTTGGCGGCGTTCGTGCCGACAGTGCCGCCACCCAAGACGACGGCCTGAGCTGGCGCAACGCCCGGCACGCCGCCCATCAACACGCCGCGACCACCCTGGCGTTTCTCTAGGTAATGAGCCGCCACTTGGGCCGCCATGCGGCCCGCGACCTCGCTCATCGGCTCTAGCAGAGGTAGCCTGCCGTGTGCATCGACCACCGTCTCGTAAGCTACGCCGATCACACCGCTGCTGAGCATGGCCTGAGTGAGGTCATGATCGGCAGCTAGGTGCAGATACGTGAACAGGATCAGATCGGGACGCAGGTGGGGGTACTCGCTGGCTTGCGGCTCTTTGACCTTGACGACCATCTGCGCGCGCGCCCAGACTTCCTCGGCGCTGTGCAGCATCACCGCTCCGGCCTGCTGATATTCTTCATCGGCGAAGCCGCTGCCGCTGCCTGCTCCCACCTCCACATAGACAGTATGGCCATGACGCACCAACTCGCGCACGCCGTTGGGCGGCAGCGCCACGCGATTTTCGTCTTTCTTGATCTCTTTGGGAATCCCGATGAGCATCTTTATCCTCACAAAAAAGCTTCAGCCTTGCTCCCATTCTACATAATGTAGAAAAAAAGTCCATATTTTTGTACACTATGTCTAGCAATCTCGTCGCAGGACGCAGCACGGAGCGCGCCGCTCCGTAAAAAACCTATCAGAATTGTGCAAGCGTCTTCTAAGAGGCGCGCGCTGACAGGCCATTTTCTCGTACAATATCGTCAGAAGCAGAGACGTGCTGCGCTGTGTGAACATACAAGCTGCGCTGTGCGGCTCAATCATCCGCAGCGCAAAGGAGTTGTCAAAGAATGGCCCGCGACTACTACAAAATCCTCGGCGTGGATCGGAGCGCCACGCTAGACGACATCAAGAAGGCCTACCGCAAACAGGCCAAAAAATATCACCCAGACGCTAACCCTAATAACCCTCAGGCTGAAGCGCGCTTCAAAGAGGTCAACGAAGCCTACGAAGTCCTCAGCGATGAGGCCAAGCGCCAGCGCTACGATCGATTCGGCTCGCAGTGGGATCAGGTGAGCCAGAGTGACGGCAGCGGCTTTAGCGGCTCTGGCATGGACTTTGATGATTTGCAGGAGATTCTGCGCCAGGCCTTCGGTGGTGCGGGGCGGCGGCGCAGCGGGGGCTTCGACCCGTTCGGCGAGGCGGGCTTCGCCATCCCTGGACAAGACATCGAACAGACAGTTGAAATTAGCCTGCGCGAAGCCTACGAAGGCACGCAGCGGCTGCTCACTAAGGCCGATGGACGGCAGATCACCGTCAGCATTCCGAAGGGTGCGCAAGACGGCACGCGGGTGCGCGTGCCGGGCGAGGGCGGCCCAGGCAGCGGGGGCGCGCCCAACGGCGATCTGTACCTGGTGGTGCAGGTGGCCGAAGACCCGCGCTTCGAGCGCGACGGCGACGACCTGATCGTCAATGTTGAAGTGGACGTCTTCACGGCTATGCTGGGCGGCGAGGTGGATGTGCCGACCATGACGCGCCCCGTCAAGATGAAGATTCCAGCCGGCACGCAGGGCGGACGCAAGCTGCGCTTGGCTGGCAAGGGCATGCCCAAGTTGCGCCAGACCGATCAGTACGGCAACCTGTACGCGCGCGTCGTCCTCACCATCCCCACCCATCTCAACAACGAACAGCGCGCCCTGGTGGAACGCCTGCGCGATAGCTTCAGGCGGCGCTGAAAAGCGGCGCGCTCGGCGACTCTAGCCTCGTCGCTCCGCGATAAGCCCCGCCCTGCTGCTATGTTTTTCGGGGTTTGCCACTATAATAGGGCGAGGCGCTGTGGCATGTCTCACGCAGCGCGCCGCCCAGGAGATGTTGATGAGCGACATCGTACAGCCCTGCTATCTAGTCTTCCGCATTCACGATGAAGCGCGCTTCGCCACCCTCAAGCATTTCTTTGCAACGTTGCGCAGCTCTGCTTCACAGCGGATCAGCTCCAAAGACCAGCAGGGCGAGAAGGAGAAGACCTCAGAAATGCGTGCCGTGCGCCCTAGCGACGCCACCGTCGCCACGCGCCGCTTGCCTTTCGACAAGCCAGAGAACTGGCTGCTGGGCCTGCGCCCCATCGACATGCAAGCGCTGGGTCTGCCGCCGCACATGGAGAGCATCAACGTCCTCAAACGATGGCGCAGCATGAGCGCCCGCGAACGCCGCGACGCCATCCAGGGTGACGAGTCTTTGCAGAACCTGGCTGATTTCGCCGACATGCTGGCCCTGTTCGACGGCCTGGAGATAAGCTTCGTCGGCTTGGAGCGCCTGGACAAAGACCGCGCTCGTCTGGACTTCACTTTCCCCACCTTCCCCTACGATCATCGCGGCGCCCTGGAAGAATTGTTGATGTTCTTCGGCTTTTTCAGCATTCTGGACGCTATGTGCTAAGCTAGCCTCGCCTCGAACAAGCTGAGTCACAGCCCTCATAGGCCAAGCAACTTCGCTGGGCCGCGTCTCTTATAGTCCCCAAGCGTGTTATTGCTCATGAATTGTTGAGCGATGAGGAATGTGCGCCATGCGGGTTGCCTTGTTCACTGAAACCTTTCTGCCCAAGCTAGACGGCATCGTGCGCGTCGTCTGCCTGCTGCTAGATCACCTGAAAGCGCGCGAGATCGATGTGCTGGTCGTCGCACCGCGCCTGGGCGACCAGGAGAGTCCCGTCACAGAATACCGAGGCTTCGAAGTCTTGACCGTGCCTGGTGTGACCTTCCCCCTTTACCCAGAGCTGCGCGTCGGCCCGCCTACTTTCCACGTCTTCCGCAAGCTAGAGATGTTCAACCCGCACGTCGTCCACCTGATTCATCCGCTGATGATCGGCATTCCTGGCTTGATGATGGCCAAGTGGCTGGGCATTCCCACTCTGGCTAGCTTCCACATCGATATGTCGCGCATGGCCGAACACCATCAGATGGGCTTCGTGCGCGGGGCGCTGGAACTCGTCACGCGCACCGTCTTCAACCTGGCCGATTATTCGCTCGCCCCTTCTAAGCTCGTGCTGCGCGAAATGCAGGCCCTGGGCGTGCGCGAAGTGGGTCTGTGGAAGCGCGGCGTCGATGCCGAGAAGTTCAATCCGCGCTACTACGACGACGCTATGCGCCATGAGCTGAGCGATGGTCACCCGCAAGCGCCGCTCATGCTCTATGTGGGCCGTCTGTCAGCTGAGAAGCAGGTGGGCCAATTGCGCACTGTCCTAGAGCGCGTGCCAGGGGTACGCTTGGCCATCGTCGGCGATGGGCCAGAGCGCGCCGAACTGGAAGCGCACTTCAAAGGCACGGCCACCAAGTTCATGGGCTACTTACAAGGCCAGCGCTTGTCTCAGGCTTATGCCAGCGCCGACATGTTCGTCTTCCCCTCTGCGCTAGAGACCTTTGGGCTGGTGGTGACGGAGGCGATGGCCGCTGGCCTGCCGGTGGTGGCTTCGCGCGTGGGCGGCATTCCGGACGTGGTGCAGGAAGGGGTGACGGGCTACACCTTCGACGTGGGTGACGTGGAGGCGATGGTGGCGGGCGTGCGCGCGATTGCTGCAGATCGGGCGACGATTGCGCGCATGGGCCAGGCGGCCCGCGCTTATGCCGAGACGCAGACCTGGGAACACATGATGGATGAGGTCGTCGACCACTACCGCCGCCTTATCGCGCTGTACGCTGAAGCCGCCCAGGCCAGCGTCTGAGCCGACGCCGCGCGCAAGGGCAGGCGCTCAGGCCTTGCTCTTGCGCTCTTGCCCACCGACGAGCTGGCTTTGCAGTTCGCGCAAGCCGACCCAATCGCCAGCAGCGGCCAGGGCTGCTTGTCTGGCCCAGGTGGTCATGCTGGGGTGCTTGCGAGAGCCAGCGGCTTTGGCAATTTCGATGAACTTGGCTTCGTTCAGCTCCGCCACTTTAGCGAAGGTGTCCACCCCGGCTGCGGCCAGGATGTCGCGGTAGTGCGGGCCAATGCCCTCAATCAACATCAGGTCGTCGGGCGTGCCGCTCAGCTTGGGCGCGCCTTCGGCCAAGCCACCCACCAGGGCCTTCTCACTGGCCAGAGCAGATGCTCTGGCAGAGGCCGTCGGCGCTGGCTCAGCGGGTGCTTGAGCTTGTTCAGCCTGCTTTGCTTCGGCTTCGGCCTGAGCTTCGGCACCTTCGGCTTCGGCCTGAGCTTCGGCACCTTCGGCTTCGGCCTGAGCTTTGGCTTCGGCTTCTGCGGCTTCGGCTTCGGCCTGAGCTTTGGCTTCGGCTTCTGCGGCTTCGGCTTCGGCCTGAGCTTTGGCTTCGGCTTCTGCGGC
>JANWYT010000021.1 GCA_025055175.1 Anaerolineae bacterium | reverse complement strand
TGACATGCTATTAAAGTAACGCGAAACAGCCTGTGGCACAAGCAACAGACCGATGAAAATTGCTATAAGAATCAAAAACGAGGGTCATACCCCTCGTCTCCAAGCGCAGTCTGGACTCAGTTCAGATGATTTTGCAGCTTCTTGACGATGACGTCTTTGGACTTGTAGCCGGTGATACGCTCTACTTCCTTGCCACCCTTGAACAAGATGAGCGTTGGGATGCTCATAATGCCGTGCTTCATGATGAATTCCTGATTGGCGTCGGCGTCCATCTTGGCCACGCGCAGTTTACCTTCATACTCTTCGGCCAACGCGTCGACGATAGGGGCGATCATCTTGCATGGGCCGCACCATTCGGCCCAGAAATCAACGAGGACAGGCGTCTCGGATTGCAGCACCTTCTCCTCGAAATCGGTGGACATGACGTCAAAGGTTTTTTTGCCCATGTGAGGACGGCCTCTCAGAATTTTTGGACGGGTTACGTACCAATGGACGCCTTTCACACTGCGCTTCTTACGCTCCCAAGTGGCGGATCGGCAGGGCCTCCAGAGTCACACCTTCGCCAGCGTGGACGAGGCGCGCCACTGGGCGCACGCTGTCGTGCGGGAAGATGAGCGTCGCGTTGGTCTCTAAAGCCCAGGCCTGCCAGAGACGCTTGGTCTCCAGGGTGCGCAGCGGCTCGACGTCGTAGGCCGTCATCCAGCCCAGGCGCTCAAAGTGGACGGCATAGGTCGCCAAGTCGCAGACGAAGGCAGCTGCCTGGCCGCCACTGGTGAAACGCACGCTCATGTGACCTGGCGTGTGGCCAGGCGTCACCATGCTCCACACTCCCGGCGCAAGCTCTTCGTCGCCTTCCAGCAGGCGCATTTGCCCCGTCTCCACCAGCGGCTGATAGTTGATCGGGAAGTAGGTGGCGCGGGTGCGTTCATTAGGTCGCATGGCATCTTCGTATTCGCGGGCCTGCACGACATACTGCGCATTCGAGAAGACAGCGCGCACACGCGTGTGACTCTCATCGACCCAGGTAGTATTGCCGCTGCAATGGTCAGCATGTAGATGGGTGTCGATCACCAAGTCAATCTCGCTCGGTGATACGCCCAAGACTTGCAAGCCGCGCAGCAGGCCACCATCGTTGCGCACATTCCAAAAGCGCCGCTGCTTGTCGTCCAGCTTGTCACCCAAACCTGTATCGACGATGATCCGTGTGTTGCCTACTTCGACGTACAAGCAGGTCTGACACATCGGCACAAGGTTGTCATCATCAGGGGGCAGGACGCGCGCCCAGAGCTTGCGCGGCACAAGGCCGAACGCCCCGCCTCCATCGACATAAGTCATGACATCGTTGAGCAGGATGATCCGAATGTCGCCCACGGTGAGCATGGCGCACCTCCTGAAGATCATGAACTGCGCCATTATACCATCAGGCGCGTACTGGCTCAGCCTTCGGATTTGAGCTTGCGGCGTGATCGTTGCTTCCAGCGCGCACTGATGAGTTCCACCACCAGTACCAGCAGCAGCGTCGCGCCCCAGGCGGCTTCTTTGAAGAAGTTTGCTCCACTGCTGGTGAACAAAACCATGTTCATGCCCGTCGAGAGCAGCTGCAGAGCAACGAGGGCCAACACCACGCCTACCATGCGCCCTGCCCCGCCTGCCGGGTTGATCCCGCCCAAGACACAGATCATGATCGTCAGCAGCACGTAGGACTCGCCGAAGTCTACGCGCGCGGCATTGGTGCGTCCCAGGCTGATGAGGCCGGCCAGCGCCGAGAGTAAGCCGCTGGTGATGTAGGTGCGCATTAGCACGCTGCGATTGTTGATCCCAGAGAAGCGCGCCGCCAGTGGATTCGTCCCTAACAGATAGACCTCAAAGCCGTAGCGCGTACGGCTCATCATCATGCCCACCAGCGCCGCCACCACCAAGAAGATGATAAACGGGATGGGAATACCCAAAATATCGCCATTGCCGATGAAGGCAAACTGCGGAATGGCGAAGATGGCCGCACCTTTGGTGATGACTGTGCCAATGCCTTTGAACAGCGTCATCGTCCCCAGCGTCGCTAGGATGGGTGGAATGCCTACATGGGCTACCAAGAAGCCGTTGAACGCGCCGCACAGCGGGCCGATCACTAGGGCTATCAGGAACGCTCCGACGACCGCCAACTCTGGTGCGGTATCTTTGAAGTTGGTGAGCAGCAGCGCCGCCAACACTGCCGTCAGGTTAGCTGTCGAATTGATCGACAGATCAATGCCACCTGTGAGCATGGCTAGTGCCACCGCCAGGGCCAAAATGCCGATCTCCGCCGATTGAAAGGCCATCGACTGCAAGTTGCGCACCGTCGGAAAAGCATCGGGACGCGCCAGGCTGAAGATGGCAAAGAGCGCAGCGACGATGATAAACAGACGGATGATAGTGCCGTCCAGCGACAAATCGCTCAGCCAAGATTTGGGTTTGTCTTGAGCCAGAGTAGCCATAGGGTCTTGCTCCTCTCTGCGCTAAGCAGCGACTCGGCGGCGCAGACGCGCCTGCAAAACGGGGATAGTTGTGCCGATGATAATCAGCAAGCCGACGACGAAGCGCTGCCAATCAGACGAGATGCCCAGCAGCACCAGGCTACTGCTCATGAGCGTGATTAGCAGCACGCCCAGCAGCGTGCCGATCACCGTGCCACGCCCACCAGTGATCGATGCACCACCCAGCACCACCGCCGCGATCACGTCCAGCTCTATGCCTACGATGCTGAAGGGATCAGCCTCGCGGGAGAGCGCCGAGAAAGTGAGGCCGGTAATGCCCGCCAGCAACCCCACGAAGGCGTAGATGAAGAATTGCGTACGCCGTATGTTGAAGCCCACGCGCTCTGCTGCCTCACGATCCCCGCCGATGGCGTAGATGGAACGACCTAACATAGTGTAACGCAACAGCAGCCAAACGATCACGGCCAGCACGATCAGAAAGGCGAAGGCCAAGTGCAAGTTGGCCACGCCACCGCCAGGATTCTCCACCGTCAGCAAGTTGGCGCGCGAGAGTTCCGTCAGGCTCGGCGAGACTTCCGCGATGCGAATGCGCTGACTGCCGACGAAGAACAGCAAAACCCCTCGAAATAGGCTCAGCGTCCCTAACGTCACGATCAGCGTCGGCAGGCGCAGCCAGGCGATGAAGATGGCGTTGAATAAGCCCAAGCCCAGGCCGATTAGCGCTGCCAGGATATACGACAAAATCAGGTTGTCTGGTAACGTGCCGCTGCGGATGAGCGAAACCGTGACGTACATAGCGAAGACGGCTATCGCTGGGAACGAGACATCAATGCCGCCAGAGATGAGGACGATCAGCACGCCCATCGCGAACATCCCGACGATGATCGTAGCGCGCAAAATGCGGAAGACGTTGGCGGTTGAAAAGAAAGACGGGTTCACCAAGCCGATGAAGATGGACAAGGCGACGATCGTCAGGCCGATGATGACCTCCTGACGCATGAGCAGGTTTCGAATGCTGGGCATGAGTGCGCTCTCCCTGTGTGCTGGCGGCCCTACTGGCCCTGGTTGACCGTCTCAAGCAAGTGATCGGCCAGCGTAGCTTCGTCGATAGCTTGCGTCTCAAACTCGTTCACTAGACGACCACGCTGCATGAGTAGGATACGGTTGCAGATTTGGAAAAGCTCTGGAATATCGTCAGAGATCACTAAGATGGCCAAGCCCTGCTGCGCCAGCTCTTTGATGATGGTGTGAATCTCCTCTTTAGAGCCAACGTCTACGCCCACTGTCGGGCCATTGAGGATGAGGACTCGTGGCAGGCTAGCCAGCCACTTAGCGATGACCACACGCTGTTGGTTGCCGCCTGACAAGCTCTTGACGGGAAGCTGAGGATTGCGCGTCTTGATGCTCAGGTGCTGCACCCAATTGCTGGCTTCGGCGGCCTTACGCACGCTATCGATCAGGCCGCCGCGTCCCGCAAAGCTCTTCATGATGCGCACCACGATGTTGTTGGCGATGGACTGCTCCAAGAACAGACCCTCCGTCAGGCGGTCTTCTGGCACGTAGCCGATCCCATGTCTCACGGCATCCTGGATGCTGCGAATCGAGACTGTCTGCCCTCCCAGGCTAATCGTGCCGCTCTCAGCGGGCTGCGCACCAAACAAAGCCAGAGCCAGCTCCGTCCGACCAGAACCCAGCAGGCCTGTCACGCCGACAATTTCACCGGCGCGCAGACGGAAGCTCACGTCGCTGAACGCTCCCTTGCGGCTCAGGTTAGACACCTCCAAGGCGATAGGAGCGTCTTTGGCCTGATACTCATAGCGGCTCTCAGCAATGTCGTGGCCTGTCATGTAATAAGCAATTTTCTCCTGCGTCATCTCCTGGGCAGGTGTATCGATCACTTTCATGCCGTTGCGGAAGATGATAACACGCTCTGCCAGAGCCTGCACTTCATTCAGCTTGTGACTGACGAACAAGACAGAGATACCCTGAGCCTGCAAGCCGCGTACCACCTTGTAGAGAGCTTCTACTTCTCGGTGCGTGAGGGCCGTCGTCGGCTCGTCCATGATGATGAGGCGCGCGTTCTGCAGCATGGCGCGCGAGATGGCCACCAGCTGCTTGTTGGCGACAGATAGTTCGCTCACGGTCACATCCAGCGGAATGCTGACGTTGATACGCTCCAACGCTTGGCGCGCGATGGCGTTCACTTCGCGCCAGTTGACGAAGCGCCTGCCCTGGGCCACCTGCTGGTTGAGCGCAATGTTTTCGGCCACCGTCAGATTCGGGAACAACGAAAAATCTTGGAAGATGACCTGAACGCCCTCATGGATGGAGTCGATGGGGCGCAATTGCTTGTAGCGCCTGCCATTGAGGAAGATTTCGCCTTCGTCAGGCGTGTACACGCCGCAAATAATCTTGATGAAGGTCGATTTGCCAGAGCCGTTTTCGCCTACCAGGCAAGCTATCTCACCTCGGTTGATCGTCAGATCAACGTGGTTCAGCGCCTGCACACCTGCGAAGCTCTTGGAAATGCCCTGTACCCGCAGAATTTCTTCGCTCATCGCAAGAAGCCTAACTTGTCAAAAAAGCCACAATATGTCTTGGCCGTCAAGCACAAGGGGGGCAAGACTGCCCCCCTCCAATTACAAGAGGCGCACTCGGACGACGATTAGAAGTCCCATTCGTCCACGTTCTCAGCCGTCACGTCCACCCAGGCTGCGCCGAAGAAGACGCGATCCACCAGGGTCATCTCTTCGTAACCTTCCAGGTTCTCAAAGCCGAAGCCTTCCTCTGGTAGTTTACCTTCAAAGACTTCCTCAGGCATCAGGCCTTCCAGTTGCAGGATAGCTAGCATGTTGCAGGCATAGCCAGCCAGAGCTGGATCCCAGAAGCTAATCATGTCAATCGCGCCGGTCTTGATGAGGTCGCGGGAGATGGAGGGCAAGCTCGTGCCGACGACGGCGATCTTGTCCTGGAGGCCGGCTTCTTCAACGGCCTGGCCCACGCCGACGACGTCTGTCGAAGCGCTGCCCTGGACGCCGCGCAGGTTGGGGAAGGCGATCAGCAGTTCTTGCATGCGCTCGTAGGCCTTTTGCGGATCGTCGAACGACTCGTTCTTATCGCCGACGAAGGTCATCTTGGGGTACTTCTCCCTCTGATGAGCGATGGCAGCATCGACCCACTCGTTGTGGGTCTTGGAGGTCAGACTGCCGACGAAGACGGTATACTCGCCCTCGTAGTTCATGCGCTCGGCCAGAGCGTCCATCAGATGAACGCCATAGGCGGCATTGTCAAAGGCTTCGATGTCGAAGTCGATGTTCTCTTGGGCCGACGACTCGTGAGTGATGACGACGACGCCGTTTTCACGAGCGCGCTTGAGGACGGGTTCGACTGTCTCTGGCTGGAAGGGGATCACGCACAGAGCATCAACGCCCTGGGCCAGCAGGTCTTCGATGACCTGGACTTGCTGGGCAGCATCGGCCTGGGCCGGGCCTTGCTGGAAGGCGGTCACGCTGGGGTAATCCTTGCTGATCCAGCCAATGCCCGTCTCCATGCGGTCAAACCAAGCAATGCCCGTCAGCTTGACAACAGTGGCAACTTTCCATTGCCCTTCAACTTCAAAGATCGCGCCAGGAGTCTCGGCAGGGGCTTCGGTCGCTTCCTGAGCAATGCTCAGGCTGGCCAACAACAGGGAAGCGGTGGCCAACAAGGCCAGCGCCACGCGGCGGGAAAGGAACATAAGAAGTCTCCTTAAAGTCTAACGTCTTCACTTTGACGGCTGCGGAAACGATTTCGCACGCCTATACAACAAGTAACATATCTTGGCCAAATTGCAAAGGACATGTGAGATTATAGTATGATGAGTGTTCGATGGAACATCATAAGTCAACATTCGGGTTGTTCTGCTTGCTCACTTCCACCACATGAACGGTGATCCCAAATTTGTGCAGGATGGCGCGAAAATCATCATCTAAGCCATCGTCCGTCACCAGCTCGTGAATCTCTTTGAGCGCAGCCACGCGCGCCAGCTTGCGCCGCCCCAACTTGCCACTGTCTGCCAGCAAAATCCGTCGCTGACCGCTGCGAATCAGGTATTCTTTGACGCGAGCATCATCCAGGTTGTACTCGGTCAGGCCACTCTCAGCGTCCAGGCCAGCCGTCCCGATGAAGACCTTGTCGACGTTGAAGCGCTGGAACGTCTCCTCGGCGATCGCGCCAACCATCGACTGTTCTTCGCGGCGCAAGATGCCTCCGGCTACCACCACACGAATGTCAGCGTATTCCGTCAGCACGTTGACGATGGGCAAACTGGCCGTGATGACCGTCAAGGCGCGCACCTTAGACAGGTTACGGGCCATTTGCAGCGTCGTTGTGCCGACGTCAAGGGCAATGCTGTCGCCATCGCGCACTAGCGTAGCGGCATATGCGCCAATGGCTGCCTTCACCTGGGTCGATTCGGCGGCGCGGATCAGCAGCGGAGGCTCGAACGAACGCCCGCGCGCTGCAATCGCTCCACCATACATGCGCCGCAGCAAATTCGCCCCCTCCAGCGTGGATAAATCACGACGAATGGTCATATCAGACACGCCAAAACGCTCGCAAAGCTCGGTCACCGTCACCATGCCCTTGTCAGCGATGAGCTGCAAAATAGCATTGTGTCGTTCTTTGGCATTCATATTCATCTCATCGTTCCTTAAAGATAACCGACGCCATGTTGGACTTTGAACATCTTGTGGCTATACTATGTGTGAATTGTCGAAAAAATGTGGGTTTTGAACATTTCTTGTGAAAGGACGTTTTATGGCTTACGTCATCAGCGTAGACGGCGGCACAGAGAGCGCCAGGGCCGCGATCTTCAGCTTAGACGGTCGCCTCATCTTCTCGCGAGCTGCTTCCTATCCTCTACGCCATCCCCGTCCTGGCTGGGCCGAGCAGCAGCCTGATGAGTGGTGGCAGGCCATTCGCCAGGCTATCCGCCAGACGGTAGAAGAGTCGGGAATAGCTCCTGAAGACATCATTGCCATCAGCGGTGATTTTACCTCATGTACAGTCGTCTTTCTTGACGAGAATTTTCAGCCTCTGCGTTCGGCCATCATCTGGATGGATGTGCGCGCTGCCGAACAAGCCCGCCGCATTGCTGCCAGTGGCTATCCTGCCCTCAAGTACAACGGCTTTGGCAACGTCTCCGCTGAGTGGATGCCCTGCAAAGCCCTGTGGGTCAAAGAGAACGAACCACTAATCTGGGAGAGGACGCGCTATCTGGGCGAATACAACGACTGGTTTATGCACCGCCTCACGGGCGAGTGGGTGGGCAGCGTGAACAACGTCAGCCTGCGCTGGTACTACGACGGCAATAACGGCGGCTTCCCGCGCGATTTTTACGAAGGAATTGGCCTGGGCGACGCATTGGACAAGTTCCCCAAGACTATCCTGCCGCTGGGTCAGGTGGTGGGCCATTTGCGCGCCGACGTTGCCGAAGAGCTGGGCCTGAAGGCAGGCATTCCCGTCGGGCAGGGCGGCGCCGACGCGCTGGTGGCCATGATCGGCCTGGGAGTGGTGGAAGCAGGCAAGATGGCCTTCATCGTCGGATCGTCGCACTTGCATCTGGGCCAATCGGCCCATGCCTTTCACGGCAAGGGCATGTTCGGCGCATATACCGACTGCGTCATCCCCGGCCAATACGTTGTCGAAGGCGGCCAAATCTCAACTGGCTCGGTAGTGCGCTGGTTCAGAGACAACTTCGGCGGCGGCTATGCGGCGCGCGCCACCCAGGGCAACACCGACGTGTACAGCCTGCTCAACGAAGAAGCTGCTCGGCTTCCTCCAGGTTCAGAGGGACTCATTGTGTTGGACTACTGGCAGGGCAACCGCACCCCCTACGTCGATCCAGAAGCGCGCGGCATGATGTGGGGCTTCAGCCTAGCCCACACTCCTGCCCACGTCTTCCGTGCCATCATCGAAGGCATTGCCTACGGCACAGAACACATCCTGCGCACTTTCCGCCAGCACAATTACGCTGTGCGCGAGTTAGTGGCCACCGGCGGCCCAACCAAGAGCCGCCTTTGGATGCAAATTCACGCCGACGTGAGCAACGTCCCCATCACCCTCACCGAAGTCGGCGACTCGGCGGCTCTGCTCGGCTCAGCGGCGTTGGCAGCGGTGGCAGCTGGCGTCTATCCCGACGCAGCCAGCGCCGCGCGTCACATGGTGCGAATCCGTGAGACGATCCAGCCCAACACCGAGGTTCACCAGGCCTACCAGTTCTACGTGGAGAAGTACATCGCCACCTACCCGCAGATGGCCGAACTCATGCACGAGACCACGCGCCACGTGGCCCGCTCGGCTGGCTAGGCACACTGACTCATCGTTCACAGCTCAAGCGAGGTTCTATGGTTCAAGACGCGCAAGCCATCCTCAAGCTCTATCGCGACATGCTCATCATTCGCCGCGCTGAAGAGCGCATTTTGGAAGAACTCATGCAGGGCAAGCTAGCCAGCACCATGTGCCACGTCAGCATTGGCCAAGAGGCTGTCGCTGTCGGGGTATGCAGCGTCATGGCGGAGCAGGACTACCTGACCAGCACCCATCGCGGGCATGGCCACTTCCTGGCGCGCGGCGGCGACGTGAAGCGCATGATGGCCGAGTTGTTCGGCAAAGAGACGGGCTACTGCCGAGGCCGTGGCGGCTCTATGCACATCACTGACGCTAAGATCGGTCACTTGGGAGCAAATGGGATCGTAGGTGGGCATATTGGCATCGCCGTCGGCGCGGCACTCTGGTCGAAGATGAGCCGCAGGCCAGCCGTGACGGTGTGCTTCTTCGGCGACGGCGGCCTGACGCAAGGAATCTTCCACGAGGCAGCCAACATGGCCAGCGTGTGGAAGTTACCCGTCGTCTTCGTCTGCGAGAACAACCAGTACGCCATGTCGCTGCCCTGGAACAAAGCGGCAGGCCAAACCAGCATTCAGGCTTATGCTTCCAGCTACGCCATGCCTGGCCTGGACGTAGACGGGCAAGACGTGCTGGCCGTGCAACAGGCGGCCTATGAAGCCATCGAACGCGCGCGTGGCGGCGGCGGCCCTTCCCTAATCGGCGCGTATACCTACCGCTTCCTCGGCCATTCGCGCGGCGATCCGTCCAAGTATCGCGATCCAGAAGAGGAGAAACGTGAACGCGCGCGCGACCCGCTGCTGATCCTGCGCAGCAAATATCCCGACGTACTGGACGATCGAACGACAGCTCAGGCCGAAACCGAGGTGAAGGCTATGATGGATGATGCCGTCGCCTTCGCCGAAGCTAGCCCCATCGCTGGCGCCAGCGCCGTCTTCAGCGAAATCTACGCCTGAGATGAGGAGGTGAGACATGGCCGAATATCGCTATCGCGACGCGCTACGGCGCGCGCTATACGAAGAGATGAAAGCCGATGAGCGCGTCTTCATCATGGGAGAAGACGTGGGCGCTTATGGCGGCGCTTACCAGGTGACAGTGGGTCTGCTGGCTGAATTCGGCGAGGAGCGCGTGCGCGATACGCCGCTCAGCGAGGCGATCATCGTCGGGGCAGCGCTAGGTGCTGCAATGGTCGGTGGTCGCCCCGTCGCAGAGATTATGTACGTGGACTTCGCTGCCCTGGCCATGGATCAGATCGTCAACCAGGCCGCCAAGATTCACTATATGTTCGGCGGGCAGTTCCGCGTGCCGATGGTGCTGCGCACCCAGCAAGGCACAGGGCGCGGCGCCGGCGCACAGCATTCGCAAAGCCTAGAGAGTTGGTTCGTCCATGTGCCAGGCCTGAAGGTCATCGCGCCCGCCACTCCGCGCGACGCCTATGGCTTACTGCGCGCTGCCATCCACGACGATAATCCCGTCATCTTCTTGGAACACAAGGGCCTCTACGCCGTCAAAGGCGAAGTAGAAGACGAGCCTTTTGTGCTGCCCATCGGCCAGGCCGAAGTCAAGCGCCAGGGCCAGGACGTGACTATCATCACCTACTCGCGCATGCTGGGCCTGGCCCTAGAAGTAGCCGAACAGCTGACGAGTCAGGGTGTTTCTGCAGAAGTTGTCGATTTGCGCACTCTTAAGCCGCTGGACTACGCCACCCTGGAAGAGTCGGCGCGCAAGACGCGGCGCGTCGTCGTGCTGCACGAAGCTGTCAAGATTGGTGGCCTGGGCGCAGAGATCAGCGCTGAGCTGAGTCAACGCCTGTTCGGCGTGCTTGCCGCGCCTATCGTGCGCATCGGAGCGGAGGACGTGCCATTGCCCGCCAATCTAGAGCTGGAGAAGCTGGTCATCCCCGACGCGCAACGCCTCACGGCCGCCGTCGAGGCTGTTATGCGCTATCAACCTATGCCAACCAACGGAGCTTGAGCTATGGCGACTAAAGTCGTTGTCCCGCCTTTGGGTGATTCGTCTGACGAAGTGACCATTGTCCAATGGCACAAACAGGAGGGCGATGCCATCGAACGCGGCACAATCTTGTTGGACATTGAGACCGATAAGGCCCAGATAGAAGTCGAAGCCTATGGCAGCGGCATACTGCGCAAAATCTTCGTCCCTGCCGGCAGGCAGGCCCAGGTGGGGGCGCTGCTGGCCATCATCGCCGCCCCGGACGAAGATATTTCGGGGCTGCTGGAATGAGGGAGTAGTTGGGCAGGTTAATTGTCCCCGCTCTGGCCATTCATGAAGTCCATCATCCGCGCGAAGAAGCCGCGCCCGCTTTGCTGAGGAGCAACTGACTTGCCGAAAGACTCGGCCAGCTCTTCAAACAGCTTGCGCTGGCGCTCTGTCAACCTCTCTGGGATGACCACCTGGACGTAAACTTCCTGGTTGCCGCGTCCACTGTGCGTGCCATCGCTGCGCAGACGTGGCAAGCCTTTGCCCTTCAAGCGGAAGACGCTGCCCGTCTGCGTACCAGGCGGGATGACCAGCTCTACGTCGCCATCAATCGTCGGCACTTGGATTTTGTCGCCTAGCGCGGCCTGAGCGACGTTGATCGTCCAATCGACGACCACATCGTAATCGCGGCGCTTGAAGACCTCGTGTTCGCGCACCTGTACCACCACATACAGATCGCCCATTGGGGCATTGAGATCGCCAGCGTCGCCCTCGCCGCGCACCTGAATGCGCATACCATCGCTCACGCCAGCCGGAATCTTGACTGGCAAGGTCGTCTTCTTGCGGCGCTTGCCGTTGCCATCGCAAGCGCGGCAAGGGTTGGTGATGACCGTGCCGCGTCCGCTGCAGCGTGGGCAGGTCGTCACGCGCACCACCGAGCCGACGAAGGTCTGGGTCACGCGCTGTACCTGGCCCGTTCCGCGGCATTCTGGACAGGTCGTGGGCATGCTGCCCGTCGCTGCGCCGCTGCCATGACATATGTCGCACAGCTCCAGGCGGTAGTAGTCAACTTCGCGTTCTACGCCGAAGGCCGCTTCGATGAAGTCCAGCACAACATCGACGCGAACGTCACCGCCGCGCTGCGGGCCGCGGCGGGCGCCGCTTGCGCCGCGTCCGCCCACAAAGTTGCTGAAGAATTCCTCGAAGATTTCTTCAAAGCCACCGAAGCCCGTCGGCGCGCCGCCCGCCTGGCCCTGGACGCCAGCGTGGCCAAAGCGATCGTAGCGCGCGCGCTTATCGTCGTCGGCCAGCACTTCGTAGGCCTCGTTGATCTCTTTGAAGCGCTGTTCAGCGTCAGCTTCTCGGCTCACGTCTGGATGATATTTGCGTGCTAGGTTGCGGAAAGCCTTCTTGATGTCGTCCTTGCTGGCGTTGCGAGTCACGCCCAGTACTTCGTAGTAGTCTCTGGCCATCATCGTGCATCCTGTTGAGCCGTGCATCCAGTCATTGAGAACGAAGGGGTGCATGGGATGGCAAAGAGGGGCTGAAGCCCCTCGCGCTGTGCCGCCTGCGCCTCATCAGGCAATCTTATGTCTCGGTGTATTCAGCATCCACCACATCTTCGCGGGGTTTACCGCCCTGGCCTTCGTACATCCTGGCGCCTAGGCCTTGCATGTACTGGCTCAGTTCATCGGTGGTGCGGCGCATGTCGGCGATGTTGTTGCTGGCAATGGCAGCGTTGACCTTCTCAATCTTGCCTTTCGCCTCAGTCACGGCGTCGGTGGGCAGCTTATCGCCGTAATCGCGCAGGAACTTCTCCATGTTGAAGACCATCCCTTCAGCCTGGTTGCGCACTTCAACGGCTTCTTTACGGGCAGCGTCTTCAGCGGCGTGCTTCTCAGCTTCCTGCTTCATGCGCTCAATCTCTTCCTTGCTCAGACCGCTGGACGCGGTGATGGTGATGCGCTGTTCGCGGCCCGTCGCCTTGTCTTTGGCGCTCACATTCAGGATGCCGTTGGCGTCAATGTCGAAGGTGACTTCAATCTGCGGGACGCCGCGAGGTGCTGGAGGAATGCCATCTAAGATGAAGCGACCTAGCGATTTGTTGTCGGCTGCCATCGGACGCTCGCCTTGCAGGACGTGAATTTCGACCTGACTCTGGTTGTCGGCGGCGGTGCTGAAGACCTGCGAACGCTTGATTGGGATGGTGGTGTTGCGCTCGATCAGCGGCGTGGCTACGCCGCCCAGCGTCTCTACGCTCAGGGTGAGCGGGGTCACATCCAGCAGCAGGATGTCCTTCACGTCGCCGCCCAGCACGCCGGCCTGGATCGCAGCACCCAGGGCCACAACTTCGTCAGGGTTAACGCCTTTGGTCGGTTCTTTGCCGAAGAAGGCCTTCACCGCTTGCTGAATGGCGGGCATACGGGTCATGCCACCTACCAGCAGCACCGTGTCGATGTCTTTGGCCTCCAGCTTGGCATCCTTGAGGGCCTGACGACAGGGTTCAATGCTCTTCTCGATCAGGTCGGCAACCAGGCTCTCCAGCTTGGCGCGAGTGAGCGTCATGTGGAGGTGCTTGGGGCCGCTGGCGTCGGCAGTGATGAAGGGCAGGTTAATGTCGGCGCTCATGACAGTAGACAGCTCGATCTTGGCCTTCTCGGCAGCTTCCTTCAGGCGTTGCAGAGCTTGGCGGTCGCTGCGCAGGTCAATGCCGTTCTCTTTCTTGAATTCAGTGGCCAGCCAGTCGATGATACGCTCATCGAAGTTGTCGCCGCCCAGGTAGGTGTCGCCATTGGTGGACTTGACTTCGAAGACGCCCTCGGCAATCTCCAAAATCGTAATGTCGAACGTACCGCCGCCCAGGTCATAGACCGCAATCACGCCGTCCTTGCGTTCGCCCAGGCCATAAGCCAGCGAGGAAGCGGTCGGCTCATTGATGATGCGCAGCACCTCCAGGCCCGCGATCTTGCCGGCGTCTTTGGTAGCGTTGCGCTGCGTGTCATTGAAGTAGGCCGGCACAGTGATGACAGCCTGCGTCACTTCTTCGCCCAAGTAGGCTTCGGCGTCAGCCTTGATCTTCTGAAGGATCATAGCGCTGATCTCTGGCGGGGAATACTCGCGACCGCCCATCTCAATGCGCACATCGCCGTTGGGAGCAGCGCTCACCTTGTAAGGCACGCGCTTGATGGCGTCTTGCGTCTCGGCGTCCTTGTAGCGACGGCCCATGAAGCGCTTGACCGAGAAGACGGTGTTCTCTGGGTTGATGACGGCTTGGTTACGAGCCACCTTGCCCACCAGGCGTTCACCAGTCCTGGGATTAACCGCCACCACTGACGGGATGAGGTTACTGCCTTCCGACGAGGGGATGACGACAGGTTCACCACCCTGAATGACGGCAACGACGCTGTTCGTCGTGCCGAGGTCGATACCGATAATACGTCCCATGATGTCTTGCTCCTTTATGATACTTTGAATCCAAGTGTGATCGACAAGTTGGTTCAGCTGGCGACGCGCACCAGAGCTTGGCGCAGGACGCGCTCGCCGCTGACATAGCCCCGCTGGAGGGTGGCCGTGACGGTGCCGCTGGGATACGCTTCGCTGGCTTCGTCCATGCCCACCGCTTCGTGCAAGCGCGGATCAAACGGCTGGCCGATGGGATCGACGATCTGCACGGATAGTTCCTCCAGCAGCTTGTCGAACTTCTTGAGGATCATAGCTGTGCCGTTCACCCAAGGGTTGCCCACCAAGTCAGTCGGGATGTTGTCCACCGCGCGGCTGAAGTCGTCGATGATGGGCAACATGCGGCGGATGGCGTCGTGCGCGCCCAGTTCCTTGGCCTCGCGCAACTGCTGTTCCATGCGGCGCTTATAATTCTGGAAGTCGGCGCGTTCGCGCTGCCAGCCTTCCAGATTGGCGCGCGCTTCGCGTTCTGCTTGTTCCAGGCGCGCCGCATCGATGCTCGCTGTGCTGACTTCCTGAGCCGTTGCTTCATCGCTCGGACGCACGTCTTCAGTAGTCGTCGTCTCTTCGTTCGTAGTGTCGCTCATGGCCACTCCAACGCGGGTTGATGGCGTGTTTCGCCTTCGTCATTACGCCCCTCAGTCTAGCCTGCCAATCATAGAATCGTGTTAGACCTGTAGGGGTCTCAGGCAATTTGCAGCGATTTCTTATGAAGTTTTGATGAGTGCGCGCCGCAGAGACGCAGGCGCAGTCGTTTCAACGCGAGAGCATGTAGGCCAGCTCGTAGTAGTCTCTGCTGATCGTGCGCGTGCGCGTGGTGACTTCTTCTAACGGCACAGCCACGTTCTCGCGGCCCTGCCGACCCACCATGACAGCGCTCTCGCCTCTAATCATGCGGCGCATGGCCTCCACGCCCAAGCTAGTGGCCAGCAGACGGTCGAAGGCAGTAGGGCTGCCGCCGCGCTGCACGTGGCCCAGGATTGAGACGCGAATCTCAAAGCCCATGTGGTGCTGCTTGAGATACTGTTCCAGTTCCATCACCTTGTAGGGCGCGCCCTCGGCGATAACGGCGATGGCATGGGCCTTGCCACGCACATAAGCATCGCTGAGCTGGTTGGCCACCTGCTCCATCGACACGCCTTCTTCAGGGGTGATGACGATCTCGGCGCCGCCCAGGATACCGCCCATCAGCGCCAAGTAGCCGCAGTTGCGCCCCATGACTTCGATCAGGAAGCAACGATTATGGCTGGTTGCCGTGTCGCGCAAGCGATCCAGCGCGTCTAGGATAGTGTTGAGGGCGGTATCCACGCCAATGCTCATGTCTGTGCCGTAGATATCGTTGTCAATGCTGCCCGGCACACCGATTACAGGAACTCCTAGTTGGTGCAAGGCCAGCGCGCCACGCAGGCTGCCATCGCCACCAATGACGATGACCCCCTCGATGCCGCGCTCATTTAATCGGCGCAAAGCTTTACGCTGGCCAGCTGGCGTCTTGAATTCTTCGTTACGCGCTGTCTGGAGGATCGTGCCGCCGCGTTGCAAGATACCGCTCACCTCGCGGCTCGTCAGGCGTTCCATGTCCCCTGCCAACAGGCCGGCGTAGGCCTGACGTATCCCATATACTTCGACGCCATGCTCCAAGCCGGCCCTAACTACAGCGCGGATAGCGGCGTTCATCCCAGGGGCGTCTCCCCCACTCGTCATCACGGCGATTCGCTTCATGCTGTCTTGTCTCCTGCTGTCATGATGGACTCAGCGCTTGCGCGGTTGCGCGCTTCAAAAAAGTGTCATCTTGCGCTTGTTCGTCAAAAATTTTTAAGGCCGTGATCGGTGCTGTTTTATTCTAATCCTGTGACGAGTCTGTGGATTTAAGCCTGTGTTAAGGTGTCAGGACATGCACCTCTATCTGGCTCTCGTCTAGGTGTGCCAAGATTTTTCGGCGCATAGCCTCGCTCCAGCGTATGCTTGACGGCAGATGGAAAATACGTTTGCGACCATTCGTCTCTGTGACGACAATCACGGGCTGATCGTCGCCTGGTTCGGCGCGAAACACGCCGAGCAGCCAATGAATGAGATGGCTGTCGCGCTCTGAGCCGTCGCGCTTCAGGCGGACGATGACCTTGTGGCGCCTCGTCGGCTGCTGGTGATCTTCAAACAAGGGCGCCAGCGGAACATCTTGAGACGAACCAGCGTCAATGAGCGCGCTGTGAGCAGGCCCAGCAGCCTGAGGCAAGTTGTCGCGCTCCCACTGATCCTCCCACAGAGAGGCGAAGCCAGAGGAACTATCGTACTGGCTCTGGGCTTGCAAGGTGTCAAACTGCTGGCCCAGGTTGTCGGCGATAATTTGCGGGCTGTCGCGGCTAGTGTCCAGCTTGCCGCTCACCCAAATAATAGCACCAACCTCTGGCTCTTTGCCGCCCTCGCTTTGTAGACGACTTTGGATGGCACGCCAGACGCGCGGGAAGATGACGACTTCGATGGACGCGCTGCTCTCGTGCCAGTCTTCGATCTGCAGGATCAGCATTTGCTCGCTATTTCTGGTGTGGACGCGGCGTAGATCGACAATTTCGCCGGCGATCCAAACGTCCTTGCCGCGCCAGTCGTCCTCATCATCTAAAAGCTGCTGGACGATCTTGAAGCGTCCATCTGCCTCGATGAGAGACTTCACCCTGTCTGTGGGTCTGCCGCTGACGTACAAGCCCAGCAATTCACGCTCCCAGCGCAGCTGCTCGCGGGATGAAGTCGGTTGCTTGGCGTTGGGCAAGACGAGACGACCCTCTTCTGCGACGCCGCCGAACAGGCTCTTTTGGCCAATTTCTTTGGCCTTGTGGTAATCAGCGCTGAAGCCGATGATCCGATCCAGGTTCTCCAACAGAGCGTCGCGACGCGCATCTAGGGAGCTGAGCGCGCCGACGCGCACCAGACTCTCCAGGGTACGCTTGCCCACCAAGCGCAGATCGACGCGCTGCGCGAAATCGGTCAAATCGCGGAAAGGCCCACCCTGCTGGCGTTCTGCGATGATGGGCATTAGCGCATTCGCGGCGGCGTTCTTGATGGCGCGCAGGCCAAAGCGGATGGCGCGCTTCTCGTCTGGCAAGTATTCGATGTCGAAGTCAAGCTGACTAGCGTTCACGTCTGGTGGAAGGACGGGGATTTGCAGGCGACGACACTCTTCCAGGAAAGTAGACACCTTGCTCAGATCGTCAAATTGGACGACAAGCAGAGCGGTCATGTATTCCTCGGCGTAGTGACGCTTCAAGAAAGCCGTCTGCATAGTGATGACGGCATAGTCTGAAGCGTGAGATTTGTTGAAGCCATAGTTTGCGAAGAACTCGATTTCGTCGAAGATGGCTTCCGCCACGCCCTCCTCAATCCCGAACTCTGGCCCGCGTTGCTTGAAGATGTCTTTATGCTTCATCAGATCGGCTTGTTTCTTCTTGGAGACGGCACGGCGCATGAGATCGGCTTCGCTCAGGCTATAACCGAATAGATCGCTGGCAATTTGCATGAGCTGTTCCTGGTAGACCATGATGCCGTAAGTCTCCTCTAGGATTGGCTTGAGCTTGGGGTGCAGGTATTTCACCTCTTCCTTGCCGTGCATGCGCTGGTTAAAGGTAGGGATGAAGTCCATCGGGCCGGGTCGATAGAGCGAGATAGCCGCGATGATATGCTCGAAGCGGAAGGGCTTCATGCCGCGCAGCATGGCCTGCATACCGCCGCTCTCCACCTGGAACACGCCCACTGTCTCGCCGCGCCCTAGCATACCGAAGACTTGATCCAGCATAGCACGCTGCTCGTTGGTGATGCGCGGATCGTCGTGCCGATAGGGGATATTGTCCATCGTGTAGCGAATGCCGCGATGACGTTCGATCAACTCGGCTGCTTTGCGCATGATCGTCAGCGTGGACAACCCCAAGAAGTCTACCTTCAGCAAACCAATCGACTCGGCGGTCTCCATCGGGAACTGGGTCACACACTTGATGGCGCTCTGGTCGCTGTCGCTGGTGATACGGTGCAGCGGCAGGTACTCGTCCAGAGGCTTGTCGGCGATGATGACGCCAGCAGCGTGGGTAGAAGCATGGCGTACCATGCCTTGCAGCTCAGTTGCGACAGCAAAGACGCGCTTGAGTTCCTCATCCTGTTCAACTATGCGCTTCAGGTCAGGATCGGCTTCTACGTACTCTGGAATCTTCTTGGGCTTTGGCTCAGTCGGGATATACTTAAGGGCCTGGCTGATCTTGCTCAGCTCCACGTTCAGCACGCGTCCCACGTCGCGGATCGCGCCTTTGGCCGCCATCGTACCAAACGTGATGATGGCCGCTACCTTGTCCTCGCCGTACTTCTGCACGGCGTATTCGATCATCTCGGCGCGCCGATCATCGGGATAATCTAGGTCGATATCGGGCATGGACACGCGCCCAGGATTGAGGAAACGTTCAAACAACAGGCTGTTCTGGATGGGGTCGATGTTGGTGATCCCCAGACAGTAAGCTACCAAGCTGCCCGCCCCGCTGCCGCGCACATTCCACCAAATGTCGGCGTAGCGCGCAAATTCGCACAAATCCCACACAATCAGGAAATAGGTATTGAAGCCCATCTCGGCGATGATCCGCAGCTCGCGACTCAGCCGTTCGCGCAGCACCGGATCATCTTCACGATTAGGGAAACGCCACGACAAGCCCATCTCGCATAGATGGCGCAGGTAGGCGCTGTCATCAGGGAATTCAGGCGGGATAGGGAAGTTGGGCAAATGGTAGCCCTTCTTGTCCAAATCTACATGGCACAGATCGGCCACGCGCAGGGTATTCTCAAGAGCTTCCGCGATCAGCGCTTCTGGCACACCGTCGAATTCGCGGCGCATTTCATCCGCCGTCTTCAAGTAATAGCTGGTCTGCGGAGACATCTTCATGCGGTCAGGCTGGTTCTTGAGCGCGCCAGTCTGAATGCACAAGAGCGTATCGTGAACGTCCCAGTCTTCAGCATTGACGTAGTGAACGTCGTTGGTGGCCAAGAGCTGGAGCTTGGAATGGCCGCTCTGGCGGTACTGGATCAGCCAGCGGTTGAAAGCGCGCAGCTCTGGAATGTCGTGAGGCTGAAGCTCCAAAAAGAAGTTATCTTCTCCGAATACGTCCAAGTACCAGCTCAGGACTTGGCGTGCTTCCTCCTCGCCTCGCTCTTCGTAGGCGCGGGCCACCTGGGCGGCCAAACAGCCAGTGGTGGCGATGAGGCCCTGGCTGTGCTTGGCCAGCAGCTCGCGGTCAAAGCGGGGACGGTAATAGTAACCCTCTAATTGGGCTTTGCTGGCCAGCTTGAGCAGATTCTGGTAGCCTGCGTCGTCGCGAGCTAGCAGCAGCATATGGTAAGCTTTCTTATCGCGCTGCGGATCGCGGTCGAAGCGGCTGTTGGGCGCGAGGTAGCCCTCCATGCCGATGATGGGCCGAATGCCTGCTTCGCGCGCCTTGCGGTAGAAGTCAACAACGCCGAACATCACCCCGTGATCGGTGATGGCGATAGCTGGCATACCTAGCGCTTTAGCGCGCGCGACCAGCTTGCTAATCTTGCTCTGGCCATCCAGCAGCGAGAACTCAGTATGGACATGCAGATGAACGACTTCACTCGGCATGGAGTTTTCTCAGCGATTCAGTGCGCACAACAGAGGATACGAGGCCCTCTCATTCTACCATCACTCAGTTGACTTGATGAAGTCTGGCGCACAAGGACGAGCTTTGTTATCCTTTTCACGAAGGTGTTGTGGAGGCTCTGGCTATGAACAAATCTTATCGTAGCTTAGTGTTTCTAATCAGTGGCCTGGTGTTAGCCATCAGTCTGGCGGCCCTATGGGTGCTGGCCCAGCGCTTGACCCGACCAGCAGACGATAGCACATCCGTCGTCTTTGAGCCGAGCAGTCCTGATAGCGGCATCACTTACATCGACCCACCGCGCGTCATGCCCGATTTCACTCTGATCGATCAGCAAGGCCAGCCCATCAAGCTGAGCGATTTGCGCGGCAAGCCGACTCTCATCAGTTGGGGTTACGCCAACTGCCCTGATATTTGTCCACTCACCCTGAGCGATTATCGGCGCATGTACGAAGAGCTAGGCGAAGACGGCGCGCGCGTGAACTTCGTGTTCATCAGCGTCGATGGCGCGCGCGACACGCCGCAGACCCTGGCTGCTGTGTTCAGTCGTCTACGCGTAGACAACATCGTGCGCGGCATGACCGGCCCACATGAAGATGTCATGCGCATTGGCGCTGATTACGGCGTGCAAGCGCGCTTCAACCCGCCCAACGAACACGGCTTCTACACCATCGACCACACGGGCGGCAGCTTCCTGCTAGACGCCCAGGGGCGCTGGGTAGCCCGTTACACCTTCGCAGTGGATCGCGCGCCCATCATCAGCGACATTCAACGCCTGCTGGCTGCGGGTTAGCGCGGCTGACGCGGCAGAATCTGCGTCACCACCTCATAATTGATCGTCCCCAGCCATTCGGCAATTTCTTCTGCCCAGATGGCGTCCTCGCCTTGTGCGCCTAACAGCACGACTTCATCACCCACGTCTACGTTAGGGATGTGGGAGACGTTGACGGCGCATTTCTCCATGCTCACGCGGCCCACCAGTGGAGCGCGTCGCCCCTGGATGAGGACTTCGCGCCAGGTGCGCGGCGCGCGGCGAAAGCCGTCGGCATAGCCCACCGGCAGAATGGCGATGGTCTCGTAGCCCTGGGTACGGTAGGTGTTGCCGTAGCCGATGGGCGAGTTGGGCGGGAAGTGCCGCACCTGCAAAACTGTCGTCTTCCAGCTGAGGACGGGGCGCACACCTGGGACGATAGGCCAGAGCTTGGACGGATTCAGGCCGTAGAGCATGAGGCCCACGCGCACCATGTTGAAGAGAGGATCGCGCAGGTACAAGCTGGCAGCGGAGTTAGCAGCGTGGATGTACTCAAAGTTGAAAGGCGCTGCGCGCAGCGCGCGCACCAACGCCTTGAAGCGCTCCGTTTGTTTGGCTGTGTACTCAGTGTCGTCGTCAGCGGATGAGAAGTGGGTGTAAATGCCCTGGAGGTGTAGATTGGTCATCGATGCGAGTTGACGAAAGACGCGGACAGCATCATCGGCGAGAATGCCGAGTCGGCCCATGCCCGTATCGATCTTCACATGGCAAATGAGGCGCTGGCCCACGTCGCGAGCCATACGGTCGTAAGAGCGGGCCTGATCTTCGTCGAAGATGACCACCGCTAGATTTTCGCGGATAGCCTGGCGCACCGCATGACTAGGGACATAGCTCAGAACCAGGATGGGCGCGTCAACGCCCGACTGGCGCAGAGTGAGCGCTTCGTCGATGTTGGCCACCGCCAGCCAACTCGCGCCGTTCATCAAAGCAATGCGCGCCGTCCGCACCGCTCCATGCCCATAACCATCAGCCTTGACGACCGCCATCAGCGTTTTGTCCTGCCCTAAGTGGGCAGCAATGCAGCGGACGTTCATGGCCAGAGCGTCGGCATCGAAGACAAGCCAGGTGGGTCGCAGCGGCACAGGAGCAGCTGTGATCGAACGTTGTGCTTGGCGCGTCGGTAGCAGCAAGACCTCGTCCTGCAGATCGTTGAGCAGGCCGCGCATGACTAAATCGAGATCGGAGGCGACGCCCCCTTTGACGAGGACGATATCATCCGCCGTGAGCTGCGGCGCTAGCAAGCTGAGGACATCCTGCGGACTGTAAAGCATATGAACGCGCTGGGGCGACAGGCCGAAGTCCATAGCGGCGCGGCCTGCGAGCGAAGCTTCTGCTCCCAGGGTGATGAGACTATCCACGACCTCAGCGGCGCGACAGCCGATCTGGCGATAATCCTGCTGCGAACGTCCGCTCAGACGATCCAACTCGCCGATGACGAAGAAAGCGCGTTGATAGTCACGACGCACCACGTTCAGCCAGTTCAGAGCGGCCAGCGTTGAAGCCACGTTGGCACGATAAGTATCGTCGACGAGCAGGCTGCCCTGACGTCCTATCAGCGGACGCATACGTCCTGGCAGAGGATTGAGCGAGGTGACGGCCTTGAGCGACTCGTCGAGGGGAATACCGTAATGCGCCCCCACCAGCACCGCCGCCAAGACGCCGTACAACAAATGCACACCAATTAGCGGACTCCAGCGGCCCAAGTAGCGCTCGCTGCCATAGCGCACATCGAAGCCAGTGCGCTCTGCACCGACAACTACATTGAAAGCGCTGATGTCGGCTTTTGGCTGGTCAATGCCGATCAGCTTCCACTGCGCCTGCGTATGATGGCGCAGATCGAGCGAAGCCTCATCATCGCTGTTCAAGACCAGGAGGCTGTTGGCAGACAAGGTTTTGGCCAGAGCGCGGTGTTCGTCGTAGTAAGCGTCTGCGCTGCTGAAAGCTGGCGGGTAGACCGCCTCCAGATGTCCTAAGACAACCACCTGCGGACGAACGATCTGGAGCAAGCGCATCATCTCGCCCGGTTGCATGACGTCGATCTTGAGGACGACGAATTCGTGGCTTGACTCTAGAGAAGCCAGCGACAACGGCAGGCCCAGCCAACCTTCTTCGTCCACATTACCGCGATGGACAGGGTAGCGCAACGACAGAATGTGGGCTAGCGCTTCGACAGCGACCGACTTGCCCGACGATCCACTCACCGCGATCACCTTTGTGCCATGCTTGGTCAAGGTGTAGCGCGACCAGGCTAGGAGAGCATCGATGGTGTCGCGCACCATCAGTACCGTGACGCCAGTCGTATCGCAGTCGGGTGGGCCATGACAGACAACTCCACGCGCGCCGCGCGCAATCGCCTCGGCAATCTCCGCGTGGCCATCGCCGTGGCTGGTGCGCATGGCCACAAACAAGCTGCCCGGCGTGATCTGGCGCGCACTGAAGCAGAATTCAGCGAACAAATGCGAGCTTGGTTCGCCAAAGAGCTGGCCATTGGCGGCCTTGAGGATGTCGTAGAGGCTTATCATATTTTAAGTATATCCAGACTCAGCGCAGCACGCAAATTGCCATAGCAGCAGGCTGCTATGTGTTATAATAGCCTTCAAAGTCCCCCAAAGTCGTTGAGGTGAATCGCTTATGTTTGATGCTAAAAAACTGGAGAAGCTGGCGCGTTCTCAGGCTGATTGGAAGCAGAATCGCCTAGAACCGACGCTGAAGCGGCTGCCCGAACGCAAGAAGACCTTCACCACCCTGTCAGGCGTGCCGATTGAGCGCCTATATACTCCACTGGATATAGCCGAGTTGGATTACGAGCGCGACTTGGGCAACCCCGGCGAATATCCCTTCACACGCGGCATTCACGCCAGTGGCTACCGCGGCAAGCCCTGGACAATGCGTATGTTCGCAGGCTTTGGTACAGCGGAAGAGACCAACGAGCGCTTCAAGTTCCTGGTCAGCCAGGGCAACATGGGCCTGAGCGTCGCCTTCGACCTGCCTACGCTGATGGGCTATGACACCGATGACCCAGAGTCGGAGGGCGAATTCGGCAAGTGTGGCGTGGCCATCTCCTGTCTGCGCGACATGGAGCGCCTGTTTGAGGGCATTCCGTTGGGCGAGATCAGCACCAGCATGACGATCAACAGCCCCGCCGCTATCATCTGGGCCTTCTACATCGCTGCCGCCGAGCGCCAGGGCGTCCCCATGCACAAGCTGCGCGGCACGCTGCAAAACGACATCCTCAAAGAGTTCATTGCCCAGAAAGAATTCGTCTTTCCGCCAGAGCCGAGCATGAAGCTGGTGACGGATACCATCGAATTCGCCACCCAGCACATGCCCGAATGGAACAGCATCAGCATCAGCGGCTACCACATCCGCGAAGCGGGCAGCACTGCTGTGCAGGAACTGGCCTTCACCCTAGCAGACGGCATTGAATACGTGCGCTGGGCTATCGCACGCGGCATGGACGTAGACGACTTCGCGCCGCGACTGAGCTTCTTCTTCAACCTGCACAACGACTTCTTCGAAGAGATTGCCAAGCTGCGCGCTGCGCGGCGCATCTGGGCCAAAGTCATGCGCGAGCGCTTCGGTGCGAAGAACGAGCGCAGCTGGCTCATGCGTTTCCACTGCCAGACGGCTGGCGTAAGCCTGACGGCTCAACAGCCGCAAATTAACCTCGTTCGTGTCGCCATCCAAGCGCTGGCCGCCGTCCTGGGTGGCACGCAATCGTTGCACACCAACAGCATGGACGAAGCCCTGGCCTTGCCTAGCGAACACGCCGTCACCCTGGCCTTGCGCACCCAGCAAATCATTCTGGAAGAGAGCGGCGTCGCCAACACCGTTGATCCGCTAGGTGGCAGCTTCTTCGTCGAAGCGCTCACTGACCAGACTGAGAAGGCCGTCTGGGACTACTTTGAGAAGATCGATGCCCTGGGTGGCGTGCTGCCTGCGATTGAGAACGGCTTCTTCCAGCGCGAAATCGGCGAAGCAGCCTATCGCCTGCAAATCGAAGCGGATCGCGGTGAGCGGATCACTGTTGGCGTCAATCGCTACGCCGACAACAAACCGCTAGACATCCCTATTTTGGAGATGGATCCGCAGGGTTACGACAAGCAGGTGGCCCGCTTGCGCCAGCTACGCGCCGAGCGCGACCAAGCCCAGGCCCAGGCCGCCTTAGAGGCCATTCGCCAGGCAGCCCAGGCCGACCAGAACCTCATGCCACACTTCATCCACGCCGCCAAAGTTGACTGCACCCTGGGCGAGATGATGGACGTCCTGCGCGAGGTCTACGGCGTCTATCAAGAGCCGCTGTTCATCTAGAACCTCCTCATCAGATGACCTCCTTCTCCCAGGCAAGGAGAGGGAGGCGACAACATTGCGCGCTACGAGCAGGAGCGAGGCCCCGAGAGCTGCAACCTGGCCGAGCGAGTCACCCACCCCATGCAGTACTCCGAGTGTGTCTTCAACGAAAGCAGGGATACCAGGGATGGACGCCGAACGATGCCTGGCGCGCCCTGCGACTTTGACGTGAATCTGCCTCTTGTGCTTCCGCTAAAACAGGCCTAAGATGAGAAAATTCGTTCTGATAGCGATTCGCTCAGGACGAGGCGACGGGTATCTCACCCTTCAAAGGACGGCATATGACACAACAAATGCGGGCTGAATTCACGGTGCAGGATGCTCACGTCTACGATCACCGCTCACCGATTCGTTGGATTCTGTCCCACCTATGGCGCTACCACTTTTTGCTCGTCTTGGGCGTGATATGCTACGTCAGTGCGTATACTTGCTTCTCGCTAACGCGCTACATGTTCGGCGTAGCAGCTGAAGAGATTACCAACCCCACTCGTCCCGATGGCTTGTTACTCATCAGCCTTCTGATCTTGGCATTGTCGTTAGGCGATGGCCTTAGTTCGCTGAGTGGGGCGCTATCGCTGGAGACGCTGTCTCAGCGCTTGGCGCGCGATAGCCGCCTGGAGCTGTATACCTCGCTATTGGGCAAGAGCCAGACCTTCCACAATCAGCAGCGCGTGGGCGACATCATGGCTCGCTCTACCGACGACATCAACCAGATGAACTTCATGATAAACCCCGGTTTCCTGTTCATCATGGATACGGTGCTGGGGATCAGCGTGCCGCTGTTCATGCTGGCCACCATTCGCCTAGAATTGCTGCTCGTGCCGCTGTTGTTCGTGGTCAGCTATGCCCTCAGCGTCCGCGAATATGCCAGTCGCCTGACGCCGATCATCGACGCTCAGCGCGAAGCTTTTGGCACGATGAACGCTAGCTTAGAGGAGACTATCAGCGGCATTGAAGTCGTCAAAGCTACCGCTCGCGAGGACTTTGAGCGCCAAAAGTTCCGTAAATACGCCCGCGAGTACCGCCGCTGGGTGGCTAAACAGGGCCAGACCGAAGCGACCTATCTGCCTAACTTGTTCTTCGCTATTGCCCTGGGCTTCACTTTCTTGCACTGCCTCGTCCTGCAGCAGGATGGCTTGTTGAGCGCAGCTGGCGTCATCAGCGCCATGTCGCTCATGACGGTGCTGCGCTGGCCAGTGCAGGTGAGCGTCTTCTCGTGGTCACTGGTACAGCAAGGCGTGAGCGGCGCCGCGCGCGTGCTGAAGATCATCAAGAGCGAAGCCGATCTGGATGAGAATCGCGACGGCTACAGCGCCACGATCCGAGGTGACATTCGTTTCGAGGGCGTGACCTTCGGCTTTGAAGATGGGATCGTGTTGCACGACATTAACCTGGACATTCGTGCCGGTGAGACAGTGGCCATCGTCGGTCAGACGGGCAGCGGCAAAAGCACTCTGACGGAACTCATCAATCGCACCTATGACGTGCAGCAGGGACGCGTGCTGGTAGACGGCGTAGACGTGCGCGATTGGAGTCTGGACAGCCTGCGTGCCCAGATCGGGCGCATTGAGCAGGATGTCTTCCTGTTCTCGCGCAGTATAGCCGAGAACATCGCTTTCGGCGCGCCCAACGCCACTCGTGAACAAATTGAAGCTGCTGCCAGAGAAGCTCAGGCTCATGACTTCATCCTGCGCTTCAAGGACGGCTACGAGACCGTCGTCGGTGAGCGCGGCGTCATGCTCAGCGGTGGCCAGCGCCAGCGTATCGCCCTGGCCCGCGCCTTCCTGAGCAACCCGCGTATCCTTATCCTGGATGACAGCACCAGCGCCATCGACAGCGCCACCGAAGATGAGATTCAGAAAGCTATTAATCGCGCCCAGCGAGGGCGCACAACGTTGCTCATCACCCATCGCTTATCCCAAATCCGCTGGGCGGATCGCATTGTGGTGATGGAGGGTGGGCGCATCGTCGCTAACGGTCGGCACGAGAGTCTGCTGGCCACCAGCGTTTCCTACCGTCGTATCTTCTCCCGCTACGACGTGGCCCTGCCGCCGCTGCAAACCGCCGCCGCCGACTGACGACTCACCGAGGGGCAAGCATTATGGGCTTCATCATGGACGGCTTAGATGCCGAGGCGTACGATCGCCAATACACCGATGGCGTGCTGCTGCGTCGTATCTTCACCTACTTCAGAGGGGAATGGTGGCGCATTGGGATCATCGTGCTGGTGATCGTCCTGGGCAGTGCAATGGGGACGCTGACGCCTATCGTCATCTCTTGGGCCATCGACTTGCTGCAGGCCAATCCGACGTTGGACATGATGTTCCAAGCGACGTTTTACGTCACCTTGACGGGCGTGCTGAGCTGGCTCTTCGCCGCGATTCGACAATGGCTGCAAGCCATATCCGTCGGCAACATCGTCCTGGGCCTGCGCGAAGACGCCTTCGAAGCCGTCGTGCAGCGCGATCTGTCATTTTACGACGCCTTCCCTAGCGCCAAGATTGTGAGCCGTGTGACCAGCGACTCGCTCAACTTCGCCAACGTCGTCAACCTGACGGTAGAGCTACTGTCGCAAGTGTTGATCGTGGCTTTTCTGGTGGGCTATCTGCTGACGATCAGCATCCCATTGACGCTCGTCTTGTTGGCGATTGCGCCGTTTGTGGTAGGGGCAGCGCTGGCCTTCCGACGCATTGCCCGCTATACCATCACCCAATCGCGCCGCGTGAACGCCGTCGTCAACAGCCACGTCCAAGAGACGATAGCCGGCATTTCTGTCGCCAAGACTTTCCGTCAAGAACAAGCCGCTTACGATGAATTCGTCGCTGTTAATCAACGAAGCTACCGTATCAACATCCGCGGCGGCTACGTCTTCAGCGGTATCTTCCCCGTCCTGACCATGCTGGCCGGCATTGGCACGGCCCTCTTGGTCTACACAGGCGGTCTGAGGGCGCAGCAGGGGGCGCTCTCGGCGGGTGATTGGTACTTGTTCATCCAGGGCATGGGCTTATTCTGGTTTCCCCTGACGAGTATCGCGTCGTTCTGGAGTCAATTCCAGTTGGGCCTGGCCGCTGGTGAGCGCATTTTCGCCCTGATCGACGCTGAACCAAAGGTGGTGCAGACCGACGCGCGCGACATTCGTCCCATCAAAGGCGATATTCGCTTTGAGAACGTGACTTTCTCCTATAATAACGACAAAGAGACTGTGCTGCGCGACTTCAACCTGCACATCCCTGCTGGCCAGACGCTGGCCCTGGTGGGCCATACCGGCTCTGGCAAGTCGTCTATCGCCAAGCTGATCGCGCGCTTCTACGAATTTCAGGCAGGGCGAATCCTGATCGATGGTCACGACATTCGCGCCCTAGATTTAAGCCTGTACCACCCGCAGTTAGGGATCGTCACTCAGACGCCTTTTCTGTTCGATGGCACGATCCGCGACAATATCCGCTATGGGCGAGCCGACGCCACCGATGCCGACGTAGAAGCCGCAGCTCATGCCATCGCCGGCGGCGACTGGCTGCGCAGCTTACCCCAGGGCTTGGACACGCCTGTCGGCGAACGCGGCGGTAGCCTGTCGATGGGTCAGCGCCAGTTGGTCACGCTGGCGCGCGTGGTGCTGCAAAATCCGTCCATCTTCATCTTGGATGAAGCGACCGCTAGCATTGATCCTCTGACCGAGACTCTGATTCAGGAAGGGTTAGACGCCATACTGAGAAGTCGCACCAGTATCGTCATCGCGCACCGCCTGAACACGATCAAGCACGCCGATCGTATCATCGTCTTGCGTCGGGGCGAGATTATTGAACAAGGGACGCACGACGCCTTGTTGGCTCAGGGCGGCCACTACGCCGAGCTATACAACACTTACTTTCGCCACCAATCGTTGGACTACATCGAACACGCCAACGCGCTGTTGTAACTGTGAGGCTGCTCGTGCGCCTCTTTTGAAGTGCTAAGCAGATGGCTTGGGTAACCGTACGCTGAACAGCGTGCCGCTGTCGTCGCTGCGCACCAAGACCCTGCCCCGATGCTGATCGACGATGCTCTTGACGATGGTCAGACCCAGCCCCGTCCCCTCCACCTGAAGATGCTTCGGACTCTTGACGCGGTAGAAAGGTGTGAATAGGTGTGGCAGATCATCTTGGGGAATACCAATGCCATTGTCTTGCACGTCGAAGACCCACTCTGCGCCCTCTGAATATTGGCGGAGCGAAACACGCCCCAGGTTGGGCGTGTACTTGATGGCATTGTTGAGCAGGTTGCGCAGCGCCTGGCGCATGCGTGTGGCGTCCATCACCACGCGCTTGTCGCTGTGTTGGATCGTCAGGATAATCTCGCGCTCTTCTGCGCTGTTTGCAACATCGCTATGAAGCAAGGACATAAAATTCGCCAAATCTACCGCCTCAAATTTGAGCTGGTAGCCACTCTCGATGAGGGTTTTATCTAGCAACTGCGACACAAGGTCTTTGATGCTGTTGGCAGCTCTTCTGAGCCGTCCGACATGAACGAGAGCCTGTTCTTGTTTCGGTAGTACACGCTCCAACAAGTCTACGTTGAGCAGGATGGTCGATAGTGGGCTTTTAATGTCGTGCGAAGCGGCGCTGAGCAGGTTCATCTGCGCCTGATGGAGCGCTTCGTACGAAGCGCGTTCCTCTTGTCTTTGGCGGCGTTCCTCGATGAGACTCTCTCGAACTCGTTTCAGCTCGTAAGCTGCTTCCAGGCGACTGATCTGAGCTAGGCTCTCCTCGTTCATCAGCCTGATGTAGATTTGGTGAAAAGCGCGATAGTGCTGAAGAGCAAGACCAAGACTCCCCAGATACTCATAGACCTCTGACAAGCTTTCATGGCACATCTGGACGATGCGCGCATAGCCTAGGGCTTCGGCCTTGCTTAGGGTCTGTTGCAGGATAGTCAGAGCTGTCTCGCTTTGCCCCATATTTTGATGAATCCGCCCCAGCATGAGCAAGGTGTGAGCCTCCAGCATGGGGTTGGAGTGATCTTGAAGCAAGTCCAGTCGGCGCTGAATGCAATCCAGAGCTTGAGGATACTGCTGTAACCAGCGATGAGCAATCGCCATATTGCCCAGAGAGAGGATTTGTCCGTAAACGTCTCCAGCCTCTACACTGCTATCCAGGGCCTGACGAGCGTAGTCCAGGCTCTGTTGATAATCTTTGCGGTACTCATGAACCATCGCGATGTTGTTGAGGATGACGTTCTCCTTCTTGCCATAACCGACTTGGTGATAGAGATGAAGGCTGTGCCGATAATGCTCTACGGCCAGTTTGAGACCTTCATCGTCTTCGCGCAGGGTATAGATCGTCCCTATTAAATTATGCAGGTCAGCCTGGCACAAAGCATTCTGCGCAGCTTCGGCTTGAGCTAGGCCCTGCAAAGCCCAGCGCAAGGCTTCTTCGTACAGGCCCAAGTTATAATAGTCCCAGCCTAGAATATGAGCGCAGGCAGCCATCTCTGCTCGGTCATCTGCCTGGGTGTAGAGTTGCAGTGCGCGTTCAGCGCAGACGATCGACTCTTTGTACTGGCCGTGTAGCTCTAGAGCTGAGGCTAGCGTGCTGAGCGCTGCAGCGGTTCTGGCGGCATTCGCCTCATGTTGGGCCATCTCCAGGGCTTGGCGTGCCAAGTCTACAGCTTTGTCAGGATGTTTGTCTTGCAAATGTCTGGCTTCTTGAAGCAGGAGTTCGAATCGCTCTGTGCTGTCTGACATTTGAGGCGTCTTTCGAACAACGTGGTTTCGCGACGACGGCTGGCATTTTAGCTCTCTATCAGGAGAGAGCATAGGCTCACAAATTTTCATAACCAAGTTCGTGACAATCTAACGTCTTGTCTCCTCAAACGTGAGTCAAACAACGAAAGTGAGCATGAAGTCGTCGAACTAGATTGCTCGTTTTGTGCTACGCTTGAAAAATCGCACATATCACACTTTAGGAGAACTCGTGCCATGATCTGTCGTTGGATTATTATCGCAAGTCTCATGCTGATAGCCGCCATTCCCAGCCTAGCTCAGAACAGACTCATCGCTTACGTCCAAGATGGTGAAGTCTTTTTGCTAGGGCCGAATGGCAGCGTACAGGTCACACGCACTGAGCAGGAGTACAAGTATATTGCGGATATGCGCTGGTCGCCTGATGGCAGTCGCCTGGCTTTCACCCAATACATTGAAGAAATAGGATCGGATGGCTATCCGTTCTATCGTACTGACCTGTTCGTGATTGACCCCAGCAATCTCACGCCGGGTAGCCTCACGGCAGTTGGTGAGGACATTTCGGCAGGCTTCCCACCAGCCTGGGCCGAAGATGGCACGCTGTATTTCGTGCGCGACAACCCCAACAACATGAGCGCTATGTCGCCTGAAGACTTCATGATGGACATCTTCCGCGTGACGAATAACGGCGTACGAGCTGTGGCCAGTGTACCGTTTGGCGCGGGCTGCGGTGGTGGTACAAGCGAGCCGCACTACATGCTCTACAACACAGAAGCGGGCTTCGGTGGCAATGCTATCACCTTCCTGGCGACGCGCTATGGCCTGCTCATGTCGCTCAACTGTGGCGGCGGTGGCCTGCAACTAGTGGGTTTTGACGGCACGATCACGCGCCTAGATGATGTGCTGGCCCGCGTAGCCCTGGCGGCAGACGGCCGCACTCTGGCTGCCCTGGCCCTGGACTACAGCAGCTTCCCGCCCCTGACGACCCTCTATCTGTACGACCTAGAGACGCGCACGCTGCGCCAAACCTCCACCAGCAAGCTCGTCGATCAGGTGGGCTGGGGTGGCGATGGCGCGCTCTACTACAGCAGCAGCGTCCCCAGCGGCGAGCTGTTCACCGCTGAAGAAGCGACCCTGATCGGCGAAGCGCAGGGCTACGACACCAGCTTCATGATACCAGCGCCTATCCCGTACTATCGCGTCACCGTCAACCGCATTGACCTGGTCAGCGGTAGCGAGATGGAGGTTGCCGCACACGATGCCTCGTTTGTGGGCCGCCTACGACCTGTCGCTGGTGGTGTCGCCTACAGCGTCATCGGCTCGCTGGAAGCCTGGGGGCGCGGCCTAATCGACGGATCGATTGACCCGATGAGCGAAGCCTATTACAACAACTTGACAAACTACGTCAGCCTGGAGAGCTTCATCTTCCAATCGGCCAATGATCGCAGCGTCTCGCTGGGCCGCTTGGCACAGATGGAAATTGCGCCCTAAGGCCTGCGCCGCCTGACAGAACACAGCGCAGGGGCGCGCATGCGCCCCCTTGGCGTTCCAATGGCCTGCTTTGGTGTGCTAGTCTGTGCTTGGGCCTGAGCTACAATGGCAACTAAACGTTTGAGATCCAATTCAGAGGCAAACGATGGCAACGCTGCGCATTCCACGTCAACCGCTGTTCTGGGCAGTTGGCACGGGCCACTTGGTCAACGACATCTTCATGAGTATGGGCGTGGTTGTATTGACCTTCTTGAGTGCGACGCTCGTGCCGATGAGCAACGCCCAGATCGGCTTCGCCGTCTCTGCGACACAGCTCCTCGGTGCAGTCAGCCAGCCTTTCCTGGGCCTGCGAGCAGACCGCACCGGTGGTCGCTGGTTGGGGGCGGGCGGCCTGCTGTGGGTGGTGGGTATGATGCTCCTCACCCTGCTTTTGGCGACGATCACGCGCAACTATGCTCTGATGGTCATCCCGTATATCTTGATGGGCCTGGGCAGTGGCGCCGTCCATCCGGTGGGATCACTGCACGCGGCGGAAGCTGATAAGCAGCAGGTGGCGACCAACGTCGCCTATTTCTTCCTGATGGGCCAGATTGGACTAGCGCTTGGGCCTGTGCTGGCGGGTCTGCTGCTGGATGCCGCCAACGTCTCCTGGCTCTCGCCTTACTTGCAAGCTCCTGGCATGGAAACGTTGGCTTTCCGCGAGGGCAACCTATCGCCATTGTTCGGTCTGGCCCTGCTGGCCATCCTGCCCGTGACGCTGATGGCCACGCGCATTCCACAACGCCACAAGGCCAGGTTGCAAACGAGCGACTTCGATTGGCGCGCCCTGCCGCTCGTGCCGCTGCTGGCCCTAGCCGTAATGGTCATCTTCCGCGGCCTGGCGCAGCCAGGCAGCGTGAATTTCATCCCCGCGCTGTTCCAGCAAAAGGGCTGGTCACCATCAGAATACGGCCTGATTACCAGCTCGTTCTGGATTTCGATGGGCCTGGCAGGCGTCTTCATGGGGGCGTTAGCCGATCGCTACGATAGACGGCATATCGTGTTGTGGACGATGGTGGCCAGCGCGCCTGCTTTCTTCTTGCTGCCTCACTTAGAGGGAGCGCTAGCTTTCACTGCGGCTATCTTAGCAGGGGCGCTCAGCGGCGGGACGCACAGCATGTTGGTCGTGCTAGCTCAGGAACTAATCCCTGGTGGCAAGGCCTTCGCCAGCGGCGCGATGTTGGGCTTTCTCTTCGGCACAGGGGCGCTGGGCAGCCTGGTCATCGGTAGTCTGGCGGACGTCATCGGCCTGGCCAACACCTTTCACTGGGTGGCCGTAGCGGCAGCCTTCAGCGGCGTACTGGCCCTGGCCCTGCCCAGGCGCGCCTGAAGCTTACAGCACATCCCATTGCTTATCATTCACATAGAAGATAGCCACTGTGTCATGTTCTTCTGTAGGCAAACCATCCTCGCTGTGCCGAGGCATAGAGTACTCTTTCTCACCCTCCAGCGTTTGGCCGCTGGACGTACGGAAGCGTACCACGAGTTTCTTTCTACGACGTTCGTCGCCATCGTCATCCTCGTAGTCTTTGACATCGATGTGAACGAGCTGGCCTCGGATGAGCTTACCATCTCTGACCATAGCTCGGCGGCGATTGTGAGCAACCAGACTATCAATCAGCCGAATCAAAGCGGCCTGAGCTTAAGTTTCTCTCAGCTCATGCCGCCGAGTGAGGCTTCTAGGTCTTATTTGCGCGGCTCAACTTCCGCGTTCACGATGGTAATACGCGGATTGTTCGGGTCGACAGGGCTGGCCTGTACCGTGCCGAGGCTAGCCAGGTAGTTGGCGGTCACCTCATAATCGACGCGGCCAAAGTCATAGGCGTTGATGGCCTTGTCCTTGAACATGGTGTAGCCATCGCCGCCGGTGCGGATGAAGTTGTTGGTGGCCACGCTGTAAGTAGCTTCAGGATCGAGGGCCACGAACGAGCCATCGGGCTGTTGAATCTCTACGCTGACGATGCGGCTGCCTTCGGGCTTGGTAGGATCGAAGCTGAAGCGCATGCCGCTCACTTGCGGGAAGCGGCCCGAACCACCTTCGCGCTTGACCTGGCCCTGCTCATTGAGAGCAATGCGAGCGACGCCGTGTTCCAGCGCGGCCAGCAGATCCGTGCCGCTGATCTCAAAAGTGGCGACCAGGTTGCCGAAGGGTTGCAGCTCTAGGATTGTCCCCAGCGTGATTTCGCCAGCGGGGATGTCGCGGCGAATGCCACCGCCGTTCATGATGGCGATTTGGGTGCCGGCGTATTCGCGCATGGCGTCGGCGATCAGGTTGCCCAGGTCGCATTCCTCAATGCGGCAGACAGTGCGATCGCCTACCAAGTCAACTGCTGTGCTGGCGCCGATGGGCTGATTGCGCAGAGCTTCCACGCCGACGCTCAGTTCTGCCACGATGTTGTCCAGAGTCTCATCGGGGGTGATGTAGCGCGACAGAGCGATCACATCGCCGCTGGCGGCAGTAGCCACGCCGTTGGCGTCAAAGGTCAGGTCAAGGCGGCCCAGGTACTGGTTGTTGGCGCCAGCCTGGACGTAGTAGATCGTCTGGCCAGCAGCGTTCTTGACGGTGTAGGGGTAGTTCTCAGGCGCGCGGAACAAATTAGAGAGCAAGGTGTGGCTGTGGCCGCCGACGACGACGTCGACGTTTTCCAGAGCTGCAAGCATGTCGAAATCGACCTGCACGCCGGTATGCGTCAGCAGGATGATAATATTGACGCCCTGCTCAGTCAACTCAGCGGCAGCGGCGTTGGTTACAGCAGCGTAGTCGCTGCTGAAGGTGATGCCTTCGCCAGGACTGGCGATAAACTGCGTGTCAGCGGTGGTTAGGCCGATGACGCCGATCTGGCGACCGCCCACTTCCAAGACGGCGTAAGGAGAGACCTTCTCGTCCAGAGCAGGGTTGGCGCTGAAGTCGATGTTGGCGGCGACAGCGGGGAAGTTAATGCCATTGAGGAACTCGAGCAGAACGTCGTCACCATTGTCGAATTCGTGGTTGCCCAGGGTCATTACGTCATAACCGAGAGCGTTCATGATCTGCACCTGGTCGGCGCCCAGGTAAAGCGTATGGAACAGCGTGCCAGTGAAGCGGTCGCCGGCGTCCACCAGCAAGACGTTGCCGCCTTCGGCGCGAATCTGATTCTGGACAGCGGCCTGACGAGCCACGCCACCATTGCCAGCGCTGTTAGGGGCGTGGGCGGCGTGGGTGTCATTCGTGTGCAGCAGAGTCAAGCGGAAGGTATCTTGAGCCTGAGTGAGGCTGACCGTCAGCAGGGCCAGCGCAGCGAGGGTGAAGGCTTTGCGCAGCATAGCATATCTCCTCAAGACAAGTCGTAAACGGAGGGTGGTGAACGTTATGGACAACGTTATTTTCACCATGGCGAAGAGTGTATCTTGCGTAGGCTAAGCTGTCGCTAATAAATGTTAAAGTCCACACACGAGTCTCCCCCACGACTCTTAACCTTGAGCTGCAACGAGCCTCGCAGACTTATGCCTCAGCGCTGTATAATCGCCATACGAAACTGTTGCGGAGAACGCCATGCTCACGATTGCCGAGCCTATCACCATCGATGCCTTCTGGGACTACGTGGCCCAGCACCCGTTAGAGGCCGGTTACTACGAACTCAACAGGGGAGTGATCGAAATGGCTGGCGGCACTGGCGGAAGACACGGTACAACCACTATACGTGTAAGCGCGCCTATTCACACTTTTGTTGAGCAGCGATCACTTGGAATTTGCACTGCTGCCGAGACCTGCTACGTGCTGAGCGCAGAAGAAGCCATCATCCGCTGCCCAGACTTTGCCTTCATCCGCGCAGAGCGCGTCCCCAATCCCATCCCCGATGGCTTCGTTCCTCTCGCGCCCGACTTTGCTG
>JANWYT010000023.1 GCA_025055175.1 Anaerolineae bacterium | reverse complement strand
TCTGAAACGCTCACCTAGTTTCTCTACGGATACAGGCAATACAAGATTATAACTTACTTTTTTGAAAGTGTGAATCACAATTGATTTTACAAGAGCTGCGCGTGTTGGTCGGCGGCACGGGCGTGTTGGTCGGCGGCACGGGCGTGTTGGTCGGCGGCACGGGCGTCCGCGTTGGTGGTGGCAGTAGATTGGTTGGCGCAGATGCAGATGTTGGTTGTTGCTGAGGCTGGCCTGGCTCGGGCGTGTTTGTCGCGCGCGTAGGAGCAGGTGATGGCGTGGCGGAAGGCGTCACGCCGGGGATGATCGGGCAGCCGTCGCGCGTCAAACCATCGGGGCCGCGCCCCTGGTTGGGGCAGCGATCATCTCCCAGGGCGCGCATGGCGCGCAGGACGCCTGGCACACCATCGCCGTCAGGATCAGGGCAGCCAGCCGAATTGGGATATGCAGACCAAAGCTGGCCTGCATCGTCGGGGCAAATGTCTTCGCTGTCCAGGACGCCATCGACATCACGATCCGCCAACGCTGCCAGACACTCGTCCAGGACGCGGTTGCCAGGGGCGAGCTGGCTGACGATGCGGTAATAGTCGCTGGCTTCGGCGTAGTCGATGGCTTCTTCGTTGACACGATTAGGATCAATGCCACCGTCCTCTGACAACCCTACGCGCAAGCGCCGACCGCTGGCCAGGCTGCGCGGATTAATCCCAGGCAGGACAGTGAGCGTACAGCCATCTTGTGCCAAGTAACAGCTCACGATGACCTCATCGGGGCTGCTGTAGTTGGCCGCAAAGCAGGCGCCGCTCGACTCAAAGCTCATCCCGCGATCCCCAAGCGCTACCAGAGCGCTCTCGAAGTCTTTGGGAGCAATGAAGAGCTTGCCACCCCTCGATGGTAGTTCTAGCTCCACAAAGCGGAAGCCCTGGCGCGGATCGACGTTGCGCACACGGAAGCGAGCATTTTCGCCGACGAACAAGACCATGCCCTCGACAATCGACAGATCAGCGCCGTCCAACTCTACCAGGAGGGGACGCCAGTCGCTGCTCACCTCCGCGCCTTCGCGCCCACGCCCGACGATGGGCCGTCCAGTCTGGCCCAGGCCATAGCTCTGGACGCCGAGTTGGCCAGGGACGACGGTGGGGCGTAGGGTAGGGCTGGGAGTGAAGGTGGGCGTCACTGTAGGCGTAGGAGTAGGCGTCCAGGTGGCGCTGAGGACGAAGGCCGTCTGAGTAGCCTGAACGTTGGCGATCTGCGTCTCCGTTGCGATGGCCTGTTGCGTCACCAGGCCGACGACGGCGGTGCTGGTGGCCGCTTGTGCGACGCGCGTCTGCTCGGCCGTGCTGAGGCGCTGGCCTGATTGGCCCAGCAGGATGATGAGACCGGCCACCACCAGCAGAGCCAGCACGACGCTCAGGATAGCTACTGCCTTGCCGCGCTGTGAGAGGCCCGTCGGCACGCTCACCGTCTTGCGCCGCTCTGAAGGGACGAACAGCATGGAGATGGACACGTTGTCCAGCGGGCTGCGCGAGGTGGCGTAAGAGATGAGGTTGCGGACAGTGCGCTGTGGATCACTGTCTAGGGCGTGACGCTTGAACTCATCTTCGTGGACGAAAGGCTGGTCATCGTCGGGATTGATGTCCAACATGCCGTCGGAAGCGGCGAAGATGGTGTCGCCATCTCTGAGCAAGATACCCTTGCGGCCTATTTGCAGAGCGCGGTTGGGGTCGACGAAGTCCTTGCCCTTCTCGGCATAAATGCCGATGTCCACCTCCACCAATGGGGCGACGCCGATGGCGCGCGTTAGGGCGTGAGCGTTGTCCAGTTGGGCGGCTTCTTCGGGGTCTGCGCCGTTCCATATGGCCTCCTGGCCCACCGTGTGATCGGCATTCAGGCGGATGAGGCGCGTCTCTTCGCCAGGATCGGTGCGCATGAGGTAGATAGGGCTGTCGCCCACGCTGGCGATGAACAGCCGACCGAAGGGCTGCTCGTGGGTATTGACGGCCACCAAGGCGACGGTAGTGTTCCCTCGGCCCTGTAGCTCGTCAAACACGGCTTCGTTGGCTGCTTCGATAGCGCGCACCAGCGCAGAAGGTACGTCGGTCTCACGACTGCGCTCCAGTGCCTTGACGATGGTCTCGGCAGCCAAACGCGAGGCGCGTTCACCGTAGGACGAACCACCGACGCCATCGCAGACCATCGCCAGTTGCAATCGGAGGCCGCCGCGCGTCTCAACAACAGCGTCCAGGGCAAAATCTTCCAACCGTTCGCGATCAGCGCTGCCGATGTCTCTCTCACTTGCTGCCGTGATTTGGCTCATGGCCTCTCCTCAACGATAATGGCGTCTTGGGACGATGAACGCGCTAAATGCGCGGGGGCATGTACTCAACGTCCGTCTCTAAGCGTTCGACCACCTCCTGCATGGTGGGGCGCCTCTCAGGATTCTTGGCCAAAGTGGCTTCGACCAGGCGGCGCAGGTTGGGCGGCACATCGCGCATTTCGAAGGGTTGCTTGTAGAGAATACGATCCGTGAGTTCTGTGCGGCTGTTCATCTCACCAAAAGGGTAGAGGCCCGTCAGCAGCTCGTAAGCGACGACGCCTAAGGCCCACACGTCCACCTTGTCTGGATGCTGAATTTGCGTAGTGCGCTGCTGAAAGGCTAAGATTCGTTCTGGTGAGGAGTGGGATAGGGTGGCAGCCTGAACGTCCCCAGGTCGATAGCGTTTCTCGCCCAAGCCAAAGTCGATCAGCACGACTTGGGGGATGGCCTTGGGGCTGACTTCCCCACGAAACATGATGTTCTCTGGCTTCAGGTCGCGGTGGACGAGGCCGCAAACGTGGACAAAATCTAGCGTCACCGCCACTTGGTACAAAACCTCCACGCGCCAGGGCAGGCTGAAGCGACGATCGGTGATGATCTCTTTCAGATTGCGGCCGAGTAGCTCCATCGCAAAGTAGAACGGTTCACCAGGCAAATTGGTAGCACGAGCCACGTTGCGCCACTTGCTGCCCTGGCGGATAGGGAAGACGCGCACTACGCCAGGGTGGCGCAGCTTGGTGAGCAGGTCGGTCTCGCGACGCAGAAAAGTCTCAAACAAATCATCATTATCCTCGCCTGTGCGAGCAATTTTAAGGGCGACGCGCTTGCCGTTGCGCTCGCGGATTTCATTGTCGATAACTGTCGCTTCGTAGATACTGGCCATGCCGCCCTGGTCGGAAATTTCGCGCTCTAGGCAGAAGGGTGAGTTCACTGATGTGACCATTGTGCCGCTTTGGAATCGGGGCATTGCCTGTCCTTCCGTCGTTGGTGCGTCGAGGATAATCGCTCACGGTTGGCTCAAATCTCAATCTCACCCTCGTCGTCTGGGTCTGCAGGGCTGAAGCGTTTGCGCATGTTCTTGCGCAAGTTGCGGCGCACGTCCAGGCTCTCATCGTCGTCTTGGGGACGATGGTTGCCACCTTTGTCTTCACGCACAGGCCTGGAGATCGACGCAAAGTCGCTGTCTTCGGGCGGGGCGAAGGGTGAGCGTCCAGGGCGCGGCGTGCCAAACTGGCTGTCGAAATCGAGCGGGTCATCGTCGGAGAAGAGCTTGGGCTTGACCACAGGCGGCGGAGCGTCGAAGTCCAGGTCATCCAGCGGCACTGACCAGGGACTGCGTTGGGACGCGGCAGGTTGGTCGCTCAAGCCAAAGTCTTCATCGCGCCGCGTCGGGCGCGCCGAGCCACGAGGCACGCCGAAGTCCTCATCGTCCTTTGAAGGACGGCGCGCAGAGGCCGCGTAGTCACCATCATCATCGTATGGTTGTCCAGCAACTTTGGTGGGCTGAGAAGCGCGCACGCTCTCTAGGCGCAGCTCCACTTGTGTACTCAGGCGGATGACTGAGCCAATCGGCAACGGAACTTCTTTGTTCGGCATGAGCTTCTGACCATCGACGTACGTCCCGTTGGCCGATTTTTCGTCGCGAATGCGGAATTCGTCTTGCTCATACAAGATAGTGCAGTGCAGGCCGCTGATGTACTCTAGCGGGATGATGAAATTGCTGCCGGCTTCTTTGACGCGCCCAATGCTGAAATGGCGGTTGTTGATTTCGATGGTGTCTCGGCCCACTTCTTCGCTGCCCTTGAGGACGCGCAGCCTGCCAAAGACTTCTCGGTTGCCGCCCCTGCCCGAATCCACCCGCGTGCCGCCCCCACCCAGGATAGTCGTCATACGGTTGACGGTAGTGCGCGTGGCCGTCATCGTCTGGCGTACAATTTGCTTGCCACGCTTGGTGAAGGCCAGGAAAACCACCGCAATCGACAAGGCGACGATCGTCCCCAGCATGGTCAGACTGATGCCCTGATCGACAGTCTCCACGCTGACCCCAGCCGCAGAAGCGATAGTCTCACCGACGATACCAGAGACCGCTGGTCGCGGCGTGAAGGTGGGCTGCGGCGTGAAGGTGGGCTGCGGCGTGAAAGTGGGCTGCGGCGTGAAAGTGGGCTGCGGCGTGAAGGTGGGTTGGATGGGGACAATGGCCACCGAGACGCTGGCGTCCTGCTGCAACTCGCTGCTCAGGCCTAGCTCATCTGTTGCCACCACGCGCAGGCGCAGGTTGTAAACGCTCTGTGGCTCGTTGTAGCTACTCAAATCCCAGTCTAGGCGGTACAGCCCATCGGCATCAGGCTGGGGGTTGCTCACTTCGCTGACGGCCTGGATGAGCGCGCCGCTGCCAGGATTGAGGCCTTCCAGGCGCAGGCTGCTGATCTGGCGCGTCACGCCATCAGGGAAGCCGACCTTGACGAAGACTTCCGTCTTGGCGATGTCGAAGCTCAGCCGGCCGCTCTGAGCGTTCAAATCAGGGTTGCGCAGCGGGTTGAGGTTGGTCGGCGCGACAATTTCTACCGTTGGCGGCAAGAAGTTGGGAGAGTAGCTGTAACCAGTGCTGACTATCGTCCCCAACACATTGGCAGAGAGCAGGCCCTGGCGCGTGCTGTTCAGCGTAGCCTCGACGGAGGCGAAGGACAGTCGGTAGAAGGTGCGGTTGCTAGCGATGGCGTCGTAGACAGCTTTCAGATCGCCGCTAGCGACGACAGTCTCGCCTTGCAAGATGGAGAGCTGACCGCTGCGGTTGTCGGCGAAGCGTCCACCGCCTACGCGCGCTGTGCTGCTCAGGCGGATGGTATCGGCAGTGCGCGAGGTATGGGCCTGGACGACGTGCAGTGGGAAGTTGGCCTGTGCAAAGCGCTCGGCCATGTTATCAGGGATGTTGCCGTAGAGCAAGCTGGCCACATATAGGGCTTGACCTATGCGGTTTGGGTTGTCGCTGCGCAGCGCTTCCAGGTCGGCCAGCGCACCCGCGAGCATGGCTGCGTTGCCAGAGAAGAAATTGGATTGTTTGCGCAGGCCTTTGATGACGCTCAGCGCTTGGGAGCGGTCGCTTACGTCTTGGGTGAAGATGATGTTGCGCTCAGTCCCAACATAGAAGCGCACGGCGTCGCCTTCGCGGTAGTAAGTATCGAAATAGGCGCGCAGCGTGCGACCGATGAGGTCTACTTCCGCGCCTTCTCCCACGTCCACCATCACCACCAGCGACACGGGGTTATCAGCGAATTCCTGCGCTCGGAAGTCCTGATTCGGCTCGCTGGTGCTGAAATCGGCACGGCTGAGGCCCGTCACAGCCTGGCCTCGGCCATCGCGCACCTGGACATCGAAGACCAGATTTCTCAGATTCTCGGTGTTTTGAGCCAGGATGACCAGCGACCCGTCTTGGTTCTGAGCCTGAGCTTGGAGCAAAGCACTCAACACCACGAGCCACAAGGCAGCGACCTCATGAAGACGAATTTTGCTTGGCATAGATCATCCTGTCACTTGAGTGCTTCAATGCGCTCCTTGTGGATTATGACACAGTAGGGGGACAAAGACAATATCTCAAGATGTAGGTTTCGTCTCACAGAACTACCCTTAGGCATGGGCTACGCGTTCTACTGTGACAAAGAAGGGATTCGTGGCTGCGAGGCCTTTGTGACGGCTCAGGCGTTTGTAAATCTTGGCAGCCAGGCTGCGCTCCAGACGCAAGGCCAGCGCGTCTAATTGGGCCAGCGCGTCGTACTGCTTGTGATCCAGCAGGGCTTCTACGACAGCCAACAAGTCGTCATCGCTCACGCGCATCATGTTGGCGACGAAATAGGCTAGCTTCTTGGCGCTGTATTCAGCGACGAAGCGCTGCGGCGCGGCCCAGTCATAGCGTCCACACAAGTCTTTCAGCACGTTCATGAGCAGATCGCGGTGTTCTAGCTCGTTTAGGATGGCTTGGCGTTGGCGCTCGCGCTCCCTCAAGTCGAAACCCCAGCGTCGCTCATCGTAGAGGATGGCGACCAGCTGCAGAGGGAGGTGGTTGGCGCTGCTAGCCAGCTGAGCTAATCGCGCGCGTTCTTGACGCAAGACGGGCGGATCAGCCCGCACGATCCAGTCGTAGAGAGCCTGAGCAGCAATCGATAGATCGTCGAAGCGCTGGGCCGCACAGGCGTTCAAGACGTTGATCAAGCCCTGACGCTGTACGCCGAAGTGACGCGTGTGAGCCAACTTGCCCAGAAAATCCAGCATAGCCTGGCTGGCTCTGCGGCTCAGCAAGGCTTCCCAGGCGCGCCGCATACCCTCTTCTGCCTCCCGATGGAAGACTTCCAGCGCCATCACCAGCGAAGCTTCCTGAGCTTGTTCATAGCGCAGGGGCTGCTTAGCCCGAAAAGCCTGAGCCACCTCCTGCATGGTCGGCACGTCGTCGGCGTACTGCTCCCAGGCATCCAGCGCTCCTTCCAACCAGGTTTCGTAGCCCAGGGCCACAGGAGGAGCAGCAGGCAGGGGCAGCGGCTGGCTCAAGTCGATCGTCAGACGTCGACCTGAGTCGCTGGGGCTGCCGCCGACAGCCCACAGATCATCCAAGCCACTCTGTGAGCAAGAGTCGAGGCAGGTGTCGAAGGTCAGGTCGCGACGCAGCGTCGGTTGCGCTAGGTAATGCAAGAAAGCCAGCATATCGACGATCTGCTGAGGGCTGCCTTTCAGTAGCAGGCGCTGCTGCTGAAAGCTAGCCAGCAAGAACAGACCCATCAGGCCGTCCCTATCCCAGCCCATCGGCAGGGCAGGCACGCGGCGTTGGGCCAAATTCAAGTCTCGCTCAGCGCGCGGTTGTTCTAGCTCTGCTGCCAGCCCTTCCACTGTGTCGATGAACAGGCGGCCGTTGGCGTAGTGGCTGTCGAAGACGACGAAGGGATCAGCGCGCAGCGCTTCGTCGAAGACTTGAGGGCTGAAGACGTAAGCATGGGCGATGAAAGCGCCCTGACGCTGCTCAGGATCGATCACGAACGGGTCGGGATCGAAGATCAGAGCGCTGTGGCTGAGGGCTAACGCGCCGCTCGGCAGGGCGAAATACTGCTGGCGTGACTGCCCCTGAGCAGGCTGGAAACAGCGCAGGCGCGCCTCTAGGTGGCGTACATCCTGGGCCGTCAGACTGGGGGAGGCGTAAGCTACCTGATAGCCGGCGCGGCGCTCTAGCGAATAGCGCGCGGTGACGCTGCTGAACAAGACCTGCGAAGCCTTCACATCGATCATCGGCTACAACCTCACGTAAAATGAGCAGCAAGTTCAGTGTATCATATCTCGTTTTGGCCGAACGCTCAGGGCAGCCTGGCTGCAAGGCTACTGCGCGAATGCCCGTGGTTTCTTTCGGCCTTCGCCGCAACCTTTTTTCTCGCTTCTCGCTCAGGTGGAGGGGCTTAGGAATGCCGTTGGTGAACAGGCTTGAAGGCCAAGACAACGCTCATGACCGACATGAGTTAATGCCAGGTAATACACGGCGCGTCTGCGCCGTCTGAAGGCCAGATAAGCACGCGACTGATCGCACGATGGAGATGAAACCATGCCCGAAATTCTCACCTTGACCGACTCGAATTGGCGCAGCGCCATCGGCCACAAGCCCGCCATGATCCTGCTGAGCAACGGCGAAGGCCTGCGCGGCGACTTCAGCACAGCCTTTAAGAAGGCTGCCAGCGAGACGAGCGACGTGATCTTCGCTCAGATTGATCCCAGCAAGAATCCCCAAGCAGCTCAGTTCTTCGCCTACGACAACCGCCCGCTGATGGTAGCCTTCTACGACGACAAGGTGCAGGTGCGCCGCCCGCGCCCCTGGGGCAGCGATGTCCCCCTCACGTTGGAACACATCCGCAACCACATCAAAGCTTCTAGCGCGCAGGCCAACTCTGCCAATGAAGCCACCAAAGCTGCGCAGAAGGTCATCGACACCAAGCCCGTCAACGTCACCGACAGTGACTTCCAGGCTCAGGTGATCGACTACTCCTACACCCTGCCAGTGCTAGTGGACTTCTGGGCGGAATGGTGCGGCCCGTGCCGCATGGTCGCCCCTATCTTAGAGAAGATGGCCAGAGAATTCGCCGGCAGGCTGCGCGTGGCTAAGGTCGACACAGACCGCAACCCTGGTTTGTCGCAGGCTTTCCGCATCATGAGCATTCCCACGATCATGGCCTTCAAAGACGGTCAACTGGTCTTCAACCAGGCCGGCGCCTTCCCTGAACCAGCCTTCCGCGACCTGATCCAGCAGCTCATCGCCCTGGACGTGAAGGCCGCTCTGCGCGACGCCGAGGGCCGCAAAAACAGCAAGTAGGCCGATCTCAGCCGCCCTCTGCGTTAACTGCTCAGGCGCTCGCGGAGGGCGACATAGAAGGCGCGCGCATCGGCGGCGCGCGGCAACATGCTCACCTGGCCATCCTCCAAGTCGATGACCTGCCACGTGCCGTCCTGACGCTGAGCCACGTCCATCATGAAGAACGGGCTGGGCGCAGCGGCCGCGAAGGCGCGGAACTGCTCAGCGTCGGGCAAATCGGGCGGCGCATCAGGCGCGTCCCAGTAACATAGGGTGGCGATGAGCTGTCCATCGGCGTAGGCCAGGCGGTACTCCAGCGCTAACGGTGGACGGCCTGGGGTGGCAGCGTTCAGATGGCGGAAATCCACGTACTCGCGGTAGATCAGCCCTCCCGTCACCGAGCCGCCACGCAGGGCGATGAAGCGCTGCGTCACTGCTTCCACTGCTTCGCGGTTCGATGATGATGGGATGTAACAAGCTTCGTACCAGTCGCGCTTGAAGGCCCTTTCGTCGTCGCGCACGATGACAGGCCCGCCGTTGAAGGGCAGCAGCAGGGCCATCAGCGTCTCGTAGTTCACCTGGCGTCCGTCCGTTTGGAAGACGACGCTGCGCGGCGTGAGATGGCCTAAATCGGGCAAGGCTTCCGAGAGGCAGCGACTGTAATCATAGGCCGAAGGCGCAGTCAGCAGGCGCACGCCTCGGCTGAGCAGGGCGTCGTACAGGCGGGCATAGTGGCGCTGGCTGAGCGGCCAACCGCGATAGATGGCCCACGACTCGGCGGCGGCATGATGGACGGGGAGGGCGCGCACGGCGCGCGGCGGGTTATCTTGTTCAGCCAGGGCTTCGTAGCTGATGAGGCTGACGGGCCAACCCGCTGCCTGAGCAGCTTCAACTTCGTGTATCCAGGCTGAGTCGGGGGCGTCGTCGTGTTGGGGGTCTTGACAGAAGAGGAGGCGTATCATCGGGCAGGCTGCTTTCACACATCGGGCCTGGCAAGATTATAGCGCTCGATCGACGAAGCGCAGCAAAGCCGCCACGATGGCTTCCTGCGCGGGTCGGCGCGGGTCGTGAGCGGCGTAGTGTTGGAGCAGCGCAGACGGCCAGCGGGCCAGCAATCCACCCAGAGGTAGGGGTGGGCGCTGCAGATCGTCTTCGGCTTGCAGGATGAGAACAGGGCCGAGCCAGGCCAGCGCTCCCACGTCTAGGCGCAGCAGACGCGCCGAAGGATCGACCAAGATAAGGCCGCGCAGGTTCAGCGTCGCCGCTCGTTCGACGGTTTCTAGCACAGAGTCGCCCAGAGCTAGGGCAAACGTGGGCAAGCCGGCGCTCACTTCAGGAGTAGACAAGCGCCCCAAAGCCAGGCCAGCGGCGCGCAAAGCCAGACCTAAGCCATGATAGCGCCCAGGACGTCCCCACAAGCTCTCGCTCAGCAGCAGACGGGCCAGCGGCGCAGGCTCAGGATGAGCAGGCGGCTCATCGTCCAGGGCCAGGGCCAAGCGCTGCACGCTCCCCGTTGAGTCGTCCAGCTCCAGCAGGCGCGGCGGCGTAGCGGCGTCCTGGTGTTCAGCCAAGATCGTCCCGTGAGACGTGAGGACAGCCCGCTCGTAGTGGCCCTGGGGGGCGCTGCTCAGCGGGCTGAGCTGACCATCGGCGAGGCGACACAGCCACAGGGCGGCGCCGTCTGGCCCATCCTGGCGCAGCAGCAGCCGCGTCGCGTCGTTCGACCAATCCAGTGGGACTAGCGGGCTATCGAGACCAATGTTCAAGCGGCGTAGTTCGCCCGTGCGCGCATTCCACCAGGCCACGCCAGCCGCGTCATAGGCCAAGAAGCGCATGTCGTGGGGGCGCGACGCGAAGCCGACGGGCAGCAAGCCTTCTCCTTCGCTCAGGCGGTGCAGAAGCGCGCCTGTGCGCGTGTCGTAGGCTTCCAGGGCGAAGCCGCGCTCTGCTTCTTCGCCCAGACCCACCGCCACTAAGCTCACCTCACCATCATAAGATAGGAAAGGCCCTAGAGCGAAGTCGCCGCCTTCGTAGCGCAAGTGCGGCGCGCCGCCCGCCTGGGAGTCCAGGACGAACATTTGGAAGCCGCCCTCATTGAGGGCCATAAAACCCAATAGGCGTCCGCTGGCGCATTCGTCGATGTAGAACGAGATATAGGGCGACAACTGTGGGGCGAGGTCTCGGCCTGGGTTGAGGCCGCCCTCCCAGGACAGGCGCCGATAGCGTCCCAGGCCCTCCGCCCCGCCTTGCTCATCAGGGATCAAGGCGTAGACGACCTGGCCATCGGCGCTTATCGCTCCCTGGACGACAGGCCGCAGGCCATGCGTCTTCTGCCGCAGCGTCCTGCTCGTCACGTCCCAGGCGTGCAGATGGAAGCCGTCTCCCAAGTTGGCACAAACTAGGCCGCGTTCAGGCTGGCCCTGGGCCACCTGCCACCAGCCCAGCAGAGCGCGGCGCAGTGGCGCGCGCCAAGAAGCCGACGCGCTCAGGTCGAAGCGGCTCACAGGCCGTGCCGTTCCAGCCAAGCCAGGACGCGCTGCGCCCCCTCGCGCCAGTTGGGATCGAGCATAATGTCGTGGGCTGAGGACAACGACTCAAAATCGGCGCCGTAGGCTCTGGCGGTAGCGCGGCCTTCCTCCAGGCTGAACAGCGCGTCCTGCTCCGCATTCAGCACCAGCATAGGCACGTATGGCACGCGCTCTGGGTCTGGACGCACCGTCAGCGCCTCGACTAAGAGCCGCCACGACTCCTCGCCCAGGCGGGCCTGGTGACGAGCCAGGTCGTCTTCGCTCATGGACTCGCCGAAGAACAGCCAGCGCACTGCCGAAGGCGCTTCCACCAGCGGGGCGAAGGACTGGCTGAACAAGCTCTGGGCCATGCTGGAGGGGAAGCGGGCGGCGATCTTCAACAGGGCGTTGGCTGCTCCGCTGACGGGGACGCTAGCCAGCAGCACCGCCGCTGGCGCGCTGTGCTTCTGCAAGTAAAGCTGCACTGCCCAGCCACCCATGCTGTGGCCGATGACTGCTGGGCGCGCCCCAAACTGCCCCTCTATCTGGGCAGCAGCCTGAGCGATGTCCTCTACATAGTCCCACAAGCCAGCCCAACGCGCTTCGCCGCTGCTGCGCCCATGCCCGCGCAAGCTCAGGGCGCTAGCTGCGTAGCCGCGCTCTGCGAAGAAGGGCAGCCAGTATTCATCGAAACACCACGCCCCGTGCAGAATGCCGTGTACGAACAAGAGCGGGGTAGGTCGTGGAGCGTCTAGCGGTTCACGAGTGATGATTTCTAGGCTCATCAAGCTTCAGTTCTCCGTGTGCAAGGAATCAGGCAGGTGGTTCACGTCGTTATAGCTCAACAGCTCAACGCGCGTTCTGCCATCGGGGACGGCCTCTACCGATAGGCAGCTAATCCCACAGTGGTTGATGAGCATGTGCGCCCACGAGGACGGGTTGACGTTCAAGGCGCGACAGATGAGATCGCGGATGATGTTGGCGTGGCACACCAGTATGATATGCTCATCTGAGTCGCAAGGTGGCACGACGAAGGTCTCATAGGCGTTCTCAATCTGGTCATGCTGAGCCTGCAGGGCATTCATGAGCATGTTGCGCGTCAGGGTGCTGAACTTGATCTGATCGTCGTATTGGCGCAGCAGGTCGGTGCTTCGCGCGTCCAGCCCAAAAGCCTGAGCGAAGGCCAGGGCAGTTTGTTCCACTTGCAAATGAGGGCTGTGGTACAAAGCCATAAAGGGGAAGCCACGCAGGGCCTGGATGGTGACAGAGACTTGACGCTGACCAATCTCAGTCAGCGGGCCCTCGCCGCCGTCATGGCGTGCATAGTGGCCGTTACGAATAAGATAGAGAAAGCGCTTCGTCATTTATCCCTCTCAAAGGTGCTGGGCCAGGTATTATAGCCCCTTCGGTCGACGCGCGATAGACGCTCTCAAAGCTCAGTACGCTGCTCAATCACTTCGACATTCCACCGCTCGCCTTGTATAATCTGCGGTACATAACGTCGATGAGTGACTGAGGAGGCAGCGCCCATGAGCTTTGGTTTAGTCGTTATGGGGATCATCATCGTCTTCGCGTTCCTGACGGTGGCAGCGGTCATGTACTATGGGTCGAAAGAAAATGTCGCGGCACACGGCCTGAGTGCCGAAGAGTCGCGGGCTGTGCAGGCCTGGCAGCAGCGCGCCGAAGCAGCTAGCCGGACGCTGAAGGCCCTCACGCCCGTCAACGAAGCCGCCACAGCGGCTTCTGGCAGCCGCAGCCTGCTGAGCGACGAAGACAAAGAGGCCAAGCGCCAGGCCGCCCTGGCCCGCAAGGCTGCTCGCGAGAGCAAGCGCGCCAGCAGCAGCGAATAATCTCCCAGGCCTGCGCGCAAGCTCAGCGGCCTGGCACAGGCTTCTCATACAGCCAAGCGCGGAAGAAGTCCCCCAGCTCATGGCCGCTCTCAGCTTCGGCCAGGGCGATGAAGCCATCGGTCGTGGCGTGGCCGTTGGCATGCGCAGCGTAGTAGCGGCGCAAAATGCGGAAGAAGGCGTCGTCCCCTACGCGCTGGCGCAGCGCGTGCAGCGTCCAGGCTCCGCGATAGTAGACGGCGATGTGGAACATATCGGCAGCGCCAGGATCGCCAATGAGCGGCGCACTGGCCACGAAAGATGGCTCGGCGATGACGCGGTACAGATCGTCCATGAAGGCCTGGAAGCGTTCCTGGCCATAGGCATGTTCGTACCACAAAGCTGAAGCATAAGTGGCGAAGCCCTCATTCAGCCAAATTTCGCGCCAATTGGACGGTGAGACGCTGTTGCCAAACCACTGATGGGCCAGCTCGTGGGCCACAACTTCTTCGGCGTCGTGGTAGTTGCGGATGTTAGCGCCAAACAGCGACAAGGTCTGCGTCTCTAGGGCGAAGGCCAGGCGCGCTTCTGCGACGACCACGCCGTAGGTCTCAAACGGATACGGGCCGAAGATATTGCTGAAGAAGGCGATCATCTGCGGGGTGCTGGCGAAGACAGGCTCTAACTCGTGGACGAGGCGCGCGGGGTAGTAGTCGCGAAGCAGCACTGAGTCGGCTCGGCCTTCCACCAGGGCAAAACGCCCGATGTTGACTGTCGCCAGGTAGCTGGCCATTGGCTGGCGCACCTCCCAGGTGGCGCGCGTGTGCGTCCCCAAATCCTCGGTAGCGATCAGGACGCCGTTGGCGGCCACGACGTAGGGTTTGGGGACGGTGACGTGAAACGTGTAGGTGGCCTTGTCCAGCGGATGATCGTTGGACGGAAACCACAGCGAAGCCCCCTGAGGCTGACTGGCGACGTAGACGCCCTGGGCATGGCGCTCCCAGCCGTTGCCGAAGGGCAGGTCGATCAGCGACTCGACGCCTTGCTGCGGCACGCCCCGATAGGCGATCTGCGCCTGGAAGCGCTGGCCGCGCAGCAGAGCGCGCCTGGCTTCCAGCGTCAACTCGCGGCCTGCGCGGCTGAAAGACACATCCTGGCCATCGATGCGGGCCGCTAGCACCTCAAAGCCGCCCAAATCCAAGTTGAAGCGCGCCAAATCCTGGGTCGCTTGCGCGTCCAGCGTGGCCAACCCGTCGATGACGTTGCTGGCCTCCTCCCAGGCAATGTCCAGCGTGTAGTGCAGCACATCATAGCCCCCGTTGCCCAGGGTGGGGAAGTAAGGATCATCTAGTCCGGGCGCGCCGTCGCTCAGGCTGGTGATGGCTTGTGTTACCTGCCAGCTCAGCAACCCCACCAGCACACCGATCAGCACTACTACCCCGCGCAGCATGGTCATGGCTCATCTTCCTCTCGCCTCGTGGCGCTTGTCGTCTAGGAACGCTTCTATTGTAAGTCCAGGCGCCGCGCTGAGCAGGGCCACCTCAGGGCTAGTCCTCAACCCTGGCTCATCTCTCTAGGCGAAGGTCTCAACCTCCCTCTCTCCCAGAAGGAAGGGCCGTGGATGAGAGCAGGGCGGATGCATGAATGCTCGCAGCTCCTTCCAGCTCTCACTCCCATTCGCGCTTCAGGTTGCGGGCCAGCTTGTTGCGCGCTGCCTGGTACAAGTCGATATCGTGCAAGCTGGCCAGTTGCAGCAAGTAGAGCATAACATCGGCCAGTTCGTCGGCCAGCGCCGCTTTGTCAGCGCACTCTTCGCCCCATTGAAAATGCTCCAGGATTTCGCTGGCCTCCAGGACGAGCGAGATAGCTAGATTGCGAGGCGTCTGCGGACGTTTGCTGTTGGGCGCGTACCAGCCTTTTCTGGTCACGAAATCGTGCATAGCTTCCGTTAGGTGCTTGAAGTCATCCATAGGCTGGTCTCCTAATATGCGTTAGGGCTGCTGCGGGTGATAGTTTGGTAGATGGTGCGGAGGATGATCTTGATGTCCAGCCATAGCGACCAGTTTTCGACGTACCAAAGATCATAGGCGGTGCGTTCAGCGATGGAGGTATCGCCGCGCAGGCCATGAATTTGCGCCCAACCAGTCATGCCGGCTTTCTCGCGGTGACGCTCCATGTAGCGTGGGATTTGCTCGCGGAATTCCATGACGTAGACGGGGCGCTCTGGACGCGGCCCGACCAGGCTCATGTGGCCCAGCAGCACGTTGATGAGCTGCGGAATCTCATCCCAGTTGGTCTTGCGCATGAACGCCCCTAGGCGGGTGACGCGCGGATCGTTCTCGGTCGTCCAGCCAGGGCCGTCCTTCTCGGCATCCGAACGCATACTGCGGAACTTAATCATGGGGAAGGGGCGGCCATCTAGGCCCATGCGAACTTGGGTGTAGAAGACTGGCCCTGGCGATTCCAGGCGGATGAGCAGGGCAGTGAGCAGCATGAAAGGCGACAGGAAGATGAGGCCGAAGACCGCGCCGAACACGTCCAGGCCGCGCTTCAGGCTGAGCTTCCAGCCGCGCAAGGCGATGTCGCGCACAGTCAGCAGCGGCGTGCCGCCCAAGTCGTCTACGTTCAGATCGCCGGCCATATAGGCGAAGAGGTCAGGATAAACCTTGATGTCTACCTGGCCGCGCTGGCACAGCGTCACCAGGTCAGCCAATTCGCTGCGCTTGGCTTCGGGCAAGGCGATGATGACCTGACCCACGCGATACTCGTCGATCAAGCGCGGCAGGTCGGCGAAGCCACCCAGGTTGGGGACGCCCAACACCTTGCCCTGATGTTCGGTGGGCGGCGTCACCACGCCGACGATGACATAGCCCAAGTCGGGATTGCTGCGAATGCGCGTGAGCATGTCGCGGGCCACCTTGCCCGCCCCCACGACGAGCAGATTGTCGCAGCCAATGCCGCGCCGCCGCAGGGCGACTTCGATCCGCCGATAGACTTCGCGCCCTAGCGCCACCATCAGCACGCTGAAGAACCAACTGTAGAAGAACAGACTGCGCGGATAGTTCACGTCGAAGATGGTGTTGCGGAAGAGCAACTCTTGCAGGCCGTTGGTCAGCAGGGCGCTCAGCGTGATTGTGCCGGTGATGGAGCGCAGTTGTTCGAAGCGAGCGAAGACGCGACGCTGATGGTATAGGCGGCTGAAATAGAAGAAGACGATGACGATGATGATTTGCAGGATGAGGATGGGCAGGTAGCGCTCAAAGGGGGGCTGGGTCGTGGGCTGAGGCAGGAAAGGCAACAGCAGACGCGCGTGATAGCCGCAAGCAAAGCCCAGCACCAGCGCGCCCACGTCTATCGCAAGCTGGAGCAGGCGCAGAGCGTCCTTGACCCAGGGGCCGCCGCGCGCTTGAGTCAGATATTCTGATTTGGCGGCGTTGGATGGCGTAGTTCGTGCCACAGCCCGCGTCCTCCTTTGAGCAGCAGCGCCAGCAGGATCGGCCCATGCAACCAGAAGGGCGTGCGCCGCCGATAATGCTTGCGGTAGAAGATCAGCATAGCGCGCCAAAATTCAAGCTGCGCCCTGGCGCTCTGTTTGCTGGCGGCGCGCTTGCGATGATAAACGGTCACCGCTGCGTGATACCAGACCTTCCAACCAGCGTCTTTAATGCGGTAGGCCCAGTCTAGGTCTTCGGCGTACATGAAGAAGGCTTCGTCCATCAGACCTACCGCATCAATGCATTCGCGACGCACTTGCATGTACGCCCCCACCACCGAGTCGACCTCCAAATCCTCGTTTGGGTCGGCGAAAGTCATGTTGTAGCGGCCAAAGCGTCGGCTGTAGGGGAAGACGCGCGCCAGCCCGCTGAAGTGGTAGAAGCTGACGGCTGGGGTGGGGAAGCCGCGTCGGCAGGCCACGTCTAATTCGCCGTTGGCCATGATGAGCTTAGGGCCGGCCACGCCAACCTCAGGTCGCGCATCCATAAACTGCATCATGCGCCACAGCGCGTCAGGCGGGACTTCAGTGTCGGGATTGAGCAGCAGAGCGTAGCGCGGCGCGCCTTGTTCGACTCGTCCTATGCCGCGAAAGCCCAGCAGACGTAAGCCTCGGTTGTTGCCCTTCGGGAAGCCGTCGTTGGTGTGGCTAGCGATGAGCTGCGCCTGAGGGAAGCGTTCGCGCACCATGTCGGCGCTGCCGTCGGTGCTGGCGTTGTCGACCACCACCACGCTGTAGCTGAAGTCGCCCTCGCTAGCGTAGACAGTTCGCAGGCACTTCTCCAGCAGATCGCGCGTATTCCAATTGACAATAACAATCCCTAAGTCCAACATTATCCATCCTTGTGCGATCGGCTTGATTGTAGCAATGGGCTGCGCTTTTTCGTAGGGGCGCAAACATGCCGCGCCCCGCCCGCAGCAGGCGGCGCGCCTATTGAGGTGGTAGCAGATCGGCTATAATGAGCGCGTCTTCTATCGCCTGCTTGATCCCTGAGGACAACCCACGTGGCCAGCGTCGATTACGATTGCCAAAACAACCCTCACATCGAAAACGGCACGCTCGACGGCAAGTATCGCATTCTAGACTTCATCGGCGGAGGCGGCATGGCCTGCGTCTACAAGGCGCGTACCGCCACCGATCCACAAGAATATGCCCTCAAAATCCTCAAGGACAAGTACTTTGGCAATGAATTCGTCATGCGCTCATTCGAGGGCGAGGCCGAACAGCTGCTCAAGCTGCGTCACGCCAACATCGTCCGCTTCTACGACTTCGCCATCCGCGAACGCTACGCCTACATCGTCATGGCCTACATCAGCGGTCGCTCTCTGGCCGATTACCTGCGCGACTTTGGCAAAGAGGGCCTGCTCTTCCCGATTAGCGAAGTGGTGCGCATCCTAGTGCAAGCAGCGCGCGCCATCGACCATTTACACGAACAGGGCATCATCCACCGCGACATCAAGGCGGCCAATATCCTCATCCAGCAGCTTGATGGCCGCGTCTACCTGACCGACTTCGGCATTGCCATCGACAGCGACAGCGCTGAGACGACCTTCAACGCCGGCACGCGCGCCTACATGCCGCCAGAGCAGCAACAACGCTCCAACTATCCCGTGAGCAAGGCCAGCGATCTGTACGCTTTCGGCATCGTCGCCTACGAAATGCTGACAGGTCAGCGCCCCTTCCGCGTGCCACCTGGCCTGAAAGGCGAAGCAGCTGAAGCCGAACTCATCCGTATGCACCGCGAACAGCGCGTGCCTTCTCTGCGCGATGAACGGCCCGATCTGCCTGCCAGAGTGGATGGAATCTTCGAAACGATCCTGGCCAAAGACCCACGCTATCGTTACGACTCAGCCTGGGAGTTCATGACCGACCTGCACGGTGCGCTGCGCGCCAAGCTCCCCGCCGATATGCAAGAGCTAGCTGACATCGGCCCGCTCGACCTCAGCAAGCTGATGCGCAACCAGCTTGAGCCACAGAAGGCAGTCGCTGTGGCGCCTGCGCCAGGCCCGCTCACCAGCCCATCCTCCTACTCTACGATCTCAGAGTCGCGACCCATGCCTGCGCCACGACGCAGCCGCAGCAGCCTGTGGATCGGCGTGCTGGTGAGCCTGCTGCTGTTCAGTGGCGTGGGTCTAATCCTGCTCGGCTCGCAATTGCCGACGCCGTCGTCCACCAGCGGCCTCATCGGCGCTGCACCGACCGATACGCTCACCAGCGCGCCCTCTCCAACCAATACACCGTCGCCCTCTCCGACCGCTACACTCACCAGCACGCCCTCTCCAACCAATGTGTCAACGCTCAATGCACCTTCGGCCACAGCCCAGCAAAGTCAGGAGGACGTCACGCCTTTTCTCTTCGGCGGCGAGGAGGCGAGGGATGAAATGACGCCGTCGGCGACGGCCTCATCCACCAGCACAGCTACCAACACCCCTACTAGCACCAACACGCCGACGTCTACGCCCACAGACACACCTACCAGCACGCCGACGGCCACGGCCACCAACACGCCCACGCCGACGGCCACACCTACCAGCACAGCTACCAACACCCCTACTAGCACCAACACGCCGACGTCTACGCCCACAGACACGCCTACCAGCACCAACACGCCGACGGCCACGGCCACGCCCACACCTACTAGCACGCCCACGCCCATTCCGACGACCTTCTTGGAGGACGAAATATGGGTTGATGGTTTGTACAGCGGGCCTGGACTGCTAGGGGGCAGCAGTGACCAAGACCTGAACGAAGCTGCCCAGGTGTTGCGCAGCGAGACAGGCGACATCCTGCCCCTCAACTTCCTGCCTAACGACGGCCTGCGTCTGATCCTAGAGGTGGACAGCACGCAACTCGGCGGAGTCCGCGAATTTGGCCTGGCTTACCGCCTAGATATGACCACCCAGAGCGCCCTGGCCTTCGTCGTCGACGCCCAGGCCTCGCGCTGGCGCGTCGATGTGCTGCGCGGCAGCTCAGTTCAGACGCTGGATGAGGGTCGCCTGAGCCGCATCCCCGCTCGCATTGAACTCACCAGCGTCGGTGAATTCGCCCGCATTCTGGCTGATGACCAGCTCATCCAGAGCCGCAGCACAGAAAACTTCGGCCAGGGCCTGGCCCTAATCGTGCGCACCGAAGACCCTGGGACGCCCTTTCGCCTGCTGCGCGCTCTCAGCGTGGGCATCGCCGGCGCTGAAGCGTATGCAGCTGTCGACGCTACGCCCACGCCCGCTGTCGTCGTCAACTACGCGCGCTTCTTGCTAGACGACGCGCTGGCCTTGCGCGCCAGCGTCGACCTGCCGCGCGCCAGCGTGGACTGTCAGCGCTACGCCCGCCTGTTTGAAGGCTTGCGCCGCCACGACAATCGCCGAGCGCCCATCCCTGAGCTGGCCCGCGCCGTGCGCCGCGCCAGCGAACGCCTTAATGAGCGCTGTGAGTTGGAGGCGCCAGGTGGCACGCTCATCCTGAGCGACACCAATGACCTGCGGCGCCTAGACGAAGCGCTCGGCCGCGCAATTGCAGAGATTCAGGCGCTAGCAGAGCCGTAGCCGCCTGCGGACAACCCCATTAAAAGAAGGTGCGGTCTTTGAAGCGCTCCAGCAGATGATACATCCTGTCGGGATGATTGTCGAAATAGCTGACGTCTTGGCGCTCCAGATAGTCGGTGAAGCCAGCCATGTCTTCGTCGCTCAAGTCATCCATCGGGTTGAAGCCCATCGTCCACTGGCCGAAGGTGCGCTCGGTGATGGGATGTTCCTCCACCTTGAGGACGTTCTTGTGACGCTCATCGGCGACAATGACGGCAAACAGTTCGTCCACTTGAGCCTGCTCGCCCTCCAAGATTTGTAGGAAGAAGCCGTCGCGGTAGAGCAGCATGCCTGTGATGTTCAGGCGGGCATTCTTCTCGCGGGCCTTGCGCAAGATATCGCGCAGGTCGTCGTCGGTCATAGGACGCACAGCCATACTCACGTAGATCAGAGATACGAGGGCCATGAGTCTATCCTCCACATAAAGATAACAAGGCAAATCGTGGCTACGACAATTGTACCGCAATCAGCAGCTCGTGATCCTTGAGGAAGTCGGCCAGATTGCCAAGATAGAGACCTTCAGGCCGGCTCGCCCAGACGACGTTCAGTGCCTTTCAACAGGCGATCGATGTTCTCGCGGAAGCGCAGGACGATGAGCGCGCCCATCAGCAGAGCGTAGGTGGTATATTCCATCGGCAGGCGGCCCTGATTGACCAGGACGATGATCCACACGATGGCGATGGCGAAGGCCGCCAACACGCCCAGCGAGACGTAGCGCTTCCATAAGACGAGCAGCACGCCCAGCGACACCATGCCCAGGATAGTTTGGATGGGCGCGAAGGTGAGCAACGTGCCGAAAGCCGCCGCAGCGCCTTTGCCGCCCTTCAGGACGAAGCGGCTGCCGTTGCTCACGGCGCTGATGACGCTGGCGAACAGCGACCAGTTGTGGCCGACGATCACCACCAGCCCGCTGACGACGCTGGCCGAGATGCTGTGGTCGGGCAGGATGGCGCGAGCAATCAGCACCGCCACCACGCCTTTCAGGATGTCCAGAGCCGCCGTCAGCAGGCCGAAGCCCAGCCCCAGAGCGCGCGCCACGTTCGTCCCCCCCATGTTGCCGCTGCCTACTTTGAAGATGTCTACGTTGCGCGTCTTGGCGATGAGATAAGCGACGGGCAGCGAGCCGATCAGGTAGCTGCTGATGATGATAGCCAGGAAGGGCATGATGTTGTGTTCGTTCAGCATAGTTGAATACTCCTGAAACAGTGACTGGTTGCTGGGGATGGACTGAAGGTTTTTTGAAGACTGTGTTAAGTCTAACACCATCAAAGTTAAGAAGTTGCTGGTAGGCTTGGGTTGCTTGCCAGAGTGAGCGCAGCTCAAGAAAAATATCGCGTCTGCGCTTATAATAAACCTCTATGCTGAACCACCGAATTGCCTTCTTCCTGTCGCTATCGTCGTTGCTGTGCTGCGCCGCCCCTGTTCTTGCTCAGACGCGGATCGATGTGTCGCGCTGCCGCACTGGCGCTCAAGCGGCTCTGTTCCACCTGGGGCGCGCTGAATATGAGCGCGGTCGCGAGCAGGGCGAAGCCGCCATCTTCCATTATACCTGCGCGCTTGAGCGCGACTCCAGCCTAGCCCTAGCCTATCACGGGCGCGGTTATGTGTACGGCCTGCGCGGCGAATTCACCCTGGCCCTCTCTGATCTGACGCTGGCGCTGGATTTAGAGCCAGGCAACGCCGACTTTCTGGCCAGCCGAGGTTTCATCTACAGCCGCATGGGCGAGACGAGCGCGGCGCTCAATGACCTCAATCGGGCTATCGCCTTCGATCCGCGCAGTGGGCGGGCCTACAACAGCCGCGCGGTGGTCTTCGCCACGCTGGGCAACTTCAGCCGCGCTCAGCAGGACTTTGAGCGAGCCGCAGAGTTAGGGACAGACCCGCCAGAACAGGCACTGTGGAATCTGGGCAACCTGTTCAGCAAACGCGGCGACTTGCCCCGCGCTGTCGATGCCTTACACCGCGCCGCACGCCTCAATCCCAACAACCCCTCGTTGTTCCAGATGCTGGGCGACCTATACCTGCAAATGGGCAATTTAGGGGCGGCCCGCGACAACTACGAGGTCTATGTGCGCCTGGTCAACCGCGCCGATCCGACGGTGCTGCGCTACGTAGAAGCCGGCCTGGTGCTGCGAACCGTCCAACGCTACGCGCCCGGCGTGCTGCTGATCGTCCTGTTGGTCTACCTGAGCTGGACGACGACCCGCGACTTGTGGCGACGCTGGCGGCCAGCTTCCACTTCAGCCGAGCCTGCTCCCGAAGCCGCACCTGCTGCACCTACCCTGTCCACAGAAGCTCCTGCTAAGCCGCAGCGACTCAATCGCTTGGGATGGGCTGCGCTGCCTGCGCTGGGCCTGCTAGTGTGGTGGCTGGTGCGCCGTCGCTGATCCCTCAAAGCCGCTCTAGCGTCGAGCTTTGTAGTTCGTGGGCTAGGCGCGTGAGGTTAGCGGCGATGGCTTCGAAGGCGCGCGCGCTGGCCACGTTCTGCTCGGTGATCTTGCCAATGCGATCCATGCCAATGGCAATCTCCTCCACGCGGTCGTGTTGGCTCTGCAAGACGGCACTGATTTGTGACACAGAAGCTTGGGCCGCGCGGATGTGATCGGCCAGCACATTGAGGGCCTGATCGGCTTCGCGCGTGCGCTCGATGCCCTGCTGAGTACTGTTCAGGCCGGCCTGGGTGGTGCGAATGCTGTCCTTCATGGCGCGCTGAATCTCGCTCAAGATAGCTCGCACCTGGGCAGCCGCCTGAGTGGACTGTTGCGATAGGCGGCGTACCTCGTCAGCCACGACAGCGAAGCCTCGCCCATGCTCGCCAGCGCGCGCTGCTTCGATGGCAGCGTTGAGCGAGAGTAAGTTGGACTGAGTGGCGATCTCGCCTACGCTGGTGATGATGTCATCAATACGCTTGGTGAGGTTGGCCAGCGTGGTGATCGTCTGGCCAATGCTCTGCACCTGCTGGCGGATGTCTTGCATACTGTGTAAGGACTGATCCAGAGCTTCCTGGCCCTGGTGCGAAGCACTGACAGCCTGTTGCGCCGTCTGGTTGACCTGTCGAGCCTGCTGGCTGATCCGCTCGGCCATGTGCAGGAATTCGTCGATGAGCTGGCCAGTGAGCTGAATCACCTGGCTTTGCTCGGCAGCGCTAGCTGTCTGGCGCGTCACCAGGTCGTTGATGGCTTCAGCAGCGCGGGCCAGGCCATCCATCGTAACGAGGTATTGGAGATGGTCATCCTGAGCGGGGGAGGCGCTCGGCGAAGCAGAGGTCGGCTTTGGCACAGGCGGGACGGGCCACAGCCAGGCTAAGCCGCCCCAAGCCGCATAGGCCAGCGCCAGCGCCAGCCAGCCGAGGCTGGCGCTCAGCAGCGCACCGAAGCCAATCACCCCGGCGCTGAACAAAGCCAGCGGGGCAGAAGCGCGCCACAAGCGCAGCGGGTCTTGCAGGCTCATCTTGTTCTGTAGCTTACGCGCCCAGTTCATCGACACAGCCCTTCATCAACAGGTTCAGACGCTTTCATTATAGGACTTGTGGGGTTTTTGCGCGCTCTGAAGTTAGAAGGTGAGCAGGACAGAATATCCCAAATTTGAGGCGATTTTATCACCGTAATAGTTATGCATAGGGCAATATTTTAACTTTACGCACTCTCTGAGCAAGCGGTAAGTAAGTTTTAGATGAGTGAAAATCAGACTTACAATTACATTTTTATCCCAAACATAACACAAAAATTGCAGTACATTAATTACAGAACATACGTCCTGTGCATAACTCTGTGCATAACTCAAAAAAGCTGTGCATAACTCAAAAAAATTGTGCATAACTCCGTCAAATTGTGCATAACTACTTCTTTATATAGTATACTTATCGTTTCTGAAAAGCATGACATTTGTTCTAGTTGTGCAAAACTCTGAGTTATGCACAGAGTTTTGCACAGCTATTGTGCAAAACTTTTTTGTAATTAAGTCAAATATCTCTTATTTTTGTGGGATATATACGGTAATATTTGGGATATATGACCCCTTATGACCTCTCTTGATCGATATATTTGAAATAACAAAAAAAGTTACAAAGTTTTGCACAGTTTCTACAACGCCTACTACTACTGCGGTTTTTTTAAAAAATACTACCCCAGGAAAATTTGACGAACTACCCTGCTCACCACTGCCGCGCTAAAATGACTCCATCAACGACAAACGACAAACGAAGGCAGCTTCATCATGGACGACGCGAACAGCATGTCTAAGACCGATAGCCCACGCTGGTTGCTCTATGGAGCAACAGGGTACACGGGCGTCCTGGTGGCTGAGCGCGCGGTTGAACTGGGTTACCCCCCTATCTTGGCAGGACGCAACGCAGACCTGTTGAAGCCGCTGGCTGCTCGGCTTGGCTTGGAATACCGCGCGTTTCCGCTGGACGACGTGAACGAGATTGCCCGCCAGATCGCTGACGTGCAGATCGTCTATCACGCCGCAGGGCCATTCATCCACACCAGCGATCCGATGATCCGCGCTTGCCTGGCGACGCGCGTCCACTACCTGGACATCACGGGCGAGCTGGCCGTATTTGAGAATACCTTCCGCTACGACGACGCAGCGCGCAAGATCGGCATTGCCCTCATCAGCGGCGTCGGCTTCGATGTCATCCCGACTGAGAGCCTGGCCTACTACGTCGCCGCCCAAGTGCCAGGCGCACAGCATCTGGAGCTGGCTCTGCGCGCCTTTGGCCTGAGAGTCAGCGCCGGCACGCTCAAATCGTTCATGGAGATGCTGCCGCAGGGCGCACAGGTGCGTCGTCAGGGCCGCCTGGAGAGCCAGCCGCTTGGGGCAGGCGCGCGCCGCTTCGTCTTTGCTGAGGGCGAAGAGCCTACTCCTGCTTTGCCCATCTCTTGGGGCGATCTGATCACGGCCTACCGTTCGACGGGCGTCCCCAACATCACTGTCTATCTGGCCAGTCCTACGCTCGTGATCGCCCTGGCGCGCATAGGTGGCCCTGCGATCAGCCTAGCGCTCTGTTCAGGCGTCCTGAGGCGCGCCGCAGGCCGTCTCATCGACGCTGTGGCGCGCGGGCCTTCCGCTAGCAAACGCCAAAGCGACCACGTCGTCATCCTCGCTAGCGCCAGCGACGCCACTGGCACGCGCAAGACAGCCCGCCTAGTCATGCCAGAGGGCTATCAGTTCACCGCCTGGGTGGCACTGCCCGTCATCTTGCGCACCCTGGAGTTGCGACCCGTCGGCGCGCTCACGCCAGTCATGGCCTTCGGGCCAGATTTCGTCCTGGAAATTGAAGGTGTGCAGCGCCAAGATGACGTGGCTTGGGTTTGAATGCTGTCACAAACGCACCTTCTTAACCATGCTTCAATTGCGCCTGGAGCGCGTCTAGCATACACTAAGTGAGGTAAAGTAGTTTGAGTCATCTGGGACGGACTTATGTCATTCATCAGCAAGCGCATTCAGCAGCAAAAAGACGGCGACAAGAAGGACGACGAAGACCTGAAGGCCCTCTTCGGCGACGACAGCGAAGCGATCCCCATGCCGCCGCTGCCAGGACAGCCTGCTTCCGCTATCCCACCTAAGGCCGAAATCAAGGGCGCGCCCACCACGCCCGTCGCATCCCCCCCTCTAGGCCAAACCCACTTCGAACGCGGCGTCCCCTTGCCGCCCGGACTCAAAGATGTCACCGTCGGCGAAGGCGTGAACCGCGTCCGCGTGGCCGAAGTGCGCGAAGACGGCACGTGGCTGTTGGACACTGGCTACGTCGTCCCCAGCAAGAAGCGCACTCCGCCCAAGCTGGCTCGCTTGCGCAAGCAGCTGCGCGCCAAACTGCTGGCCACCCCCGACGAGGCTGACACCTGGAAGCGCTACGACGAAGACAAGATCAAAATCCTCACAGATCGCCTGAACACCGTCCTGCAAAAGATGGGCGTCACGCTAGACAAGAGCGAGTACGAGCAGCTGCGCACCTGTTTATTGGATGACCTGCTCGGCTTCGGCGCGATCCAGTCGTTGGTGGAGAACAAAGGCATCAGCGAGGTCATGGTCAACGGGCCGGAGATCGTCTTCGCCGAGCAGAAGGGCAAGCTGAAGGAGACGGAGATCGTCTTCGACGACGAAGACCACGTTTATTGGACAGCCCAGCGCATTGTTCGCCCGCTCATGCGCACCCTAGATCGCTCCAATCCGATGGTCGATGCCCGCCTGCCCGACGGCAGCCGCGTCCATCTCGTCACCCTGCCCAGCGCCTTGAACGGCACGACCATCACCATCCGTAAATTTCCGGAGAAGCGCCTGACCGTCGAACAGCTCATCGAGTGGAAGTCGTTCACCCGCGAAGTCGCCGAGTTCTTCAGAGCCTGCGTGGTCAGCCGCTTGAACATCGTCGTGGCCGGCGGCACAGGCAGCGGCAAGACCACCCTGCTCAACGTCCTGAGCGCTTATATCCCAGAAGATGAGCGCATCATCACGGTCGAAGACAGCGCCGAATTGCAGCTCGCGCAGCGCCACGTGGTGCGCCTAGAGACCTGCCCGCCCATGCCTGGCACAGAAGACAAGGGCAAGCTAGAGATTCGCGACTTGGTCAAAGGCACGCTGCGTATGCGCCCAGATCGCCTGGTGGTGGGCGAGTGCCGCAGTGGCGAAGCGCTGGACATGCTGCAAGCTATGAACACCGGCCACGATGGCTCGCTGACCACCGTCCACGCCAACACCCCGCGCGACGCAGTGGCCCGCCTGGAGACGTTGTGCATGATGGCTGGCATGGATTTGCCCGTCAACGTCATCCGCGCTCAAATTGCCAGCGCCATCCACCTCTTCGTGCAGCAGTCGCGCTTGAAGGACGGCAGCCGCAAAGTCGTGCAGATCACGGAAATGCAGGGCATGGAGGGCGAGCGCGTGACGCTGCAAGACCTGTTCGTCTATCGCACCGCCAATCACCAGGGCCAGGGCTACAGCCATGAGGGCGGTGGCAGCATTGAGCCGATGGGCTTTCCGCCCAAGTTTATGCACCAGCTCAAGCAATTCGGCTTCAACCTGCCCCCCAGCATCTTCGGCGCCGGCCAAAACAAGTTCAGCAAGGGCTAGTGAGCCTGAGGGGCGAAGCGTGTCTGTGCCGAGGGGCGAGCCATCGACTCGCCCCTTCTTCGTGGATCAGCGTCAAGGGATGACGAAGGTGATGTCGAAGGGCGGCTGGACGATCTGACCACCGTCGCGCATGAGGGCCAAGCGCAGACCATACGTGCCGCTGGGCAGGCCGCCCACGTTTAGCGTGCCGAGCTGGCCATCGACCACCGAACTGCGACCCTCCGTCCCCAGGTACGTCCATTCGCTGAACGGGCCGCCGATGATGAATAGGTGATAGAAGTTGACCTGGGACATGTCGAAGAGGGCTGTGCCGATGATGGGCATGTCGCCGGTGACCACTTGGCCATTGAAGGGCGAGACGATCTGGGTGATGTTCATGCCATCTTGGGGCGGGACGATGGCGCCGCCGAACGCACCGTAGCCCAAGTTGACCATGTCGGGCGTGCATTCAATCGTGGGCAGGAAGGCTAGGTTGCGACCGCGCGCGTAATGTTCTGCTTGGGCGGCGTCGCTCTGGCTGGTGACAGGGGCGGCGATGAACAAGAGGGCTTGCACGCCCGGCGTATCGGCGGGCATGCCCTCTCCCACGCGACAGTACTTGGGCGGCGGCGGCTGCTTGTCGCCAGGGCCAAGCTGGAACTGGATGGCGTTGGCGTACTCTGGTGGCAGAGGTAGCACCAGCGCACGGTACACGTCGGGCGAGACTTCCTCCATCGTGGCGCTGGGGGCGGGGCGCGAAGGCACGTCCAAATACTGCACGCCGCCGCTCAGGTCTGGCACGGCGATGGGATTGTCCAAAAACCACTCGTTGATGCGCGGACAGTCGGTGGCGGGATCAGTCAGGCGGCGATGGTCACAGATTTGCAGCAGACGCATACCACCGGGCGGCTGTTCTGGCTTGTCGGCCATCAGTTGGCCGTTGATGGCGAAGGGATTGAGCAGGCCGGGGGTGTTGTGAATGTTCAGCATGACCTGATTCCAAATCGGCGCGGCCCCCGCCAAACCGCTGACGTTGCGCATGGGCTTGCCGTCGTTGTTGCCCACCCACACGCCTACTGCGACGTTGCGCGTGTAGCCCACCGTCCAATTGTCCTTGAAGTCGTTGGTCGTGCCGGTCTTGACCGCCGTGCCAATGCCATCGGTGCGCAGCGGGCTGTTGCTGCCCATGGCGGCGCTGCGGGCGGCGTTATCGCTCAGGATGTCGGTGATGAGGTAGGCGATGCGTGGATCGACGGCCAGGCGACCATAGCCACCGCGTTGTACCGTCTCGGCGTTGGGCTGGCCAGCTTGGGGCAGGCAGCCGTTCTCATACTGATAGAGGATCCGCCCCTGGGTATCGGCAATGCACAGAATGCTGGTGGGCTGGACGTAGTTGCCCTGGTTGGCGAAGACGGCATAGCCCGCCGTCAGCTCCATCAGGGTGATTTCGCCGCCGCCAAGCGTCAGCGACAGGCCGTACTGGCTGGCGTCCTGGTTGAGCGATTCGACGCCGAAGCGGCGCAAGAAGCTCAGCAGATAATCGACGCCGACCAGGCGCAGGGTTTGTACCGCTGGAATGTTGTAGCTGTTGGCCAGGGCGAAGCGCATGGTCATCGGGCCGTGGAACGCGCCGTCGTAGTTGCGCGGCACATAAAGCGGTTGGCCGGGGATGCCTATTTCGGTAGGCGTGTCCCAGATGACGGCGCCGGGGCTAAAGCCGCGCTCTAGGGCGGCGGCGTAGGTGAAGGCTTTGACCGTGCTGCCAGGCTGGCGGAAGGCGATGGCCACGTTCACCTTGCCATCGATGGCCGTGCTGTTGTAGTCAATGCTGCCCACCATGCCGATGATCTCGCCGGTGAGCGGCTTGAGGACGACCACCGAAGCGTTGCTCACCTGCTGGTTGGTCAGGCGTCCTACCTGGTCGCGGGCTACCTGCTGTGCCATCTGATTCACGTTCTGATCGACGGTGGTGTAGACGCGATAGCCACCGCGCGCTACTTCGTCTGGGGCGTAGCCCAGCGAAGCCATGATCCGCTCAAATTCGCGCTGAGCGTAAATGGTGAAGTGCGGCGCCTTGAGCGAGACGGGGCGGGGATTGAAGCTCAGGCCCTGGGCGATGGTGTCGCGGCGTTGAGCGTCGGTGATGTAGCCGTCCTTGACCATCTCGTTCAGCACCTGAATCCAGCGCTGCCGCACGCGCTCTTGCACCGACGGATCGGGATTGAGCGGGTCAAGATCAGCAGGCGCTTGTGGTAAGCCGGCCAGCAGCGCTGCCTCGCCTAGCGTGAGCGCTTGCACGTCCTTGTTGAAGAAGGTGCGGGCGGCGGTCTGAGCGCCGTAGGCCAGGTTGCCGTAGTAAATCTCATTCAGGTACAGCGTCAGGATATCTTGCTTGCTGCGCCGCTGCGTCAGCAGCAGGGCCAGGATGATCTCCTCGGCTTTGCGGGCAGCGCTGATCTGAGCGCGCTTTTGGAAGTCGAACAAGACGTTGCGCACGAGCTGTTGGGTGATGGTGCTGCCGCCAGCCACGCGCTGGCCTTCGCTGGCGCGCAGGAACTGCGTCAGGGCGACCAAAGTTGCGGCGGGATTGATGCCCGGATTCTCCCAGAACGTGCCGTCTTCGATGGCGACGGTGGCGTTGATTAGGTCGCGCGGGAATTGCTCATAGCGCACGCGCTCGCGGCGGCCCTCGCTGAAGGCTTCGAACAGCACGTCACCGTAGCGGTCGTAGATGAAGGTCGTCTCGAAGGCGCGGTGGTTGTCGACGCGCTGGAGTTGGCTCTCCCATTGGGCTTCAATGCGCGGGATGAACAGAGCAGCCGCTGTGAGGATCATGACCGTTGAACCGCCGCATAGCGTCACCATCAGGCCGATGAAGGCGTACAAGCAGGTCATGGGTCGCAGGCCAAAGGCGCGCTTGCTGGGCTTTTGACGGGCGGCAGAGGGAGGTGGCAGGCCTGGGTTGACGCTGGCAGCGGGGGGAGGCGGCACGTAGACGCCCTGGGCTGAGCGCGGCAGGCCAGGATTCACCTCGCCGCTGGACGGCTGATAGGGCATGGCCGCCCGCTCTGGTCGATAGGGGCTGGCGGCGGGCGGGGCGGGCGGCGTAGAACGGGGCGCTGGCTGGGTCGTGTGGGGCTGACTCTGCGCCTGGCGCGTGTAGGGCGATTGACCACCCAAGAGCGTCGAATCGGCGGGTGGAGGGACGGGCTTCTGACTGGCGTAGGTGCGCTCGCCGCTGCTGGTCGCAGTCAAATCTGGATTGGGATCGAGGCCGCCTGTGCCGGGCAGGGTGGGCGGTGCTGCTGGCGGCTGGTTGACGTAGGTCGGCTTGGCTTGCTGCTGGCGCTCATACTCTTCGATGGTCGGTAGATCGAAGGGAATGCCGCTGTCTACGCCTTCCAGGGCGTCGGGCAGCGGGCCGCTGAATTCCTCGGTGGGCGGGGCGGGCGGGCGGGGATAGGCGAAGGTCGGCGGCAGAGCGTCGGTATCTTCGTCGTCATAAGGTGGGGGTAAGGGGGACTTGGGTAGATCAGCCATAGCAGGTCGTCCTCGTTCGACTCTCGGCAGGGATGGGCGGGTGAGGCTAGGGAATGGGCGATGAGCTGGACGATTGGCCCTCCAGCAGGGCCTTGAAGCGCCGCCACTCGTCGGCGGTCTGACGACGCAGCGTGGCAGCGTACAAGGGACTGACTAAACTCCACAAGAGAGGAATGCGCAGCTCCAGCACGTCTTTCACTTGGGTTGCGCCTCCCTGAGAGCTGAGTTCAATGCGGCGGCGCAAGCGGAAGCGCCCGTGCAAGCCGCTGTATTCCAGCGCCTGGTTGCGCGCCACCTCTAACATATCGACGTTGAGGAAGGTTTGTCCTGCTCCAAAGCGCCGCTCTTGGCTCATCATCGTGCCGACGCGCAGTGGATCGGCGGAGGTCAGGTGGACGCTGAGCAAATCGGGCTGCCAGTCGCTCAGGCGCTTGAAATCCGTGAGCAGGCCATAAACCAGGGTGACAGGACGTTGGACGATGAAGGTGTGTTCAATGCGCGCCATAGTGCATGTTCTCTTGTGCTTGTGCTGCATTTGATTCAAACATGCTTGAGCCTGTGGCGCAAGCGCCGCCTGGGCGATGATCGCGCTGCGCTGGCTGGGCTGTCCCCCAAAAGCGGGGGTTTTGGCCCGCTCTAGATGAGCATGCGCTGTGTCTACACCGAGTTTTAAGTGGGCCGATGGTATACTTTGAAGCATACTGAAAGTTGTGCCGTGCCACGCAGGCACGTAGGACACGAAGGAGCATGTTCATGGGCAGCATAAGTTCTGTCATTCAAGTTCTAGCGCTGGCCGCCTTCCTGGTGGGCTTTGCAGGCATTGCCCTGGTGGTCGCTGCTGGCTCACAAAACCGTCCAGCGCGTGGCGGCTACCTGATGGCCGGCGCGGGTATCGTCGTCGGCGTCCTGCTGCTGATCGTGGCGCAGGGCCTCCTGGTCGTCCAGCCCACCGAGCGCGCTGTCGTCTTCAACGCTGTCAGTGGCCAGTTGGAGACGCCGCGCCAGGCTGGCATCCACGTCATCATCCCCGGCGTGCAGCAGGTCTTCATGTACAGCATCGCTCAGCAGACCTACCTCATGTCTGACAACACTGGCGAAGGTGCGCGTCCCAGCGCCGATGCCGTGCAAGCCCGTTCGCGCGATGGCCAGCAGGTGCGCCTGGACGTGAGCATCATCTTCCGCCTGCGCGATGATCCCGAAGCGCTCAACAAGATTCACCGCGACTGGAGCAATGTGCCAGGCAGCTTCGTCGAAGGCCTGATCCGTCCCTCCATCCAGAGTATCACGCAGGACATCATCTCTGGCTACGCCGCTGAGGGCATTTATGGCCAACAGCGCTTAGAGGTGATCGAGCGGATCAAGAATCGCCTGACTGAAGCGCTGGAGCGCGCCGGCATCGCTGTGAGCGAAGTCCTCGTGCCACGCATCAACTTCACCGACCAATTCACCGACGCGATTGAGCGCAAGCAAATCGCCGAGCAAGAGTTGCAGCGCGCCGCGACGGACGCCGAACGCGCCCGCACAGAAGCTGAGGGCCGCGCTCGCGCCGCCATCGAAGCCGCGCGCGGCGAAGCCGCCGCCATCCGCGAGCGCGCCCAAGCCGAAGCTGACGCCCTGGCCCTAGTCAGCGCCCAATTGGCGGCCAATCCCAATCTGCTGCAATATACCTACATCCAGAATCTTGCGCCCAACATCCGCCTGGCCCTCATCCCGTCCAATTCGCCTTTCCTATTCGACGCCAGCACTTTCGTCGATCTGGGCGACGACTTCACGCCGCCGCCCGTCCCCACCCTGACGCCGCGCGAGCCAGAGAGCGGCACGGGCGGCAACTGACGTCACCTACTCATCTCATCCCCCAGCTCCTCTCGTAGGAGTTGGGGGAGTTGAAATGCGCTGAGCAGAGCAGAGGGACGCCCTATGATTGCAGAACCCACGTACATTTTGCCCCGCATGGCCATCAACACGGCCCTGGCGCGTCGTATCTTGGTGGGCTTCATCCGCGACGAAATTGCCAAGAGCGGCATGAGCCGCTGCGTCATCGGCCTATCTGGCGGGATCGACTCGGCCCTCTCGGCTTATCTTTCAGCGGAAGCGCTAGGGCCGAAGAACGTGTTGGCCGTCCGCATGCCCTACAAATCGTCCAGCGCCGCCAGCCTAGAGGACGCCCAAGCGGTCATCGACGACCTGGGCTTGCCCTCGCTCACCATCCCCATCACGCCAATGGCCGACGCTCTGATCGACCAGTTCCCCGACATGAACGCAGTGCGCAGGGGCAACATCATGGCTCGCTTGCGCATGGTCGCCCTCTACGATCAATCGGTGGCCTGGGGCGGCCTGGTCATGGGGACGAGCAACAAGACTGAGTTCCTGCTGGGCTACAGCACCATCTACGGCGACAGCGGCGTCGCTCTTCAGCCCATCGCCGACCTGTACAAGTGCCAGGTGCGCCAGCTGGCCGCCGACCTGGGCGTGCCGCAAGCCATCCTGGACAAAGCCCCCAGCGCTGATCTGTGGGTGGGTCAGACCGATGAGCAGGAATTGGGCTTCACTTATGCGGCCGCCGATCAAATCTTGTACTTGCTGGTGGATGAGCGTTACACGGTAGAGGAAGCGGCTGCCGAGAGCGGCTACGATCCTGGCTTCGTGCGGCGCATTTGGGAGCGCGTCAAGGCCAACCACTACAAGCGCACTATGCCCAACATCGCCAAAGTGAGCCGCCGCACCATCGGCCACGACTTTTTGTATTTGCGCGATTACACGGGGCGTGCGGGCCGCCTATAGGCGAAACTTTACGATTCGCATGTGCGTTTCTTATGCATGTGCGCTATCCTCTCAAGCCTGAGAATGAGAGAGGACTAGTACTATGCTGCGATTCGACAAGTTCACCGAGCGCGCCCAGGATGCCGCTGCCCGCGCCTACGAAATCCTCCAGCGCTACGGTCACAACCAAGTAGACACAGAGCATATCCTGCTGGCTTTGCTGGAACAGCCTGACGGCGTCATCCCGCAGATCATCCAGAGGCTGAACGTCGACCTGAGCTTGCTGCGCACGCGCATTGACGAGATTCTGCGCCGCAGCCCGCGCACTGCTGCCATCTATGGCCAGGGCGGCATGAACCAGGTGTTCATCACCCCGCGCGTGAAGCGCGTCATCGACCTGGCCAACGAAGAGTCGCGCCGCTTGAACGACGAGTATATCAGCACAGAACATATCTTCCTGGCCATCCTAGACGAGCGCAACACGCCCACGGCCCGCGTGATGAGCGACTTCAACATCACCCGCGACCGCGTGACCGACGCCATCAAGGACATACGCGGCGGCCAGCGCGTCACCGACCCTCAGGCCGAAGCGCGCTACCAGACGCTGGAGAAGTACAGCCGCGACTTGACGCGCCTGGCCCTGGAGGGCAAGCTGGATCCCGTCATTGGCCGCGACGAAGAGATTCTGCGCCTCATGCAAATCCTCAGCCGCCGCACCAAGAACAACCCCGTCTTGATCGGCGAGGCCGGAGTGGGCAAGACGGCCATCGTCGAGGGGTTGGCCCAGAAGATCGCCAACGGCGACGTGCCAGAGCCGCTCATGAACAAGCGCGTCGTCAGCCTAGACTTGACTGGCCTGCTGGCGGGCAGTCGCTTCCGCGGCGAATTTGAGGAGCGCCTGAAGGCCGTCATCGACGAAGTGCAGCGCAGCAACGGCGAGGTGATCCTGTTCATCGACGAAGTCCATCAGGTGGTGGGGGCTGGCGCCGCCAGCGGCTCGCTGGACGCCGCCAACATCATGAAGCCGGCCCTGGCGCGCGGCGAGTTACAATGCATTGGCGCGACGACGCTGGACGAATACCGCCAGAACATCGAAAAAGACAGCGCCCTGGATCGGCGCTTCGCTCCCGTCTTCGTCGACGAACCCAGCGTAGAAGCGACGATTGACATGCTCTATGGGTTGCGCGACCGCTACGAAGCTCATCACCGCGTGACCATCAGCGACGAAGCAGTGGAAGCCGCTGCCCGCCTCTCGGCCCGCTACCTGACGGCCCGCAAGCTGCCCGACAAAGCCATCGACCTCTTGGACGAAGCCGCCGCCAAGCTGCGCGTCGCCCTCTATTCCATGCCGCCGCGCCTGAAGGAGATGAAGGTCGCCATCGACCGCATAGCCGCCGAAGAAGAAGCCGCTGGCTTGGCCCGCGACTACGAGCGCGCCGCCGAGTGCAAGGTACAGCGCCTGAAGATGGAACAAGAGTACGAGCGCGAACGCTTCGCTTGGCAGCAGGAGAACACCCTGGACGAGACCGTCGAAGCCAACGATATCGCCGCCGTCATCCATCAGTGGACGGGCATACCCGTCCAGCAGATGCTGGAGACGGAGAGTGAGAAGCTGCTGCGCATGGAGGACGCTCTGCACGAGCGGATCATCGGTCAAGACGCCGCCATCAGCGCCCTGTCGGACGCCATCCGCCGCGCGCGCAGCGGCCTCAAAGACCCTAAGCGGCCGATTGGCAGCTTCATCTTCCTGGGCAGCAGCGGCGTCGGCAAGACGGAGTTGGCCAAAGCCCTGGCTGAATTCCTGTTCGACGACGAAGACGCCCTGTTGCGCATTGACATGAGCGAGTATCGCGAACAGCACACCACCAGCCGCCTGTTCGGTGCGCCGCCTGGCTACGTCGGTTACGAGAGCGGCGGCCAGCTCACGGAAGCAGTGCGTCGCCGCCCCTACCGCGTCATCCTGTTCGACGAAATTGAGAAGGCCCATCCTGAAGTGTGGAACGCCCTGCTGCAAATCCTGGACGATGGCCGCATGACCGACGGCCAGGGGCGCACCGTCGATTTCCGCAACACGGTCATCATCATGACCAGCAACCTGGGGACGGAACACGTGCAGCGTGGCGGCGCGTTGGGCTTCGTGCCGAACAACGAGCCGCAACTGGTGGCCGATCATCAGAAGATTGAGCGGGCCGTGCGCGAGACCTTCCGCCCAGAGTTCCTCAATCGCATTGACGAGATCATCATCTTCGCGCCGCTGACGCCGCAAGACGTGGCCCGCATCGTCGACATTCAAATGCGCGCCATCGTAGAGCGCATGGGCGAGAGCGGCTTGACCATCCACCTCACGGCAGCTGCGCGCGCCTGGCTGGCCAATAAAGGCTACGACGCGCAGTACGGTGCGCGTCCGCTGCGCCGCGCCTTGCAGCGCTACGTCGAAAACCCGCTGTCGATCCGCTTGCTGCGCGGCGAACTGCGGCCTGGCGATTACGTGACGATTGACGTCAATGGCGATGAGTTGAGCTTCACGCGCCACGAAGTCTTGCCTGTGCAGCCGCCGCTAGACGTCCCCGTCAATACGACGGGCCTGGAAGGCTGATGCCATGCGCCGCCTGTTGGTGGCCCTGTTCGTGCTGGCCTTGCCTTTCAGCGCTGCGCGCGCCCAAGATGGCTTCGACCTGCCCGCTGAGTTGTTCGTGCTGGGCAATGATGGTCAGATTACGATGATCGGCATCGGCGCGCAGGGCATACGCCAAGTGACGCCGCGGCAGGCGGGCCAGCCCGTCTTCGTCGTCGACTTCGCCGTCGGGCCGGATGGCCGCACGCTGGCCTACCGCACCCTAGAGGGCCTATTCGTCGCCCCGCTAGACGGCTCAGATGCGCCGCGCACCATCGCCGCGTCGGCCAGCTTGCCTGCCCTGCGCGGCCTGGGCCAGACCATCGCCTGGTCAGAGGCGGCTGACGCCCTGCTGAGTACTACGTTGGAGGGCGCTCAAGTCCATTGGCTGCGCACGGGCCAGCGCCAAGACATTGCGCTCGGCCCACTGGAACACCTGGTTTGGTGGGGCGACTACGCCGCGCTGCGCGGGCCTGGTGGCCTGTGGTGGATCATGCGCCGCCAGGGCGACTCGCTCATCTTGGTGAGCGTCATTCCGCAGTCCAACGGCATGCGCTGGATCGACGCCGAGCGCCTGCTCTTCGCCCCGCCAGAAGGCGGCTTGGTGGAGATGGACTTGGCCAACGCTAACGCCCAGACGCCGCGCCGCGTCCCCCAGGCCGTCTATCACATCCTGGGGACGGATGAGCGGGCCATCATCTTCATCGGCCAAACGCCCGAAGCCGTCCGCCTGAGCGACGAGCAAGGCCAGGTCATCAGCCAGGTGGCGCTGGACGTGCGCCAGAGCTGGCCCATGCCCGACGGCTCGGCGCTGCTGCGCCTGGCCAATGGCGTCCTGAGCCTGGTCGATCCGCTCTCTGGCGAAGCGTTCGCTTTGCCCCTGCCCCTGGCCTCGGCCTACGGCTGGGGGATCGTCCCCAGCAGCGCTCAGCTCGACCCCAGCCTGCTGCCTTCTCCGTCGGTCCCCGTCAGCTTCATCGCCCCGTTCGGCGGAGTGCGCCAGGTGTGGTCGTGGGGGCAGGGCGCGCCCCAAGTCTTGACGCCTGCGCAGTCCGACGTGAGCGACTATGCCCTGAGCGCCGACGGACGGCGCGTCGCCTACGTGAGCGAAGGCCAGCTCTGGGAATACCGCATCGGGATGGATGAGCCGCCGCGCGCCCTGGCGCGCCTGGGGGGCGGCTATCCGCCTGCGCTGGCTTATGGCCCAGATGGCGCGCTGTACTATCGTGACGAGCAGCTCAGCGGTGAGCAGGCTCAGGCGGGGATTTGGCGCGTCCCGCCCGACGGCGCGCCTGTGCTGTTCATCCCTGACGAGCCAGGCCGCCTGTATTTGGAAGCGCTGCCCGCGCCAGATGTGGCCGCGCTGCTCATCAACGCCCTGGCGGATGACCTGCCGACGTTGTTCAACGTCCGCGCCGACGATGGCAGCCTAGAGGTTATGGCCTACGGCATGGCCTGGGCTAGGTGGCTGCGCAGTGGCCAGTTCGTCGCTGCTCAGGGAGGCAGTCTGTATCGCTTCGATGTGAATCAGCCTGCGCCGCAGGTCTTGCCTGCGCCCATCCTCACCCTGCGCGGAGCGCGACTGCTGGACGCCGCGCCGCTATCGCAGGCGGGTCAATGGCGCGCCCTGGTGGTGGAAGATTCGGCAGCGTTGCCGCGCGTGCTGCTGGTACAAGTGGCCGAAGGCGGCGACCCTGTTCTGCTGCGCGTGCCTGGCTACCTGGCTCAAGCGCGCCTGTTGGATGATGGGCAAACCGTGCTGGGCCTAGAGGGCCAGGGGCGGCCCGTCATCGACGATGGCGCGCGCCGCTACGGCCCACGCCTGTGGGGCGCAGCGCGCGCGAGGTGGGGCTGAAGGCACGCTTCAGGGCCGATCAAGGATACTTGCGATTGAGCAAGCGCGGGTAGGGGATAGTCTCGCGGACGTGGGGCAGGCCACAAATCCAGGCCACTGTGCGCTCCACTCCCTGGCCGAAGCCGGCGTGCGGCACGCTGCCGAAGCGGCGCAACTCCAGGTACCATTGATAGTTTTCGACGGGCAGCTTGTCGTGAGCCAGCTTAGCCAGCAAGACCTGCTCATCCCAAATGCGCTCGCTGCCGCCGCAAATCTCGCCGTAGCCCTCCGGCGCCAGCAGGTCGACGCTGCGGCACACCTCTGGGCGGCCTTCAACGGGCTGCATGTAGAAGGCCTTGATGGCCGAAGGGTAGTGGTAGACGAAGACTGGCGTGCTGAACATCTCAGCTAAGGCAGTCTCGTGCGGGCTGCCCAAGTCATCGCCCCAAACGATGGAGAGCAAATTCTTCTGCTCAGGGTCTTCCGTCTGCTCGGCTAGGGCTTGCAGACGCCGAATCGCTTCGTCGTAGCTGATGCGCGCGAACGCGCCGCTGTTGACTACTGCCTCTAGCTTGCTGATATCGCGTTCGATGAGAGTCAGCTCGGCGCGATGTTTGTCCAGCACCCGTTCGACGATGGCGCGCTGCAAGCCTTCTTCGACGTCCATCAGCTCTTCTAGCGAGCAGAAAGCGATCTCTGGCTCTAGCATCCAGAATTCGATCAGGTGACGGCGCGTCTTGCTCTTTTCGGCGCGGAAGGTGGGGCCAAAGCAGTAGACCTTGCCGAAGGCCGCCATGTTGGCCTCGTTGTAGAGCTGGCCCGTTTGGGCCAGGTAGGCCGACTCGCCAAAGTAGTCGATCTCAAACAGCGTGGTCGTCTCCTCGCCGGCGGCTGGCGTGATGATGGGCGTGTCCACCAGCAAAAAGCCGTGATCGTCCAGCCAGTCGCGCATGGTCTTGACGATGGTGGCGCGAATGCGCAGGATGGCCCACTGGCGGTTGCTGCGAATCCACAGATGGCGGTTGTCCATCAGGAAATCCGTGCCATGTTCTTTGGGGGTGATGGGGTAGTCGTGGGTGAGCTGGATGACCTGGAGGCTGCTCACGCCAATTTCGTAGCCGCCAGGGATGCCAGGGGCGCGTTCGTCCTGGCGCACCGTCCCGCTGATGATGACCGACGACTCTTGGGTGAGGTGCTGGGCCTGCTCGAATTGCTCATCGGGCAAGTCACCTTTGAAGGCCACGCACTGGATTTGGCCCGTGCCATCGCGCAGGCGGATGAAATGCAGCTTGCCCTTGCCGGTCTTGGCATAGACCCAGCCGCGCAAGGTGACGACTTGGCCCACGTACTCATGGGCTTGAGCGATGGCGATCACAGGCGTAGACATGGCACTCATCCGAGATAAGGGTGGACATTTGGCGGCCCATTGTAAACGCTTCGGCCTGGCCTGGGTAGACACTTCTCTTTGACGGGCTTCGTGCTATGCTTTGTGGCGCTTCAAATCAACCATTGCTGGGAGTGCATGCACGATGAAGATGAATCGCAACACGCTCATTTTTCTGGTGGCGGGCCTGGTGGTGATCGGCCTGGCCTTGCTGGCGCTCTCTGGTGGCGGCACAACCGACACAACCGCCAGCCCCACTCCTCAGGGCGGCGGCCCACTCTTCCCCGACGTGGCCATGCAGGACGTGAAGCAGCTCACTATCCGCGATGAAGCCAGCGGCAACGAGACGACCATCCGACAGGCAGAAGATGGCGCATGGGTGTTGGAAGGGCGCAGCGAGGCCCTGACGCAGACCACCGTCGATACCGCTGTCTCCAATTTGGTCAACCTGCGCGCCGAGACACGCTTCAGCGCGACGGACTTAGCCCAATATGGCCTAGACGCCCCGACGACGGCCATCCGCTTCACAGCTAAGGATCAAGATTATAGCTTGCTGATCGGGCGCAAGAACCCGTCTGGCACGCGCTACTACGCCCTGGTAGGCGATGACCGCCAGACTGTCCATCTAGTGACTGGTACGAGCGAGGTCGATGGCCTGGCGCGCTACGTCAACAATCCGCCCATCGTCCAGCCCACCCCAACGCCTGGCGTCGATGTAACCCAGGCCGGCCCCATCTTCAGCGACTTCAGCGATGCGCGCATCACAGCGCTGCGCGTGGCCCAGCAGCCCGACGGGCCAGAAGTGATTCTGGAGCGCGACGAGGACGGCCAGTGGCGCATTGCGGGCGGCGCCGATGCTTCTCGCGTCGATCAGACGGCCGCGCGTCTGGCCGTGCAGGACTTCGGCTTCATCCGCGCCGAGGACGTGGTCGATGATGCGGTGGATTTGACGCGCTTGGGCTTGGACGCGCCGCGCTTGGTAGCCCAGGCCACCCGCGACGATGGCTTCGTCTACGAGCTGCGCTTCGGCGGCGAAGACCCTACAGGTCGTCAAGTATACGCTCAGGTCAACCAAGACAGCAGCGTCTTGATCGTCGCCAAGAAGGAGTACGACGAAATTGCCAGCTTACTGACGACGTCACTGCTGCTGCCCGAAGCGACGCCTGAGGCGACGGCCGAGGCTACGCCATAGGACTTTTGTACTACTAGCCTCCAGGCACGCTCCAAGCTTGGAGGCTGGCAAAATAGCAGTCCATCTGCAAGAATAATGCTAAGGATATGCCAATCTTGTGCATGTTCCTTGATATTTGACCCACATGCAACCTAAGGCCGAGTACAATCCATTAAGAAATTGCTCTCCTGATTGCTTGGGATAAACATCATGACAGGCTTTTTACTGGTGGAGCATGGCCCTCAGCGCGGCAAGACCTTCGCCCTCAAAGGTGACGAGGTCATCGTCGGGCGCAGCGTGCGCAATGATATCGTCCTGGACGACAGCGAGGTGAGCGCCGTCCATTGTCGCTTGGTGCGCGTGTTGGACGACTACGAAATCCACGATTCCAACTCCACCAATGGCACGTTCGTCAACGAGCGGCGTGTGGGCGAAGAGGGCTTCATGTTGGCGCACGGCCATCGCATTCAAATTGGCGATACCGTCTTGCTCTACCTCAATAGCGAGAGTGTAGGTCGCCACGTCATCACCCCCGATGCGCCACCGCCGCGCGGCTACCTGGTCATCAAGCGTCGCGATGATGAAATGCCCCACATCTACCAGCTGGATCGACCTGAATTCCGCCTGGGGCGCGACGCGACGCTGGGCGTCAACGACATTGTTCTGGCTGACAGCGAAGTCAGCCGCTCCCATCTGCGCGTCGTCGTGAGCGAAGAGGGCTTGGCCATCGAAGACCTGGGGTCAACCAATGGTACGCAGATCAACGGCCAGCCCATCCCACCCTATCAACTCTTCCGGGTGCAGTTCAACGATCACATCTGCTTGGGGGAGACAGTAGACCTGTGGTATGTCTACGATACGACGGCCTGGGGCGTGACTGTGCGCACTCAAGCGCGGCTGGGGACGAAGGATGACACCCTGCACGCCCGTCCTCCGCAGATCGACATCAGGCCAAACACCATCAGCACTGAAGAATACAGCTTGCTCATGTCGCCCCCGCGCGCGATCGATTGCTTCATCACCTATCAGCGCGAAGACTGGGACGCCCTCGTTCTGCCGCTGCTGCGCTACTTGTGGGACGCTGAACTGCGCGTGTGGGTGGATCAGCTCTATTCGCCCAACACGCCACCCTGGCGCGCCGCCATCGAACAGGCCCGCCTAGAGAGCCGCACCTTGTTGGTCGTCACCTCGCAGCACGGCGTCACGCCGCAGCAGCTCAGCCATGCCAACTACTTCACGGCTCGCAACAAGCCGGTTTATGTCTTGCGCCAAGCCGAATCGTCGCAGCTTCCTCTGACGATGGGCCGACTGCCGCGCGTCACCTACACCGCCGAGTCGCCGCGCACGGCCTTCTCGGCCATCCATCGCCTCATTCGCCGCTCAACAGGCATCCTCAAGCCAGAAGGCTGAGCCTGGCGAAAACCACCATGCGCTTGCGAGTAGGCGCTTTGGAGCTTAAAATAGCGGGGCAGTTAGCCCAGCTTTTATATCCAGAGCGAGCGAAGCCTCATGAGCGATTCCAGCGCTGTGCGCGTCCTGATTGATGATCGAATCCGTCTGATGTCGGCAGCGCTGGCGGCGACCAATTACCCGCAAACGGCCCAGGATCGTAAGCGTCACCACGCCCATGCTCATGCTCGCCAGACGATGAAGTACCTGGCCGACAACGGCCACAAAAATCACGAAGCCATCGTGCAGCTCCAGGCTATGTTGGACAAGGGGGTCAGCCTTCAGCAGCTCTTCTCGGTGGTCATGACCTGGCCTTTCCCAGGCTTGGTAGCCAATGTCCTGCCCAGCTGGATGCCGCCCCAATGGAATCGCGCCCTGTGGGACTTCTACGAGAGCAGCGCCCTAGCTGAGTTTTGGAGCAGCTCTCAGAGCCACAAAGCCTGGGATGACGCCCTCAACCAGGCGACGCGCATCCTCGCCAAGACGCACTTCAAGGCTCTGTTGGAGTCGTTCCTGGGGCCAATCCACCAGGAGCTGCTGTTCGTCCCCAACATCAGCTATCCAGCGGACAACGAAGTCGGCGCGCAGACCGACACCCAGCTCATCAGCATTGTGCCGCCGCCGCTGGCCTGGGGGGAGAGTCCGCCCTGGCCCTATGACGAAGAGACGAACATCACCCACAGCTACCGCGCCGCCTTGTTCCAATACTCGCGGTTGCTGCTGACCGCTTACCTACGCCAACACGAAGACAGAATGGCGGAGATTAGCCAACGCGAGTTGCCCGTCACTGAGCAGATGAAGGCCAAATATCCTACTTGGGAAGACCAGTTCATCGTGCTGTTCAACTCCGCTGCTGTGGCCATCTATCTGGAGGACTACGTGAGCAAGGCAGAAGCCAACGCCTACATCCTGATGGAGAAGCGCACGCATGGCATGACGCTCTTGCCTGGTACGATCAGCGTTCTGCGCCGCTTCCTACAGGAGCGCGGCCACAAGTTCAACGGCCTGATCGATTTCCTGCCCGTCTTCCCCAGCCAACTGCGCGTGGCCAAGCGTATCGTCACCATGTGAGGCGCGTCATCATGCCCAATTCGCTGCAAAGCCAGGCCGAAGCGCTCCACCAGCGCGTGCGCGCTTACCTGCCCGATCTGCTCATGCGCTTGGCCCAGACGGTGGGCTTGCCCCTATTCGCCGCCCTGCTGCTGGCCACCGCTGGCGGGGTGCTGTTGGCCCAGTTCATCCCCTCATCGACGACCACGATCCTGCTGACCGGCCTGAACATCGTCGTCATCTATCAGGGCTGGCGCTGGTTTGAGCGCCGTCTGAAGGCTATATCGCTGTTCATCGTCTACAGCGCCTACAGCAAAGAGCGTCGCGCCTTGTTGGCCCTGCTGAGCAGCAAGGTTGGCTCAGCAGACGTTCAAGCCCAGTGGCGCGCCTGCCAAGATACGGCCCAGGCTTTCATCGACGCCATGCAGCAGGCGGGGGCTAAAGCCGCGCAAATCTAATGCAACAGACGATGCTCGATAGCTTGGCGCATGGCCAGGGCGCGATCGTGGGCAGGGTTGATGCGCAGCGCTTCCTCGACGGCGCGCAAGGCAGCGGGCCAATCTGCTGCGTCCTGCAAGACCTCTGCCAGGCGTAACCAGGCTTGAGTGGCGCGCTTACTATCCCCCTGAGCGAGCGCGTGCTGAGCTAGGCGCTCGTGCAGGTCGTAGCGGCGCACGTCCAGCCGCACCACCTGCTCCCAAGCCCAGGCTCGCTGTTTGGGCGACGCTTCGCCGTAGAGTTCTGCCAGGCGCTCGTAGGTGCGGATAGCGTCGTCGCGCTGGCGCAGCTTTTGGTAGTGTTTGGCCAGGGCTTCCAGCGGCTTAGGATCGCTGGGAGCTAGTTCACAGGCGCGCAACAGCACCGCGAGCTGTTCCTGGTCGCTGGGCTTGGCTTCGGCCTCGCCGCCATTGACGCGGTTCATAGCCGCGTCGATCCCCAGGCTGAGCCAGGCTTCGGCGGCATCAGCGGCTTTGTCCACCATTTGCTGAGCCAGGATGCGCTCATCGCCGACGAAGGGGTGCAGGACGTAGTCGCGCGCGGGCAGCTTGCCAGGTGGCCTGCCAATGCCGAAGCGCAGGCGCGCAAAGTCTTGCGTCCCCACGTGGAGGATGATGTTGCGCACGCCGTTCTGGCCGCCGTGTCCGCCTGTGCGCCGCAGGCGAATTTGGCCCAGGGGCGTGTCCATGTCGTCATGGATCACCAGCAAGTTCTCCAGGGGTAGCTTGTAAAAGTCGAGCAAGGCGCGCACTGCTTCACCGGAGAGGTTCATGTAGGTTTGGGGCTTGGCCAGCAGCACCGACTTGCCGCCGATGACGCCGCTGGTGACGACGGCCTTCTTCTCCTTGACAGCGCCCTGCAAATTGTGTCGGGCGATCAGGGCGTCCAACACCCACCAGCCCACGTTGTGGCGCGTCTGTTCGTAATCTCGGCCTGGGTTGCCCAAGCCGACGATGAGGTGTTTGCTCATGGAGCGTCGTCCTCGCTGGGTCTGCTGCTGCGCTTGCTCAGGATATCGTCAGGGGTGATAGGGCGAATTTCACAGCTCGTCACCTGGCCCGCGCGGATTTCAGCGTAGGCGTAGGCTTGGCTGAGCCACAGCGGCCCAGGGTTGATGATCCGCGTCTGGCCCAACGTATCGACGGCCTGAGCTTCGTGGATGTGGCCTGTGAAGCACAGCAAGGGTTGGACGCGCAGGATGAAATCGCGCACGGCTCGGCTGCCCACGTGCTGGCCATCGCTCAGGCAGTCACAGGCCGTCCCATAGGGGGGCTGGTGGCACACCAACACCAGCGGCAGATTGGGTGCGCCTCGGACGGCTTCTTCCAGCATAGTCGCAAGCTGCGCTTCGCTGAAGACGAATTTGCCGGCGAAGGGCAGCGCGCCGCCAATCCCTGCCAGCACAAAGTCTTCGTAGGCGACGTGGGTGCGGTGCAGGCTGCAGCCTTCGCGGCTGAGGTGAGCCAGGATTTGCGGCGTGTCTAGGTTGCCTGGCACAGCGTAGATGGCTTCGTTGACCTCCTCCACGATGTCCAGCAGCCGCAGCAGGTGATGTACGCTGCCGTTGGTCATGTCGCCAGGCAGCAGCACGAAGTCAGCCTGGGATAGGGGACGGGTGATGGCCTTCACCGCGTCAGCTTTGTCGTGCAGGTCGGGGAGGGCCAAGAAAGACGTGGTTGAGGGCATAGGATTGGCTCGTGGCGCAGCGAGTGAGTAGACGAAAAGTGCTGCATTGACTCAGAAAAATTCGTGTAGAATTTTACTGTATCGCTTCATGTCGAGTCGAGATGAGAGGAAATGCCCATGGCTCTGGCCAAAGTCGAGCGACAGTTCTTGCAGTACGCCCGTGAGCTGCACCAGCAAGGCCTGGACACTAAGCGAGTTGGCCAGACCATCGCTGCTTATGCGCGCAGACTGCTCCACGCCGAGTCGGCCTATCTGGCCTTGTTTCATCATCATCGCCACCTGGACGAGCTGGTCTGGGACGATCCGCTCGCGCCCGCCTCGGCAGACATGGATGCCTGGGACGCCATGCTGCTGCACGGCCTCATGGGCCACGTCTATCATCACCAGCGGCCCATCGCCGTGCGCAACCTGGCCCATGATCCGCGTTGGTATGTCCCCAAACAGCTGAAACATCTGCCCAGCAGCGGCTCGGTGCTGGGCGTGCCGCTGCACGACCTGCGCGATGGCTCTGGCGTCCTGCTGCTCTTCCATCCTCAGATCGACTACTTCCAGCTGCCTCACATCCACTTGCTGAGCGAGCTGCTGCACCTGGCCCAGCTCGCCCTCAACAACGCACTAGAACATCAGGCCGTGCGCAACGCCACCCCCAACTATCAAACGCTCTTCACCCACGCCATCGTCCCGGTTATCTTGACAGATGTCCAGCACATCATGTTGGACGTAAACCAAGCCGCCTGTGATCTGATTGGCCTGCCGCGCGCTGCTTTGTTGCACGCGCCGCTGCGCGATGTGAACATCGTCGTGAACGATGAACGCAGCCTTAATCAACTGGCGGAAGGCCAGGCGATGAGCTTCCGCGTGAGCCTGGTCAACGCAGGCGGCCAAAGCCTGCCTATGCTGGTGCGCGTGCGTCGCCTGCGCATGGATGAGCGCCCTGTGCTAGAGTGGGTCTTGCAGGACTTGCAGGCCCAGGTCACCCTGGACAAGCTGCGCGAAGACATGACGGCGATGATCTACCATGATCTGCGCAACCCTATCCACAACATCAACGTCGCCACTTTCAAGCTGGCCGAGATTCTGCGCGGCAAGACGGATAACCCAGCTGTGCTGCGTCTGCTCCAGCTCAGCTTGACCAGCACGCGCCGTTTGCAGCGCATGGTGGACAGCCTGCTGGACTTACAGAAGCTAGAAGCTGGCAGTGTGCTGGTCAATCGCAAGCTGACAGAAGTCCGAGTCATGCTCACCGACGCCGTGCAGATCGTCCAGCCGATGGCCTACGAAGCCGATCAATCCATCTTCTTGCACCTGAGCGACGATTACCCCATGCTCAACGTCGACGCCGACATGCTGCTGCGCGTCCTCATCAACCTGATCGAGAACGCCCTCAAGTACACGCCGATGGGCGGCAGAGTCTACGTCGGCGCGCACATGGACGGTGATGCGTTGTTGGTGAACGTGCGCGACACCGGCCCTGGCATCCCACCTCATCTGCGCGACGTCATCTTCGACAAGTACATGCGCATCAAGGTGGACGATGTGCCGCGCGGCGTCGGCTTGGGCCTAGCCTTCTGCAAGTTGGCGGTGGAAGCGCATGGGGGGCGCATCTGGGTAGAGAGCGAAGAGGGCAAAGGGGCTGAGTTCTTGTTCACCATCCCGCTCAGCGAGCAGAACTTGCCCAAGCGCTCGAAGACCGCCGACCGCATTGGCGACGAGACGGCGCGCGCCTAGCCAGCCTGATCGTCGCTGGCCAAGCTCACCTGCTCGTATGGGCCGCGCAGCGACAGGACGAGACCTGGCTCGACTGTCTGAAAGCCCCCACTCCTGCCCATCTCAAGCTTCCTCAAGCTTCCCCTCCACACCCGCAATCTCAAACACTTCAGGCCCATCATTGGCGGCCAGATCAACCGTGCTGAACATCAGGCGTCGTGCCACCACCCAACGTTTCCCCGTATGTGGCGATGATGGTATGATGGTTACCGTCAACCATTCGCTTCGTGATGAGGTGTACCATGAATGCTACCCACTGCGCCATCGGCGTCGAAGAAGTCCTGTGGGACTTGAGCGTTCACCATGACCAGGCAGCGGGCTTGCAAGCCTGCGCTGTTCGGTGCGGTCTGAGGACGGGAGCGGCCCAGCGCTCGTGTCCACAGCGCATGGAGGCGGCTTGATGGCCCTGAGAAACGCCCTACCCCTGCTGCTGGCCGTCTTCATCGTGGCGGTAGGCGGCGCTTTCTTGGGCTTGCAGCTGTTCGGCGCGCCCAGCGGCGAAGGTCAGCGCATCCAGATCGTCACTGTCGCCGTCCTCATCACCCAGACGCCTGATCCCAACAGCACCCCTACCTTCGACCCAACAGCCGTTGAACAGATCGTCGGCACGCGCGTGGCCGAAGCGCTCAGCCAGCCGCGCACCCAAGTTGCTGTGCCGCCCGGCGTGCTGCCCAACGATCCTGCCCTGGCCAACTTGACCGTCATCGCTCCGGGCGGCACGCCGATTGGCGTCGCCCAAGCTGGCGGCGCACAAAGCGCGACGCTCAGCTTGCCGCAAAACTGCATCGCCCACACGGTCGTAGCCGGCGACAGTCCCTTCGGCGTGGCGGCGCAGTATGGCGCCAATCCTTTCCTGGTAATGCAGGTGAACGGCCTAGACGACGTGACCGCCGCGCGCTTGCAAATCGGCGACATGCTGATCGTGCCGCTGGAAGGCTGTCCTGTCGATCAGCTGCCTGCTTACCAGCCCGCTGGCGTGGCCCGCTCGCTGGCCCAGGCGACTGCGCCTCAGCCCACTGCCACGCCCGTCACCACCCTAGCCCCTGCCCTTGCTGGCGCTGCTGAAGCTATCTCAGAGCCGCAGCTGCCCACCCCCACGCTGACGCTCGCGCCCACCGCCGCCAACGCCCAGATCGAGATTGTTGGGGTGGAGCGCCCTGGCGATGTAACTGCCGAGGGCATCCGCATTCGTAACAACGGCAACACCGTCAACGTCACCGGCTGGCGGCTGAGCGATGGCCAGGGCAACACCTTCGTCTTCCCAGAGCAGCTCATCTTCTCCAACGGCGAGGTGACGATCTACACGCGCGCGGGTCAGAAGACGCCCATCGTCCTGTTTTGGGGGCTGGATCGCGCCGTCTGGGAGGCGGGAGACGTGGCTACCCTGAGCAATCCGCAGGGGGTAGTGCAGGCTAGCTTCCGCGTGCCGTCGCCTAGTGACTTGCCCTAGCGGGGTGTTCGAGAGGAATCCGCGAGTCATTGGGTGATCGTTCGATGGTATGATAGCAGGCAAGGCCCTCCTAATCGTCATCACAGGCTGTCTATGTCCTCGGATCGCTATCTTGCCCATCTGGTTCAGCTCGCGCAGAAACATGCTCCACATCTGCTCACACAGGCCACGCCCGACGTGGCGGGTCGTGCGCTGTTGGCCAACGGCTTGGCGCGCTTGGGGTATGTCGTCGTCTGTGTGCAGCTTCAAGGAGACGTGGCCGAGCTGGCTCAGACTTGGGTGCGAGCCTTTGCTCAGGCTTACCATGCGCTGGCTCAGGCCCTCTTCGCGCCGTTCACAGCTTTCAAGGCCGCCTACCTGGATAGCCAAAGCCCCACCCTGCTGCTGCTAGAGATGGAGTGTAGCCTCTTGGCGCACAGCTTGGCGCGCACCTTCATCCCTTACTTGGCCCTGCTCAGTCATGGCTACAAGTCCAGCAGGGCAGAACTAGACGGCTTGATGAACGCGCTGCTGGAAGAGCTTTTGGCCGATGAACTGGACGCAGCCCAGCGCAAGGACTTGCAGCAACGGCTCTACGACTCCCTGGCTCATCTGACACAACTACCGCAGACCTGCTACAGCCTGCAAACCTTTCGTCGTCCCGATCTGGTGGCGGCCCAGGCTGCCATTGCTCGGACGCAGCCGCCGTCCCTTGCTGCGCCTGCGCCTGCTCCGCGGCCTAAAACCGGCCCGCTAGATTATCGAGAAGGCCCTCTGCCGCCTCTTGGCAGCGACAGCAAAATCTTCATGCCTGTCCCAGACCCGCCGCGCAGGCCCAAGAAGGACTAGCAGCCTGCGCACCGATGATCCGACGCACACTGAGGGATGAAAGCCCATGAACAAGCGCTTGCGCGACTTCTTCTTGACCTACTTCGTCATCATCTTTGGGGCTGCCCTGAGCGGCCTTGCGGTGGTGATCTTCCTCGCGCCTTTCAACATCGCCCCATCTGGCGTGAGCGGGATAGCACTCATCCTCAACCACTTGTTCGGGTTGCCCATCGGCATCATGGTGCTGATCCTCAACATCCCAATCCAAATCTTTGCGATACGCACCCTGGCCAATGGCTGGACTATCGTGTGGCGCACCATCGTCTTGCTGGTGGTCTACTCGCTGGTGATCGACCTCATGCGCGATGTGCTGCCCGTCGGCGGCATCAGCGACGACCGCCTGCTAAACACCATCTTCGGCGGCATTGTGACGGGCATCGCCAGCGGCATCGTCTACCGCGTCGGCGGCACGTTCGGCGGCACTAGCACGCTAGCCCTCATCTTGCAAAAACGGCTGGGCCTGCCCATGAGCAGCACCTTCTTGTACACCGATATGGCGGTCGTCGGGCTGGCTGCCCTGGTCTTCGGCATAGAAGGCGGCCTGTACGCCACGATCATGCTGTTCGTGGCCGGCGCCACGACGGATTATGTGCTGGAAGGGCCGAGCGTGGTGCGCACTTGCGTCATCATCACCGATCAGCCCCAAGTGGTGGCAGAAGCAGTGATGAAGGGCATGGGGCGCGGTGTGACGGGTTGGCAGGCGACGGGCATGTACACTCAGCAGCCGCGCCACGTGCTGTACGTCACGGTGGCTCGCTCGCAAGTCACTGACCTGCTGCGCACGGTGCAAGCTGCCGATCCGCGCGCCTTCATGGTGGTGGGCCAGGGCCACACAGCCTACGGACGCGGCTTCAACACAGCTACGATTGACTAGTGACTAGCTGGAGGCGTCTTCTTGTTGCTGGCGGATGATGGCCCAGCGTTGGGCCAGGCCGCGTACGAAGATCAGGCTGCCCATCACCACGAAGAAGAGGCTGAACGGATCGGGGCCGGTGGCTGACAGGGCCAGCAGGCCCAACCCTGCCACCAGCAACCCCACCACCAGCAAGATCAGGCTGTTGGTGCGCCGAATCACCAGGTTGTCGCGCCAGACGCGCCAGGCCAGCTCGTCGGCCTGGGCTTTGCTCATGCCGCGCCGCTGCAAACGCGCCGAGATGTTCTTGACGGAAGCGCCCAAGCGCAACAGATCGACAGCTTCCGCTTCGGGGCCTGGCTTCTGCTCAGCCATCTAGTACTTCTTGACGATGGTGCGATAGGTGGTCGGTTGGCGCGTCTGGATGAACTGGAACTCCTCGCGGTTCTTGCGCACCTCGTCTAGGTCAATCCGCGCGATGGCGTAGCCAGCTTTTGGGGCCCCCGTCTGCTCGTCGACGTCATCGACGATGGCGTGCAGCTCGCCGCGTGGGCCGACGATCATGCTCTCACCGCCGAAGGTCATCGTCACGTCTTCCCCCACGCGATTTGCGCCGACGACGAAGACGCTGTTTTCGTAAGCGCGCGCGCGCAGGTAGGTGCGCCACTCGTCCAGATGGATAGCCTCCCAATTGGCCAGCACGCAGATGAGTTCCGCGCCTTCCATGCACAAGCTGCGTGCCACCTCTGGATAGGCCAGGTCATAGCCCAGCATGATCCCGATGTTGCCCAAGTCGGTCTCGGCGACGGCGAATTTGAAGCCTTCGCGGAAGGCCATGCGTTCCTCGCCGCGCAGATGGACTTTGTTGTAGACCTGGATCAAATCGCCATCAGGGCCGATGAGGATGGCAGAGTTGTACAAGACGCTCTCGACGCGCTCTTTGGTGGCCATGCCCAGCAGAATATGAATGCCGTAGTCGTTGGCGCGTTGAGCGATGAGGTTGATTGTTGGGCCTGGCACGCGCTGGGCGACGTCCGTGAAGCGCACGCCCAATTCAGTGCCGCTGGTGGCCAGTTCAGGGAAGACCAGCAGATCGACGCGCTGCTTGGAGGCAATCTCAGCGATGGCCTCGCCGATCTTGACTAGATTTTCTTCTGGTTGGCCCAATTGGACGTTGAGCTGCACGACAGCGACGGAAATTTCGCGCATAACGAGTCTACCTTCAGTTGGTCTGAGCGATCATGAGGCTATTGTAATGGGCAGAGACGCGGAATGGAATTCGGGTGTTGGTGGCTGAGCGGGTTGACTCGTCAATTGGCGCTGGTTGCTTGACATTTGCGCCGCAATTGGGCAGACTTTAGGCACGTTGTTTAAGAGTCATTAAAGCAGCCCTGCTGGACAACGAACGGGCAAGACGAGCAGAAAGAGGCGTCCATTGTGAGCGTACTACTGGACATTCAAGACCTTGTGGTGCGGTTTTACACCCAAGAAGGCGTGGTCTACGCCGTGAACAACGTCACCTACGCGCTGAAAGAAGGCGAGACGCTAGGCGTCGTCGGCGAATCGGGCAGCGGCAAGAGCGTCCACGCCCTGGCCATGATGCGCCTCATCCCCTCGCCTCCGGGCAAGATTGAGCAGGGCAAGGTCATCTTCGAAGGGCGTGATCTGCTCCAACTCAGCAACGACCAAATGCGCTTGGTGCGTGGCAAAGAAATTGCCATGATCTTCCAAGACCCCATGACCTCGCTCAATCCGGTGCTGACCATCGGCACGCAGATGACCGAGACGCTGAAGCTGCACATGGGCATGAACTCGTCTCAAGCCAACAAGCGCGCCGCCGAGCTGCTGGACATGGTGGGCATTCCAGACGCGCGCAAACGCTTGAAGGCCTACCCGCACCAGTTCAGCGGCGGTATGCGCCAGCGCGTCATGATTGCGATGGGCTTGTCGTGCAACCCTAAGCTGCTGATCGCTGATGAGCCGACGACGGCGCTGGACGTGACCATCCAAGCCCAGATCATTGAGCTGGTCAAGCAGCTGCGCGACGAATTCAAGATGGCCATGATCTGGATCACCCACGACTTGGGGGTAGTCGCCGAGTTGGCGGACACGATCCAGGTGATGTATGGTGGCATGGTCGTTGAACGCGGCCCGGCCAAAGAGGTCTTCGGCGATCCGCGCAACGCCTACACGTTGGGCCTCATGCGCTCCCTGCCCAAGATGGAGGGCGAGCGCGAACGCCTGACGCAAATCGAAGGTTCACCGCCGGATATGCGCATTCCGCCCAAAGGCGACCCCTTCGCACCGCGCAACCAGTACGCCACCGAGCGCTGCTTCAACGAAATTCCTCCGCTCATGCCCGTGCGTGACGGTCACCCTGAACACCTGGCGGCGGCTTGGTATGACCTGCGCGCCATCTTGGAAGCCGAGCAAAAAGAGGGAGCTGTATCGTGAGTCTCGCTGAACCCGTCGTCAAAGCCAAGCGCGCCGTCGACCACAACGATGTCATCCTGAGGGTGCGCGGCCTGAAGAAATACTTCCCTATCTACGCTGGTTTCATCATCCAGCGCCAAGTGGGCGCCGTGCGCGCCGTCGATGGCCTGGATTTTGACGTGTATCGTGGCGAGACCCTGGGCCTAGTGGGCGAGAGCGGCTGTGGCAAAAGCACTACGGGGCGCACCATCCTCCAGCTTTACAAGCCGACCGAAGGCGTGGTGGAATTTGAAGGCCGCGATCTGACCAAGCTCAGCCCTGGCGACATGCGCCAAATGCGCAAGCAAATGCAGATCATCTTCCAAGACCCTTTCGCCAGCCTCAACCCGCGCATGACGGTCGGCAACATCATCAGCGAGCCGCTGCAAATTCACGGCCTGTATCCTGATAAGAAAGAGCGCCAGGGCTACGTGGAACAGCTCATGCAGCGCGTGGGCCTGAATCCGTACTTCATTAATCGCTATCCCCACGAATTCAGCGGCGGCCAGCGCCAGCGCATTGGCATCGCTCGCGCTCTAGCCTTGCAGCCCAAGTTCATCGTCTGCGATGAACCTATCTCGGCGTTAGACGTGTCCATCCAGGCTCAGGTGGTCAACCTGCTGGAGGATTTGCAACAAGAGCTTGGCCTGACCTACCTGTTCATCGCGCACGACCTGAGCATGGTGCGCCATATCTGCAATCGCGTAGCGGTCATGTACCTGGGCAAGATCGTGGAGATGGGGCCGACCGATGAGGTCTACGACAACCCGCAGCACCCCTATACCCAGGCCCTGCTCTCGGCTGTGCCGCAGCACCCCAACAGCAGGCAGCGCCGCCAGCGTATCATCGTCAAGGGTGACATCCCCAGCCCGGCCAACCCGCCGCGCGGCTGCAACTTCAACACGCGTTGTCCCGTCTCGTTTAGCCTGTGCTACCGCGACCCAGACCCTGAACTGGTTGAGATAGGGCAAGGCCATTGGGTGGCCTGTCACCGCGTGACGCCCTGAGTCGTGCATGGACGATGAGCGCAGCACCCAGCTCGCGCAAGATCGTTGGAGCGTTCCGCGCTATGCTCAGTCTGCCCTGTGGGCGCAGGCTGAACATGGTGAATGCGTGCGCGCTGAAGGCCCGCAGGGCCTGCTGAGCTTCAGCGTTCCCCCATCTTTGCTGGCCCTGCGCTGGGGATCGGCTCAGGGGCCAATCTTGCGCTTGCTGAGCTGGCAATCCGATAGTCTGGGCTGGCGGGGCGAGGTGCGCATCGGTGGCCTGATTGAGACCATTCACTACGCTGCTTGGGACGATGGCCAGCTGCTGGCCTGCCTGAGCGTGTCGGGCCAGCCGCTCTGGCCGCGCGTAGCGCCCTTCTGGGGGGCGGGGCAGCGCAGCGCGCCCCAGCCCATGCCCGACTTTTATGAAGGCTTCCCCCAAGAGGAAGACTTCCAGATGACGACTTGGCTCGTGCCAGGCGAGAGTCCGTTCTTGCCCACACTAGAGACGGCCCTCGGCCAGCAAACGCCTCTCTATCTGTTCGGCCGCCTAGCCCAGGACGCCACGCCCTGGCCCGCGCACTTCGCCCTGCCAATTATACTGGAGGCCATGACGCTCTTCAGCCGCTGAGCGTATCCTGAGCAGGATAGGCGCGTGGCGCTCGCACCCGTCTCTCCTCGCTTAGGGGGAGGGAGAGGAGAGTTGACGCAGGCTCTGCTACAATGGGGTTAGCCTTGCGCCACTCTCGGCTGTTTTCTCATGGACTGCCCTATGCTCCGACGCACTTTCTGGCTTCTGCTGATCCTGCTGAGCGCGTGCGGCAACGCTCCCAGGAGCGCGCCCATCTTGCCCACGCTCGCCCCCAGTCCGACGGCTGCCATCAACCTGGAGGAAGCGCAGCGCGCAGCCATCACCTTCCTGGATGCCTGGCAGCGCCAAGACTTTGCCACTATGCACAGCCTCATCAGCTTTGCCAGCCAAGAAGCCACCCCTTACGAGCAGTTCCAGAGGCTCTACGAAGACGCGCAGAATCTCATTACTCTAGAGTCGTTCGGCTACCAGCCGCTCAGCCTGGCTCGTGAGTCGGATCGGGTGGTGGTGCTGAGCTACGATGTGCGCTTTCAGACCATTATCCTGGGCCAATTTGAAGACCGCCAGCGCGTCATGCGCCTCATCTGGGATCGCAACAGCAGCGCCTGGCGCGTGGCCTGGTCGATGGGCGACATCTTTGCAGAGATGGGCAACGGGGCGACGCTGCGCTTTGAAGCTAGCGTGCCGCGCCGCGCCAATATCTACGATCGGGACGGCGTGATCTTAGCCGATCAGAACGGCGTAGTCGTGGATGTCAGCTTGATCGCTGAAGATGTGGCCGACATGGCTGCTTGCTTGCAAGCCCTTACGGAAGCCAGCAAGCGTCCTCAAGAACAGATCATGGCTCGCCTAAGCTCCGCCAAAGCCAATTGGGTGGTCAACGTGGCCACGCTAGAGCCGCAGGATTATGTAACGCACCAAGAGACGCTCACGCGCTTGTGCGGCGCTAGCTTCAGCCAGCGCGCCATCCGCCAATATCCGCAGGGGACGCTCATGCCGCATATCCTGGGCAACGTGGGCTACCCATCCAACGAGGAAATTCCTGATTTGGTGCGCATTGGCTTTAACCAAGAGACGATCCTGGGGCGCAGCGGCATTGAAGCCAGTTGGGACGCTGTGCTGCGCGGCCAGCCCGGCGGACGCCTGAGCTTGATTGCGCCTAATGGCAAGCGCTTGCGCGTCCTAGCCGAAGCGCAATCCATCATCCCCAAGTCGCTGTGGTTGACGATTGACGCCGATTTGCAGGCCTTCATCCAGCGCGTCTTCAACCGTTGGTATCAGCAGGCTGCCGATGGCTGGGCCAAGACTTCGCGCGGTGGGGCGGCGGTGGTGCTGGACGTGAACACGGGGGAAGTGCTGGCGATGGTCAGCTTCCCGACTTATGAAGGCAACGCGCTCAACCCCTTCCCTGCTATTGGCCGCCAGGCCGCTGACTTGGTGCTGCAAGCTCTGGCGGAAGACCCCGCTAATCCGCTGCTCAACCGCGCAGCCCAGGGCATTTATCCGTCTGGCTCTATCATGAAAGTCATCGACGCGGTGGCCGTGGCCGACAGCGGCGTCTACCCGCTGGATTACAGCTACGTCTGCACCGGCGTCTGGCAAGAGGGCCGCGATAGGCGCTTCGACTGGTTAGCTGGCGGTCATGGGCGTATGACCATCGCCAGCGCCCTCACCAACTCTTGCAACCCCTTCTTCTACCAGACGGGCCTAGCCCTAGATCGGGTTGATCCTTTCCTGTTGCCCAGTTATGCGCGGCGCATGGGCCTGGGCGCGCCCACTGGCATTCGCAGCATAGGCGAGAGCGGCGGCACAATCCCCGATCCAGATTGGATTCGCGTGAATCGCGGCGTCCCCTGGACGTTCTCTCATGCTGTGTCGATGGCCATTGGCCAGGGCGAAGTCGAGGTGACGCCGTTGCAGATGACGCGCATGTACGGCGCCGTCGCCAACGGCGGCACGCTCTATAGGCCGCTGCTGGTGCGCGAGACGGGCCTGCTGGATCAGCGTGAGCGCGTGGCCCAGCCCGACGCCACGAGCCAGTTCGGCGTGCGCGCCGACGTAATGGCCCTAGTGCAAAAGGGCCTATGCGACGTGACGACGGCGACTTATGGCACGGCCTCGCACATCTTCCGCCGCTCCATCCTCCAACAGATTGGCGTGTGCGGCAAGACTGGCACGGCTCAAGCGCCTGGCCTCGGAGCGTCGCCGCACTCCTGGTTCATGGCTTGGGCGCCGCGCGACGAGCCGCAGATCGTCGTCGGGGTGCTGGTGGAGAATGCGGGCGATGGTTCAGCTGTTGCCGCCCCCATCACCCGCGAGATCATGGAGTACTACTTCTTCCGAGATGAAGAGCTGCCCTAGCTGCGCGCCCCGCGCAGGAAGCGTTCCAAGACGTTGCGCAGCTCCAGACGCGAGACAGGCTTGGCCAAATAAGCGTCGCAGCCAGCAGCCAGGCACTGTTCGCGGTCTCCGTGCATGTTGTTGGCCGTCAGGGCGATCACGGGGATGTGACGCAAGTGCGGGTCGCTCTTGAGCCTTTGGGTGATCGTCAGGCCGTCGACGTCGGGCAAGTTGATGTCCATGAGGATTAAATCAGGGGAAGCCGTCAGTGCTTGCCGAATGCCGTATTCGCCATCGCTGGCTTCAATGATGCCATAGCCCATGTCCGCGAGCAACTTGCGCACCAGCTTCATGTTGAGCGGATTGTCTTCAATATAGAGGATGCGCGGCATGACGATTTTCCTTTACGCCTCTGCTGCAATTACGACCATTCTAAAGGCAAACACGCTTGTTTTTGCGTTAAGGTTTGCTGGAGAATTAAGCCTGACTATCGTCATGACGCAACATGACTAACGTTCTATTTATGCAGGTAAGCAAACGTTTGCGGACCTCAGGATACTAAACAAAACATGAATAGTCAATGAGTAACTTTTAAGCTTCGACCTTCAGGGCCACGCCTAGCCGCCAGGCCAGATACAACGCATGGAAGAAATCCTTCAGTTCGGCGGTGGTGGCGTCGTCTTGGGGCATGGGTTGATGCAAAAAAGGGAAGCGCTCGTCAGCATCTGCGGGGGCAGGGTGCAGGTTCATAATCTCGTCGGCTTGCAAGTCGCGTTCGATGGCGTTGAAGAACAGCAGCAGGATAGCAGCGTGGTTGGGCTGAACGTCGCCCACGCCGAAGATCATCTCAAAGACCTGGTTGGCGTTGATGTCGAATTCGCCTAGTCGGCGCAAGGCTGGTACGCGCTCCTCGAAGTAGACGTCGTTGAGGCGCAACGGCAGGATGGTTTGGCCATCGTAGGCGAAGTCGTCGATGCCTTGTTTGAGCAGCAAGTAGACCAGCGCCTCGCGTTGGGTAGGCAGTTGGTTGAGCAGCCAGCGTTCGGCCTGCCCACTGATGGGGTATTGGATGAAGCCCATGCAGCCGTAGGCGTGGTTGTTGCGATTGGCGGGGCAACCCTGGCAGTGGTGAGCGTGTTCGGTCAGGGGCTGGGCCATGTCCAGCAGGTTTTGCACGACGATCAGTTCGGTGGTCTCGCCTTGTGGGGTGCGGTGCGTCAGCTCGAAGCCCATCTGGCTGGGGGGACGGTCGTCGCCGGCTTCGCGGTAGAGGCGGATGATGAGCTGAGCGCGTTCGTTGGCCTTGAGGCGCTCTTGAATGCCTGCGTCGGTCAGGACGCGCTTGGGGACGCAGTCGTAGCCGATGATGAAGTCAATCGCCATGCGTGGGGTCTCTCTTTCAGGGAGGGCGGATGATGAGCCACTGATTGCCGCCGGGCAGTAGATGCAGCACTTCGCCGCTTGCGCCGCTGAGGTAAATGCTCAGGCGGTTGCCGCTGGGGGCTTCTTGGACGAAGCCACTAAAGCTGACGGCTTCTGCCAAGCCCAGGCCCAGACGGTTGCGAATGGTGTCGTCGCTGCGCCACACCAGGCCTAATTCGCGCAGCGGCTGGATGAAGGTGGGTGGTGCGTTCTCATCGCGTTCAGGATGAATGCGCGGATCGTAGCGATCTTCGACGGCCAACCAGGCCGGCGTGCGCCCATCGTTGAATAACACATAAATAATGCCGCGCTGGCGTGGGAAGATCATGCGCCCGCGCTCAAATGTTTGGTCGATGATCGTTTGTTCTGCGGCGGCGTCTAGTGGGCATTCTTCGGGCGCGGGGTTGAAGAACCAGCTCAGAGGGCAACGCAGCGGCACGCTCAGGCGCTGCTCAACCTGAGAGTCGCCTTCGCCGGCCACCAGCACAAAGGCCAGTTCGCCGCGTTCGCTGCTGCGCGTCTGGATGGGCAAGTTGCCGTCGGTGGCCACGTTGTACACCTGGCTGCGTCGCCCCTGCTCGTCTAGGCGGTAGATGACGGCGCTGCTCGTGCCGCGCACCGACCAGAACAAGGTCACTTGTCCGCCGGGCGGCACGGCTAACGGATCGCTGGTGAAGAACTCAATGCGCGGCGCGTTGGGGTTGAAGGGCCGAGTAGGCGTGGGAGCGTTGAAGGCAGGCCTGGGGCGCGGCGCGCCCAGCAGTGGCGTGGGTGCGCCCTGGCCTTGTTGCGGCGGGCGGGTTGGGGCAGGCGTAGGCGTGACGTTCAGCGATGGGGTGCGGGTGGGCGATGGGGTGAAGGTCTGCGTTTGGGTGGGCAGGCTGGTGGGGATGATGGCGACCGCCGCTGCTTGGCAGCCAACCAGAGCGCCCATCAGGGCTAGCAGCAGCGCACCTGCCCAGCGTCTCACCGTCCGCCCTTCTTGCTGAAGCGCTCGGCCAACTTGCTGCCGAAGAGCATGGTGACGAAGCCGCCGTCGCTGAGCTTCGGCACAGGCTGGGGATGGTCCCAATCGGCGCGGTGGCGGCGGTTGACCCAGGTGGCGTAGTCGTCAGAGGCGCGCACCACCCAAGCTTCGATGGCGTCTTGGTCGTAGGCTTCCAGGCGTTCACGCACCTCGTGAAGTTGGTCGAGCAGGCCGTCGATGGCCCGCAGCAAGGCGTCGCGGTTGCCCAGCCAGGCGTCGCGCAGGCCGTCGGGGTGCGTCTCTTTTAAGACGCGCGTCAGCGCCCCGAAGCTGGGCGGCGTGAGCCACTGGCCGTCTTCTTCCCAGGACACCTGGGCGCGCAAGCTGGCGAACAGAGCCACTCCCAGCAGGTCGGGCAGGGCGGCGCTGTAGGCCAGCAAGGCGTCGTGTTCTTCAGGATCGAGGAAGCGCGGCCTGCCCCCCAGCACCAGGGCGAAGTTGCTGGCCAGATCGACGGCTTCGCGCAGGCTGGCGGCGGTGGGCGTGATGACGACAGCGCCCTGGTCGAAGTCGTCTTCGCGCGCGGCTTCGAGGGTTTGGCCTGCGTCGAACATGCGCTTGGGGTTGAACATGGGGCTGAAGCCAATCCAGTGCTGGTCGGGCTGGAGGTGCTTGCTGGCCCACGATTGGCTCTTGGCCTTGAGCGGGGCGCAGTCTAGCACGACGCCGCCGCTGCGCATGGCCGAGGCCAGGCGACGATAAGCGTCGCGCAAGTCTTCATAGCCCAGGGCCAGGACGACAACATCAGCTCCGCGCACTGCCTCCTCTATGCCCCGCTCGGCGCGGGCGATCGCTCCCAGCTCGCGCGCTTGGCGCTCCACCTCGGCGCTGTAGTCGTGGCCGATGACTTCAAACTGATGCTTGGCTTCGCCACGACTGTAGCGCCGCAACGCCAGCCCCACCGAAGCACCCAGACGATTCAGGCCCAGGATGGCGACTTTGAGCGTAGGCATGGGGTCATTCCTCAAAAAAGAATCTTCACCAACGGAGTCGCTATTCTAATTGCGATCGTCGGCTTGCTGCAAGCGGCGCAGTAGGGCGGCGTGTGGATGGTCGTCGATGGCTTCGGCGTGGTGAGCGATCAGCCACAAGGCGCGCGCGCTCAGTCCTGCAGATTGCGCCAACTGGGCGCCCCAGGCGGGATGATGGTAGCGCACCACTGAGCCGACGCGCCACCAGGGTAACGTGCTAAGCTGTTCTAAGGCCGCCTGTGGATCAGCGCCGCGCCAGCGCCGATCCAGGGCAGGCCACAGCGTGGCGATGACGACGGCCAAGCTGCGCTGGGCCACGCTCAGCGGGCAGAGCGTCTTGCCTACGTCGTGCAGCAGGGCCGCTTGGGCTAAGTCGCGCGGCGTCTCGGCCGCTTGGGCCAGCACGTCGCGCAGCACGTTCAGGCTGTGGAGCTGTTCGCTGCGCGTCATGCGGCGGAACAGGGCCAGTTGGACTGCGTCCAGGGTGCGAGCTGCCAGTTCCTCGTCTAGAGGACGCAGGTCGGCCAGCAGGGCGCGCACCCCCTGTCGCAGGCGCACACCAAAGCCGGTGGCCATGCGCGCTCAGCCTGTCAGGAAGGCCATCAGGCCGCGCAGTGGGCCGCTGATGAGCGCCCCCAGCACGTTGAAGCTGGGCAGCACGAAGCTCATCATAATCAGCACGAACAGGACAGCTTGGCTGATCTGCGCCCAGTCCTGCCACTTGTAGGCCGGGTTTTGCAGGAAGCGCGACAGCGGCGGCATGTTGAAGCGCACGAAAGCAGGAATCTGTTCGCGGCGCAGCCAGACCCCCGGCAGCAGGGCTAGGGCCATGCGCCAGCCGTCGATCGGGAAGAAGGGCAGCAGGTTGAACAGGAACAACAGCAGGTTGAAGAAGATCGTCAGGAAGATGAACTGCGTGAACAGCGGCGGCAGGATTTCGATGTTGACGGCAACGCGGAAGAGGATGGCAGCCGCGACCGCCACAGCCAAGTTCATCAACGGTCCGGCGAAGGCCGTCCAGAATGCTCCCCAGCGTGGATCGCGCATGTAGCGCGGCTGAACAGGCACAGACCCCAGGATGCCGAAGCCAATCAGCACGAACATGGCGAAGCCCAGCCAGTTGATGTGCACCAGCGGGTTCGGCGTCAGGCGGCCCATGCTGCGCGGCGTGGGATCGCCCCACCAGTTGGCCATCAGCGCGTGGCCGTACTCGTGCAATCCCATGCTGAACAGCATGATGATGACGACCATGATGAGGGTTTCAAACGATAGTGAGCCAAGCAGCAGCATGGCAAGACCTCCCGAATTGTTGACACGGCCCATTGTAGCAGGCCAATATTTGCGCCACATAAGCACCAGCAGGAAAATTCCCGCATTCTGGCCTATAATGCAGGTCAGATCGTCCTTGCAGAGACAGCTCACGCTCGAAGCCCCGTCCATGAAGCCCAAGTACGCCTTCGATCCGCTGGCCGTGAAAGACGCCATCTTACCCTTCTTGCGCCACATCGTGGCGCTAGATGGCCCGCTGGATCATGACCAGTTCAGCCTGCTGGCCCACCGCTACCCGCGACCCGATGGTGGCCTGTTCAGCCGCTCTCAGCTCATCGAAGCTTACCGCACCTTTGCCGGCCAAGACCTGCCCCCGCTTGACGAAGCTGTCCTGCGCCAGTTGCGCCGCAAGCCCATGCGCACCATGAGCGGCGTGACCCCTGTCACCGTCCTCACCAAGCCCTTTCCCTGTCCTGGTGAATGTATCTTCTGTCCCAACGATGTGCGCATGCCCAAGAGCTACCTCTCGGATGAGCCGGGCGCGCAGCGCGCTGAACAGAACGCCTTCGATCCCTATTTGCAGACCTACAGCCGCCTGCAAACCTACCACAACCTGGCCCATCCCACCGACAAGATCGAAGTCATCATCCTCGGTGGTACGTGGTCGTTCTATCCCGAAACCTATCAGCTGTGGTTCGTGCGCCGCATCTTCGACGCGCTCCACGACTTTGGCCGGGGGATAGACCGCCAAGCGGAGGTGTGGGAAGCTCTGCGCGCCGAGTCCCAGCTCCACCCGCAGAACAACCAGGCCAACGTGACCATCGTCGGACTAGACAAAACCTACAACCAAGTGGTGCAGCAAGTCTACGCCAACGAGATGCGCCGCAGTCGCCAGGTGAGCGCTCGCGTCGCCCAGGGTCTGCGCCGCCCCACCGACGAATACGCCACTTGGGAGGAAGTTGAAGAAGCTCATCGCATCAACGAGAGCGCCGCCTGCCGCGTCGTCGGCCTGGTGATAGAGACGCGCCCCGACCATATCAGCGCCGAAGAGGTGCTGCGCCTGCGTCGCCTGGGCTGCACCAAAGTCCAGATTGGCTTCCAGAGCCTGAACGATGAGGTGTTGCGCAAGAATCGGCGCGGCCACGACGTGGCTGCCACGCGCCGCGCTGTGCGCCTGCTGCGCCGAGTCGGCTTCAAGATTCACGCTCATTGGATGCCCAACCTCTACGGCTCATCCCCCGAACAAGACGTGGAAGATTACGCGCGCATGTTCAGCGATCCCGACTTCTGCCCAGATGAGCTGAAGGTCTATCCCTGCTCGCTCATCGAGAGCGCGGAACTCATGCAGCGTTACCAGGACGGTTCGTGGCGGCCCTACACCCACGACGAGCTGCTCTTTGTGCTGGTGGAGGCGCTCAAGCGCACGCCTGAGTATTGCCGCCTAACGCGGATCATCCGCGACATCCCCTCCACCGATATCGTGGTGGGCAACCAACTCACCAACTTCCGCCAAATTGCTGAAGACGCCTTGCGCGCTCGGGGCGGCCAGAGCGGCGACATACGTCTGCGCGAGGTGCGCCACCAGACCATCGACCCTGCCGCGCTGCACCTAGACGAAGTGCGCTACGACGGCGGCGTGAGCGACGAGATTTTCTTGCAGTTCATCAACGCACAGCGCCAAATTGCCGCCTTCCTGCGCCTCTCCCTGCCGAAAGCGGGCCAGCCCGCCTTGCACCCTGACCTAGAGGACGCGGCCATCATCCGCGAAGTCCACGTTTATGGGCAGTCGCTGGGCATAGGCCAAGAAGCTCAAGGCCAAGCTCAGCACAGCGGCCTGGGGACGCGCCTGATCGAGCGCGCGGCAGAGCTGGCCCGCGCAGCGGGCTACGAGCGCCTGGCCGTCATCAGCGCCGTCGGCACGCGCGGCTACTACCGCAAGCGTGGCTTCGCTGACGGCGCGTTGTATCAGATTCGCGCACTGCGCACACAGGGGGAATGAGACACATGGGCATATTTTCGCGCAATTATGAACACCGCTCGCTGCTGCGCGGGGTGCTGTTCTTCATCATCCTGGCGACCATCCCGTTCTACGTCATCGGCCTGGGCCTGCTGATCTTGCCCAGCGGCGGGGGAGCAGTGCGCATCACTGGTACGCCCACAGGCGCTCCGGCCACTTTCACGCCGTTGGGGGCAGGTGGCGCGCTGCCCACCTTCACGCCGCTGCGACCCTTCGTCACCAGCACGCCTATCTCGCCGCTGCTGCCCACCCCGCCACAATTCATCATCCCCACCCGCCAACCGACTGCCGTCGTGCCGCCCGTCTTCACCTTCGCGCCTACACTCACCAGCGTCCCGTTCGACCGCGACGGCGATGGCATTCCAGACGTCAACGACGCTTGCCCAGACCAGCCAGGGCCAGCCCGCACCAACGGTTGCCCCGACCGCGACGGCGATGGGGTCATCGACTCGCTGGATCAATGCCCCGATCTGCCGGGCTTGCCGCAGTTCAATGGTTGCCCCGCTCCCACTAGCACGCCCATCCCGCCGACAGCTACCAGCCTACCCCCCACTGCCACTCTGCCACCAACCGCCACTGCGCTGCCCACAGCCACGCCTACTCTCACGGCGCCGCTGGACAGTGATGGCGACGGCATCCCTGACAGCAGCGACATGTGTCCTGCCGCGCCGGGCATCCCGCTGCTGAACGGTTGCCCAGAGCCGGACAGCGATGGCGATGGCGTGCCGGATGGCAGCGACCTCTGCCCAGATACGCCCGGCACGGTGGCCAACAACGGCTGCCCGTGACGCGGCTTGGAGCGCTTTTTGCCGTTGGCGTTGTACGTTATAATGTAGTTTGTACTCCGCGACCTCGTCCATTCGCTCAAGGAGCGGCGCTCATGGCTGATGTCTTCATCTCCTACTCCCGCCGCGACTCGGACTTCGTGCGTCGCCTGCACGACGCCCTGGCCGCACGTTCACGCGATGTTTGGGTGGATTGGGAAGATATTCCCTTGTCAGCGGATTGGTGGCGTGAAATTCGCGAGAACATCGAAGCCGCTGATACCTTCGTCTTCGTCATCTCGCCCGACTCAGTGACGTCCAAAGTCTGCCGCGAAGAGATCGACTACGCCGCCGACAACAACAAGCGGATCATCCCTCTGCTGCGCCGCGACATCAGCGCCATCCAACGCGACAATCCAGACGCCATCCACCCTGCTATCAGCACCTACAACTGGGTGAGGATTACGGAGGACAGCGATTTTGAGCAGGGGGTGGAGAACCTGCTGCGCACGCTAGATACCGATCTGGACTATGTGCGCCAGCACACCCGCTTGCTCGTGCGCGCCAAAGAATGGGAAGCGCGCAACCGCGACGCCGCCATCTTGCTCAATGGGGCAGGCATTGCGGAGTTCCGCGCTTGGCTGGCCCACAGCGCCGACAAGCAGCCCGCCCCCACCGACCTGCAGCGCGCCTTCCTGCTGGCCAGCGAAGTCGCCTTCAATCGCCGCCAGCGCTTAGCTTTGCTCATCGTCCTGGTGGCGACGTTGGTCACCTTCGGCTTGGTGACGACGGCCCTGGTGCAGAGCCAGCGCACCATCCAGGCCGAATCGACCAGCGTCGCTATCCGCGCCACCAGCGAGCAGCAGCTCCTCTTCCTCACTCAGGCCCAGGCCACCAGCGAAGCGATCCGCCTGCAAGTCACGCTCCAGCAGGCGACCAACGAAGCGCGCCAGACCGCCATCCGCCAGGAGCAAGACGACCGCATCCGCGAGGTGCAGGCCACTTTGACGCAGCAGGCCGTCATACGCGGTACAGAGACGGCCATCTTCAACACCCTAGACGCAGTGCAGCGCCAGCAGGACGTGATCGACCAATCGGCCACGCAAATTGCCGCCACGCGCCGCGCCCTGGAGGTCATCGCCACGCTGTTCGCCCTGCCCACCCCCAGCCTGCCTCCCACCACCGATCTCACGCAGTTGGCCAGCGAACTGGGGACGCGCATCGCCGACGACCTGTTCGACGCCGCCACGCGCCGCGCCCAGGAGAGTGTAGACTCGTTCCTGGCGCAGACGGGGACAGCCCAGGCCCTCGGCGGCGGAGAGATAACCCCGCTGCCCGCCCTGCCGCCGACGACCACGCCCACTAACACACCTCTGCCTACGGCCACCGAGACGCCTTCGCCCACGCCTACCGCCACCGAGACGCCTTCGCCCATCCCTAGCCCGACTGAGACAGCTTCGCCCCTCACGACGGGCGATGAGGAGACGCCCGAAGCCATCGTAGGCCAGTGGTTCGTGGCGATGGACGGCAGCGACGCTAACCTCTGCAACCATCCAGAGCGCCCCTGCGCCAGCATCAGCGCCGCCCTGGCCCTAGCTGCCCCCGCCGATACAGTCAATCTGGCTCAGGGCCTCTATTTCGAGACGGTGACCCTGACCCAAGACGTGATCCTGCAAGGCACAGATCCGCTGCTGACTATCCTCAGCGGCGAGAATCGCGGGACGACGCTCACCATCGCCCCAGGAGTGAAAGCGCGCGTCGTCGGCCTGAACATCAGCGGCGGGAAGACGGGAGCGCGCGGCGGCGGCGTCCTCAATCAAGGGACGCTGTGGTTGGAAGACAGCATCGTCAGCGGCAACACCGCCGACGGGGCTGGTGGTGGCATTGCTAATTTGGGCGCGCTGGTGCTGGACGGCACGAACGTCAGCAACAACTACGCGCGCTGGTCGGGCGGGGTATACAACGCCTATGGGGCGCGCTTCGTGGCCCTGCGCGGCGGGACGGTGACCGACAACACTGCCGCCGTCAGCATCGGCAACGACACCTATGACGACGTGTGCAGCGACGCCACCAAAGCCTTGCTGCGCCAAGCCGACACAGCCTGTTCGGGCCTAGAGGATGGCCAAGTCTGCTATCTCGCGCCCGATGTGGCCCTCGTGCCACAGGCGGGCCAAGAAGTCGCCTGGGAAGTGGGCAGACGGGCGTCCATCGGCGCTGTTGAGCGCCTCGTCTTCCAGACGGCAGGCGAAGGCGCAGGCGCGCAAGGAGCTGTCGTAGCGCGCCTGCGCGTCAGCGCCGACTTCGCTGCGCCCAATGAGCCGCTCAACGTCCTGGTGCGCGGCGGCGAAGCTATCCCGCGCGCCGAGAGGCTGCGTCCTGGTGGGCAGGCCCTGGTCAACACCGCCTTCGGCTCGCCGCTCAACCTGCGCACCGATCCTTCGCTGCGCGCCAGTGTCGTCTTGGGCCTGCTGACGGGCCAGGTGGTGACCCTTCTAGATGGCCCGCAACGGGCCGACGGCGTGACCTGGTGGCAGGCGCGCTTGGCCAGCGGCGCGCAGGGCTGGTCAGCTGAGCGGGTCGGCGACATTCAAACCCTGCTGCCGATCGAAGCGGGCCAAGTGGGCATTGGGGGGCGCTATTGGGCCATTCCGCTGACGGGACGCGGGATCAACTTGCGAGCGAATCCTGGCCTGCGCGGTCGCGTGCTGGGGATAGTCGAGCGCGGTCGCGAAGTCGTCATCTTGGATGGGCCGCAAGACGCCGATGGTACGCGCTGGTGGCGCGTCTATGCTCCCTATCTGGTGACAGAGGGCTGGATGGCAGAACAGGTCGATGGCCAGCGCGCCCTCATCCCTGCCGATGGCGTCGGGCCACTAGGGATAGCTCAGGCCTTCTATGAGGCCGCCGATGTGTGTCTGCCCTACTCTCTCACCACCTCGTCATTCGTCCCCGTCCTGCGCAGCGCCGACGGCCAACTCAGCTTGCGCCTACTCAGCGAAGACCTCACGCCGACGCGCTAAAGCGGCTGCTGTCATCACACAAGGAGAACCCATGCCCCTAGACGATCTGAACCAGCACTGCGAAGTTGTGCGCGCCGACCTGGTGGCTCGTAACGAAGCCCGCGAGCGCGCCGTCACCCATTCGCGAGAACTCATCCGCCTGTGCAGCGAATGCATTCGCGCTGTCCACCGTCAGGAATGGCCCAACGTCGAAGCGCGCCTGGCCCAAATCCGCGAGAGCGCCCAAGCCATGCACGACTTAGCCCACACCTATCCTGACCTGTACTACACCGGCTACACCCAGGACGCCCTCAAAGAACTGGTAGAGGCTCACGCGACTTACGCCATCGTCCGCGACCTGCCCCTGCCCAGCGCTGCCGAGCTAGGAGTTACCTCCGCCACCTACTTGCTGGGCCTGAGCGAAGCCGCCACCGAGCTGCGCCGCTTTATCCTAGATATCCTGCGCCGCGAGGACGGCGACAGCGCCAAAGCCGAGCGTCTGCTGGAATGGATGGATGCCGTCTACGACCAACTGGTCACCTTTGACTTCCCCGACGCCATCACCTATGGCTTGCGTCGCCAAACCGACGTGGTGCGCGGCGTCTTGGAGCGCACGCGCGGCGATTTGACCACTAGCCTGCGCCAACAGCGCTTGCAAGTCGCGTTGCAACACCTGGAGAGCAAGCTGTCATGAAGGCCCTGGTCACTGGCGGCACGGGCTTCGTCGGAGCGTGGGTGGCGCGCCTGCTGAGCCAGCAGGGCCACAGCGTGCGCGTCCTGCACCGCCCCAAGAGCAAACGCCATGCGCTGGAAGGCGTGGACTACGAATCAGCCCTGGGCAACGTGATCGATCCTGACTCGCTGGTGCGCGCCTGCCAGGGCTGCGACTGGGTCTTCCACGTGGCCGCTGTCGCCGACTATTGGCGCGCCGATGACGCCTACCTTCAGCGCGTCAACGTGGACGGCACGCGCAACGTCCTAGAAGCGGCGCGCGCAGCAGAGGTGCGCCGCGTCATCTTCACCAGCAGTGCGGCCGCCGTCGGCTTCCACCAAGAGCGCCCCTCTACTGAAGACGACCCCTTCAATCTGCCGCCGCAGCGCTTCCCGTACGGTTACAGCAAATGGCGAGCTGAACAGGTCGTGGCCGACTACGTGGCGGCGGGCCTGGACGTGGTGATCGTGAATCCGGTGGCTATTCTAGGGCCAGGTGATCTCAATCAGATCAGCGGCTCGTTCATCATCCAGACCAAGCGCTATGGCCTGCTGACGCCCATCACCAGCGGGGGTGTGAGCTTGATCGACGTGCGCGACGTGGCCGCCCTGCACCTCGCCGCCGCCGAGCGCGGACGCACAGGCCAGCGCTACATCCTCATGCGCGAGAACATGGATTACCGCACCCTATTCAGCCTGATTGCGCGCGAAGTAGGGGTGCGCGCTCCGCGCGTCGTCATTCCTGACCCGCTGCTGCCGCCCATCGCCAACGTGATTGATCTGTTGCGCCGCGCGGGTTGGCGCACGCCCATCGACGCCAACCAGGTGCGCTTGGGTGGGCAGCGCGTCTACTTCGATGGCAGCAAGGCGCGCGCGGAATTGGGCGAAGCGCTCATCCCCATGAGCCAATCCATCGCCGAGAGCGCGGCATGGTACAAGGCCCACAACATGCTATGATGGTGCGCCTGAACCAATCTCATCTAGGAGAGCAACGTCGCGCTCATGAGCATTAGCATTGACTGGGGTCGCATTCTGCCGGTGCTGGTGTCCATCGGCATCATCATCGCTGTGGCGGTGCTGCGCAACGTTAACAAGCAGTTTGCCGCCATCGTCGCCACCATGCCCATCAACATCCCGCTGGGGTTGTGGATCATCTACGCTGGCGAGGGCGGTAACAACCCGCGCGTGATCGAATTCACCGAGAGCGTGGCCGTCAACCTCATCCCGACCATCCTGTTCACCGTCGCCTGTACTTTCGCCCTCAAGGCCGGCTGGACGCTTATCCCGACCATCCTGTTCGGCTACGCAGTGTGGGGCGTGTCGCTGGGCTTAATCTATCTGATGCGCGGCGCGCTGAGCTAGTCCAGGCGCAGGTGGGCCAGCGTGACGAAGTCGCCAGGCTCAGACGTAGGCAGGCGCGCCCCCGTCGTCGGATCGTACAGGCCCACGATCAGGCGATACGTGCCGGCAGGCAGCGGCGACCCCTGGCGATCCATCAGCAGCAGGGCGTGGCGATCTTCTACCACCGCGCTCACGGGCCAGGCAGTGGTGGGCGCGAAGCCATCCATCGGGGCGCTGTCGCGCTGAGCCACTAGACGGCCTGACTCGTCCAGGAGTTGGACGAAGACGGCGTAGGAGGTGGCCAGCGGCGCGCTCGTCTCCCAGAAAAGGCGCAAGGCCAGCACCTCGCCGCTTTTGAAGGCGGCGCTGTTCAGGCCAGCGGAGACCAGCCGCACTGAGTCGCCCAGAGCCGCGCCAATGATCTCATCGACCTGGACTTGGCCAACCCAGTAGTGGCCGACGCGCATGTCGTCCCACCAGCGCTCTGCGATGGGATAGGCGCTCTGAGCCAGGGTGCGGCGCAAGACGTTGTGCGGATCGTGCTGCTCCACACCATACAGGATGGTGCGAACTTGGCGGCTGTGAGCGACGATGGCGCGCACGTCGTCGGCCAGAGTGGTCAGGTCGCGGGGCAGAGCATAGCGCAGCGCGCACCCTGCGTCGTAGTAGCCGACGATGTCCTGCAAGCCGCTAGGCGCGACGATCAAGGCGTCGTCGGGCTGCATGGTCGCGTTCAGGCTGCGCACCAGGCCGCGCCAATCATCGCGTTGATAGGCGGGATCGTGGTACAGCACAGCCAGGCCATCTAGCAAGTGCAGCGCCAGCGCCGCCAGCGCGAACAGGGCCGCAAAGCGCGGCACAAGGCTCAGGGGTGGCGTCCTGTCGCGGGTGCGCCAGCCCCACAGTACGCGCACCCCGCGCCCCAGCCACAGGGCCATGCCAATCTGTGCCGCGATCAGGAAGCGCCAATAGCTCGCGTACAGCCCCAGACTGTAGTAGATCAGGACGCTGAGCAGCACCCAGGCGATGGGCAGGGCCAGCTTCCAAGCCGAGCCGTCGTCCTCTCGGTGGGCAATGAGGCCAAAGAGCAGGAAGAAGGCCAGCGCGCCGCCCATGCCGCCCAGCGCTTGTGCGTGGCTTGGGCCAAAGCTCAGCCAGCCCAGGGCCAGGGCCAGAAACTCGCTCAGGGGTAGGTGGGCCGCTGTGTCAGGCTGAGCTTCGGCATTGCTGAGCAGGTTGCCCAACCAGGGCGAGACGGCCAACAGCATGAAGCCATTGGCCAGGACGTACAGGCCCAGGGCGCGCCACCAGGCGGCGCTCAGGCGACGTTCGTGCCAAGCCCAGCCCAGCAGCCACCAGGCGGCCATAAGCCCCTGCGGGATCAGCGTCAGGACGAAGCTGACGTGCGTGAGCGCCCCCAGAGCATGGACGAGAGCCAGGGCTGCGGCTCGTCGCTCGCGCCGCGCGGGCTGTTCTTTGAACAAGACGAAGAGGAGCATAGCCAGCGCGCTCAGCACGGCCAGCAGGGCATACATGCGCGCTTCCTGGCCATAGGTCACGCTGAAGCCGTTGAGCGCTACCAGCAGCGCCGCCGCCAGCCCTGCCAGCGGGCCGAATAGGCGTCGTCCCAGGGCGTAGGTCACGGCTACCGAAGCGGTGGACGCCAGGGCTGACAGGGCGCGCAAGCTGAATTCGCTCGTCCCTGTCAGGTCTGCCCACAGGTTGAGCGCCATAAAATACAGCGGCACATGGACATTGTGGCGCACTGCCTGGCCGATGGCTAGCAAGTCGCGTTGGGTGTGGCCATAGCTCACGCCCTCATCGTACCAAAATGACTGCGCTCCTAGCAGGTGGAAGCGGGCTGCGCTGGCCGCGACTAGCAAAGCCAGCATGGCCCACAGGCGCATAGCAGACGGCTTGGTCATGGCGCGTTCAGCCTGGCCCAAGCAGCGTAGGCTAGCTCCAGCAAACCCAGCGCCATCAGCACGCCCAGCACTAGCAGCGCAGGCCAGGCCTGCCACGAGTCATCGCGTACGATCACGCTGTCGACGATGAAGGACGCGCCGTCCTGAGCCTGCACGTCCAGTTCGCCCTCGGCCCAACCTCCGCTCCAGACGGAGCGCAAGGCCCACTGCTCAGGGCTAGCGGGCAGCTGTGCGACGCGCTGTTCGCCCTGCCACACATCCAACGGCTCATCTGATTGGTAGCGAAGCCAGACGCTTGTGCCACCGTAGGCCAATCTGAGGCTGTCCACTTGCTGTGCCTGGCCGAACGCCGCGCCGTCGACGGTCAGCGCTCGGTCTGCGCGGCGCTGTATGGCCCAATGCTCCGCTTGATGGACGCCTTGATACAAGCGTGGCCTGAGCGTCGTCAGGTAGTTGCGCACGGCGTGGTAGACGGGTAGCGCCGTGAAGGTAGGCTTGTAGGGTTGGTAGTCTGGTTCAACCATGCGGAAGTAGAAGAAAGACTGGCCCATCTCGCTGGGGTCAGGGCGGGTGAAGAACCAGTAGAAGATGGCGCCCACCCAGGGCCATTCACGGCGCGCTCGCTCATAGAGCAAAGGCATGTTGTCGGCGGCTTCTTGCAGCGTCGCTTCGCCAAAGCGGCTGAAATCGGCGATCTGCTGGCGCGGCAGCGGCGCATCTAGCACCGGATTCCAGGCCGCTTCGCTGAGCCAGATGGGCTTGTGCGCGTCGCCGTTGGCCACCATCAAGTCGCGGTAGTAGAGGTGGCGCGCGACCGTGACGCTGGTCAAGCGCATACGCCGATCCAGCGCGCCGCTGAATAGCCCATAAGCTTGGGCTGCCATCACGTCGAAGCAGGCAGCCGCGCCGCTGTCGTACATGCGTTGCAAGTAGGCCAAATCTTGGTAGCCCATGAAGCCGTCTAGCGAGATGGTCGGCGCGATGGCTGCGCTGACGACGACGATCTGCGGATCGACGGCCTTGAGCGCAGCGTAGGTGCGGCAGAGCATGTCGGTGTAGGCCACAGGGTCGGCGAAGTTCTCACCCCATTCCGGATAGATGTTCGGCTCGTTCCAGATTTGGTAGTGGCGAATGCGGCCCTTGTAGCGCTGAGCCACCGCTGTGGCGTAATTCACGAAGTCCTGAAGATCGGCGGGTGGGGCGAAGTTGCCCGCGTTTGCGGCCTGCGCCCAGTCTGGAGGGTTGCTCAAGCGCACCAGCAGGCGCAGGCCATGTTCTTCGACCAAGCTCACCAGGCGGTCGTACTTGGCCCAGGCGTCGATGGTATCGGGCTGGCCGTCGCCGTCCAAGTCGTTGCGCGCATCGGTGAACTGGCCGCGCCCATCGACCTCCAAATCCTCCCAGGGGAATTCCTGGCGCAACCAGCGCAGGCCGGCGTCGCGGATCATGGCCAGCATGACGCGCAGCTTCGGCTCTTCAACCTCTTTCTGCAAGAAGGTGTTGACGCCGTAGGGGTAGCTTTCGACGTGCTGAATGGGGGTGATCGGGCGGGTATCCAGCGGCGTGCGGATGAGGTTGCCGCCTAGCTCCACCAGGCCACGCAACTGGGCTATCGGCTCGGCCTCGCCCGTGTTGGCCCAGGCAAAGCGCCAGACCAAGCCACGAAAGCGCAGGTCGGCCAGCAGCAGCAGAGCCAGCGCCATGAGCGCAGCCAGCAGGGCCAGGCGGACGCGCCTTCGGATGGGTTGGGAGGCAGCCTGAGGGGTCGTCATGGAGCGACATTATGGCCAAAGGCGTCGCAAAAGACAATACGCGCTGAGCTTAACATAAACATGGTCTTTGCTTAAATATTTCTTGTTATGATTATAGAAATAATTAATAAGGAGATCAGCTATGCCCATCGAAAATCGTTGGTACGCCGAGCCGCGTATCGTCCTCAACCGCATGTATGGCGAGGTGACGATCAGCGACCTGGCTAAGAGTAACGAGATCAACCAAGCCTACTACCAGCAGATTGAGCGCAGCGTGCTGCTGCATTTCATCGTCGACATGCGCGAGGTGACGTTGGGCTTCAACGATGTGCGCGCGGCGCGCGTGTTGAGTGGGCCGCGCCCCAACACAGGCTGGATCATGCTGGTGACGAACGACCCTATGCACAAGATGATCGCGGCCATGATTTCGATGATCGCTCATCTGCGCTACAAGGTCGTGGACAGCATGGAGCAAGCGCTGGATTTCCTGCGCACCCGCGACGCAGCGCTTTGGCCTTTGATCGGCAAGCCAAAAGATGACGACTCGGTAGCATTAGATTAGGACGTCCAAGAGGGCCGACGTGGCCCTCTTAGGTGGATGAGGTTGGAAGCGCCGGGGTACTGCCCCCCGGGTCCAACGGACTCGAATCTCGCACGTCTACGGGTGTAGCCCGCCGTTGATTTCGCCGCAGGTAGCCCCGACGAGCCTGGTACACCTTCGGCTAGCCGATGTCGTCTTTAGCGCTCGCTTATCGGCGTGGGAGCGCTGCACCCTGGTCTTTGTGACGCCCTGGCCAGCCCCGAACCGGGACGGAGTGGAGGACGGCTGGTCTCTTCGGGCCAGCACCCTTGACGACTGCTTACGCAGCCATCAGGGCGGTGCGGTTCTTGTTCGCAGTTACTCTGCTTGTCGGGTTTAACGTCGCCGACCATGACGACCCGCAGTGCGGCTTCAGCCTCCGCTGTCGAGCCTAGTTCGCTCCCGCAATGCACAACATCATCGTAAGCTAGTTTGTGAGCTTTGTAAAGCGGGAAAATGGCCTAAGATGCGCCATAAACGTCTCTTGTTGTCTCGTTTTGTTGACAAAACGCCCTCGCGGGCCTATAATGCTGCGCGGTTTGGGAGACGAACAACCCGCACAAGCCCACTGCCGCCATACCAACCAGCTTCGCACCTTACGCGCGAGTTCCCCTGGTGTTCTGCCCCTGGCTGAACGGAGATAGCTTGTTGCGCCTTGTCCCCCCAGGCCACCATCGTCCGTTTCACTAGGAAAGTTACTCACCTGATGACCACCACCCTGAATACCATGGAAGACCTGGATTTTGCCGCCATGCTAGAAGAGACGCTCTCTAGCGGTCAACCAGAGCGCGGCGACATACTCAGCGGAACGGTGACAGCCGTTGACAATTACGGCCTGCTCGTCGACGTGGGCTGGAAGTACGACGGCATCGTCTCGCGCCAAGACATTGAGCGCATGGGCATGCAGACCAGCGACTTCAGCACTGGCGAGCCGATCGAAGTCATCGTTATGCGCCTGGATGACCTGGAAGGCAGTCTCATTCTCTCGGCGTCGCAAGCGCGCCAGAACGAAGACTGGAAGAACGCCGAACTGCTGCAAGAGAGCGATCAGAGCTTCAACGGCTTGGTGCAGGCGGCCAACAAAGGCGGCCTGATTATCCCCTTCGGCAACCTGCGTGGCTTCATCCCGGCTAGTCACGTCGTCGACCTGCCTCGTTCGGCCAGCGAAGAAGAGCGTCTGCGCTACTTGGAGTCGATGGTCGGCAAGGAGATCGCCGTCAAGGTGATCGAAGTCAACCGCAAGCGCCGCCGCCTGGTCTTCAGCCAACGCAACGCCGAACGCGAAAATCGCAATGCCCGCAAAGAAATCCTGTTGGGCGAATTGAAGGAAGGCGACGTGCGCGAAGGCGTCGTCAGCGGCCTGTGCGACTTTGGCGCGTTTGTGGACTTGGGTGGGGCTGACGGCCTGATCCACATCAGCGAGCTGGCCTGGCACCGCGTGCGCCACCCGCAGGAAGTGGTGACGGTTGGCCAAAAGGTCAGGGTCTTCATCTTGCACCTAGACGAGAGCGGCAAGCGCATTGGCCTGAGCCTGAAGCGTCTGCAAACTAACCCCTGGTCGACGGTGGAAGAGCGCTATCATATCGGTCAATTGGTCGAAGGCACGGTGAGCCGCGTTGAAGCTTTTGGCGCATTCGTCAGCCTAGACCCTGGCATTGAAGCCCTGTTGCACGTGAGCCAGCTCAGCGATGGCGTCAGCGATCCGCGCCGCGAGCTGAGCGAAGGCCAGCGCATCCTGACGCGCATCATCAGCATTGAGACGGAGAAGCAGCGCCTGGGCCTGAGCATGAAGGAAGTGACGGCTGGCGAACGCGCTCAGTGGGAAGAAAACCGCGCCAAGCAGACGGCGGATAACGCTGTCTAGGCTATGTGCATTGCTCACGACCGCCCCTATCGGCTCTGGGGGACTCCTGTTATAATCGAAGACCTACCATGCCCATTGTTGTGAAAGAAGAAACGAGGTCGAGCGATCCTTATGGCTTCAGTCAGACTCAAGCCTGGCGAATCTCAGGAACAATTGCTACGCCGCTTCCGCAAGCGCGTCACCAACGCTGGTATCCTCAGCACGGTGCGCCGCAAGCGCTGGCATATCTCCAAGAGTGAACTGCGCCGTATTGAGAAGAAGAAGGCGATTCGCCGTTCGCGGCGGCGTCAGCGCAAGGCGCAAGCGCGCGGCGGGCTGTAGCCTGAGCGCTGCCGCTCCCTCAGCTACACAGCTTTGAGCTTCCGCAAGTCCGTTGTGCATTGGCGCAACGGCTTGCTTGTTTTATGATAGAAAACGACTCTTCTCGCTTACACATCACAAGGAGGGCTATGAGCAAGAACGAAGAAAAAGTTGAACTAGAAGGGACGATCGTCGAAGCGCTGCCCAACACCCATTTCATGGTGCAGCTCGACAGTGGCCACCGCATTATGGCCTATCTTTCGGGCAAGATGCGCAAGAACTACATCCGCATCCTGCTCGGAGATCGAGTCAAAGTGGAGATGACCCCCTATGATATGGGCAAAGGCCGTATCACCTATCGCCACAAGGATCCGCGTCAGACGATGGAGTGAACCCGTCGCCGCCTGAGGGGCCGGTGGAGCGCTGCTGCCTGCCCCTCGCATCTGCTCTCAGCGCGGTTTTTGTCCCCAGTGGACAGCCATCGCCCCCAGGGCAAAGGTCTGATAGCTAACCTGCTCATAGCCCGCCTGACGCATGAGTTCGGCCAGCTCCTGTGGCGTCTTGAAGACCTGCGTCGATTGTGGCAGGTAAGTGTAGGCGTCGGCGGCGTCTTTGCCAGCGACGACGCGGCCCAGCGTCGGGATGACGACGTTGAGGTGGAGCGAGACCAGGGGCTTGAGCCAGTTGTCTGGCGGCGGCGACGTGTCCAAGATGACGATTCGACCGCCAGGCTTGAGGACGCGGCGCTGTTCAGCCAGGGCCTGCGGGATGTCGATGACGTTGCGCATGAGATAGCCCGACACGACGGCGTCGAAGGACTGGTCGGGAAAAGGCAGAGAGAGCGCGTCGGCGGCGGCCCAACGCACCTTCGGCCCAAGCCGCTGCTCCTGACCGACGAACATCATCGGCAGCGAGAAGTCCGCCCCTACCACTTGGGCCTGCGGAGCAACGCGCAGCGCTTCAAAGGCGATGTCTCCTGTGCCAGTGGCCAAATCCAGCAGACGGCCATCGGGCGGCAGCTGAGCCTTGCGGATGACGAAGCGCCGCCACCGCATGTCCTGGCCGAAGGTCATCAGGCGATTCATCAGGTTGTAGCGGCGGGCAATGCGCCCGAATAAGTCCTGGACGTAGCGCGCGCGTTCTGCGCCTTGCAGGTGTGCCATTGCCAATGCTTCTCGTTTTTGCACTAGGTGACTGATTGCTCGCCTCAGCGTAGCAGATGCAGGTGAGCCTGAGGTGAGGCAAGCCCTAAGCCTTGCCGTCGCGCAGCGCCCAGAACAGCTCGCCAATGCGTGGGCCATCGCCAGCGCTCATGACCAGGATCACGGCGGGGGATTGGACGCGCTCGTGCAAGAAGTGCGCCGCGTCTTCTAGCGTGGCGGCGTAGTGCGCCGAAGGATGACTCATCGCCGCGACGATCTCCTCGCTGTGGACGCCTGGATTGGTGCGCTCGCGCGCCGCGTAGATGTCGGTCACCAGCACATGGTCGGCTGCGCCGAAGGCTTCCAGATATTCGGCCAGCAGTTCTAGGGTGCGGCTGTAGGTGTGCGGTTGCCAGACGGCCCACAGCTGCCGTCCTGGGTAGCGCGCCCGCGCGGCAGCGATGGTCTTGCGGATGGCCGTAGGATGATGGGCATAGTCGTCTACGGTGGCCAGGCCATCTGAGTCGCGGGTGATCTCAAAGCGACGCTCCGTGCCTTCAAAGCTGGCCAGGGCGCGCGCTGTCTGCTCAAAATCTACCCTCAGCGCATGAGCCGCAGCGATGACCGCCAGGGCGTTCAGCGCGTTGTGTTCGCCTGGCACGCGCAAGCTCACTTGTCCCAAAAAACTCCCTGCGTGGCAGGCGTCAAACAGCGTGTTCAGGCCCTGGGTACGGACGTTGAGCGCCTGCCAGTCGGCGTTCACCGTCGTGCCATAGGTCTGCACGGGCAAGTTGACGATGGCGCGATTGCGCGCAAAGGCGAGCGCGACAGGATCATCAGCGCAAGCGATGAGCAGGCCGTTGGCGGGCAACAGGCCCACAAACAGCGAAAAAGACTCGACCAGTGCTGAGCGCGTGGGGAAGAAGTCCGGATGATCGTATTCGACGTTGGTCACAATTTCGATCTGAGGCTTTAGGCCATGAAACATATTGTCGTATTCGTCGGCTTCGATGATGAAGACGGAGTCGCGGCCCACGCCAGCGTTGCGGCCGGTGTTACCCATCACCCCGCCTACGATGTACGATGGGTCTTGGCTCGCCTGCTGGAGGACATGCACCAGCATAGACGTCGTCGTCGTCTTGCCGTGCGTGCCAGCGACCGCCACCACAAAATCACCCTCCATCAAGGCGGCCAGGGCGGCTGCGCGCTTGAGGACAGGGATGCCTAGCGCCTCCGCCGCCAGCACCTCAATGTGGCCGTCGGTGATGGCCGAGGAACGAATCACCCATTCCGCCCCTTGCACATACGTCGCGTCGTGATCGGCGTAGACGATAGCGCCATCGCGCGCCAGCTCCTCCATGAGACTGTTGAAGGTACGATCCGAGCCGCTGACGGTGTAGCCCTGCTCCAACAAAATGCGGGCGATGGCTGACATGCCAGAGCCGCCAATGCCGATGATGTGAATCCGTTGACCTGGGATAAAACGCACGTGCATAGTCATTGTGTCCTGATGATGACGAACAAGAAGACGCCCAGGGTGATGATGGCCAAAAAATCTCCCGTTCCACTCGTGCCGCCACCTAGCAACACCAGCGGCATGATGCTGATCGACTGCGCCGAGGGCGAATTGAGCGCGGGCGCGACGATGAGTTGTGGCAGGGGATATTCGTTGATGTCCATGAAATACCACAGCGTCCCGCCGATCAGGTAGCCGTTGATGAAACCCACCAGCGCCCCCAACAGTCCCCCTTCTACATCGTCGCGCGCCCGTTCGCGACCCAGGTTGCGAGCTTGGTACAAGAACAGCGTAGCCGCGATGAACAGCGCTGCCTGGATCAAGAAGACTTGGTCGCGTGGCAGGGTGAAGAGCAGCAGGCCGCGCAAGTAGGGGTCGAATTGGAGCAAGGCGAACAAGACCACCAGCACGCCGGCCGTCACTACTACTTCGCGCTGCCAGCCGCGCAGGAAGCCAATGAAGGCGCAGAACATAGCCAGCAGCCACATGAACGACGACAACTGGATCATCGGCGCGCCATCCTCAGATCAAAATTAGCACGATGACGAACAGCACCACCACCAGCAGCGAGAGCAGATCGCCGCTGCCTGGGCTAGTCAGCAAGTTGAGGGGTAGATTGGCGACGATGGCGGCGCTGGGCGAACCTGGCACGGGGGCGATGACGTAAGGATCGAGCGGGTAGCGACCGCCCACCTGATTGAGGATGAGGAAGTTCCACAACGAACCACCGATCATCAGGCCGTTCACCAGGCCCACCAGCGCTCCTAGCGCCCGATTCTGCCCTTGCCCACGTCCGCTGTCGCGCCCGCGTCCGCCGCTAGATGGCGTGGATTCGCCGCCCAGGGCGCGCGTCTGGTAGGCGAACAGGACGATCAGCAAGAAGAGCGCCGCCTGCACGTAGAAGCGCTGGTCAGGGGGCAGCGTGGCCAGCAGATTGCCGCGTATCAACGGGTCGAATTCGTGCAGGGCAAACAGGCCCAGCATAATGCCCGCCAGCGAGATGACCTCTTTCACGTAGCCGCGCGTGAAGCCCACGTAGGCGAAGAAAGCCGCGCCAGACCACAGCAGCACAGATAGTTCAATCATCAGCCCACCTCCTGCCCAGCCAAAGACAGCCACAGCTCAGCGATGCGTTCGGCGCTATCGGCTTGGCGCAGGGACAGCGCCGCTTGGCGCATGGCCTGGCGACGCGGCGCGTCGTCTAGCAGGGCGCACAGCGTGGGCCACAGCTGTTTGGCCAGGGCTTCATCGGGCAGCACCAGGGCCGCCCCGCGCTCTGCTAGGTAGTCGGCGTTCACCTTTTGGTAGCGCCAGGCGTGCGGATACGGCACGAGGACAGCAGGCAGGCCGAAGTAGGGTAGTTCGCCCAGGGTAGATGCGCCGCTGCGGCACAAGGCCAGGTCAGCGCAGGCGAAGGCCAGGCCCATGTCGTCGTGCAAATAGGGGAAGGCGTGATAGCGCGCCGCTTGCTGCGGGCTGAGCTGGGGCATGCGCGCTTGGCTCTCCTCCCAGTCTGTCGTGCCGCTGATGTGGATCACCTGGGCGCGCTCTAGCAGGTCGGGCAAGATGGCCGCCAGGGCCACGTTCAGGCTGCGCGCGCCTCGGCTGCCGCCGAAGACCAACAGCACAGGCAGATGATCGTCTAGGCCGAAGTGGGCCAGGCCCGCCGCGCGCGTGGCTTGCAAGATGGCTTGGCGCAGCGGATAGCCCAGGGCTACGCCTTGCCCGGGTCGGAAGTAAGCGGCGGACTGGGGCGTGGTCATGGCCACGCGCTGCGCCAAGCGCGCCACGACGCGGATCGTCAGGCCCGGCTCGATGTCGGGCAGATAAACCAACATAGGCACGCGGCGCACCGCCGCCGCCAGGGCCAGCGGCACGTTGGCCCAGCCGCCCGTCAGCAGCAGCGCAGCAGGCCGTTCGCGACGCAGGATATGCCAGCTCTGCCACGTGCCGCGCGTCAGCCTCACCAGGCTGTCCAGCGCGCGGCGCAGTCCCACCCCGTTCAGCGGCCCAGCGTCCACCTCATGATAGGCGCGGAACTGCACCCCACTGGCCTCCACCAACGGCTTCTCGAAGCCATCGCGCGTGCCGACGAAGACGGGTGGCTCAGACGTAAGGGCGCGCCTGCGGAGCGCTTCGGCGACTGCTAGCGCGGGATAAACGTGTCCGCCCGTCCCGCCAGCTCCGATCATAAGGGTTGGCATCTTGCCTCCGATTGGGTAGGTCGGCGCGCAGATTGGCGAAGCGATGGACGCTTTGCAGCACCCCGACGCCGATCATCAGCACCAGCAACGACGAGCCGCCGTAGCTGATAAAGGGCAGGGGCAGGCCCGACGAAGGGATGACCGCCGTCATCACGGCAATGTTGAGCAGGGATTGTATCGCCACCCACAGCGTAAAGCCAATGGCCAGCAGCGCCCCGAACGGATCGAGGGCGCGACGCGCAATGCGGAAGCCGCGTATGACGAAGGCCACGTACAGCGCGACGACTAGCGCCGCCCCCAGCACTCCCAATTCTTCGCCGATGACGGCGAAAATGCTGTCGGTGTGTGGCGCGGGCAAGAAGCCGAATTTCTGTTCGCCCTGGCCAATGCCGCGCCCTAGCCAGCCCCCGTTGACGAAGGCGATGATGGCCTGCTGGGTGTGATAGTTGGCCTGGGTGGGGTCGGTCAGGCTGCTGAGGTAGGAGTTGACGCGATCCTGCGCGTAGGGATTGAGCTGGACGAAGATGAAGCCCACCAATAGCGCGCCCGCGAAGGCTGCCCCCAAGTGCCACAGGTTAGCGCCGCTCAGGTAGTACATGAGCAGGGCAGTGATGACGATGATGGCTGCCGAGCTGAGATCGGGCTGCAAGATGATGGGCAGGGCGATCATGCTGACGATGACGCCGAAGGGGATGAGGCCCTGCCAGACGCTGGCGACGCGGGTGTTCTTGGCGCCCAGCCAGGCCGCCAGGTACATAATGATCGTGAACTCAGCCAATTCGCCCGGCTGGAAGCGCCCCGCGATGAGCGAGCGGCGCGCGCCGAAGGTGTTATCACCGAAGACCAGCACCGCAATCAGGGCGCCGACGGTGAACAGCAGCAGGAAGGGCGTCCAGCGCCGCCAGAAGCGGTAATCGACGACGGTGAAGAAGGTCATGCCCAAGACGCTCAGCACAACGTTGCGCACGTGGTCTTGCAGGAAGATGGCTGTGCTGCTGCCTCGGCTCTGCAAGCTCCAGTCGAAGGTCGTGCTGTAGACCATCATCGCGCCGATGGACAACAGCACGCCCACGATGAGCAGCAGCTGCTTATCCAGGCTGGCCCACAAACGGCGCAGCGGCGTCTTGCTCCGTTCGGCAGCTGGCAGGGTGACGCTGGGACGCAGGGCTTGTTCGCTCATGATGGGTCTGAGGGCTTATGGACAGATGAGCAAATTATAGCGCGAATCAGCCCCGCGCGCGGAGGAAGCGCAGGCTTGCGCAATGCGCTTCAGCGCGGAATTTCTTTGGTCATGCAATGGACGGCGCCACCGCCTGTCGCGCCGATGGCGCTGTCTATCGGGATGATCTCGTAGTCGGGCATGGCTTGTTCGTAAATGCGCAGGGCTGGTTCATCGCTGGGCAGGCGATAGACCGGCACCAGCACGCGGCCATTGACCGTCAGGGCGTTCGTGTAGTGGCGACGCAGCGTGTAGGCGAACCAATTGAGCTTGAGCGGCGGCGTGGGCAGTTCCAGCAAGGTGTAGGGCTGGCCCTGAGCGTTGGTGGCGCGCTCCAGTGTGCGACGAGCCTTGCGCAGCGCTTCGCTGCTCGTCCAGGTGGGGGCGCTCACCAGGGCGACTTCGGGCGAGACTAACTTGAGCAGCAAGTCGACGTGGCCCGTCTCCTCTAGCGTCAGGCGCGGCGTAAGGATGAGCTTGTCGAAGGCGATGTGCTGGTGCAGCACGCGCAGCAAGGCGTCGCGGTCGTGGTAGGGGTTGCTGTAGAAGATTTGCTCACTCATGATGAGTGTGCCGCGTCCATCCGTCCACAGGTTGCCACCTTCGGCGTAGAGCGGCAGCCTTTGCAGCTTGAGGCGGCGATGAGCGGCGTAATGGATGGGCATGGCGTCATCGTCGCCCTGGGGATACTGGGGCAGCACAGCGTAGGTCGCGTCTAGGGCCACGCGCGCCCCGTCGGCGCCGCGCCCGACGATAGGGCCATAATCGCGAATCCAAATATCGTTGGTGGGCAAGACCAACAGGCAGACGTTGTCTAGCTTGGCCCGCCCGCGCCGCGCCAGGTACAGATAGACGGCCCGCGCCCACAGCTCGGTAGGCACGCAAATGTCGCACAGCGCAACGGGGCTGATGGCTTCCGCCATCTGAGCGTGCATGGGCCACACCGACGGATAGACGATGGGCCAGGCCAGCAAGACGCGCTCGGTGGCTTCCCACTGGGCGGGCAAATGGATGGGTGAGCCGTCGTGTGGCTCAGCCTGAGCCTGCATATCGACGACTTCGATGGCCTGAGACGGGACATCCGCCAGAGCGGCGGCGATGGCTTGCAGCGGCTCATTGACCAAGCGCCACTTGCTCAGGCTCTGGGCCATCATCATGGGGTCGGCAGGCGGGTGGCGATCCTCCTGCACAGGGTAGAGCTGGCCCAAGATGGCGTCGGCCAGCGGCTTGAACCAGGCGGGCAGGCGCTGCCGCCACAGCGGATAAGCGACGTAGTCGAAAGTGATGTCGATCATGAGCTTGTGCGCTTCTCGGCTGATCGTGCGAACATGAGAGCGAGGTCGGCTTTCACCATAGCATGGGCCAGAGCGCGATTCAAGGCAGGACGCCAAAAGAGGCCCACAGAAGCAGAGCCGTTGCCTACAAGCTTTGCAGCACCCTGAGCATCTCGTCCACGTGGGCAGTGCCGTTCATCATGTCGCTGAAGCGGTGGCGGATCACGCCTTGACGGTCGATGATGAAGGTGACGCGGTTGTTCATTAGGCCAAACAGAGTCTTAGCGCCGTACAGCGCATGAACCGCGCTGTCGGTGTCAGCCAGAAGACGGTACGGCAAGCGATTGCGTTGGGCGAAGCTGCGGTGCGACTTGGCTGAGTCGGCGCTGATGCCGATGACTTCTGCGCCCATCTCCAGGAAGCGCTCGTAGGCATCGCGGAAGGCGCAGGCTTCTTGTGTGCAAACTGGGGAATGGTCTTTGGGATAGAAGAACAGCACGACGGGCTGTTTACCGCGATAGTCAGATAGACGCACCAGATGCTCATCTTGGTCTGGCAGGGCAAAATCAGGGGCTGTTTGCCCTACTTGGTTGCCGGTCTTGGTTGCGTTAGACATACTTGGCCTCAAGGATTGGTCGATGTGGATAAGCTTTCATCGCAGCACCGCAGCTGAACGCAAGATAGGAGGGTCTGCAAGCAAGGCTGATAGCGCCCGCGCAGGCTGTCACGTCAGAAGAGGCTTTCGGCTAGCTCGGCCAGCAGGCGGCTCATGAAGCCTTCAGCAGGACACGCCAGCGCTTCATCGGCCACCCAATGAACGTCGCCATCTGGATCGACGACGCGCAAGCCAGCTCGTCCATACACCGTGCTGACCACCTGCGCCGTCCAAGTCTGGCCCTGGTGCGGATAGGCGTGACGCTGCTGATCCAGACGGGCGGATTCGCCTACCCAATGCGCATAGACTTGGGGGAACGGCTCGTGAGCATGAGCAGGGTGCAGATGGGCAAAAATCCAGGTTTCCAGGGCGTCGCGCAGGCCGGCCACTGCGTAGCCGATCTCAGGCTCGCGCAGGCCCACCAGGGCATTGTGGCGGCGCAGGGCGGCTTCAAAGGCTTGGGCCAACGCTTCGAGGCGGGCCAGCGGCTCAGCGCGGTCGGCCGTTGGGACAGCCAACACGTCGTGGCGCACGAGGGCTAGGGCCTGGCCGCCTGCGTCTAGGTGAGCTAGGCCGTCGTCGTGCTTGGGTGCGAAGCAGCTCACGCCGAAATCGGCGGGCAGGCCATGAGCTTGGCGGAAGGCGCGCAGGCTCACGAAGTCGCGCCACGCGTCGTCTAGGTATAGCTTCACAGCACCCCCTGGATGGTCTCTAGCAGCTCGCGCTGGTCGAAGCGTGATTTGACCAGGTAGGCGTCGGCGCCGGCCTTGAGGCCTTCTTCGCGCTGCTCTGGCTTGCTGAGCGAGGTCAACAGGACGACGGGGATGGCCTGAGTGCGCGGATCGCCTTTGATCCGCCGCGTCAGCTCTAGGCCGTTCATGTGTGGCATCTCTACGTCGCTCACCACCACGTCGGGCAGGACTTCCAACACGCGACTCCAGCCCTCGACGCCGTCGATGGCGACGTGGACTTCGAAGCCCACGGCTTCTAGGATGTTCTTCTCTAAGGTGCGGGTAGTGATGGAGTCATCGACGACAAGCACGCGCAGGCGGCGCGCGGCGCGCGCTTCTTGGGCGATGATCCGCTCGCGAGTGCGCGGCGCTTCGCCCAGGGCGCGGCGCACCAGGTCGTTGGCATCTAGCACCAGGATGACCTCGCCCGTCCCCAACAGGGCCGCGCCGACGACCAGGGGCAGGCCTGCCAGCTCTGCGCCCAGCGGCTTGAGGACGAGTTCCGTCTCGCTGAGCAGGTCATCGACCTCGAAAGCGACGGTGCGATCCACCGACTGCAAGGCCATGATGACCAGCGTCTCGGCGTGGCGCAGGCCATCGCGCAGGTTGGGCAGGCCCAACAGCGCGCCTAAGTTGGCCAGCGGCACAGGCTTCTGGCCTAGCGTGAGCATGTCGCGGCCCTCGGCGCTGTAGACTTGCTGGCGGCTGATCGTCTCCATGCGCGCCACCAGCACTGACGGCACGGCTAGCGTCTCGCTGCCCTGGCGCAACAAGACACAGCGCAGCCGCGTGAGCGAAACCGGCACGCGCAGGGTTATGCTTGTGCCATGCCCTACCTGACTCTCCACGCTGACGCGCCCACGCAGGGCTTCCACGCGCCCGCGCACAATGTCTAGGCCCAGGCCGCGCCCGCTGATGGTCGTCACTTCGCTGGCCGTCGAAAAGCCGCTGGTGAAGATGAGCTGACGGGCTTCGTCGTCGCTGAGGGCTTGCGCTTCAGCTTCGCTGAGCAGTTGGCGCTCGATGGCCTTGCGGCGCAGGCGCTTGGGGTCAATGCCGCGCCCATCGTCGGAGACGCGGATGAGGATTTCATTGCCGCGCTGCTCCACAAGCAAGGTAATCCGCCCCGTGCTGGGCTTGTCGGTCAGGGCGCGTTGCTGCGGCGTCTCCAGGCCGTGATCCAGGGCGTTGCGCACCAGATGCAGCAGCGGGTCTTTGAGCGCTTCCAGGACGGTCTTATCGACCTCCACCTGAGCGCCGACGACCTCTAGAGTGGCTTGCTTGCCCAAGTCGCGGGCGGTGTCGCGCACCAGGCGCTGGAGGCCGCCGACGAGCGTCTCGAATGGCATCATACGCAGATCAGCGACGTCTTCTTGCAGGCGCTCGCTGAGGGTGGCGAGCTGCAAATTGGCTTGCGCCGTCATCTGGGCGAGCTGAGCCAGTTCACGGCTAGTCTGAGCCAAGTAGCGTTGATTGTTCTCCAAGAAGCGCATGACGATGGCCCATTCGGGCGGGGCGCTGGCGGCGTCCTCTTGCAGGCGGCGCGCCAGGCGGATATAGGCAGCGCGTATGCTGCGCCATTCGCGCGCCCAGCGAGCCTGTAGACGGCGCAGGTCGTTCAAGCGTGTCTGGCGATCGTCGATCTGCATTTTGGCCACCAGCAGTTCGCTGGCGTCAGCCATGAGTTGATCGAGCTTTTCGACGGAGACGCGCAGCGACTCTTCTGGAGCGCGCATGACCATCGTCTGGGCTTGATGGTCGCTGACGGACATGAGGCCCAGGACGCGCGGGGTGGGCGCTGGAGGTGGCTCTGACTCGCGTTGTAGGGCGTCGAGCTGGTCAGGCAGTTCTTGGACGCTGCCATCTGGGGCTGGGCTGGCAGGCACGCCGAGGGCGGAAAGTTCTTCGCTGTCGGTGCGGCGCTTGGCCGTCTTGGAAGCGGGTATGTGGCGAGGCGCGGTCGGAGCGGCGTCTTGCGCCTGGTCGCCGCCCTGGGCGACGATCTGCTCTAGGCGGGCCAAGGCCTCCGCCATCAGCTCTGCTTCGGACACTTGGCCGTTCATGCTCTGCTGGATCAAATCCAGGCCGTCATAAAGCGAGTCGGCTATGTCGGGGGTGAGAACGCGTTGATTGTGCAGCGCTTGATGGAAGATTTCTTCCATGTAGTGTGCGATGGTCTCCACCATGCCAAAGCCGACCGTGCGCGCTGCGCCTTTCAGGCTGTGGGCGATCCGATTCATCTCTCTGAGCAAGGCCTGACGTTCGGCGACGTCGCTCATCTCCACGCGCAGCAGAGCGTCGTTGAGCAAGTCTAGATAATCGCGGGCTTCCTCCCAGAAGATGTTGAACAGGTCATCCCCCATGAGCGCCTTGTCCTCATTCCACGACTAGACCACGCAGAGCGGCCTTGACGCGCTGAGCGGCTTCGCGCAGGCGCTGGACGCTGGCTTCGACCATCATCGTGCTGCTGACTGTCTCGGTGGTGGCGTGCTTGATGGTGCGCATGGCGTTGGTCAGCTGATCCATGCCGATGGTCTGCTGGCGCGTGCTAGCGGCGATCTGCATGGCGGCTAGGGCGGCGTCTTCGATGGCGCGGGCCAGCTCGTTGATCGATTCGCCGGCCTTGTTGACCAGAGTTTGGCCGCTGTCCACGCCTTTGCTGCCTTCTTCGGTCACCATGACGGCGCTGTTGGTAGCGCGCTGAATCTCGCCCAGAATCTCGCGCACCTGGACAGTGGCGTCGCGGTTTTGGTCGGCCAAGTTGCGCACTTCCAGGGCGACGACAGCGAAGCCCTTGCCCTCTTCGCCAGCGCGCGCGGCTTCCACGCTGGCGTTGAGGGCCAACATGCGCGACTGATCGGCCAGGGCGTTCACGGCGGCGATGATCTCGCCGATCTGCTGGGTGTGTTCGCTCAGCACCAGGATGTTGTCGGCGATGTCTTCCACCTTGCGACGGATCAAGTCCATGCCGCTGATCGTCTCGCTGACGGCTTCCAGGCCGCTCTTGCTGATGCTCACCGAGAGCTGGGCCGTCTCTGCCACGCTCTGAGCGCGCTCGGCTGTCTCGGTGACGGTAGCGCGCACTTCGTTGACGGTGGCCGTCGTCTCTGTGACGACGGCGTCTTGTTCGTTGGCCATCTGGATTTGACGGGCGGTGGCCTCTAGGATAGCCTGGGTGTCGGCTTCTAAGCGATCCAGCGCGCGGGTGAAGTCTAGGGCGACGGCCTGCATACGCTCCAGGGCAGCGTTGGCGGCCTGGCCGAGCTGGTTGAGACTTCCCAGCTCTTGGGTGAGGCCCTCATTGCGCAAGGGCAGGCGCAGGCGGAAGTCGCCCTCAGCTACTCGGCGCATGGTGGCGATGTAGTCCTCCAGCAAGCTGACCAGGGGCTGGTGGAAGCGCTGACTGCTGAGCCAGGCCAGCATTAGGCTGAGGACGAAGGCGAAGGTCGGCAGGGCTAGGGCAGCACCAAGCGGCAGCGCGCCGCTGAGGGCCAGGCCAGCAGCTCCTAGCAAGCTGGGCAGCGTGCCAATCAGCACATTGAAGACGAAGTAGCGATTGGAGACACGGCGCATGGTGGCGATCAGTCCTTCCACTGGGACGACTCAGACGAGGAATTCAAGTCAGGCGCAGACGTTCATCGCTCAGCAGCGCCTCCAGGTCGAGGACGATGAGGCGGTCAGAGGTGACGCCGCGCGCATAGCGCAAGGCAGCAGCGCTGATGTCGGCGCGCAGCACAGGCTGTACATCTTCCACGCGATGGGCCAGCAAGGCCAAGCGCAGGCCCTGGCCCTCGACTAGCACTGCCTCATCGGGGGGCGACTGCTGAGGGTCGATGGGCAGGCCGAAGAAGGGGCGCAGGTCGAAGGCTGTCATCATTTGGCCGCGCTGGTTGATGACGCCAACGTAGAAGGGGGGCGCCTGGAACAGACGGGCCATCTGGCCCAGAGGGCGCACGCCGCGCACTGCCTGGACGTCCAGACCGTAACGTTCATCTCCCAGGCGGAAGCTGAGGACGCGCAGCAGCGCGGCTTCGGGCGTGGGGTCAACTTCAGGAGCGGCATAGGCTTTGGCGCGCTGACGTAGACGCTCCTCGGCCAGGCGCTGCCGCTGGCCTTCGTCGTCCCAGCCTAATTCGTCCCAAATCATTTGCCAGTCCATGCTGTGAATTATACAATAAGAGCGCCAGCCTGGCTCAAAAGGTCGTTAGTGTAGAGTATTTAAGGAGTTGCGTTCATGACAGAAAATGTCCGCGTGTGCGTTATCGGGGCAGGGCCTAGTGGGATCACCGCCGCCAAGCACTTGCTCCAGGTGGGGATCACCAACTTCGTCGTCTATGATCGCGGCAAGGAGGTGGGCGGCAACTGGGTCTACAGCGATGAGGTGGAACACTCCAGCGTCTACGAGACGGCTCATATCATCTCGTCCAAGCGCCTGTCGCAATACCATGACTTCCCCATGCCTGCTCACTACCCTGACTACCCCGGCCACCACTTGCTAAAAGAGTATTTCCAGAGCTACGCGCGGCACTTCGGCGTCGAACCCTACATCCAGTTCCGCACGGAAGTCACGCGGGCTGAGAAGCAGCCCGATGAGAGCTGGCTCATCACCTTAAACGATGGGCGGACAGAGCGCTTCACTCATTTGATGGTGGCTAATGGCCACCACTGGAATCCGCGCTACCCGTCTTACCCTGGCGACTTCGCAGGGCAGATTGTCCATAGCCACTACTACCGTAGCCATTTGCCGTTCAAAGGCCAGCGCGTGTTGGTGGTGGGCGGCGGCAACAGCGCCGCCGACATCGCCTGCGATGTGGCGCGTCATGCGGCCTTCACAGCTATTTCGTGGCGGCGCGGCTACTACATCGTCCCTAAAATCATCTTCGGCCAACCACCGGACGTGATTAATGCCCGCCTGACCTGGCTGCCGCGCAGCCTGCGCATGAACGTGAACTGGCTGGTCTGGCGCTTGGTGACGGGGGGCAACAAGGCCTATGGCCTGCAAGAGCCTGAAGTCAACATCCTAGAGCAGCACCCCATCATCAACAGCGACTTGCTGACGCGCATTCGGCATGGCGATATTCATCCGCGCCGCGACATCGCTCGCTATGAAGGGCGGCGCGTCGTCTTCGTCGATGGTCAGAGCGACGAATACGACACTGTCATCGCCGCGACGGGCTACATCATCAGCTTTCCTTTCTTCGACAAGGCCTTCATCGACTTCAGCGAAGGCGACGTGCCGCTGTATTTGCGCGTCTTCCACCCCGACCATCCGACGCTATTCTTCATCGGGTTAGTGCAGCCCCAGGGCTGCATTTGGCCGCTGTCCGACACGCAATCACAGTTGGCGGCCAACGCCATCGTTGGGCGCTATCGCCTGCCCGCCGACGTGCGCCAGCGCATTCAAGCCGAAGTCGAGGGCATACGGCGGCGTTACGTGCAATCGGCGCGCCACACCGTCGAAGTCGAGTATCACGAATACCAGCACGCTTTGTTCCGCGAGCTTCCGAAAGATGCCCCGCGCTGGCAGGGCGCCCCGTCTCAGCCCATCGCTCAGCCTGTCGGGGCTTAAGCTTCGTCCAGATGAGCATAGAGCGCAGTGGACAGGTAGCGCTCGCCGAACGAGGGGATGATGACGACGATCAGCTTGCCTGCGTTCTCTGGCCGATGAGCCACTTGCAGGGCAGCCCAGGTAGCAGCGCCTGACGAAATGCCGATCAGCAGGCCCTCGTGGGTGGCGACGCGGCGCGCAGTCTCGATGGCGTCTTGGCCCGTCACTTGGATCACCTCGTCGTAGATGGATGTGTTCAAGATGGGCGGCACGAAGCCCGCGCCAATCCCCTGGATGGGGTGTGGGCCGCGCTGGCCGCCGCTCAGCACCGGCGACTCGGCGGGTTCGACCGCGACGACGCGGACGTCGGGCTTGCGCGCCTTCAGTACCTCGCCCACTCCAGTGATCGTGCCACCTGTGCCGACGCCGCTCACCAGGATGTCGACCCGGCCCTCGGTGTCGCGCCAAATCTCCTCGGCGGTGGTGGCACGGTGAATGGCGGGGTTAGCAGCGTTCTCGAACTGCTGGGGGATGAAGGCCTTAGGATGTTGGGCTGCCAGCTCTTGGGCTTTGGCGATGGCTGCGCCCATGCCGCCAGGGCCGGGGGTGAGGACGAGTTCAGCGCCGTAGGCGCGCAACAGCTTGCGGCGCTCCTTGCTCATCGTCTCTGGCATGACGATGATGAGGCGATAGCCACGCTGGGCTGCCACCATCGCCAGCGCGATGCCCGTGTTGCCGCTGGTGGGTTCGATAATCACCGTGTCTTTGTCGATCAGGCCGTCGCGTTCAGCAGCTTCGATCATGGACACGCCAATGCGGTCTTTGACGCTGTGAGCCGGATTGAAGAATTCCAGCTTGGCGACGACGGTGGCGACAGCCCCCTCTGTGACGCGGTTCAGGCGCACCAGCGGCGTGTTGCCGATCAGTTCAGTGACGTTGTTGGCGATCTTCATAGCTCGTAGGCCTTTCTGGGTGAAAAGCGTCTCATTCTGCGCTCAGTATTCTGAAGCAGGTCATCGTAGCGCAAGCCCGACGAAAAAGCCAATCCCACAAACGACGTATCCGAATCGTCCATCTTGGCGCTATACTTGTGCTGCCGACTGAATGGATTTTTTGAGCGAAGGGTTTTGCCGAATGGAACGCGCCATCTTCACTGAAGACCATCGCATGTTCCGCGACGCCTGGCGGCGCTTCGTGGAGAAAGAAATCGTCCCTCATCATCACCAATGGGAACAGGAAGGGATCGTCCCGCGCGAAGTCTGGCTGAAGGCCGGCGAAAATGGCTTCCTGGGCTTTGATGTGCCAGAGGAATACGGCGGCCAGGGGATGAAGGACTTCCGTTACAATGCCATCCTAACCGAGGAATTGGTGCGCGTCGGCGCGAGCGGCCCCGGCTTCGGCTTGCACAACGACATCGTGATCCCTTACATCTTGCACTACGGCACAGAAGAACAGAAGCGCCGCTGGCTGCCTAAGATGATAAGCGGCGAAGTCATCACCGCTATCGCCATGACCGAGCCGAACACCGGCAGTGACTTGGCTGCCGTACGCACCAGCGCCATCCGCCAGAACGGGCATTACGTCGTCAACGGCGCCAAGACCTTCATCACTAACGGGATCAACGCCGATTTCGTCATCACCGTCGTCAAGACCGATCCGCAGCAGAAGCACAGCGGGATCAGCTTGCTGTGCATCGAACGCGGCATGGAGGGCTTCAAGCGCGGACGCAAGCTGGATAAGATCGGCCTGCGCGCCCAAGACACCGCCGAGCTGTTCTTCGAAGATGTTTGCGTCCCCGTCGAAAACTTGCTGGGTCAAGAGGGCCAGGGCTTCATCTACTTGATGGAGCAGCTCCCGCAAGAGCGCCTGAACATCGCCGTCGCCGCGATGGCCGGCGCGCAGACCGCCCTGGCCATGACGGTCGCCTACTGCCGAGAGCGCACTGCCTTCGGCAAGCCTATCGGCACGTTCCAGAACAGCCGCTTCAGGCTGGCCGAGATGAAGACTGAGATCACTATCGGCCAAGTGTTCGTGGATCGCTGCATTATGGAGCTGAACGAGGGCAGGCTGACCACCGAGCAGGCCAGCATGGCCAAGTGGTGGACGACCGACCTGCAGCAGCGCGTCGTCGACCAGTGCGTGCAGTTGCATGGCGGCTACGGTTACATGCTGGAATACCCCATCGCCAAATTCTATCTGGATGCCCGCGTCATGAGCATTTACGGCGGCACAAACGAGATCATGAAGGAGATTATCGGGCGGACGATGGGCTTCTGACCTTGCACTGCGCGCTCAGCTTCAGGCTCAACCCAATCATGTCGGGCCTTTGGTAGAGGTCACCTTCCCCCGAATAGTTACAGCGCGCTCTGAAAGAGGGGGTCGTCTGCCCTGGCCTTGTCATCTGCCCGCACGCAAAGCTCCATCTTGTGCTATGCTATTGGCAAGGTTTAGGTTGTAAAGCCGTTGCGTAGCTGTTTTGGGCGAAAAGACTCATCGTGGCACGTGCAGACTCCAAAGTTCTCATCATCGAAGATGACTCCGTGACGATGCGCGTCATCTGGCGACGCTTGCAGGAACTAGGCTACCAGCTCTTCGGCGCGACTCGTGCGCTGGAGGGACTCGACCTGGCCCGCCAGCACCTCCCCTCCATCATCCTCACCGATTTGTACTTGCCCGACATGAGCGGCCTGGAGCTGGCTTCTAGCCTGCGCGCCGACGCCCGCTTTGCTCGTATCCCCATCGTGGCCATCATCGGCGAAGATGACGACAACGCCCGCGACCTGAGCGTGGCGGCTGGGATCAACGGCTTCCTGGCCAAGCCCATCAACGTTCAGGCCCTCGCCATCCAGATGGAATTCTTCTTGTCTGGCGGCACAGACATGATCGCTGATGAGGGACGAATCGACCAGGCGCGCGCTAAGCTGCTCTCCGAGACGGTGGCACGCCTAGAAGCGCGCATCCGCGAGCTAGAGACCAAGAACGCTGAGCTGCAACGCCTGGACGAGATGAAAGACAGCTTCATCCAACTCACCGCTCATGAGCTGCGCACGCCGCTCACCCTGGTGCAGGGCTATGGCCGCCTGTTGGAAGATCATCCGCCGCTGCGGCGCATGATGGAACAAGACCCTGAAGTCACCATCCTCATCCAGGGCCTGAGCGACTCGATCACTCGTATGCAGGGGATCATCGAAGACATTCTGATCGTCAGCCGTATCATGACCAACAAGATCGACTTGAACCTGACGCCGCTCAATCTGGGGACGTTGGCGCGCCGCGCAGTCAACTCCTTCGCAAATGCGCTCATGGAGCGGCGAATACGGCTCGTCTTCGACGAAAGCCAGTTCCCCTCATCTATGCGCGCCGATGCCGACTTACTCTACATGACTTTGGTTAACTTGCTGAGCAACGCCATCAAATACACGCCGGATGGTGGTCAAATCATCCTGAGCGCCCAATACAACAACCATCTGGTGCGCCTGAGCGTCAAAGACAGCGGCATAGGGATTGATCCAGCCCACCATGAAGCTATCTTCGAGCGACTGAAACTCCCGCAGAGTATAGAGACGCACGGCACGAGCAAGACGGCTTTCGGAGGTGGTGGACTGGGCTTGGGCCTGGCCATCTGCAAGGGCGTGGTGGAAGCACACGGCGGGCGCATTTGGGTAGAGAGCGCGGGCTATGATCCTGAACGCTTGCCCGGCAGCGAGTTCATCGTAGTGCTACCCCTGAGCGTGGCCAAAGGCGAGGTTGGCGAGCCTAGCACCGCCACCACCCGCAACCTGGGCAAGATTCGCCCCTTGAACGCGCGTCAAAGATGATGAGCGCTCCCAGCAGATCGCCTCTGCGCGGTGTCATGGCTGCTCTTTCAACGCCTTTCTTCTTGGGGTTGGCGCCGGTCTTCGGCAAGTTAGCCCTCCAGAGCGGGGCCGATTCATTCACGGTGGCGGCGCTGCGCACCCTGGTGGCGGTGGTGCTGCTGTGGATCATCTATGCGCTGTTTGCGCGCCGCTACATCTACATCTACCCGGCGGGTCTGTTGGGCTGTATCGCCATCGGCACGATCAACGGCATTGGCTCGTTGTTCTACTACGGTGGCCTGGCCGGCCTGAGCGCGTCGATGGTGCAGCTCATCAATGGCTCGTACCTGACCTTCACGGTGTTGCTCTCGGCACTCAATGGTCAGCGCCCCAATCGCCGCACCCTGGCGCGCGTCGTGCTGGCCAGCGCGGCGCTGTTGGTCATCACTGGCTTCAGCGCGGATCGCTTGGATTGGCTGGCGGTGGGCTTCATGCTGGCCAACGCCCTGATGTTCGCTGGCACGGTCACGCTCAGCCAGTATGTGCTGTACGAAATGCCTGCGCCGACCGTGACGCTTTACATTCTAACGACGATGGGCGTTGTGGTGGGCATGGTTTGGCTGGTTATCACCCCCAGCTTCAGCTTGGTTGCGCTGGAAGCCAGCTTGGGTTGGATCGTTTTGTTAGGGGGCAGCACCCTGCTCTCGCGCCTGACGTTGTTCTTGGGGGTGAAAATCTTCGGCAGTATGCAGACGGCCATCCTGGCTTTGACTGAAATTGGCGTGGCTCTGCTGCTGGCCGCTCTTATCCTAGACGATAGCCTGACCGCGCTGCAATGGGCGGGGGTGGGGTTGCTGGCCGTCAGCATTCTGCTAGTACGTCAAGAGGACTTGACGGCGCGCGGCGTCAACCCCAATGCCCTGATTGTGGCCAACATGGCCAGCGTGCAGTTCCAGCGCATCGCCTTCCACCGCGCCTTTGGCACGCGAGAACACGACAATGAGCAAGGCACGATGGCTGCCCTGACCACTCAAGAGATGGTGGCTATTCAACGCATGATGGGCGCCGAGATGGGCGGCCTCGACCCTTTCCCCATCGGCGCTGTGCGCAATCCGACGCAGGCCAGCCTCATCACCAGCCAAGAGGTCGAGCTTCCGCCTGACCTGCGTCGGCGCGTGCCGCCTCAGTCAGAAGCGGCGCGCCGCCAGAGCCAAGAGATAGCCATCCCGCCAGCTCCGCGCTCGCGCCTGCCCCAGGACGATGACCCATCCCCCACAGACTGAGTGAGCCTGCATGAATCACCAATTTCGCAGCGGTTTGCTGCTGATCCTCTCGGCAGCGACAGGTTATGCCTTCTTGCCTTCGTTGGTGCGCGCCATCTACGAGCGCTCGGATTTGCAACCGACGGACATTGCCGTCTGGCGTTTTGCCATCGCTACGCCGCTGATCTGGCTAGCCCTGGCCTGGAGGCGGCGTGGGCAGCCTGTGGACTTGGGGATAGCGCGCTGGCGGCCTCTCAGCCTAGGACTGCTGTACGCCGCGTCGGTGTTGGTCGCCTTCATTGGGCTGGAGACCATCCCGGCCAGCATTTATATCGTCTTGTTCTACACCTACCCAACGATGGTGGCGTTGCTATCGGCGCTGTTGGGGGTGCGCCTGAGCGGTTGGGCCTGGTTGGCAGTCGGCCTGACGCTGCTAGGGGTGCTGTTGACCGTGCCGAATTTCTTCGGCGAAGCTCGGAGCCTAGACGCAGGCGGGATTGTATTGGCTCTGCTGAACGCCGCTTCGGTGGCCCTCTACTACTTGCTGAGCGAGCGTCTGTTACGCCGCGTCCGAGATTTGACCCTCTCAGCCGCCTGGCTCATCACGGGCTGTGGCCTAACTATCTTCGCGCTGCTGCCCTTTCAGGGGCTGCGCGGCCCGCAAGATACGACCACTTGGCTGCTGTTGGCCCTGCTGGCCAGCCTATGCACGGCATACCCGATGTTCGCCCTCAACGCCGCCATCCAACGCATTGGGTCTTCGCTGGCCTCGCTGTTCAGCACCGTTGAGCCGGTCTTGGGGATTGTGCTGGCCGCTTTGCTGTTGGCAGAGCGAGTTACGCTCCAGCAGTGGCTCGGCGCTGCGCTGATCGTGACGGCGGTCGCGCTGCTGGCCCTGGTCAGTCGTTCGCAGACTAATCCTGCCGAGTTATAAAACGTAAGAAGTTTTCTCGGATCGTCAATGATTGCTCAACGAATTATATTGGCCATGTTCAAAAATTGATTGAAGGATTATACTTTATTTGACTATCCATGATTAAAGTAGCACAACCATGACCTCATCATCTCTGAAAGACTCGCTGGATCACCTTCTGTTCGACGGATCGGTTTGGTGCAACATGGATGTAGCCCTGCGCAACCTAGATCAGGTAATTGGGTCACATGTGCGTCAATACAACATCAGCGTCATTGAGTGGTACATCCTGCGTGCGCTGTACCAGCAGGATGGCGTACAAGCCAGTAAGCTGGCGCGTGCGGTGGGCCGCTCAGCAACCTCGTTCACGCCTAACCTAGACAAGTTGCAGGAGAAGGGCCTGATCGAACGCCGCCAGGATATCGCCGACCGCCGCGCGACCCTAGTCCATCTGACGCCCAAAGGCCATGCGCTGCGCGACGCGGTGTTGCGTTCAGCCAGCGAAGTCGACCAGTACATTGCGCGCCACTTTGCGCCACACGAATTTCAGATTTTCCTGAGTGTGCTGCAGCGTTTGCAAGAGTTGCCACCGCTAGACTAAGCTGCCCTCGCCACCGAGCGCTGAAGTCTCTGCTTCAGTTGGCGGCGCTGTCCGCCAGGATGATCTCGGCGTATTGGCGCAGTTGCAAGGCGTTCATCTCGCCCAGGTGCATGTAGCGCACGACGCCCTCGTCGTCGATGACGTAAGTCGTGGGCAAGCCGGCGATCCCGTAGGCGCGGCGCGCGCTGCCGTCCACGTCTAGGGCCACAGGCACGGGCAGCATATCTAGCTCCGCGAAGAAAGCGCGCACCTGCTCGCTGGTCTCTTCAATGCTGACGGCCAGCAAAGCCACGTCGGACTGGTCTTCCAGGAATTCAGCGAAGGTGGGCATTTCGCGCTTGCATGGCTCGCAAGTAGTCTGCCAGAAATTGAGGATGAGCGGACGGCCTGCGTAATCTGCCAGGCTGACGGGTTGGCCGTCGAGGTTGACCAGGTCGAAGGGCGGCGCCTGGAAGTTAATGAGCGAAGCAGTGTTCAGATCGGCGGCGGGGAGCTGACCAACGACTATGCTCTGAGGGCCTGGCCGTTCGCTGGCCAGCATGAGCAGCGCTGCCAAAATACCCAACAGAGGCAACACCAGGAACAGCACCAGCAAAGGCGAGGGCTTGCCCTGGTCGTTAGGTGGCAGGTTTTGGGTCATGGCGCAACGCCCTTTGTTCGGCTCAGCCGCGCTGGATGGCGATACTTTGCCACAAGGCCACCAGCTCAGCGACGATGGTCGGCTCATCTTTGGCGGTGGCGTCGTATTCGAGGATGTTGGGCAGCTTGCGCACGGCCCATTCGCGGCGCAGCACGCCAATCTCTGCTTCGCGGCCAGACGGATCGTGGAAGCGCGCTCCCATCATCAAGTGCATGCGCTGGAGTACGGCGTCCAGACGGGCTACCAGGCAGATGGTGACGCCAGTGGCCATCAGGCGCGCAGCGTCTTCGCAGCGCACTAGGGTTGAGCCGTTGACGCGGATCAGAGCATGACGATACAGAGCGGCGTCGCGGACGATCTGGTCTTCCATCGTCTTGATATGCCGCTCGCCGTATTGGGCGCGCGCGTTCTCCAGGCTGTCGCCCAAGCGATCCTCCATCATCTCTTCGATGTCCACGAAGCGCAGGCCCAGCTTCTGGGCAACCTGGCGACCCAAGCGCGGACGGTTGGGTTCAAGGTAGCCGGTGAGGATCAGGTTACGATCCTGGGCCATCAGGCTGCGGACGCTCATGCCGCCTCCCAGGCTTCGATGATGCCGATCAGGTCTTGCAGGCTGTTGATGGTGGCGTCTGGGACGATGATGGGATTGGCCAGGATGGCGTTGGGCAGTTGCCGCCAGACGGCGCGCATACCAGCGTGTTGCGCCCCGGCAATATCGGCGACGGGATTGTCCCCGACGAAGATGACTTCCTCAGGGGGCAGGCCCAGGGCTTGCAGAGCGCGCTCAAAGATGGCGGAATGGGGCTTAAGGTAGCCGGCGTCGGCGGCGCTGATGCGAGCGCGTGGATTGGGGAAGTAGTCCAGCAGGCCGTAATGGCGCAGCTCAAAATCGCGCATCCACATCGGCTGATAGGCGTTGGTGACGATCCCCAGGGCGATCCCGCGCGCTGTCAATTTCCTGAGGGTAGGGATGGTGTCGTCGAAGGGGCGCACGCGCTCGATAGCGCCCCACTCATAGGCCCGCAGACAGTCGTCCATGCTCAGCCTGCCACGATAACCAAAGTGAGCCAGGCAGTCCATGACCACCAGGCCCAGGTGCGGGGCGCGCAGGCTGGTGCGCGCATCCGACCAGGCATCGCGCACGCGGCCATTGTAGTAGTTGGCGAAGGTGTCGAAGCTAGCGTTGAGTTTGCCATGCTGATCCTGCACGAAGTCGTAGAGCTTGCGCAGGTGGGGACGCTCGGTGGCGCGCCAATCGCCCCCTTGATGGTACTCGCTCCAGTCAATTAACGTGTCGTCCATGTCGAACAACACGCCACGAATGCGTTGGGTCATGCTATGGTGAGGTCTTTCTGGGCCGTGGTCGGGGTAGAAGGGGCGGCTGCCGCGCGCTGGAGCAGCAAAATGCGCTCAATGCCTTCGCTCACGCTGGCATAGGTGGGCTTCCAGCCCAGCTCCGCTTTGGCGCGGCTGTTGCTGAGGGCGAAAGATTGGGTCAGCAAGGCGCTGCGCTGCTCGTCAGGGATGAGTTGGAAGGGCAGCTTGAGCGGCGCGCCCACCCCCAGGGCCTGGCCTATCGTCGCCAGGAAGGCGTTGTGCGTCGTGGGCTGATCGTCGCTCACGTTGTAGACGCGGCCCTCGCGCCCGCGCTCGGCGTGGATGAGGGCCACGATGGCGCTGACTACATCGTCTTGATGGACGAAGCTAGCCTTGCCAGGGCCGGGTAAGAAGGCGCGCCCGCGCTTGACCCCGTCCAGCAGGGCCAGGCTAGCCTCGTCGTCGCCATAGACGTAGCCCAGGCGCAGTATGTCGGCGCCAGCGTCCAGAGTCAGCTTCTCTGCTCGCAGAGCTGCGCGAGCTAGGGGATGGTCGGCTTGGGTGGCGCTGTCCTCGTCCACGATCGCGCCCTCGGTGTCGCCGTAGACGCAGCCCAGGCTGAGGCTGATGAAGCGCTCGACTTGGGCGGCGCGGCAGGCTTGGACGATGGCCGCGATGACGACGTTGAACGAGTGCAGGTGCTTGGCGTAGTTGGGCGCGGCGTAAGGGCTGAGCGCCAGCGGATGAGCGACCAGGTTGACCACGACGCTGGCTTTGCCCGCTGCGATCATGGCGCGGACGGACTCGGCGCGATCAAGCTGCGGGTAGATGGGTATGCCGCCTGCTGTGCGGATGGCGCTCGCGCCAGCGGCGCCGCGCGCCGTGCTGGCCAGGACGCGCGCTCCGCCCCTGCTGAGGGCCTGAGTCAGGGCCAGACCCATCTTGTGATCGGCATTGATAATCAACACGCTCAAAACTTGGTCACTCATGGGCTTCCATCCTGGACGTTGGGGACGAACATAGCGCCCCCTATTATGCCGCAGGCCGTCTCATCCTTCAACCGCCCTGAAGCTAACAGGTCTAAAGCACGAAGGCTCGCGGCTTCATCTTGTGCTTGTACTTCAAGAGCATCTTGTAGACAATGACACAGACCCGCTCAGCGGGAGAGGAAGGCTGTGCTTCTGCCGCGAAGGCCTGTGCGAGGCGATGAGCCGCTAGGCAGCTGTTCTCAGGTGGCCGTTGCGCAACAGTTGCGCGATGGTGGAGGCCTGGGCGATTTTGCACGACTGACTGAGAGAGCGTTGAGCGCTGAGACAAGGCTTTGACGATGACACACAATGCCAACGAAGCTCAATGGCTGGCTATTGCGCGCCGCGCTCTGGATGCTTACGGCCTGGGCCGAGCCGAATGTCGCATCTTGGCGCGCACCCACAACGTCGTCTTCTTGGCCCAAGACGGCCCGCGTCGCTACGTGCTGCGCCTGCATACCTATGCCCTGAACACCCATCGCCTGCGCGCTGAAATCGCTTGGCTGAGCTATTTGGCGGAGGTCTGTCATCTGCCCGTGCCGCATCCGCTCTACACCCGCGATGGCGCACCCTACGCGCTGGCTCAAGATGATCCTCAGATGATTGGCGTGCTGTTCGTCTACCAAGAGGGTCAGGAGAAGCCGCTGGATGCCCTAGACTCGGCAGATTGTGCCGCCATCGGTCGGCTCTTGGCCCGCCTGCACCGCGCGGCTCAAGACTTTTCTCCTACTCCCGACAGCGATCTGCCGCGCCTGGACTACAACGGTCTGTTCGGCGAAGGCGGACGCTACGCCCTGGGAGGGCTGCAATCCATGCTCAGCGATGCTGTGCTGGAGGTTATGCAGCAGGTGGGCCAGCAGGCGCGCCGAGCCTTCGAAGCATTGGGCCAGTCGCGCAGCAGCTACGGCCTGATTCACGGCGATCTGCACCAGCAGAACGTCCTCTTCCACCAGGGGCAAGCGCGCGCGCTGGATTTTGAGTACTGCGGCTGGGGCTACTTCTTGTATGACTTCGCGCCGCTGCTGTGGCAGCTCAAGCTGCGGCCTGAGTACGCTGCTCTAGAGCAGGCCCTGTGGGAGGGCTATCACAGTCTGCTGCCCTTGCCCTCAGCCTGGCGCGATCATCTAGAGACGCTAGTCGCAGCACGACACGTGGCCAGCATACGCTGGTTGGCGCTCAACCACGAAAATCCTAGCGTCTACCCTCATGCTCAAGCTATGATGGAACAGCGCGCGGCCGAACTGCGACATTTCCTGGCGGAAGGCCGTCTGGAACGCGCTCCGTTTAAAGCTGGTTGAAGAAACACTGGGCTTGTTTCTACCTCCTGGCCACGTTTCGCGCTACAATAGTACTATCGTCACGCCAATCCTGAAGACAACCGAGTGAGTCTATGTGGTCAATGCTGAATGCAACGCGCGGGCAAGACTGGGCCTTCTATGGCCTGCGTTGGGTTTTGCTGCTGGGCCTGGCAGCGCTGGTGCTGCTGGCGCGCGGCGCTTTCGTCAAGCTAGCGTCTTTCTCGCTAAGCGACCACAGCGATTTGCTGCTGGCCCTAGTCATAGGAGGTGTGGCCAACGGCCTAATTGGTGTGGCGCTGGCCGTGAAGCCGCTCAGCCCATATGCGCTGCTGCTCATGCCGCCGACGGATTGGATCATCGCCTTCGCCTTCACCAGCGTCAGCGCAGCGACGCCCTCTCTGTGGTTCGCCATCGCAGCTTCGCTCATCCTGTTGAACGTGGTGCGGCTCGGCCCGCCTGTGGGCTTGGCCTCTAGCGCCATCTTGGCCCTGATGGTGCTGGTGGCCCTGCACCTCCAGGGTGCAGTAAGCGTCCTGCCGCCGCTGCGTCTGCCCGCTGAATACACCACTGCGTTGCTGGCCCTGGCCCTGGTGACGCTCAGCAGCGCCACCGCTTCCAGCGTCCTGAACATCGAAAACACGGCGCGTAGCCGCAAGCTGGAGAAAGCCAGCGAAGAAGCTACGGCCCGCGCCAACGCCATGCGTGAACGGGTGAAGGCCGTCGCAGACATGGCGACTCAGCTCATCAGCACCACCGATTACCAGAGAATCCTGGATATCACCACCGACATTGGTCGCCTATGCGTGCGCCGTGACCCCAAACAGCATCGCCTAGTGAGCATTACGCTGCTGGTGGAGAGCGATAATGAGCTGACCATCGCCACTGCGCGCGGCCTCCAGCACATCGACAGCAGACGCACTTTCAAGGGAGAGCGGGGTATCCTAGCTCGGACGATCCGCGAGGGCGTCCCCAAGATCGTCAGCACAGGGGGATCGGAAGATGAAGAGCTGTGCGAACTGGTGGCCTTCAGCAACGTGGAGTCGATCCTATGTATCCCCTTGCGCGCCGGCTTCGACACCTTCGGCGTGCTGGTCTACGCCAGCACCGAGCAGGATGCCTTCAACGAAGACAACCTAGACGCCATGCAAGCCATCGGCGTGCAGGCCACAATTGCCCTGCAAAATAGCTTCCTGTACCGTTCGCTGATGGACGAGAAAGAGCGCCTGATCCGCATTGAGGAGAACGCTCGCAAGGCCCTGGTGCGCGATCTACACGATATCCCTACCCAGACGATCAGCGCCGTCGTCATGCAGCTGCCGACGCTGCTCATAACTGCCCAGCGTCAGCCACAAGCCCTAGCAGAAGAAGTAGAGAAGCTGCGCAGCATGGCTCAGCGCGCCGTCGAGGAGATTCGCCACGTCATGTTCGCGCTGCGCCCTCTGGCCCTGGAAACCAGTGGCTTGACCAGCGCCCTCAATCAACTGGCGGAGAAGATGGGCAAGACGTATGGTCAGAACATGCGCGTCGCCGTTGATCCGGATGTGGAGATGAACTTGACACAAGAACAGCAAGGCACGCTCTTCTACTTGATCGAAGAGGCCAGCAACAACGCGCGCAAGCACGCCCAAGCCCCGCTCATCGATGTGCGCGTGAGCCTCAACGAGCAGGGCGTGGTGGTGCGCATTCAGGACAACGGCAAGGGCTTCGACATGAACGCAGTAGGCCAGAACTACGAGGGACGCGGTAGCTTCGGCATGGTCAACATGCAGGAGCGCGCCCAGCTCATCGGCGGACGGCTGGAAATGCGCAGCGCGCCTGGCAAAGGCACGCTGATCGTCGTCAACGTGCCTTTGAAAGAGGTCATCAGAGCGTCGAAGCCTCCTGCGCCTGCTGCTGCTTCTCCCGACGGACGAAAGCGAATTGCCCGATCCTATACCGGACCACTGTCGCCCAATCGCTAGACAGACTGCCCAGGAGCAGGGCAGCGACGATCAGCAATCCACCGATCCAGTGTTGCAAGGCAATCCGTTCACCCACCCACAACCCGAACAGCGCCGTCCACAGCGGCTCTAGGGCGTAAAACAGGGTGGCCTGGGTGCTGCTGATGACGCGCTGCGCGGCGGTCATGATAGAGAAGGTGACGACGGTCATGAAGATGGCCATGATGGCAATCTCTAGCCAGGCCTGCGGGCTGATGTAGAGCGAAGTCTCGCTGAAGGGCATGGCTAGCACGCTGAAGAGCGCCACTGCAAACAGCTGCATGAAGGTCAGGCGGCTGCTGTCCATGCTGTGAGCATAGCGCGACACAGCCACAATGTGCAGGGCCGCCACCAACGCGCTGAGCAGTAGCAGCACCTCCCCTGGACTGAAGCGCAGGCTGAAGCTGCTGCCATCTAGCGTCATGACGACCAAGCCGAGGAAGGCCACGCTAGACGCGCCGATCATCGTCGGGCGCAGCGGCTCGCGAATCCAGACGGCGGCCACGAACGGCACGAAGACTACGTAGAGCGAGGTCAAGAAACCAGCCACGCTGGCGCTGGTCTCGCGCAAGCCTTCTGTCATCAGAATGATGGCCACGAACATGAAAGAACCCACCCATAAGCCCTGAGCAGCTTCGCTCAGCGTCAGACCGCGCAAACGTCGCCGATAGACGAGGGCCATCAGCCCACTGGCCAGCGCGAAGCGCGCCGCCATGTAAGTTAAGGTGTCCGTCGTTTGCGTAACGCTCTTGGCGAAGATGAAGGCCATGCCCCAGAGCATGGTGGCGAAGAGCAACAGAGCGATCATCAGGCGCTGCGGGGAGAGTTGAATGATCTTCATGAGCATATCCTATCTTGTGGCTCAAGTCGTCGACCAAGCGGTCAATTATACATGAACAGGTTAACGCTCGTCTTGGGTCAGATGAACGCTCGTCGATGAACAAATCAAGACTCACGCTTTCTCAGCCGATCCTCAGCCTGTCCTCTCTGGCATGGCTCGTGCGCAAGGCGTATAAAGATAGCATTGCTGGTTGTAGAAAGTCACCCGCTCATGATCGTTCCGCTGTTAGCACATGGCAACCTGGGTTACTGGGATGAAGTCGTCTTCGTCAGCGTGGCCCTCATCTTCTTGGGGATGATGGTCGTCTCGTGGTGGCGTAGTCGACAGATGGATGCTGATTTGGGCCAAGCCCCGTCTGCTCCGCCCGTCAGCCCCGCCCAAGCCCCGCTCCAGCCGCAGGAGGGCCGCTTTGAATTGGACTAGCCGCTTGGCCTTGCTGAGCCTGCTCTTGGCCTTGCTGAGCTGGCCTGTGGCGGCGCACGGCTATATCGTGCGCAGCATTCCAGAGAACCGCAGCGTCTTGCAGCGCTCTCCCACCCGCCTTCAGTACTGGTTCAGCGAAGATTTGGAAGCGCGTTTCAGCGCCCTGAATCTGCGCGACCAAGATGGCAATATCATCGCCAGCGGTGGGGTGGATGCCGACAACGCCGCGCGCATGAGCTTGCAGCTGCCACCAGGGGCGCTGAGCGACGGGGCGTACCTGGTGGAGCTGCGGGCTGCCTTCGCCAGCGATGGCCATGCCGTCGTCCAGACGCAAGTCTTCTTCGTGGGTCAGCGCGTGGAAGGTGTGCAAGCCCAGGACGCCAGCGACCAAGCTCAGCCGCTAGAAGTCGTCTGGAAGGTGCTGCTGCTGAGCGGCACGTACCTCTTGTTCGGCGCATTCATGCTCTACACCTACGTGCTGATCCCCGCCTGGGGCAGCGCGCGCCACCCTCAGGGCCTGCTGCCGCCGCGCGTCATGGCCCGCCTGAACGTCGTCGTCGGGCTGGGGCTGACCTCAGCGCTGTTGGGCCAGGCGCTCTCGTTGCTGCAGCAGACGATGGTCTTCTTCGACGTGAGCGCCGAGCGAGCTATCTTCGGTGGGCTGTGGCAGATCGTGCGCGGCGGTTCGCGTTTCGGCGACGTGTGGACTTTGCGCCTGATCGGCCTGGGACTAGTGCTGTTGAGCTTCGGGGCTAGCCTGGCCTACCGCGAGAAAATGCCGCGCATTGTGCAATCAGCCTGGACAGCCAACACTTGGACAATGGCCCTCGTCTTGGGGGCGAGCGCCGTCAGCAGCCACGCCGCTGGCGCGCTGGTCATGCCCTGGGTGGCCATCGCCATGCACTGGTTTCACGCGCTGGCGGTGGCCTTCTGGATCGGTGGGCTGGCTGTGCTGACCCTCATCCTGCCGCCTGCCCTCGCCCCCTATGAAGGGGAGGCACGTCGCGCCGCCCTATCAGCCGTCATGCGCCGATACAGCGTCTTGGTCTATGGGGCGGCTCTGGCCACCATCGCCAGTGGGGCTTACAATGCCGCCAATTGGTTTTACAGCCCTCAAGACCTAGTCAGCAGCTACGGTGGCGCGCTGGCCCTCAAGCTGCTGATGGTCGCAGGCCTGCTGTTGGTGGCGGCGCTGCATCACCTGGCCTTGCACCCCGATGGCGCGCTGGCGCGCTCGCTGAAGCCGCTGCGCCCGTTGGCTGGACGCGCCGCCAGCTTTGGGGCGACGCTGCGCCTGGAGGCCGTCCTGGGCCTGGGAACGCTGGCCTTGGCCAGCCTGCTGAGCGCTACGCCCATCCCGCAGCCCGCCTTCTTGCAGGATGAGCCGCCCGCCCCTAGCGCCAGCGCCACCATTCAGACTGCGAACGGCTTGTGGGAGGTCAGCGCCCAACTCATCCCCGGCGCCCCTGGCGTCAATACGCTGGATGTGGTCGTCAAGGGCGCAACGTCCTTCGCTGGCCCTGTCCTGGCCCAATGGGATCATCCGACGACGGGGGCGCGCAGCCCCTGGCAGTCCGCTGACGCGGTAGAAGACGGCCTGTTCGTGGCCAGCACCGCCGCCATCAACGCCGAGGGCGAATGGTTGGCCCTGATCGACCTGGGAGAAGGCCTAGACGCGCCGCGCGCCGCCCTGCGCTTCTCCGTCCGTCAAGATGCCGCTGTGCTGCGCAGCCTGCCTCCTAGCCTGTGGAACATCGTCCCTGCCGTGCTGGCCACGCTGACCCTGGGCCTGATCTTGCGCGCGCCCTGGCAGGCCCTCTATCGGCGGCTTAGTCTCGGCCCGCAGACCTTGCTCATGGCCCTGGGCATGACCGTCATCAGCGCAGGCGCAATAGCTGCGTCCATCTGGTGGGTAGCTGAGCAGAGTCGTCAAGCTGATCTGCTGCTGGCCATGCCGCCCACCATCGTCAACCCCTCCTTGCCCGACCAGGACTCGCTGACGCGCGGCAAGGCCCTCTACGAACAGCACTGCATCGCCTGGCAGAGCGTGACCGACTTCCGCGCCCTGACGGGCAACGCCGAGCGGCTGCGCGATGAAGACCTGTTCATCGCCACCTACGAGGGCTGGCGGCGCGTGCCGCCCTGTCATGGCGACCTCAGTGCCGAGCAGCGCTGGGACATTGTGAACTACTTCCGCCGATTGGCCCGCGTGCTGACGAGCTGAGTCATGGGCGCTGTTGGGGCGAGACGAGGGGGCGCATGGCCACCGTCTCGCCCTCCAGATCGGCGCTGCTCAGCCAGTGCGTGGTCAAATAGCCGACCTCGGCGGTGGCGGGCAGGGCCACATAAGCTGCCGTCCCCTGGCCTGGCTTGCTCTTGAGGTACAGCTTGCCGCCGTGTGCTTGCACAATCTGCAGGGCCAGCGGCAGGCCCTGGCCCATGCCTGGCACGCGGATGATCTGACCTTGCGCGTCGCGCGGCGTGCCGCGATAGAACGGCACAAAGGCATGAGTCAAATCTTCGGGGCTGATCCCTGCGCCGTTGTCGCGCACGCGCAAGTAGACGTAACCCTCGCGCTCCTCCTGGACTTCCAACACGACCAAGCCGCCTGGGCTAGTGTACTTGATGGCGTTATCGACCAAGTTGCCCAGTGCGAAGCGCAGACGGCTCTCATCGCCCAGGACGAACAAGCCTTGCTGTGCAATGGTCACGCTCAGGCTGAGGCCGGCGGCCTGAGCGATCTGTCGCCAATCGTTGGCCACCGCCACTAACAAGGCGCTGGCGCTCAGCGGACGTTGGCGTTGTTCGGCCTGGGCCTGGTTGTACTGCGTCAATTCGCGCATGTCGACGATCATCTTCTGGAGGGCGGCGGCGTGGCGGCTGATCTCGCGGGCCAAGCCCTGCATAGGGGCGCTGCTGGCTTCGCGTTGGCTCATCTGGGCCAGGGGCTGCTGCACTTCGCTGGCCAGACGATTGAGCAAATCTTGGCGTTCCTGCTCTAGCTGAGCCTCGCGGCTGATGTCGCGCAGCAAGACGACGCTGCCTAGGCGCTCACCCGTCGCGGCCACCAGGGCGGCGGACTGGGCTTGCAGCAAGCTGCCGCCCCAGCGCAGGCGTTGTGGGCTGCCCAGGGCATATAAGCCAGGCGCGAGCGGCGCGCCGAGCGGTTGACCTGCCCCCAGGTTCAGGCCCAAAGCCTGAGCGTTCCAGAGCGGATCGGCGTGCTGGCCCAGCAGCGCGCGGGCGCGCTGGTTGACCATCAGGGTTTGGCCGCGCATGTCCTGCACCAGCACGCCGTCGGGCAGGGCCTCTAGCACAGAAGCCAGGTAGGCGCGTTCGCGTCGTTCCTGCTGGAGGCTGGCGCGCAGGCGGTCTTCGCGCAAAGCCGCCGCTTCCGCGTATTGGTCGATGGCCTGGCCCAGCGCGCCCACCTCGTCGATGGGCTGCATGCCCGTGCGCGCGGCCGTCTGGCCCTGAGATAGGGCCTGCACTACGCCTTCGATCCGCTCCAGACGCCGAGTGAACAAGCTGACGCTGATGAACAGGCCAATGCTAGCGGCGGCGGCCAACGTGGCGGCCAGCAAGGCCACCAATTGCTGGCTGGCTTGAGCCAGCAGCGGGGCAATCTGAGGCGCAAACAGGCCCAACGCCGCGATCACATCGTCGGCGCTCTCGCCATAGGCTAGCGGAGCGTACAAGGCGCGCTGCGGCGCGCCATCCTGCACATAGGCTGTTTCTAGGCCCTGGCGCGCGCCCATGACTTGGGCCATCAGGCCCAAGCTGAGCGGCTGGACGTTGGCTAGGGTGCTGGCCAGCACCGCGCCATCGGCAGCGAACAGGGCCACGTCGGCGCTGCTGCTGGCCTGCAAAGCCGCTACCAGGCTCTCAACCGAGCGTCCCGTCAGGACGAAGCCCAGCGGCACGCCGTCCGCGCTGATGATGGGGGCGGCCACCACGACGTGCAGGCCGCGCGGAGCGCGCCACAACCCACTGGCGAAGTCGGCGCCGCGCTGCAAGCGCCCAATCAGCCGATCATCGCTCAAGTCCGTCTGGGTGCTGACGCTGTAATCGACGCCGTGTTCGCCCACCAAACGCTGGATTCCCGCCACTTCCGCGCCGCGCGCAGTGGTCACAATCAGCCCATCCAAGCCGCTGACGCGAGCTAGCGACTCCAGCACGGTATGTAGGGCGCGCGCGTCGCCCGTCTCCAGTGCCTCTGCCACCCCGACGGTGTAGGCGACGCGCTGGGCTTCTGCGCGCTGAGCGAGGTACAGGCCATAGGCCTGATCCAGGGCGGCTTGCAGCTGGCGACGAGCAATGGCCTGTTCGTCGAAGGCGGCGCTGCGCCCCAAGCTCAGCGCTAGCCCATACGCCCCTACCATCGCCACCAGCGTTAGCAGCAAGCTGAGGGGGAAGAGCGCCTTCCAGCGCAGCGAGACGAAGCGCACAGGCCTGGCAGGCCGAGAGGAAGAACGGGGTAGGTTGGGATTGAGCATGACAGGGCCTCAGAATTCAGGCGCGATATGCACAAGCATACACCAGCTTGGACATTTGAGCGTGTATAATCTCAGCAAGCCCCTAGCCCATTTTGGGAGGACAGAATGTCCACGTCCAGTCCCGTCCACTTTTTTTCGACTTCATCTTGGAGAGCTGAGCCTTGCGCCGCGCTGTGTGCTTCTGCCTGTGCTTGGCTCTGCTGAGCGCTCTCAGCCTAGCCCAAGACGTCCAACCCACCGAAGCGCCGTCTACCTCGCTAGTGGTGTGGCTGCCAGACCGCCTCACGCCGCTGGATTCGCCCGCCCTGGCCCGTCTGCGCGAACAAACGCAGGCTTTCACCGAAGCCAGCGGCATGGCCGTCGAACTACGCCTGAAGCGCGTGGGCGACGTAGGGGGGATTATGGCCACGCTGCGCAGCGCCAGCATTGCTGCTCCTGCTGCCCTGCCCGATTTGACTCTGCTGCGCCGCCAAGATTTGCTCAGCGCTGAGCGCGACGGTCTGTTGCAACGCCTGGACGGCCTGCTCTCGGCGGCCCTCATCGCAGAACTGGGTCGCCCCCTGGCCCTGGGCCAAGTGAACAACGTCCTGTACGGCCTGGTGTACACGCTGGACATTGAACACGTGGCCTATCGTCCGCAGCCCGACGTGGACGCCAGCGCTTGGCACTTCGACGCCGTGCTGGAGCGTGGCCTGCCGCTGGCCTTCAGCCCTGCTTATGCCAACGGCCTGAACGATACCTTCATGGCTCAATACCTGGCAGCCGGCGGGAGCTTCAACGCAGAGGGCAGCCTGGTCTATGACGCAGAGGCTGCAGCCCGTCTGCTCAACTTCTACGCTCAGGCGCGCGCTCGTGAGGTCGTCAGTTCGGCGCTGCTGAGCTTGAACAACCCAGCCGACGTGTTGGCCCTGCTGCAAAGTGGCCAAGTCGATCAAGCCATCATCAATTCGTCGGCCTATCTGAGCTTGCAAGCTCAGGATCGCTCCTTGCGACCTGCGCCCATCCCCAGCGTCGATGGACGCCTTTTAGGAGTCCTCAACGGCTGGTCATGGACGTTGCTGGCCAGCACTCCAGAGCGCCAAGCAGCGGCCATGCGCTACGTGGTTTGGCTCATGGACGCTGCTCGTCTGGCCGAATTCAGCGCAGCTGCCGCTCAAATCCCGTCTTTGCCAGCCGCGCGCCAGCAAGACGCCAGTCTCTCTCGTGAAGACGCGGCCTTCTATCAAGCGTTGTTGGAAGCAGCGTCGCTGCCTTTCTCCCAGGCCGACAGCGGCGCGCTGACGCGGGCCATGCACGACGCCCTCATCAGCGTCATCGACGGCACGCGCAGCGCCGACGAAGCGCTGCGCTGGCTCAAAGAGCAGGTAGAAGATTAGCAGTCGTTCTGTGTTTTCGGACTTGAGAAGAAATTCATGCGTCGCGCGCCGAAGATTTCCAGCGCGTCAAATCTACTGCGACACAATGACTAAACTTTCCCTGTGAATCTACGTCACAGTGTTTGACCCTCGGCCCTACTTTGGGTAAACTTAGCGCACCGAACGGTGTTTCAGACACTTTGTACCCCTCTTGTCACTTAAAAGAGTCAAAAAGTCGCGCCGAGGAGCTGTCGATGGGCCAAATAACGATGGAGATGTTGCTGGATTGGTATCGCCAGATGGTGCTGATCCGCGAGTTTGAGGAAGCCTGCCAACATCTGTACGAGCAGAAGCGTATCACCGGCGTGTACCTGCACTTGTACAGCGGCCACGAAGCTATCGCAGTTGGCGCCATCGCCAACATGGTCATCGGCAAAGACCATATCATCACCGCCTACCGCGATCATGGCATCGCCCTGGCCATTGGCTGCGACCCTGGCGCGACGATGGCCGAGATGATGGGCAAGCGCGACGGCCTGAGCGGCGGCAAAGGCGGCAGCATGCATCTGGCCAGCCGTCGACATAACTTTTGGGGCGGCTATGCCATCGTCGGCGGCCACCTGCCCCTGGCGACGGGCTTGGCCCTGGAGTCGCAGTACAACGAGCGCGGCGCCGTCGTCATCAGCATGGTGGGCGATGGCGCGACCAACAATGGCTACTTCCACGAAGCGCTCAACATGAGCGGCGTGTGGCGGCTGCCCAACATCTGGATCATTGAGAACAACGGCTATGGCATGGGGACAGAAGTCGAACGCGCCAGCGCCAACCCCATCCTGCACGAACGCGCCAAAGGTTACGGCACGCACGACTTGGGCCGCATCGATGGCCAGGACGTGGTGGCCGTGTACGAAGCGGTGTGCGCTGCTAAAGAATACGCCCTGGCCTATGGCCCTGTCCTCATCGAAGCCATGACCTACCGCTATCGCGGGCATGGCGTCAGCGATAAGCAGTACAACACGCGCCTGGCCCAAGAGCTGGAAGAGTGGAAGCAGACCAAAGACCCCATCACGATTTTGGCGCGCCGCATCCTAGCTCAAGACCCTCAGGCTCAACCTAAGCTAGACCAGATCACCGGCGAGCAGCACAAGGTCGTAGAAGAAGCCATCGCTTTCGCTGACAATAGCCCGCTGCCCGACACGCTAGAAGAACTTTACGCCCACATTTACGTCGACTGAGGCGCTAGGCCAGAAAGAATCCGCTTATGGCAGTGAAGAACCTCCCGATGCGCGAAGCCCTGCACCGCGCCTTGCACGAAGAGATGATCCGCGACGATCGCGTCTACGTCATGGGCCAAGAAGTGGGCCGGTGGCAGGGGACGCACCGCGTGACGCGTGGCTTTTTGGAAGAATTCGGCGAGCGCCGCGTCAAAGATGCGCCCATTAGCGAGATGGCCATCGCTGGCGCCGCTGTCGGCTCGGCAATGGCCGGCTTGCGCCCGGTCGCCGAGATTATGACGATCAACTTCGCCTTCTTGGCCCTAGACGCCATCATCAACCACGCCGCCAAGATTCACTACATGTTCAACGGCCAGTTCACTGTGCCGATGGTGCTGCGCGTGGCCAGCGGCTGGGGCGACCAGGCCACTGCCACCCACAGTCACACCCCAGAACCCATCTTCGCTCATTTCCCTGGTTTGTACGTGGCGACGCCGGCCACCCCCGCCGACGCCTACGGCATGCTCAAGACCAGCATTCGCGACGACAATCCCGTCTTGTTCAGCGAGAGCATTGGCCTCTATCCCAAGCCCGGCCTCGTGCCAGATGACCCCGACTACCTCGTCCCCATCGGCAAGGCCGACGTGAAGCGCGAAGGCCAGCATGTGACTCTGGTGACTTTCGCGCGTGGGCTGGAATGGTGCATGGGCGCGGCCCGCGAATTGGAGAAAGAGGGCGTCCAGGCTGAAGTTGTCGATATGCGCTGGCTGCGTCCTCTGGACACCGAGACAGTCTTCGCCAGCGTGCGCAAGACCAATCGCGCGGTCATTGTCGAAGAGGCGCTGCCGATGTATAGTTTTGGCAGTGAACTGGCAGCTCAAATTCAAGAACACTGCTTCGACTACCTGGACGCGCCCGTCAAGCGCGTGTCGTCGCTGGATGTGCCTGTCCCCTATAGCAAGAAGCTAGAAGATATGGTCTTCCCCACTGCGCACAAGGTCGTCGCCGCCGTCAAGGAGATTCTCTGATGACGCAAGAAGTCAAGCTCAGCATGGACGGTATGCTGCTCAACTGGCTTAAGCGAGAGGGCGAAGCCGTTAGAGCGGGCGAAGTCCTGGCCGAAATTGAAGCCGACAAGGCCACCGTCGAAGTCGTCTCACCTGCCGATGGCGTGCTGATAGCCCTGCGCGCCACCATCGGTGACACGCTCAAAGAGGGCGCGGTCATCGCCCTGGTGGGCGAACCCGTTGCCACGTCGGCGTCTCCAGCGCTGCCGCCTGCGGCCGCTGGCGCTGCGCCGCTGCCTGCCGCCGCTCCATCGCAGCTGCCCATCGCCAACACCACGCCAGAGGGGCGCATCAAGGCTTCGCCGCTAGCGCGTCGGTTGGCCGACGAGAAGGGCCTGACCCTGGCGGCCATCCCTGGCACAGGCCCTGGCGGTCGCATCGTCAAAGCCGACGTTGAAGCTTATGTGCCGCCAGCGCCTGCTGCCAAGCCCATCCATGTGGCCGATGAAGCGCCGCCCACACCCGCTCCTGCCCTCGGCTTGCGCCAGACCTATGGCAAAGTGCCGCAGGAAGATGTAGAGATTATCGAATTGACGCGCATGAGGCGCGCCATCGCCGAGAACACCATCGTCTCTAAGCAGATGACGCCCCACTTCTACATCACGGTCGAGATGGACGTGGCGCCGCTGTTGGCCTTGCGCGAGCAGATCAACGCTCAGCTTGACGGGATCAAGGTCACCGTGAATGACATGGTCGTGCGCGCCGCCGCCCTGGCCCTGCGTCAGTTTCCTAACCTGAACACGCACTACTATGGCGACAAGCTGGTGCGTCACCAACGTATCAACATCGGCATCGCCGTCGCTGTGCCTGGCGGTCTGCTGAACGTGGTAGCCCACGACGCCGATCAGCTCAGCTTGACGGCGCTGGCCCAGAAGACGAAGGCTATGATCGCGCGTGCGCGCGACAACAAGCTCAAGCTGGACGACCTGCGCGGCTCTACCTTCACCGTCAGCAACCTCGGCCCTTACGACGTAGAACACTTCAGCGCGGTCATCAACCCGCCCGAAGCAGCCATCTTGGCCGTCAGCAGCGCGCGCAAGGTGCCTGTGGTGCTGCCCGACGGCACGCTGGGCGTCGGCACGCGCATGAAAGCCACTCTGAGCGTCGATCATCGCGTCAGCGACGGCGCAGAAGGTGCGCAGTACATGCAGGCCCTGCGCCTCATCATCGAAAATCCGCTGCGCCTGGTCTGAGCGCGTCGGTCATCTTCGCCCCTCATGCCCGACAAAGCTCGCTCCCATCAGGAGGGGGTACGGTGAGGGCCGAATCTCATCGCTCGTTGGTCGCGTTGTGGAGTTAGAAACATGAGCTTGTTCGACGACCTGCTGAATCGACGTAAGAAAGAAGAAGCCATGCAGTCGGCTAAGCGCTTGCCGCCTGGCCAAAGCCTGACGGAGAAGTTCCCCGTCCTCACTTACGGCCCCATCCCGCCCTTCGATCCTGCCACTTGGGATTTGCGCGTCTGGGGTGAGGTGGAGAAGGAAATGCGCTGGACTTGGGAGGAATTCACCAAGCTGCCCACCGTCACCATCACCTGCGATATTCACTGCGTCACCCGCTGGAGCAAGTTCGACACGGTGTGGGAGGGCGTGCGCTTCACCGACTTCATCAAGCTGTTCGGCGTCAAGCCCAGCGCCAAGTACGTGATTGCTCACTGCGAATACGGTTACACTACCAACCTGCCCATCGAATCGATGATGGACGACGACGTGCTGCTGGCCTACAAATACGCGGGTCAGCCGCTAGAGCCAGAGCATGGTTGGCCAGTGCGCACCCTCGTCCCCAAGCGCTACTTCTGGAAGAGCGCCAAGTTCCTGCGCGGCCTGGAATTCAGCGCAGTCGACAAGCCGGGCTTCTGGGAGCGCGGCGGCTACCACAACGACGGCGACCCCTGGAAAGAAGAGCGCTTCGGACGGCGCGGCTTCTTCTAGACGACCGAGCGAGGAGCGCACCCTCGCCGCCCTTGCTGCGTTGCAATGAGGCAACGCTCAGAAGCCCGCATGAGCCTCGGCTGATCCCTGAGCTTGGGGACAATCTCTGCCTTCGATGAAAGCCCGAATGCGCTGCGCGCGGGCTTCCCAAGTGTAAGCTTGGGCTTGCTGGCGCGCCGCCTGGCCTAGCCGCAGCCTCAGGGCGTGGTCGTCGCGCAGGCGCAAGACGGCCTGGCGCAGGGCAGCGCTGTCGTCAGGCGGCACGAGCAGGGCGCTTTGATCGTGCTGCACCACGTCAGCCCAAGATGGCAAGTCGCTGGCGACGATGGCGCAGCCAGCCGCCATGTACTCAAACAGCTTGAGCGGCGAGGTGTAGTAGGCGAATTGCACGGTGAAGGGGTGGGGCATGGCGCAGGCGTCGCAGGCTGCCAAGAAGCGCGGTATATCGACGGGCGGGAGCTGGCCCAGGGCCAAGAAGCGCTCCGAGACGCCGCCACAAGTAGCCCACTGCGCCGCCAAGCGCTGTACGCCCTCCGGCGGGCCGCCCACTAGCGCCAAAGTAACCCCTTCCAGGGTGGCCAGCGCTTCCACTAGGCGGCCCACCCCTTTGTCCATGTTGAGCATTTCTAAGCGGCCCACGAAGCCCACGACGAAAGCTGTTTCGTCCCAGCCCAGGGCTTGGCGCGCCGCTCGGCGCGTGGGCAGAGCAGCGAAGCGTCGAGCTTGATAGCCGTCATGAGCTACCAGCACGCGTTCTGGTTGCGCGCCGCGCTGTTCGATTAAATCGCGGGCTAGGCGCGGCGTGATGGCGACTACATGTCCGACCCGCGTTGCCGCCCAGCGCTGCGCGCGCGCGCCCTGGCGCGTCTGAGCGAACAGATGCGCTTCGTAGACCAAGCGCGCGCGCGGCTTGACCAGGCTCAGCAGCAGGATGAGCCACTCGTCGCGGCTGTAGTACACATCAGCGCGGCTGAACAGCAAGCACAGCAGCAGGGCTAGGCCGAAGCTGGCGACGATGAGGTAGAAAGCGACCCGCTGAGCGCGTCCGCGCGTCCAGGGCATGATGTCTAGCACAGGCAAGCGCCGCACGCGAAAGCATGGCCGCACCCCGTAATGCGCGAACGGATCGCGGATGGCGCGTAGTTCGGGTGGATTGAAGCGCATAGGGACGTACAGCGTCACTTCATAGCCTGCCTGGACGAAGGCTTCGCAGTTCTGGGCGATTTGCAGGCTGTGGGCCTTCTCGTTCGGGAAACGCATGAGCGACGCGTACAGCAAGCGCGGCATATCGAACAACCTTCTGTTGGGTTATAGTCTGTAGTCGCTGCGCAATCATCGGGAGTGTAAACCAATGTGGCTGAGCCTTCAACGCGGCGCGCTAGAAGTCGTGCGTTTCTTCGTCGTAGGATTGTGGCACTTGGGTGGCTGGCGTCTGATCCAGGGCCTGCCAGAGCTGGATAAGTACGTCGCCGTCGCCGTCCCTCACACCGCCAATATCGACTACTACCACATGCTGTCGGTGATGATCGGCGCGCGGCGCTTCCCTCACGTCACCGTCAAAGACTCATGGATCAAGACGCCCATCATTGGCCCGATGATGAAGGCTCTAGGCGGCATTCCGATCGACCGCAGCGCTTCGCACAACGTCAGCGACCAATTGGCGGCGCGGCTGCGCGCTGCCGAACGCATGGTGCTGGTCTTCACGCCAGAAGGCACGCGCAAGCGCACCGAGTATTGGCGCACTGGCTTCTACTACACGGCCTACAAGGCTGGCGTGCCAATCGTCTGCGTCTACGTCGATTATCCGCGCAAAGTCGTGAGCGCTGAGCTGATCCTTGAGCCGACGGGCGACCTTGAAGCCGACTTTGAGATCATCAAGGCCTACTACGAAGCCAACGGCGTCGGCAAGCGTCCTGAAAATAAATCGGTGCTGGCCCTCAAGCCGCGCGGCCACCAGGCCGAAGTGGATGAGGCGGCCGAAGCGCAGTAACGTCTATCCGTCCGTACAGGCGTCCGCCTGGGCAGCCAAAAAATCCGCTAGGCTGGGGGCATGCCCGTTAAGCTCGGAGTTCGCCTTATGTCGCCCTTCGCCTGGTTCTCGCGCTTGTTCGCCCCGTCTCCGCTGCGCAGGCCGCGCGCTCACACCTCTTATCTGGCTGCCATCGCTCAAGAGAGCGCCATGCTCGGCGCGCCACCCAGCAGCAGCGCCTACGAGCAATCGCCCTGGGTGTACGTGGCCATCAACCGCATCGCCGAAGCTGCCGCGCTCGTGCCGCTGCGCGTCTACCGCCAAACGTCCCAGGGCGAAGAAGCTCTGGCCCAACACCCTCTGCTGACTCTGCTGCACAACCCCAACCCCGTCACCAGCCGCTTTGAGTTGTTGGAGCAGACGCTAGGCTATCTTGAATTGCACGGCAACGCCTATTGGTACGTGGTGGGCGATGAAGCGGGCCAGCCCGTCCAGCTGTGGACGCTGCGTCCAGAGCGCGTGACCATCGTCCCCGATCCTGTCCAGGTGGTGCGCGGCTACGTCTATGCGATTGACGGCCAGCAAATCCCACTGGAGGAAGTGGAAGTTGTCCACTTCAAGCGCTGGAATCCGCACAACGACCTATACGGCCTATCGGCGCTGACGGCTGCCCGCTTGGCTCTGGCCAACGATCGGGCGATGGCCGAATGGAACGCCAACACCTTTGGACGCGATCATGGCGTGCCGGCGGGCATCGTCAACATCAAGACGCCCATCAGCGACCAAGACTTTGAGCGCCTGAAGCACGAATGGCGCGCCCACTACGGCAGCGCTCAGCGGCGCACGGCTTTCTTGCGCGGCGGCGAAGTCGAATGGATTCACGTCGGCCTGTCGCACACCGATCTGGACTTCCTGCGCGGACGCCAGGCGCAGCGCGACGAGATTCTCAACATCTTCGGCGTTCCTATCGGCATGCTGAGCGAGAACGCCACTGAGGCCAACGCCAAAGTTGCCGAGCGCCTGTTCATCGAGCGTACCCTGTGGCCCAAGCTGGAGCGCATCGCCCAGAAGATCAGCCAAGACCTGTTGCCCTTCTGGGGCGAGGGCTTGGTGGCGCGCTTCGACGACATTCGGCCCACCGACGCCCAGGCGCGCCTGGACGAGTTGGCGGCGGCGCGCGGCATTCTGACGGTGGATGAGCTGAGGGCGCGCTACTTCCAGCTCCCGCCTTTGCCTGATGGGCGCGGCGCGCAACCTGCTGAATACGCCCTCTCCCCCCGTGAGCTGCCGACACGGCATTGGGGCGATCCGGACGAATCGCCCCAATGAGGCTTCAGCGCTGGCGTTCCGAGTGGGTGGCAGGCTCGCCCAGCAGAGTCAGTACCGCGTCCACCAAGCGCGGCAGGCTACTTTGGACGGCCGCCGAGAAGCCCTGGCCCAGGCTAAAGTTCTGGCCGCAGACGGTGAACAGCACAGCGCGTGGAGCGCGTTCGTACAAGTCTTGGCACAGGGCCAGCAGGCTCTCTGGCGTCTGGTGGTGGGTGAAGACGCCGTGCGGCGCGACGGCGCGCGGTCTGAGCATTACAACCTCTAGTGCGCCAGCCTGGCCGCTGTTAGCTCGCGCGTCTATGAAGATGGCCTGATCGGCCTGGGCTAAATGGATGACGTGTTCGGGCAGCAGTTGGTGCGCTTGCACAATCTCTACCTGTTGGCTCATCACGCGGTCACACAGCAGCTCCGCCGCCGCCACGCCCAAGCCGTCATCGCCACAGGCCGCGTTGCCATAGCCAAAGATGACGATCATCGCACGGCCTCATCCAACAACGTCCCATCAGGGCCGAACAGTTGCACGCGCAGTGGCATTGCACCGATGGCGTGGGTGGAGCAGCTCAGGCAGGGGTCGTAGGCGCGGATGACGGCTTCCACGCGGTTGAGCATGCTCTCTTCAATCTTCTTGCCTTTCTTGATGTAGGCTTGGGCCACTTGCAAGACGCCGCGATTCATGGCCAAGTTGTTCTGGCCTGTGGCGATGATGAGGTTGGCGCGCTTCATCATACCGTCTTCGTCAATTTCGTAGTGATGCAGCAGCGTGCCGCGCGGCGCTTCGCTGATCCCCACCCCTTCTGGCGCGTTAGCGGCCGCCACGGCGCGCACGCGCGTATCCGTGATGTGCGGGTCGTCGACCAGCTGCTGAATCTTCTCGTAAGCGTACAGAATTTCGATCAGGCGAGCATAGTGGTAGTGGAAGCTGCTCTGGCGATCCAGGCTGCGGTAATGATGGAAGTAGCGCTCCGCCAGCGGCGTCCCCACCCGTTCGACGATGTTCAAGCGTGCCAACGGCCCGACGCGATACATTCCCTTCGGGTAGCCGTAGGGGCGGTAATAGGGCGACTTGAGATAGCTGGTCGGCTCGACGGCTTCGGCAATGTACTTCTGATAGTTGTCGGCGGGGATGTCGCGGACGATGACTGTGCCGTCTAGCTCGGCCAGGCGCAGGTGGCCATCATAGTGTTCTAGGGCGCCATCCTCGGTCACCAGGCCCATATAGAGCGTCTCAAAGTTGGCGAAGCTGGCGATTTCGCTCTGGAAACGATCCAGCATTTCGCCAAACCAATCTAGTGAGCGTTGGGCAATCGCGATCACTTCGGGCAGCATGGCGGCGATCTTGTCGCGCTTCTCCTCGCTCAGCGGGGCGTTGACGCCGCCTGGCACGACCCAGGCGCTGTGGATACGCTTGCCGCCTAAGACTTCGATGATCGTCTGGCCGACGGCGCGCAGCTTGACGCCTTCGCGGGCAATCTGAGGGTGATGCTTGAGCAGACCGAAGATATGACGCTCCGATGGATTGCTGTCCATGCCCAGCAGCAGGTCGGGGGCAGACAGGTAGAAGAAGCTCAGGGCGTGAGACTGAGCGATTTGGGCCAAGTTCATCAGGGCGCGCAGCTTGGCGGCGGTCGGTGGAATGCGCACGGCCAGCAGGGCGTCGCACGCTTTGGCGCTGGCGATCAGGTGGCTGACAGGGCAAATGCCGCAGATGCGGGCCATCAGCGAGGGCATTTCGCTGAAGGGGCGGCCTTCAACGAACTTTTCGAAGCCGCGAATTTGAGTCACGTGGAAGGCGGCATCGACGACTTCGCCTTCGTCGTTGAGTTGGAGGCTGATCTTGCTGTGGCCTTCAATGCGCGTTACGGGATCGATCAGAATTTCGGGCATGGTCTTTGCTCCCTCGTCGTCGCTCGTGTTTCGCTGCCTAGTCATGCGCCGAAGCGCGTCAAGTTGCTCAAGTCGGGGGTGCGGCCTGCCAGCAACTCGGTCACGGCGTAATGGATGATGTTGGCGGAGGGCGGGCAGCCAGGGATGACCAGGTCGACCTTGACTACTTGATGAACAGGCTTCACCTTGACCAGCAGAGGCGGCACGTGGATGTGCGGCGCTTGTGGGTGAGTCAGGTCATCTTCCAGATAGGCGCGCCCAATCACTTCCTTCACCTTGAAGGCGTTGCGCATAGCCGGTACGTTGCCGGCCACCGCGCAATCGCCCAGCGCCACCAGCAGGCGGGTGCGCGCGCGCACCTTGATGATCTTCTCGCGGTCTTCTTCGCTGCTGACCGCGCCTTCGACTAGGGTCACATCGACCGCTTCGGGGAAGTCTTTGAAGTCTACCAGCGGGCTGTAGACTAAATCCATGACTTCGGCCAGCTCTAGCAGACGCTCGTCCATGTCTAGGAAAGACATGTGGCAGCCGCTGCACCCATCCAACCAGATCGTCGCCACTTTGGCTTTGCTCATCCCTCACGCTCCCTCTGTTCGCGCAGCATGGCCACGAACTCGCGATGCTTGACCATCTCGCTCGCGCCCTTGCCCTTGTCCACGATAGCCCCAGTAGGGCAGACGGCGACGCACTTGCTGCACCCAGTGCAGGTGGTGGATTCGCCCCAGCGTTCGTCCATGTCGGTGATGACGCGCGAGTCAATGCCGCGCCCCATGACGCCCCAGGTGAACGCGCCTTCGACTTCGGCGCAGACGCGCACGCAGCGCGTGCATAAAATGCAGCGGTTTTCGTCGAAGACGAAGCGCGGATGACTGCCATCCAACGTGCGCGGCTTGCTGAAATAGTCCAAGCGCACGTGATCCATGCCCAGGATTTGGGCCGCCGCTTGCAGATCGCAGTGGCCGTTGGAGACGCACACGGAACACATGTGATTGCCTTCGGCGAACAGCATTTCGATCACCATGCGACGGTAGCGCTGCAAGCGCGGCGAATCGGTGTTGACCTCCATGCCTTCGCTGGGTCGTAAGACGCAGGCCGGTTGCAGCTTGTTCATGCCCTGCACTTCCACCAGGCACAGGCGGCAAGCGCCGATGTCGGTCAGGCCGTCCAGGTGGCACAGGGTGGGGATGAAGATGTTGTTCTCGCGGGCCAGGTCGAGGATGCTCTCGTCTTCTCGTCCGCTGATGTCTTGGCCGTTGATCTTGAGCGTGACGACGCGCGGCGCGTTGATAGACTTGGGCGTGGCTTTCATCGGACTCCCTCCTTGTGGGCCAGCTCAGACACGTGGCCGTTGTGCGCGGGGCTGCTCATCTTGCAGACGCCAGCTGGGCAGCGCCTCTCGACGATGTGGGCCAGGTACTCATCGCGGAAGTATTTCAGGGTGCTGATGACGGGGTTGGGGGCGGATTGCCCCAGGCCGCACAAGCTGGTGTGCTTCACCATGTCGCACAGGTCTTCTAGCAGGGCCAGGTCGTCTAGGGTGGCTTCGCCTTTGCTGATCCTATCGAGCAGTTGGTACATTTGCGCCGTGCCGACGCGGCAGGGGACGCATTTGCCGCAGCTTTCGGCCATGCTAAACTCCATGAAGTACTTGGCCACGTCCACCATGCACGAAGTCTCGTCCATGACGATCATGCCGCCGCTGCCCATGATCGAGCCGACGCTGGCCAGCGATTCGTAGGTCACGGGCAGATCGAGCTGATCGGCGGGGATACAGCCGCCGCTAGGGCCGCCCGTCTGTACCGCCTTGAACTGCTTACCGTCAGGAATGCCGCCGCCAATCTCATAGACGATCTCGCGCAAGGTGATCCCCATCGGCACTTCGATCAGGCCAGTGTGGACGATACGGCCCGTCAGCGCGAAGACCTTCGTCCCTTTGGACTTGTCCATGCCAATCCTGGCGTACCAGTCACCGCCGCGCTGCAAGATGGGCGGCACGTTGGCCAGGGTCTCTACGTTGTTAATGAGAGTGGGCTTGCCCCACAGACCGCTCTCGGCGGGATAGGGTGGACGAGGACGGGGCTGGCCGCGTTCGCCCTCGATGCTGGCGATCAGGGCCGTCTCTTCGCCGCAGACGAAGGCGCCGGCGCCCAAGCGAATTTCAATCTCAAAGCTGAAGGGCGTGTTGCAGATGTTGGCGCCTAGCAAGCCCAGCTTCTTGGCCTGCTTGATGGCTGCTTCCAGACGCTTGACCGCCAGCGGGTATTCAGCGCGCACATAGATGAAGCCTACGCTGGCGCCGACGGCGTAGCCAGCCAGCAACATACCTTCTAGCACGCGATGCGGATTTGACTCCATGACGCTGCGATCCATGAACGCGCCGGGGTCGCCCTCGTCGCCGTTGCAGATGACGTACTTCTGGTCGCTGATGGCCTTCGCCACCGTACTCCACTTGAGGCCTGTCGGGTAGCCGCCGCCACCGCGTCCGCGCAGGCCGCTGCGCACGACTTCTTCCAGCACCTGGGCGGGGGTCATCTCGGTCAAGGCATGCACCAGGGCTTCGTAGCCGCCATGCGCGATGTAATCTTCCACGCGATCAGGGTTGAGCAGGCCGCTCTGCTCTAGCACTACCTTCTGCTGGCGAGTGAAGAAGGGCGTATCGGTGTGGCAGTGCAGGCGTTCAACCACTGCTCCCGTCTCTAGGCTCTCTATGATGGCTTCGGCATCTTCGGGATGGACGCCCTGGTAGAGCGTCCCCTGAGGCTGCACCGTGACCAACGGGCCGGCAGCGCACAAACCGCGACAGCCGCCAGGAGTGACAGCGCAGCGCTTCTCTAGGCCGCGCACTTTGATGCCGCCCTCTAGGGCCGCTTGTACCTCAGCGCTGCGCGCCGAAGCGCAGGCTGTCCCCGTGCAGACCACGATATGCTGTTCGTGCCGAGCCTGTTCAGCCCGTTCTCTCTTGGCAATCCCGTGCAGGTCATCCAGCAGCATGAGCCACCTCCTCGGCTTTATTGGCGCGCCAGGCGTTTATGCGGGCCAGCGCCTGCTCTGGGCCGAGCTTGCCCACCACCTCGCCATCGTAGACGACAGCAGGCGCTAAACCGCACGCGCCAATGCAGCGCGCAATCAGCAACGATACCTTCTTGTCGGCGCTGGTCTCGCCGGGCTTAATGTCTTCCTGGGCCTGGATGGCTTCCAGGATGTCTGGCGCGCCCTTGATATAGCAGGCCGTCCCCAGGCATACGACGCAGGTATGTTCGCCCTGCGGCTTGAGGGTGAAGTAGTTGTAGAACGTGGCCACGCCGTAGACGCGGCTGAGCGGCACGCGCAGGTTGAGGGCTACCCAGCGCAGCGATTGGTCATCCAAGTAGCCGAAGGCTTCTTGGACAGTGTGAAGGGTCTCAATCAGCGCCGAAGGCAAGAAGCCATGCTTGCGCATGGTTGCGCCTACAAGTCGCCAGCGCTTGTCGTCGTTGGGCGGCGTGAGTTTCTTGGGTTGCATACAAAGCCCTTCCGCAAAGTGACCTCTGATCAGCAAACTACCATCTGCCACAAGCATAGCGAAAGGTGATCCATAAGACGCTTGTCACCTGTCACGATTCAGATGGTCATTTGTCATTCGCTTCTGAGCAGAGGGTGCGAGAAGAGGGCGCACGCGGGCGCCCATAGATTCGCGGCCGCGCTAAGCGCGAGCCTGGTGAGGGTGACGGTGACGATCGTAGTCGGGATTCTCCCACAAGATCAGCGCGGCCCAATTGTCGGAAGCGCTGTCTTCGATGTAGTCGCGCAACATGGTGACGACGCGGAAGCCGTTCTTGAGCTGCACGCTCAGGGTGCTGTCATACAGTTCACCCGCCACCACCCGCGCGACGTATTCCTCAGCGGACATATACGCCTTGTGCTTAGCGTAGTCGGGGATGAGGCCGCCAGCCACCAGCCCACGCCGATTCAGCTTGCGGATGATGCCCTTGCGCGCGTCGTACAAGCGCCTAGCAATGCCGCGCCGCCTGTAGTCAGGATGGACGCTCATGTCGGCGCCGTAGTAGTACGCGCCTTTGGGGTTGTGATTGGTGTAGTAGCCGTGCGCCAGGATGTCCATGAATCTATGCTGGGGGCGGCGGAAGTCGAAGTCGATTAGGAAGCCTGCTCCCAAGCCGACCACGCGCTCGCCGTGCAAAGCTACAAAATTGCCTTCAGGAAATAGTTTGCAATGCATTAAAAAGTGTTCTTCCCGCATTAGTTCGCTGTCTGCCAACGTGGGGAAGCAATCGCGCTGGAGACGTTCCAGCCCCTTAGCGTACTGAGGGCGGATGATGTCAATGCGTATGCCGTTGTCGTCCATAGAACACTTCCTTGATAGGGACGGATACAAGGTGGGGAGGACGTGAACACTCGCCCGCGAGCCGCCAAAACTAACGGCTCATATTAAACAATATAGATGATAAGTCCTGAGTTTAGCCACAGAGACTCAGAGTCTTCTCATTTTTGAGGTGAGCATAGGCGCATAGGTGCTGGTAGCTCGTCTCGACCCTCATCCCCATCTCTTTCTCAGGATTCCCTCCCTCCTTCCTCAGAAGGTTATGCGTCGGCGCTGGCCAGACGCTCTTCTCTACAGCTGAAAATGCTCGTAGTCGTTCTCATCGGGCAGACCCCACACGGCCCAAAAGTCGCCTGTCGCGGGCCGCATGATGGCCGCGCCGCAGGTCTCCACCATGAAGGGAGGCTGAGGACGCACACAAATCGCTTGCGGGTCGCGGGTGACCTCCATGAGCATGTCGGGGGTGACGGCAGGCTGGCTCAGCAGCTCGTGGGCGCGCTGATAGCGCTTATGGCTGCTCTCAATGCTAGCGGGCAGCCGTTCGCGCTCTACTTCGTGGTTATGCGCCGTCAAGCAGTGGTTGGTGTGGACGAGAGGCTGTTCGGCCAGCGGCTCTATTTGCACGCGCGTACTCATGGCTTCTACGTTGTAGCCGCGCCCTTCCCTGTCCATGAGCAAGTAGTTGTGGCCGCCGCTCAGCTTAGCTTCGGTGATGCACTTCAGCGCGTCGTCGAGGTTGGTCTGCTGGAGGATTTTGCGGGCCACGAACACCCACATGACGCCGATCTGGCCGTCGCTGGCCATCAGGTTGTTGATCCCGACGCAAATGCCCGCTTCGTTCATGCCGATCATGCCTACGCAGCCGGCAGTCGTGAAGGTCAGGAAGCGCGGGCCAGCGTGGGGCTGGCCATCGATCAGGATGACGTGTGGAGTGGCGGTGTGGTGCATGTCCCAAGTTTGGCCGTACAGGCCGTGACCGTCGGCGCTGCGCGCGGGCGGGATGAGGAAGGCCGTGCAGTCGTCCTGGGGGATGGGCAGAGAGGGCATGGCCTGTTCGGCGTTGTACACCAGATCGACGAAATCGGTGAAGCCGTTCATGATGAGCAACTCTGGCAGGCCCAAGCCGGTCGCGTCGGCCATGCCGCGCAGTTCCTCCATTAGGTCGGGGCAGTAGGTCTCGTGTTCGTGCAGGCAGGCGCGGGCCAGCTCTAGCACGGCTTCGCGGCTGAGGCTGCGACCCGTCCAGTGTGGCTCGCAGCTCAGGCGCAGGCGCTCTTCCGTGAAATGATGGATGGCCTCGTGGTAGGCCTGCCCATGCTGAAAACCCATCTCGTAGGGCGTCCCGCTCAGCTTCAGGACGCGCAGCGACCCCATCTTCATCGTCTGCTTCTCGTCTTTCGTGTCATTCCTGCAAAATGGTGGCACTGACGGCGGGGAAGAAAATCTTCACCGTCTGGCCCAGGCGGAAGTCGTAGTTGTCTTCGTAATCGACGTTCTGTTCGCGCACGACCAACGTTGTGCCCGCAATTTCGACGGTGTAGCGCGTATCTGTGCCGATGTAGTCCATCTCGTACAACACGCCCTCCAAGACGTTCAGCGGCACTTCTCTAGGCATGTCGTCTTCTTCACCAGGCGGGAAGATGCCAATGCGCTCTGGTCGCAGGGCCACCGTCACCTTGCCCTCAGAGACGCTGCTAGCATCGAGCGGCAAGCTGGCTTCAAAGGTCGCGCCGTCGGCCAGCTTGACCACGCCGACTTTGTCGCGCTTCTCTACCAAGTTGCCGACGAAGAAGTTGGTCTCGCCGATGAAGTCGGCTACGAAGCGATTGACTGGGCGCTCGTAAATGTCGCGGGCTGTGCCGACCTGGAGGACGTGGCCTTCGTGCATGACGGCGATACGATTGGCCATGCTCATGGCCTCTTCTTGGTCGTGGGTGACGAAGATGAAGGTGATGCCGACGCGCTGCTGCATGGTCTTGAGTTCTGCTTGCATTTCCTTGCGCAGCTTGAGGTCAAGCGCGCCGAGCGGCTCATCGAGCAACAGCACAGACGGGCGCTTGACCAGGGCGCGAGCCAGGGCTACGCGCTGCTGCTGACCACCGCTCAGCTGGTTGGGGCGGCGGGCGGCGGCGTGACTCAGCTTGACCATGTCCAGCGCTTCTTCGGCGCGACGCTGGGCTTCCTGGCGTGGCACGCCCTCCATGCGCAGGCCGAACATCACGTTTTGGATGACGGTCATGTGCGGGAACAGGGCGTAATCCTGGAAGACCGTGTTCACGGGGCGATGGAAGGGCGGAATGTCGTGGACGGCCTTGCCGCGAATGTAGATTTCGCCGCTGGTGGGCGTCTCAAAGCCAGCGATCATGCGCAGGGTGGTCGTCTTGCCGCAACCCGAAGGCCCTAACATGGCGAAGAATTCACCCTGGGCGATTTGCAGGTTGACGTTATCCACCGCCCGCACTTGGTAGCCAGCTCGTTTGCTCTTGCCGGCCGCGGAAAATTCCTTGACGACTTGCCTCAGTTCAACATCAGGGGTCATGGGGCTGCGCTCTCTAGAATCGGCCAAGGGGCGGATGACCGCCCCATCGTGGTTGGTGTGGTTTCGTCAACGACTGAGCAGGATGGCGACTTCATCCCAGGCGTCGCTGTAGAGGACATCGACTTGGTTTGGCACAGGGCCGATGAAGAACAGCTTCTCGCGGATGGCAGGCGGCGGGTAAATGCCCTCGTTGGCCAGCAGCGCTTCGTCGATCAGGCCCGCGTCGATGGCCACCTGGTTGGGCGAGCCATAGGCTGTGAAGTTGCTGATGTCGGCGTTGGTCTGTGGGTGCAAGATGTAGTCGATGAAGACGTGGGCTAGTTCTGGGTTGGGCGCGCCCCTGGGGATGACCAGGTTGTCGACCCAGATGAAGCTGCCTTCCTGCGGCACGACGTAAGCGAAGTCGTCGCACTCGCAGCTGTACTTGAGGGCGATAATGCTGCCGTTGTAGCCGATCACCATGTCCACGTCGCCGCGCTCCAGCATGATCTGGCCGTCGCCAGTGGCGATGATGGCCACGTTGTCGCCTTTAGACAGCAAGAAGTCGCGGGCAGCGGTGATCTCGTCGGGATCAGTCGTATCTGGGCTGAAGCCCAGCAAGTGCAGGGCAATGCCCATCATGCCGCGCATGTCGCCCAGCCAGGCCACCTTGCCCTGATAATTCCACAGGTCATCCCAAGAGCTGATGGGCTGAGTCACCTTCTTGCGATTGTAGCCAATGCCCGTCGTCCCCCACTGGTACGGCACGCTGTAGACGTTGCCAGGATCGTAGGGTGGGTTGAGCAGATCACTGGAGATAGTGGCCAGCTGAGGCAGCTTGTCCAAATCCAGCGGCTCAAGCAGGTCAAGCTGGATCATGCGCCCGACGGCGCTGCCGCTCGGCACGGCAATGTCGTAGCCAGGGTTGCCGCGCACCAGCTTGGCCAGCATGGTCTCGTTGCTATCGTAGACCGAATAGACGATAGTCACGCCGCAGGCCGCTTCGAAGTCACCGATGGTGTTGGGGGCGATATAGCTCGACCAGTTGAAGACGTGCAGCGTTTGGCCCTCAAACCCAGGCGGGCAAACCCAGGGTTCAACTTTGGGCTTGTCCTGGGCCAGGCTGAGGCTTGCGACAAGGGTCAGTAGGCTGAGAGCGATTAAGCGATGCATGGCAACCTCTTCATGAACCCGATGAATCTCAGAATCTCAGCGTCCCAAGAAGATCAGCAATTCATCCCAAGCGTTGCTGTAGATGACCTCGACTTCCGAACCTACGTGGTCGATGGAGAACAAGCGCTCTAACTTCTTCTCATCGGGGTAGATGGCCGGATCGTTCAGGTAGACTTCCTCAATCAGGCCCAGGTCAATCGCGGCCTGGTTGGGCGAGGCGTAAGTGGTGTAGTTGCTGATGTCTGCGCCCACCTGCGGGTGCAGGATGTAGTCGATGAAGGCATGGGCCAGGGCCACGTTGGGCGCGTCTTTGGGGATCATCATGCTGTCCACCCAAATCACCGAGCCTTCTTCCGGCACAACATAGGCGAAGGTGTCGCATTCGCATTCATAGCCCAGGTTGACGATGTCGCCGTTGTATTCGATGGTGATGTCCACGTCGCCGCGTTCCAGCAGGACTTGGCCGTCGTCGCCGGCGATGGCGACCACATTGCCGCCTTTGGAGATGAGGAAGTCGCGGGCTTGGGCGATTTCATCCGCGTCGGTGCTGTTGGGGTCGAAGCCCAGCAGGTGCAGGCCAATGCCCATGATGGCGCGCGGGTCGTTCAGCCAGGCCACTTTGCCCGGATAGTTCCACACCTGCTCCCAGGAGGTGATTTCGTAGCCCACCTTCTCGCGGTTGTAGCCCACGCCAATCGTCCCCCACTGGTAGGGAATGCTGTAGACGTTGCCGGGGTCGTAAGACGGATCGCGCAGGGCTTCGCTGACGTTGGCGAAGTTGGGGATGAGCGACTTGTCCAGCGGGATGGCCAAGTCAAGTTCAATCATGCGCCCCACCGTGTTGCCGCTCGGCACGACGATATCGTAGCCAGGATTGCCCTGGATGATCTTGCTCAGCATCGCTTCGCTGCTCTCGTAGATGGAGTAGTCCACCGTGACACCGCAGGCCTTCTCAAAGTTGGGGATGGTGTCTTCGGCGATGTAGGTTGACCAGTTGAAGACGCTCAGCTTCTGGCCTTCGAACCCAGGCGGGCAAACCCAGGGTTCGACTTTGGGCTTGTCCTGAGCAAAAAGGACGCCGCCGAGCAGAGCCAGCAGCATGACGAGTCCTATCCATCGTTGCATCATGGTCTCATTCCTTTACGACTAGCGGTTGACAGACAGAAGTTGGCTCATACTGGGCAGGATCAATCAGCCGCGCACGGCGTTGCGCCCCTGCAAGGCCAGCGAAATCCCGATGAGGAGGGTGGACGCCAGGATCATGATGGTGGAGATGGCGTTGATCTCGGGCGTGACGGTCAGGCGCAGCAGGCCGTAGACGAACACGGGCAAGGTGTTCGTGCCGGCGCCCGATGTGAAGAAAGTGACCAAGAAGTCATCCAGCGACAGAGTGAAGGCCAGCAGCGCCCCAGCGATGATCCCTGGCAGGGCCAGCGGGAAGGTGATGGCCCAGAAGGTGCGCCATTCGTTCGCGCCCAGGTCGCGGGCCGCCTCCTCTAGCTTGGGGTTCATATCTGCCAAGCGCGCCCGCACCACCACCGCCACGAACGAGATGGTGAAGGCCACATGGCCGATGATGACCGTCTCCAGGCCCATCGACACGCGCTGGCCGGTGGTCATGTTCCACCAACCGAAGATAGCGTTGAAGAACACCGCCAGCGAGACGCCCTGCGTGATCTCTGGGATGACGACGGGCAGGTACAGCACCGCGTCTAGCACGCGCTTGCCAGGGAAGTCGCTGCGCGACAAGGCCAACGACACCATCGTGCCGATGACTGAGCTAATCAGCGTGGCGATCACGCCGATGACGAGGCTGTTGCGCAGCGAGTCCAGCAACAGCGCGGTCGAGAAGTTATCGCCAGCCCCCACCGCCCCGCTGAAGATGTTCAGATACCAGCGCAACGTGAAGCCGCTGAAAGTGGCCACCGAGCGCGAATCGTTGAAGGAGAAGATGACCAGCACCAGGATGGGCGCCCACAAGAAGAAGAACGAGAAGATGGGGTTGAAGAGCAGGCCCACCTTGCCTATGCGACGCACCAGCCGATCCAGGCTGAGCTGACGCTCGTTGACCTCAAACGTCCTGGTCTTGACCTCACTGCTGAAGGATTGCTGAACAGTCTGTGCAGCGCTCATCCCCCAAGCCTCCGATTGCCCAAGCGGACGTAAGCCAGCAGCGCCACCATGACGATGAGCATCATCGTCACGGATAGAGCTGAGCCGAGCGGCAAGTTGAGCGACTGGCCGAACTGACGGCTGATGAGGTTGCCGATCATCAGGCCCTGCGTGCCGCCCAACAGGTCGGGGGTGACGAACGCGCCCACACAGGGGATGAAGACCAGCGCGCTGCCTGCGAACACGCCCGGCAGCGTCATCGGCAGCACCACGCGGAAGAAGGCTTTGATGTCGTTCGCCCCCAGGTCGTGGGCAGCATCGACGTACTTGAAGTCGAAACGATCCACGCTAGCGTAGATGGGCAGCACCATGAAGGGTAGGAAGCCGTACACCAAGCCCAGGATGACCGCGAACGGCGTGTTGAGCAGCGTCAGCGGCGCGTCAATCAGCCCCAAGCCCTGCAAGATGGCGTTGATCGTCCCCTGGTCGCCTAGCAGAATGCGCCAAGCATAGGTGCGCACTAGGAAATTCGTCCAGAAGGGCAACACCACCATGAACAGGCACAGTTGGCGCACCCAGTTGTTTTGGCGCGTGGCGATGAAGAAAGCCAATGGATAGCCGATCAGCAAGCAGATGACGGTTGAGACGACGGAAATCCATACGCTGCGCCACAGCACCACCGAGAAGACGCCGAAGGTGCGCTCGTAATGCTCCAGGGTGAAAGGCAAAGACACAATGCCGGCTGCTTCGCGCGTCAGAAAGCTGAACACGCCCACAATGCCCAGCGGCAGCAAGAAAAATAAGCCTAACCAGATGATGGCCGGCAGCGCCAGGAGCAGACCTGATCGCTGTTGTCGGCGTCTTGCTTGCGCTTCTAACACCAATGCCCCCTCTCAAACCCAAGCCTGCCCATGCAGGCATGAAATCTGTCGGTGGTGACACGCTCCTCGGCCAGGATTGCCCAGGCAAGGAGACGCTCATTAAATTCATCGTAGATATTACCCGCTCTTGCCTTGCCAGACGAGTCTTTTTTTGTCCACTTCTCAGCAAATTTTTCAGACAAAATTTGCTGTTGACAGCTGATAAATCGTGTTATACTGCCTAAGTAGACGCATAGGCGCAATCCCGCGCCCGAGAATGGTCGGTGGAATAGCCCGCCGCCATAGATAAGGAATAAATGTAGATGGAAAAAGTCCTTCACTGGACGTGGACGCTGCGGCGTCGTGAATCCAACAACCCCCTTGGCAAGGCTTTGAGCAAAGCTCGCAAGACCTGGTGGGTGAGTCCACCATGATACCCGTCCGATCCGTTCGTTAGGCATTGTATGTTACCTGGCAGTAAAGTCAAACACATCAGCGAAATCCTCATCAGCAATACCCTCCCCGAACATGCCCAGCAGGCCAGCGACATCGTCAAAGTGGCCTTCGGCATGAAACCCACCGATACCTGCCCCGATTCCTTCGAAGCTGAGCATTTCCGCCAGCACATCGCCCGCTTCCCGGAAGGTCAATTCGTCGCGGTCATGCGCACCGAAGGCCGACCCGACCGCGTGATCGGCGTCGCGGCCACCATGCGCACCAATTATCCGCCCACTGCTCGACCCCTGCCCTGGCGCGAGATGATCGGCGACCTGACCATCAGCCGCCACAACCCGCAGGGCAAGTGGCTCTACGGCGTCGAGATGGCCGTCCATCCCAACTTCCGTCAGTATGGCATCGGCACGGCGCTCTACGAAGCGCGCTTTGAGCTGGTGCGTCAGTTGGGCTTGCGCGGCTGGTATGCCGTCGGCATGTTGATGGGCTACGACCGCTACCGCCATGTGATGAGCGTGCGCGAATACGGTGAGAAGGTCATGCGCCGCGAGCTGGACGATCCTACCGTGACCATGCAGATGAATCGCGGTTTTCGTCCGGTGGCGGTGGTCGAAGACTACATGGACGAGGAGATCAGTGGGAACGCCGGGGTTTTAATTGTTTGGGATAACCCCGATACCCTGTGAGACAACGATATGACTATACTCGTCATCGGAGCAGGCGTCGCCGGACTGTCTGCTGCCCATGATCTTGCGCAAGCAGGCGAGGCGGTCACGGTGTTGGAAGCTCGTGATCGCCTCGGAGGCCGCGTCTACACCCGCCATGACGTGGCTTCTTTCCCGATAGAGTTTGGCGCGGAGCTGATTCATGGCGACCGCGTGGTCACCTGGGACTGGGTACGCCGCCTGGGCCTGCACATTTTGAATTGGCCCAAGCAGGACGAATCGTTGGTGCGCATGGAAGATGGCCGCTGGCTCACCATGCGCCAAGCCTGCGATCAAGACCCCGACTTCGCCCTCACCCGCACCTGGGCGCGCGACTTCCCGACGCCGCAAGATGGCGAGAGCTTCGCCGCCTACCTAGAGCGCGTCGGCTTCAGCGCAGAGCAGATTCGTTACGTGCGCCGCTCGTTCGGCAATGCGCTGGGCGAGGATATTGACCTGGTGGACGCGCGCGCCGCCCTGGACGAAATCCAGGACAAAGAGAGCGGCAAGGGCGACTTCCGCTTGGTGGAGGGCTATAGCGCCTTTTACAACGCCCTGGCTGAGGGCCTAGATATTCGCCTGAATTGCGTCGTCCAGCGCATAACCTGGGGCGCAGCTGGCGTGGAAGTGCTGTGCGCCGATGGCCAGCGCCACCAGGGCCAAGCGGCAGTCGTCACCCTGCCCCTGGGCGTGCTGCAAAGCGGCGCGGTCTGTTTTGAGCCAGAGCTGCCCGTCGATAAGCAAGCGGCGTTGGCGGGCTTGCGCATGGGTGCTTCCATCAAGATGATCTACGTCTTTGAGCAGCCCATCACCGAGCCGCACATCATGGCCATCTACAGCCGCCTGAATCCGCCGACGTGGTGGTCGCCGTCTGCTGGGCGCGACGTACCAGGTCAGGTGTGGACAGCTTTCATCAGCGGGAATTGGGCGCGCCAACTGTTGGCTCTGGGCGAGGAGGGCGCTCTGCAAGCAGGCCTAGACGCCTTGCGCCAAGAACTGGGTCGACCTGATTTGCAGCCTGTGGCCCGCTATCTGCAAAATTGGCCACAAGACCCCTTCACGCTCGGCGGCTACAGCGTAGTGAAGGCGGGCCACTACGGCGCGCGCGAGAAGCTGGCTGCCCCAACGCCTCCGCTGTTTTGGGCCGGCGAAGCCAGCGCGCGCACCCATCAGGCCGCCACCGTACACGGCGCATATCTGACGGGGCGGCGCGCCGCCGCCGAAATCTTGGCTTGGTCAGGGCGCTAAGAGCGCTGCCAGCGCGCTTTCATCGGGCGCGATGAAGGCGCGCACCTCTTGGCCCTGGCTCATGCAAGCCACGTCTGCCCCTGTGGCGCACAACAGACCATCTGCGCGGGCCTGCAAGGCTCGGCCCTGGCGCGCTTCCAGCATAGCCCGCAGCGCCTGAGCGAATTCATCGCGTTCATCGCGGTTATCCCACACCGAAGCAAAGGCGATGACCGAGCGCCCCGACCCGTCTTCGTACAGGTGGTAGGCGTCGCCTCCCCAGCCGCTGGCAGCCCGATGAGCCTGATCGCGCCCCAGCTGCGTCCGCAGCCATTCGCGCAAGAAGAACTGGCCTAGCACCCCATCTTCGACCAGCGTCCAGCCCTGGCCCAGGGCAGCGCTGGCGTCCCTCTGGCTGACGGGCTGGCCCTCTTCCCCACCCAGGTACTTCTGCGGATGGAAGACCTGCTCGGTGGTGCGCGGCGGGTTGGCGTAAGCAGCGTTGACCGCTCCCCAACCTCCCTGGCGAAACAGGGCGCGCACAAAAGCTTCGCCTTGCTCGTAGGGCCACAAGAGCTGGCGCTGCACGATGGGCGGCGCTGAGGGCGGGATGATGAGGGCAGGATTTTGGGCGCTGGCCTGAGCCAGTTGGAACAGCGTCCCCAACGGATTGGCAGCGCTGACGCGCTGGGCATAGACGTTCATCACCAGCATGGCGTCGCCTTCGGCCAGGGCCAGGCGCGCCATCAGCTCGTCGCTGGGCAAACGCTGACCATCTGCTCCCAGCAAGTAGGTCGTCAGGTCGAAGTGCTGGTCTTGCAGAGCATGCACCATCTCATGGACGAAGATGATCTGATCCAGCAAGGGCAAGGTTGGAAGCTGAGTACGACCTTCGGGCGCGATCACGCTCAGGTACTTGGCTTCGCTGTCGTAGTAGCCGGCCACCTGCGCAGCGTACAGGTCTTCGTAGATGGTTTGCAGATCGTCTTCGGGACGCAGCAGGCCGAAGGCGCGGAAGACGCGCTGCTGACGTTGCGTCTCGGCCCGCTGCTCCGGATCATCCAGCAGGACGGCATATTTGGCGCGCAATTCCTCGCGGCTGGAGAAGCGCACGTCGACGGCTTCCAGGAGCGGCAGTTCGCGCAAGGTGACGGTGATATCCTGGAGGGTTTGCAGGTGAGCCGTGAGGGCGTCGTTGAAGGTCGTCTCTTGAGCTTGTAGCGGCAAGCTCAGGCATAGCAAGGCAGCCAGGTGGGCCAAAAGTCGTCTCATGCGTCAATTCCTGTTCATCCGTTAACCGTGTCATATACAATTTATCGCATTTCCACGTTATGATGGGCTGGTGACGGGCTTAACGTGTTTTCAACGCACAATCGTTGGCGAGATATGGGGTCTTAACATTCAGATGACGACGCTCAGCTTGGCCCTCAAACAACTTCCGCGCACGTCCTGGGCGCGTCTGGTCTCAGACGTCTTCAGCCCGCCAGTGATCTGGATCGCTCTCTCGCTGACGGTGGCAGTCATCCACACGCCCGACGGCGGACAGGCCATTCGATGGGCGGCCATCTACAGCCTGCTGATCTGCGTAGCGCCTACGCTGTTCGTGGTCTTCATGGTCTGGCGCGGCAAGATTGGCGACATCCACATGAAGGAGAGGCGTGAGCGGATCGTGCCGCTGTTGCTGACGATGGGCGGAGCGCTGTTCGCCTTCTTGTTGTTGTGGGAGCTGAAAGCGCCGCCGGCCTTGCCGCTGCTGGCCTTCATCAGCCTGGTGCAGATCATCATCATGACGCTGATTACCCTGGCTTGGCAGATCAGCATGCACGCGATGGGGATCACGGGCGCCGCGATGGCTATTGGCATGATGTTCAACCTGGCATTGGCGCTGCTGTGCGTGCCGCTGATCGTGCTGGTGGGGGCGGCGCGCCTGCATTTGCAGCGCCACACGCCGGCCCAAGTCTTGGCTGGCACGCTAGTCGGCGCGCTCGTGCCTGTGCTGGTGGTGCTGGGCCTGGCCCTCGGCCTCAAGGTCGTCGCTTTGTAGCGACAGCATAACCCGCACCACCCCACGAGCCAACTCAAGCGTCGTATTTGGCGTCCAGCAGGCCGCGACGGATGAAGACCTTCTCCACCTCGACGGCGATGAACACCACCGTACTCAACACGGCGCAGATGAGCAGCTGTTCTAGCGTGAGCGGCGTGGTGTTGAACAGGTTGTTGAAGAAGGGCAGGTAGATGGCCAGCGTCTGCACGATCACCGTCACAGCGACGGCGGCCAGCAAGGCGGGGTTGCTGAAGAAAGGCAGGCTGAACAAGCTCTCGCGGTGGCTGCGCAGGCCCAGCGCGTGGCCCATCTGCGCGATGGTCAGGAAGAAGAAGAGCATGGTGTTCCAGGTGTTGCTGACGTAGCCAGGGGCGCCGCTCAGGTATTGCTGCTTGGCCCACAGGCCCAGCAGCACGCCGGTCGCGCCCATCGTCAGGCCGACGATGACGATATGCCGTCCCAGGCCGCGCCCAAACAGGCTCTCTTCTGGCCGATAGGGCCTGCGGCGCATGACTCCCCTCTCGGCGCGCTCCACGCCCAGGGCTAGGGCTGGAATGCCGTCTGTCACCAGGTTCATCCACAAGATTTGCAGGGTGGTGAGGGGCAGGCCTAGCACAGCGATGAGCTGGCAAGCCAGCAGCACGAACAATTCGCCGGTGTTGCTGGCCAGCAGGTATTTGATGAAGCGGCGCACATTGTCGTAGATGGTGCGGCCTTCTTCGGTGGCAGCGACGATGGTGGCGAAGTTGTCATCGAGCAGCACCATGTCGCTGGCTTCTTTGCTGACCGCTGTGCCGGTGATCCCCATGGCGACGCCGATGTTGGCGCGCTTGAGAGCCGGCGCGTCGTTGACGCCGTCGCCGGTCATGGCCGCGACTTCGCCGTTCTTCTGGATGGCGTTGACGATGCTCAGCTTGTTCTCTGGCGAGACGCGCGCGTAGATGTTGACGGTCTTCACCACCTCGCGCAGCTCTTCTTCGCTCAGGCGGCTCAGTTCATGGCCAGTCATGGCGCGGTCACCATCTTTGGCGATCCCCAACTCTTTGGCGATGGCCATAGCCGTCAGGGGATGATCGCCTGTAATCATGATGGGGCGCACGCCGGCGCCTATGCTGGTGGCGACGGCGTCGCGCACTTCGCGCCGCGGCGGATCGATGATTCCGATCATGCCGACGAACACCAAGTCCTGCTCCACCGTCTGCGCGTCCAGCTTGGGCGGCAGGTCGGGGCTGATCCGATAGGCCAGGCCCAGGACGCGCAGGCCGTCTTGCGCCAGCGCTTCGTTGGTGGCGGTAATGCGCGCTGCTTCAGCTTCAGTGAGCGGCACGACGCGATCTTTCACCCAGGCGTGACGGCAGACGCTCAGCAGGCTGTCGACTGCCCCTTTGGTGAAGGTGATGAAGTCGTCTTTGCCCAGGCCCAGCGCGTCGATCAACTCCTGTTCGAAAGCAGCAGGCTGGACGGTGGCTTCGCAGTGATGGATGGTGGACATGCGCTTGCGGTCGCTCTCAAACGGCACCTCGCCCACGCGCCGGAGCAACCGCTCTAGACCGCGCTTGTACAGGCCATAGCGCGCCGCTGCCATGACCAGCGCGCCTTCGGTGGGGTCGCCCACTGTTTCTAGCTCGCCCTCGGAGTCGGCTTTTGGTTGCAGCACGGCGTCGTTGCACAAGGCGCTGCCAATGACAGTTATGGCGCCAGCTGTAGTCAGTAGGTGCGGATCGAGTGGTGCGCTGCTGTCGTGGCTCAGTTCCTCGCGCGCGTCGGCTACGTCTACCAGGACGGCGGTCATCTTGTTCTCGGTGAGCGTGCCGGTCTTGTCGCTGCAGATGACGGTCACGCTGCCCAGCGTCTCCACTGCGTTCAGCTTGCGGATGAGGGCGCGACGGCGCAGCATACGCTGAGCGCCCAGAGCGAGGGCAATCGTCACCACCGCCGGCAGGCCCTCCGGCACGACAGCGACGGCTATCGCCACCGCGTTCAGCAGCACGGACTCATCGCTGCTGTCGCTGGTGGGGATGATAGGCACGCCCATCACCAGGCCGATGATGAAGGCGATAGCCATCACCGCCAGCGCTCCATACAGCAGCACGCGCCCCAACTCTTCCAGGCGGCGGCCCAAAGGCGTCTGTTTGCCCTCCACCGTCTGGATGAGTTCGGCGATGCGCCCCAGCTGCGTCTGCATGCCCGTCGCCACGATGACCGCCGTGCCGCGTCCGTAGGTGACGTTCGTCCCCATGTAGACCATGTTGTGCCGATCGCCCAGTGGGGCGTTGGCGTCGCTCAGCGTGGCGGCAGACTTCTCCACTGGATGGCTCTCGCCGGTGAGGCTGGTCTCTTGGACGCGCAAATTGGCCGACTCAATCAGGCGGCCATCCGAAGGCACGACGCTACCCGCTTCTAGCAGCACGATGTCGCCCGGCACGACTTGCCGTCCATCGACGTCCAACAGCTTGCCGTCGCGGCGCACGCGCACCGTCGGCGCGCTCATGCGCTTGAGCGCGGCCATCGCCCGTTCGGCGCGGAATTCCTGGACGACGCCCAGGACGATGTTCAGGATGACGATGGCGCTGATGGCGATCAGGCTGTCCCATTTGCCCAAGAAGCCGCTGATGGTGGCAGCGCCGATCAGCAGCAGCACCAACGGGTTGCTGATCTGATCCTTGAAGATGGAGAAGATGGTCTTGTTGCCGCGCTCTACCAATTCGTTCGGGCCGAACTGAGCCAGGCGAGCAGCGGCTTCGGCCTGGCTCAGGCCTTGTTCGGCGTTGCTGCGTTGCTCTTGGATGACCTGCTCGGCGTCTCGCAAGTGCCACAGAGGCGTGGGCTTGGTGGGTATAGGCGTGGCTGCTGTGCTTGTGCTGGGGCTGAGGTTGTGTGCGCTGGTGGCCATGTCGTCTCCGTCGTCGAGGGTGCGAAAAATCCGCTAGCAAGCGAAACAAGTATCTCTAGTTGGCGTCTAATCGGCACGTCTTACTAGAAGAAGGTGGTGTAAGCACAGCGATTCAAGCGTGCAGGGGCGCACTAGGGGGTATTGCCTCTTCGGTCAGGATAACAGACTTCATCAGGGCCAAGCCCCCTAAAAATGAGGGGGTTGTTAAAGGGCTTGAGCGCCAACGCTACTGACTGCTGAGGTATTTGGCGTCGTGGTCTTGACGCTCTTTGACCGAGATCAGGATTCGGTAATGAGTGCCGCTGTCGCCTTTGCAGCAGCGGTAGTAAATGCGCCCGCTGTCGTCTTGGCCGTTGGCGACCTTGCTCACTTCCATCCACTCCCCGCCAGCCGCCTGGAAGCGCTTGCCCAGCGACTCGCCGCCGACGATTTGAAAGATGACGCGCAGAGCCGCCTGAGTGCTGCGCCAATTCGCCAGCGTCCTGAGCGACTGGCCCAACATCTCCACCTGGGGGAAGAGCGTGTTGAAGGCGATCTGATAATCGACGCCGCTGATCGCTGTATCTTCGCGGCCCTGGTAGCTGTCGATGACGCTCTCTAGCTGTTCAATGCGGCTCTCTAGGGTGTAGACTTTGGTGCGCAGCTCTTTATTCTCGCCCTCCAGCCGCACGTTCTCGCCCTGGAAGAGTTCGTAATACTGCTGAATCTCTTGATATTCTCTAGAAATGTCGCGCAGGCGTTGTTCTAGTTGCGCGCGGCCCTCCTGGAGATACTGCGTTTGGTCGAGCAGCTGTTCGATCTGTTGGCGCGACTGGCTCAGTTCTGCTAGAGTACGTTGGCGTTCCTGTTCGCGCTCTTGCTCTAGGATGGGTTGGTAGACGCTGGCGAAATCTTTGAAATCCGTCCAATGGGGCGTCGTACCATCAGGATTGGACACCCAGACATACCATTCGTATTGCACGCCGGTGCGTTTGGTGGGCAGCCAAGACTTGGCAATTTTATGCACCTGCCAGCCCGCGCGACGCAGTTGCTCTGCCACGTCTTCGACGCGGCTCAGGTCGCCGTTCAACAAGAAGTAGCCTTTGCCGTTCCTCTCTTCAAAGAAATAGTCTGTATGAGGTTTTAAGGGCATGTCTCGTCTCCTGGCTTAGTTTTCATTTTAACGTTTATATCATATGCCCACAAATCAGGCAGGCCAGGGTGGGCTTATGGCACAATCGGTTTGGGAAAAGGCCCAAGCCGTTGTACAATGGCACAAACCTTCTGCCCACCTAACGACAGCGAGGCTAAAGCGCATGAGCAACAAAAAATCCAACACCAAGCCATCTGCCAGCAAGTCCAGCGGCTCAAAGAACAGCTCATCGAAGAAACCAACCAATCCTTTAGCCGCGCTGCTGGGCGCACTGATCCTGGTGATTGCTGCCATTGTCTACGTCATCACCGGCGTTGACCTGACAGGTGGGCAGCTGAGCGCGACGACGCCACCCCCAGCTGCCACTGTAACAGCAGCGCCGACAGTCACCGCCACGCGCCTGCCCGTCCTGCGCACCCCAGCGCCTACCGTCCCGCCTGCTACCGTTCCACCTGCTACCGCCGCTCCCAGCGGCGCCGTAGAAACGATCAGCCTGCCCAACGGCTTTGGGACGCGCAAAGGCTTCTGGGAGGTCTACTTCGTGAACCCTATCCGCAGCACCGACACGTCGCTGTTCGTGGATGGGATCAGCGTGCCGCTGGTGCAGGCCATTGGTCGCACGCGCCGCACCCTAGACATTGCGGCTTTTGAGATGAACGAGCCGACGGTGACGCAGGCCATCTTGGACGCTCATCGGCGCGGGGTGCGCGTGCGCATGGTGACGGACAATGAACATGGCACAGGCGCGAGTGGCACAACCATCACGCAGCTGATCGAAGCAGGCATACCCGTCGTCGATGACAATCGCGGCGGCCTCATGCACAACAAGTTCATGATTATGGACGGCCAAACGGTGTGGATGGGCGCGACCAACTTCACGCGCAACGGCATGTACCGCAACAACAACAACATGGTCATGCTGCGCAGCCCACAAGCCGTGGCCTTCTACCAAGCCGAATTCGACGAGATGTTCGTCGATAAGCGCTTCGGCACGACCTCGCCCAGGGGCAACAGCGGCTCGTTTGTCCAGGACGGCACGCCTGTACAAGTGTGGTTCGCCAGCGAAGACGACGTGGTGACGCCCATCGTCAACGCCATCCGCTCCGCTCGGCGCAATGTGCGCTTCATGGCCTTTTCCTTCACCCAAGAAGAGATTGGCGCAGCCGTGAAGGAAGCGGCTGCGCGCGGCGTGAAGGTTGAGGGCGTGTTTGAGCGCACCGGCAGCGAGACTGCCGCCAGCGAAATGCCCAAGATGTTCTGCGCTGGCCTGGCGGTGCGCCAGGACGGCAACCCTAGCACGATGCACCACAAGGTGTTCATCATCGACGATCAGACAGTCATCACTGGTTCGTTCAACTTCAGCGCCAACGCTGTGCGCACCAACGACGAAAATTTGCTCATCATGACGGATCGGGATTTCGCGCGCGCCTTTAACGAGGAATTCGACCGCGTCTGGGCACAGGGTCGTACGCCGACCATCGCCTGCCCCTGACACAAAAAAGACAGCGCCCCTCATCGGGCGCTGTCTTCAGTAGTGGATGGCATGCTGCTCTGCGATCAGCATAAGCTCCTACACCGCCTGGCACTGTTCGGATATCGTGGTCTTCTCCACTGCGGTCATGCGAGTGGAGGGGTGCAGCAGGCCAGCGATCACCTGTTCGATGACCAGCAGGCTGGGTGCGCCTTCAGTGGGCTGGTTCAGCTCCTCCATGTAAGCGCAGCGTTCGATCAGCGTCGCAGTGGCCTGCCACAGTTCGTTCAGCAAGCCGCTGTTCATGAAGTCACGGCGCTCCCACCAACGCTGGAAGCGATTGTAGGGCGTCTTCAGGGCGGTAGGATCGAGCAGGTTGGCGATGGCCACTTGTTCGGCCATGAACTGGCTGTACAGCTCTTTGGCATGTGCGGTGCTGTTCTCGGTGATGCGGACATCGCCATACTTGGCGCTGTAGGCGGCAGCGATACGGGCCAGGTTGCCCAAGTGCGAGGAGATTTGGAATGCCTTCGTGATGTTCATGATTGTCCTTCTTTCTCGGCCCTCCTTAAATAGGGTCGTGCTGAGCTAGGTTAGTTAAACTTGACTTAATGTCATTAAATCAAATTTAAGAGATAATGTCAATAGCGTTGATGACACTTTACAGCGATTTTACAATCTCAATGGCGTATTGATACTCAAGGACAAAATGACCGCATGTTGCGCAAGGTTCTTCTTTTAGCGATGACAGCGTTCCTTACAAGCCTGGGGCTAGGGCAGGAAGGCAGCGTCACCCCCACGACAACAAACCCCTTCGCCTTCCCCTCCATCTCTGCGACGGCTGCCATCCGCGCCCCGCGCCTGGGCATTACCTTCATCAATTCCGCCGAAGCGCCCATCCAAGAGCAGCGCTATCGCCAGGCCCTGGAGCTTGGGGCAGGCTGGACGCGCTGGCCGTTATATTGGCAGCGCGTCCAGCCCAGTCCAGAACGCTGGGACTGGTCGGCCTACGACGAACTAGTGACCCAGGACATGCGCCATGGCCTGAACATCAACGCGGTGCTGCTGGGCAAACCCGCCTTCGCCAGCAACGGCGTCGTCCCCAACAACTTGAACGCTCCTGTCTTCAGCGATGGCAGCGACTTGTTGGCGGCAGACAAGACGATCAACCCCGCTAACCTCTGGGCCGTCTTCGTCTACGAAGCCGTACAGCGTTACAAGCCTGGTGGTGTGCTGGCGCGCCAGCGGCGCTGGGTGCAGGGGCAGGGGATTCGCGTGTGGGAGGTGTGGAACGAGCCAGACTTCCAGGACTTCTTCCAGGGCAGTATCCGCGACTATGCGCGCATGTTAAAAGTCGCCTATCTGGCGGCTAAGCTGGCCGATCCACAGGCTCAGGTCATGTTCGGCGGCCTGCTGTACGCGACGGATGTCAACTGGCTGTCCCAGGTACTGGCCATTTATGATCGCGATCCCTGGGCGCGCACCTATAACTGGTACATGGACATGGTGGCTGTCCACAGCTATGTCTATCCCTGGCGCACTGGCTGGCTGACGCATTACGTCCGCGAGACGCTGCGCGCCTACCGCCTAGAGCGGCCCGTCTGGGTCAACGAGACTGGCGTCAGCGTATGGGATGAATACCCAGGCCCTGCATGGGCCAGCGCCGAGACCGGCCTGCGCACCGAGCGCGCTACCGCGCAGCAGCAGGCTTGGTTTCTCATCCAGAGCGCTGCCTACGCCTGGGAGTGGGGCGCTGATGTGGTCATGTGGCATCAACTTTATGATGATTGTGGCAATCAGCCCGCTGGTATGACGTTCTCACCCAACAGCCAGCAGTTTGGCGACGCCTTCGGCCTGTATCGCAACGAGCGCAACAGTCTGTGTTTCAATCAGCACCCACTGGGTGGCACACCCCGCCCTGCTGCTCTGGCCTACCGCCTGTTGGCCGAGGTCTTTGGTCGCCAGCCCTTCACGCGTGGGCCGCGCGCCGAGGTCATCCGCCAGGACAATTACACCCTCATCCAGTTCGAGCGCCCTACCACTCAGGAGCGCATCAGCGTGATCTGGAATCGCGCATTCGAGGCAATAGAAGCGCGCTTAAAAGCAGAGGGCAGCAGCGCTCAGCTTTATAGCCTGGCGGGCAACCGCCGCCTGCGCCCCGACGTCGACGGCTTCTACAACTTGCGCCTGCCCGCCGCTCAGGCCGATTATGTGCGCCGCCTGGAAGTAGGAGACATCAGCGCCATCGGCGGTGAGCCGCTGATCCTGGTGGAAGCGATAAGCGCGGGCCTGGGTCAACCGCCTGCTACCAACCTGACCACTATGACTCCTGCTCCCAGCCCCACGCCCTTCGTCCTGCCACCAGTGGATGCCACCGCGCGCGCCACCGTCGCCCCACAAGACGACAAGACTCCGCCAGTGCCGTTCATGAATCCTTTGTTAGAAGTGAGTTTACCCGTCTTCACAGTATCCTGGGGGGCGGTGGACGACGGCCAGGTGTTGCGGTATTTGGTCTGGGTGCGGATCAACGAAGGCGAATGGCAACTGTGGCGCGAGACCAGCCAAACCCAAGCCGATTACAGCGGTCAGCCTGGCCAACGCTACGACTTCGCCGTCTGGGCGCTGGACGCCGGTGGCAACTGGTCAGAGAACGCGATGCTGCGCGTCATGGCTACGACGCGGGTTGAGTAGGTCTTCATCAGGCTCTCAAGAAGATGGCTGAGGATGAGCATACGACAAAAGAAGCGCAAGATTGCATGAAAGATTGATCACTTCCCCACACAAGGGCGCTGCTAGGTAGTACAATGGTCATGCTCTCGTCAGCAAGCTGCCCGCAAGCCTGCGGCGGCCAACAGCGCTACAAGGGTTTGAGCAATGTCCGAATTCAACATCGATCCCAGCTTCTCCGTCTACGAGCTGGTGTCGCGCACCAAACGCGACGCCTCCGTCATCCAGCACCGCCGCGCGATGAGCGTCATCAGCCACGCCATCGAGGACGCAACGCTCGTCGATGGCGCGCGCACCACCGTTTATTCGGGTTTTCAGATCATGAGCAAGTTCCTGCGCCAGGTGAAGCGCTACACCGAGATGGCCCGCAAATCTGAGCATGTCTACGTCTTCGGCGTGCCAGACGTCAAAGTGCCCCACATCCCCAACATCACTTATATCCCGCTCCAGCCTCACGACCGGCTGGCTAAAGAGTGGTTTATCGTGTCGTTTGGCCCGACGTACTACAGCGCTCTGGCTACCGAAGAGCTGACCAGCGTCTACGATCCCGATCATCTCCGTCAATTCAAGGGTATTTGGTCGTTCGATTACAACCTGGTGAACATCCTGCAGGACTGGCTGGCAGACACGGTAGGGACACGCCGCCTGACCTACAACGATACATCCCAGCCTGATCCGCGCCAGGAAGCCAACTACATCAACCAAGCCATTGACCGCCTCAAGCGCCGCATAGCCCGCGAGCAGGACGAAGTGCTGCGCCAGGAACTCACCTATCTGATCGTGCGCGGCCTCAAGCCTGTCACTGGCTATTTGAGCGCTGCGTCCTGACAGGTGACGATCTTCTCTTCGAATGTCGCCTTGCGTCGACGTGTTTCGCGTATAATAAAAAGCGGGTGAACGCAACGAGCTGCACCGAGAGGGAAGACTATGCTTCAACGGAGCTTCGACCTATTCAAAGCTTGCTGGCAAGTCCTGAAGGCCGACAAAGAGCTGATCTGGTTTCCGATCATCTCTAGTCTGGCCATGTTGGTGGTGACCATCTTGTTCCTGTTGCCGGCCTCGGTTTTGCTGGGGCTGTTCGGCGCAGCCAGCGGCGCCGATACGAGCAACAGCAGCTTTCTAGGCTACGTCCTGGCCTTCCTGTGGTTCTTCGTGGCTTATTTCGTCTGGTTCTTCGTGGCTTATTTCGTCAGCCTGTATTTCAACGTCGCCTTGATCGGCGCTGCCCTCATCCGCCTAGACGGCGGCGACCCCACGCTGGGCGACGGCATTCGCATCGCCAACAGCCGCCTGGGCAAGATCGCGCAGTACGCGGCGGTCTCGGCCTTCGTCAGCTTGGTCTTGCAGCAAGTCAGGGAACGCGCTGGCTTCCTGGGCGAGATCGTCGGCTTCTTGGGCGAAGCGGCTTGGAACGTCATCAGCTTCCTAGTGCTGCCCGTGCTGATCGTGCAGGACATCAGCGTCTTCGACGCCATCAAGCGCAGCATGGAGATGCTCAAGAAGACCTGGGGCGAGCAGTTGGTGGTGAGTGGCGGGATGGGGATCGTCTTCGGCCTCATCACCGTGATCCTGTTCGTCGTCGGTGGCGGTCTCATCTTCTTGTTGGCTCAAATCAGCGTCGCACTGACCATCGTTGGCGTAATCGTGCTGCTGACGGCCATAGCTGTGCTTGGCGCTATCTCCGGAGCGCTGGGCGGCATTTACAAAGCTATGCTCTATCGCTACGCCGAGACGGGCGAGGTGGGCATGGGGATGGACGGCAGCCTGCTGGCGGGCGCGTTCAAGGAGAAGCGCAAGCGCTGAGCAGCCTACTTCCTGGCTTTGGGCGGTGGTGACGCTCGTGCGTCGTCACCGCCGAGGGATTGTGCCTCAGCTGTCCAGCAGGCCTAGCTCGCGGGCCTGTTCCCAACCCAATTTGCCGCCGCTGGCGCGTTCCTCTTCGCTGCTCATGGCGGCCAAAGCATCTAGGCTGAACAGATCGTCGGCTTCGGGCAGGGGCGCGCTCGCGCCAAACAACAGATCGAGGTCGAGTTCGCCTTCGATGGCCTGCATGCTGGGCTTGGTTTCGACGACGGGCTGTGCAGCTGGGGTTGGAGCGATGGCCGCGCGCTCTAGGACGATCAGATCGTCGTCTTCGCGCTCCTTCTTGACGACGCGGCGCGCACGACTGGCAGCCTCAGCCTTCGCCTTGCTGGCTTCGCTGGCCTGCTGCGTCACCCGCTGGATGAACCAGGCGTCAGCTCCCAGCAGAGCGATGAGGTCTTCGGCGCAGCGCCGACCGTAGCGACTGACCGCGCCCAGTTCGCGCGCGCCTTTTGTGCCTTCGAAGATGACGACCAAGAAGTGGTGCAAGCCCACCGACAGCACGAAGACGTCGTAGGCTTCGCCATCGTAGAATTGCAGCATGCTGGCATTGCCGCCCAAGATGTCGCGCATGTCGACGTTGCTGATGACCGCCGGCGTGACGCGCCGCGTCATCTCGTCGCGGTTCATGCCGATCACGCCCTGCTCAATCAACACTTGGCCCTCGCGGGTGGCCAGCAGCACAGCCATCGCTGACAAGTCGCCCATCAGCCTATGGACAATCTCCTTGGCGCGGTCGATGTTCATCGTCGGGACGGGGCTGTAGGTCTCAAGTGGGCCGCTGGCTTGGCTAGCAGGCTCGTGCAGGGCCGCAAACACGTCTTCGCCGTCCAGAGCTGCCGTCAGCACGCGCAGGAACTGCTGCACAGGGAAGGGGCGTTTGAGGTAGACGAAGGGCGACGCGCTGCGCATTTCTTCGTCAAGTTCTGTATCGTCGTAGTCGGCGATGATGACGATGGCCGTCTCTTGGGCGATCTGCTTGATCTTGGCGGCTAGTTCCCAACCAGGCATTCTATCGCCTGGCTCCCAGGCGCTGATGACGATAGTGCAAGCGCCGCGTTTGACTTCATCGAGGGCGTCGATGGCGCTCGGCACGTCAATCTGGATTGCCAAGCGATCCATCAGGTCGAGCGCACCGCGCACTTGGCTAGGAATTGTGCCGCTTGGATCGACCGTGACAATGCGGGGAAGAGAGGGCATAGGTTTTTTCCAACGAATCCGAACGGAAAGATGACCAAATGCTATTATACCTCAAAATGCAGCGTTTTGTCCTGGCAAGATCACGCCAAACGCATGAATGCTCCAGGTCTCCCTGAGGAAGGCGCGTGAAGGCTCGCAGTTTCTCTCGGCTCTCGTCCCAAAGTCCTCGCCCTCAGGGAGATGGAGCGCAGATGAGAGATTTGCAACTTCTCTGGTCAGCGCGCGTATAGCCTGGTGGGAAACTGCACGCCCTGTGAGTAAAGGACGACATCATGCCGCCAACACCCCTTTCCCGCAGCTCCGTGCTGCCCACCCTTGCCCAGGCTCAGCGCCCCGCTGCCCTGGTGGCCTTGCCCTGGTCGAGCGCCAACGGCCAATCGACAGACGACCAGGACTTGGAGCATCGCTTGGCTCGTCTGTCTCAGGTGGCCCGCAGCGCCTACAACTACGCTGTCCTGAACGTGGCAGTCGCTTATGCTCCCTGCGACAGCTACCGCCTAGGCCGCGACATCTACCACACCCAGGCTTACAGCTTGGGCCGCGTCATCGTCTCCAACGAAGAACAATTGGTGGAGGTGCTGCGCGCCGCCGATGGGCGCGTCGATCTGGTGCTGCTGGACATCGATAGGCGGCGTCTATTCGGCCCACAAACCCCCGCCAGCACTGCCCGTGAACTGCTCAGCCAGGCGCGCCTGCTCACCTACAGCGATGGCCGCACTTGGGCAGAAGCCCTCAAGGATCAGCTTGTGCGCCTGCTAGACGAGGACTTACAGGGCAAGCGCGTCGTTATCGTGGGCAGCGATCCGCGCAGCCACTCGCTCGTCCCCAAGCTGAGCGACTTTGGCCCGTACATCACCATCCTCATGCGCGAAGACGAAATCGAGAGAGCGCCCGACCTGGCCCGCCTGTCCACAGAGCCGAACGCGCACATTGATTATCTGCCGCTGAGCGCACTAGCCGAATGCGTCGAACGGGCCGACGCCGTCGTCGTCTGGCGCGATCTAGAAGGCGAGACGTTAAGTCAGCATATCCGGCCAGCCGCCTACCTGCTGGACGCCGGCCTGCGTAGCATTCCTCAGGCCAGCCTGGCCCTGGCTCGCCAGCGCGGCGCCTGGCCCATACGTATTCAGATCATCCCCACCTTGCTAGGGACGTTGGCCGCTGCTCATGAACAAGCCGTCCTGCGCGACTACGCCTTCGGCTGGCGTGACTGGCAGGGGTTCACCTTGCTGGCCGGCGGCGCTATTGGGCCAGCAGGCGCGCTAGTGGTGGATAGCGTGCGCTGTCCGCGTCGCGTCCTGGGCTTAGCTGATGGTTGGGGTGGGGTGCGCCAGCCTCACAGCCCTGAAGAAGCAGCTCAACTCCAGACATTAGAGCGCCTCATCGCCGAGTCAGTCTGTGAGGATTAGCCTATTTATCTTTTGCTCATCCGATCGGCGTATCATTGAAAAGAAATGCCACATTTACGGGAGGCTTATCAAGCTATGGCTGGCGAAAGAATCTTAATCATCGAAGACGAGGCCCGCATTGCGCAGTTTGTTGAACGCGGCCTGATCTACGAAGGCTACCGCGTCAATGTGGCCCGTGATGGCCAAACCGGCCTGGCTATCGCGCGCGATAACCCCCCAGACCTCGTCATCCTAGACTGGATGCTGCCGGGGTTGGATGGCCTAGAAGTTTGCAAGCGTCTGCGCGCCGCCGGCGACGTCCCCATTATCATGCTGACCGCCAAAGATGACGTGAAAGACCGCGTCATGGGCCTGGATGCTGGCGCCGATGATTACTTGGTCAAGCCCTTCTCCATCGACGAGCTGATGGCCCGCGTGCGTTCTCTGTTCCGCCGCAGCACCCCTACCAGTCGTCCAGAAGTCCTGCGCTTCGCTGACCTGACGCTGGACACCGGCACACACCGCGCACACCGCAGCGAACGCGCCATCGACCTCACGGCCAAAGAGTATGAGCTGCTAGAGCTGTTCATGCGCAATCCGCGCCAAGTCCTCACCCGCGACGTCATCTTCGACCGCGTCTGGGGCTACGACTTCGGCGGTGAGAGCAACATCATTGAAGTGTATGTGCGCTACCTGCGCCAGAAGACCGAACAAGGCAGCGAACCGCGCCTCATCCACACCGTGCGCGGCGTCGGCTACGTCCTACGCGAAGAATAGGTCGTATTATCCCCCTGGCCCGCCCGCACGACCTAGTGGCGCGTTTGGTGGGCCAACCCACCAAGACTATGACCATTCGCACGCGCCTGACCATTTGGTACAGCCTCATGCTGACGGTGATCCTACTGATCGTCTTCGGCGTGATCGTCATCGTCAGCTATACCCATCCCCACGCTCAGCCCAGCGACATGCTCATCCTGAGCTTCGGCCTGGCGACGGTGGCCGCCATCGTCGCTTCTTTCGCCCTGGGCATGTGGGTCTCGGACCGGCTGCTCAAGCCGATTGAACACATCACGCATACGGCAGCCAGCATTGTCAACGCCAATGACCTATCGACGCGCATTCCCTACGACGGCCCTATGGACGAAATTGGCCACCTGGCGCAGGTCTTCAACCAGACGATGGGCCGCCTAGAGCAGCTCTTCAGCGTGCAGCAGCGCTTCGTGGGCGACGTTTCCCATGAGTTGCGCACGCCGCTCACTAGCATCCTGGGCAATCTGGAGCTTATGCAGCGCTACGGCTACGACAAAGACATTCTGGATTCGGCCTACCGCGAAGCGGATCGCATGAGGCGCATGGTCAACGATCTGCTGCTGCTAGCCCGCGCCGACAACGGCGAGTTGAAGGTGGTGCGCCAACCGATGGCCCTGGATAGCTTGGTCGTCGAGGTCTATGAAGAGACACACGTGTTGGCGGCCAAACGCCAGCTCAAGATCGTCCTGGGCAAGCTAGAAGATGTGGCCATCGAAGGCGACCAAGACCGCCTGAAGCAGCTCTTGCTCAACTTGGTCAACAATGCCATCAAGTTCACCCCCGATGGCGGCACGATCAAGCTAGAAGCCTACCAGCAGGGCGGGCGCGCCCTGCTGGTGGTCAGCGACACGGGCATAGGGATCAGCGAGGCCGACCAGAAGCGCATTTTCGATCGCTTCTTCCAGGCCGACCACAGCCGCGTCCACCGCGAGGGCCACGACGGAGCAGGCCTGGGCCTGTCTATTGTGCGCTGGATCGTGCAAGCTCACGAAGGCGAGATTAAGGTGGACAGCACCCTGGGCAAAGGCACGACCTTCACCGTCTCGCTGCCGTTGGATCGGCGCGAACCAGACAAGGCGGAGAAGCGCCGTCCAGCCCCAGAGAGCGTTTGAGGCCGATCATGCTGAAACGCCGCGCTCTGCTGGGTCTGTTCCTACTGCTGAGTCTGCCGTTGTTGCTGTGGCGCTGGCGGGCCGCGCTGTGGGGGCTGGCCCTGGGCCTGGGTTGGCCGCGTCAGCGCCTGAGGATCGTGCGTGGGCTGCGCCTGCCCACCAGCGATGGCTTGCTGTTGGCTTGCGATCATTATGCGCCGCGCCGCGCGCCGCGCGGGCCAACTTTGCTCATCCGCACTCCCTATGGACGCAATGGTCGCATGGGCGCTTTCGGCGCGCTGACGGACTTCTGCGCGCGGCGCTTCGCCGAGCGGGGTTACCACGTCATCGTCCAAGATGTTCGTGGACGCTTCGATTCGCAGGGGGCTTTTTCTCCCTACGAGAACGAGCGCGCTGACGGCCTGGCCACGCTAGCCTGGCTACGCCAGCAGGATTGGTACGATGGTCGCGTCTACATGTGGGGGCCGAGCTACTTGGGGATCGTGCAGTGGGCCATCGCCGATGCGCCCGACTTAGCGGGCCTCATGCCCCTCGTCACCAGCTCGCGGTTTGAGCGCGTGGCCCTGCCTGATGGCGTGCTAGATTTGGGCTTGGCTCTGCGTTGGGCTATCCTGCTGCACCTGATGGAACAGCCGCGCTATCGGCGCTGGTGGGGACAAATCCGCTTGCTGAGGGACATGGAACGGCGCGCGCACGCCGCCTGGGCTAGCCTGCCCGTCGCCAATGCAGACTTGGTGGCGCTGGGCCAGCCCGTCTCCTTCTATCGAGAGTCGCTGACGACCATGCTGGACGATCCGCAGCGCTGGCAGGCCCGCTTCGCGTCGCCCAATTTGGGCCAGGTGCGCGCTTCTGTCCATCTGGTAGGAGCGTGGCACGATTTCTTCCTGCGCGGCATGCTAGACGATTACGTCGCGTTGCGTCGCGCAGGTCAGCGTCCTCGCCTCACTATCCACGCTGGTCACCACTTCAGTCAACTCTCCATGATGCTCGGCACGTTGCGCGACGCCATGCGCGGCTTTGCCCAAGCTGACTCGGCGCAGCCTAAGGTGCGCCTGATGGTGCAGCGCCTCGGCTGGCGCAGCCTAGACGACTACCCGCCGCCACACCAGCCGCGCCCCTTCTACTTGGCGGCGCATGGCAAATTGGACGAAGACAGAGCCAGCGGTGAACCCGACGAGTTCATCTACGATCCTGCCGATCCCACGCCAGCTTGGGGTGGGCCGCAATTTGGCTTTCACGCGGCGCGCGTCGATGGGCGCAAGCTGGAAGCGCGCAGCGATACGCTGAGCTACACCAGCGCCCCCTTGGCCGACGGCCTGACCGCCATCGGCGCAGTGCGCGTGGTGCTGGTGGTGCGCAGCAGCCGCCTCTGCGCCGATTTTTATGCCCGCCTGAGCGATGTCTATCCTGATGGGCGCTCGCTGTTGGTGTGCGATGGCCTGGCCCGCTTGGACGATCCACAAGCCGCCGAAGCTCTGGGCCGCGGCCTCTATCGCTTGACCATCGACCTGTGGGCCACTGCTTATCGCTGGTGGCGCGGTCATCGGCTGCGCTTGCTGATTGGTGGTGGCGCACACCCGCGCTGGGCGCGCCAGCTCGGTGGGGCAGATCGCTACCGCAGCACCGAGCTGATGCCTTCGGAGCGCGTCATCTACCACGATGAACAGCGCCCCAGCTTCCTGCTGCTGCCCTGGGTGTCGGACTGACCGTCTGCTAACCAAAGGATTAGGCGGCAGCAATATCAAGGCAAGACGACTTATGGTAAGATAGAAGCGCGCAGCACGTCTGAGGTGTCAGACCTGCGCACCCTGACGTGGTTTTATTGGGTATAGCCGTCGTCCAAGTGTAAGAAGAACAGCTTTTTCAAACAGCACCGCAGCGCAGTCGCGCAGGCGGTTTGTGATGGAGGATCACCCGTGCCGAACAAAATGGAACGTTTCACACAACGGGCGCGGCGCGTCCTGAGCCTGGCACAAGAGGAAGCAGAACGTCTGCAACACGGGCAAATTGGTACGGAACACCTCTTGCTGGGCCTGATGCGCGAAGAGGGCGGCGTCGCGGGCCGCGTCTTGCGCGACCTGGGGCTGGATTTGCGCCGCGTCGAAGAGCTGGTGCTGCGCTTGACCGACAGTGGCGCGCGCAGCGCAGGCCAAAACCTGGATTTGTCGCCTGGCACCAAGAAGGTGCTGGAGCTGGCTGTCGATGAAGCCCGCCGCATGGGCCACCACTACATTGGCACAGAACATCTGCTGCTGGGCCTGGTGCGCCAGCAGGAAGGCGTGGCGATTGATGTGCTGCGTCGCCTGGGGATCAGCGCTGAGGAAGTGCGCCGCCAGACGCGCCGCGTCCTGAGCGAGAACCCCGTCCAACAGTCCACGCCTGCTCCGACGCAAGAGCGCCCGCAGCGCCCCCAGAGCCGCGACAAGACGCCCCTGGTCGATCAGCTGGCCACTGACCTCACTGCCCTAGCTGCCGAAGGCAAGCTCGATCCGGTGGTGGGCCGCGAGACGGAGATTGAGCGCGTCATCCAGGTGCTGTCGCGCCGTCGCAAGAACAACCCCGCCTTGATCGGCGAGCCGGGCGTGGGCAAGACTGCCATCGTAGAAGGCCTGGCGCAGCGCATCATCGACGGCGAGACGCCCAAGCCCTTGCTCAACAAGCGCGTCTTGCAGCTGGACGTTGGTTCACTAGTGGCCGGCACGATGTATCGTGGCCAGTTTGAAGAACGCCTCAAGCGCGTCATCGAGGAGCTGAAGGTCAGCGACACCATCTTGTTCATCGACGAAGTGCATATGCTGGTGGGGGCGGGCAGCGCCGGCAGCAGCGTAGACGCCGCCAACATCCTCAAACCCGCTTTGGCGCGCGGTGAACTGCAGTGCATTGGCGCTACCACCCTAGACGAATACCGCAAGCACATTGAGAGCGACGCCGCGCTGGAGCGCCGCTTCCAGCAAATCCTGGTGGAAGAACCCACCATCGAAGAGACGATAGAGATTCTCCAGGGCATTAAAGTGCCCTATGAGGAACATCACAACGTCGAGATCACCGATGAGGCGATCGAAGCGGCCGCCAACCTGTCCGCCCGCTACATCCCTGACCGCTTCTTGCCCGACAAGGCCATCGACCTGATCGACGAAGCCGCCGCCCGCCTGCGCATGTACAAATCGCCTGAAGCTGCCCAGGTGCGCCGCCTGACGGAAGAGATTGACCACGTGCAAGGCGAGATCAGCCGTGCCGAAGACGACGGCCTGTCGGCGGAATACGTCAACGAATTGCGCCAGCGCTTGGAGAACCTCAACCAGTCCCTGGCCGACTTCAGGAGCAACTGGAACGAAGAGAGCGGCAAGCCGCGCCTGCGCGAAGAAGATATTTCGGAAGTGGTGAGCATGTGGACGGGCATTCCCGTGCGCCGCATTGCCCGCGAAGAGAGCCAGCGCCTGATGGAGATGGAACAGGAGCTGCACAAGCGCATCGTCGGCCAGCACGAGGCCATCGTAGCCATCAGCAAAGCAGTGCGCCGCGCCCGCGCCGGCCTGAAAGACCCGCGCCGTCCCATCGGCAGCTTTTTGTTCTTAGGCCCGACTGGCGTCGGCAAGACGGAACTCACGAAGGCCCTGGCTCAGTTCCTCTTCGGCAGCGAAGACGCCCTGATCCAGCTGGACATGAGCGAGTTCATGGAGCGCCACAGCGTGGCGCGCCTAGTGGGCGCGCCTCCTGGCTATGTCGGCTACGAAGACGCCGGCCAGCTCACGGAAGCAGTGCGCCGCCGCCCCTACAGCATTGTGGTCTTCGATGAGATTGAGAAAGCCCATCCAGAAGCCTTCAACATGCTCTTGCAAGTCATGGAAGAGGGCACGCTGACCGACGCGCGCGGACGCCGCGTGGACTTCCGCAACACGATCATCGTCTTGACTAGCAACATCGGTGCTGACCAAATCAAGCGCCAAGCTCGCCTCGGCTTCGACTACCGCACCGATGAGCAGCGTGAGCAGCAGCTTGACTACGACGACATGGTCAAGAACGTCATGGAGTCAGTGCGCAAGCTGTTCCGTCCAGAGTTCCTGAACCGTATCGACGCCAACATTATCTTCCGTGCGCTCACCCGCGAAGAGATTAAGCAGATCGTCGACCTGGAGCTGGACAAGGTGCGCGAGCGCCTGATCGAACATGCCATCACCCTTGAAGTGACGGAAGCAGCGCGCGACTACTTGGCGCGCAAGGGCTATGATCCAGAGTTTGGCGCGCGTCCGTTGCGCCGCCTGATCCAGAACGAAGTAGAAGACGCCCTGAGCGACGGTATTTTGGCTGGCACGTTCCAAATCGCCAGCGTGGTCAGGGTAGACGCCGAAGACGACGCGCTCAAGCTCGTCCAGGTGGAGGAGAGCGAGACCGGCGCCGAGATGGCCGCCGGCGACTGAGGTTCGGCGCCGCGCTTCCGAGCGAGAAGTGCGGCGCAAAGCCTCGCTAGCGCCGCCTGACGGAATCCGAACGGCGGCGCTGGCGACGCGGGTTGATGATAGGCGCGTGGTCGGCCCAAGCCCAAATCTCGTCGGCGATGTCCCAGACGGCGTTGGGGTTAGCGATGGCGCGGGCGCGAGCTGCTCGCTCGGCCAAAGCCTGTGGGCCTTCTGCCAACCAACGCCGCACCGTCTCCGCCACCAGGGATGGCGAAGGCGCGTATTCCCCTGCTCGGTTGTCTACGACGTAGGTCACGTTGCCTTCTTCTTGGCCAGGGATAGCGTCGAACAGGATCATGGGCAAGCCGGCGATGGCCGCTTCTGTGATGGTGGCGGGGCCGGCTTTCGTCACCAGGATGTCGGCGGCTTCCATCAGGGTGGGCATGTTGCGCACGAAGCCGTAAATGCGCGTCGGCAACTGCCAACTGGCTGCTTCTAGACGAGCTTTCAAAGCAGCGTTCTTGCCGGCGATGATGGCCAGCTGGCAGTTCAGCCCCAGCGCGTCGATAGCTTGGGCCGTCTCATAGAGCGGCCCCATGCCGTCGCCGCCGGCCACCATCAGCACGATGGGCGCGTCCCCCGTCCAATCCAGCTCGGCGCGCGCAGCGGCCTTGCCCCGCAAGGCCTGGGTGAAGCGCGGATGGACGGGCAGGCCAGTAACGCGCAGCTGTTCTGGCTTCAAGCCGCTGGCTAGGCCGCGTTCATAGGCCGCTTGGGTGGGGACGAGGCAACGTTCGGTGCGGCGGTCGTACCAAAAATGATGGGTCGAGACCAGGTCGGTGACGACAGTGATGTAAGGTGGTCGCTGTTCCAGGCTGCGCAGGGCGCGCAGGGTGGGGCGGGTGAGGACGGAGTGGACGGAGACGACGACGTCGAAGCGCTGGGCGCGGAAGAACTTGCGGAAGCGGTCGCCGTTGGTGAGGTACATAGTGGCCGAGAAGAAGGCGGCGCGGCGCTTGGAATTGCTGAGCTTGTAGCCCAAGCCCCACGATGCCTTGCTGTGATTGACGATCCAGGGATAGAACTCTGGCATGTAGTTCATAGGGAAGCGGCTGACGCGGAAGCCATCCAAGAAGGGCGCGTCGATGGCCTCCGCCCCGTGTTTGGCGATGAGCGCGTCGCGGATCGCCTCAGCGGCGGCGCGATGACCTCCGCCTGTATCGGACATGATGAACAGAATACGCTTTGGGGGGGTCATGCTGTCGTCCTCGTCACATGCAAGCTCAGTAGCTTGGGATGATAGCCCATCTTCTGACCGAGCAACATAAGAAAAAACCCCGCAGGCCCGCCTGTCGTCGCGCAAGCGGGCCTGGAAAGCGCGGCGAACGGTTAGGCGTTTAGGGCGAAGGGGTTGAAGTTGGTCTGGCGGTCGTAGGTGTCGACGCCTTCGCTGCGCTTCAGCCAGCCCACGACGGCGTAAGTGACGGGGGTGAAAGCGACTTCAACGGCGACCTTGAAGACGTAGTTAGAAGCGATCATCGTCAGCAGTAGCTCGCCATCGTACAAGCCAACGAAAGCCACCAGTACGAAGACGGCGCTATCCAAGCCCTGGCCCACCAGCGTGCTGCTGATGGTGCGCAGCCATAGCCAGCGCCCTTCTGTGATGACCTTCAGGCGGGCCAGAGTGTAGCTGTTGCTGAATTCGCCCAGCCAATAGCCCAGCAGGCTGGCCACCAAGATTCGCGGCGTTTGGCCCAGGATGGCGGCGAAGCTCTCTTGCAAGGGATAGTCTTTTGCGGGTGGGGCCAACACCACCACCTGGAAGATGAGGGCGCTCATCAACACCCAGAAGAAGCCCGTCCAGATGACGCGGCGGCTGGCGCGATAGCCGTAGACTTCCGTCAGCACGTCGCCGAAGATATAGGCTAGCGGGAAGAGCAACGTGCCACCGTCGAAGACCAACGGCCCCAGGGCAATGATCTTGGTGGCGGTGATGTTGCTGACGAGCAGGACGGCTACTAAAGAAGCGGTGATGAAGCTGAGGTATTTGTAGGCGGGCAGGGGCGCAGCGGCAGATGGTAGGGTATTTTTTAGCATGGTTAGACCCTCGGAACATGCATGAGATGGATGAGATAGCGCAGAAACCGAGCGTCGTATGATAGCGCATGAGCCATCAGTAGAAAAGTGTCAACGACTCTGGGCCTTCTCAAGGACTGAGTAGGCGACTATAATCGGCGCGTTCTGTCCTCGACACAAGCTCAGCGTGCGCCTGAAGCGCACGGGCTAGAGACAATTTAGGGAAGTGCCGCGATGAAAGTTATCCTCCTCCAGGACATCTACAAGACGGGCGTCACCGGCGAAATCGTCGAAGTGGCCGACGGCTATGCCCGCAACTATCTGATCCCGACCGGACGCGCCATCCAGGCCACCAAGAAGACCATCAAGGCCCATGAACGTCTGACCAAGCAAGTCGAAGCGCGCCGCGCCGCCTACGAGAAGAAGCAGAACGAAGTGGCGCGCATCATCGATGGCACAGAGCTGTTGTTTGAGAAGCGCGCTGCCAGCACTGGCAAGCTCTTCGGTAGCGTCACCACCCAGGAAATCGCCGAGGAATTGTTGAGGGTGACGGGCGTGGACATCAACCGTCGCCGTATCAGCTCTCAGGGCCTGCGCGAAGTCGGCAAGCACGAAGTCACGGTGCGCATTGGCACGGAGATTCAGCCCGTCCTGCACATCATCGTCCTCCGCGAAGGCCAAATGCAAGAATTCCTGGCCAAGCGCCAGGCCGAAGCCGCCGCTCAGGCTGCTGCTGCGGCCACCGAGGCCGTGCCAACCGAAGCCGCTCAGCAGGCCGTGCAGGCGGCTCAGCAAACCGGCAGCTAGCCCTCGGCTTCGCTCCCCCTACGTTGACTCCACGAGGCGGCTTCAGGGCCGCCTCGGCGACTCCTGTGGTACAATCGGCGCACTGCAGGAGAGATCGCGCCGATGGACGCTGCAACCCTGGGCAAGTATCTCTACGATACGCGCCAACTCCAAGAGAAGACGCTAGAAGACGCCGAGAAGACGCTCAGGATTCGTCGCTCGACCCTGGAAGCGTTCGAGCGCGGCGAATTCAACGTGGTTGGGTCAGATGCGCAGACGCGCGGCCTGCTGCGCAACTACGCCAACTATCTGAGGCTGGACGCCGATCGTATCTTGGAGCTGTACGAGTCCAGCAAGCTAGAGGCGAACAAACGCGCGCGCCGTCGCAAGAAGCAGACGCAGCCCATGCCTGTGGTCAACGGCTCGGTGGGACTGAGCGCGCCGCGCAAGATCACCGACACCCAGCCCAACCTGCCCGTCGTCCGCCGCGCCGCGCCGCGCGATCTGGGCCTGCCGGGCCTCTTGGCCAACTTGAGCATGGCTGTCCTGGCCCTAGGAGCGATGGCCATCATCCTGGCCGTGACTTTCAGCCTGCTGGAAGACGCGCCGCCTCCTGCGCCCGATCCATTAGCCCTGGCCGAACGTCCCAGCACGCTCGTCCCCACTCCCACCCCGACGCTGCGTCCGCTGCTCTCGCCCACGCCACTCACCACGCCCAACCCTTTCCGAGGCCAGGGGATCGCCCTGCTGCTGGACATCACCAGCCGCGCCTGGGTACGAGTGACGGTGGATGGCCAGGAACGCCAAGCTGGCCTGCTGCGCCCCGGCGAACGCTTGCCCTTCGAAGGCGTGAGCCAGATCATCTTGGACACTTCCAACGGTGGCGGCACGCAGGTCACGCTCAATGGCGTGCCGCAAGGCCTCTTGGGCCAGCGCGGTCAGCGGGTCACCATCGCTTACTATCCAGATCGCCTAGAAGTGCTATCGGCGCCGCAGGACGAGCCAACGCCCATCATGAGCGATACGCCAGCCCCAACGCCCACCAGCCCAGCTGCCACCCTGGCCCTGGAGATGGCGGCCACCTTCGCAGCAGTCCCACCCACCTTCACGCCTGCTGGCCCATCGGTCACGCCAGCGCCGAGCCTGACCCCCAGCGTCACCCTGCCGCCCACCGTCACGTTGACGCCCAGTTTTACGCCCAGCGCCACGCCCACCATCACCAGCACGGCCAGCAACACGCCGACCCCCAGCATCACGCCCAGGCCCACGCTCACGCCCAGCATTACGCCGACGCCACGCCCAACGGCTGTCTTGCCGCCGCGCACTACTCCCAGCAACTTGCCCACCCCCAAAGGCGGCGGATCGTGATAACCTCACCTCGCCTCTTCATTAGTAGACGAGCGCTGCGCGCTCTGAGAGAAGGGAGGACAAGCCCTCGTCCTCAAGAAGGACGAGGGCTTGAGAGCGAGGGCTGAAACAAGCCATCAGCCTTCATGTGCTTGCCCTAGCAGCCCTGCTCGCTCATCCTTTGCGCACCACCACCCTGAGACTATAATGAATCCGTTTTTGTGTCCGCAAAGCCCGCAAAGAGTGATTCTCTATGTCCCACAAAGAAACCCTGCTCAAGCGTATTGAGCAGCGCACCGCTCGCCTAGCCATCGTCGGCGTCGGCTACGTCGGCCTGCCCCTCGCCGTCGAATTCGCGCGCGAGGGCTTCAACGTGCTGGCTATTGACGTTGACGAGAAGAAGGTCAACGCCCTGAATCGCGGCCAGAGCTACATCGACGACATCCGCAGCGACGATTTGCGTCCGCTGGTGGAGGGCGGCAAGCTGCGCGCGTCCGCGCGCTACAGCGACCTGGCCGACGTGGACGCCATCAGCATTTGTGTGCCGACGCCGCTCACCAAGACCAAAGACCCCGACATGTCCTACGTCATCCAATCTGTGGAGTCCATCGCCAAAGTAGCCCACCCTGGCTTGTTGGTCGTCTTAGAGAGTACGACTTACCCCGGCACGACGGAGGAGATTCTGTTGCCGCGCTTGACCGAAGGTGGGCTGGTGGTTGGCGAAGATGTCTTCTTGGCCTTCTCACCAGAGCGCATTGACCCCGGCAACCAGCGCTACGGCGTGCGCAACACCCCCAAAGTCGTCGGCGGTATCACCCCCGCGTGCAGCGAAGTGACTTATGCTCTATACAGCACGGCCGTTGAACAGGTGATCCTCGTCTCTTCGCCCACCACCGCCGAGATGGTTAAGCTGTTGGAGAACACCTTCCGCGCGGTCAACATCGGCCTGGTGAACGAGATGGCCCTCATGTGCGATAAGTTGGGGATCGATGTGTGGGAGGTCATCCAAGCGGCCAGCAGCAAGCCCTTCGGCTACATGCCTTTCTATCCTGGCCCTGGCCTGGGCGGCCACTGCATTCCCATCGATCCACTCTACCTGAGCTGGAAGCTCAAGACGCTCAATTACACAGCTCGCTTCATCGAGCTGGCCAGCGAGATCAACACGTCCATGCCGATCCACGTCCTGGGCAAGGTGACAGAAGCGCTGAACGACGAAGGCAAGGCGGTCAAGGGCGCGCGTATCGTCGTGTTGGGGGTAGCCTACAAGCCAGACGTGAGCGATGTACGCGAGTCGCCGGCGCTAGACATCATCGAGTTGCTGCGCAAGAAGGGCGCGCAGGTCGTCTATCACGATCCTTTCGTGCCTAGCGTGCGTCTGGAGGAGGGCAGTATGGCCAGCAGCGAATACAACGATGCCCTGTTGCGCCAAGCCGACTGCGTCGTCATCGTCACGCACCACAAGGCCTACGACTGGCAACACGTCGTCCAGCACAGCAAGCTGATCGTCGACACGCGCCACGTCACCAAAGGGCTGGCGGGCAGCGCGCGCGTGGTGAGCCTGTGAAGCTGTGACAAGTACCAGAGGCGTCGAAGCCCCGCCTGCGCTCGGCAGAGGGACTTCGAGCAGTCGTTGCAGCGCCGAGCCTATGGCGCTATCAATTGCGCAGCGGCTTGTTGGTGGTGAGCATGTGCATGATGCGCTCTTGCGTCTTGGGATGCATAGCCAGTTCCATGAAGGCCTGGCGCTCTAGGGCGAAGATGTACTGCGGCTCTACCCACTGGGGTTGGGCCAGCGCTCCGCCCGTCAGGATGTAGGCGATCTTGCTGGCGATCAGCGCGTCGTGTTCACTGGCTTGGCCTGCTTCGCGGAAGCCGGCGATGGCCACCTTGAGGGCGGCGTAGGCGTCGCGACCAGCGGCGTAGACCTTCTCGACGGGGCGTTGCACGTAGGTCTCCGCCAGGGCCAGGGCGACGGCTTTGGCTTCGCCGATCAGGTGGTCGCGGCTCATGACGATTTTGTCGCTGGCAGTGAAGAAGCCCATGTCGCGGGCCTGGGCCGCCGACTCGCTGACCTTCGCCAGGGCGATGTTCTCGAAGGCCTTCTGCAAGCCGGGCAGCACGTCGGCGCCGGCAGCGGCCAGCGGATTGATCAGGCGGCGGATCATCTCTTTACAGCCGCCGCCGGCCGGCACCAGGCCCACGCCGAATTCAACCAGGCCGATGTAAGTCTCAGCGTGCGGCACGCTGGTGTGGCCGGCCATGCTCAGCTCGCAGCCGCCGCCCAGGGCCATGCCCGCCGGCGCTGTGATGACGGGCTTGGGAGCGTACTTCATCTTGAGCGTCAGCTCCTGCAGGGTGCGGATGGCGCGCTCCATCGCCTCGACGACGTTCTCGCTCTGCATGACCTCCGTCAGGTTCGCGCCAATGCTGAAGCGCTCGGCTTCGTTGGCCACCACCAGGGCGCGCCACTCAGGCTGATCCAAGAGGCGGACAGCTTGTTCGCCAAGCTCGATGAATTTGGCAGTGATGGTGTTCTGCTTACTGCGGAACTCCCACAGCAGCACGCCGTCGCCAATGTCGTAGACGGCGCCATCGTCGTTGCTGGCGACGATGGTCTTGCCGCCTTCGGCTTCGGCGGCGCGCAACACATCAATGCGGATGGCCAGCGGATCACGGGGGATGGCCACGTAATCGCCCGCCTGGGGACTGTAGTAGTGGGTGGCGACGCCGCCTTTGTTGCGCAGGTAGAAGTGGGTGTGGCCTTTGCCGATCATGTCCTTCACCCATTGGGCGACGGGGTAGCCAGCTCCCTCGAAGCGGACGACCGTCTCGCTCACGCCGATGGCATCCCAAATCTCGAACGGCCCCATCTCGTGGCCGAAGCCCCACTTCTGCGCGTTGTCGATGTTGAGGATACTCTCGGTGATCTCGCCCACCTTGTGCGAAGCATAGGCTAGGTAGAAGGCGTGCAGATGGAAGAGGTACTGGCCACCTCTGTCGTCTTCGTTGATGAGCAAGCGAATTCGTTCGCCGGTGGGGCGCACCTTCTGGTGCTTCTTGACGCTCTCAAATTCGACCCTGCGCGGCGGTTCGTACTCCAGCGTCTCCAGGTTGAGCGCCCAGAATTCCTTCTCGCCGTCCTCGCGCTTCTTCATCAAGTAAAAGCCCTGGTTGGTCTTGCGGCCCAGCCACTTGCGCTCCAGCAGGGCGTCGCTCAGGGCTTTGGTCTTGGGGTGGTTCAGCACGTCGCGCTGGGGATCGTCGGGGATGGCATCGTATAGGTTGCGGGCCACGTAGACGGCTACGTCGAAGCCGACCAGGTCGTTTAGGTTGAAGGTGGCGGTCTTGGGGCGGCCAATCAGCGGGCCAGTGAGGGCGTCTACCTCCTCCACTGTGTAGCCATGATCCAGGGCGTAGTTCATCGCTTGCATACCGCTCATGCTCATGAAGCGGTTGCCGATGAAGTTGGGGGTGTCCTTGCACAGCACCACGCCCTTGCCCAGGGTGCGCGTGCCGAAGTTCATCATAAAATCGACCAGAGCAGGGTCGCAATTGGGGTGAGGGATGACTTCTAGCAGCTTCAGGTAGCGCGGTGGGTTGAAGAAGTGTGTCCCCATGAAGCGCCGCGTGAAGTCTTCGGGCAGATGTTCGGCGATTTTGTGGATGGGCAAACCGCTGGTGTTGGTAGTGACGATGGTCTGCGGGCCGATGACTTCAGCCAACTTGGCCATGAGGCTTTGTTTCACGTCTAGCTTTTCAATGACGACTTCGATCACCCAGTCAACATCAGCCAGTAGGCCTAAGTCATCATCGATGTTGCCAATGCGCAGCTTAGCGATGTCGCTTTCGACGAAGGCTTGAGCGGGGCGCATCTTGGCCAGCGTCTTCAGGTTGTTGGCGACGATGGCATTGCGCTTGGCGGGTGGATCGCCGGGCTGGGTGTCTTTGGCGGGGATGTCCAACAGGATCACGTCGATCCCTACGCCCACCAGCAGCGTCGCGATGCCGCCGCCCATCGTCCCAGAACCGATGACTGCCGCTCTCTTGATCTGATAGTTCATCTCGAACCTTTCTCTGGCAAACAAGGGTTGTTCTTGAATAGGAAAAACACAGGGCGAAGCGCCCTGGAAGATCACGGGTTTTCAGTGCTGCAAATTGCGCAGCAACTCCCATAGGGGGCTGGCGTTCGCCCCCAGGGCGATGAACAGGGCCAGGGGCAGGCCCACTTGCCAGACCTGTTCGGCGTGGTCGAAGGCGATCAGCCAGTCCAACGTCCCCTCTTGGATGGCAGGTAGACTGGAGGTGCTGTTCAGCGGCAAGATGGGCAGGAAGGTACACAGGGCAATCAGCGCTACCGATACCAGCGGCAACCAGGACGCGCCGGACTTCAGGCGCAGGGCCTGGCTCACGCGCGGCAACTTGCCCAGCATGGTGAGGATGAAGCCGCCGCTCAGGCCCAGGCCGCCCAGAGCTTTGCTCCAATTCAGGGCGAAGGGTGCGCCCAGGAAGAACCACTGATAGACCATCCAAGCCAACGCGCCCACCAGCAGGCACAGGGCCGCGCGCGCGCCAATGTGCAGTTGGCGCGGCAGAGCGCGCTCTGCAAAGCGCGGTAGGCCGTGGCTGAGCAGAGCCAGCAGTCCCACGAACAAGCCGAAGAACTGGCCTGCTGTGAAGGCCAACGCCAGCGACACTGGATCGCTCAGGCGGAAGCCACGGAAGATGCCCGCCACCAACCAGGCCATGCCTACGATCCCGCCGACAGCGCCCCAGATGAAGCGCCACGCCAACTGTTCGGCATGTTCGCGGTTACGACTGGCCTGCAGGAAAGTGCGCTGCAGCTCGTTCAGCTCAGCACCCTGGGCGGCCTGCTCGGCCTCCTCTAGTTCCAGGCCGCGCAGCAGCGAGCCAGGGTGGTGGTCTTTCTCCTCCCACTCACGGGCCTGCACCAGGATTTTGGTCAGCTTGCGCTCTTCGGCGAAGTCGGTGTCGATGGTGGTGCGCAGCTTGGCATAGGCGTCGTCAAACTTGGCTTCGTCGTTGAAGAAAATCCAATTCAGGCTGCGGATGACCTTCGGCACTTTGAACTGAGAGGTCTCCAGGTTGTACATGCCGCTATCGCGCCACACAGTAGGAATCAGGCGCTTGTTGCTCTTGAGGATATGAGCCACTTCCAGCGAACAGACCTCGGATTGGATAGAGTCGGGGCTGAGGACGAAGATGGCCACCGCTGCGCCTTCAATGCCCACGACGATTTCTTGCCACCAGTCGGTCGCGAAGGGAATATCTTCAAAATCTACCCAGACCTCATAGCCATCGGCCTTGAGCGCTCCTACCAGGCGGCGCACGAAGTCGCCGTCTTTGCGCGAATAGGAGATGAAGACATCAGAGGTGAGGGCGCGCTGACTCGTCATATGTGCGAAGTCTCCTGGCGCGGGGCGGGCTGAGGCGTGGCGTTCAGCAGACTATGGATGAAGGTGTCGGCCATAATTTCGGCCACCTGAGGGCCGCTCAGGCGGCCTGTCGGCTTGTACCACACGCCCACCCAGTTCTGCGCGCCCATCATCGCCTTCGTGACGATACCGGCGTCTACAGGGCGAAATTCGCCGCTGTTGATGCCCTGCCTGATGATCTGTTTGAACAGGCCTTCGAAGACGTCGCGACGGCGGAAGAAGGCTTCGCGCCGCTCTATGAATTCGGCGTAGTCGGCTTCTGTGAGGCCGTTGCGCGGCGAGAGCTTGGCGTTCATCAGCGAGCGAATCTCAAAGACCATCGCCGCGCCTACAGCGGTGTTGTCGGCAACTTCGATGATGTGGGTGGCGATCATGCGGCGCAGGCGCTCGCTACACGGCAGGTCTGTGGCGTGCAACAACGGCTCTAGGCGCGCAATGGCGTGTTCTAGGCCAATCTCCAGCACCGACAGCAGCAGGAAGTCCTTGCTCTTGAAATGATGATAAAGGCTGGCAGCGGTCAAGCCTACGCGCGCAGCGATGTCTTTCATGGTGGTGGCTTCGTAGCCATTCTGGCGCAAGACATCCGCCGCCGCTAACAAGATGGCCTCGCGGTTGACGGATTGATCGGCGGGTTTGCGGGCCAAAGTGAGAATCCTTTCTGACGAAAAGGAGTGTCATCTTGCCCGCTCGTGCGGGACGGATGACCAGCAATAAGTTTGGGCAAGATAGAATTAAATCGCCGTTCGATTATAGCCTCTCATCAGCCTGAGCGTCAAGCAAGCGACGGGTCAATTCCGACGGTTGAAGCATGAGCATTTCAGGCTCTCATCGCTTGGCTTAACCCTCACGCCGAGGCGTGTTGGGGCAGGTGGCCCGCCAAACGCGCGAACAGGATCGCCGCCGCCAGCCACATGACGATGAACACGGCGAAGGCGCGGAACAGGCCCAGTTCATCAGCCAGCAAGCCCAGAACGAGCGGCAGGACGAGGACAGACAGGCCCACGCCGAAGGACAGGCGCGCCGTCACGCGGTCAGCCAGGCCGGGCGCCACGCCCGTCACCAGGCCCAGGGCTAGTGGAAATTGGGGCGAGACTCCCAGCCCGCAGATGAACAGACCTAACACGTTGAGGAGAGGCTGCTGGCCCAACCAGAACAGCGCGAAGCCCAGGCCCTGTACGCCGAACGAAGCGGCCAGCAGTTGGCGGCTGTCGAACAGCAGCAGCAGACGGCTGAGGCCAATTCGTCCGATGACCATCGCCAAGATGAAGCTGCTCATCAGCGCCGAAGCCTGCTCTGGTGGCAAGCCGACGACAGTGTTGAGGAAGCCTGCACCCCAGAAGATCAGCGTCCATTCGATGGCCACCAAGAGGATCGTCAGCAGCCAGAAGGGCCAGAAGATGAGAGGCAGGCCGATCTTAGGCTTGCCGTCCTGATCTTCGCGTTTTTGCTTGGTTTCGGTGGCCTCTGGGATGGGGACGGTGCGCCCCCACAAGGCCAACAGGCCAAAGACCAGGATAGCCAGCAGCAGCGCGCCGCGCCAGCTCAGGCCCAGGCTTTGCAGACCGCCCACCAGCAGTGGTGGCGCCATGCTCAGGGCGCTGGCGACGATGTTCGACTCGGTGAGGGCGATAGCGCGTCGCTCTCTGTGATGATCCACTAGGGTGGCGTTGGCGCTGTTGATGAGCCAATTGCCCACTGCTCCGATTAAGAAAGCGCCCAAGATAGTGACGACGATGTGTTGACCCAGCATGATGAGCGCGCCACCCGCGACCATGCCTGCGCCACCGCTCCACAGGGTAGCAGAGCGGCCTATGCGCCGCACCACGCGGTCGGCCACCAGTCCAGCCACGATGACTCCCAGAGACATGGCACTGGTGTGCAGGGCAGCATCGCCGAAGCTGAGGCTGAGTTCTTGGCGCAGGAAGGGCAAGGCCGGCCCCAACACAGACTGGAAGTAGATGTAGCTGGCGATCAGGGCATAGCTGAGCAAGGTGAGCCTGTCGCGTTGGAAAGCAGGGCTTGGCGTCATGAGAATTTTCTTGATTGTAGTGAATACGGCTATTCAGTGTAACAGAGGCCAGCTCAAGGCCCATAGGGCCAGGCCCTATTCGTGACGCTGAGAGGTTCGTTCGAGAGGCGGTTGGTAATCAGGCGCTAGCTCGCCCAAGCGGATCGAACGCGGAATGCCTGGCTCGCGCACAATCCAGCCCATGCCCTCCAGTTTGCTGAGGTGTCCCCAAACGGTGGTATGGCCCAGGTAGACGCCCTGGCCAATCTCGCGGATGGTCGGCGACATTTGATGGCGACGTAGATAGTCGCAGATGAAATCATAGACGGCTTGGGTGTAGGGGTGCAGCTTGCGGCGCGCTCTCACGGTGGCAACCTCTCTCTGTTCAACATAGGCTGAGCGACAATGGGCGGTGTTACAAGTTCCTAACGCTGCTCAGTATAGCAGAAAATTTGTTCTATACTCATAGAAGGCAGTTATAAAGCTGATGGAAGGTCGTTAGCGGCTCGGCATGGACTGCCAGGGGCGCGCTGCGCATTGATGAATGGTCTGCCCTGGCCTATAATGCGCGCGCGCTGCGCAGCGGCGCGCCCTTCTTCAGCCTGTAAGCCACACAACAGAGGAGACCTTATGCTGGTCTTGGGCATTGGCGGTTTCATGCATGACTACAACTGCGCGCTGATCGACGTGGAGACGCAGCGCGTGGCGATGTGCGAGGCAGAGCGCTTGTCGCGGCGCAAGCACCACATCATCCAGCCCAACGAGGATTTGCTCATCCCTATCCTGCGCGTCTGTGGCCAACTAGGGGTGCGTCCGCAGCAAATCGCGATCGTGGCTTTCGGCCATAGCGATCCCTTCCCGGTGAAAGAGCGCCTGAAGGCTCTGCTGCCTCAGGCTCATTTCGTCGACGTCGATCACCATCTAGCCCACGCGGCAGCCGTCTTCTTCAGCTCTCCCTACGACAGCGCCCTGATTATGTCCTTAGACGGCTTCGGCGACGGCTCTAGTGGCCTGCTGGCGCGCGGCGACGGCCTGGACATCGAAGTCCATGAGCGCATGAGCGATATGAACAGCATAGGCCTAGAGTATCTGCGCGCCACCTACCACATCGGCCTGGGGACGTATGGCGCCGAGGGTAAGACGCAGGGCCTGGCGCCCTACGGTCAACCCATTTGGTATGAGCGCTATATGGAGGAGTTGCAAGTGACGCCAGAGGGCAACCTGCGCCTGAGCGAAGCGCTGCAGGGAGAGACGGCGGCCCTGGCGGCGGAGGGTGGCTACTTGAACGCCATGCTGCTCAACAACGATTTTCTCTACGAGTTGTTGCCGCGCCGCATTAACCCAGAGCCGCTCACCCAGGATCACATGAACTTGGCGGCCAGCATCCAGAAGGTGTTGGAGACGGTGGCGCTGGAGCTGGCTGTCATCGGCAAACGTCGCACTGGCGAAGACCGACTGGTGCTGAGCGGCGGCGTGAGCATGAATTCGTCGATGAACGGCGTCCTGCTGGCTAGCGGCCTGTTCCGCAACATCTTCGCCTTCCCGATGGCGGCAGATCGCGGGATCGGCATCGGGGCGGCGCTCTACTACGTCCACGTCATCGCCCGCGTGCCGCGTTTCTTCCAACTCAAGATGACTTTCTTCGGCGGCCAGTACAGCAACGACGACGCTGTCCACGCTATCGAAGCGGCGGGCCTGAAGGCTGAGCGACCCGACGACGTGGCCGAGATCGCGGCTCAGGCTATCAGCCAGGGCAAGATCGTCGGCTGGTTTCAGGGTCAGAGCGAGATGGGCGCGCGCGCCCTAGGCCATCGCAGCATCCTGGCCGATCCGCGCCAAGCCGAGATGAAAGACATCGTCAATCATCGAGTCAAGCACCGCGAGTGGTTTCGGCCCTTCGCGCCGGCGGTGCTGGCCAGCGCCGCGCCGCGCTACTACGTCTATCCTGAAGGCGTCGCTGATTTGGGCCACATGACCTTCACCGTCCCGACCACGCCGCTGGCTAAAGCCGAGACGCCAGCCACGACTCATGTCGATGGCACGGCGCGCCTGCAAATCGTCCCCGACGACAGCCAAGACAACGCCAAGTACGCCGCCGTCATCCGCCGCTTCGGCCAGCTGACGGGCGTGCCAGTCATCCTCAACACCAGCTTCAACGACAACAACGAGCCTATCGTCGAATCGCCGTCAGACGCGGTGGCCACCTTCCTCAAGACCAACATGGACGTGTTGGTCATCAACGACGTGGTCGCCTGGCGCAAGGACTGAATCATGTTCGGCTTGACCCCTCAGCGACGCTATTGGCTGCGCAAGCGCCTGGCCAAAGGCGAGCTGTGGCGCGCCGTCCAGTTCAAGCTCTATCGCACGTTGGAGCGGCGCTTGGGCTTGGCTCAGCAAGCCGATTGGCGCGCCAAGTTGCCGCTGGCCCACGCCGATGAGCGCTACCTGTTCTCTCAGGCCAGCCCCGATCAGCTGCGCGCCGAGTATCGCCAGCACATGCGCGTCGTCGACGGTGCGCTGCAAGGCATCGACGTCGAGACGACCTACCCGCTGATTTATGAGCGGGATGGTCGCTTCCTGCGCTACGCTTTGCTGCCCGCTCGCCAGCGGTCGCGCGGCCTGGTGGTCAGCTTTCACGGCTTCAACGGCTTCCAGCACCTCGGTCCCTCCCAGCCCTGGGAGCATTTCGACCTGCTCACCCCCTGGGATACCTTTGGTTGGCGTCGCCAGGGCAGCTGGTTTTGGGGCGAGTCAGGCCAGGGCTTCGTCGCCGAACTCATCCAGGGCCTCATTGCCCAAGTCCAGGCCGAGCAGCCGCAGCGGCCTATTTTCTGCTTTGGCGGTTCAATGGGCGGCTTTGGAGCGCTGTGGCACGGCCTCACGTTGGGAGAGGCCTGCTTGGGCCTGTACGTCTTCATGCCTCAGGTGGACATGGTGGAGAAGGTGCGCGACGACGCCCAGGCCAAGAACAGCCCTTACCGCGCCCTCATGGGCGCAGAAGGCGAGGCTAGTCTGCCGAATTTGGTGGACTTGGCGCGTCAGCGAGCCAATTTACCACCGCTCTTGCTCATCCAAAATCAGTACGATGCCGTCAACCCTTACGCCGATCACGCTGCCAAGCTCATCCGCGTCTATGACGAGAAGCGCGCCTGGTACGGCTTGCGCGTTTACCCAGCCAGCGGCCATTTTGCCTGGGGAGCTTCTGCCGAGGAAGCTGACTACTTCTTCCGCCTGATCCTGGACAAGCAGCCCATCCGCCCCGCTGTGCCGCGCCGCTGAGTCTAGACTTGTGCAGCAAAATCTCCTATACTGACTTAAGTTTACACAGATTTTTGCAAATTTGACCCAACGTTCACTGTATTCTAGAGGATCGTCCATGAGTGCTGTCCATCCCCTACCTGCCGAGAGCGACAAGCTCAAGAACGACTCGCGCAGTCGCATCCTGCCCATCTACACCGTTGTGACCGTCGTCTTAGCCCTGGTGACCATCATCATGTGGCTATTCTACGCTGGCACAGACGTACAACAGGGCAACATCCAGCGCATCTTCTACCTGCACATGTCATCTTTCTTTTGTGCCTTCTTGGCCTTTGGCGCAACCGTCCTCGGTGGCGTGCAATACTTGCGCACCCGCGACCCCAAGTGGGACACGCTAGCCCTGGCCGGCGTGGAGGTTGGCGTCATCTTCGCCTTCATCAATTTGGCGACTGGCTCGATCTGGGCGCGGCCTATATGGAACACCTGGTGGACATGGGATCCGCGCTTGACCAGCGCCGCCGTCATGGTGCTGACCTACATCGCCTACCTCATGCTGCGGCGCGGGATTGAGAACGTGGAGACGCGTCGCCGCTTCGCTTCGATCTACGGCATTCTGGCCATTACAACAGTCATCTTCACCCTGATTGTCATCCGCATTCGTCCAGACACCATCCATCCGGCGGTCATCGGCCCAAGCGCCGCCAACGCCAGCGGCGAATTTGAGGTGACGGCCGGCATTGGCGCGACACTGGGCGCGACGCTGTTCGTCTGGACGGTCTTCGTCACCCCGACGCTCATCAACTGGCGCATTCGCCTAGAGAATGCAACCCAGCGCCTTGAGCAACTCAAGGCGCAGTACATGGAGAAGTAGCGATGGTCGAATTCACGACGCCAGACACAACGGCCTATCTGTGGCTGGGCCTAGGCGTGAGCCTAGGGGCGTTGCTGCTCTACATCCTGGCTCTGCTGGGGCGCTGGCGCAGCCTGCAAAAAGACGCCGAGACGCTGCGCCAACTGCAGGAAGACTAGGGCGATTCGACGATCCCGCCAGGACAAGGTAAGCTATCCAGCGGCGCTGTTCTGAATGAACAGCGCCGCTGCCAAGACGAGAAGCTTGCTTTTTTAGGAGGCTGGATCATGCGTTACACCCCACAAGGCCCGCTAGGCTATTACTACGAGGACTCCCAGGTTGGTGAAGTCTTCGTCACGCACGGACGCACCATCACCGAAGCTGACATCGCCAACTTTGGCGGCGTGATCGGCGACTACCATCCTCTGCATTTCGACGCCGAATATACCAAGACTACCATCTTTGGCCAGCGGATTGCGCACGGTATGCTGACGCTGAGCTTTGCGACGGGCTTGGTCACCCAGCTCGGCACGAACATGAAGACCATCCTGGCTTTTCGCGGCCTAGAGTTCACCTTCAAAGCGCCTGTCTTCATCGGCGACACCATCCACGTCGAGCTGACCACTACCGAGAAGGCCGACGCGCCCAAGTTCGGCGGTGGATGGGTGACCCAGGCCGTCAAGATCGTCAAGCAAGATGGTACGGTCGTCCAGGAAGGCAAGTGGACGGCGCTGGTGGCCAGCAAGCCTGCTCATTGAGCCGCCTGCGCTGCTCAGTCCTCGGCGTTGGCCCGCCGAGCGGCGCTGATGCCGCGATAGCGGTTGCGAATTTGCCAGACGCGCAGGGCGGCTTCTAACGCCACCCTCGAACTCATCTTAGAGACTCCGCGTTGCCGCTCTGGGAAGAAGATGGGAAGCTCGCGCAGGCGGTAGCCCGAGCGATAGGCGATATAGGCGATTTCGACTTGGAAGACGTAGCCGTTGGACTGCACTTGCTCCAGGTCTAGGCCTTCTAGTGTGGCGCGCCGCCAAGCGCGGAAGCCGCCAGTGGCGTCGTGGATGGGCATGCCCAAGATGAGGGGGGTGTATATGCGGTTGGCCCACATGGAGAGCAGCTTGCGGTGCAGACCCCAAGTCGGATCGACGCCGCCGCCGCGAATCCAGCGCGAGCCGATGACCAGATCGGCTTCGTCTAGGGCCGCCAACAGCGCTGGGATGTAGTGCGGCTGGTGGCTGAAGTCGGCGTCCATTTGGATGATTCGCTGTGCGCCCAGCGCCAGGGCATGGCGGAAGCCAGCTAGATAGGCCGGGCCAAGCCCTGCCTTGCTTGGACGGTGCAGCACACGAATAGCGCCGTCGTACTGAGCGCTCAGCTCTTCGGCCAAGCGGCCCGTGCCATCTGGGGAATTGTCATCGACCACCAGTAGGCTGAAATCGGGCAAGCCCAGCGCAAACAAGGCTTTGGCCATCAGCGGCAGGTTCTCGCGTTCGTTGTAGGTGGGCATGACGACTAGGGTGTGTCCATGAGAACCAGACGTGGCGATGAGGGGTTGCGGCATACATGCGCCTCCGATGATGAGGTGGAGATAAGACGAGCGCCATTATAGCAGACGGTGCGACGTTTCGATCGGATGAGGCAGGCTCTGCGACCCACTCTGTACGCCTGTGCATGAAAAAAGCCACCCGTGCGGTGGCTTTTGAGGTGACGGTTGGGGAGCTGCGCAGAGCAGCGAGACGTTTCTAGTCCTTGATGACCACCACAGCGCTGGCTTGCTTGCCTTTCTTGCCCTGGGTGATTTCGAATTCGACCTTAGCGCCTTCGTTCAGCGTGCGATAGCCAGTGCTTTGAATTTCCGAGTAGTGGACGAAGACATCTTCGCCCCCGTCTTGGGAGATGAAGCCGAAGCCTTTGTCGGCGTTGAACCACTTCACCGTGCCGCGAGTACGTGCCATTGTGTTGCTGCCTCCATGAAACATACGATTTGGGTTCGTCATAAACTTCCGTACACACAAACCCCGCATATTTCAGGATGCTTATGCCGTACATTCTGAGCGCTCTGACGCTTGCGTCTTTGCTGCCTCGGATGAAGTGTTATGGTACACCCGCATCAGTGTGGCCGAGACACAATTGTCTACACCACTCCACACTGCCCTTGTATTATACCAGCGCTCATCTTTTTTGCTAGGGATAAGCCGCAGGCGCGACGAATTTTTAATCATCTCTAGCCAGGCCTGCCCTCAAATCCTACACTAGGCCACCTGACGACCGCCCTCTCTCTGGGAGTTTATCCGTGAACCAAGCTGTCTTTCGCGCCTGGGTGGCGCTCGTCTTCGCCTGGCAGGCCTTTGCGCATGGCTTTTGGCTGCCCATCTCCACTCATTCTGGCCAGACCACCATCCCCTGGTTGATGAACCAGGGTCGGGTGCTGTTCGGCGACGTCCTGGAGCAGCACGCGCCAGGCAGCTCACTCATGGCGGCGCTGGCTCAGCGTCTGCTGCCCACGCTGGCGCTGGATGATCTGGTGCGTGGCCTGGATGTGCTGTTGGTGCTGGCGCTGGGTCTGCTCATTGTGCGGGCAGCGCTGCGCCTGGGCGGACGGACGGCAGCGGCTTGGGCGCTGGGCTTCTGGGTGCTGTGGTTGCCCGTCTTCGGCAACGTCATGCTCTATTTCAACACGCTGCTAGCGCTAGCGGCGCTAGCAGCCTATAGTCTGGGCCAGGGACGCTGGGCCAGCATGAGCGGCACGCGCGCTCTGAGCGTGGGCCTGCTGATGGGGCTGGCCACCTTGTTCAAGCAGCAAGCCTGGCTGGGGATCATCCTGCTGGGGCTGGTCTGGGCTTGGCAGGGGGCGGGCTGGCGTAGACTGGCGGCTTACAGCCTGGGGGTGCTAGTTGTGCCGAGCTTGATCGTGCTAGTGGTGGCGACGCAGGGCAACCTGGACGCTTATCTCTACTGGAACTGGACGTTCAACCTCAGCGGCCAGATGGAGAGCATCTTCCCTAGCGTGAATTTTGTCCGCAAGTTGGGCCTGGCTTGTATCTTGCTGCTGCCTTTCGTCTTGCAGACGTTCCAAGCTGAGCCTGAGCAGCGCGCGGATCGACTGACCCTGCTGGCCCTGCTGCTCAGCGGCTTGGCTCTCATCATCCCGCGGGCTGGCGAAATCCAGGTGACGGCGGGCTTGCCCTTCCTGGCCGTCGCCAGCGGCTTGGCCCTGGCCACGGGCTTGTCTAAGCTACGCTTGCGGCCGCTGACAATCGCGCAGATGGACGCTCTGCCCCTAGGTCTGCTGGGCGGGCTGGCTCTGCTTAGCGCTTGGTCGGGCCTGGTGGCCTACGTCCCCAGCCCGCTAGGGATCGGAGCGACGCTGGGCTACGACGAATTTTGGCCCGTCGTGGAAGCGCTGCGCCCCCATCAGCGGCCAGGCGACACCCTGTTCGTCTTGCCTGAAGCCGACAGCACGCCCCAAATCCACCCTATGACGGGCTTGTTGCCGCCTGGCACTTGGGTCAAGGGGTGGACGTGGTACTTAGAGCGGACAGGCATGGCTGAACGCCTGCTAGCTGAATGGGAGTCCCAGCCGCCGACATTCATCATCGTCTTCCCTGCGCTCTACGCTGGTTCTCGGCCTGGCATTGATCCGCTGCTGGCCTTCACCGCGGCGCACTACGACGAAATAGCCCGCGTTGAGGTCTACCTGCACGGCGAAGCCATCATCTACAGGCGGCGCTAGGGCCGAGTGGCGAGGCGCGCGGCCCGCGCTACAATTCAGGTCAACGAATCATTTTTACGAGAGGATAGAAGAGGATGGCCGAAAAAATCCGCTGGGGTATTTTGAGCACGGGCAAGATCGCCCACGTCCTAGCCCAGACGATCCGTAGCTTCGACGATGCCGAGCTTGTGGCAGTTGGCTCGCGGACACAAGAAACTGCCGATAGTTTTGGCGCGCAGTACGACATTCCGCGTCGCTACGCCAGCTACGAGGCGCTGGCCGCCGATCCCGACGTGGATATCATCTACATTGGTACGCCCCACAACCTACACTACGACAACATGAAGCTGTGCTTGAGCGCTGGCAAGCACGTCCTCAACGAGAAGGCCTTCACCCTGAACGCGGCACAAGCCGAGGAATGCATCGCTCTGGCGCGTCAGAAGGGTTTGTTCCTGATGGAGGCCATGTGGATGCGCTACTTCCCGGCGGTCAAGCACGCGCGTCGGCTGGTCCAGGATGGCACGCTGGGCGACGTGCGTATGCTGCGCGCCGAGCTGGTGGTGGATTTGAACAAAGACCCCAACTGGCGCATTTACAACCCGCATCTGGCCGGCGGCGCGTTGTTGGACGTGGGCATTTATCCGCTGTCCTTCGCTTGCTACATGTTCGGCCTGCCCAGCACCATTCAAAGCACCGTCCACATGGCCCACACCGGCGTCGATGAATACGAAATTATGTTGGCGCGTTGGGAGGGCGGACGCATGGCGTCTTTGGCCGCTGGCGTGCTGTTCGATTCGCCGCGCGATGCCGTCATCATGGGGACGGAAGGCTGGGCGCGCTTGGGCGGCCGCCACTTCATCTGTCCTAATAGGCTGATCGTGCAGCTCAAAGATCAGCCTGCGCAGGAATACGACTATAGCTACAGCGGCACTGGCTACGAGTATGAGATTGAGGAAGTCCACGCTTGCCTGCGCGCGGGTAAGCTGGAGAGCGACCTCATGCCTTTGGATGAGTCGCTGGCCATCATGAAGCTGATGGACGGGCTGCGCGCCGAATGGGGGCTGAAGTACCCAGACGAAATGTAGGCGCTGGCTCGCTCGGCTGTGTCGTTCCAGGCCCTCTGCCCAGAGAGCCTGGAACGGCGGCGCCAGGATAAGGAGCAGGCTTGCTCAGCCCAGGTAAGCTTTCCGCACGCGCTCATCCCTGGCTAGCTCGGAAGCAGGGCCACTGATGGTGCAGTCGCCGGCTTCCAGCACATAGCCGCGCGAAGCCGTTTGCAGGGCTAGTTGGGCGTTCTGCTCGACCAGGAGGATGGTCACTCCCTCCCGATTTAATTCGCGGATGATGGAAAAAATTTCGCGCACGATCAGCGGTGCCAGGCCCAGCGATGGCTCATCCAGCAGCAGGATGCGCGGACGGCTCATCAGGGCGCGGGCGATAGCCAACATTTGCTGTTCGCCGCCGCTCAGCGTCCCTGCTAATTGAGTGCGACGCTCTCTCAGGCGTGGGAAGCGCTCATACTGTTTGTGGATATCGCCCTGGATGGCTGCTTTGTTATCGTTGCGCACGTAAGCTCCCAAGAAGAGGTTGTCCTCCACCGTCTGGCGGGCCAGCACGCGCCTCCCCTCTGGCACATGAGCTATCCCCATGCGCACAATCGCGTCGGGGGGCTGGCGCGTCACGTCCTGGCCATCGATCAGGATTTGCCCCTGACTGGGGTTGACAATGCGGCTGATGGCGCGCAGCGTGGTGCTCTTACCCGCGCCGTTTGCTCCGATCAGCGTCACGATTTCGCCCTTGTCCACCGTCAAATTGAGGTCGTTCAGGGCGCGGATCGCCCCATAGGCGACGCTCAGGTTCTTCAGCTCCAACGCGGGAGTCGTCTGACTCATGGCGTTCAATCTCCCAAGTAGGCATCAATGACGGCGGGATCGGATTGGACTTCAGCGGGCTTGCCCAGGGCGATGAGTTGGCCGAAGTTCAGCACAGCGATCCGATCACACAACCCCATGACCAGCGGCACGTGGTGTTCAATCAGGATGATCGTCAAGTTGAATTGATCGCGAATCTGGCGGATGAGGTCGCTCAGGATGCCCTTCTCGTTGGGGTTCATGCCCGCGCCTGGCTCGTCCAACAGCAGCAGCTTCGGCTCAAGGGCCAGGGCGCGCGCAATCTCCAGGCGGCGCTGGTCACCATAGGAGAAGTTCTTGGCTTTCTCATCGGCAGATTCCCCCAGGCCCACCAACCTGAGCAGCTCGCGGGCTTTGGCTTCCACGCGCCGAGCTTCCTCGCGCGCTCCTGGCGTCCCCAGAATGCCCGCGAACACATTGGCATGGGTGTGAGTGTGCTGGGCGACCTTGACGTTCTCCAAGGCGCTCAGATTACCGAACAGGCGGATGTTCTGGAAGGTGCGAGCAATGCCCATTGCCGCAATCTGGTGGGGCTGTTTGCCGACGATATTCTGGCCCTGAAAGAGCAGTTGGCCGCTGGTTGGGGGGGTCAGGGCTGTAATCAGGTTGAACATGGTGGTCTTGCCGGCGCCGTTGGGGCCGATCAGACCAAAAATTTCGCCTTGCTCCACCGCAAAAGATACTGAGTCGACCGCGACCAGGCCACCGAAACGCCGAGTCGCCCCGCGCGATTCGAAGATGCTCATGCCCCCGCCTCCTTGGTCTTGACTGCGCGGCGCTTGAACAGATCAGGCGTAATCAGGCCCTGCGGGTAGAACAGCGGTGCAACGACGATCAGCAGGCCGTAGATAATCAGGCGGCCGTCTAGCAAGAACTGTGACAGGAAGAGCGGCAGGCCCTGGATACCCGCGATGGCGCGCAGGACTTCCGGCAAGGCTGTCAGCAACAAGCCGCCCAAAATAGGGCCGAGGAAGGTGCGCGAGCCGCCGATGATGACGTAAGCCAGCACCAAAATGCTCACGTCGAACGTCCCCTGGCGTGCATTCCAGGTGTTGAGGAAGTGAGCGCTGATAGCGCCGACCATGCCGGCTAGCACTGCCCCTAACACGAAAGCCAGCACTTTGTTGGTGGTGGGGTTGACGCCCATCGCCGCCGCTGCCAGCTCGTCTTCGCGCAAGGCGGTGAAGGCGCGGCCTACGCGCGAACGCTCCAGGCGATAAACAAACCACGCCGAGGCGATGAGCAGCGGCAGGGCCAGCACGACGTAGTCGAATTTATTGATGAAGGGCTGTGGCACGCCGAAGATACCAATGGCCTTGCCCGTGATCTCTAGATTGAGCGATAGGACGCGCACAATCTCCACGAAGGCAATGGTGGCCAGGGCTAGGTAAATGCCGCGCAAGCGCAGCGACGGGAAGCCGATGAGCAGGGCCAGCAGAGCGCTGGCCAGGCCTGCCAAGACCGTCTCAATCAGCACATAGATGATAGGGAACGTACCACTCTCCCACTTGCCGCCGCCTTCGGGCAAGAAGACGGTGGTCGATAAAATGGCGGCGATATAGCCCCCCAGGGCGTAGAAGCCAGGGCTGGCCAATGAGAGTTGCCCCGTCATCAGTGGGATGTACAGCGACAGGCCCAACATCGCCTGGAAGAGCATAGAGACGATCAGAAAGCCGTAGGTTGAGAAGAAATCCATAGCGCCGCAGCCCTACACTTTCTGGATGAACACGCGGCCCAACAGACCTTGTGGACGGATCAGCAAGACGATGAACAGCACGGCAAATGCTACCGCGTCTTTGTAGCCGATGTATTCGGCTGGCACGAGCGCTTCGCCCAGGCCGATCACTAGCCCGCCTAGCACTGCGCCTGGAATGCTGCCCAGGCCGCCCAAGACGATCACGGCCAGACCCTTCAGGCCGAAGGCAATGCCGAAGTACGGCCCGGTGATACCTACGCTCATGCCCACTAGCACGCCTGCGATCCCGCCCACGAAGCCCGATAGGAAGAAAGTGAATTGGATCAGCCTATCGGTGCTGATCCCCAGCAGGCTGGAGGTGGTGGCGTCTTCCGCAACGGCGCGCATGGCCTTGCCGACTTTCGTGCCGTTGATGAGGTAGGTCAGGGCAATCAGGATAAAGATGGAGGTGGCGAAGATGACCACCTGCACCATGCGCACGATGATCGGCGGCTCGGTGAGTGGAACACGCAGCGCCAGAGGTACTTTGCCATCGGGGAACAAGAACAGAAAGGGCGTTAGGATGTCGTTGAGAGCGCTGCTAGGGTAGCTGTAGGCTTCTGCGCCCACCAGAAACTGGATGATATTGACGATGGCCACCGCCAAGCCCAGGCTGCTGACCAGTGTCAGCAAGCTGTCGGCGCCGCGTCTGCGCAACGGACGGAAAGCTAGTCGTTCGATGATGACAGAGATGAGGCCAGCCAGCAATGCGCCGCCCAGCAGCGCCAACGGAAACCATAAGCTGAAAGGCAGCTTCTGCTGAGCCAGCAGACCGTTGAAGCCGAAGGCCGTGCCGGTGAGCGTAAAGGTGAAGTAAGCGCCTAGGGTGAAGACCGCCCCGTGTGCGAAGTTGATGATGCCTAAGATGGAGAAGATCAGCGTGTAGCCCAGGGCGAAGATAGCGTACACGCTGCCAATGGCCAGGCCGTTGGCCACCTGCTGAAAGAATAAATTGGTCGTCATCCCACAGAGCCTTCTGGCAATAAAGGCAGGCGGGGGCGCTGCCAAAGCGCCCCCGCAGAGGAGAAAGGTAGTTTAGCGGATGAAGACGAAGCTGCCCGTCTGGCCGTCTTCGTTCATCTGAATTTGAGCGACGTAGAACTGGCCCTGGATGATTTCGCCGTCTGCTTCGCCTTCGCTGACGAAGCCCACTGGGCCGAGCGGCGTGTCATAGGTCATGTTGAGCAGGGTATCGTTGAGCCTGGTGCGCAGCTCAGCCAGCTCCAGCGTGTCTAGGCCGACCTCATTGTCCAGGGCGATCAGGGCTTCCACGAAGACCTGCACGGCGGCAAAGGCCTGAGCGCTGAACTGCGGCGGTTCTTTGCCCTGGGCTTCCTTGTAAATTTCGCGGAAGGTCTGGTTGATGGGGCTTTCGTTGGCGTAGCTGTAAGCTTGGGCGATGATGATACCGTCGCACAGGGCTTGGCACACCGGGAAGATGTTGGCCGTGTTGAGACCGTTGCCACCGACGATTAGGCCTTCGTAGCCGAATTCACGCAGCTGCTTGACCAGGTTGCCCCCGTCCGCCGCCAAGCCACTGATGATGACCAATTGCGGATCGAGCGCCAGGGCGTTGCTGATCTGGGCGCTGAAGTCGGTGTCAGTGGTCTGGAAGGTCTGGACAGTGGCCAGGTTCAGGCCCAGCTTGTTCACTGTCTCTTGGAAGGTGACGGTCTCGCTGCTGGCGAAGGCGTCGTTCTGGGCGTAGAAGACGGCCACGTTCTTAATGTCAGGATTTAAATCCAGAGCAGCGGCCACAGCATTGGGAGCGACGATGGCCACTGGCGCCGAGATACGGCTGATGTAGCGGCCAATCTGCGGGATGCCGCGCGCCGTGTTGGACGGGGCCATGACGGGCACGCCAGCGTCGTTGGCGATAGGATCGCTGGCGAAGGCCTGCTGGCTGAGCGTCGGGCCAACGATGCCGACCACGCCATCAGCGATGACCGTCTGGAAGGCGTTGATCGCGCCCGCTTCGTCGCCAGCGGTATCCTGGAAGACGAGCTGGATGGGACGACCGTTGATCCCGCCACAATTGTTGAAGAATTCACCGGCGATTTGCGCGCCGATCACCTGCTCTTGGCCTAGCAGCGCGACGTTGCTCGTCTGCGCGACAGCGATGCCGATCTTGATCGGTTCGCCCTTTAGTTCAACGCCTTCTTTGCAATCAAAAGGAGTGGGAGGTTCAATGGTGGGGGTTTCAGTGGCTTCTTGTGCGACAACTGCGACGATGCTGAGCGACGCCAAGCCGAGCAGAGCGGCCAGGCTCAGAAGACGTTTGATCTGCATACAAAACCTCGTGAGATGAAAGTATGGACGATACTATCGTAGGACATTTCTTATACTGCTGAGGTCTATATATAGCGAATCTCTAGGCAATTCGCAAGAGTGCGGCAAAATGTCACAATTGCCTTAACCTACTCACAATCTAGAGCCTTCCGAATTGTTTGAGCTTGCAGCTTGCGCTATGCTTGACTGCGGTGCGTCCTGTTGTGCTGTTCGTCATCAACTGAGGATTCATCTTATGCCGTACACCAAATACGTCGAACCCTTGACCCCGGAGGAAGTGGAAGCCAGGCTGGCCCAGCTTCAAGCTCTGCCCCTGGATGAGAACACTCTGGCCATCGCTCTGCGCGCCCTAGACGATCCCGAAGATGCCGTCGTCGCCTGGGCGCTGCGCACCCTCAAAGCTCTGGGCGACCCCAGCCCCGTCGAGCGCCTGCTAGAGTTCATCCAAGCTGAAGACGACGAACTCACCTGCCTGGCCCTAGAGACGCTGGCCGAGCTTGGCCCACTGGAAGCCCTGGCTGGCGTGGCCCGCTTGCACGACGACGCCAGCAAGCCCGTGCGCGACGCCGCTCGCCAGGCTAGCGCCCGCCTGCGCGAACGCTTCGCTCATCTGGGCGGGGATGAACTGGCGGCCCGCCTGCGCCGCGCCGATGATGCCCTCAAGCCTCATCTCTTGCAGATGATCGCGGCGACGGGCGAGAGGCGCTTCGCCTCGCAAGTGGCCCACTACGTGCAATCTGACGACCCACTCATCATGAAAGAGGCTGTGCGCGCCCTGGCTCGCTTGGGCGACAAGCAGGCTATCCAGCAGATGAGCAAGCTCTTGCGGCGGCGTGGCCTGAGCGACGCCCAGCGCGGCACCATCATCACTGCCCTGGGCGAGATGGGCGAGCCGAACGCCATTCCCATCCTTCAAGAGCAGCTCAAGCAGCTCCCGCGCAAGCTCAACCAGCGCTATGGCAACGTCTTCCTGCTGGTGACCGCCCTGACCCGCCTGCGCGCCAAGACCACTGCCCCAATGCTGGCCAACCTACTAGATCGCGGCGATGAACATGTGCAACGTCATGTGTTGTGGGGCTTGGCCGAGTTGGGCGACAATCGCCTAGCGGGGCGCGTCCGACCGCTGCTGGCCAAAGAGCAAGTGCGTCCCTACGCTTCGCTGGCCCTAGGCCGCTGGGGCGAGAGGGTCGACCTGGCCGACGTGCTGCGCGTCATGCGCAGCAAGACGCCAGAAGTGCGCCAAACCGTCCTGGAGACGCTGCGGCGCGTTGGCCCTGGGCCGGTGCTGCGCCTGGCAGCCCACCCCGACCCCGAAGTGCGCCGCGACTGGGTGTCGGCCGTCGGCCGCCTGGCCTGGCGCGAGAGTCCCGACGCTCTGCTCAAAGCCCTGGCTCATGATCCTGATCGAAGCGTCCAGCGCGCTGCTCACCAAGCTCTGGCTCGCTACGAAGGCCCGCTGAGCGACGACAAGCGCGCCCAAGTAGCCCAAGCCCTGGCCGATTGGCAAGAGCGCCATGCCTCCTCGTCAGATTCGGCCGAAGAAGCTCCCAGCCGCGACGACTAGCCATGCTCTTCGGCGTGCTAGAACAGCTCTCCATCGTCCAAAACGACGACCAGGCCCTCGTCCTGCGTGAACAACCGCGCGCTGCCTGGTTGCTGGCCTTTGGTCTGGCCCTGACCGCCCTCAACCTGGCCCTCTTTGGCCTGGCCCTGACCGCCTGGGGCGCAGCAGGCCTAGCCCTGCTAACTCTGCTGTTGGCGCGCGGACGTTGGCTCATCTTCGATCACCAGGCCCAAGCGCTGCAGGTCGAATGGCGGGCCTGGTGGGGCGTGCGCCTGGCCCAAACTCTGCCCTATGACCAAATCCTGCGTTTAGAACTGCGCGCTTTCCCGAATGAGCAGACTCAGATCATCCTACACAGCCCTCAGGGCCAAGTCGGCCTGAGCGTCTGCTCGCGGGACATCCTCCCCTGGAAAGAGGAGGCGTTGCGAGCCATGCGCGCCGCCCTGGGCCACCCGAACGCCTAGATCACCTCGCGCAAGCTCTCCAAGAGGGCCTGCAAATCGTCGGGCAAGGGCGATTGAAAGCTCAGGCGTTCGCCCGTGCGCGGATGGTCGAAGCTCAGGCTGTGGGCGTGCAAGAAGTGGCGCTTGAGCGCGGGAATGCTGCTCTTGCGCAGGCCATAGACCGTGTCGCCCACGACAGGACAACCGATGAAGGCCATGTGGACGCGGATTTGGTGGGTGCGACCTGTGAGCAAGTGCAAGCGTACCAGCGCCCGTCCGCCTGCGTAGCGATCCTCCAGCAACTCAAACTCGGTCTGGGCAGGCTTGCCGCTGGCCAAGACGCTCATCTTCTGGCGCTCGCGCGGGTCGCGGCCAATCGGGGCATCGATCAGGCCTGTGCTGGTCTTGGGTCTGCGATCCAGCAGGGCCAGGTAGTATTTCTTGACGGTGCGCGCCTGGAATTGAGCCATCAGGTTGCGCAGTGCGTCCAGGTGGCGGGCCACCACCAGCAGCCCGCTGGTGTCTTTGTCCAGACGATGGACGATCCCCAAGCGGCCTTCGCTGTCTTCATCGCCCTGCATGTCCACCATCTGCGGGTAGCGGTAGAGCAAAGCGTTGACGAGCGTGCCGCTGACGTTGCCCAGGCTGGGATGGACGACCAAGCCGGCAGGCTTGTCGATGACGACCAGATCGTCATCTTCGTAGACCACGTCCAGCGGGATGTCTTCAGGCTGAGGGGTGCTGTCTTGAGGGGGCGGAAGGCGCACCAGCAGCGACTCGCCGCCGCGCAACTTCTGGCCCGCCTTGACGCGCAGGCCGTCCACTAACACGCGCCCCTCGTCAATGAGGCGCTGGATTTGCGCCCGCGACAGCTGCGGCAAGCAGTCGGCTAAGGTGCGGTCTAGGCGCTGGCCGCCCTGCGGAGCGGTGAATAGGTGGGCTTCGCCCTGAGGATCGGGGCTGGGGACTTCGTAGGGCAAGGTCGTCTCGGCTCTCGTTGGATTGGCGGCTCGCTCATTCGCGGCGCACCCATAGACGGCGCATGGCGTCCCATTCAGCTTCGCCCAAGTCCCTGTCAGCGTAGATGGCCACCCCCTGCACCAGGGCGCGTTGGCTCTCGCTGAGCTGGCCTAGGCCCGCGCTAGCGCCCTCCAGGGCGTTGGCCAACGACTCGACGATGGGATCGTGGGCCGGTGGATCGGGGGCATAGTGCGGCACGCTGATGAGCAGGCGGGTGGCGTTGTTGATCGCGCTCAGGGCGCTGGCGAAGGCCCGCACCTGATAGCCCACCCAGGCAGCGTAATCGTCTGGATGGGTGATGTAGCTGTTGTGGGCCACCACCACCAACTGGTCAGCCTGGAGCGAGACGCGCTGCTTGTACTCCACGCTCCAGATAGTGTTGGGCGCGATAGGCTCGGCTAGGCGCAGGCTCAGCTCTGGCGGGGTGAAATCGGGCGGCACGCTGACGGCCAGCGGCACTTGCAAGCCCACTGCGCTGCGCACTGCGCGCAGCAAGTTGAGCAGGTCGGGGTTGCCATCGAAGATGGGCTTCGCGTCCAGCAGCACGCCATCGAAGCCGAAGTCGCGGATGACGCGAGCCGAGAAGTCGGCCACGATGCGCTGGATCTGCAGGTTATCCAGGCGGTAGCCTGTCGGCGGGTCGGCGTAGACCTCCAACCACGCGAAGACGCGGCCATCGGGCATGATCTGGCGCGCCTGCTGCACGAAGTCGCGCACCAGCGGCTCAACTTCGACGAAGCGGTTGCGCTGTTGCGGCTCGCCTGACCAAGTGCCGTCTAGCTTGAGCGAACTCACGTAGGCGTAGATCGTGCCGATTTGAGCGTCGCGCAGGCGCTGGCCCAGGGTCAGCAGCTCATCTTGGCTGCGAGCAGCGTGAGTCCAGGATGCATTGAGCCAGATAGCGTTGGGAGCTGGGCCGGCAGCGGGCGGGTTGAGCGCCCCTAGGGCCAGCACCACAACGACGACCAGGCCTATCGCGGGCGGCAATAGCAGGGTCAGGCGCACAATTGGCGGGATGGCGGGCGGTGGAGCGTTTTTGGAGCGGCGGCGGGGTCGAGGGCGCGAATCGACTTGGGAGACGACTGGGCGGCTGACCATCGCCTGCTTTTGACTGCGCTTGGCGCGGCGTTCGCGGGCAGTAGACATCAGGCCCATCCCAGGCGGGCTAGCAAGCGCGGCCCGAACACCAGCAGACCGACGATCACCGAGGCCAGCACGCCCAGCAGCACAGCGGCGCTGGCTACGTCTTTGCCGACCTGAGCCATCGGGTGAATGTCGGGCGAGGCCAGATCGACGGCGGCTTCAATGCCGGCGTTCAAGAACTCGGCCAGCCAAACAATAGTAATCACCACCACGATCAAGGCCCACTCTAGGCGGTCAATCTGCAACCACAGGCCCAGCAGGCCGACGATGACCGACGCGACGGCCATGATGCGCGTGTTCTTCTGCCAGCGCAGCATGTACAGCCAGCCGGCCAGGGCGTAGCCTAAGCTGGCCAGGCGATTGGGGCTGGTCTTGGCAGCGTAGCGCTTGGGGTTAATGCGCGCAGTAGCGGTGAGCTTGTCGATGACGCGCCTAAGCATAGTTGCCTCCGTCTAGGTCTTCGAGCGCTGGCACGATAGCCGCGTCAATGCCCAAGCTGGCCAGAGCCTCAGCCTGGGCTTCCCACATCTCGGCGCGGCTGGCGGGGGTGTCGTGGTCGTAGCCCAGCAGGTGCAGCGTGCCATGAACGGCCAGCAGGGCTAGGCTGTCGCCCAGGTCGTGGCCCAGACGCGCCGCCTGCGCCGCCACATATGGGTAAGCGATCACCAAGTCACCCCAGTAAGGGCCGCGCAGCTCGGCCATCTCTTCAGGCAGATCGTCTTCGAAAGGGAAAGACAGGACGTCAGTCGGGGCGTCGGTATGGCGGTGCTGGCGGTTGAGGGCCTGGACAGCTTCGTCATCTTCGATGGACAGGCTCAGGCCGCAGTCGGCGTCTAGCTCGTGCAAGTCCAGCACGGCAGCGATGGCCTGGCGCAGACGGCCTTCGTCCAGCGGGTAGCCGCGTTCGTTGTGGATGTGGATGGCATAGCTCATAGCGAGTCGCTCTCTGCTTTGCGTTCGTCTTGAGGGGCTTGTGCGCCGTTGCTGTTGGGCGGCACGGGAGGGATAGCTTTGGGGGTCAGGCGCGGCACTTCGGCCAGGGGGGCGTCATCGCTGGCCAGGCGCGGCAGGCTTGGGGCGACTTCGGGCTTGCCGAGGGCAGGAGCAGGACGACGTAGGGCGTTGACTTCAGTCGTGGCCGAGCGCGGCTCAGGTTTGGGCGACGCCACAGCAGGCGTGAGGGTCGTCTTGCGCACCGCCTCGGCGTAGTTAATGCGCGGGTGGAACATGCCCTGCAAGACCTCGGTGAAGGCGGCGCGGATCATGTACAGCTCGTTCAGCGTCAGGCCACAGCGATCGAGCTGGCCGGATTGGCGCTTCTCTTCGAAGACTTTGTTCACCAGCTCGCCAATTTCGGCCTTGCTCTGGGGTTTGACGCCGCGCACAGTAGCTTCGCAGCTGTCGGCCAGCATCAGGATGGCGGTTTCGCGGCTGTGTGGGCGCGGGCCTGGGTAGGTGAACAGGGCGGCGTCCACCTGTTCCGTGTCGCCGTCTACCAGGGCCAGCGCGCGCTGATAGAAGACGTAGACGCGCGTCGTGCCGTGATGTTCGCGGATGAAGTCGCGCAAGCGCGAGGGCAGGCGGTATTGGCGCGCCAATTCATCGCCATCGGTCACGTGGCTGATGATGATCTGAGCGCTGCGATACGGATCGTTGAGGATGTCGTGAGGGTTGGCGATGTCCTGCTGATTCTCGGTGAAGTAGAGCGGGTTGAGCATTTTACCAATGTCATGGTAGAGAGCGGCCACGCGCACCAGCAGGGCGTCAGCGCCGATGGCCGTCGCAGCTTGTTCAGCCAAGTTGGCCACTTGCAGCGAATGCTGGTATGTGCCAGGGGCTTCGCGCAGCAGGCGTTGCAGCAGGGGCTTGTTGGCCTGGGCTAAATCCAGCAGCTTAAAGGGCGTCGTCAGGTTGAAGAGTTGCGTCACCAGGTACATGGCCGCGATGGCTGTCGCCGGCGTCAGAATCGCACCGCTGAAGAAGGTCATGGCCAGCAAGCCTAACGACGAGACATCCAGCAGAGGATTGGTCAGCAGGAATAGGCCCACTATGCCTACGTTGACGACGGCGACCAGCGCACCAGCCACGAAGAAGGCGTTCAGGCGCTCAGCAGAGCGCAGCCGCAGCGCCGCGATGATCCCACCGATCATGATGAGCGACATCAGCTCATACGGCGCGTCGGCCATCAGGCCGCCCAAGAAGGCTAGGGCCAGCGTGGCGATGATGGCGAGGTGCGGGCCATGCAGGGCGCTGAACAGCAAGCCCAGGGCCGCATGAGGGAAGAAATAGACGTTGCCTTCGATGCCGAACAGGCGCAGAGCGGCCAACATAGCCAGGAACAGCGCCGAAAACAGGGACAAGGTGCGCACGTGGACGAAGACCAGCTCTGGCGTGAAGCGCACCAGATACAGGCCGATGATGACCATCGTCAGGGCGCTGGCCAGCAAGGCCTGGATGATCTTCTGGGCGCGCAAGTCTTGGGGGCGCAGCACGCCCAGTGCTTGCATAGCCTCGTAGTCTACTTCGCTGATGACCTCGCCTGCCCCGACGATCAGCTCGCCGCGCGCAAAGCTGCGCGAGATCGGAGCGACGGCTCTGGCGGCTTGCTCGCGCGCGGCTTCGGTGGCCTCTACGTTTTCAAAGGTGTTGGCGCGCAGCAGGTCGCGGACGATGGCCACGACGATGGCCCGCTCTTGGGCGTCGAAGCGTACGCTCACCTGGTTAGAGAGCTGGGCAATTTGGCTGGGCAGGTCGGACGGTCGGATCGACTCGCGCATGAGGCGCGGCAACAACACCGTGATCTCATCAGCCACCTGCGCCCAGGCCTCATCGCTCATGCTGGCGATGCGGGCGATGACAGCCTCATCTAGGGCCAGGGCGCTGATCTTGCTCAGATCGGAGATTTTCTGCTCCATGCTGGCATAGGGATCGCGGCGCACATTCAAGATATAGTTCACGATCTGCTGAGCAAGCTGGGTCTGCTGGCGGGCGATGTTGGGGTCGGGCGGATCGTAGATGGGCGAGACGGCCTGGCGGGCGTTTTGACGCGCTTCGCGGGTCAGGGCCTCGCTGATGTAAGCGCGCGACTGCGGGGCAATGATGTTGCGCGGAGCGATGTCGCCAGCGTTGAGGGCGGCCACGCCGCCGAATTCGAAGAACACGTCTTCGAAGGCGATGATGAGGGTGGCGCTGATGATGAAGAACAGGGCCGCCAAGGCCGCCAGGGCGCGGCGCACAGCGCGCTTCAGCTCCTCCGTCGTCACGTGGTAGCGCTGTTCTAGGCTGGCGGCAAATCGCTGGAGCATCGTCTCAGCTGCCCAATAGCTCCCGCACGATCTGGTTGACCAGCTTGCCGTCGGCGCGACCCTTGACCTGCGGCTGGAGCAGACTCATCACTTTGCCCAGCTCTTTGGCGCTCTTGGCGCCGCTCTGGCTGATGGCCTGTTGAGCTAGGGCGCGAATTTCGTCTTCGCTGAGTTGCTTGGGCAGGAACTCCTCTAGCAGCGCCAACTCATAGCGCTCGGCTGCCAACTGCTGTTCGCGGTCTGGGTTGCCTTGTAGCTCAGCAATGCTCTCGCGGCGCTTCTTGGCTTCTTTTTGCAGCACCTCCACGGCTTCTTCGGCGCTCAATTCGCGGCGCGTGTCAATCTCCACCTGCTTGATAGCGCTGGTGAGCAGACGCAGCGCGTCGCGGCGTTGTGCGTCTTTGTTCTTCATGGCCTCCTTGAGGGCTTCATTGAGCAGGTCTTTGGGATGGCTCATCGTCGTGTGCTGTCCTTACGTCGTCGGGCTGAATGCGTCTATTCTAGCAAAGCTGCACAAATTTTACTTGGGCAAGGACGCTTCATTTCAGGCTCAAGGCCGCCGCAGCTCTTCGCTCTGGCCCTTCTCCATCAAGGCGAGGGCTGAAAGAGATCACGAGCATTCGTGCGCCTGACTCGCCTTCCTGTGCGCTTACTCAGTGAAAAGATAGCACTGTCTGATATAATCAAAGACGTATTCTGCGCATTCAGGCAGTTCACCATGCGTCTCACCTTTTACGGAGCGGCACAGTCTGTCACCGGCTCCAAGCATCTGATCGAAGTCAACGATATGCGCATCCTGTTGGACTGTGGCCTCGTCCAGGGCAGACGAGCCGACGCCTATGCGCACAACGTCAAGCTGCCCTTTGACCCTGCCAGCGTCGATCTGCTCATCTTGTCACACGCGCACATCGACCACAGCGGCAACATCCCCAACCTAGTGAAGAACGGCTTTAAGGGGGACATCATCTGCACCCCCGCCACTCGCGACTTGTGCGCCGCTATGCTGCCCGACAGCGGCCACATCCAAGAGCGCGACGTGGAATTCCTGAACAAGCGCAAGGCTAAGCGCGGCGAGCCACCCATCCAGCCCATTTATACTCAGCAAGACGCCCTGGACTGCCTGGACGCCTTCACCAGCATGAGCTACGGCCGCCGCCGCCTGATCGCTCCTCATGTCTACCTGACCTTCTACGACGCCGGCCACATGCTGGGCAGCGCCATCGTGGAGCTGGAGATCGTGGACACGAGGCGCAGTCGCGAACATCGCCTGGTCTTCAGCGGCGATTTGGGACGCAAGGGCTTGCCCATCCTGCGCGATCCCGCCCTGTTGGAGCGCGCCGACCTGCTCATCATGGAGTCGACCTATGGCGACAGGCTGCACGCTCCGATCGAAGACGCCACGCGCCAGCTTGAGGCCGTCCTGCGCGATACCTTCAAGCGCGGCGGGTCGGTCATCATCCCAGCTTTCGCTGTAGGCCGCACCCAAACCCTGGTTTATGCCCTCAACCAGCTTTACGAGCGCGGCGACCTGCCCGACATGCCCGTGTACGTAGACAGCCCATTGGCCGTCGATGCCACTTCGGCCTTCGTCCTCCACCCGGAATGCTATGATGAAGAGACGCGCCGCTTCCTGACTCAGACAGGCGACAAAGACCCCTTCGGCTTTGAGCGCCTGACCTACATCCGCAAGCTAGAAGAGAGCAAGCGACTCAACTTCGATCAACGCCCGATGATCGTCATCAGCGCCAGCGGCATGGCCGAATTCGGGCGCGTCGTCCATCACCTAGCCAATCGTATCGATGATCCCAAGAATACCGTGCTGATCGTCGGTTGGCAGGCCGAGAACACCTTGGGCCGCAAGCTGGTGGATGGCGAGAAGCGCGTGCGCATCCTGGGCGAGGAACACGCTGTCAAGGCTCAGGTGGCCGTGTTGGACGGCTTCAGCGGTCACGCCGACCGCGACGAGATGACCGCCTGGGTGGGGGCGATGAAGCAACGTCCGCGCCACACCTATCTAGTGCATGGCGAAATGCCCTCTGCCCAAGCGCTCAAAGCCCACTTGCAGGACAAGCTACACCTAGAACACGTCCATATCCCGTCACTAGGCCAAGCGTTTGAGATTTGATGGAGGCGCTGAAGCGCGATGGAACGCAGCATTTTCTTCGAAGAATGGCGGCGCTGCCTGAGCGAGCAGTACAAGGCCGTCATCCGCCGCGACGACAAGGTCACCCTGAAGACGCTAGAGCCGCTGCTGGAGCGTCTGGGCTTCAGCCGCGGAGACTTGCGCGCCCTGTACATCGAAGCCACTATGCGTGCTGAAGACCTGCCCGACGGCTTCCAGCCACAGTTGCCCTCTCTGGAAGCCGCTGTGCCTGCCCAACCTGCCTCATTCCAGCCGCACCCTGCCGAATGTACTTGTCCTGCCTGCGTCGCCCTGGTCAACGAAGCTGCCCACGACGCTGAAGGCCAACCTCTGCCCGCCGACGGAGCGCCGCCAGAGCCACCCGACGATGAACGCACCCTCTTCCCCATCGTCAAGCCGAACGATGGCCGCGCCAGACAACTTTCGCTGTTTTAGTGTTGTGGAGATTGTGAGATGAAGACCGCCCGTCGCCTCAGTTTTGTCGTCGCTCTGCTGGTGTTGCTGTTGTGCCTGGGCTTAGCTATCACCAGGCCCGACCTGGGCTTCCCTGCCTGGGTGGTGGCCACCGCCGCCATCTCGTCCGCCGTTGTGTTGATCTTCAGCGCCGTCGCCGAAGTCCGAAGCTGGCAGCTTCCAGAACCAGAAGACCCGCCCGTCCCTAGCGAGCCGATCAAGCCGCGCGCGCCGCAATCCATCGTGGAAGACCCGCTGTTGCGCGCCGAGCGCAAGCTGCGCGACGCTGAAGACTTCGCCAATCGCCTGAACGGCAAGCATAAAATCCGCGTGGAGAGCGACGACGACGATTCGCCCCCCGCGCCGCGCCCACCCTACGGCGGCACGCCGCGCTGAGTCATGCCCTTCAGCGACGACGACGCGGCCTTCATGCGCCAAGCCCTAGCCGAAGCCGAAGCCGCTGCTGCTCATGCCGACGTACCCATCGGCGCGCTGGTGGTGCGCCAGGGCCAGATCATCGGCCGAGGCCACAACCGCCGCGAAGCCGACGGCGACCCCACCGCCCACGCCGAAATGCTGGCCATCCGTCAGGCGGCGCAGGCCCTGGGCCACTGGCGCCTAGAAGATTGTACCCTCTACTGCACCCTAGAGCCGTGCTGCATGTGCGCTGGCGCGATGGTCTTGGCCCGTCTGCCGCGCTTGGTCTACGCCGCGCTCGATCCTAAAGCTGGGGCGGCCGGCAGCGTCGTCGATTTGTTGCACCATCCCCAGCTCAACCACACTGTCCACGTGGAGCGGGGCTTGTTCGCCGAAGAAGCCGCCGAGCAGCTGCGCGCCTTCTTCCGTCGATTGCGCGCCGAAGGCCAGCGCTGAGGTGATTCTTTCACAGGGTGCTTAGTCGCCCTGAGCAGAAAATCGGTTACACTGGGTGAATACCCTGTGCGCTATGCGATAGTCGAATCTCTGGAAACAGTTTTTGAGGAGTATGCGGATGTTGAAGCGCAGTCATAGCCTGGCCATCTTGGTAGTAGCCCTCATGCTCGGCACCATGAGCGTCGCAGCCATCGGGGAAGCCATCCCCAACGCGACGATCGTCAACGATGAAGGCGGTCCGGTGCGGATCGTCGGCAGCGTCACCTACACCAATCCCTTCTTCACCCTGGGGACGAGCGAGCCGCTGGTCATCCTAGAAGATCAGACGGGCTTCGTGCGTCGCGATCGCCAGTACGTCTTCCCGATCGAGTCGCAAGTCCTGGGCAAGATCACCAGCGACTTTTTAGTGTCGCCCTTCACCTACAGCCTCGACCTGCCGCAGACGCCGGCTGCTCCGCTGCACGACTTCACTCGTGATGGCCAAGATGACGTTGGCGTGATGGTCTATGCCGTAGCCTACTGGTCGAACACCTGGGGCGACCCCTACCTGGAGCGCCGCGATCAAGGCGGCGGCGGTTGGTCGGGGGCGTATGCGTCCATGCTGGTCAGCCCCAATGCTTCCAACCTGGGCGAGTACATCGGCGGCAAGCTGCTCATCTACGCCCCCGTGCCTGGACAAGCTTTCCCTGTTGGCTACGGCCAAGACCGTATGCTGTTCACCGAAGACGATCCGCTGGTGACTGTGCCGCAGGGCTACACCGTCGTAGACATCAATCAAGAGCCGTTCATCTTCGACCGCTCGCGCCAGCCCAACATCCCGCTGCTAGAGCCACCTTCGGCCCAACTGGACGACTACTCCAACCTGAGCTTCACGGAGGCCTTCGACGCGCTGATTGAGCTATTCCGCACCGAATACGCCTTCACGGAATACAAAGGGATCGATTGGGACGCGCTCAAGGCTCAGTTCCGCCCGCGTTTTGAACAGGCTCAGGCCAACAACGACTTCAATGCCTACGCTCTGGCCCTGCGCGACTTCACTTGGGCTATCCCCGACGGCCACGTCTCTAGCGGCACGACCAACGTCTTGATCGATCAATTTCGCAGCGACACAGCCGGCGGGATCGGCCTAGCCATCCGCAAGCTAGACGATGGCCGCACGATCGCCAGTTTCGTATTGAACGGCAGTCCCGTCCAGCAAGCTGGTGTGCAGCCCCGTGCTGAGATTTTGGCCATCAACGACACGCCGATTGACGCCTGGGTGGCGCAGGCGGTGGCTTGGTCAGCGCCTTTCAGCACGCCACATTACGCCGAACTCCAGCGCTTGCGCTACGCCACCCGCTTCGCGGTGGGCAGCCAGGTCCGCTTGACCTTCCGCAACCCCGGTGGTCAAGCACAGACAGTGACCATGAACGCCGTCGCCGAGCGCGACAGCTTCGCGTTCTCGTCTTTCTTCCGCGGCGTCGATCCCAACCGCCTGCCCGTAGAGTTCCGCGTACGCCCCGATGGCTATATGGTCATCACCATCGCTTCGTTCAGCGACGACGACCGTCTGTCCATCTTGGTGTGGGAGCGCGCCTTGCGCCTGGCCAAAGATCAAGAGCTGGCCGGTATCGTCATCGACATGCGCAACAACGGCGGCGGCAGCGGCTTCTTGGCGCGCCAGATGGCGGCTTACTTCTTCCAAGAAGAGTTGCAGCTGGGCAACAGCGGCTTCTACGACAAAGAGCAAGGTCAATTCGTCTTCAAGGAGAGCAACATCAGCCAATTCTACCTGCCACCTGAAGACCTGCGCTGGGAGGGCAAGGTCGCAGTGCTGGTCGGCCCGAATTGCCTGAGCGCTTGCGAGTTCTTCAGCTATGCTATGACGCTGCAAAACCGCGCGGCCATCGTCGGCATGTATCCGACGGGCGGCTTGGGCGGTTCAGTCAAGGCCTTCGCCATGCCCGGCGGCCTGCGCGGCCAATTCACCGTAGGCCGTGCCGTCGACATGCAGGGCAACATCCACATCGAAGGCAAGGGCGTTGCGCCCACCGTGCGCGTCCCTGTGACCGAAGAGACGCTGTTCGCTATCTTCAATGGCGGCGATCCAATCCTAGACGCAGCCATCCAGCACCTGAGCAGCCTGCCGTAAGATTGTGCGAGGGCAGCGCACAGCTGCCCAGTCGACACAAAAAGCCCCCTTCTCCGCGTGGAGAGGGGGCTTTTGAGTTTCAGGCAGGCAGAGTCCTATTCACCGTTAGGCGTGATAGCTACTTCGATAGGCTCGTAGTCTAGGCCGAAGAAGTCCACGTCGGGGAAGTCAGCTTGCAGGCTCTCTAGAGCGGCGGCGGCCAGGTCGAGGCGGACTGCGCCTTCATCAGGAGCGGCGCTGATGACCTTGTAGTTCAGGGCAATGTCGGCGGTCTGCTGGTACAAGTCCATATCAAGCTGGCCAATGCCCTTCTCCGAGGGCCAAATGAGCTTGTTGATCTCGTTCATCATCCATGTCTGGTGGCCGACGCCCAGGGTGCTGCCCTGTTCCAACACGTACTGAACGCAATCTTCCATGTTGTCGCGGCAGTAGACCCAGCCACGGAAGCTGGCGCGCAGGAACTTGATGGCCAGTTCCTCGTTGCCTTCCTGGGCCAACCAGTCTTCGTTGACGAAGATCAGGTCTTCCAGCATGGCCGTGCCTTCTTCGTTCAAATCGAGGATGTTGATGTCTTCCAGGGTGTAAACGGGGAACGTGCCGTCTTCGGCGACGAATTCCAACACCTGGGCCATCTCGTTGTAGGTCATGGCGGCGGCGCTGTCGATCTCGCGGTTGAGGAAAGCCACCATGTCGAAAGGCTGGTTGAAGATGGTGATGTCATCTGGGTTGTCGGGATCGATGCCGTTCTTCACCAGTGCAGCGAACAGCGGGTATTGATTGCCGAAGCCCCAGACGCCCGTCACGGTGCCGCGCAGGTCGGCGAAAGTCTCCAGGCCACTGTCGGCCCAAGTGATCTGGCGCATGCCCGAACGCTGGAAGATTTGGGCGATGGCGACGGCCTTCGTGCCTTGCTCGCGGCTGGCCAACATGCTGCCCATCCAATCGATGCCGAACTCGGCGCCGCCGGCAGCCACCACCTGCTGCGGGCCGATGTCTGGGCCGCCAGGCAGAATCTCTACAGCCAAGCCCTCCTCTTCGTAGTAGCCCTGGGCGGCGGCGGCGTAGAAGCCGGCGAATTGGGCTTGCGTCACCCACTTGAGCTGCAAGCGGACGGGGACGAGGTCTTGAGCCGAAGCTAGCGGAGCTAGGGCCAGGGCGACAAACGCGCCAACCATCAGAGCCAAACGTTTGATTTGCATCGTTTCCTCCTGAGAAATCGCGTCGATACCACAAACTTTTACTCATCGCGGAGGCCGTGCTGCCAGGGCATGAAGCGGCGCTCTACGGCTGAGACCAAGGAGTAGAACAGTATCCCTAGCAGCGAGGCGATGATGATCGCTGCCCAGGCGTCAGGATACTTGAAGTTGGCGGCGTCCTCGCGGATACGATAACCCAAGCCCTGAGTGGTGCCGCCGAAATATTCGCTGACGATAGCGCCGATCATGCTGGCCGTCGTGCCAACTTTCAGCGCAGAGAAGATGAAGGGCAGAGAAGCGGGCAAGCGCAGCTTGCGGAAGATTTGGCCGGGGTTGGCGGCATAACTGCGCATGAGTTCCAATTGCAAGGGCGTGACGCTGTTCAGGCCACGCACTGTGCTGATCATGGCCGGGAAATAGGTCATGATGGCTACAATAGCCATCTTGGACGCAGGGTTGAGCGCGCCAAACCAATTGTTGATGATGGGCGCGAAGGCGATGATTGGGACGCTGTTGAGGGCGATGGCGACGGGCAGCAGCGCGCGGCTGAAGCCCACGAAGCGCGCCGACGCCACCCCTGTTAAGAAGCCCAGCCCACAGCCGAAGATGTAGCCCCAAATGGCGTTCTGGAAGGTGTTCCAACTCACCGTCACCAGGCGTGGATAGATGTCGATCAGCGTATTGAAGATGCGGCTAGGGCGCGGAATGAAGAATTCTTGAATGCGCAGGACGACGATCAACACCTCCCAGGCCACCAACACGATGACCGCCACCAGCAGGGCCGGCGCGTTGCGCTGGATAGCTTGACGGTAGATGGCCAGCCGCTCCCAGGGCGACCAGAGCAGCACTAAGCTGACGATGGCCAGCGCTTCAAAGGCCAGGGCAGCGCTCAGGGCCGTCTCTAGAGCGGGGCGTAGGCTGTCATCGCGTACTTGGGCTTCGAAGGCTTCGACGGGCAAGCCCACCAGCACGGCGAGAGCGTGCCAATGGAAGACCACCGCTAGCACGATGAAGGCGCTGTAAGCGGCCAGCACGCCGCCCAAGAAGCTGGTGAAGCCGTTGCGCCAGGCGCGCATGTCGTGGATGAGCAGGCCGACCACTAGGGCCAGGCCCAGAGCCAGCACCGGTTGCAGGCTGGCGTTGCGGAAGGCGCGACCAAACTGCGTCTCGAACTGCAGCAGCGGATTCTGGATGTGGACGGTGACGACGATCAGCAGCAGGGCGATGATGGCCAGCGAGTCGCGGCCTGCGCTGCCGCTGGCCTGGATAGCGCGCGGCAGCAGGCGCGGCCTGGCGCTGGGGGGAGCAGCTTTCAGCGTCGTCTCGGCCATCAGCCATCCACCCCCACGCGGCGCGCTGTGCGTTCATCCACCTTCTCGCCTGCGCCTTCGCGCAAAGCGGCGCGCACTTGGCTTTGCAGATGGAAGAAATCGTCGTGGTCGCGCGTCTCTGGCCCGCGCGGCTGGGCCAGCGGGATATCAATCGTGGCCGAGATTCGACCTGGGCGCGCCGACATGACGACGACACGCGTACTCAGGTAGACGGCCTCTGGAATGCTGTGGGTGACGAAGATACAAGTCACGCCGAGCTGCTGCCAAATGCGCAGCAGTTCATTGTTCATGCGTTCGCGCGTCATCTCGTCCAGCGCCCCGAACGGCTCGTCCATCAGCAAAATCTTGGGCTGGAAGGCCAGCGCGCGCGCGATGGAGACGCGCTGCTGCATACCACCAGAGAGCTGCCAAGGATACTTGTTGGCGAAGTCGCCCAGCTCCACCAGGCGCAGCATGTCGCGCGCGCGCGCTTCGCGTTCGGCCTTGCCATAGCCCATAATCTCCAGCGGCAGCTCCACGTTCTTCAGCACTGTGCGCCAATCGTAGAGCGTGGCGCTCTGAAAGACGAAGCCGTATTCGCGGTCTTGGCGGGCTTGGTGCGCGGGCTTGCCGTTGACCAGCACCTGTCCTTCGGTGGGAGTGATGAGGTCGGCGATGATGCGCAGCAGCGTACTCTTGCCACAGCCGCTCGGCCCAATCAGCGAGATGAACTCGCCTTGTTGAATGTGCAGGCTCACCCTGTCTAGGGCGTGGACGGTTGTGCCGTCGGGCGCGCTGAACTTCTGCGTCAGGTTGTCGATGGCGATCATCATGACTTAAGGCGTCTTTCTGCGGGTTATGAGCTATTCAGGGCGATTCCAGCGCACGATCAGGCGCTCGGCCAGCGCCACCACGCCGAAGAACAGCATGCCCACTAGCGAGGCAGCGACGATGGTCGCCCACAAGCGCGGCGGCCCTTGCACGTAGTATTGGTTGAAGTTGAGGATGGCGCCGCCCAAGCCGCTCTGAATGCCGCTGGGCAATTCGCCGATGATCGTGCCGACGACGCTGGCGGTGGCGCTGATCTTGAGAGCAGTGAAGATTTGCGGCAGAGCATTGGGGATGCGCAGCTTGAACAGGATTTGCCAGCGGGTGGCGGCGTAGCTGCGCATGAGTTCTAGTTGCAGTGGCGAAACGCTGGTTAGGCCGCGCAGGGCATAGACCGTCACTGGGAAGAAGGTCAGGTAGGCGGCGATGATCGGCACGGCCAAGCCCGTGAGGTTGATTTGGCGCATCCAGACGACCACCATCGGAGCGATGGCCAGGATGGGGATGGTCTGCGAAGCGACGACGTAAGGCAGTAGGCCGCGTTGCAGCAGCCGCGAATGAGCGAAGATGATGGCTAACAAAAAGCCCAGCACCCCGCCCAGGACGAAGCCGATCACCGCCGAACTCAGGGTGAACAGAGAGGCATTCAGCAGGATCAGGCCCAGCGGCGGGCCGTTGCGCTGCGCCGGCTCGACGAAGGAGCGGGCAATGTCGCCCAAGTGGGGCAACTGCTGGTTGTTAAAGTTGCGCAAGTCCAGTGTGCCGCCCCAGGGCAAATCCAGCGCATAGTTGACGGCGCGGCTGAAGGCCTTGGCGCCTTCCCACAGGCCCACCACCGCTAACAGGAGGAGGACGACGATGAAGGCAGTTTGCAATTTCTCGGATGATCTGGCTTGCGTCATGAGGCTTGTGCTTGTTGTCACAATAGGCAGTGCGTATTCTAGAGAGCGCCAGCGCAGCTCTCATCGTGATTCTCACCAAAAAGCGCTGGCTTATCTTTGGCTAAAGTGAGCGGATTGTAGCGTTTTTGAGCGTTTTTCTACAAAACTTCTCATCTTACTTTTAGCTGGCTACGGAGCAGCGGAGGCGTCCCATCAGAGCCGCCAGGTGAAAATTCGTCATCAACCTCTCTTGGGCTTTCAGTCTGTCTGGAACCTCCATCCCCGGCCCTTTCGCTGCTTGGGCAGAAGACGGACAAAAGCCTTTGTCCCGCGCATCGAGAGGGGTGAGGCGAGAGCCGAAAGAAGCCACGAGCGTTCACGCGCCCGCCCTGAGCGCCCCCATCCTGCCCCCATTGAGCCAGGGCCGCGCTGCCTCTATAATAAGCGCTCATCCCTGCACGATGGAGTGTTTATGACAGCGCACCGCTGGACGAGCTTCGACCTGATCTTCTTCGACTGCGACAGCACCCTCTCCACCATCGAAGGCATTGACGAACTGGCCAAGCTAAAAGGCAAGGAAGGACGCGTCAGCATCCTCACCGACAAAGCCATGAACGGCGACTTGGACTTGAGCGAGGTCTACGGCAAACGCCTGAGAGCTATCCGCCCCACGCGCGGACAGCTCAAGGCTATTGAGCAGCGCTACGCCGAGACCATCGTCGAAGACGCCGACCAGGTGATCGCGGCCCTGCACGCCCTGGGCAAGCAGGTCTTCATCATCAGCGGCGGATTGGTGGACGCGGTGCGCGGCTTCGGCCTGCGCCTCGGCGTCCAGCCTGAGCATATCCGCGCCGTCGAGCTGGAGTACAACGCCCTGGCTGGCGAATGGTGGCGCTACCACGAGCCGTCGGCCCAGAACAGCCAAACCTACATGGAATACGTCGAAAGCCCGCTCACAATCAGCAGCGGCAAGCCAGAGATCATCCGCGAACTGGCGGCAGGCCGAGTCGGACGGCGCATGATGATCGGCGATGGCTCATCGGACTTGGCCACGCGCCACGTCGTCGATCTGTTCGTGGGTTACGGCGGCGTGGTGGCCCGCGAGAAAGTCAAGCGCGAGAGCGAAGTCTTCGTCCAGAGCGCTTCGCTCGCGCCCATCTTGGCCCTGGCCGGCGGTCAGAGCGGCTACGAACGCCTCAAAGGCACGCCTTACCAGGCCCTTTACGAAAAAGGGATCGACTTGGCCCTCTCCTCGGCCGTGCTGTTCCAGGACGCTGAACAGCGCGCCGCCTTCGCAGCCCTCTTCACCCAGGAGAATTGAAGTTCATGCGCTATGCCGCCGTATGCTTTGACATGGACGGGACGCTGGTTGAGAGCGAGAACATCTGGGAAGACACCGAACGCCAGATGTTTGAAGATCGCGGCCTAGCCTACACCGACGAAGTACGCCAGCAGGTCATTGGTCTGCGCCTAGACGAATTCTTCCGCCGCCTGAAAGCCATCTTTGGCCTGCCAGAGAGCGTAGAAGACCTCATGAGAGAGCTGGAAGCGCGCATCCTGCCGCGCATTCCACACGAGGTGAAGCCCAAACGCGGCGCGCAGGCCCTCATCGAATGGGTGGCCGCGCAGGGCGTACCATACTGCATCGCCAGCTCGTCTTCGGCCGCCGTCATCGACGCAGTAGTCGAGTCGCAGGGCTGGGGACAGCTCATCACGCGCCGCTACTCGGCGGATTTGGTGGCGCATGGCAAGCCCGCCCCCGATATTTACCTGTACGCTGCGCGGCAGCTCGGCGTCGATCCTGGCCAATGTCTGGCCCTGGAGGACAGTCCCAACGGCACGCGCGCCGCCGTCGCCGCTGGCATGACCACCATCGCCGTCCCCGATTTTCACACCGCGCCGCAGGCCTTGCAGGCCATCACCCCTCACGTCTATCCCTCGCTGGAAGCCGTGCTGAAGGCCTTGCAGGAGGGCCGTCTGTGAGCGCACAAGCTGCGCGCCACGTCGTCCTGGTGGCCACCGACCTCACCGAAGAAGCAATCAACTTGCTGCGCAGCGCCCCAGACGTGCAGCTGGAACAGGCTACCCCTACGCTGGCCGCTATCCGTCCTAAGCTGGCTCAGGCTCACGCTCTGATCGTGCGCGATGACGTGCCGATTGACGCGCTGCTGTTGGACGCTGCTCCACACCTCAAGCTGGTGGCCTGCGTCGCCGTCGGGCTGAACAGCGTGGACGTGGACACCGCCACCAAGCGCGGCATCCTGGTCATGAACACGCCAGGCGCCAACGCCATCGCCGCCGGCGAACACGCTATGGCCCTCATGTTGGCCCTCAGCCGCCGCTTGGTCACCGCGCACAACACGATGAAAGAAGGGTACTGGCTGATGGATAGGGCGCGCCAAGCTGGCGTGCAACTCCAGGGCAAGACGTTGGGCATTCTGGGCCTGGGGCGGGTGGGGCGCGTCGTGGCTCAGCGTTCGCTGGCCTTTGGCATGACTGTCCTGGCCTGTGACCCCTACATCAACGAGGAAGACTTGCCCGATAGGCGCGTCCACCTCGTCGGCCTGAAAGATCTGCTAACGCGCAGCGACTTCCTCAGCTTGCACGTGCCAGCTACCCGCGAGACGCGCGGCCTGCTCAACGCCGAGGCCATCGCTCAGATGAAGCGCGGCGCGCGCATCATCAACACGGCGCACGGCAGCCTGATTGATGAGCAAGCGCTGGCCCAAGCCCTCAAATCTGGTCATCTGAGCGGCGCAGCGCTAGACGTGTACAGCGAAGTCCCACCCTACAACAATCCGCTCATCGGCCTGGACAACGTGATCCACACGCCCCACATTGGCGATAACACGGTGGAGGCCATGAAAGACTTGTCGCTGAAGGTGGCGGAGCAGGTCTTGGATGCCTTGCGCGATGCCGACTATCGCAACGTCATCAACTTGCCCATGCTGCCCGGCATGGACTACGAGACGGTGCGACCTTACATGCGCCTGGCCGAGTGCATGGGCCTGATCCTGCACACGCTGGCGCGCCACGCTGTGCGCCGCGTGGCCCTGGAAATGCGCGGTGACGATCTCATCGGCTTGATTAAGCCGATCACGGTCGGCGTCCTCAAAGGCTTGCTCGCGCCCATCTTGGGCGACAAGGTGAGCGCGGTCAATGCGCCAGTGCTGGCCGCCGAGCGCGGCTGGCAGGTGACGCAAGTGAAGGGCATGGCGCGCGGCGAATACAACAACACCATCACCTGCCAAGTGACGTTGGAGGACGGCGAGACGATCACCATCACCGGCACGCTCTTGGATCACCGCGAGCCGCACATCGTCCAGATCAACCAGTACCGCATGAACTTCGTGCCGACGGGCTACCTGTTGCTCATGGGCAGCTATGACACCCCAGGCGTCATCGGCCGAGTCGGGACGCTGCTCTCGGCGCGCCAGGTCAACATTGCCAGCTGGCACACGGGCCGCGAAGAGCGCGGTGGCAACACGCTGACCGTCCTCACCCTGGACGAGCCAATCCCCGATGACCTGCTAGATGAGCTGCGCGCTCAAGACTTCGTGCGCCACGCCCGCCAGGTGAAGATTTAGGCGAGGCGCTAGCCCCGCCCAAGCGCACCTAGACGATGGCCTGAATGCCCGTCAGCTCGCGGCCCACAATCAGCAGGTTGACCTCGTTTGTGCCTTCGTAGGTGTAGACGACTTCAGCGTCTGTCCACAGGCGCGCCACGTGGTTTTCGATCAGGATGCCGTTGCCGTCCATGATCTCGCGGGCCAGTTGGGTGACGTAACGGGCCTTGCGCGCGTTGTTGTACTTGGCCATGCTCACCATGCCTTCGCTCATCTGGAAGTTGCTGAGCAGGCGGCCCAGCTGCATACACAGGTTCTGCATGAGCGTGACCTCGGTGGCCATCTCCACCAGCTTGTGCTGAATGAGCTGGAAGCTGGCGATGGGCTTGCCAAATTGTTCGCGCTTCTTGGCGTAATCTAGGGCGAATTCAAAGGCCGCTGCTGCGATCCCTGCGGCTTCCCAGGAGACGCCGTAGCGCCCTACGCCCAACACCAGGGCTAGACTCTTGAACGAGGTGACGCCGGGCAGCTTGTTGGCGATGGGGACGCGCACGTTCTCCAAGTGAATGTCGGCGTTCCAAACGGCGCGCTTGCCCACCTTGCCGCCGATGTTGGTCATGGTGACGCCTTCGGTGTTGCGCGGGTCTTCGATGACGTAGCCGCCGAATTTGCCTTCTTCATCGCGCGCCCAAATGATGAGCAGATCGGCAATCTCTGCGTTGCCGATCCAGCGCTTGGCGCCGTTCAGGATATAGCCGTCGCCGTCCTTGCGCGCCGTCGTCTTAATGCCAACGGCGTTGCTGCCCACCTCTGGTTCGGTCAGGCCGAACGCGCCGATCTTCTCTAGGCGGGCCATCGGCGCAAGCCAGCGGTCTTTTTGTTCCTCGCTGCCGAATGTACCAATGCTGCCCATCGCCAGGCCGCTGTGGACGCCGAAGAACGTGCCGATGCTGCCGTCGCCTTTGGCCAATTCATAGGTCACCAGGCCAATTTCGATGAAGTCCAGGCCCGCGCAGCCGTGCGTGGCCAGCGGGCCGCCCATGATGGGCAGTTCCAACAGGCGCATGGCCAATTCGCGTGGGAATTCGGCCTTCTCCCAATAGGGGTTGATGTTGGGCAGCACGACGGTCTGCACCCAGTCGCGCACCCGGTTGCGCAAGGCGCGCTGCTTGTCCGTCAGTTGGTCATCCAGGCGGTAGAAATCGAAGGCGTCCAAAGTCGTCGGGGCAGGGGTATTGAGCATGATCTAGTCCTTGAGCTGTGAAAAATCAAATTGTCGTTTGATTAGTATAGCCGCAAAAGGCCGAGAATCAAACGACGATTCAATTGACTAGACTCAAGAGGCCACGAGCGTTCACGCAGTCTGGCCCAACGCCGAGCAGCTCGGTTAAATGAGGTAGAGATGGGCTGTGGGACGGCGAGAGGAGCAGACGTGCGGCGACCTATCTTGAGGGGGAAGGACAAGACAGGTCGCTAGAAGGAGGGAAGCGCGCGGTTCGACCCCCGCCCCAGGGAAGAGAACTCGTCAGTAGGTGGCTTGGCGTGTTGGCCAGACCGCACCCTTGAGCAATTACAAGCTAGCCGAGAGGCATAAAGTCTCTCTTAATGCATAAGCATTGTGTAAGATCGCTTTACTTGCGCAAGCGCGCCAGCAAGCCGCTGTAGCGCTCTGCTACTTTGTTGTTGTTGACCGCCAGCTCCACTGCTTCGCGATCCCCGACGATGACTGCAATCTTCTTGGCGCGCGTGATGGCCGTATAGAGCAGGTTGCGCTGCAACATCATGTGATGCTGCTTGACCAGCGCTAACACTACTACAGGATACTCCGAGCCTTGCGAGCGATGGGTGCTGATACAGTAGGCGTGGATGAGCTGTTCTTCGGCTTCGCTCCACTCATAGTCGATGAAATTCTCGTCGATCACGACGGTGAGCTTGGCGTTGTCGCGATCGATGCTGTGCAATATGCCGATGTCGCCGTTGAAGACCTCTTTTTCGTAGTTGTTCTTGGTCTGCATAACTCGGTCGCCCACGCGGAACAATCGTCCGCCCAAAGAGACGTGGGCGCGATTGGTTTGACCGTTGAGGGCGCTTTGCAGGGCTGTGTTCAGAGCTTCCACGCCGGCAGAGCCGCGATACATCGGCGCAATGACCTGAATTTCGCGCATAGGATCGTAGCCGAAGCGCTCTGGCAGGCGGCGCACGGTCACATCGACCACCATGCGCGCTGCTTTGGCGGCGTCTGGCACGTTGAAGAAGTAGAAGTCCTCGCTGCTGTTGTCCAGCAGGGGCATGCCGCCCTGGTTGATACGGTGAGCGTTGAGCGCGATGGTGCTGCGCTTGTCTTGTCGGAAGATGAGATTGAGGCGCGTGACCTGGGCCAAGCCGCTGTTGATGACGTCCTTGAGGACGTTGCCCGCCCCTACGCTGGGGAGCTGATCGACGTCACCCACCAGCATGAGATGGGCATGGGTCGGCAAGGCCCTGAGCAGCACGTAGAACAGCACCAGATCGAGCATGGAGGATTCGTCGATGATGAGCATGGCAACGTCTAGTGGGTTGTCTTCGTCGCGCTCAAAGCCGCCGTCCAGCGGGCTGAATTCCAGCAGGCGATGGATAGTGCTAGCCGGACGGCCTGTGGCTTCAGCTAGGCGCTTGGCGGCCCGTCCAGTGGGCGAGGCCAGGGCATAGCGCGCCTCCTGCTGCTCCAGCGCCTCGATGACCATCTTGAGCGTGGTCGTCTTGCCCGTGCCAGGGCCGCCCGTCAAGACGCTGATCTTGTGCGACAGGGCAGCCTTCACCGCCTCTTGCTGGTCGGGCGTGAGCTTGGTATCGTGGGCGGCGGCCAGTTGGCCCAGATAGCTTTCCCAATCTGTGCCGCTCATGCGGAAGATGAGCGGCGAGGGCGACTCGTTCAGCTCATAGAGCTTGCGCACGACTTGCAGCTCAGCTTTGTAGTAGATGGGCAGGTAAAACGCTTGGATTGGTGCGCGCGTGTTGGGCAAGTGCAGGGTGTCTCTGAAGATCGTCGCGTCATCCCCCAACGAAGGCGAAGCAGCGCTGTGCTGCAAAATCTGGCTCAGCAGCTCTATGTTGTCTACCTCCAGCACGCTGGCGGCCTTCTCCAGCAGCAGCTCGCGCGGAGCGAAGGTGTGGCCTTCCAGGGCCAGTCGGCTGAGGGTGTAGGCCAGGCCGGCTTTCAGGCGCTGGGGCGCGTCTTTGGGTAGGCCCACGCGCAGGGCGATGCTGTCAGCGCGCTTGAAGCCGATCCCGTCCACCTCGTCGGCCAGTTGATAGGGCGCTTGGGTGACGATGGGCAGAGTTAGCTCGCGGTAACGGTTGTAGATCTTGCGGGCCATTCGAGCGCTGATCCCGTAGCTTTGCAGGTGGATCATCACTTGGCGCTCGACGCGGTTTTGATTGAAGGCTTCGACGATGTTGGCGACGATCTGCGGCTTCAGGCCTGGCACCTCCGCCACGCGCTGCGGCTCACGCTCCAAGATTGTCATCGTCTCCTCGCCGAAGAAGTCGTAAATGCGCTGAGCCGTGCGCTCGCCCACGCCGCGCACCTGGTCGATCAGATAGGCGACGATCCCCTGGCGCGTCTGCGGAGGGATGGGCAGCGCTTGGTCAGCGCGCAGCTGGCGACCGTAGCGCGGATCGTCCGTCCAGCGTCCGCTGAATTCGACGCGCTCGCCGACGGCCAGCTCTGGCATAGTGCCGACGATGGTCACCAGCCCTTCGCTGCTCAGGGCTTCGCGCGGGGCGTCATCGGCGTCCAGGCGCAACACGGTATAGCCGTTCTCTGGGTTGTAGAAGGTGATCCGCTCCACCGTCCCGACCAGCTTCACTGCTTCGACCTCGATCACCTGGCCCAACGCCATCTGCTGCGATTCGCCTAGTGGCACGTCGAAGACGATGCTGCTCGCCTGGAACTGCCGACCATACTTGGGGTGTTCAATCCACTCACCTTGCGCGCTGAAGCGGCTGCCGCTGCTCGGAGCGCTGGAGCTGCTGGCTACGGTGACGACCTCAGCTTGGTTGCTGGTCGTGCGCACGCGCAACACCAAGTAGCCGCTTTGCTCGGAGTAGAATTGAACGCGCTGGACAGTCCCGCTCAGGGTGCAGTTGGACATACAATCGGCTTGGGGCTATTACGAACTCTTTGACAACATTATATTCGGTTTGAGGCATGATTTCATTGGACAGGCACGAGTTATCGAGCCTATCGCGTGATGCTCCCCCTCGACCACTCTTGAGTCTTCCAATCTGTCCAGAATATGAGCTGAGGGCCTGAGGGCCGCGAGCATTCACACGTTGACCCTGACAAGCTATAGGGTTCAGGGCAGCCCTAGTGTGGCAGCTCGCCGCTGTAGCGGGCGCGCGGGCGGATCATGCGGTCGGCGGCATACTGTTCGATGGCGTGGCCAATCCATCCGGCTGTCCGACCTAGGGCGAATAGGGCCAGAGCGCTGCCGCGTGGCAGGCCCAGAGTCAGGGCCAGCGCTGCTAGGGCAAAATCCAGCGTAGGCCGTTCGCCGATGACCTGCTCGGCGGCTTCGATAGCTGTCTGTACCAGGGCAAAGGCGGGCTTGTCGGCCTGACTGCGAGCTAAGCTCTCCAGAATCAGGACAGCTCGCGGGTCGCCCTGCGGGTAGAGATGATGGCCAAAGCCGGGGATGTCTTCTCCACGTCGCAGCCGCTGGGTCAGGCTCTCGCGCAGCTGAGCAGGCGACTCTACCCCCTGGAACAAGCTTTCGACGCGCTCCGTGTAGCCACCATGCTTGACGCCGCCCAGGGCCGCCAGCCCAGCTGTGACGACGGCGTAAGGGTTGGCGCCAGTAGAGGCCGCGACGCGCGCAGCGAAGGTCGAAGCGTTCAGCTCATGATCGGCGCAGGCGATCAGGGCGCAATTGAAGATGGTCGCTGCGCTCTCATCTTCAGGACACCAGCCTTGCTGCAAAGCATCGGCCAGGTTGCGATCTGCGGCAATCTCGCCCACCAGCGAATGGCCCATCAGGCGCAGAATGCGCGCTCCACTCTGGGCGACGGTGGTCGCCCGCAAATCGTAGGCCGAGGGGTCTTCCAGGCTGGCCAGTGGCAACATGCTTTGCAGGCTGTGCAGTGGCAGCAGGTCAAGACCATCGACTTCCAAATGCAGCAAGATGGTCTCGTAGCGCCCATTGATGATCCGCTCATCCGCCAACTGAAACAAGGCTTGGGCCTGGCTGGGGTCGCCCGTCCACAACAGCGCTGCCACTTCTTCAAAGCTGTGCTGTGCCGCCAAATCGGCCACTTTGCGCCCACGGTAGTAGACTTGCCCCTCTTCAATCAGCGTCAAAGCCGAGTCCAGCAGGGGCGCGCCCCAGTAGAGGGCATCTTCGACGCTTAAGTCGGCGCTGCGACGCAGTTCTTTGCGCGCCAAGAGGCGCTGCACGTCGTCGGCGCGATAGCGACGCTGACGACCATGACCCGCTTCAGAGCGGATCAGGCCTCGGCTCACATAAGCGTAGAGCGTTTGCATGCTGACGCCCAGGGCGCTGGCCGCCTCGCTGGCCGACAGATAGCGTTCCTTAGCAGACATTGAGCCGCCTCTCCATCACAACAATCTATGTTGATTCTATCACAGGGTTTGTCAATCAACGAGGCGTGGCTGAAGGTTGTCTGCGCGAGGCGGCTCCTCCAATCCTGGCTTGTGCGCGCTGATGTTATAATCAAGCTGATCGCTCTGCCATCGCATGGGAGTATGCGTTATGACCTTGCCGCCCTTCGTCCAGGAACTGCTCTTGCGCCTGAGCCTGCTTTTGGCGTTGTTCGTAGTGGTGTGGATCGTGCAGCGTCTGATTCGCCGCCTGCTGTTCGCGCCGCTGGAGGCCTGGGTGGAGAACTTCGGCAGCGACTACGGCAAGGCCATCTTCCAGGCCATTCGCCGCCCAGTGCGCCTGACCGTGTTTGCGCTGGCGATGGTGGCGGGCGTGGCTTTGCTCAACGCCGATGAAGTGGTGCGGACTGTCGCCAATTTGCTGGCGCGCTTGGGGATCGTGGCTGCTGTCACGACCACGGTCTACAATCTCATCGGCCTGATCGGTTTCAACAGCGAGACGCTGGAGCAGATCACCGGCATCGTGATCGAGTCGCGGTTGTTGCCCTTCCTGCGCACCATCGCCCAAACTTTCGTCCTCATCATCGGCACGCTGATCGTGCTGCAAGACCTAGGGGTCGACGTGACCGGCCTGATCGCTTCGCTGGGCGTCATCGGTCTGGCCTTCTCGCTGGCGGCGCGCGATACTGCCGCCAACATCTTCGGCTTCACGGCTATCGTCGGCGACAACTTGTTCGAGGTGGGCGATTACATCGTGGCGGCAGGGGTCGAAGGCGTGGTGGAGAAAGTCGGCGTGCGTTCGACGCGCCTGCGCCGCCTAGATCAGTCGATTGTGGCCGTGCCGAACGGCCTGCTGGCGGCGGAGAAGGTGGCCAACTGGACGCGCCTGGGCAAGCGACGGCTGGACTTCTTGCTGAACGTGAACGACGCGGCCAACAGCGAACAGATGAAGGCCCTCACGACCCACATTCGCGCCTTCCTCCAGGCCCGCCCCTACGAAGAACGCGAGTCAGTCGTGGTGTCCTTCTTCAACTACGACGGCAATAATGCCCAAATCCGCGTGTTGTGCTATGTGCGCCTGCGCGATTGGAATGCCTTCACGCTGGAGCGCGAGCAGATCAACTTGGGCCTGATGGACATTTTGAACGAATTCCGCGCCGATCCGCAGGGCTTTGTGAGCAAGCCCAGGCCCGCTACGTTGCCGCCGCGCCCCAGCGACTTCCCCAACCAGGCCAACGACACCGGCGCGCTGCCCCCAGCCAGCGCAGCGCGCGCCGACGATGACGTGGATTAGCGCCGTCGTGCTGCCCACAGGCCTGCGATGAAGGCCAACCCCAGGCTGATCCCCCACCACCAGGTGCGCGGATCGCGCGGGGCCATGCGCGCGCCCCACTGGCGGCGCAGACCGCGCCCATAAGCGTAAGACATGAGCGCCTGGCTGAGCTGGTCAATCGCCAGGCGCGACAAGGCCGATATGCGGAAGCGCGGCTGTTCGGCTCGCACATCGGGGCGGGGCGTCTCATCGGGTAGGGTCACGGTGGCGATGGCGATCTCATCGTCGTCGCTTAGGGCGCGCGTCAGCACATGCCCACCACCATCGACGATCTTGGCGTGATGATCGCAGCGCGCCTGCAGCACAGCTTGATCGGCCTGGGGCAAGCGACGCAACAAATCGGCGTTGTAGATGGCCAGCAGGGCCAAGCTCTGGCGCGGCAAGGGCAGAAGCGTGTTCAGCGCGCCAGTGCCTGCCGCATGGACGACGGGGACGCCCATCCAAGCGGCTTGCGCGTCCAAGTCCGAATCGGCGAAGTGATGGTCGCCTGTGTTGACGGGGTAGCGCGCGCCATCGGGGAATTCGATCACCATCTGGTGCATGTTGGGCGGGCAGGAGCTGATGAGCAGCAGATCAACTCGGCCAGCGTAGCGCCGCCACAGCTGCTCATGGGCGGCGTCCCAGCAGATCATGAGGCCAATGCGGCCCAGAGGGGTGTGGGCCACCCGAATCTGATGGCCGCCTTCGCGGAAGAAGGCGCGTTCCCAGGCCCAGGGGTAGAGCTTGTCGTAGGCCCAGTGTTGGCCATCAGGAGCGGCCAGCACGCCGCGATCATAGGCGTGATCCCCGTCCACCACCAGCCAGGCGGCGTAGACGTAGACTTGGTGGGCCTGGGCTTGGGCCAACAGCCAGCGGAAGGTTGGGCCGTCGGCGCGCTCGGCGCGCTCGTAGAGCGTCTCTTCATAGGTGTAACCCGTGTTGAAGAACTCGGTCAGGACGACGAGCTGTGCGCCCTGGGCGGCGGCTTGCTGGACGAGCGCGGCGGCGCGCTCCAGGCGCTCTTCTAGCGAGCTGGGGCGAATGTCCATTTGAACGGTGGCGAGAGTTAAGGTGCGCGGCATGGCAGCCTCCTCAGAAGACCAAATCGGGCGATGAGCGGCTTGTTCATGCGCCTTCTCCCCTGTCGGGCGCGGCCATCAGGCGTACTCCTGACGACCAGGCGACGTGCGCAGGAGTGGCCGCAGTATTCAGCCTGTGCGCCTTTCTCATCGGTGCATGTGAGCCTGGATAGCCTGAGCAATAGTAGCAGGTGCAGTGCCGTACGTATAGGAAGCTGTCCACCAGGTTGCCCTGTGGATCGACCAGACAGGAGCGGGTGGAGCGGTAGTCAGCGCTCGTGGCGATTCCAAGCACACCTCCCTTTTGCCCTCAGTCCACTTAAGAAGCCCCCGCCTTGTGCAGACGGGGGCTTAGGCGTCATTTTAGTGGTTGTGTTCTAGCGCCATCTTGTCGTAGATGGGCAGGCCCAGCACGACGATGCTGCCGTCGTCTAGGCTGAGCGTGAGCGCGATGGCTTCACCTTCCATCAACGGCGCTTGCAGCTCCATCAGCATGATGTGCAGGCCGCCAGGCTTCAGCTCCACGGTCTGGCCAGGGTCGATCAGCAGGCCCTCGGCCAGCTCGTTCATGCGCATAACGTCGCCTTGCATGATCGTCTCGTGAATCTCGGTCAAGCCCACTTTGGCGGCTTCGGCGCTGGCGCTGACGATGCGCACGGGTTTGTCGCCAGTGTTGGTGATGGTCATATAGGCCGCCGTAACGCTGCTCATGTCGCCGCTGCCATGGCCATGGCCCATGCCGCTGCCGTGACTGTGGCCACCATGACTGTGGCCGTGGCCGCCGTGACCATGACTGCTCTGGGCTTGCTCTTTGAGGGCCGTCGGACGCACCCAGCCTTGCGTGATCTCTAGCGGGCTGGCTTCAGGGGCGTCTATCAGCACCGCCGCCCCAATCATGACGCTCATCGGCTCAAGGCCCTCGCCCATGCTGAAGACCAGTTCGAGTGGAATGGCCGTGCCTTCCACCAAATCGACTTGCAAGTCCATCAACATGATATGGAAGCCGCCCGGCTTGAGTTCCACCGTCTCGCCCTCGGTGATGGTCAGGCCTTCGGCAAGCTGAGCCATGCGCATGACGTCGCCTTCCATCTTGCTCTCATGAATCTCTACCTTGCCAGCCAGAGGCGTGCTGGCGCTGATGAGCGTCATGCTGTGGTCGCCGTCGTTGCGGATGGTCATGTAGGCAGCGCTGACCTTGCCCACGTCGCCATGGCCGTGGCCGCTGCCATGACTGTGGCCGCTCATCTTGCCGCCCTGCGTACCTGCTTCGGCGCTGACAGTGGCCCTGGCCCAGGCGTTCATGACGACGATTTCGTGATGCTCATGCGCCTGTGTTGCGCTCATAAGCCCGATTGACAGGGCCGCCAGGCTCATCAGACGAAAGAATTTCATATGTGTGTGGTCCTTTACGCTAATCTGGTGAGTGAGTCAACGACAGGGAGAACTGCCGGCCTAGTATAGCAGAAAGTTCCTGCTGATTTGATACTCAATCTCAAATGCGGCGGGGCTGACTTCGTGCTACTATCCTGTGCGCCTTTTGATCTCAAGATGAGGCGTAATGGCCCTGCAGCGACCTTTCACGCAGCAGCGGACGACTCAGATACGTTGCCATCCTGATATATCTCGTCTGCAGAGCGCCAACAAAGGTTAGGCTGTCCACCAACGCAGGCCAAATTAGGCTAGGTGATGCCTCGCGTTTACCCATCCGTCGCTCACTTGGCTAGCGACAATCACTGAGTTGGAATGCCATAAATCGTCACTTTCTGATTGTCGTTGGCCACCAAAGTACGGTCATCTGGGCTGAAGTTGATCCCGACGGGGCGGAAGCCAGGATCGTAGAACACGACTCTCTGCTGTTCTGGATCGCCTACGCGGCGCAGGACGACGCCGTTGCCTTCGCTGGCTATCGCAATCAGCGTGCCGTCGGCGTTGAGAGCCACATCGCGGACAGAGGGCTGCTCAAAGCGATCTACACGACCACCTGTAACGGAGAAGACTTCCACATCCCAATCTTCGTAGGCCAGGGCGATGACGTTGCCATCGGCGCTGAGGTTCATGGCTTGGATAGGGCGCGGCGGCTCGAAGGCAGGCACGCTGAGCATTGTTTCGCCGTTGGTCATGTCGAACAGGTGAGTGCTGCCGCTCTCCGTCACCACCGCCACCCTGCCACTGTTGGCCACCATGATAGTAGGACGACTGGCGATGGGGAAGGTGCGCGCCCGCACCCATCCCTGGCCTTGTGGCCGCTGGATGACGACGCGATCCCTGAAGCCCAGGGCGATCAGTTCACCATCGCTGGCCACATCAGAGGTGTTGCTGCTGGCCAACTCATAGACGCGCGGCGTGCGATTGATGCTGCCCGTCCATTCGACGTGAGCTATGCGACCATCGCCGAACAGGGCGGCGTAGTTGCCGTTGTTGAGGACAGCCAGGCGCAAGAGGTTGGAAGCGAACTGGCTCTGCGTTTCGGCCTGGCCATCGGCAGTGCTGTAGCGCGTCAAGCCTCGACTACGCTCCGCGAACAGATAGCGTCCGTTGGCGCTGAAGACAATCCATCGGTACGAGTCGGGGGTGGCGGCCCTGGGGACGCGCATGGTTTGCAGTACCTCTAGCTTGGGCAAGGTGTCGCTGCTGATGGCCAGACGCGAGGCCAGGACGCTGCTGGACAGGCGACGCGCCTGCATTTCTTCTGCGCTGCGCGTGGCAAGCGCGTGGACAGTGGCGAGCGACTGGGCAGTGCGGGTGACGCTGTCAGCGTCGGCAGTGGCCCGTATCTCATCAATGCTGAGGGTGGGCCTGAGCGAGGGGCGCGGCGTGCCTGAGATGGATGGGAAGACGAAGGCTGCGCCGACGATCGTCAGAAGCGCCAGAGCGACGAGCGGTCTGACGCGATACCAGGGTCTGGTTTCTGGCCGATAGACGCGAGAAGGAGCGCGGCGCGGGTCTTCTAGTGGAGGCAGGGGCCGCGGCGGTTTGATGGCCGACTGAGCGAGCGACTGCTTGCGCCGTGAGAAGCGAATGCGCTCTTTGAGGGCCTGCATGGCCTCGTCCAGGTTGGCCATGTCTAGGCTGAAGCTGTCTTCGCGCGCTAGCGAGCGCAGATCGGGCGGCAAGACGGCAGCTTGGATGGGCGGCGCGCCCCTCAGGCGGATGACGCTGATCCACATGTTCAGTTCTAGGGCTGCCAGCAACTCGGTGTACTGGTAGTCGGTGGTGTCTTGCGAGATGTGGCGGTGCTTCTCATCGACGAGCTGATTCCAGAATGGGCCGATGACCATGAGCAGAGCATCGCAGCGGCGCACGCCCTCCGCCAAGGCTAGGATGTCGTCAGCATCGTAGGTGGGGCTGAGGCTGACGTGGCCCTGCCCCCAGTCCTGCTCTAGGCGGCGAGCGATGGCCTGGGCTTCGTCTCGTGTGCCTTCTTCTGGACGATACGTGAGGTAAATACGCGGCATAGGCTGATCTCTATCGCTTGGGCTATGGACGACAGCTTCACAACGTATAACGCCATTATAGTGTGCTGTGCGCCATTTTTCGCACTCCATAGAACCAAATGTATTAGCCTCGCTCGTCCATCTCAAGCTATGGGCAAAAAGCGTCTCAGATGGTAGACTAATCGAACACAGAGTTGATTATTTTGAGATGATTGCAGACGAGGCGACATGCGATGTTGAGTTCGATTGAAAAAATGCTGTTTATCCTGTTGGCCCTGCTATCCATCGGCGCGACCTATCACGGCTTCCGCGAGATGTATCTGATTATCCAGCGCGGCACGGGCAAACTGCACACCGAGAATTTCTTGGCGCGCGCCTGGAAGGCCCTGCGCATCTACATCACCCAAGAGACGACGCTCAAGACGCGCCGCCTGGCCAGCCTCATCCATTGGGGGATCGTCATCGGCTTCACCTACTACTTCCTCATCAACGCTGTCGATGTGTTGATCGGCCTGGTGAGCGGCTTCGAAGAGTCGCTGAAAGGACTGACGGGCTTGGGCGCGACAATCTACGGCGTCTATCGCCTGCTGGGCGACTTGCTGAGCGTCGTCGTGCTGGGCGGGGTGGCCTATTTCATCGCGCGCCGACTGGTGCTGCCCAACAAACGCGACTTGACCTATCACGACAATGTGCTGCTGCACCCCAAAGTCAAGCAGGGCGGCCAGCTGACAGACAGCATGATCGTCGGCGTGTTCATCCTGCTGCATGTGGGGGCGCGCTTCTTCGGCGAAGCGGTGGTGGTAGCTCAGCAGGGCTACGCCGACCCATACATGCCCTTCGCTTCCCTAGTCGCGCCGCTGCTGAGCGGGATCAGCGCCAACGGCCTGGACTTCTTGCGCCACCTGGCCTGGTGGGTGGCCCTGGGCGGCATTCTGCTCTTCACGCCGTACTTCCCGCACAGCAAGCACGCCCATCTGTTCATGGCCCCGCTCAACTACCTCACTCGTCCGCAGCGCACTTCGCTGGGCGAGATGGCAGCTATCGGCATTGAAGACGAGACCAAAGAGCAATTCGGAGCGGCGCGCCTGGAACACCTCAGCAAGACGCAAATCTTCGACGCCTTCGCCTGCATTCAGTGCAACCGTTGCCAGGACGTTTGTCCGGCCTACATCACCGGCAAGGAGCTTTCGCCCTCGGCGTTAGAAGTCAACAAGCGCTACCTGATCCGCGACGCCATGACGGCTATCGCCGAAGGGGCGGAGACGCCGCCGTTGGTGGGCAGCGTCATCAGCGAATCGGCGGTGTGGGCCTGCACGGGCTGCGGCGCGTGCCTGGAGATTTGCCCAGTGGGCGATGAGCCTATGCTAGACATCTTCGACATACGCCGCGATCTCGTCCTCATGCAAGGCGAGTTCCCTGCCGACTTGCAGAAGGCCTTCAACGGCATGGAACGCCAGGGCAACCCCTGGCAGAACGGCGAGAGCCGCGTCAAGTGGCTGGAAGGCGTCGATTTCCCCGTGCCGACGGTGGACGAGAACCCCGATTTTGAGGTGCTGTACTGGACGGGGTGCGCCGTGAGCTACGATCCGCGCGCCGCCGAGACGGCTCGTGCCTTCCTGAAGGTGCTGCACAGCGCCGGCGTCAACTTCGCTATCCTGGGCGAGCGCGAGACCTGCACTGGCGACGTGGCGCGCCGCGCTGGCAACGAATATCTCTACTACGAGCTGGCCACGCAGAACGTGGAGACGCTCAACGAAGTGAAGCCCAAGCGCATCGTGGCTACCTGTCCGCACTGCCTCCACAACATTGGCAAAGAATATCACCAATTCGGCCTGCAGGCACTGGAGGTCATCCACCACACCCAGCTGATCGATGAACTCATCAAGGCTGGCCGCATTCCGCCGATGGCCAACCCCGCCCAATGGAGCAACGTCACCTTCCACGATCCCTGCTACCTGGGACGCCACAACGACATCGTCGATGAGCCGCGCCAGGCCCTAAACGGCGTGGGCATCCAAATCCACGAAATGCCGCGCAATCGCAAGAATAGCCTGTGCTGCGGCGCTGGCGGCGCGCAGTTCTGGAAAGAAGAAGAACATGGGGCGAAGGCCGTCAACCTGGAGCGCTACGAAGAAGCCCTAGCCACTGGCGCCGAGACTTTAGCGGTGGGCTGCCCCTTCTGTATGCAGATGTTTGAGAGCGCGCGCGCTACGTTGGGCAGTGGCCCACAGGTGCGCGACATCGCCGAGATGATCGCGGCGGCCCTGCCTGATCCCACACCTGAGCCTGCGGTGGGGGATTGAATTTTTTGAAGCCTGCACCCTGGGCTGCTGCGCTGCTGTTGGCAGTGGCCCTGATCTTCTTACCCATGTGGGCCAACTGGCGCACCGTCGGCGACTATGAGCCGCACGCCGAGTACGTGGCGCGCCTGTTGGCTCACGACGAGAGCGTCTGGCCTGAGCTGCCCAACTTCGCTTGGCATGTGAGCGTGGCTCTGCCTTACGGCCTGTTCGGGGGTGGTGTGCAGGACTGGATTGTGGTGGCCAACCTGGCTTGGGTGTGGCTGCTGGCCCTGGCCCTATGGTGGCCCATGCGGATGGCCTGGCAGCCTACCAACTGGCGCGCCGAGGCGGGCCTCATCCTGTTAGTGCTGGCCCTGCTGATCCTGGCGCCGCCGAGCTTGCTCACGCCCGATAACGCCTATTTCGGCTACCTGCACCCCTACGTGTACCACAACCCGACCATGCTGCCGCTGCGCCCGCTGGCCTGGCTGACGCTGTTGGGGACGGCCAAGTTGTGCCACGCGCCGAAAGACTGGCGGCGTCTGGCTTTGTGGGCCGCCCTGGCGGGCCTGATCCTGGCGGGCATTTGGGCCAAGCCCAGCTTTGCGCTGGCTTTTCTGCCTGCGCTGCTGGCCTTTGGGCTGCTGCGCTCGGCCTTGCGCCAGCCCTTCGACGGGCTAGGCGCGCTGCTGGGCTTGCTGCTGCCCGCTGCAGCCCTGCTGGCCTGGCAGAGCGTCAGCTACAGCGGCGCGGCGCTGGGCTGGCGTCCGCTGGAGGTGTTCAACCTGTGGGCCTATCACTACAACCCGCTGGCCAACCAACAATTGGCGCTTAAGGCGCTGCTGTCGTTGGCTTTCCCGTTGGCAGTGCTGCTGACGGATAGGCGCGCCGTCGTCCGCGCGCCGCTCATGCAGCTGGCTTGGCTGACGTTCTTGGCGGCGGCGGGCCAAACCTACCTGTTCAATGACCTAGCCCACCCGGTGGATGGCAACTTGATTTGGAATGGGCAGATTGCCGTCTTCGCGTTGCTGATGGCGTCGGCGCTGCACGCTGCTCAGCGCTGGCACGATTGGAAGGTTGGGCCGCGCGGCCTGGTGGCGCTAGCCTTCAGCCTGCACCTGATGGGTGGGCTGTGGTGGTACGGCCTGCACTTGGGCGCTGATTATGAGTGGCTGATTGATGAGGCCTGGTGAACATACAACAATCATGAAGAAGGGGGTGTTGCTATGTTGCTGGACGAAGAAACTATCGAGCGCCTGACGCGCGTCCAGGTGCGCTACATAGATCGTCTGATGGCCCTGCCACACGTCATCGGCGTAGGGATTGGCTTTGCTCAGGTCGGTGGGCAGACCACCAACCAGCCTTCTATCGTCGTCATGGTCGATCATAAGCTGCCGCTGGCCCAACTGGCGGCAGAAGAGGTGGTGCCAGCGGAGCTGGACGGCGTGCGCGTGGACGTGCAAGCCGTCGGGACGTTCAACGCATGACTCTAGGCTGGCGCAGCGCCGTTCTTGGACACGTGCCAGGGGACGATGAAGTGCAACGCGAGGCCGATAGGTATGCCGATGACTGTCACAGCGGCAATCGTCCACATGATGGTCAAGAACATTGGGCCGCCAATCAGCAGCCACAGGATGCCGCTCAGTATCTTTCTGTTGAGCAAGTGAGCCACGCCGTAAAGTCCGAAGATGCCAGCGATGAAGCCGATGAGATGAATTGTCTTGGTATCCATTTTCCCCTCTTGATGTGTGTCGGTGTCTTGAGATGAGCCTGTGTGAGCGTAGTTGTGAGCTGCCGCAAACACATTCTAAGGTCAATTTGAGGGAGGTAGACCCAAAAATACCCTAATGCTTGAGTCTGTCTGCGGCTTTTATCCTTCCACAAGCTCTTCAAATCTTCATTTGCGGCTATACTCAAGGGCATGGTTGAGAACGCGCTGCGCTGTACGGAGACGAGCCACATGAGCGAGACCACTTCCCATGCATTCGTCCTGCCCGATGAGAACTTCAACCAATGGCTGGACGCTTTGCGTCCTTACCTGGACAAATTCCCGCGCGTGGCAGTCGTGCGCTCGCCGCGCGGCAACGATCTCAACCGCTACCGCGATGTGACTACCGTCACCGCGCCGCGCACCTGGTTTCAGGACGATCCTCACGCCCATATTCGGCGCATTTATCCGATGGTGGTGCGCGTCGATCTGGTCATGGCCAGCACCCCTGCACAAATGCGCGCCGAGCTGCAAAAGCGGATCGACACCAACGACCGCTTCGGCGAGAAGATCACTAACCCTCCGCACTTGTTCACCCGCTTCACCCTAGATTACCCCGTCGCGGGCCGCAGCTTGCGCATCATCAACGGCTTTGAGCATGCCCCTGACGGCGTCAAACAAGGCTGTGTAGAGCTGCTGAGCGCGCCTGGCGACTTGGTGATGGCTAGCGCAGGCGGGCGGGTGGCGCGCTTGTCCCACGCCAACGACAGCTTGGGCATAGGCTCGTATGTCCAAGTCCTCAGCGACCACAACGGCGTGAGCTACACGGTGACTTATGGCGGCCTGCGCGCCATTGCCGTGCCGCTGAACAGCACGGTCAAAGTAGGGGATCGGCTGGGAGAAGCAGCGGGCGAGACGGTGCGCCTGATCGTCCAGAGCAGCGTGGGTGGCCAGAATGGCTTCCGCTTCCCCAACGTCATCGATCCCGCCAACCTGCTCTACCTGGCCCATCTGCGCGTGCAGCCCACCGCGCGCGGCGTGCGCCTGCGCAGCATCCCATCGACGACGGGCGAAATCCTGGCTCAGGTCAATCCCTGGGACGCGCTGGAGACGTTAGAGACGCACGGGCGCACCCTGGAGAAGGTGGGCAGGGAGAGTCAGTGGATTCGGGTCAAGACGCCGGACGGACGACCCGCTTTCGTCGCCGCCTGGCTAGTAGAGGCGATCATCCGCACACCAGGAACGATCAGCGCTGTGAATCCAGTGGGCGTCAACCTGGACTTTACGCATCCGCTCGGCACGCCTGATCCTGCGCGCCTGGGACGCATAGGTTGGGTGCGCTTCGGCTACAACGTCTCCAACAACGTCGGCTCAACCGACATCCAGGCGACTTTCAACCGCTGCGCGCCCATCCTGGAGCGCTACGTGCGCGCCGGCTATCGCGTGTGCATGGCCACCAGCCATCAGACCTATGGCGAGGGCCAGGGCTTCAATTGGCACCAGATGGGCGTGGCGGAGTGGGATCGGCTGATCGGGCGCTTCGCCGACATGATGAATCGGATCGCCGCGCAGTATCGTGGACGCGGCCTGATCCATGCTTGGCAGGTGTGGAATGAGCCGGATGCGCCTCTGCCAGAGATGGGCCATATCGCCGAAGCGTCTGTGCCGATGAATGCCGCCACCTATCATCGTATGTTGCGCGCCGTCGTGCCGGCCATGCGCGCCGCCGACAGCGAGCTGACGATCCTCACGGCTGGCTTCACGGGGTCGCAGAGTGGCGCGCTGTATGCCCGCGACGCGCTGGCGGGCTTATCGGCCAACGCGCGCCCAGATGGCATCGCCATCCACCCTTATGGGCGCACGGCCCGCGCGTCGCAGGCAGGCCAAGACCCGTTGGGCCACTATGGCAGCATTGACGAATGGCTTCAGCAATACATGACTCATGTCCCCAACATGCCCATCTGGATCACCGAGTGGGGCGTGCTGAACGCAGCGCACGTGCCGCCTTCAGAGATTGGCGATTATGCGCTGGCCTTCATCCAACGCATAAAGACGCGCTATGCAGAGCGCGTGCCGGCCATCATCTGGTATGCTTGGGCAGAGACCATGCACAACGGCTTTGGCCTGGTGGACGCCGGGGGGCAGTCGCGCCCTGGCCTGACGGAGCGCTACCTGAACGCCTGAGCGTTACTCAGGCTTGAGGATCGTCTTGACCAAAAGAAGCCGGAGGGCGCACCGTGAAGATATAGCCTACGCCGCGCTCGGTGCGGATGTAGTGGGGGTGATGGCTGTCGGCTTCTAGCTTGCGGCGCAAACGGTGCATGTGGACGCGCAGCGTGTCTTCGTAGACCTCCTGCCCAGGCCAGACGCGGGCGATGAGCATACGGTTCTCCACCACGCGCGCGGCGTTGCGCAGCAGCACATGCAGTAGGATGGACTCGGTGGGGGTGAGGGTGATGTTACGACCGTCTAGGATCACGCGGTTGTGGGCGAAGTCGATCTCTAGGTGTTGGTCAATGCGCACGACTGGCTCGCTGGCGTAATCTAGCGAGGGCATACGGCTGATGACCACCTGGACGCGCGCCTCTAGCTCGCGCAGTTCAAACGGCTTGACGATGAAATCTTCGGCGTATTTTTTCAGACCCTGGACGATGGTGTCGGTGTCGCTGGTCGATGTGACGAAGATGATCGGCACGTCAGCCATCGACTTGATCTTATTGGCCACCTCAAAACCGTGCATGCTGGGCAAGCCTAGGTCGATCAGGGCAATGTGTGGCAGACCGTTCTGGCGCACGCTCTCCAGCGCTTCTGGCCCATCGCTGAAGGCCGTCACCTCATAGCCGTGTTTGGACATGAACTCAACGATCACTTGGCTGATCGAAGGATCGTCTTCGATCAGCAGCACTTTGGACTTGCGCATGGTGTAACCTCAAACAGTTAAGGGTAAAATGACACGTAACGAATATACAACATACGTAATATTAAGTCAAAGGTCAGTTTTGGATGATTAGCCGATGAAGCGTCTGGGAAAACGCGCTACACTAAGCATGTGTCGTAGTATGAGTGAAAGTTTAGCACTCAGGTACAGTGCGTGAGAGTTATGGTGTGAAGCTCCTCCAAAAAGTGGTTAAACCACATCAACTGTCCACTGGGCTGCAGCTAGTAGCCAACTTGTGCTTCAGCCTGTTCAAGAAAACTTTCCTGTCATGACCCGTCAGCGCAAGCTTTCTGGGCCTCACCATTTTGGGTTGAGCAGCCTGTGGATACTTTTGATGCTGAGTCTGGCGCTGGTCGTCCACCGCTGGACGAATCCACCGTATGTAGCCGATCAAATGCATGTTCAGGAAGCGAACTGGCAAGGGTATCTAGAAGTTGATCGGAGCGTCTTGAATTTTCCCTGGGAGTGTACTCAGGCACGCTGGCAGGTCACCGGCGCGCTGACGGCCTATATCAATGGTGAAGAGACGACCCTTGAGGGCGAAGCCAAAGTATGTCCTGGTTGGTATGAGGGAATGCGTTTCAATCCTACGGCCTTTGTGGCGCGCTTGACGGTCAGCACAGGCCAGTTCCAAACTCTCCATTTGGGATGGGTGCGAAGCTATGACCCACTGGTCTGGATCGGAGTTCTGATGGCGCTGCTCAGTTCAGGAGCTTTGTTGGCACTGCCGCCCATCAGGATTCGACAACGGCTGATGAGTTTGCTAGAAGAAGGGCGCTTCATCGCAGTCATGAGCGCTGCGCTGTTGATCCTCAATGGCCTGGGAATGCTGGCTTTGATGGACGTGCTGAGTCGGGAGAATAGCCCACGAGCCTGGTTGGTTGGTTCGGCATGGCTCATCTTGTCGCTTGGCCTGGCTCATCCTGGGCTGCGAGCTTGGATAGGCCATCGTATGAGGTCGCGCTGGGGAGTAATCGCTAGCTTTGTCTGGGTTGTTGGCTTCGTCGTCCTGCTGGACAAGCTCATTAATCGTGCTGAGACACCTCTGCTTTGGTCGATGGTGCGTACCTGGCAGGCAACAGTCTACCTGTGGGGACTGCTCTACTGGTGGGTGCAGTGGTCACGCCAAGCGTTTGATTTTCGCCAGATGACGCGAGTCCGAGCGTGGTTTGGCCTGAGTCTGGCTGCGCTGTCGATGGGGTTCATATCTCTAATTTTCAACTATGTGCGACCCATCTACACCGATAGCCTAATTTATGTGATGCCCGACACCACAGAATTCGTGCTGCGAGGAGCTGACCAAAATCCTGACACGAGCATTTATCTAAAGTACGCGCGCGAATTCCCCTATGAACTGCGTGGGCAGGATCGTGTGCTGCACCGCACGGTGGCCTATATTTTCACATCGCAGGTCTGTCTAGTGCTGGATGGCATTTGGGGAGAAGGCTACGTCGATGGTGGCAATCTGTGTGGCTCGGAAGAAGCCGTCGCTCTGAGCTACTACCTGATGAATACGCTCATGCTCCTGATCGGAGTTTTGCTGCTGTACGAGATGTTCGTTTACTACGGTCTGCGCAGTCATCATGCTGTCTATGCCTCGGTGCTGTTCATCCTCAATCCCATCAACGTGTGGTTCCTCAGCACAGCTTCGACCGACTATGCGGATGTATTTATCACGCTCGTTGGCTTGTATATCATTCATCGCTTGCTGAGCCATGCCGAGATAAAGTGGTCAGATGTTGTTTACTTGGGCTTGGTGTTGGGCCTCATGCTCATCCTCAAGCTGTTTGCCGTCCATTACATCCTGCTGCTGGTGTTAGGATTAGCTTTCGGCAGGTCGCGCGCTGCCATTGTAGTGATCGGGTTGTCTTTTCTTACCCTTATGGGATATCGCCTAGCCATTGAAAGCTTTGGCATCGCCTACAAGGTTCTGGAAGCAGCGCCGGGCTGGCGGTCTTTTAGTTGGTTGTGGACGGAATGGCGCTTCATGACGACTTACGATCAAATGCGCCTGCTAGCTGTCTACTTTGGCAGGACGATGAGCATGGCCTTCGTGTTGTACGGCGCTTTGTTCATCCCTGGGATTATCGGGCTGTCGGTGACTTCAGATGAACGTCACCGCTGCTGGTCTTGGGTGCTGTGGCTGGCTCTGCTGAGCGCTTTTTTGTGGATGTTTGGCTTCGTCTATAGCTATATGACCCATCCCATCATCGCTCTGCCATTCATCTACGGAGGGCTTGTGTTGCTGCTGATTCAAGGGCAGGTGTGGTTTTCGAAGCGCCTGACGGGCCGAGGCTTGGCGCTGGCAAGCTTGGTGCTGTGGTCTGCACCACCCACATTAGTAATCGCGCAGTGGTTTACATGGTATGCCCGTCACGCCATGTACTACCACTTCTTCTAGCCAGAAAGGATACTCTGTGCGACGTCTTGTTGTTGTCCTGGTGATCACTACAGGCTTGGTTTGCGCTGCTGAGTTGGCTGCGCGGCTGATCCTGTGGCGTTACAACAATCCCTACGATGCTATCCTCCAACCTCAGTACCAAATTTTTCGCGGCATCGAGCAGCGTGGCACAGAAGGTGACTTTCCGCCGAATGATCGCAGTATTTGGCTGAGCTGGACAATGCGACCCTACACCGTCACAACAAATAGCGGTGGCCTGCGCAATCTTCAGGACACTCGCCAAGATGCTTTCCGTATCTTGGCGGTGGGCGATTCGTTCACCTTTGGCGCTTTCGTCGGCGACCACGATACCTGGCCTTTTTGGCTGGAGTCGATCCTGATGAAGCACGCGGCTGAGCTTGGAGATGAGCGCGTATATCAAGTGCTGAACGCAGGCGTGGGTGGTTACACCATCAGCGATGAGCTTGCATACATGAACGACAAAGGATTTGCGCTTCGTCCCGATTTGGTGATTTTGGGTTTTACGCCCAACGACATTGCAGGGTTGAACGCCAGCCTACTGGCAACTTACGGTCGACCAGCAACCTTTGCCGACAGTCGGGCAGATCACTCGCTGATTCCAGACAGCCTGCAAGAACAGAGCGCGTTGCTCAACTTGTTCCAAATTTTGCGCTTCCAGATCGTCTTGAGAGGACAAATTCGACCTGCTGAAGATTATCCCTATTCGAAAGTACGCGAGTCCGAAGAAAAGTTCTACGAGCTTGCGCGCCAAGACCCTTCGGCAGAGCAACGCTACCGCGAGGATTTTCAGCGTTTTGCAGACGCCATGCGCTCGCGCGGCATCGATTGGATCGTCGTGGCTTTCCCCTTCATGTCTCAACTCGCATTTGACGCCCCTCGTGATAAATTCAGCTATCCACAGCAGATTGTCGAGGAACTCGCGAGGGCCAACGATGTTCCCTTCTTGAATTTGCTGCCGATCTATCAGGCTGTTGGCGATCCTGAGGCCTTGTACCTGGCGGCTTACGATCCACTGATAGGCGAATACATGGGCGACACTCATCCCTCGCGCTATGGCAACCGCGTAGCAGCTCAGGCTATTTTCCGAATGCTGACGACCAAGGGCCTCATTCCCCTGGCTCAAGGCGTTCAATCAGGCGATAGCTGAGATCATATGAGCTGACGAGTTCGCGCATAGACCGCGTGAAGCCTTCGTACAGATAGGGTCGGTAGTTCCAGGGATTGGCCATCTGCCAGATCACGCGCCCCGACGGCGGCTTAACCACCCGATCGAAGGGGTAGGCATAGCGAAAAGGCGCTTGATGATCGGTGGCGTAAAGCCAGTAGCGGTTGAGAGGAAGGGACGCTTCTGCTCCTGAGGCAAAAGCTTCGATCACGCCAACGTCTTCGTATTGGGCCTGAGCTTGGGCATAAACATCGACACCAAACGCAAAGTCCAGTAACGGGTACCAGTTAATGAGGTAAACAGCCAACGCGAGGCCGGCAGCACCAATCCAGACCACGCGCCTATTGAGAAGCTGAAGACCTCGCTCAAGGCCGGCTGCGGCCAACCAGATGATGAACGGCAGCATTTGACGCGCCAGGCGACCGTAGACTACGAAGATTTCAGCCTGCGATAGCACGCCCAGAGCGATCCACATCGTCAGCAAACTGACCCACCAAGCGAACACAATACGCTTCCTACGTCCTAAGCTCAGGAGTAGCCCGACGATCCACACCAGAGCCAATGGACCTTCGACAGCCCACAAGTACTCTAACGACAACGTCCAACCTTCAGCATAGTCGCCCTGAATAACTGTGCCGGAGAATTGTCGCCATAGGCTGAGGAAGGCCAGCGGATTATGCCCGAAGGGCAACATCCAGACCAGATGAGCTAAAGCCCAGATCAATCCGCCGCTAATCAGAGCTGCCGAGCGCAGGATCGTCAGGCGCAGATTGGCGCGATTCAGCCAAGAGACCAGCACCCACAGCCCCACCACGGCAGCCAGCAACCAGTATCCGTTGTAGATGACGAAGACGCCCACTACCAGAAAGCCACTAGCAACCGCACGCCACCAGTGGCCACCATGCTCCAGGCTGAGCGCGAGGGCCAGCAGAGCGCAGAACAGCGAGACGTCGTATGGCACGTGGTGGCGTGACCATTGATACAGCGCTGTTGACGCCAGGGATAGCAGGCTGGCGATCACGCCAGCTCGGTCAGATCGCAAACTGCGGGCCGCGATCCAACCAATTAGCACGACGCCGGCAGCGCTGAACAACGCATAAAGCAGCGAAGGCGCAAACCAAAAGCCCTCGTCGAAGCGCCCAAACAGGCGATGAAACCAACCCATAGGCAGACTGACCAACGTGAAACCACTATGATCGGGATAGAGAGCTAATTCACGCGAGGCGTTGAAAAAGTCGGCTCGCAGCAAATGCATGGCCATGTAGTAGCCGCGCTGATAGCGCATTTCGTCGGGCCAGTACTGTTGGCCTCCATCAGCGATCAGCAGCAAGCGCAGCCCGTAAGCAACGATGAACGACATCAGCAAACAAGAACGTAAGGACATGGAGGCCTCTCTCAGTGCCAAGTTGCCGTACTATACTAAGATGCTCTGTCTGTGCCTATGCCTGACCAAACTGAGCAAAGCCGATTTGAACGATGACTAGCAGGTGAAGCGCCTGAGAGAATGTGCTATGCTAAGTACAACTCATACACCAAGAGGGGCAAACCGTCATGAGCGATGGCCTGACCTTTGACGATGTACTCTATCACTTGGCTCACAACGAACGGGCTGACGCGCGCGCCTATGCTGCTCAACTGCTTGGCGATTACGTCGATCACTTCAGCGATGAGGAGTATCAGCGGGCTTCGGCGGCGCTCAACCAGGCGCTCACCGATCCCGATCCGACAGTCATCCTGGCCGTCATGCAAGCCCTTTCCGCTTACAATCGCAAGGCGCGCCGAGATGTGGCCAGGGCGCGCCAAAGCGCCGACCGTCCTCCAGTAGCTATCAAACTGTGCCAGGTGTGCGGCAAGCCAGAGTCGCTGGCCGACGCCAACCTCTGTCCTCATGCCAACTGCCCCTACAAATGACGCAGGCCCAGGCCAATCTGTCACAGCGCTGGGGACTATCGTCACGCGTCGGCTGTGCGCAGGCCAGCCTTTCGCTAACCCGACAAAAGCCCCGTCGGACGGCGCAAAGTGCTTTCGTCGGTGATAGGTAGGCGAAAGCCGAAGGTGCTGCCCTGGCCCACTGCGCTCTCAAAGAACACCTGGCCACCAAAGCGTTCGACGATGCTCTTGAACAGGAACAGGCCCAGGCCTGTGCCTTCCACGTCCACATCAGCCGTCCTAATCCGCGAGAACATTCGGAACAGCTTGTCGTGGTGTTCCTGCGCAATGCCCGGCCCTGTGTCGCGCACGATCACCACTGCCTGCCTGTCCTTGACTTCTAGAGCCAGTTCTATCTCGCCGCCGTCCGGCGTGTATTTGATGGCATTGCTCAGCAAGTTGGCGATGGCTTCGTAAAGCTGAACGTCGTCGGCGCGCACGCGCACCGGGAACAGCGGAAAGCGCTCGAAGATGAAGTGCAGCCCTTTGCGCTCGGCGGCTTGCTGGTGAGCTTCGTAGAGCGTGTTGAGCTGATCGGTGAGATTGTAGGTGCGCACATAGTCGCCCTGGTAGCGCCGCTCTATCTTCTCTAGCGACATGATATCGGTGGCGATCTGGCGGATGCGCAGCGCTGCCCGTCCCATTATGCCGATCAGCTCGTCGTAGGGGTAGCCTAGCGTCTCTTTATCCTGATCTAGCAAGTCTAGCGGGCCAGAGAGCTGCATGACGGCGTTCTTCATTTGGTGCGCTGCCAGCTCAATCATCTGCGACTTGAAGCGCTCCAACTGGTCGGTCTGCTCGTAGAGCTTCTGCAATTCGCTCAGCTTTTTGTTCAGGATGTCGTAAAGCTGGGCGTTGTCGATGGCGGCTGCTGCGCGATCCGCCAGCAGGCTCATCACGTCAAAGGTCTGCTGATTGAAGACGCCTCTCCGCTGCGATTCCAGGCAGACTACGCCCACCAGATGCTCGTGAGAGACCAGGGCGAAGGCCATTAGCGAGACGGTCTCTGGCAGGTCAGGGAAGTATTCCTCATCCTGGCTTACATCAGGCAGCCATTCGTGTCTTTGATTGATGGCTGCGCGGCCCGTAATGCCTTTGGCGAAGTTGATGACGCGGCCTATGTTGTCGGGCGCATAGCGACCTCGCGTGGCTCTGACGATGATCGATTCGCCCTGGGTGACGGCCAGGAAGCCGGCGTCGGCCTGGCTGAAGCTCATCATAGCGTCCAGGACTGTGTCGTTGACGCTGGTCAAGTCCAGCGAACTGTTGAGCAGGGCGCTGACCTCTTGAAAGCTGGTGATCTGACGCAGAGCAGCCAGAGTTTGAGTGGTCTGGTTACTGGGCGTCGCTTGGTCGCTGGCTATGGAGGGCTGGGAGCGAGCATGGCGCGCCCAGAGCAGGCCACAGCCTATGCCCAGGATAAACATGCCTATGCCGATCAGTAGCCACTCCAACGTGCTTTGCTCCCGTTAAGCTTTGAACATTGTCAATTATAATCAAGCCAAAGCTGGGCGCTGAGGGGCTAGAGTTTGTATTTGGTTGAGGCGGCTGTGCTGTGTACGGGCTGTGCTATACTGGACGTTGTCACCTGCCAAAAGCGAGCCGAGAGCAGCCCTACCATGGAGATTGGCGCAAGCATTCACGGCCAATACACTATCATTGAACACATTGGGCGCGGTGGAATGGCCGATGTTTGGTCGGCGCAAGATACGCGCCTGAGGCGCATGGTAGCCATCAAGACTATCGCTGCCGCACTGTCTCAGGATGCTGACCCGCTGGAGATGTTCCGCCGCGAGGCCCAGACTATCGCCCAAATAGAACATCCCCACATCCTGCCCATCTACGACTTCGGCGACTATCAGGGGCGGCTGTATATCGTCATGCGCTACGTGAGCGGCGGCTCGCTGGAGGGCATGCTCCAGCGCGGTCGCATGAGCGTGGACGAAGTGCTGCGCATGGGCCGTCAAATTGCTCAAGCCCTCGACCACGCCCACAGCCAGAAGGTCATCCACCTAGATTTGAAGCCGCCCAACATCCTGCTGGACAGCGCTCGCACCCCCTATCTGGCTGATTTTGGCCTGGCGACGGTGCTGGATCGGGAGGGTCGCGCGCGCAATCCTGGCAGCGGCACGCTGCTCTACATGGCGCCAGAACAAATCACCGCCGAGACGGTGGATCACCGCGCCGATGTTTATGCCTTCGCCATCATGCTCTACCACATGCTCAAGGGTGCGTTGCCCTTCGACGGCGCGCAGCCTTTGGCCATCCGCCAACTTCAGTACAACGACCAACTGCCCGACTTCGATCCGCAGGACGGCTATCCCGATGATCTGATTGAGGTGCTGCGCCAGGCGACTTCCCGCGAGCCATCTGCTCGTCATGACAGCCACACCGCACTGATGGACGACCTGCAGGCCGTCCTCGCCCCAGACCGAGCTATAGCTAGCTTCAACCTGGATAACGCGAGCCTAGAAGGCGATGATCCGCTAGGCGACGCCTTGCTAGACACAGTGCGTTCGGTGGGCCTGGCCGACAGCGACCTATTGGAAGCTATCGATCTGTACACGCGCGCCCGTCATACCTGGGCCGGCGGCCAGGGGCGCTTCCTGCTGGGCCTGACGCACTTCCTGATCGTGGCCAACGTCTACCGCGACGCCGAGCGCTATGGCTTGGCCCTGGACGAGATGGGTCGACAAATGCTGCTGCGCGGCGCGCTAGAGTACGACCACGATCTGGCGCTGTGGTGGGAGCAAAACGACGAAGCGGCGCGTCGTCTGGCGTGCTTGCACGCCATCCGCACGGGCAGCACAGCCGCTCGCCTGCGCGCCCTGGCCCACCTGGAGACGCTGGCGGATGACCCCAAGCAGCCTAGCATTGCCCGCTTAGTGGCCCAAGCTCTGGAGGTGGAGCGGGATGACCAAGCGCGGATTGCTGCCCTGCGTGTGCTGGCCACCCGCGCCGCCCTGACTGCCCCTCAGCAAGAGTATCAACTGCCTGAAGACGCGCGCGGGCGGTTGCTGACCACGCTCAGTCGCCTGGGGATCGTAGCCCAGGGGCCGCGCGCTTGGCGCGACGCCGTCTACTCGCCAGAGATTGACCTGCTGGTGGCCGAACAGGCGCTGGACACAGAACATCCGCAGGTGGCCGATTTCGCCGCGCGGGTCATCGGACAAATGCGCTCTTTGACCGCGCTGCGCGCCCTGGCCCGCCAACAGCAGCAAGGAAGGCCCGGCGCGCTGCGCGCCCTGGCCCTGGTGCGCGATGAAGTGTCGTCTTTGCCAGATTTGGTCGCTCCGCAGGCGCGGGCCTATGCCTGGATGACCAACAGCCTGCGTCGCCTGAGCGCCGATCCGCTAGGGCTGATCTTGCGCTTCGCGCTGGCCCTGCTAGGAGGCTGGATCGCCTTCGGCCAGCAGGTGTACATCACCTATCGCGCTCAGGCCCTGTTCACGCCACAGCGTTGGGGCAACGCTCTGTCCATCGGCCTCGTCATGGGCTTGTTCATCGCCCTCACCGTCCTGCTGGCCGACGAAGCTTCGCGACGTTTGCGCGGCTTTTGGCCCGCTTGGGCGCGCGCTCTGGTCTGGTTGCCCAGCGGCTTGCTGATGGGTATGCTGAGTTGGGCGGCTTTCACCTGGTTTTACCTGGGCGGCTCGGTGAACTGGGAGTTGGTGCGCATGGGCGGAGTCGGCCTGGGATTGGGCTTCGGCGTGGTGGCCCTGTTGGGGCTACGCGGGCCGCTGGCGGTGGGCTTAGCGGCGCTGTCGTTCTACTTGCCGCTGTACGCCGCCTATCGCAACCAGTGCAGTCAGCTCTACCTGTGCTTTGACGAGCAAGGCAACCTGCTCAGCAACTTCTCACCTGTGATGGTGGGCCTGATCGGCTTAGGCCTGGGCGGCCTAGTGGGCTTGCTGTGGCGCAGGCAGCGGAATGCACCGTCTGCGAACAGCGCACCCTGGCCGCAGAAGATCGGCCTGGGATTGGCTGGCCTAGCCTGGGCGGCTCTGAGCTGGGCCGCGTTGGGCCATGTGCTGAACACGCGCTTGCTGAGCTGGGACGGCGTGATGGCCTTCTTCGCCCTGGGCTTTCTGCCGTCCCTGATGGCGGCTCTGCTGGCCGATGGGCGCGCCGCTCTGGCCTTCTTCGCGGCGGGGGGCGGGCTGTTCGTGGGCCTCAGCCAGATCGTAGGCGACCCTTTCGCGCAGGTGCTGGTTGCGCCGCAGGCTGGCGCTGCCTACGTCGAAGCGCTGCTGTCCTACGATCAGGCCGCGCAAGTCCTGACAGTGGGCCTGCCGCTGGCGCTAGTCATCGCTCTGTTCCCCTACCTGCCCTACACTTACGCCTCTTTGCTGGCCTGGATTGGCCAGCCGCACAAGCGCCACGCCGAACGCGACGCTTGGCACAACCTGGCCTTGCTGCTGCTGTTGGGCTTGGGGACGCTGGTGAGCGTCTTCGCCTTGTTCTCGCTGCACGCCGATCCTGTCTGGGCCATCGCCTGGAGCGCCTGGGGCTTCGGTCTGTTCGTGGCGACGCTGGCGGTGGGCCAGTGGGCGCGCTGGGGCGGCCTGGCCCTGATCGGCCTAGGCGGCCTGGGCTTGTTGGGAGCGCTGGCTCACGATTGGCGCGTCAGCGTGGCCATCACGGAGAAAACCCAAGCGCTGCCGCCCCTGTTCCGAGCGGAAGCGCTGCTAGCAGCCCTGGTGTTGGGCGGCTTGCTCGTCTTGGCGGCGCTGGGCCTATGGCGGCGGCGCGTCTGGAGCGGGGCGCTGTGGCTGCTGGGACTCGTCTTGGCCCTGCTGCTGCTCATCTTCACGCCGCAAGGCAGCGCAACCCTGCTGGCTCTGGCTCTGCTTGGCTTGGTCGTCTTCGCTATGCGTCCCTACTGGTCAGAGCTGGAGGCGGGGCGCTGGCGTTGGGTCACGCCGCCTCAGCAGGCCAGCATTCGCCTGGAAGCGCGCCAGCCTCTACCGCCTCCTAACCTGCGCACGATAGTCAGGTCGGATCAGATGGCTACCCTGCCCAACGCGGCCAACTTCGCCACCCTGCTCAATGCGGCCAGCATGGCCACCACAGAAGTCACAGGCTTCAGCGCCAATTCGCCTGTCGTCACCTTCGACAAAGCGACGCCGTCGTCAGAGCCACCGCCCACCCAAGCTTACGCCGCGCCGCCTGTCTCGCAGCCGCCCACGCAAGCCAAGCCGCCCAGCATGAAATTCGACCTGAGCGCCGTCGGCGGCTCAGCCACCGAGCTTGATCCGCAGAGCAGCTTCAGCGCCCCGCAATCGACGCCCGTCCAAGCCAAGCCGCCCAGCATTAAATTCGACTTCAGCAATCTGCAAACCAAGCCTGCGCCGCTCAGCAGCAGCCCTGATGCGCCTGAAGATCCACCTCCCAGTCGAAGCTCGGATGAAGGCTGAGGAGAACCGCGCTGCGCAAGAGACAGACTATGCCCACGACCAGCGTCGCCCACATCATCCGCCGCCGCCATAACCGCAAGCAGCGCAAGCGCCAAAGCCAGACGCGCAGCGCGTCCTGGGCGGCCTTCATCTTCGTCGTGCTGTTCGTCGCCCTGATCGGCCCCGCCTTGACCGCCGTCGGCGTGACGGCCTGGTTATACCTGCGCGCCGCCCAAGCCCTGCCCAGCGCCGCCGATACGATCTATCTTGAAGAGTCGCTGGGCCTGACCCAACTCTACGATCGCACGGAGAACGTGGTCATCAGCCGCGTGCAAGACCCTATCGGCGGCTCGCAGGCCTGGCTGGAACTATCTAGCCTGCCGACTTGGGTCATCCAGGCCACTCTGACGATGGAAGACCCGACCTACCTGGAGCGCGACAACTTCAACCTGGCGGCTGTCCTCAGCCAGCTATGGGCTTACGTCCTGGGCCAACCCATCCCGCGCGACAACAGCCTGAGCGCCCACCTGGTGCGCAACGCCCTGCTGCCCATCGCCCGCGCGCGCAGCGGCCTCGACGAGGCTCTGCTGACCATCGTCCTGACAGCAGAGGTCAATCGTCTGTACACGCCGCGCGCCCTGCTGGAATGGCACTTGAACACCAACGACTACGGCGGCGATGCTTACGGCCTGGAAGCCGCCGCCCAGATTTACTTGGGCAAGCAAGCCGCCCAACTGACGCTAGATGAAGCAGCGCTGCTGGCCGCCATCCCGCCCGCCCCCCACTTCAACCCTTTTGACGATGAAGCGGCGGCGCGCGGACGCCAAGCCGACCTGTTGCGGGCCATGCTGGCTAGTGGCCGCGTCTCCCAGGTCGATTACAACCAAGCCATCGCTCGCTACACCCCGCTGCGCTCTGCCATCCCCGATCCTGAGGCCATAGCGCCGGACTTCGTCCGCTACGCTCGTCAGCAGGCCGAAGATATCCTGGATGGCCTGGGCCTGAACGGCGCACGCCTAGTGAGTCGCGGCGGCCTGAAGATCGTCACCACGCTCGACCTGGACTTGTATCACCAAGCCGAATGCGCCCTGCGCGCCCAACTGGGCCAATTGCGCGGCCAATCGGCGCGCAGCGTAGTCACGCTAGAAGGCGCGCCCTGCTTGGCAGCGGCAGAGCTAGAAGCCCTAGTCGAAGGCGGCTTCGCGCCCCTGGCTAGCCCACCTGATGAAGGCCAAGCCCTGCTGCTAGACGTGACCAGTGGGCAAATCCTGGCCCTAGTGGGCGACGCTCTGGCGGTGCGCCATCAGCCCAGCGTAGTATTGCACCCCTTTGCGGCGCTGGAGGGCCTGCGCAGCGGCCAGTTCACCGCCGCTAGCATGGTGCTGGACGTGCCGCAGTCCTTCGCTGGCCCAATAGAGGGCCTCATCTACACGCCGCAGAACATTGACGGCCAGTTTCGTGGGCCGATCAACCTGCGCGATGCCCTGGTAGCCAACTTGCTGCCGCCCATCGTGGCGGTGGCCGACGCGCGCGGCCTCAACCGCGTCCTCAATTCGGCTCATGTGCTGGGCATCAACAGCCTCAGCCAGACCAGCGCCTATGACCTATCGCTGCTGGAGCGAGGCGGCCAGGTCAGCCTGCTGGAGGTGGCCTATGCCTACAGCGTGTTGGCCAGTGGCGGCTACATGATCGGCGTGGACGTTGAACCCATCGCGCGCGGCTACCGCGCCCGCGACCCGGTGGCCATCCTGCGCATTGATGACCATCAGGGGCGCACCCTGTGGCAGTACGACCAAGCGCGCCAGGCAGTCTCTCGCACCAACATCCTGGGCGGAGATTTCAGCTACCTACTCACTCACCTGCTGGCCGACCAAGCGCGGCGCGAGGCCACGTTGGGGACGGCGCTGCCTGCGCTCTCGCTGGGCAGGCCTGCCGCCCTGGTCAACGGCCTATCGCACGACCGACGCGACAACTGGACGGTGGGCTACACCCCACAGCGCTTGGCCGCTGTCCACTTGGGCCGCCGCGACGACGCCAGCACCAGCTTGTCTGTGTATGGTCAGGAGGGCGCCGCTGCCGTGTGGCGCGCCGTGCTGCGTTACGCTCATCAGCGCGACTCGCTGCCCATCGCCGACTGGCCCAGGCCGCCCGACGTTTTGGAGTACACCGTCTGCGAGCGCAGCGGCTTGCTGCCCAACCCTCTGGTGGACTGTCCCAAGCGCCGCGAAATTTTCCTGCGCCAAGTGCCGCCCTACCAGCAAGACACTTTCTGGCAGGTGTACGAGATCAACAGTCAGACGCGCCAACTGGCTACGGCCTACACGCCTACCAACTTGCGCCTACGCAGCGTCTTCTTCATCCCGCCGCCTGCCGCCCAAGACTGGTGGCGCGCTAATAACCTACCCCTGCCGCCGCGCGATTATGACACCATCAGCCGTCCTGCCGCCCTGAAGGCGGTGCAGCTCTTCCTGCCCGCCAATTTCGCCTACGTCGGCGGGGTGGTGGACGTGCGCGGCGCAATCGACACCAGCGCCCAAGTCCTGCGCCGTTACCAGCTCAGCTATGGCCAGGGCCTCAACCCCATCCAATGGCTGACCATCGCCGAGAGTGAGAGCTACCGCGATGGGGCCAGCCTGGGCCAATGGGACACGAGTAGGCTAGACGGAATCTACACCCTACAGCTCAGCGCCCTGTTCGCTGATGGCAGCCGCGATAGCGACTTTGTGCAGGTGACGATCGACAATCAGCCGCCGCAGGTGCGCGTGCAGGCTGGTGAACCTGGCCAGGTCTTCCGCTATCCTCTGGATCGCGCCATCAGCGTCGTGGCAGAGGTGAGCGACAACCTGGCTTTGGAGCGCGTAGAGTTCTACCACAACGGCCGACTGCTGGGCATTGATCGTGAGTGGCCGTACGGCTTTGAATTCGCCATCACCCGCGAAGGCGAGGAGGTCTTCACCGCCACCGCCTTCGACCAAGTGGGCAACAACGCCAGCGCCGAGGTGCGCGTGCAGGTGGTGCGCTAGAGGCGCGGCGCTCAGCGCGCCAGTTGACGGCGCAGAGCGTCTAGGGTCTGCAGCGTCATCAGCTCGCGCAAGGTTAGGCCGTAGAAGGTTTGGCCGCCGTTGAAGTTGCTGCGCAACTCGCCTTCGCTCGGCTCGGTCAGGTGGAAGCCGTCCTCTTTGACGCCGCCGTTGGGCAAACTGGCAGCGGCGCTGCGCAAGTCGACCAGCGGGACTTGGTAGCTGCGCGCCACCCTGCGGATGATGTCGTTGAAGCGCGCACTCTCTGGCCCGAAGTACCAGTCGGCATTAGGGAAGGTGGTCAGGATGGGTACAGTGCCATTCTTGATGATGGCCTCCAACGAGGTGCGCAGCAAGTACTCATAGGCATCAGCAGAGAAGAAGCGCACGTCCAGCGAGCCGATCATGATGATGGCGAAGGCGGGCTTGCTCAGGCGCAGTTCGCACACCAGCGGCCATTCGTTGGGCTGGCAGACATCGCTGGGCGCCCACATCGGGTCTTGCAGCGCGCCGATGGTGAAGCCGCTCTGGGCAGCTATGCTGTCGCGGCCAAACGATCCTCGAAAATACTCGATGGTCTGGGCCAGCGACTCCATGCCGGGGCCGAGCTGGTACTGGCCGCTTTCGAAGGCTTTGAGGAAATGCTGAGCAGCGGTAATGCTGTCGCCGACTTTGATGAATACGCGCGGGTTGTTGCCCCTGGCCAGGCCGTTGGCGTAAATGGCGCGCACGCCGCGCCCCACGCTGTGGCTGTCTGATGCAGAGAGAGGAGCGGCGCTGGGATTGCCTTCGGCAACGACGCTGCTTGCGCCGATACTCTCGTTGGAGACGGGCAGGTTGGCCAGCGGCACATCAGCGCTCCACTGCACATAACGGGAGGCTACCCAACCGCGCAGGTTGCCGTCGGTGACGATGACCCAATTGCCGCGCTGATTGCGCCATTCGACGGTCACTGAGCTGTTGACTGCAATGCGTCCCAGTACTTGTCCCTGACGCCCAGGTTCAGCGCGCACGTTGACCGTATCCAGCACGCGCCCAGGTACAGCCGCCTGAGCCAGCGTGGGCAGAGCGCTCAAGACGAACAAAGCCAACAGGCTCAGAGCAAGCAAGCGTTTGAACATGGAGTCTTCTCTTTCTCTAAGCGTACGATTAGATGACATTATAGCATCCTTAAAGCGCATGGCCAAAGGCTTTCGAACGGCTTGGGCAGAGCAGTGAGGCGCTCATGTCAGTTTGGGCCTAGCCAAAGTTAAGAAAGGCTGAACCGCCTCCGACTTTGTGGCAGTGTGGTCTTCGGCTTGCTATACTTAAGTTTGGATGAGTTCGCCATAAGTATAAGGTGACGTGACGATGGTCTCCCTTGCTGATGATTTTCGACGCCGAAGCTGGACAGAGTCGGCTTCTTCGTCCAACACAGACGATCACGAATCGACCAGCGTTTGGACGCCCGACGAAGCGCTCGTCGCTGCGCCCGCCTTGCTCATGTGGCTGATCGTCAAAAGACCGCTGGCTGAGCGAGGCCGTATCCTGACGGTAGGTCACGAGCAGACTATCGGCCGCGGCAAGGACGCCGACATCCGCTGGGACGATCCGCGCCTGTCGCGCTTGCACGCTCGCTTCACCCTAGAGCCGCACCCTCAGGACAGCGGCAGGCAGGCCTTCTTCATCTGGCCGCTGATGGCGCGCCACAGCATTCTAGTGGATGGCCAGCCCATACGTGGCGCGACGCTGTTGGCTGAGAACAGCCAAGTGCAGCTCGGCGATACCGTGTTCGTCGTCAAGCTGCTGGATTAGCCCATGCATAGCCTCATCAGCGGCGTTATGGTCACTCATCGCGGTTTGCGCCGCGCCCACAACGAGGACGCTATCGGCTATGACTATCCGTCCACCTTAGAGGCGCTGGATCAACATGGGGCGCTGTTCATGCTGGCAGACGGCGTAGGTGGCCTAAAGCAGGGCGAGCTGTACAGCGCTCAGACCATCACACGGCTGCCGCGCCTCTATCATCAGGCCCAGGGCGACGACGCCGAAGAGCGCCTGGTCAACGCTCTGCAAACGCTCAACGGTCAGCTGTATCAGCAGCAGTTGGGCGGCGCGACGACTTTCGTCGGAGCTGTCATCATCCAAGAGTGGCTCATCATCGCCCAAGTGGGCGACAGCCGCGCTTACATGCTGGATGGGTCAGGCCGTTTCCTCCGCCTCACCGAAGACCACCTCATCACCCTGCCCGATGGCAGGCGCAAGCTGACGCGCGCCCTGGGCCACAAGGCCAGCGTGATCGCCGACACCATCAGTGGCCCGCTGCCTCCCAACAGTCGCCTGTTGCTATGCAGCGATGGCCTGACGCGCTACCTGGATGATGAGGCCCTGGCGCGCCTGTGCAACGCCGAAGACCTAGCGTACGCTGCTGAGAAAGCTGTGCGATTGGCCTGCAAGCGCGGCGGGACGGACAACATCAGCCTGATGATCCTGGAGGTCGGCCCACCCATCCGCGATCAAGAGGCGCTCACCCGTCACCTGAGCCGTTGGCAGCCGCTGCTGGAGTTGCCTGATGATCTGGGGATCGTCCCCGACATGTTCCGAGCCGTTCGCCAGGCCTTCTCGTCGGAAGCCGAGCCGACGCTCCCTTCTGCCACTCCAGAGGTAGTGGCGGCTGGCGCGCCGCTGCGGCGCGTCTTGCCGCCAGCGGAGGCCGCCTCCGCTGGCCCGCGCGTCCGTCCATCCGACGTAGGTTGGCCTTCAGACCAAGAGGCGTCCCCTAAGCGCAAGCGCAGGCGCCGTCTGCCTATTTTGTTGCTGTCGTTGCTGCTGATGATCGTAAGTGGCGCAGGCGTCTGGCTGGCCCTGAACAGTGGCCTGCCCATCCCCATCGATCCCACGCCGCCGCCCATCCAGGCCAGCGCCACCCTGACCAGCACCTCTGGCCAAACCGTCCCCGCAACACAAATCGCGCCCACCCTCCAGCAATTTGTCCTCTCGCCAGAGGTGCAGGCCAGCGCCATGCCTACGACGCCTGCGCCAGAGCCGCAGGCCAGTGCCACGTCCGCTCGCGAGCGCTTCAATGGCTCGCTGCGGCTGGATGATCGCCTGCGCTTTGCAGGCACAGGACTCACCTTCCTGCGCCTGGACGGCCCTAGCTCAGCCTTCAGCTTACAGCCCGACCGCATATATCGTCTGGACGACATCGTCCAGGCTGCTTCAGACGGGCGCACTTGGCTGCGCCTCCAGGATAGCGAGACCGAACGTTATGGATGGATACCGCTTGACTCCGTGCCAGACTACGAGATTCTGCTGCCTTAGCCTGCTCGTCCTGCTCCTGAACCTACCTGCCCTGGCTCAAGACGTCACCACGCGCGGCGAGGACGCCTTCAGCACAGATGACGGCACGCTCATCGTCCACGTGGCCGTGCCGCGCGGCCAGATCATCCAAGAGGGACGGCTGAGCCACAGCGATCTAGCCGAAGCGGTCATCCTGCGACCTGATCCTGAGCCGCTGCGCGAGGTGCGATGGTTCATCCTGGACGCCAGCGGCGAAATGCTCAACGCCGCCCCTTTCGTCAAGGACGCTATCCAGCGTTTCATCCGCGCCGACGACCTGCGCGTCAGCTATGGCGTCATCGTCTTCGACTCGCGCGCGCGCCTTCTCGTGTCGCCCACCCGCGACACTGCCGCCCTCATCCGCGCACTAGACAGCTACAGCGGCACAGTCGGCCAAGTGGGCTGCGTCGGCGATGCGCTGGTGGAGTTGCGCAGCTTGCGTTCGCCGGATCAGGCGCGCCGCGTGCTGTTGGTGGTTGGCCCGCTGACGCGCCAGGGGACGTGCAACGAAACGCCCGTCCAGTCCGCCAGCGTCCCAATCGACATCATCGTCGTCGCGGATGACGTGGATGGAGCTTATTTGGACATCGCCGAGCGCAGCCAGGGGGTGGTGCGGCGCGCTAACTTGCGGACGATCAGCGCGCGCTTCGACGAAGTGAAGACGCAGTGGCTTCAGCCGATCTATGCCCTGCGAGGCCGCAGTCCGCAGCCCATAGGTGGCCAGAGCAGCCTGCGCGTGCAGTTCACCGATTCTACCAGCGCAGCTGCCCTCGTGCGCGTGAGTCGAATCCAGCTCACGCCGACGCCGCTCGGCCCATCGTTGCAACGACCACCGACGGCCACGCCGTCGCCCACCGACCCACCGACACCGACAGCCTTCGTCGCGCCCACCTTCACTGCGCTGCCCGTCGTGGCCCAGCAGCCCTCTCCGACACTGACGCCCATCGTTGCTGTCCTCGCGCCGACTGAGACGCCCTTTGTGCTATCCCTCCCTGGCGCTATGCCCAGCTTCACGCCGCTACCTATTGGCCAGCCCCTCAACCAGCCTACTAGCGCCTTGCCGCGTCCCGTCCGCGTCACCTTCACACCCAGGCCCACAGATACGCCCGCACCTAGCGATACGCCCACGCCTCTCGTCCTCAGCGCCACGCCCACAAGTGAACGAGCAAGCTCGGCGCAGGCTCTCCCCAGCGCCACGCCTGCGCCGAGCAGCACGCCTGCGCCCAGCGCCACGCCTGTCAGCCTCGCTGTCGTCTCCACACAGGCTGAGGCCGCGCCTGCTGACGATCCTGCACCGCCTGATGATGACCAGTCTCCTAACGCGCAAGAGAGCAACGCGCCGCAAGACGTGTTGGCCAGCCTCATCGCTGCGCTGACAGCCACCAACCCACTCATCCTGACGGGTGGTGGTCTGGCCCTATTAGCCGTGCTGATTGGCCTGGTGAGCCTGCTGAGCATGGGGCGGCAGCGGCGGCGCGCCCTAGTCCAGCGCACTTCTAGCCAGTCCGACGACACGACGCTCGATCCTGGCCTGAAGGGCGGCCAAACCATACTTGATCCTGCGCTCATGCAGCCTACCAGCAACGCGGCGTTGGATTTTTACGGCGGGATAGTCAAGCCGCCCTCCAAAGAAGAGCTGCGCCGCCAAGCTCAGTCCCGCCCCTACGCCGACGGAGCGCCCACGCCGCACCTCGCGCCCAGCCCTGCTTTGCGCCCTGTCCAAGATCACTTTGACGAAGACAGTCTGATCCTCACGTCTGTGCTGAGCGACGGCGACTTCCAGCACATGCAGGCCCAGAGCGGCGGCGAAGTCGTCGCTTGGCTGCGCCTGGATTCCAGGCCGCCCAGAGATTACGAACTGCGCGCCGCTGGCTTGAGCATTGGCCGCAAGGCCGACAACGACATCGTGGTCACAGGTGATAGCGCCATCAGCGGCCAGCACGCTCGCTTGGAGGTGGACAGCGATGGCCGCGTGACCCTGGTCGTCCTCAGCCAGACCAATCCTGTCGTCATCAACGGCGTCATGCTGCGCAAGGACGAACGGCGCGTCCTGCGCCCTCAAAACGTGATCCAGCTCTCCCCCAACACCCGCCTGATCTTCATCGCCCGCGACGGCGAACAGTCCAACTTCGATGAGGAGATGACCCAGCTATGATCCGCAACTTGTGGACGATAGGCGCAATCCTGGGACTGACGCTTGGCGCGCTGCGGGTCGCCGCTCAAGCGGATGATGATCGCTTGAGCTATGGCGAGACAGTGCGCGGCGAACTGGTCGGCGAGGGCGACGCGCAGGAATGGCGCTTCACGGGTCGCCGCCTAGAGATGGTGGCGGTGGAGGTCAGCCGCCTGAGCGGCATGTTCTTGCCGACGGTGGAGCTGCTGGACGGGCAGGGGCGACGTCTTGAGCCGAAACCCTGGCCCGCTGACGCTCGTCCCATCGACCGTCAGCGCCAGGTCTACGACCAGGGCCTGCCCGCTGATGGCGACTATGTCTTGCGCGTCACGGGCAGCAACATCCTGAACGATGTTGATAACCCCGACCAGTATCGTCTGACGCTGACGCGGCTGGGGGTGCGCAAAGCCGACCCGCAGGAGAATCTAGTCATCCCCGACATAGGCCTGGGGGGCAACGTGCCGCCGCCGCTAGAGCAGGGCGCGCCCCTGCCTAACGAAGGCAACGTGGCCCAACTGCGCCTGGCCGTCTACGGCAACGTGCGCGTCACCCGCCCCGATCCTGGTAGACGCCCAGCTTTCTTCACCCTGAGCGGCTCACGCGACATACGCGACTTGTACGGCGGCAACGTCCTCAGCCGCGTCATCCGCTCCATAAGCTTCGTGGCGGACGGCATTGGCATGACCTCTGCCAGTGGCGAAGCAATCTTCTTCACCGACAGCGACGTCCGCTTCATGGAGAACGACGCTAGCACCCTGCGCGTCCAGCTGGATAGCGGTCAGGTCGTCATCACCGATTTTCATCGTATTCGCATCCTGATGGCCGTTGACGGAATCGTAGCGGCCGTCATGACGACGGGTCAGCGCGTCCTGCTGAGCGGCGAGTACATTGCCTTGCTGAAGGGCCAGCGCGACGAATTCAACCAGTTCATCATCGACGACAGGCTGGATAGCCCAGAGCTGCGCGGCACGAACAACTCCCAGGACGACCAGATCATCGTCACTGACTTGGCTGCATGGGATACACTGGCTCTGCTGCCCCAGGGGGGACGCGCCTTGCTCAGCGTGCTGTACGGGTCAGACTTCCGTATCCTCAGCGATCTAGCCCGCCTGCGCCTGACGCGCCCCATCCCCGACGCCTTCAAGAACAATCCCCAAGACGCGCCGCTGATCTACAGCGCTCAGTGGGAAGTCGTCCCCAACCAGATGCTGCAAATGGACATCGATCCGCGCGGGCTGGGCGACGTGATCCTGCAAGACCAACTTCTGCGCGTCCTGCCGCTCGATGGTCGCCAAATTGAAGAACCTTACGCCAACATAGCCAACCTGACGACAGAAGATGGCGGCCTGCGCTTCACACGGCGCGATGGCTCGTCGCGCTTGTCGTTGCCAGATGGCACAGACATTCAGACGCCTGCTAGCCTGCCGCCGCTGGGCGGCGCGGTGGGGCGGGTGGGCTTCGCGCCGCACGCTCTCAGTCAGTTGACCAATGGCTTCGCCTCGTCTTGCCCTTGTATCACCTCGGCTGAGCCTGTCGTGCCAATTGAGGTGAGCAGCGGCGCGTTCTTTTACGCTGTCACCGATTTTCACGTCCCTAGCCACACCCTGGCCCTGAACTTTGCGCGCTTCTACAACAGCCGCACAGGCCAGCTCACGCCTGATTATCTGCTGAGTGCGCCCACGCCACCCATTTACGGCCAGCTTGGGGCAGGCTGGCGGCATAACTTTCAGTATGAGTTGGACATACGCTACGCGCCGCTGGGCGAGGTACGCCTGGTGACGCCCGACGGCGTCATTCATGCTTACAGGCCCGACGGCAACATCCCCAATCGCTTCGTCTCTTTGACGGCGCCACACTGGCTCTTGCAGCGCCTCAGCGGCACGATGGGCGCGTGGCGGATCACCAGCACAGACGGTCTGCGCTACGAATTCGACCGCGCAGGGCGCTTGCTGGACATCCGCGACAGGCAGGGGCGCGGCCTGAGCTTCGCACCTCTGCCGCGCCAAGACGCCAGCGGCCAGGAAGTGCGCGGCTTCTTCGTCACAGAGACCTATGGCCGCCGCCTAGAAGTCTATCAAGACAGTGCGGGCCGCGTGTTGCGCGTCGTCAGCGCGGACAAGGCCCAAGCGCGTTACCGTTACGACGCTGATGGCCAGCTTATCGGCGTGACTTACGCCGACGATGCTCAGGTGGCTGAGTACAGCTACCAGGGCGGGCGCATAGTCCGCATCAGCGATCCATACAGCCTGCTGCACGACCAACTGGCCATCGGCTACGACGCTGAGGGGCGCGTGGTGCAGTTCAGCGAAAACCCCGACGGCAACCCTTCGCGCGTTTATGGCTTCGTCTATGAGCGCGGCCGAGTGACGCTGACGTTGCTAGCCGATGGTCAACCCCGCGTGACCACCTACACCCTGGATGGCCTGCAGCGCGTCCAGCGCGTAGAGCTGCCCAAGCCTGGTTGGTTCATCAGCTACGAGTACGACCCTGCCAGCGGCCTGCCCTCCGCTTACCGCACGCCAGAGGGTAGCTTCATGCGCTTCAACTTCAACAAGCAGGGCCTGCTCATCCAGTTCCGCGACCCCAACTACACGGACAGTGGGGCCGGCAAGTTGGAATATGCGCCCTTCCCTGGGCCAGATGGCAAGCCGCTGGACGGCCATCAGCAGCTGCTGACGGCCATCACCTACAACAACAACACCGATTACGACCAATTCCGCTATGATGAATTGGGTCGCCTAGTCGAATGGCGTACCCCAGTAAGCCGCCAGGGCAACACCACCATCGAGCGCCTGACGCGCTATGAATACGACTCGCTGGGTCGCCTGGTGCGCCTGATTGAGCCAGGGCCGAATGGTGAAGATGTGGCAACGGTCTACAGCTACGACAAGTTCGGCTACGTGACTCGCGTGGAAGAGGGCGTGGTGGATGGTCAGGCCGCGCATCGCCTGGACTTCACCTATGACCTGGTGGGCCGCCTGCGCGGCGTCGTTGATGGGCGTGGCAGCAGCTTCCGCTTGAACTGGAACGAGCGCCGTAACGAATTGACGCGGATTGAAGCGCCGCTGGGTTACGTCATCACCTTCGCCTACGACGAACGCGGCAACCTGGTTGAACGCAATGAAGCGGGCCAAGTGACGCGCGTGGAGTACGACCAGCTGAACTACGTCACTCGCCTGATCGACGCGCTGGGTCGTGTGACAGACTTCAGACGCGACGCGCTGGGCAACCTAACGGAGATGATCTTGCCCGATGGCAAGAGCGTCTGGCGCTACACCTACGATGAACTGAACTTCTTAGCCAGCGTCACCAGCCCTGGTGGACGGCGCACGCGCTACGAGACGACTCTGCGCGACAATGGCAGGCTGTGGCGCGATGAGATTGACCCATCGGGGCAGCGCACGCGCAGCATTTACAACGCTCTGGGCTGGTTGACCGACTTGGAAGTCTACGACCGCAGCGATCGTCCCACCTACCTCTATCTGATCGACTACAACCCCTTCACTCGTCAAGTCACGGTCACCGAGCGCCATGTGCCGCAGGGCCGCCGCCTGACGCTGGATTACGACTTGCTGGGCAGGCCAGTCAGCAGCGCCATCAATCAGCTCAAGACCAGCTACACCTACGACTCGGCGGGCAACCTGGCTAGCGTCACTAACTCGGCAGGGCGCACCATCCGTTATAACTACGACGTGCTAGGCAACCTGCTGGAAGTAAATTTGCCAGGGGACGCCACCACCCCTGAAGGCACGATTCGCTACAGCTACGATGAGAACGGCAATCTACTCAGCATGATTGATCCCGGCGGCGGCCAGACGACCTACGTCTATGATGCGCTCAACCGCCTGACCAGCACGACGGATGCTAGCGGCCAACAGACCACCTACGAGTACGATCTGCGCGGCAACCTGCTCAGCATCACCGATCCACTGCGCAACCGCCGCAGCGCCAGCTACGATGCGCTGGATCGAGTCATCGCCATCCTAGACGCGCTGGGCGAGGAGACGCGCTATGATTACGACGTCCTGGGCCGCCTGAGAGAAATTGAGCGACCACGCGGCCTATTCGCCCGCTATACCTACGACCTGAACGACAACATCGTCGCGCTGACCCAGCCCAACAACCGCACTGTCCTCTACGGCTACGACGCGCAAGGCCGCGTCATCAGCCAGACGGACGCGCTAGGACGCACGACGGTCTACACTTATAACCGCCTCGACCGCCTGGCCAGCATCGTCAACCCGTTGGGCTTCAGCCAGCAATTCAACTGGAGCGCCAGCGGACGCCTGCGCCAATACATTGACCAGATGAACCGCGTTTACGACTACAACACCGACGACGTAGGCCGCTTGACGCAAGTCCGCGACGCGACCACTGTCCAGAATTTGGCTATCAACCTACGCTACAGCTATAGTCCGGTGGGCGATGTGCTAGACATTAGCTTTGGCACGGTCAACACGCTGGGCAGCGCTCGCGACATCAGCTACACCTACGAATACAACGTGCGCGGCCAAGTGCGCAGCGCCACCGACGCCGAAGGCAAGAAGTGGACGCTAGATTACGACGCCAGCGGGCGCGTCATCCGCCAGACTGATCCGCTGGGGGTGGCCACCGAATACAGTTACGACGCTAATGGGCGCGTGATTGAGCTGCGCGAAGGCGTGCGCAACGGACGAGCGGCGCGCGTGACGCGCTACGAGCGCGACGCCATCGGCCAGGTAGTGCGCATGATCGCCGCCGACGGCACGACTACCGACTACACCTATGACGCGAACGGGCGCGTCACTGCTCTGCGCGTCACTGACGCGCAAGGCCGAAGCTGGGAGACGTTCTACGCTTACGACGCCCTGGGCTACCTCACTCAAGTTACCGATCCGCTGGGACGCAACACGCGCTACGCCTACGACGAATTCGGCAACCTGCTGCGCAGTGTGCGCCTGCTGGAAGGCGAGAACGGCGCATGCCCGGACATTCCGCGCACCGCCTATCGCCAGCGCGAGGCCAGCGGTTGTGACGTAGAGATCGTCACCAGCTACACTTATGATAACGTGAACAACCTCGTCTCTATCCGCTCGCCTATGCGCCAGGGCATTGAGGACGAAGAGGATATCATCATGTCCTATAACGCTCTCAACCAGCGCGTGCGCTACGTCAACGCTGAGTCAAAGGTGTACGCCTACGTCTATGACCGCAACGGCAAGCTGTTGCAGATCAGCGACCCGCTGGGCAGCGTCACCGAATATGAGTACGACACGATGGATCGCGTGACCAGCATAACCTATCCCAACGGAGCAGTGGTGCGCTTCAGCTACACCGAGATTGGTGGCTTGGACAAGGTGACCAGCCCTGACACTGAGACGCGCACCTTCCAGGGTGGACGCGAGACCGTCAAGCAGGAGAACGCCGTCATCACCTATGAGATAGACCGCAACGGCAACCTGCGCAGTATCACCGACGCCGACCGCAGCAAGACGATCTTCAGAGTAGACGACGTGGGCCGGACTGTCGAACGCATCAACGCCAATGGCCAGACGACGCGCTACGGCTACGACGTCCTAGGCAATCTGACTGATATCATCTATCCCACCGGCAGCATTCGGCGTGAATACGATGCTCAGGGCCGTTTGCTGAGCGTACAGGCCCAGGAAGGCAGCTATAGCTACACCTATGATGGCCTGGGTCGTCTGCTGAGCATGAGCGGGCCGAATGGCCTGCGCGTGCGCTACACCGTTGATGAGGTAGGCAACGTCTTGGAAGTTGACGCCGGCGAATTCGGCAAATGGCGTTACGAGTACGACAGCCTGTATCGCGTCGTCAAGGTGGGCGATGGTCAGCGCGAGATCAGCTTCCGCTACGATCGTAACGGCAATCGCTTAGCCATCATCCGCAGCAACGGCGTCACGACCGAGACGAGCTACAACGGCAGCGGCGCGCCGACGCGCCTGACTCACTTAGGGCCAGAAGGCGCGCTGGACAGCCTGTTCTATAGTTACGACGACGTGGGCAACATCGTCCGCTTGACGCGCGGCGACGGCTACAACGTCCTTTACAGCTACGATCAGGCCCACCAGGCCATTGACGAGCGCTGGCTGAACAGCTCCAATCAAATCCAGTACGCCACCAGCGTCCGCTACGACGCCATCGGCAACCGCGTGGAACAGCTGGTGACAGACGCTGAAGGCATCCCCAGTCGTACCCTCTACGTCTACGACAGAGAGAATCAGCTCATCCAAGAGATTCGCAACTACGTCGCTCCTGACCTGAGCAGCCTGAGCTTGCCGCTGCTGTTGGGATGGGGCGTGGCTCTGTGGATGGCGCGCCATCAGCGCCGCGCGCGGCGCACTTTGGTTGGTCTAGCTGCTTTTGCGCTCATCCTGGGGCTGGGCTGGCAGGCCGTGCAAGCTCAGGATCAAGAGCGCTACACCGTCAACTATGCCTACGATGCTCAGGGCAACCTGACGCAGATCACCCACGTCTTGGAGCGCGGCAGAGAGAGGGTGCAGCTCAGCCAGCTGACTATGGCCTACGACGCAGAAAATCGCCTGGTGAGCGTAGACGGCGCGCGCGAAGATGGTGCGAAGGTCAGCCTGAGGTACAGCTACAATGCTTTTGGACGCTTGTGGCGCTACGATGAGACGGTAAACGGCAGTGGCAGTCGGCGCTTCCAGTTCATTTATGAGCGTGATCGCTTGATTGCCATGCGCGACGAAGGCAGTGGCCAGGTGACGCGCTTTTTGGAGGCCTTCCCAGGCGAGCGCTTGCTGGTCATCAACGCCGATGGCACGGAAGAATGGCCGCTCTACGACGCCCTGGGCAGCAAGCGGCGCACGGTCGATGGGCAAGGCAGGCCTGTATCTGACGATCCTAACTTAGGCTATGACTACAACGTCTTCGGCGAACAGATTGCTCCTTATGGCTCAGCTTCGCGGCGTGGTGCTGTCCGTCCGATGGATCGCCTGTTCGTGGGCCAACCCTACGATATAAACAGTGGGCTGTATCTCATGGGGATGCGCGCCTACCATCCGCCGACGGGACGCTTCTGGCAGCGCGATCCCATCCGCCATGATCCGCGCGCCACGCTCTACACCTACGCCTATAATCGTCCTGTCGTCTACGTCGATCCGACAGGCATGACGCCTGAACGGGCTATCCGCGCCACGATGGCGATTGACATGCCGCGCCTGGCCCTGCCCGACAACCAACCGCCGCCGCTGCTCCAGCGTGTGCCGCCGCCGCCAGTCATCAGTCTGCTGCAAGCTCAGGAAGATTTCCGCGTGCTAGCTTTGACCTATCATCTGTTGGCCAATGTGAACGAAGTGCGCATGAGCTTCGATCCGTATGGGCGCAGCTTCTATATGTATCGCGCCAATCCCATGCCCGACGCGGCACGTCAGGCTATGATGAGCGAGGCACTGGCAGTGACGAGGGCCTTCAGCGCGGGGCAGGGCTGGGCTGGCCCGCCGCCGCCTTCGCCTGAGGACAGGCCGCCCGTCCTAGCCATCTTGGGGCGGGTAGATAGTCTGTTGTTGCCCACGCTGGGTGACATGGGCGGCCTGTGCTTGCCTGCCCTCAGCAGCGCTCTCAACCTGCCGCAGTTTGGCGACATGACTCGCTTGCCGCTTCGTAATCAACTCGAAACAGGCTTGTCGGATTTCTTTTACGAAGTGCCGATCATGCCTGCCGCCTATGAAGCGACGCTCAAACTGCTGGACACGGCCCGCTTGCTGCCCACGCTCGGCTTACAGGACGCACCTGTGCCTGCACAGAACATCGCCATCAATCCCGTGATTTTGCGCCACATCGACGATCTGCGCGCCGCGCAGCGCAACTTCTATGAGCGCGTGCTGGGCCGCTGAAGCGCTGAAGGGCGAGTTTGCTGGCTCGTCTCCGACCATGCGCAGGCATGTGCTGAGAGCCTATTTCGACCTCACGGCCATTCGTTGACTCTTCTACTCGTTGAAAGCTAGATTATAATCAGGGGGCGATACTACACCAGCAGGAAGAAGAGCCTATGATTGAGGACATTATCAGCAGCGCCAGAGAGAAGATGGGCGCCACTCTGCACGTCTTGGAGGAGGACTTGCAGGGCATGCGCAGCAACCGCGCCAGCACGGCCCTGGTGGATCGCCTGCGCGTGGATTACTACGGCATGGAGACGGAGCTACGCCAACTGGCCAACATCTCCACACCCGATGCCCTGACGATCATGATTCGCCCATATGACAAAGGCGCTACCAAAGCGATTGAGAAAGCCATCCAGGAAGCTAACATCGGCGTGAATCCCAGCGTCGACGGCGAGGTGATCCGCCTAGTCATGCCTCCCTTGACCAAAGAGCGCCGCCAGGACTTGGTCAAGCACCTGCACAAGCGCCTAGAAGATGCTCGCATCGCCATCCGCAACATCCGCCGCCACGCCAATGACGAGATTAAAGAATACGAAAAAGAGAAGATGGTCTCTGAAGACGATGCCAAGCGCGGACAGGACAAAGTCCAGCAGATGACTGATGAGCATATCAAGAAGATTGACGAAGTCGGCAAGGCCAAAGAAAAAGACATTTTGGAAGTGTAAACCGACGGAGAGGCGTGCCTGCCACCTCTGGTCAGTCCGAAATCAGCTCGCCCGCCCAAGAATCCGCATTTAGACGTTTTGAGGATACCTACATGGTCGCCATCACCCACGAGAAGACCAGCACCGAGAGCTACCCGCCGCTGGCGCGCCGGCCGCAGCACGTCGCCATCATCATGGATGGCAACGGACGCTGGGCCAAGCAGCGCGGCCTGCCGCGCGCCGTCGGTCATCGCCAGGGGACGGAGAACCTGCGCACTATCCTCAAGGCAGCCGTCGAATTTGGCATTCCTATCCTGACGATCTACGCCTTTTCGACAGAGAACTGGTCGCGACCGCGCCGCGAAGTCCAGCTTTTGATGAACATCCTGGAGATGGTCATCGACCGCGAGTTGCGCGAGTTGGACGAAAGCGGCGTACAGATTCGGCACATTGGCGAGCTAGACGGGGTGGAGGCACGCCTGGCCAACAAAGTGCGCCAAGCTTGCGCGACCACCGCCCATAACACGCGCCTCATCCTGAACGTGGCCTTCAACTATGGCGGTCGCGACGAGATCGTCCACGCCGTGCAACGGATCATCCGCGATGGCATACCGGCCGAGCAGATCAGCGAAGCTCTCATCAGCCGCTACTTGTACACCGGCGACCTGCCTGACCCCGACCTCATCATTCGCACCAGCGGCGAATACCGCCTGAGCAACTTCCTCATCTGGCAAGCGGCCTACGCTGAACACTACTACACCGATACGTACTGGCCTGACTTCGACAAAGCCTCCTTCTATGAAGCCCTAGTGGAGTACAGCCGTCGCAAGCGCCGCTTCGGCAAGATTGACGAACAGATCGACGATGAGCTGGGAGTCGATCAGGAAGCTTAGGATACTGAGTGCCGACCTGCCCCCTCTTCAATCTCAAGCTCTTAGCACCACTTTAGCAACTGTATAAGAAGTTTGCTAGAAGTGTTGACGCTGAGCGTCCTTCTATGCTATTCTATCAGCGTAATTTAGCAGTCAAAGCGCTTGAGTGCTAAAATTCGTTGGACGGCAACGCCACAACACACTACGGAGGGTAAGCAGATGAACATTCGTCCTTTGGGCGACCGCGTCGTGGTCGAACCGATTGAGCAGGAAGCGACGACGGCCATGGGCCTGGTGCTGCCAGAGACAGCCAAAGAGAAGCCGCAACAAGGCCTGGTGATCGCCGCTGGCAAAGGTCGTTTCGACGAGGACGGCGAGCGCATCGAGATGGAAGTGAAGGTGGGCGACAAGGTGCTGTTCGCCAAGTACGCCGGCACGGAAATCAAGATGGGCGATAAGAAGCTGCTCATCATGAAGGAAAGCGACATTTTGGGCATCGTTGAGAGCTAAGCCCGACTCATCGTAAATCATCATCAAGAACCGTAGACCATACACGAGGATAGACCAAGATGGCTAAGCAACTGCTCTTCAAAGACGAAGCTCGTCGTAAGCTGCAAGCTGGCGTGGACAAGGTGGCCAACGCCGTCAGCACCACGCTAGGTCCCAAGGGTCGTAACGTGGCCCTGGATAAGAAGTTTGGCGCTCCGACCGTGACCCACGACGGCGTGACGGTGGCCAAAGAGATTGAGCTGGAAGACCCCTATGAGAACATGGGCGCTCAGCTGCTGAAGGAAGCCGCCACCAAGACCAACGACATCGCTGGCGACGGCACGACCACGGCCACCGTCTTGGCCCAGGCTATCGTCACTGAAGGCCTGAAGAACGTGGCTGCTGGCGCCAATCCCATGCTGCTCAAGAAGGGCATCCTGATGGCCGCCCAGGCTGTAGCCGAACACATCGCCGAACAGGCTACCCCCATCGACACGAAGGAAGAGATCGCCAGCGTCGCCAGCGTCAGCGCTCAGGACGACGAAATTGGCCAACTCATCGCCGAAGTGATGGACAAGGTCGGCAAGGACGGCGTGGTCACGGTGGAAGAGTCGCGCGGCCTGGAATTTGAGACCGAATACGTCGAGGGCATGCAGTTCGATCGCGGCTACATCAGCCCCTACTTCATCACTGCCTCCGAGGCGATGGAAGCAGTCATCAACGAGCCGTACATCTTGATCTACGACAAGAAGATCAGCGCTGCGCAGGACATCATCCCCATCCTGGAGAAGCTGATCCAGATCGGCAAGCGCGAGCTGGTCATCATCGCCGAGGACGTGGACGGCGAAGCGCTGGCCACCCTGGTGCTGAACAAGCTGCGCGGCATGCTGAATGTCCTGGCCGTCAAAGCTCCTGGCTTCGGTGATCGTCGCAAGGCCATGCTGCGCGACATTGCCATCCTGACTGGTGGCGAAGTCATCAGCGAAGAGACGGGCCGCAAGCTGGAGACCGTCACCATCCAAGACCTGGGCCGCGCGGCGAAGGTCGTCTCCACCAAAGAGAACACCACCATCGTCGATGGCGCCGGCGATGAAGCCAAGATCAAGGGCCGTATCGCCGAGATTCGCAGCGAGATCGAACTCAGCACCAGCGACTACGACCGCGAGAAGCTGCAGGAGCGTCTGGCCAAGCTGGCTGGCGGCGTGGCCGTGATCCGCGTCGGTGCGGCCACCGAGACCGAGCTGAAAGAGAAGAAGCACCGCGTCGAGGACGCCCTGAGCGCCACCCGCGCCGCTGTCGAGATGGGTATCGTCCCTGGTGGTGGCGTAGCCCTGGTGAACGCCATCGCGGCTCTGGACAACCTGCTGAGCAAGTCCGCTAACGAAGATGAAGACGTGCGCACGGGTATCAAGATCATGCGCCAGGCGCTAGAAGTCCCCATGCGCAAGATCGCTTCCAACGCCGGCAAGGACGGCGCCGTCATCATCGAGAACGTGCGCCGCACTCAGAAGCAGAAGAAGAATCATCGCATCGGCTACAACGTGATGACCGATGAATACGTGGACATGATCGAAGCCCGTATTCCCGATCCGGCCAAGGTGACACGCGGCGCTGTGGAGAACGCTAGCTCCATCGCCAGCATGATCCTGACCACCGAAGCTCTGATTACGGACATCCCAGAGCCGGAGAAGCCTGCCCCCAACCCCAGCGGCGGCGGCATGGGTGACTTCTAAACCTGTCCCCTCTGTCGCCCTCTGAGCGACTCCTCAGCGAGAAGCCCCTCACCCTGGTGAGGGGCTTTTTGCGTCTCATTCGACCAGAGCGCGCCCCTCGGAATTATCCCAGATCGGGCCGAAAATCAGTCTGAGGCGTGCGGCTCGCTGAAGGCTATTTGCAGCAGCTCAGCGACTTTGGCCAGAGCTTTGCTGAAGATGGGCATCATCATCATGGGGCGCATAATGCGCACCGCCTCTTGCAGGAAGTCTGCCAGCATGTGGGTAGCGCGCTGACCCTGAGTGCGGTCGTATAACCAAAACAGGACGACAAAATGCTGCAAACCATAGAACAGGGTGGCGAGCTGTTCAACTTCTTCAGGCTTGCTGGGTAAGTCAGTGGAACGGATCACGACTTGGCGGTACACATCCAGCATGGGGTCGCTCAGGCCGTGCGGCGGACGCCAAGGGCTGCTCTCGTCGGTGGCGCTGTGGGCATACAAGGCCGCCAATGCAGCGCGGTAAGGGCTTAGCTGGGCCAGCTTGGCGCTGAGCGTTTGGCCGAAGCGTTGAGCCATGTGCGATGGGGATAGCTCGTCGATCTGTGACCACGTCTCATGGTTGAGCGCCCGCCACAGATCGACAGTCAGGGCTTCTTTGCAGGGATAGGTTAGGACATCCGCGCCAGCATGAGCGGCCAGGTCGGCCAGGCCGTGGCGATGATAGCCACCGTCGCGCCACAACGCTAGCGCTGCCTGAACTAGGGGTGATCCATTGGTGGTCACGACTTCTGGGGGCAAAACGGCAGTGAGGGGCATAGGAGTAATACGACAGCCTCAGCAGAGAATACGATCGGCAGACTCAATCTATCACGAATGTTCTGAACGATCAAGCGCCGCTGAGCAACTGCTTAGTTGACTATCCTACTCTCTCTCATGGCAGTGCGCTATCGTCGGCTTATCCTTTGTCCACGTCGCCCTGAGAGGCTTAGTTTGATGAGCAAGAAATCGCGCCGTCCGACGGCACAAACCTCGTCCACCTCTGCTTCAGCCTCGGCTGCACCCACCACAGACAAATCGTTGCTAGCCCTCATCGGCACGCCGCAGCTCGCTCCGCCCTGGCCGCTGAGCGAAGTCGGCTTGACCCTGCTGGCCCTGGCCCTGGGCGTGTTGGCTCTGGGCGCAGGCGTGGCCACCACCCTGAGCGGCAGTCGTGGCCTGACAGTGGGGGCGCTTTTGGTGGGCTGGATTGTGGGACTGGTGGTGGTGGGCGCCTATGTCTGGGCGGTGCGCACGCGCACTCAAGCCGATTACGCTGCCTTGCGCCTGGTGAAGCCGCGCAGTCACCCGCTGCTGCTAGCCCTGCTGGGGGCGACCAGCGCGCTGACTCTGGACGTGTTGGCCGGCCTAGCCAGCGGCGTCTTCTTGGGGGCGCTGGAACTGCGTGGCGCGTCTGGCCTGGCAGACTGGTTGGCGGGTGGGCTGCTGCTGCTGGTCGTGCAGCCCATCGTGCATGGGCTAGTCTTCGCTGGCGTGATCCTGCCGCGCTTGCGCGCTTCGCTGGGGCCCTGGGCAGGCTACTTGGGCATGGCAGCCCTGCTGGCCATCTATCATGTCCTGGCCTACGGCAGCGGATTAGGCGGCGCGGCGGCCTTCTGGTATGGCCTGATCGTGCCGTTTGGCTGGGGGCTGGTGCTGGGAGCGGTACGTCTGCGCACGGCCAGCACAGCAGCCGCTATCATGGCTCACGCGGGCTATGGCCTCATGATGGCCCTGCTGGCTTTCGCCGTGAGCGCCTGAAGCACAACAAGCCACAACTGAGGGACGCCGCTAGAATTCGATGGCCCACAGGTGTGGGCGGAATTGCGCTCCTGCTGTGTTGCCGCCGCGCAACAGGACGCTCACCCCGCTGGCCAAGCGCCACTGGGGGCGGAAGGTGTGCGAGCCTGCTGCCAAATTCATCACCAGGGCCTGCATGAGGACGTGGTCGTGCTGCAAGGTGATGACGCCGCTGCGCACGTTAGCCACAGCTAGGCCCTCGCCACCGACATAGCGCAGGCCATCTACCGAAAAATCGAGCTGCACTACCGTCTCGGCGGTGGAGGTGGTGCTGAAGACGCCGCTGAAGCCCAGCAACACGGGGCCGCCAGCCGTCACCATGCCGATGGAGAGCGTATCAGCCTGTATGTCGCTCCATTGGGTGCTGCTGGTGCTGATGTCCAAGCTGATCGGCAGAGCCGATACCAGCGCGCGATCTGCGCGGCCTTTGAGGTAAAGCATGTTGTCGCGGATTTGTGCGTTCAGGTCGCCTTCTGTGACCAGTTGATCGACCTGCCAAGTGATGGGCGCGTGCCAGGGCATGAGATGCTCCTCTCTGTTCTGTGTCTGCGTTGATATGATGATCGTTCAATAGGCCAGCGTGCTATCTTGGCGCAGGCGAGCTTGGCCCAGCGCCCAAAAGCGCTTCTCTTCCAGCGGCGCGAGCCGCCAGGTGGCCCACCAGCGTCCTGCTTCCGCCTGAGCCTCTACGCCGATGAGCAGATAGCGCCTGTCGTGGGTGGGCTGGTGCAGACGCAGGCGCAAGGCGTCCATCAGGCGGGCTGAGGTCAACAGGGCGGCATGTTGGGGCGTGGTTAAGCGGATAGAGCGCAGCAGTGCGCGGGGCTGACGTAGGCGGGCCAACAGATAGCGCGCGCGGGCGCGAGCCTGCTCCACGTCGTCCAGAGCGGGCAGATTGAGCAACAGGGTATGAGCCGAATAGCGCGCCTCGGCGTCCAGGGCAGTCTCTTCCACCACCAGCGGCGCGCCTTGTTGGATGGGCGTGGCTCGCAGGGTCGCCCCTGCCTGGACGACGACGCGCGAAGCTGAGTTGTTGCGCCAGTCGATGGCGGCGCTGCTGGGACTGATGGCGCTCAGCACGGCTTCTAACTGAGCGGCGTGTTGCGGGTGGCCCAGGCTGATGGCCTGGTAATCTTGGCCGCGTCGCGGCGTTTGCAGGCCCTCCACGCTGAGCGGTTGGCCCTCAGGCGTGAGGAAGTAGGCCAACACGCGGCGCGTTTCGCCTGGCCCCAAACTGAGCGGCTGAGCCATTCTCCAGATGATCTGAGCTTGTGTGCCGCTGCTGCGCGGGCGCAAGCGCACCTGCACGCGCCCGACGACGGGCTGCTCCTGCCACTCCGCTGCTTCCCAGGCTTCGTCTAGCGTGGCGCGCAGGGCCGTAGGCCGCAGGGCCGCGTGGCGATTCAGGAAGCGAAGAGCGCCGCCCTCGTCCACGAAGAAGCGACCCCCCTCGGCTTCGACTACACGAGCAATGGCTTCTAGGACGCGCAGTGCGTCGCAGCCATCCAGCAGGCCCAAGCGGCTGATCCCTGTCTGCGTTTGGGCCTGGCGTAGGCGGGCCAAGCGCGCGTCCTGGCGCAGCCTGGCTCGGCCCAGCAGCCAACGCCCCTGCAAGACAGGAGGCAGGCGGCGCGTGTGCGCCAACACATGAGCGATCCAATCGTCAGCGCGAGCCTGACGCAATGGCGGCGCTTCCAGCGGGGCCGCGTCCAGCGCCGCCAGGACGTCGCGGGCGCGCAGCACAGCTCGGCCAGACGCCCAGCGCCCCAGGCTCGGCTCAATCGACCAGACGTAGCCCGTGAACAAGGGCGTCTGACCCCGACGAATCTGCACGCGCCGTCCCAGCAGCGCCTGCCAGGCAGCCAGCCGATCAGGGTGCGCTATGTAGGGATCGTGCAACTCGGCTTCGGCTTCGCCGATGGGGGCGACGGCCTGGTCGGCGTCAGTGAAGCCCAGCCGCCAGCGCAGGCGGATCACCTGAGGCGTCCAATCCTGAGCAGAGACAGCGCCCTCGTCGTGCGCGTCAGCGATCCACAGGCGTAGGCCGCTCATAGTGCTAGCTCCCAGTGGTGGCGGAAGACGCAGGCCAGATAATCGACGCTGCCCCAAGTCAAGGTGCGCGCTTCTAGGTGGACGCGGGCTGGACGGGCCAGCGCGCCGCCTAAGGTGGGATTGTCCTTCAAAGCCAGCAGATAGCTGTCGATGAGGTGGGCCAGGCGTGGCAGGTGTGAGCCGAGCGCGGGCTGCGCCGGGGCGACGAAGAGCAGATGGTTGGCCTGGGCGCTGGCCAGGTGCGGGCCGGCATCGAAGCTGGAGGCCTGGAAGGCTTGGCCGCTGCGTTCGCGGAAGAAGGGCTGGCCTTCAACCTCCAGAGGAGTGAGTAGCAAGGCAGGCAACTGGGCGCGCCACAGAGCAGCGGGCTGGGCGGCCAGCGGCAAGCGCGTGGCCACGCCCACGACTTCCAGGCTGGCCAGGCGCTCCAGAGCGAGTGCGTAGCTCATGAGATGTCGCTCCTAAACGCTCAAACGGACGTAACGCACTAGGTCGTCGCCCAACGGAGCAGCTTCCCAAGCTGATTGGTCGGGCTGGCGGTAGCACCAGGCTGCCAGACGCAGGCAGGCCAAGTGCAGGTCGGCTGGCGGCTGATAGACCGCCAAAGGCGCGCCCGACGCATGAGCCTGGGCGGTCGTGCCGCGCGCGCTGCGCAGCAAACGCAGGCGATTTTGGGTTGCGTCCACTGCCAGCACCCAGGCCAGCTCATCGTCCAGACGCAGCAGTTGGCCCACCTGGAAGCGAGCCAGGCCGTCGGCTTGTGGGGCATCGGCGTCGGCCACCTGGGCCAGCTCCGCCCCAGCGCTGAGCGAGGCTTGCAGGCTATCGCGAATCTGCCACGCCTGCTCTGGCAGAGGATGCCAACCCCACAGTCCGTCCACCTGCACCCCGCTGTCACCGTCCCAGAAGACTCCATCCAGGCGGTGCAGCACACCTTCGCAGATCATCACCACCGATCCTAGCGGGATGAGCTGGCCGTCTCCATCGCTGAGGCTATACAGCTCCAACAGGTCAGCGCGCAGCAGCAACTCGGAACGATCCGAGCGCGGCACGCGGTGGGCTAAGCGGGCGCGCAGCGGCAAGAGGCGACGGCGCGTCGCCAGTTCCAGTAGGGCGCTGGCTGCCCCCAGCGCCGCCCATTGGCGCACGGCTTCATCAGAGGGCGAGTCGTTGGGCAGGCCCAGGAAGCGCTGGAAGGCCGCCAGGGTCGCCAAACTTGCGGGAGGATTCAGCATGACAATTGCCTTTCTGCCTATTTAGGCTATGCTAAGGGAGACCCTTTTATAAGCTCACGAGGACGAACAATGAGATACTTCGCATATGTGGTGCTGCTGGCCGCTCTGAGCAGCGCAGCTCTGGCCCAGACGACCCCGCTCAGCCCTGCCGAATGGTGCGCCCAGGCCAGCAAAGCCGAGCCAGCCACCCGCGATTACGCGCAGCCCGAACAGGTCTTGGAGGGCGGCGTCGATTATCGGGCCATCTTCTGCACGCAGACGGGCGCGGTCTACGTCGATCTGTTCGAAGCCTATACGCCGATCACGGTGAACAGCTTCGTCTTCCTGGCCCAGAACGGCTTCTACAACAACACGACTTTCCACCGCGTGCTGCAAGACTTCATGGCTCAGGGCGGCGATCCGACGGGCAGCGGCGCCGGCGGCCCCGGCTATCGCTTCAAAGACGAACCTGTCGGCTTCTTGACCTTCGACCGCCCCGGCCTGCTGGCGATGGCTAACGCCGGCCCCGCCACCAACGGCTCGCAGTTCTTCATCACCACCGCCGAAACAGGCTGGCTGAACTACCGCCACACCATCTTTGGCGAGGTGCTGGACGGCTATGAGAACGTCGTCGCCTTGCCACTGCGCGATCCACAGGCCAATCCCACCACGCCCGGCGCTGCTCTGGAGACAGTCATCATCATCACTGATCCTGCCAGCGTGGCCGTCAGCCTCGACGCTCCTGCCCCCGCTGTCGCTGAGGACTTCGTGGCAGCGATGGCCGAGCTGACTGCTGAAGGCCAGTTCCCGCCTGACCTAGACCGCAATGATGGTGCGCAGGTGCTGGACACCGCCGCCACCATCGCTGCCGCCCCCGAAGCGCTGCGCGCCCCTGCCGAGAGCTACTACACCACCTATGGCCACGCCTATCGCGTCAGCCAGGTCATCAGCCAGACCGGCTGCCGAGCTAGCTATGGCTTCCAGACCATCAGCTACACGGTGGACGCTTATGAGAGCGCAGCACAAGCGTCCGCTGCCCTGGCTGATGAATTCCTGAGCGCGCTGAACACCGCCGAGGGCTATGAAGCTATCGACGGCGTGCCGCTGGCCTTCAGCAAGCTCATCACCGATTGCGATGGCGGCGAGACCAGCGACACGCGCGTTTACCTCCAGCGTGGGCGCTACGTCGTGGCAGTGAGCGCTGTCCTGCTGCGCTCTATCCTAGATCAAATCCCGCTGCCCGCTCATGAGCTGGTGCGCCTGAACATCACCAGCATTTTTGAGCAGGTGTTGGGTGACGCCTACCGCAGCGAACTGCGTTGATTTGTTCACTTTAGCCCATCACCGCCCCTCGGCGTTCTGCTACAATGCCGCTTCGCAGTCGTCATTGTTCGCATTGGATCACCGAGGGGCTGTATGTCCATCTTCTACGTTGATGGAGCGTTCGTCCAAGCCGACGAAGCCTTCATCCCAGCCACTGATTTAGCAGTGCTACGTGGCTATGGCGCGTTCGACTTCTTGCGCACCTATCAGGGCCGTCCTTTCCGTCTGGGCCAGAACTTGGCGCGTCTGCGCCGCTCTGCTGCCCTCATCGGCTTGGAGTATCCCTGGTCAGATGGCGACATAGCTGCCATCGTCTACGAGACGCTGCGCCGCAACGCAGGTCTGGCCGATGAATTCGCCATCCGCATCGTCGTGACTGGCGGCTCTAGCATCGATAACATCACGCCGCAAGGCCAGCCGCGCCTGCTGGTCATGGTGACTCCGCTGCAACCACCACCTGCCTGGTGGTATGAGCGTGGCGTCAAGGCCATCAGCGTCACCTATGAGCGCATTTTGCACGCGGCCAAGTCCATCAACTACATTCCGGCCATCATGGCCCTTAAGCTAGCTCGCGAACAGGGCGCCGTGGAAGCGCTCTACCTCAATCGATGCGGCTGTGTCACAGAAGGCACGACGACCAACCTCTTCGTCTTCTATGGAGATCGGCTGGTGACGCCAGGTGAAGACGTCCTGCCAGGGATCACGCGCGGCGTGGTGCTGGAGCTGGCCAGGTCGCACTACGACGTGGTCATCCGCGAGCTGCCCTACGACGAACTGGCGCTAGCCGACGAAGCTTTTCTCACGGCGGCTAACAAGCAGATCGTGCCGTTGGTGCAACTCGATGACACGGTTTTGGGATCAGGCCAGCCTGGGCCACGAACGCGCCACCTGATGGACTTGTTCCAAGAAGAGACGCGGCGCCTGGTTGAGATGAGCCGCTGAGCGCTACTCGCTCCTCAGCGACTCCAGACGGCTGTTGGCTTTCTCTAATTGCTGGCGCAGCTCGGTGATCTGGCCTTCTTGCGTGGCGATGGTCAAGCGCAGGTTGTCGATGTAGAGCAGGTTGAGCAGTAGGATCAACAGGGCCACCAGCACAGCGATGATGGCGCGCGCTTCTTTGTCGATCAGGTCGCTTAAGTCATCCAGCAAGGCGCGCCAAGCCGAGCGGCGCAAGCTGTCAAGCGGCTTCTCTGGAGGGCTGAAGCGCGACTCTGGGCGGTTGGGCGGCGTGCTGCTGCTCGCCCCAAAACGCGAGCCGAAGCTGCCGGGTGGCGTGTTCCCACTCCCAGAGCGCGAGCCGCTGTAGGTGGGCCAGCCCGCTGAACTCCCAGAGCTGCTCGATCCAGGCGCAGGAGGCGGGGTGAAGCGCGAACCAAAGGGTGAGGACGCGGGCTTTGCTCCCTCATCCTTGCTGTCTGATGAACTCAGGGGGCGCGGCGGGCGTGGCAGGCCAAAGCGACTGACGTTGGGCGGGCCGAGCAGGCCGTACGGGGGTTTGCTGAGCGAGTCATCTTCGTCTGGGTCGTCTTTGTCAGAGCCGAAAGGATGGCGCGGCGCGGGAGACAGCGGCTTGGTCTTGTTCAACGGTGTGATGTCGTCAGCAGGCGGCTTGCCGTCGTCGTTGCTCGGCACGTCGGCTAGGCTCAGGTTTTCGTTGATATACTCGCTGAAAGGATCAGCCTGAGGTTTACTCTGTTCCTCGGCGCCTTCGTCGTCCTCAAGCGGTAACTTCTCGTCATCTGTCACGGCATTGCCCCTAGATCACCATTTGCTCCATTATACCTACAAACTGCGTTTCAGGGGCATAGCCATTTTGAGCCGCTACACAGCGATGTTGACGAGGGCGCTGGCCACCTGGCCATCGAAGCGCCCAAAGCCCAGGCGCACGGTGGCAGTGAGCTGGTAGCTATCCAGGTAGGGCAGGTAATCTACGCTGACGGCCACGCGGCGGCGGTAGCCGACGAACCAGCCAGGACGATAGACGCATAGGGCAGTGCCGCGCGTGTTGCCGCTGGCGGCCACCTTGCCGCTGGCGCTGGTCAGGGGGAATTCGCTGCTCACTAGCACTGGCGCGCCGTCCATGAAGCCAATCTGGCCAGTTTGGGCGGTGGCCAGCGGGCCAGCCTTGTCCATCGTCACGAACTCGCTCAGGCTGAGCAGGCGGGCGTATGTGCCGCCGTCGACGATCCAAGCCAGGTGCTGTGGACGGGCTGAGTAGCGGTAGGGCATGGCGAAGCGCGCTTCGCGCAGCTTGGCCAGGGTGGGGGCGGCTCCGCCCATGTCGACCTTTTGGGCGGTCGTCGTCACCAGCGGCAGCTTGCGCAGGCCATCGAAGGCCAGGTAGGGCGCGCCGCTGGGCGGAGCCGCCGCGTCGCTGTTGATGTTGCCCGTCGCTGCTGTCGTTGTGTCGCCGTTGAGCAAGGCGTCGTCGATGGCGCTGCTGAGGGCCTGCATGGCCTGAGTGCGATAGACCGCCAACAGCGGCACAATGGCATCCTCCACTAACTCCGACGAGAAGCCCACGCGCAAAGCCAGCTTACGCGCCGTCAGCGTCAGCTGGCTGCTGCCGATTTTGCTGTCGGCGATGGGATTACCTGCGCCCAAATTCAGCTGAGCTTCGTCTTTGGTCTCGCCGACGTAATAGACCTGTGGGTCTGTGCCTTCTAACGGCAGATCGAAGGGATTGGAGGGCATGTCGATGGACGGGAACAGCGGTAGGATGGCGTTCTCCAGGCGGGCGCGCTGCCAGAGTTGGGCGCTCCACAGCTCAGCCACCCATTCATCGCCGTAGCCGCTCTGGGTGCTATGAGCCAGTTCATCGGCTTTAATGGCGCTGCTCAGGTTGGCTTGGCGGACTTTGTAGGCCAGGGCGTTGGCGTAGCGTTCGCTCACGCCGTGGAAGGACTTGGCAGCGCGCAGCAGCAGATAGCCATACAGCAAATCATCGGCGCTCAAGCGGTCGAATTCGCTGGCGACGTATAGGCTAGGCGCTTCGGCCATCGGCAAGCGCTTGCTGGCGGTCGTGGATAGGTTGGTCATGAGGGATTCTTCTCCTAGAATGGGCGATTGAACGAGAGCAGGCGGAGCGATCTTGGTGGCGTCTAGGCCCAACTGAGCGTAGGCTTGGCGCAACACTTGGGCCTGGGCCAAGCGTGGCTCGGCTGGGGTGGGCGTCAGACTGCCTTCGACGATGATCCAGCGGCGCAGGTGACCGTCGGCTTCGCGCTGCACCAGGTGGGGGAGGCTGCCCGACGACCAGAACAGCGCGCCTTGATCGATCAGGCGGCGGATATGGTCGGCGTAGCGGTGGCGCAAATCCAATTGGGCTTCGGCCCACAGGCCAAGTTCGTCGGCGTGCAGGTGGTCAATTTGGCCGATGAGCGACGCTTTAAGCGAGGTGTCCAGGCCGTGCTGATAGAGCATGGGTCGGCGTTCGTACCAATCCAGGCCCAACTCGGTCTGGGGGCTGAAGTAGTCGCCGTGCAGGTCGCGTTCGGCGGGGCTGCCCCAGCGCAGCAGGTAGCCGCCGAGGCGCGCGGCGTTGGGGCTGAGGGCTTTGACTTGCAGGAGGTGCATGAGCAACCTTTCTCTAGTCCCTTGCGTACGTTATTCGTGTGAACGAGTCGATCATATGCGGTTGTTAAGGTGCGGCTTTCGTCTCCAGCATAAGCCAGGCCTGCTCAGCAAAGGTGAACGTGTGTTCGGACAAATGTTCGTCCTCCCCTTAGCGTTCCAATTCGTCTCCAACAGCCGTATACTAGCCATGTGACGATCCGATCAGCGAAAGGTGATCTACGTGTCGCGCGTCCTCCGACTATGCGTGCTGGCGCTGCTGACCTGGGGGTTGGCGGCCTGCGGTGGCTCAGAATCTAGCGTTGCCATCCCTACCCCCGAAGACCCGCTCGTCCTGCTGCGCCAGGTGATCGCCAACCTGCGCCAGACGCCTTCTTTCCGCCTGCTCATCGAACAGCGCGGCGTGCCTTATCCCTTCACCGTCACTCTGGACCAAGGCGCGACGTATGTGAACGCCACGATGCAGCGCGCCGAAGCACAGTTCCTGACGCCAGAGACGCTCTACGCCAACGTGCGCCTGGCCCTGGGTGGCCTACCTCCCATCGGCGTGGAGATTTTCGCGCGCGCCACCGATCAATGGTTTCGCCTGGCCGGCAGCGGCTGGATCAATTATCCCGTCGCTCAGGGCTTCGATCCCGGTTCGCTCATCCGCGAAGACAGCGGCTTCAGCACAGCGCTGGATCAGCTGCGTGAGTTGGCCTTCGTCGAACTCACGACGCTGGAGGATGGAACGCCCGTCTTCCACATCCGTGGTCTGGCCACCGGCGCCGTCATCAACGATCTGCTGTTTGAACTCATCAACCTCCAGAACGACAACGTCATCGTTGACGTCTACATTGAGCCGCAGCGCCGCCTACCCCTGCTGCTGAGCGTAGTCGTGCCAGACACAGCCACCAACACACAGGGCAACACCGAATGGCGGATTGAGCTGTTCGATTATGGCCGCGAAGCCAGCTTCAGCGGCCCTTTGGAAGCCACCCAAGCGCCTAGCGAGGGGTCATGAGCGTCAGCAGCAGCCCCGCGCCTGTATCATCGACCAACGCCGCCAGCCCCACCCTGGCCTTCAACCCCTGGGTGGTGGTGGGCTTCATCCTGATCCCGGTCTTCGTCGGCTCGCTAGACATGACCGTCGTCAGCGCCTTCCTGCCCAAGCTCATCACCGAGTTGGGCCTGCCCTTCGACACGGGCTTGGACGACGCTTCGTGGATCGTCACCGGCTATCTGTTGGCCTACACCATCAGCCTCACCTTCACAGGCCGCTTGAGCGATCTGGTCGGTCGGCGCGCCGTCTACATCTTGTGCCTGCTGACTTTCATCGCGGGATCGGTGCTGGTGGCCATCGCCAGCGGCTGGCCGACGGAGAACATGATCGCCCTCTACCGCCGCCTGGGCTTGCGGCCTGATCCGGCCTACGTGGAGCTGCAAGTCATCGTCATCGCGCGCGTGGTGGCTGCCCTGGGCGCTGGCGGACTTGTGCCGGTGTCGCTAGCCCTGGTAGGCGATATGTTCCCACCGCACAAGCGCGCCAAGCCGTTGGGGATCGTCGCCGCCTTTGACACGCTGGGCTGGGTGTTGGGGCCAGTCTACGGGGCGGTCTTTATGCAGGCGCTGCCCTGGCAGTCGCTGTTCTGGTTCAACGTGCCGCTGACCTTCGCCACATTGGCCGTCGTCCTATATGCCTTGCGCGCCGTCCCCATGCACAAAGCCCAGGGCCGCTTCGATCTGCTGGGGACGCTGCTCATTTCGACTGCGCTGGCCAGCCTGAGCATAGGCCTGGGGGCGAATCTGGATTTGAGCGGCGGCGCCAACATCAGCTCGCTACAGGGCCTGCCCAGCTATGCCTTGCCGGTGTTGGCGCTAGGAGTGCTGGCCTTCGTCCTGTTTCTGTTAGTCGAAGCGCGCCTGCGTCACCCACTGGTGCGTCTGGGGATCTTCCGCGAACGCAGCATTGGGGCGGCGCTGTTGGCCAACTTGTTCATCGGCTACTGCCTGTTCATCGGCTTGGTGAGCGTGCCAGTGCTGGTCAACTTGCGTCAATCGGACGTGAGCCAACTCAGCCAAGCAGCGCTGGAAGTCGGCCTGATCCTGTCTTCGCTCACCATCCCGATGGCCCTGGCGGCCATCCCCAGCGGCTGGCTGAGCGAGCGCTTCGGCCTGCGCGCCGTCATCATGGGCGGCCTGAGCGCTTCGCTGGTCGGCTTCTTGGTCATGTGGCGCACCTGGACGCTGGACATTCCCTATCCCTTTCTGGCGGCGCAGATGGCCCTGATCGGCGTGGGCATTGGCCTGACCTTCTCGCCCATCAGCACTGCCGTCATCAACAGCGCCCGCGACGATGAGCGCGGCGTGGCCGGCGCGCTGGTGCTGATCCTGCGCCTGGTGGGCATGACGCTCAGCACAGCCAGCCTGTCTTCGCTGATGATCTACCGCGTGCAAGCCCTGGCCCAAGCCGCTCAGGCTGCCGAAGCGACGTTTGACGCTGCACGCTTCGTCAGCATTTACGCCAACAGCGCCGTGCAAGTCCTCAGCGAGATGGGCCTGATCGGCGCGTTGCTGTGCGGCCTGGCTCTCATCCCCGCTGCCTTCGTGGGCCGAGGCGAGTCTGCACCCCAGAACCAGCTCTGATCTGCCCGCAGCCGTTGCGCCGTCGGGACGCTCCTGTCGGACGCGACTTCAAGAAGCGTGCAGCTCGTCGTGGAATTTGTCCCAGGCCGTCTGGAACTCGCGGGCATAGTCGTAGACGATGTGGCCGCTCTCATGCAGGGTCAGCGGCTCGGCGGGGCGCTGGTCTTCCAGGGCTTTGTAGATGAAGAAGAGCATTTCCTGAGCTTCTAGGGCGGCGTTGGCGCGCAGGCCCAACCATGACAAGCTGAACAGCGCTGCGATCAACAGGGCTAACAGCAGGCCGTCCCAGGGCATGTAAACCAGCATCGAGGTCATGAAGGCAGGCATCAACAGCGATTCTAGGCCCACTAGCACGCGCATACGGCTGCTGAGCGTCAGCCGCGTCGTGCCGTCGCCTAAGTATTCCAAACGAGCGCGCAGGGTGGCGCTGGCGATGGTGCGGTGGCGCGGATGCCAGCCCACCTTGCTGGTGGTCTGCATGAGCAAGTCAGCGTTGCGATCCAACGCCATCTGGTAGCGCCGACCGCTGGCGAACAGCTCACGCAGGTGCAAGCGCTCTACGCTGGGCTTGGCAGCCGTCTTGAGCGTGGCCAGCACGTCGGCAGGGCGCAAAGCGACCACCATCTCCAGGGGTGGATGGACAGTCCACAGGCTGCGCCATAGCCTAGCCAGCCAGTTCCAGGGTGGGGCAGAAGGTTGCAAAGGTGGATGAACGGTCGCCATGCGCTTAGTATAGCGCAAATGACCCGACAGCGCACACGTTACATCTCATCTATTCTTTATACGCAGGCGCTATAGTGCAGTTCAGGATATTTTGACAAGCTGAAACACACGCAGAGAGGTGCAAGCATGACTATCGTCGTCACAGGCGCAGCGGGGTTTGTCGGCAACAACGTCATCCATAAGCTGCTGAACGCAGGCAAGACGGTGCGCGCGCTGGTGCGCAAGGGCGGCATGGAGAAGGCCAACATCCGCTTGGGCAAGTTTGGCGAGCGCGTGCAGATCGTCGAAGGTGACGTGCGCGACCGTGCGCGCATGATGGAGGTCATGCGCGGGGCGACCGCTGTCGTCCACACAGTGGCCATCTCGATGGAGAAACGCGGCGCGACCTACGAAGACGTGAACTTCCAGGGGACGATCAACGTCGTCGACGCCGCCGAGAAGGCCGGCGCAGAGCGCTTCATCTACATTGGTCAAAACGGCTCGTCGTCCAGCGTGCCGTATCGCTTCCTCAACAGCAAAGGCAAGGCTCAGGATTACGTGGAGTCATCTAAGCTGGCTTGGACGGCGCTGCGCCCTTCGGCTATCTTTGGCCCACAGGACGAATTCTTCAACACCTTTGCGCGCTTGGTGCGCCTGACGCCGTTCATCTTCCCGCTGATTGGCGGCGGCAAAGCCGAATTCCAGCCCGTCAGCGTGTACGACGTGGCTGAAGTCGTACTGCGTTCGTTGGACGACGACAAGACTATCGGCCAGGCTTACGACCTGGGCGGGCCAGAGGTGTTGACGCTAGGTGAGATTGAGAAGCGCGTCATCGAAGCGCTCGGCACGTCGCGCCTGTTAGTGCCGGTGCCAGTGGCCTTGTTGCGACCCGTCGTGATCGTCATGCAATCCGTCCTGCCTGGCTCGCCCGTCAGCACGGGTCTGCTGGACTTGCTAGCCGTGCCGAACACCGTGCCGCGCAACGCCCTGGTCGAAGTCTTCGGCATGACGCCCATCCCCTTCAGCGGCGAGCATATTGCCTACCTGCGCAACAACACGGCGGGCCAAGCCCTCAACAAGTTCTTCACCAATGCAACCGTGAACTAGGAACTAGCATACTCAGCAGGCGCTCCGCCGCCACCTCTGCCCCGTCGCAGGCCAGCGTCTCAGAGGGTGGCGGTAGGCTCAGCGCCACGTCTAGGGCGTCTAGCCAATCTCCCGCTTCAAAGCGCTCGCGTGGTAGGTAGATAGCCCGACCGTAACGGCTCAGCGCGGCCGTCAGCAGCTCGTTCTCGCGCCAGTCGTCGTTGACGGTGTAGAGCATGGCCGTCTGGTGCGCCACCACCTCCGCGACGGTCGAACCGCCGGCTTTGCCCACCACCACGTCAGCAGCAGCTATCAGGTTGTGATAGTCGGGCGTATCAGTGGGGATGAGGGTGCAGTGGGGCGAGTGAGCTACCTGTGGCCAAAGCTGGGGCATGACCCAGAAGCGCCAGTCATCGCGCTGGTCTATGCGAGCCGCGTCGCCGCGCCAGCCGTGACCACCCATGCTGATGAGGGCGACTTTGTCGTCAAGCCCAGCGCCCCATTGACGGCGCGTCGCCTCGCGGCTCTGAGTGATAGCGTTCACCACCAGCGGAATTGGCTCAACTCGGCGGAAGTGGCCGAAATCGTGGGCGAAGGGCATTTGCAGGGCCAGCGTCGCCTTGCTGTACGACGCGCGTATGCTGGTGATGATCGGCAGGAACGACGGAACGCGCGCCGCATAATGCTCATACACCCAATCCCAAGTGAAGTGAGTCAGCACGACACAAGGCAGACCCGCTTTGTCGGCGGCTTCGCAGGCGAAGGGCGGCATGTCGCTGACGATCAGGCCCGCCCCGACGCTGCGCGCGAAGTCGGCTTCGGCCTGAGCTAGGTCATCTTGGCGCGCTAGAAAATCGGCGTACCAAGCGGCGGTAGCCACCGCGTCCATCAGCAATGGGGCAGGCTGGATCAGGCCAACATCGTAAGCGGCGCTGTGGTGGGCGTAGGCTTCGCGGAAGAATTTGCCAGGGGCAGCAGAGCGTGCGTAGACGCGCACGCCGCGCTGCGCCAAGGCCCGAATCACCGCCTGTTGCCGTGCGGCGTGGCCGAAGCCGTGACTGCTCACGTACAGGACGATACTCGCCACTAGCTCTCAGCCTTCGCGGGTGGGAAGATATCGTTGACGGCGACGACCAGGCCTGCCAGCGGGCCAGCCAGGGCAATGCTCTCATCTTCGCGGTAGATGCGCGGCGCTTGCCCAGGGGCGTAGACCTCCACGTGGCGCAGCTCGGGGACGACGATCCAGACGGTCGTCCCTGCCGCCAGGTAGTTGCTCAGCTTGAAGCGCAAGTGGCGTTGCGTGGCGGGCGAAGAAGGAAAGTCGACTTCGATGGCCAGATCGGGCGGGTTGGGGTTGTAGCCCTCGCGGGCCAGTTCGGGTTGGCGTTGGCGGCTGATGAAGGCCACGTCGGGGGCGTAGCGCTCGCCGTTGACGA
>JANWYT010000012.1 GCA_025055175.1 Anaerolineae bacterium | reverse complement strand
CTTGGCGCCCGCGCCCAACTTATCCGCCAGGGATGAACAGGCGATGAAGCCGCCCTGCACGTTGTCCGAGCCGATGTAGCTCAGCGGGAAGGTGACGGGGCCGTTCACGTAGTCGCCGTCGCCGATGAAAGTATCCACGCTAATCACCGGAATGCCGGCGTCGTGGACAGCTTGTAGGACGGGAATCATCTGCTCTTTGTCGGTGGCCGCCGTAATCAGCAGATCAATGTCGCCGCGCGCCACCAGGGCGTTGATGATGGGCGTCTGGACGGTGGGATCGAAGCGTTCGGGGTCTTGCTGGATGACGGTCATGCCCATGTCCGAAGCGGCTTGCTTGACGCCCGCCGCCATCGTGATGTAGAAGGGATCGGGGTTGACGCCAGGCACGAAGGCGATGGTGTAGGAGTCGCTCTGCGCCATGCTCAGCGCACCGACCATCAGCAGGCCCGCCAGGGCAAAAGGACGTACTGTTTTCATGATTTGCCTCCATCGAAAGTCGAATAAGTTTTTAGCGAAATGACTTGAAAATGGTTCAACGGTGCTGGACTTCCTCCCTTCTTGCTCTAAGCGCGCTAAACGCGCAGGACTTCTACACCCAGGGCTTGAATGGCGGCAGCGTGTTCCTCGCTCAGGCCTGTATCTGTCACTAGGACGTGCAGCGCGTGCAGCGGCGCCACGCTCAGCGAGAGCGTCTTGCCAAACTTGCTGCTGTCGGCCAGCAGAGCGACGCGCTTGGCGCGCGCCACCATCGTGCGCTTGACCTCCACCTCCAGGATATGCGAGGTGGTGACGCCATGTTCTAGGTCGAAGCCGCCGCTGGCCAAGAACGTCCAGTGGGCGTTGAACATCTCCAGGGCGCGCAACACCTGTGGGCCGATCAGCCCCCAAGTGAGGCTGCGCAGAATGCCGCCTGTCATGACGAGCTCATAGTTGGGATAGTAGGCCGCAGCAGTGGCCACGTTGAGCGCCGGAGTGACGATACGCAGGTACTCAAAATCGTGGGGCAGGGCGCGCACAGCCTCGATAGTCGTCGTGCCGGCATCTACAATGATCGTCTGGCCGTCTTCCACCAGGCGCGCCGCTCGTTCGCCAATGCGCTGCTTGGCTTCTGGGTTGAGGCGACTGCGCCGCTCTAGGTGGAATTCTGTCTCGCGGGTGGGCTTGAGGGAGATTGCTCCGCCCCAGATGATCTCACATTCGCCGTTGGCGGCCAACTCGCGCAAATCCGAGCGCACCGTGACCGTCGAAACGCCCAGCAGTTCGGCCAGTTCTGTGTTGCGCACCACGCCTTCGCGCTCCAGGATGGCTAGGATGCGGCGCTGACGTTCCACTGCCAGACGATTGCTCTCTTCTACAGGGTACGACATAAGAGCCTGTTTGGCCTACAATCAACAATCAACAAGCGTCATCTTTAAGCTCAGTCACTATAGCGCACTTACGAATTTTTGTCAAATTTTTCGCTTTCTTTGCTTTTGTGCCATAATTCACAACAACAACGGACAAAACATAAAAAATAGAAAGTACAAATCCATGAGAACGCTCATCGTCGTCAGCGGTGGAGATGCGCCGGGGATTAACGTGGCCCTAGCTCAATTTGTCCAAGATACGCAACAATCCGAAGGCGAAGCCTGGGGCGCAATCGGAGGGTTGCCTGCCCTGGTACAAGGCCAGTGGCGCGCTCTCAGCCCCGCCGATTTGTGGCCCTACGTGGGCCTGGCGGGTTCTATCCTGCCCTCCAGCCGCGAGCCGATCCTGCGCGACGAGTCGGCACAGGCCCAAGCGCGCCGTCTCTTGCGCGAACGCGGCGTCGACTCGGTGTTGCTGTTCGGCGGCGATGGCACGCTGCGCTACGTCCTGCCCTTGTTGCTGAGCTGGGGCTTGCCCTGCGTGGCCATCCCGACCACCATCGACAACGACGTACCCGACACCGACTACACGCTGGGCTTCGATAGCGCCTGCAACTACGCCTATCAGGCGGTGGATGGCGTGTTAGCGACGGCCCATGCCCTGGGCGGACGTATCTTCATGCTAGAGACGCTGGGCGGGCCGACGGGTTACCTGGCCCTGGCGGTGGCTCATGGGGCAGGCGCTCATGCCGTCTTGCTGCCAGAGTATGCGTATGAGCAAGATTGGCTGGCAGCGCGTCTGCGAGCGGCGGCTCAGGCTCAAGGCTTTGCCCTACTAGTCTTGTCGGAAGGCGTGGCGGAAGCGCGCACTCTGGCCGACACGCTGGCGCAGCGCGTGGGCATGCGCGTGCGCGACGTGCGCCTGGGCCATGCACAGCGCGGCGCGACGCCGTCTCATCGCGACCGCACTTTTGCGCGGCAGGCGGCGCGCCTAGCTCATCAAGCGGTGCGCGCGGGCCAGAGCGGGATCGTCGTCCAGCGCGGAGCAGGGCTTGAGTTGGTGGCGAGCCTATCTGGCCAGCGCCCCGCCCCAGATCGCGCGCTCTATGACCAGATCAACGGGCTGTGAGGTGGAGCATGGCCATCCTCGCCTTTGACTTCGGTGGCACGCGCACGCGCGCAGGCTGGTTTGACGATCAACTGCGCCTGCTGCGCCGCGCCGAGATGGCTTCAGACGTAGAGCGTGGCCCAGAAGATACGCTGGCGCGCATGGTAGAGTTGGGCCGCAGCGTACAAGACGGCGCGCCACGCGCCATCGGCGTCGCCGGCCCTGGCCCGCTCGATCCTATAAGCGGCGTCATCCACCACGCCTGGACGCTGACTGGCTGGCGCGAGGTAGCCATCGGGCCGCACTTGGCCCAGGCTTTCAGCGCGCCAGCACATCTGCAAAACGACGGCAACTGCGGCGCGCTGGCCGAATATCGGGTGGGAGCAGGCCGGGGCTGCGATCCACTCATCTACCTCACGCTCAGCACGGGCATAGGTGGCGGCGTCATCTTGGGCGGAGAACTGTTCAGCGGGTGGCGCGGCCTGGCCGCCGAGCCGGGTCATCAGGTCTTCCGCCTAGCCGATGGCCAGGTGCGCAAGCTAGAAGAGCTAGCCAGCGGCACAGCTCTTGGCTTGCGCGCGGCGCAACGCTTAGGCCACTGGCCTGACGACACCGCGCTGCGCCAGGCGCAGCCGCTCAGTGGGCAGGCTGTCGGGGAGGCTGCTCTGCGCGGCGACCCGCTGGCTTTGGAGATTGTGCGAGAAGCGGCGACCTGGCTGGGCCTGGGCTTGGTCAACCTGCTACACCTCTTCAATCCACGCGCCGTCGTGCTAGGGGGCAGCGTGTCTCGCTTAGGTGACCTGCTCCTAGAGCCTGTGCGCCACGTCATCAGCGAGCATATTATGACGCCTGGCTTCTTCGCGCCTGACCTGCTGCGTCCTGCGGCGCTAGGGGATGATGTGTGCCTGATTGGGGCAGCTTGGCACGCATTCAGCACGCTGTCTCGTGACTGAGCGTTTCAAGGGTTGAACAAGGCCTTGATGGGGGTGCTGAAGCCAGGCAGCAGCGCGCCGCCTTCCAGGTTGTCTTCTTCGCACAACAGACGACGTTCGCTGGCAGTCAAGACCTCTACCAGGCGTTTGTGGGGATAGATGAGCCAGACCATCGTCGCGCCGTAGCTCAGGTAGGCCAGCGCCTTGTCCAGCAAGAAGCGCTCGCTCTGGCCAGGAGAGAGAATCTCCACGGCCAGGTCGGGCATGCCCAGGATCGGGCCATCTGGCGGAATGCGCGTCGCGTCGCGGATGAAGGATACGTCGGG
>JANWYT010000009.1 GCA_025055175.1 Anaerolineae bacterium | reverse complement strand
TCTTTGACGGCCACGCGGAAGCCAGGCAAGACCGCCCCGCCGTCCAGCGTGTCCTGCTCGCTCAGGGCCAGGCTGTTGCGGCCAGGGGCGTGGACTTCGACGCGCCGCTCCTGCGGCACGATCACCCAGACGGTCGTCCCCTGTGCCAGGTAAGACGAGAGCTTGAGGCGCAGCATGTCGGCTTCTTTGCGGTTGTCCACATCAGGGATGACCTCGACCACCAGGTCAGGTGGCACGGGGTTGTAGCCGCCTTGGTCGGGGATGGCCGCCTGGCGCGCGTAGGAATTGTAGGCGAGGTCAGGGATGTAGCGGTCTGTGCCGACGCGGTAGCCGCCGTCTGCGCCCGTCAGCCAGCCGATTGGATTTTGCTTAAGGTACAAACCGATCTCGATCAGTATGTTTGCTGCCACATGTGAAGCTAGGTTGTTGCTCGGCACTTCGTAGACCTCCCCGGCGATGAATTCCAGGCGCGCGTCGGCGTATTGGGGTTGCTGGGCCAGGGCTTCAAACTCTTCGGCGCTCAGGCGCGCCTGCGGCATGACCAAGACCATCCGCACTCCTTCTGACAACTCTTGTCTTCGGTGGTTGAGCTAGGTGCATTGTAACATGTCTGGTCGTGAGTGATGACTTCATCTTGTTGCCTGACCTGACTATTCGCCTATACCAATCTGAAACGTGCTACAATGTTTTCAAACTATCGATCGGCTAGACGCACAGGCAGACGATGACGCATGGAACGTTCCGAGTTTTATATTTTGATGGTCGAGGATGACCAGGAACTGGCCAACTTCAACCAGATTGTCCTCAGACGGGCTGGCTTCACGGCTCAGCACGCCGCCGATGGTGAGCAAGCCGTCGCCATGCTCGATGCACGTCGCCCAGACATCGTGCTGTTAGACTTAAATTTGCCTGGCTTGAGCGGCTGGTATGTGCTTGAGTACATGAACCAGCGCTATCCCGATCGTCAGATTCCGGTCATCGTCACCACTGCCCAGAGCGATCCAGCCAACCGAGTCGTCGGCAAGATTCAGGCCGTCTACCGCTACCTGATTAAACCTTTCGATAGGCGCGAGCTGATCGCAGCTATCGAAAGCGCCCTGGGCCTGAGCTAAACCATGAGCGAGCCAATTCGCTTGCTGGCGGGCAAACGGATCGTCTTGGGAGTGACGGGCAGCATCGCCGTCTACAAAGCTGCCGATCTGGCTAGCAAATTGACGCAGACTGGTGCGCGCGTTGATGTCGTCATGACCGAGTCGGCGCAACGGTTCGTGACGCCGCTCACCTTCCAGGCTGTCACGGGCAGGCCCGTCTACACTGACCTGTGGCAGGGTGGCAGCGCTGGCTTGCCGACGCACATCGCTCATGTCGGCCTGGGAGAAGGGGCAGACGTTTTGTTCATCGCCCCGTGCAGCGCCAACACCCTGGCCAAGCTGGCCCAGGGCCTAGCCGATGATCTGCTGAGCGTGACAGCGCTGGCGGCGCGTTGCCCGCTCATCTTGGCGCCGGCCATGGATGGCAGCATGTACGAACATCCCGCCACTCAAGCCAACGTGCAAACCTTGCTCCAGCGCGGCGCAGCAGTAATTGAACCCGTCTGGGGACGCTTCGCCAGTGGCCTAGAAGGACGCGGACGCCTGCCCGAAGTCCCTGCCCTGATTGGTCATCTGCGCCATCTCTTGGGCATGCGCTGGGGTGCGCTGGCAGGACGGCGCATCGTCGTCACCGCAGGCGGCACGCGCGAAGCTATTGATCCAGTGCGCTACGTAGGCAACCATTCTAGCGGCAAGCAGGGCTATGCCATCGCTCAGGCAGCACTGGACGCTGGCGCACAGGTGACGCTCATCAGCAGCGCTCATCTGCTTGCTCCCGTCGGTGTGCGCTTTATCCAAGTGGAGAGCGCGGCCGACGTGCTGGAAGCTGTCCTGGCTTCTATTCCCCAGGCCGATGCCCTCATTATGGCAGCGGCGGTGGCTGATTTTCGCCCGCAGCAGGCCGCCGACCGCAAGATTAAAAAATCGGACGATGAGGGCCTGACCTTGACGCTTGGCCGCACTGCCGACGTGCTGCTGCGCGTGGCTGAAGTCCGCGCCGCCAGCGGTTGGCCGCGAGTCGTCGTGGGCTTCGCCGCCGAAAGCCATGACTTGCTGGCCAACGCCCAAGCCAAGCTCAGCACCAAACGACTTGATTTGTTGGTGGCCAACGACGTCAGCGCGCCCGACGCCGGCTTCGCTGTCGATACGAATCGCGTCGTCCTGTTGCGCCCCGCTCAAGCTCCTGAGGCCTTGCCCCTGTTGAGCAAACAAGCTGTCGCCGAGCGGATCGTCGACGAAGTGGCTCGCCTCATCCGCGCAGCAGACGACGCCTGAGCAGGCCCATCAGCCAGTGTAGCTCTTCTAGGCGCAGCCCATAAGCCACCAAGAAGAAGGTGGTTACGCATGCTCCACCGCAGATCAGCACCAGCGCCGCTTCGCGCCATAGCACGTCTGTGCCAAGCCAAGCCGTCAGCGGAGGCAGGATGAGAGTCCCTAGCACGGCCATACAGCCTGTCGCGATTAGCGTCTTGGTCAGCGTGAGCCACAGGCGCTGAGGCCCAAAGCCGCCCATGCGCCGATGAAGCCAAGCTGCTGAGAGAACCGCATGGACGATGTGTTTGACGCTGTCGGCGATCATCAGGCTGAACAGGCCGTGGCGCTCCAACAAGGCTAGAGCGCACACCATGTACACCCCCAGGCTGAAGACGCCGATCAGGGCCGGCGTGAGGGTGTCTTTGCGAGCATAGAAGGCGTAGACTAGCAGCAAGTCCAGCGCTGCAAAGGGTAGGCCAATCAAGTAGAGGTGTAAGGCCTGCGTCGTGACGATCGTGTCTGCCGCTGTGAAAGCCCCATGTTGGAACAGCAGGACGATAATCGGATGGGCCATGACCGCCAGGCCTAGAGTCGAAGGGATGATGAGGATGGTCGTCAGGCGCAGGCCCAGGCCTAGCGTGTCGCGGAAGCCACGCACTGCGTCGCTGTCGCGCAAGGCAGCCAGGCCCGCTAGCGTAGGCAGAATGGCGACGCTGATGGCCGTCGCCACCAGCCCCTGCGGGAATTGTATGAGCGTCGTGGCCCAGTTCATGTAGGCAATGCTGCCGCTGCCGGTGCGGCTGGCCAAGTTATAGCTGAAGGGGCGGATGATGAGCGTGTCCATCACCAGCGAGAACATGACCGGCGCGTACAGCAGCGCAATGTGGCGCAAGGCAGGATGACGCCAATCTAGGCTGAAGCGCAAGCGCGCTCCGCGCAGGCCTAGCAGCATGAGTCCCATCTGAACTGCTGCACCCATCACCCATCCCAGCGCCACGACGGCGATCGCGCCACTGTCGCGCCCCAACACGACGGGTCGCAGCGGATCATCGTTCAGCAGCGGCATGAGCGGCGGCGCAAAGGCCACTGTCGCCAGGGCAATGCAACCGTTGAAGATCGCGCCAGCGAAGGCCGTCAGGCTGAAACGCTTGAGTGCGATCAGCGCCCCGCTGAAGACGGCGAATAGCCCCAGGAAGATCAGGGCGAGGCTGGTCAGGCGCAGCAGCTCGCTGGCTAGACTCAGCGTGGTGGGATCGGCGCCGCCGCCAGCCACCTGGACGACGGGATAGGCGAAGACTTGTAGCAGCAGCACTAGCCCGGTCAGGGCCACCAACACGAGGCTGGCCAGGGCGCTGAGGACGCGCCATAGCTCCAGACGGCCTTTCGTGCTGGCGACTTCGCTCAGCACTGGCACGATAGCTCCGTTGATGTGGCCGCCGATGAGCAGGTCGTAGAGCGCTTTAGGGACAATGGTCGCCACCAGGAAGGCATCGACAGCAGCAGTGGCCCCGAAGAAGTAGGTCAGGGCGGTCTCGCGCAGCAGGCCCAACACGCGACTGGCGACGTTGCCCAGGGCCAGCAAACCCGAAGCGCCGGCCACTTGCGCATTGGTGGCCTCCTGAGCGGCTTGCAGGTCAGGTGGCGGTGGCGCGATAGCCTGGACGACTTCGGCGCTGGCCAGAGGTGCAGTCATTTGGCGTCCTGAGTGCGCTGCTGGCGCAGCTTCATATCAGCTTCAAAGGCGGCGACGGCGTCTTCGTAGGTCAGGAAAATAGGCACGTCAAAGCCGCCGTACTGAGGCTGGCGCATCATGTCCACGCTCAGACGAGCCATCGGGTGCGATCCCAGAAAGGCGAAGAAGGTCTCAATAGCGTTTGGCGTCTGCTGAACAGCCTGACTCATGCGCGTCAGCCCCTGGACGATGGCGGCGAAGTCGGTGTCTGCCTGGCGAATGTCCATCAGCACGTAGCTGTGGGACAGCCCCAGGGCTGAAGCGCGCGCCAGCAGCTCGGTGTTCCAGCGTACGAATTCGTCGGCATCTACGTAGCCGCTGAAAGTGGTGACGAGCAAGGGCAAAGTGGGATGTTGTTCGATGACGTAGGTCATGATGAAGCTTCCCTTCTTTTAGGTCAAGGCAGGGCTTTAATGCGAGCAATCAGGGCGCTCGTGCTGTGCTCTGGCACAAGGTCAATGAGGACGACTCGTCCACCATAAGACTCGACTAGAGGACGCTCTGGCAGGAGCTTGTGAGCGTAGTCGCCCCCCTTGACGTAGATTTCTGGCTGCAGAGCTTGGATGAGGCCAGCGGCAGTGTCATCTTCGAAGATGAGGACGCAATCGACGACGCGCAGGGCTGAGAGCAGACGAGCGCGCTCTTGGGCCGTCACAAGGGGACGGCCTGGGCCTTTGAGGCGCATTGTCGACGAGTCGCCGTTGAGTCCGACGTAGAGGGCCGCTCCCAGGGCGCGAGCCTGTTCTAGGTAGTCTAGGTGGCCGACGTGCAGCAAATCGAAGTGGCCGTTGGAGAAGACCAGCGGCAGGCCCTGGCGGCGCAGGGTTTGGCGGGCCACGAGGGCCTGTTCAAGCGGCGTATCCCATCTCATAAGGAACTTACAATAATCATCCCACGCCGCTTTGGCAAGGTGTGAATGCGGACAGGACTGTGGTATGCTTGCCGCGAACGCCGCCTTCTTATCCCTGCGGAGCATTTTCAATGAGCTATGAATATATCTTGACAGAAGTCCCTGCTCCTGGTGTAGGGTTGGTGCGCCTGAATCGCCCGCAGGCGCTCAACGCCCTCAACAACGCCCTGATGAAGGAACTGCACGACGCCCTGAGCGCCTTTGAAGCCGACGACGGTATCGCCTGCATGATTGTCACGGGCAGTGAACGAGCCTTCGCAGCTGGCGCTGACATCAAGGAAATGCTGGACACACCCTACATCGACATGTTCATGCGTCCCACTGTGACCGCCAACTTCGACTTTAGCCGCTACAAGAAGCCCCTAATTGCGGCAGTGAGCGGCTTCGCTCTGGGCGGAGGCTGCGAGCTAGCGATGGCCTGCGACATGATCGTCGCCAGCGAGACGGCGGTCTTCGGCCAACCAGAGATTAATCTGGGCATTCTGCCCGGCGGCGGCGGCACTCAGCGCCTCACGCGCGCAGTCGGCAAGGCCCTGGCGATGGAGATTATGTTGACGGATCGGCGCTTGACAGCCCAGGAAGCGGCCCAGTATGGTCTGGTGAACAAAGTCGTCGCTGTCGAATCGTACATGGATGAGGCCATCAAGATCGGCCAGAAGATCGCCTCGTTGTCGCGGGTGGCCGTGCGCCTGACCAAAGACGCCATCCAGCGCGCCTTCGAGACGACGCTGCAAGAAGGCTTACAGGCCGAACAGCACCTGTTCTATATGGCCTTCGCCACCGAAGACAAGCAGGAGGGCATGACGGCTTTCGCCGAGAAGCGCAAACCCACCTGGAAGCACAAGTGAGTCATGAGCGCCCCGCTCCTCCTAACCTTGCTCTATACGCATGGCTTGGGCGGGGACTTCGTCCGCCTGCCGCGCCTGGCGGTTCATCTGCGCGCCCTAGCTCAGGATCAGCCTGCGCCACTGCTGCTGGATTTGGGCGGGGCGTGCAGCGACCGAGCATGGCATTGTGCCGCCACTCAGGGACGCAGCGCCTTCTTGGCTCTGGATGCCCTGGGCTACCACGCCGCCAACGCCGCTGCCCTCAGCGCCGAGAGCCGCGCCAAGCTAGTGGGACAGGTTAGTTTGGGCCTAGTCGCGCCTGGGCAGGCTTGGCGCTATGCAGTGGGTGGGGTGCGCGATGAAGGTCTGATCGTCGCTCATGAAGCCACGCCAGCTTTGGGCCTGTGCATTGTATGCGAGCCTGCGTCTCAGACGGCTTGTGTCGATGGCGTCCTGCGCCTGCAAGCGCCTGAGCCGTTCAGCGTAGGTCGACTGCGCCTGGATTGGTCGCGCTGCATCATCCTAGAGCAGGCGGTCTATCCTCTGCCCGACTCTGTGCTGCCTGACACCACCGTCTCAGCTCTGCTGGAGTTGATCGAAGATGAAGCGCGCGCCCATCAGCGACGCGGCTAGGGCCTCAGCAGCAAATTAACCACGCCCATGTGGGCGATCAGATCGTCGGTCAGGCGCGCTAAGTCGGCGGCTTGGCTCAAGTCGCGCAGCGCGCCGCCTGTCTCGATGACTTGCCAGCGGCTCAGGCCCAGGGCGACGATCTCGTCCAGCGCAACCAGCGGCTCTGTGCCGAAGGCGCGCAGGCCTAGTGGGTTGTATTCCATGATGAGAGCTAAGTCGGGGGAGCGCTGCAAGGTGCGTTGTAGGCCGCGTAGCGCTCCCAGCTCAGCGCCTTCGATGTCCATTTTGATGAGATCGACGCGTTGTATGCTGCGCTCGTCTAGCACGTCGTCCAGCGGCACGACGGGGACGGTGTAGACCTGAGGCTCAAAGTCTTTCATGCGCGGCGCCAGATCGCCCACTCGGATGGCCGCCTGCTGCGTCTCGCGCAGGCGCTCGTCGTAGTTGAGCGAGCCGCTGGCAGACATCATCAGGTAGTCGTGGAGCTGAGCGCTGCCCTGCGTTTCGCCCACCGCCAAAGCCAGCGCCTCTACATTCGAGCAGCTGCGCAAGTTGCGCTGGAGGACGTGGAAGTTGCGCGGGTGCGGCTCGAAGGCCAGCACGCGCCCTTGTGGGCCGACGGCCTGACTGAACAAGCGAGCGTAGTAGCCGACGTGCGCTCCTACGTCTAGCGCCACCATGCCGGGCCGCAGCAAGCGACGCGCCACTTGGTGCGTCTCGGCTTCATGGGTCTGCGTCAGCAGCTCTAGGCGAAACCAGAAGGGGTCATCGGGCATAGTCTGGAAGCCACGCACCTTCTCCAGCGTCGGGATCAGCGTATGCGACAGCAGCCAATGCACGGCGCGATGAGCTGATGGAATACGCTTGAGGGTCTTGCGGTAGAGCTTGAGCGTGGATTTTAGCACGATGGCCACCTGGCAGCGCGGGGGAAGACCGTCGATAATAGGCGCAACAATAGGCAAAAAGAGCCTTGAAAACAAGGGTTGCGCCGCATGCCGAACAATAGACGGTCAGGCGCACGTCAGGCGCAGAGTTGACAGAGCCGAGCGCACGTATCATGATGATAATCATCGTTGTTAGCGCCGAGGATCATCCTATGCCCATTCCACGTCCCTCATGTGCCTTGCTGGTCTTGTCTGCTATCTTGTCTTGGCTGTTGGGCTTCTTCGGCCTGGGCCTGGTGGGTGCGCAGGACGCCCCCACGCCCATCCCCATGATCCCGCTCTTCAGCGGCGCGTCGGCAGCGCCAGAGTCTGCCCTGCCCGGCAGCTACCGCCTGAACGGCATCCGCTTCGAACATCAGGGCTGGAACAATTGCGGGCCGGCTACCCTGACTAATGCTCTCACTTTCTTCGGCTACCGCGACAATCAGCAACGCGCAGCGGCTTGGCTCAAGCCTAACGGCGAAGATAAGAACGTCAGCCCCTCGCAGATGGCCGAGTTCGTCAACACTCAAGTGCCAGAGTTGCCCGTCTATGCTCTGGTGCGCGTCAACGGCACGTTGGAACTGCTCAAGCGCCTCATTGCCAATGACTTCCCCGTCATCATCGAAAAGGGCTACGATCCTGAGCCACAGCGACTGGGCTGGATGGGCCACTACCTGCTCATGATCGGCTACGACGATGTGCGTCAGACCTTCTACACCAGTGACAGCTACATTGGCCAGAACACGCCCTATACCTACGACTACATCGAGACCTACTGGAAGCATTTCAACTACCTCTATCTCGTCCTCTACACCGCCAACCGAGAAGCTGAACTGCTGGCTCTGCTAGGATCAGATGCCAACCTGTGGCAGAACCACTACGACGCCTTGCAGCGGGCCGTGCAGCAGGCTAAAGCCAATCAGCAGGATGCCTTCGCCTGGTTCAACATCGGCAGCAACATGGTGGCCCTGGGCCAATATGCCGAAGCAGCGATAGCCTTCGACCAAGCGCGCGCCCTCGGCCTGCCCTGGCGTCTAGCCTGGTATCGCTTCGATCATCTGGAAGCCTACTATCACACTGGGCAGTACGACGTTCTGCTGGCTCTCGTCCAAGCCAATCTGAACGATGGTGGCGGCCAATATGTGGAGGAGACCTACTACTACGGCGGCCTAGCTCGCCTGGGCAAAGGCGAAATTGACCGCGCCATCAGCAATTTCGACGCGGCCATCCAGTTCAACCCCAATTTCCTGCCCGCGCGCCAAGCCAAAGAAGTCGCCCTGGCCCAGCGCGGCGGCTGAGCGCTCAGGTGAGGGCGGGTCGCCAGGTCTTGCGCCGCAGGTCGGCCCGCTCGCGCACCGCGACGATGGTCTCTTCGGTCACGGCCTTCTCAAAGCTGCGCAGGCCAGCCAGACGGAAGCCGTGCTTGCGGGCAATGGCGCTGATCTGCTCGATGCGAGCCAATTCTAGCTCGCGCCCGATGGTGTAGTCCTCGTAGATTCCTTCCATTGCCAGGGCCATCGTCTCGGCCATGCAGGCGAAGGCCTTGCGCGGCGGAAAGCCGAAGTTGAAGTGAAAGTCGGCTTCTGGCCCCGGCACTTCCACCATGCCACCTTCGATGACCAGCACATCGTCGCGTTCTTGGGCCACGCGCACGCTGACGTCGCGCGGCCGGGCTACATCCAGGACGACAGCGCCAGGCTTGAGATGACGTGGCTCAATGATGGCGTCGATAGCGCTGGTGACGGTCAGCACTAAGTCAGCTTGGTAGATGGCGTTGATGTCCGTCGTGGCGATGACTTTGCGGCCTGGAGCGCTGCATTCCTCGCGGACTTTGTCCACTGCTTCCTGTCGTCTACCTACCAGGATGAGTTGAGCGGCGTCGCTGGCCAAGTGCAGAGCGCAGGCGCGTCCAATCGCCCCGCTAGCGCCGACGACGGCGACGGTGGCCTGGCGCGCATCAATGCCCATCTGTGCTGCCGCTTCATAGATGGCTTCGACGGCAATTGCCACTGTGTAGCTGTCGCCGGTGGTGACGGGGATGTCTAGCCGCTCGGCGATGGTCTTACCCGCGTCGCCTACGACGGAGGTGAATGCCCCCAGGCCCAACATGCGCGCGCCGAGCTGTTCGGCCATGTGGCCGCAAGCGACGATTTTGTCGTAGACGCGCTCCACCGGCAGGCGCATCATGGTGGGCGGGGTGAAGGGGCAGGCCACAAACCAGCCGCGGATGGCCCGTCCTGTGCTTTGCGACGTGATCCCGGTGATCTCTGAGATGTACAGCGGTGGGAAGAATTGCGAGGCGAAGTTGATGATGGGTTCTGGCAGGATTTTGCCTAGCAAGGGGAACTTGCGGGCTACGTCTTTTTTGATGGTGATGGGATGAATGATGAAAGCAAAAGTATCTTCGCTGTGGGTCATGGTGGGCCGCCCTCCTGGCAATTTTGCTTCCATTGTAACTGAAGGTTGGCCCGATATGGCGTTACGATTTGTTATTTCTAGGTGTATTGGCTGGGACTGCCCTGGCTGCCGCGCTTGCCGTCGGGCCAGATGGTGTTCTCGTTGAAGCGGACGCCGGTCACGTTGGCGCCGGTCAGGGTGGCGCCGCGCAGGTTAGCGCCGCTCAGGTCGGCGTTGCTGAGGTTGGCGGTGGTCAAGCGCGCGCCCTGGAGGTTCGCTCCCTGCAAGTTGGCCATTGTCAGGTTGGCAGCGTTCATGTCGACGTAGGGCAGTTGAGACGCTGAGAGGTTGACGCCGGTCAAGTTGGCGGCGCGCAGGATGGCTTCCTGCAAGTTCGAGCCGCTGAGATTCGCTCCGCGTAAGTTGGCGCCGGTGAAGTCCAAGCGCGAGAGGTTGATCGCCGACAGGTCAACCCCGGCCAAGCGCGGCGCGGTGGCCGCCACCAAAGCCAGGATAACTTCTTTGCGCGTCACTTCAGCCATGTTTCTGCACCTCCCGATAGTAAGCGATGATCTGGTCGATAGTGGTGTTGAGCGGCGTGCTGGGCTGCCAGCCCGTCAGGCCACGAATGCGTTCGATGGACGGCACGCGACGGCGGAAGTCCTCAAAGCCTGGCACGGCGTAGGCCTCTTCGTAGGGGACGAGGCGAATCTCGCTGGCGCTGTCAGCGCGCTCCCGCACTCGTTCTGCCAGGTCTAGCATGGTGATCTCTTCGTCGCTGCCCACGTTGACCACTTGGCCTATGCTGTCTGGGCAGTCCATCAGCCCGACGATGGCTTGCACCACGTCGCTCACGTTGCAGAAGCAGCGCGATTGCTGGCCATCGCCGTAGACCTGGATCGGCTCATGGCGGATAGCCCATTGGACGAAGCGCGGCAAGACCATGCCGTACTGGCCTTGCTGGCGCGGCCCAACGGTGTTGAACAGGCGGAAGATGGTCACGGGCAGTTGCGCCTCTTGGTGGTAAGCCAGGGCCAGGAATTCGTCAATCGCCTTGCTGGCGGCGTAGCTCCAGCGGCTCTTGCTGGTCGGCCCTAGCAGGCTGTCGTCGTCTTCTCGGAAAGGGAAAGACACGCCCTTGCCATAGACTTCGCTAGTGCTGGCGATCAGGGTGCGCTTGCGGTAGCGGCGCGCCGCCTGTAAGACCATCTCTGTGCCGCCGATGTTGATCTCAATCGTGTTGATGGGTTCACGGATGATCTTCTCGACGCCGACCACCGCCGCTAGGTGGATCACCACGTCGCATTCGCTCATCATACGATCTAAGATGTTGAACTGGCGAATGTCTTCGATGGCGAAGTGGAAGCGTGGATGCTTGACCAGCCCTTCGATGTTGGCGAAGCGCCCTGTCGAAAGGTTGTCGATGATGGCGACGTGATGACCTTGACTCAGCAGAAGCTCGGAGAGGTGGCTGCCGATGAAGCCTGCACCGCCGGTGATGAGGACTTTGGCCATGCAATGATTACTCCTGGTGACACGTCGAGTCTAACTTAAAGCGCATGAGGGGTCAATCGTTGCCCCGCGTCTGCTACAATGGGAGGCGCTGTATTGGCCCTCACAGAGAGAAGTCTCATGGCCTACATCCTAGTCACCAACGATGACGGCGTCTTCGCCCCTGGCCTTCTGGCTCTGGCGGAAGCGCTGCGCTCCCTGGGGACGGTGGAAGTCGCCGCCCCTGCCACCAACCAAAGCGCCAGTGGCCACAAGAAGACGCTGTTCGCCCCCATACCCTATGAGGAAGTCACCCTGGCCAACGGCTTGTCTGCCTTGTCGGTCAGCGGCTCGCCGGCAGATTGTATTGCCGTGAGCGCGATGGGCCTGCGTCCCTGGCCGCCTGACCTGGTAGTGAGCGGCATTAATCGCGGCGAAAACCTCAGCCAGGACGTCACCTACAGCGGCACAGTCACTGCCGCCCTAGAAGCCACCATCAACGGTGCGCCCGCCCTGGCCGTCTCGCTGGCCAATCGCAACGCTGACGCGGTGGAAGACTACGCCGAAGCCGCCCGCGTCGCGGCTCATGTGGCCCGTATCGTCTTACAACGCGGTCTGCCGCCTCTCACCATCCTCAATCTCAACGTACCCAATCTGCCGCGCGTGCGCGGCTTGCAGCTCACTCGTCAAGGGACGCGCTTGTACCGAGACCAGATGGAGCGCGGCGAGGGCTTCGTGCGTATTGTCGGCGATCCGCCCAGCGGCACAGTGGACGAGCTTGGCACGGATTTGTGGGCCGTCCATCAGGGCTACGCCAGCCTGACGCCCATCCACCTGGACATGACCGCCCACCGCTTCCTGGCCGACCTGGCCGCCTGGGACGTTCGTTTAGACGGAGGCGCAGGCTGAGTCGTGCTATAATGGGCCAAATCGTCATTGAGTGTGTCCTCAGGAGTCGCCATGCGCGCACTACGACGAATTGCAGGGCTGGCCCTGGTCTGCTTGACCATCAGCCTCGTGCCGCAGGCCCAGCCTATCCCTTTCGATCAATTTCTGCTCAACCTGCGCCTGGACTTGGAGATTCTGGCCAACCAGGCCTTCGGCGAACGCCTACGTCCGCCCGCCTGGACGGCCAACGCCGACCTCACGTCACCCTCGATTGTCGCCGACCTGTGGTTTGACAACGAACAGCTGGCCGATGGCGTGTTTGGCGTGGGCCAGCGTCCTGCGGACTGGATTGGCGCGACCAGCACCAACGCGCAGATCGTGGCCCGCAACGTGCGCCATGATCTGGAATTGAGCGCCGACCGTCTGCTGGGCAACGCGCGCCCCGCTGATTGGGTGGGCGCTGATCCGCTGACGCGCTGCGACCGCACTGTACAGAATTTGGCCCTGACGCTGCAAACGCGCTTTGGCGTGTTGCCCGCTACGCCTGCCAATCTGCCTAATTACTGCGCTGTCGTGCGCGGTGAGCTAGAAGCCCAGCTTGTAGCCTTGCAGCTTGAACCCATCCCTAGCACAGCGCTGCCTGAGTTGGTGCTGGCTGTGCGCGGTGATCTGGAGCGCGTGGCTGATGAGAAGCTGGGCCTCAACAACCGCCCCCTGGGTTGGATCGGCAACAAAGAGATCACCTCGCCAACGCTGGCCGCCGATAACTTCGCTGACCTGGAGCGCTTGGCCGATGAACTGCTGGGACGCGGCCAGCGCCCTGCCAACTGGGTTGGTACGATTAGCGGCTCTGGAGGCGTGACCTACCGCAACCAGCGCCATGACTTGGAGCTGCTGGCCGATGTCAGCCTGGGCCAGGGGGTGCGTCCGCGTGGTTGGCAGGGGACAGACCCCATCGTCCGCTGCGCTCCTAGCCTGCAAAGCCTGCTGGCTGTGTTCGCCCGCGACCCTAGCTTTGAGGACGTCTTCACCATGCCCGCCGCCGACTCGGCGGATTACTGCCGCGAGCTGAGCGCTAACCTCAACGCTCTAGCCGAGAATCCGCCGCCTCCACCTGATCCTGATGAGGTGGCTGCCGCCGAAGAAGCCGCCCGTGAAGCACGCTTCACTGCCGAGTCGCGCTTCGCCTTCTCTTACCTAGACGCAGCAGCTACGCTCTACATGGGCCAAATGCCCAGCGGCGTCAAGTTCCGCGCCTGGTATCGCAACTTCGGCCAAAGCAACATGATGTTCGTCAGCGGCGACAACTTCGCCTTGTTCATTGATCGGCGCTGGACGACCATGAGCGAAGCCGCTTTCGCCGGCCTCCCCACGCTAGAAGGCGTCAAGCCGCTGGCCTTCTGCAACGCCGATTGGTGCAGTGGGCCGCGCGCCACGCCTACGCCCACCGGCGGCGCCCTGCTATCGATCATCGTCGGCGCGACTCCGCCTGCCACCTTAGCCCCTGGTCAGAACGTCGATGCCGCTGGCAAGCGCCTAGTGAGCTGGAATCACATCCGCGTGACCTACATTCAGCAGCGCCCTGACGTGCGCCGCGCTCAGGTGGCACTTGAGATTTGCCAAGAGGTGGCCCAGATCGTCTGCGAGCCTGTGGTGAGCGTGAAGAACAACAACACCGGCGTGAACGAGCCGATCATCTCGGTTGCTAATGGTCTCAACGTCTTCGAGCTGCCTTACGGCTATAGCAGCAACCTGCTCATCGAAGGCAACACGTTGTTCTCTACCGACTTGTGGCTGAACGACCCCGCCTTGAGCGGGCCATAGCGCGCAGAGGCGGCCCCAGAAGTCGCCGCCCTGCTCTTAGAAGGGCCTGCAAACCCCGCGCCAACAGCTCTGGCGTGGGGGGCTGCAGGATAGGGTAGTGGGGCAGACCTGCCTCAGCCAGGATGGCGTTGGCTGCTGCGATGCCCGTCACGCTGGCTCGCTCCATCCATAGGGCAGGACTGTCGTAGCCCACCCAGTCGCCGCAGGCGTGTAGCCCAGGCCAGGGGGTGTGGACGTGCAAGCTGTTGCGAGTCGGCACGCGGAAGCGCGGATGGACTTTGCTGTTGCGCCGCGCCGTGCCATGCACGAACGAATCGCGCAACGCAGGAAAGGCGCGCGTGAGTTCTGTCACTCCTAAGATGACCAGATTGGCGTCGGGCAGGGCGACCAACTTGTCTTCATAGAAGTGCAGCTCTGCGACGCTGCCACCCGTCACTTCATGCCAAAGGCGGCAGTCGTCATACAGGCGGTGCAGCCAGAAGAAGTTGTCTGGGCCGAAGTCGCCAGTCATCATGCCGCCCTGTACTATCCCTGGTGGATCGGCGCTAAACCACAGGCGCACCACGACACTGGCGACGCTGGCGGGCCAGCGCATGACCTGGGCTTGCTCGCGAGTGGCATCGCTGGCCAGGAGCAGACGTTCAGCGCCGCTGGGATGGGCTGCCAGCACGACTTGGTCGGCCTGGAAGCTGCGCAGGCCGCCGCGCAGTCCATCTTCGACGACGACGCGCCAACCCATGCTGCTGCGCTCTAGGCGCTGGGCTGTCATGCCGCCCAGGAGTCGCCCACCGCGCGCTGTGATGGCCTGGGCCAGCGGCTTGATGACGCTGGTCTCCGCATCCTGAGGAAGATAGTGCATGTCCCAACTGTCGCGACGCAGCACCGTGTAGAAGCGCAGCGCAGCGATGAAGGCCGCCAGGTCAATCTCATCTAGCGGTGCTGCCAGCAGGTTAGCTGCCAGGCCTTCGAACGTAGCGCGCAGATTCGGCGTCCAACCGCGAAAGAACAAGCGCAGCAGCAGGCCGTCCCAGGCTTTGCCCTCGCGGATGGGATCGAAGGCCAGCGTCAGCAACAAGCTGAGCAGCACCCCAGGGAAGGACAGAAAATCCAGCGGGTTAATCGTCGTCCAGGTGCGCGGACGGAAGAGCAAATTGAAATAATGGAAAGGTGCGGGCAGGAAGCGCGCTCGTATGGCGTTGCCCGCTTCAATGCGCCGCACCTCGCGCCCCCAACGGTTGACCCATTCCTCGCCCAGCGAGGGCTGTAAGCGCGTAGTCGTGAAGCGCTCCAGCGTAGCGCGGAAGTTCGAATAGCCACCCCAGACGGCGTGGACGCCATGTTCCGGCTGGAAAGTCCAATCGCGCCCCTGATGAGTGAAAGTGTACGGATCGCCGCCGCCCAAGCGCCCACCCAAGCCTCCCCAGTCCGCTTCCAGCACAGTGACAGGCAGGCCGCGCTCGGCCAGGTGTACGGCGCAAGTCAGGCCTGCCAGTCCTGCCCCAATGACGATGATTTCGCCTTCTACTCCCATTTGCCCATCCTCTTGCCTCTCTAAGATGAGTGTTGCATAAATACGCCCTGAGCAAACGTTTGCTCGTTTTTAACCATCTTGACACTTCTCAGACAAGGCGCTATCTTAGAAATAACTAAATTTCTTATGCGCAAAAAACTTTATCACTCTCAGCGCTCGCCGCAAGGCGGGCGTTCGCGATTTTTACACAAGCTTCAACTTGCTACGATAGTTCGAACTAATCCCCAGTTTTCGGGGGGAAGGTTGGCTGTTTCAGCCAAGATTAAGCTGGTTCGCGGATAATCGCAAGATACATCAGGGTACATAGGCTACATAACCAGCAGAAAGGCGGTGAGCCATGCTTTGCCCCAACTGTAACATCGTCATGCGCATGGCTGTGCGCGAAGGCGTGGAGATTGACTACTGCCCCGGCTGTCGTGGTATTTGGCTAGACAAGGGCGAACTGGATAAGCTGATGGACAGGGCAGCAGAAGCGGCGCGCTCCAGCGCTGCTCCGCGTCCTGCTCCGCCAACTTCGGTCAGCAGGACGCGCCCTCAAGAGGAGTACGACTTCGACGACGAGATGAGCCGCCCAGCGCGTTACGAACGTGAGCGGCGCTACGAAGACGACGAGCGGCGCTACGATGAGCGCCACTACGATGGCAGGAAGCGCAAACGCAGCTTCCTGGATGACATCTTCGATATTTTCGACTAGCGGCTAGTTGATCCGGCCAGGCCGCTCCGCCAGGGTCACAGGCAAGTTGACCACTTGACCCATGCGATAGATGGTGAGGGTGATCGTTTGACCTGGCGTGGTGTTGATGGCCAGCCAACCGATCATGTCGTCGAAGTTGCGGATGGGACGGCCATCGATGGCAGTGATGATGTCTACGCTGTTGTTGCTGATGCTCTGCACCCCGGCCTGGCCCGCTGGGAAGTTGAAATCGGCTTGCAGGACAGCCACACCGCGAATGTTGTTGGGTAGATTGAAGCTGCGGATCAGGTCGAGGTCAATTGGCCTGCTGCTGATCCCTAGGTAGCTGTAGCGCATACGGCCCTCTTGGATCAGGCTGCGAGCCACTTTGGCCACTAGGTTAGACGGCACAGCGAAGCCTACGCCGCTGTTGGCGCGCACCTGGCTCTCGATCTGGCTGTTCACGCCGATCAGTTCGCCTTGCAGGTTGACCAGCGGGCCGCCACTGTTGCCGGGGTTGATGGCCGCGTCCGTCTGGATCACGCCGCCGATGGAGAAACGGTTCAGGCCCACAATGCTGCGATTCAGGGCGCTGATGATGCCGCTGGTGAGCGTCCAGTCGTTGTTAAAGGGGTTGCCCAGCGCCAACACCGTCTGCCCGACGCGCAAGTTGTCCGAGTTGGCAAAGCGAATTGGACGCAGACGTTCCTGCGGCACGTCCACTTTCAGCACAGCCAAGTCGCTATCGCGGTCGGGGGCGATCAGGCGCGCTTCCGTGATTGTGCCGTCGAACATAGTCACAGCAATGCGCTGCGCGCCCTCCACGACGTGGAAGTTGGTCACAATGTGGCCATCCATGTCGATGACGAAGCCGCTGCCGCTGGCTGTCTGGACGAAGCTCTGGCCCTGGGTGCGCGCCGAGACGCTGATCGATACGACGCTTGGGGCAACTGTCTCATAGATGGTGGCGAAGACGCGCTCTGTCTCGCTCAGGTAGTCGGTAGTATCAATGGCCAGGTTGAGGGCAGGTGGAGCGCTGTTGGCTTCAGTGTTTTGGCCGCGCCAGCTTAGGCCCAGGATGAAAGCCGCCAGCAGCAACAGCGGCACGGAAAAGATACGTAGAGGGCTTTGTTTGGGTATCATACTGCCTGTCCTTTGGAATACGCTGGGTCGTCGGGAGAGGGGAATACTTCTCATTGTAAGGCCAAAAAGTGGCGCGCGATTTGAGCGTTTGCTTATTATTCTAACAGCGCTGAGACGCGCACCTCGTAAACCCCTTCGCTCAGATAGCCATTCACCCGAACCTGGTAGCTGCCATCAGCAGGTAGCAAGGCCACAAAGTCCACGTCCAACGAATTGGGGCTGTCGTCGCCCTGAGCAATCTCACGCCCTTGCGGATCAATCAGAGCCGCCACTGCGTCTAGGCCAGAGCCAGGGAAGGCGCGTACCTGCACGCGCACGCGCTGTCCTAGGCGTCCCTGAAAGCTATAGAAACGGTACTCGCCCAGGCTCAGCGAGTCATCGACCACCAGCAAAGGCAGGCTGGCAGGCACGGGAGTCGGCGTGGGGGCGAGGTTAATGTAGCGCCACAGCAGGGTGTAGCTGCCCAATTCATCGCCGCGCGCTGCCCGTACTCGCAGCAGATAATCGCCGCTCTGCTCGATTTTGGCCAGGCGGATGAGGGCCGTCGTGCCGCCGCCGCCGTTGTCATCTGCCGCGATGGCGTAGAACTGGCCGTCAGCAGGCCGAACTAGCTCCAAATAAGGATCGAGCGGTCTGCCCGTCTGCGTCGCTGGGCTGACTGCTGCCGTGATGACGTCGCCCGCGTTCAGGCGCAGCAGGTAGGTATGGCGCAACCCAAAGGCGTCAAGACGACCTTCGACGCGCTGGTTAGCCGCCAGCAGGCCGATCCAGCGCTCTTCGTAGCTGGGGCCAAGCCCCCAACTGAGCTGGAACGGGCCGTTGCCGCGTCCGCCCTCTGCCGTCACCAGCACGGTGTGGACGCCATCCAGCGCCAAAGTCAGGCTGAGGAGCTGAGCTGTCCTCGTCTGCAAAGACTGCGAAGCTCGTGCTGAGGCCAGCAGCGCACCATCTGGGTCGTAAATCTCAAACTGGGGCAGCCACTGTGCCTCATCCAAAGGCCTCACTCCCAGGCTGACGACCTGGCCTGCCTGGCCTGGGAAGGCGAAGCGCGCGAAGTCGCCCTGGCGACCGAGCAGGCCCAAGACGGGCTGATGATCTGCTAAGCGCGTCCCGCTGGCCAGCGCCCCTAGCGTCGGCGTCTGATAGGGCGTGATGGGGATTGGCGTCGTCGTTGGCTCGCTCTGGGGCTGCACCACCAGTGCGCCGTGCAAGCTCAGTTCGTAATCGCCATAGAAGCCATCGCCGCTCACTACCACGCTGTATGCGCCCGCCTGAGGTAGGCGGATGTTCAACAAGCGCGCCGAACGACCCTCACCACTGGCTTCGTCTTGGGCCAGCAGACGGAACTGCGGATCGTAGAGGGCCAGCGAGGGATCGAGCGTGCCGCTGATTCGGCGCAAACGCAGTGTGACGATCTGGTCGACCTGCCCCTCCAGCAGATAGACGTGGACAGGCTGGCGCGCGTCTAGTGTGCCAAGCTGGCGGCCAACTGGTTGGCTGAGCGTAGTTTGGTATGCGCCAAACTGCGAGGTGGGTGGGGTGGGGCTTGGCACGCCGACGACGCGCAGCGCTGGCGTTGGCGTGGAGAGACTGGCTTGGGCTGAGACGGGACTGGGCAGCACCGCCAGCGTGGGCAGAGGCGCCGGACTGGTTGCCTGGCAGCCGACCAGCGTCAAGCCAATCATTAAAACAAGGGGCATGCGCCCCTTGCTCGGTCTGCTTGTCATTGGCCCTGGCTTAGCTGAGGACTTCAGCCAAGATGGTGAAGTTAGAGAGCGTCCCCGTGCCGCTCAGGTCGCCTTTGTTGAATTCGACCATGAAGCTACCCTCCTGTTCGCCATTGCCCTGGACTTCAAAGAGGGCTACCAGCAAGCACGACTCCCAGCCTTCTGGGTCTTCAAAGATGCCCTGCGTGGGGTTCAGCGCGACGAAGTTGGGGTTGTTGCTGCTGACGACGTAGTAGAAGCTGCCTTCGCGGGCGAAGAAGTTCACGGTCACTTTGATGACCTGGCCTGCCTGCAGGCCCGCCAAGTTGAGGATGGGCGTTTGGCTATTGCCATCCATGACCGCTTCCCAGGCCCCGTTTTTCGACGCTAACTTATACATGCTGCGCTCCCTGTGCTTGTGTGCGGATAGGCTACGCAGCTCATTATAGCAGATCAAGCTGCTTGGGACGTTAAAAAGCTGCGCTGTGAGCTGCGCGCCCCTATTTTTTCAAGCGTTCATCGTTTTTTGCTTGACCCTGGCAAGGCTCTTGACTTGACTTTAACCTAAACTTAATTTTGTGTTCGTACGATGACAAGTTACAATTTACCAACATCTTTCCATCGTTGGCGCGCAGCGAACGGACTGCGCCAGGCACGCCACAGAAACGCGACACACCATGAATGGTTTACGTCCTCCCCTCATTCTCTTCACCAACGATGACGGCATCGACTCGCCGGGTCTGTGGGCTACGGTCAAGGCCTTCGAAGGCCTGGGCCAACTTTTAGTCGTTGCGCCAGAGCAGCAGCAGAGCGGCATGGGTCGCAGCATGCCGCGTTCCAGTCGCGGCACGATCCGCCCCTACCAGCCGCCCTATCGCATCGCCAATTGCACTGCCTATGCTGCCGATGGCACGCCTGCCCAGACCGTCCAGCACGGCATTCTAGAGCTGTGCGACCGTCAGCCCGATTTGGTAGTGAGTGGCACGAACTACGGCGAGAACACCGGCAACGGCGTCACCATCAGCGGCACGGTGGGCGCCGCCATCGAAGGGGCGAGCCTGGGCTGCAACGCTATCGCTATCAGCCAGCAGACGCCCTTCGACCTACACTTGACTCACTCTGATGAAGTGGACTTCAGCGCCGCTGCTCACTTTGCTCGCAAATTCGGCGAATGGCTCATCCATCACCGCGTGCTGCCCGACGACGTGGATTTGCTGAAGATTGAAGTCCCCTGGGGAGCGACCGCCGACACTGAATGGCGCATGACGCGCCTCTCACGTCGCCGCGTTTACTGGCCGACTCGTCCTGAGCGTATCAGCATTGACAGCGAGGGCCAACTCGGCTATCGCTTCAACGCAGATCCGTCGCAAGCAGAGCCAGACAGCGATGTCTATGTGCTGCTCCACGAGAAGAAAGTGGCGGTTACGCCCATGAGCCTGGACATGAGTGCGCGCACCGACCTCTTTCGTCTGCGCCAGATTCTGGAAGGGAAGCGCGTCTATGGCCGCCAATCCTGAGCCTGCCTGGCAGTTTGCCAACGCAGCTGACCAGCGTCTGAGCTACTTGCGCACCGACAAAGACAAGCCGCCCGTCGTGTTGGTGCATGGCTTCACTGATGGCTCAGTGGTCTGGCAAAGCCTGATTCGCGACTTGGTGGCCGACTACGACGTAATCGCCTACGATTCGCGCGGGCATGGTGGCAGCAGCCGCGTCAGCGCGCCCTATAGCTTCGTCGACTTGGCCGATGAGTTGGAAGCGCTGGTCGGCGTGCTGGGTCTCAAGACGCCCGTTGGCCTGATCGGCCACAGCATGGGCGCGACCGTCGCTGCCATGCTGGCCGCGCGCAGACCCGACCTAGTGGCTTGGCTCATCCTAGAAGACCCTTACTTCCGCGAAGAGCCAATGCGGCGCGAGTTCTTGGCCCAATGGCGCGCCGCAACGGCTCAGGCTCAAACGCTCAGCCAGGCGGCACTGGCCGACCTCTACCGCGCACAACATTATCCCACTTGGCGCGAGGAAGACATTCAGACGCGCGCCCAGGCCCGCTTAATGATCGATTTGGCCATCTTCGACCACATGGATTGGTGGAGTGGCCCAAGCTGGTACGAGACCTGCGCCGCGCTGCACTGCAAAGGCCTGCTGCTGTGCGGTGACGTGGACAAAGGTGCTGTCGTCACGCCGCAAGCGGCTCAGACAGTGAGCAATTTGTGGCGTGGCGTGCGCGTGGTCTACGTCAGCGGCGTGGGCCACCACATCCGCTGTGGTCATCCCATCCGCTACGCCGAAGCCATCGGCGCTTTCTTGGCTGATTTGGAGGGCATCCCATGATCGTCTATCTCATGCGGCACGGCAAGGCCGAAGACCTGGCCATCAGTGACGAGGCCCGCGCCCTCACTAGCGAAGGCGTGCGCAAGACGGAAGAAGCCGCTCGCGTCTTGGCCCACATGAAAATCCAGCCCAGCGCCATCTACGCCAGCCCGCGCGTGCGCGCCCAGCAGACCGCTCATATCGTAGCTAAAGCCCTGGGTTTGACCGTCACTACCCGCGAGGCGTTGGACTTCAACTTCGACTTGGGACGGATGGTCAGCCTGCTGGCGATTCACGAGGATCAAGAAGAAGTCCTGCTGGTGGGCCATAACCCCAGCCTGAGCGAAGTCGTGCGCTCAGCTTGTGGCGCTAACGTCATGCTCAAGAAGGGCGCAGTTGCCGCGCTCAACTGGTCACAGACCGCTCCGCGCCAAGCAGAGCTGTTATGGCTGGCCACGCCTGCCCTCTTTGGCAGCTTGGGCAAGTAGCCTGAGGCTTATGTCATCATGCCACATGACTTTCTTCCTAATTTTGCTTGACAGCTCAGTAGTTGCACGTCCGTTTACGGCGAAATCATCTTCGGCTAAGCTTGCCCACCTAGCCTTGAAGCTGCTAGCCCACGCATGTGTGGGCCATTTCAGGGAGAGCGTTCGCTTTGGATAAGCACTACTTCATCGTTCAATGGCTGGCTGGCCGCTACCATGCTCGATCCGTCAGCGCCGAATTGGCGCAAAGCATCGGCTTCTTTAGCCTGAGCATAGGCCATGTCCATTGCCCTCGGAGCGGCGACTGGTACTTCTACTTCGTCAACGAACGTCTGCGACCCGCGCAGGCTAACTATATCGCCTATGAATTGTTCAGCAGCGGCACTTGCTGTCCGCAGCACGGAACGCGCCACCTCATCAACCCCAACTAGGCTCAGCGCAGGCTCACCCGCCAGCTGCTCAGGCCGATGATGACGCCGCCGCGCACGAATACGAATGGCAGCAACTCAGCGTCGTTGGCCAGGAACTCTACTGCTTCGCCCAGCATTTCGTCGTTGTAGTAGAGCGACACCCTGCCATCGACGGAGCTGCGCTCTAGGCGCAGGCGCACAATTGGCGCATTCACCGAACGTTGGCTGAGGAAGCTCAGTACCCCGTTCTTGACGCGGTACAAGTTGATGGCGTTCGTCCCGATGACTTGTACGCGCAGGCCGATTGAGTCGCCCGTCTGCGCGCTCTCCAACGCCAGGCCAAAGTACACCTGATCGGCGCTGACGATAGCAGGATTGAAGGTGCGCAGGGCAATCTCGGCGCTGCTGCTGCGCAGACGACTGGCGGCGTTGTTGCCGTAGCGAGCTTCGAACCACTGGGCAGGTGGCAGCACGCGAATATCGTCGCCAGACACGGCTTCGCTCGCGCCCAGGCGATAGCCGCCGCCTTCTTCCAGTGGACTGAAGACTTGGGGACTGATGGGCAGTTCTGGGGCGGAGGCCAGCAGGGCGATGAGGTCTTGCTGGCCTTGCAAGCCCTCTGGCGGCAGCGGCGTAGGCGTGGGCGGCGGCGTGGTGGGTGTGACGCTGGGCGTGCTGCTGGGGGTGAAGGTCGTCGTCGGTGTGGACGTGGCGGAAGGCGTGGCGCTGGCTGTACTGGTCGGCGTGAGCGTCGGGCTAGGGCTGGGCGTTGGACTAGGAGCTAGGGTCGGGACGGGCGTGGGCGCTGGCTCTTGGGCAGTGGCTTCGCTGACTTGAGTCGGCGTCGGCTCGGAGGGAGCGCTGTTCAGCAGGGCTAGAGCGCTGAGCGCGATCGAGACGATGACAGCAAGTCCCACCAGCGTTGTCAGGATACGTTGCCAGAGGATAGGCGCGGCGCGGCGGCGCGGTGTGGTGGCCTGTAACCGATCATCAGAGGGAAGCGGCAGGACATCGGCTGCGACGCGCGGCATGGGATCATCAGTGGGCGGCGCGGGGAACTCTGGCGATTGTTCCAACAGATTGTACCAGTGACGGTACAGGGCATAGGCTGGGTGCTTGTCGATGAACAGAGCCTTGAAGAATTCGTCCAGGCGTTCTAGCCGTTTGCTGCGTCGCTCTGACGAGGTGTAGAGGGCGACGAATTGGTCGTAAGTGTCGCGCCACTGGCGCAGTTGGGCCGCCATATCTTCCCCAAGTTGGAGAGTAGTCAGCCGCACCAACTCGTGGTGCAACTCTCCCAGGCGCGGGTTAGGCTGGTCGGGGAGCTGGCTCACCAGGCCGCGCAGCTCGCGAGCCAGCACACTCAGTTCGGCAGCAGCGCGCAACAGCTCATTCAACCAGGCCAGCAGCGGAGCAGTGTGCAGGCCGCTAGCAGACGCGCCGCTCAGGTTGCGGATGGCGCTCTCAATGCGCGCGCCGGCTTCGCGGAAGGCGGCCATCTGCCAATCGCGCAGACCCACGTCAAGATCGCGCAGGGCTTGGATGACGGAGCTGAAGTTGCGGGCTTGAGGGTTAGCCTCGAGTTGACGGATGGTGTCGACCAGGTGTGGCAAGGCAGCGCGGCCATCCAGAGTCAGCAGCAGGGCGTTGGCCTGATTGATGTCGTCCAGGCGGGCGCGCTGCTCATCTAGGGTGCGCAGCAACAAGTGGCGCGCGGCGTCCTCTCCCAGAGTGCGCAGGGCCGCTTCGCGCCAGAACTGAGCGTCGCTCATGTGGCCCTCGTAGAGGCTGAGGGCGGATTGCAGCACAGCATGGGTGAAGAGCAGGCGCAAAGCAGCGCTGCTGCGGCGGGCGAAACCTTCCACCAGGCCACGACTCATGGCCTTGAGGTAGATGTCGTTGTTGGGCATTTGGGCGGCGAAGGTCTCCATATCGCGGCGCTCGTCAGCGCTGAACAGGGCTTCGACGCGGCCCAGCAGATCGTCACAGGCTTGCAGATCGGCCAGGCCACCGCGATCGGTGGCGGCGCGAGCCAGGCGGGCTAGATTTTGCAGGCGGGTGGCGGCGTAGCGTTCAGCTTCGCTGCGGGCAATTTCGTTGGCCTGCTGACCGAGTTGCTCAGCTTCAGCTAGGCGGCTGCGGTCGAAGGCTTCCCAGCCGTCGGCCAGGGCGCGGCCAATCGGGTTGGGGACGCTGTGGCGCTCGATGTAGCTCGCACCGTCGACGATGACGCGCAGTTGGCGCAACCACTGGCTAAGGCTGGGGCTGAGGGTAGCCAGGGCCGAGCTGGCGTTAAACAGCGCTTCGCTGGCGGTCTCGCGGTCGCCTTCGATGACGGCGCAGCGGTACTGCTCCCAGGCGTCTTCGGCTTCAGTCAGGGCGCGCAACATTTCGTTCAGCAGGTCGTCAGCCAGAGCCTGGGCATACTGGGCCAGGTCGGCGCGGGCCTGCGGAAACCAGCTTTGTAGGTCGCTGCCGTCGAGCTGCGGCTGGTAGGTCTGGCAAGCGTTCAGGCGGGCATACAAGCCTCGCAAGAAGGCGTCTAGGTTGGCCCAGAGAGGCGTGGACGGGTCGATCTGGCGGGCGACCTCTAGGGCATTCTGAACAGCGTTGGGGCTGGCGCTGGCCTGGCGTCCGACGATGTGCAGGCAGTCGGCCAGGCTCATGGCAGCGTTGATAGCCCGTTCGACAGCGTTGAGGGGCAGCAACCGATTAGGGAGTTGATTGTGCTGATAAGCGAAGGTCGTCAGCAGGCGGTTGAAGGCTTGCAGTGCCTCCACTATCTGGCGGGCCTGGTCGCGCAGGCTGGGCAAGTGAAGGGGCGCAGTCGCCAGGGCATCCAGGTCGTCTTGGGCGCTGTCGAGCAGGGCTTGCAATTCGGCGATATCCTGGCCTTCGCTGCGCAGCTGCAACAGGGCGCTGCTCAGACGATAGAGGTTAGGGCGCAGCAGCAGCACTTCACTCACGTGCGACGAGATGCGCTCAGCCATCAGCCAATGCAGAGCGCGGGCCTGGTCGTCGGCTTCATCGGCCATCAGCAGGGCGGCGGCTCGATGAGGCTGGCCCTGGATCATCAGGTCGATGGCTTGCAAGGCGCTAGGCGTGGCCCGCGAATCGTTCTCCAGGATGAGGGTACAGACGTCGCTCAGCCAGTGGACGAGGGAACTCGTTTTGCTGCCGGCGCGTTCGCGCAGCTCCAGCAGCAGGGCCTGGGCGCGCTCCCAGTGGCCGTTGTGAACGTAGATATGGGCTGCGTTCAGGTCTGCTTCTACGCTTAAATCGCGCAAGCGATCCACAACTTCACGGTGAGCGCTCAGCGTGGGCGGATGAGCAGGGTCTTGAGCCAGGAACGGCTCAATCAGGTTTTGCAAGGTGAGCAGCTCATCTTTGCTCAGATCAAGACGACGTAAGCGCTCGCTCAGGCGTGCCAGGGCAGCGCTGCGCTCGCGTTCCATCGGGGCGCGGAAGGCAGTCAATTCGCTGCGCAGGGCGGCAATGCTGGCGGTGCGCAGGCGCAGGTTGGGATGGACGGCCTGGCTGATGATGGTCTGCAAGCGCGGATCAATGCGACGCGAGTCGACGCCGAAGCTGAGGGCGAAGCTGGCGTCGGCGTCGCGCGGGATGTCGGGCCGCTGGCCGCCAGTCAGCAGGCTGTAAAGGAGCTGACCCACCTGAGCCACGTCCGTTTGGCGGCTGATCCCCTGCGGTGTGCTGATGTCTCCTTCTAGGAAGACAGCGTTGCCCCAGTCGATGACGCGTAGGCGGTAGGCCTCGCGCGACCAGAACAAGTGCTTGGCATCCACGTCGTTGTAGACGATGTCGCGGGCATGGGCGGCGTGCAACAAATCCAGCAGTTGGTCGATGATGGTCAACATCTCCAGCAAGGGCAGACGTTCACCTTGCTGAGCCAATTCGCGCACCCAGTCGGCCACGATCAGGCCCTCAGCCCGCTCCATGACGATGTACTGATGAGGCGTGCCACCTACGAAGAACTGACCTTCGCCCAAGAGTTGGACGATGTGAGGATGGCCTTGTAGGGCTTGCAGGGCGCGCTTCTCGTTGCGAATGCTGGATTCTTGGCCGGCGCGGATGGGCGGAGCATCCTGGGGAGCGGGGCGCTTGATGACGACAGGGCGATCATCGGCTTGCGTATCGACGGCGCGCAGGGTTTCGCCGCTGCGTCCGCGCGGGTAGATGTAATCGTAGCGATAGCGTTTGTCGAAAAGGCTGTCCGCCATGCTCTATGACCCCGCGTCTACGTCGTCTGAAGCCCGTGTGCCGCTGTGTTGGCCAGCAAGCCGAGGGACTCCTATTCTACCTATTGCGCACCCTGTCGCAAGGTGTATGCCCGCTTGCTCAGTCAGGCTTGCTTCTGCCAGGCCAGTACCAGCACAACAGGCGGGCCGCCTACCTCTAGGGCGGGTTCAGACAAGCCGCACAGGCGCAGGCCCACGCGCTCCCCGACTTGCCAAAAGTCGGCCACTGTGCGCGGGTAATGCTCCACTGCATAAACGCGGCCATTGGCAGCGCGGAAAGTGCGCTGAGCGCCACGCCAATGCTGCACTGAGTGAAAGTCGCTCAGCAGCAACAGACCGTCGGGGCGCAGCAGACGAGCCATCTCGGCCAGGGCAGGCTGATGGTCGGGCAGGTGGCCGATAGCCAGGGCGCACAGCAGCAAATCGAAGCTAGCGGCTGGGAAGGGCAGAGCCGTCATCGTGGCCAGGGCCGTGCCTGGGCCTGCTCGGCGCAGCATGGCGGCGCTAGAGTCAATCCCCAGAGCGCGGCGCGCTCCGTCTGCCTGAGCCAGCTTGAGCCAGCGACCGCTGCCACAGCCCACGTCCAAGACGTCTAGGCCGCGCAGATCAGGCAGGAAGGCGCGCAGAGCCGCTTCTTCCAGGGCCATCAGCGGGTTGTGGGCCTGGGCAGGATAAGATTGCGCCCAAAGCGCATAAGCGCTCTGGCTGGGCAGGACGCGCAAGCCACGCTTCAGCCAGCGCACCTCACATGCTCCACAGGCCGCGCGCCGACTTGTAAAGCGGGCAGACGCAGCGTCCACATTCGGGGCGCTGGCCCTGGCGGTAAGCGCGGCGCATGGCCAGCGCGTCGTCGGCGTTGAGGGCCTGACTCAGCGCTGGCTCATCAGGCCGCAGTTGGCCCACCGTCGGCAAGAAATAGCAGGGCCGAATCCGTCCGTCGCATTCGACGACGACGCTGAAATGCGGGGCGTTGCAGGGCGGCGCGGGGTAGACTTCTAGGCCGTGCAGAGCGCGGAAATAGCTCAGCAGGGTGCGGCGCAGCTTGTCGGGCGACTCGGCGATCCTGCCCTGGGCGAAGTGGGGCGCGTAGTCGCGGGCCAGCGCGTCGATCAGGTCGGCCAGTGCCTCACAGTCTTGCACGCTCAGCGCGCCAGGCGGGAGCGCAGACAGGCTGCGTGGATCGTCGACGGAGACGGAATCCAGAGGTATCAGGCCTGTGCGCGGGCCGAAAGCTTCGCGGTTGCTCACGTCCAGCGCCAAGAAGCTGATGGTCGTCACGTCGTAGGCCAGGCCCAGGTCGATGATCTGGCCTAGCTCGGCGTAGTTGGCGCGCTGGACGGTGGTGCGCGTGGTGACGGACATGCCGTTCTGGCGTAGCAGGCGCAAGCCCTCCAGCACCAGGGCCAGGCCGTCCACGCCACGAACGGCGGCGTAGGTGCTGGCTTGCGCCCCGTCCAAGCTCAGGATGACCTCATCAACGGAGGCCAGCGTCGCTTCAATTTGGCGCTTGAGCAGTAAGCCATTGGTCAGCAGTAGGACGCGCGCGCCCGTCTGTCGGAACATCTGGGCAATGCGTGGCCAGTCGGGGTGCTGCATGGCCTCACCACCGCTGAGCAGCACCCAGCGAGTCCCCAGGGCTTGCGCTTCGGCGGCCAACGACTCAGCCAGGGCCAGCGGCATGTTGCGACGTGGGCTGCGCCAGATGTCGCAAGTGACGCATTTGCTGTTGCAGCCGTCGGTCAGATAGACCACCAGTAGCGGCAACGCGCTCAAGCGGTCACCCTGGAGGTTGCGCACGGCGCGCCAGCGCTGCAACACGTTCATCGAGCCTCCATCGGCGTGGAGATATTGACACCAGTCATTCTTAATCATAGGCCTATTGCTTCATTTGCACAAACTCCCGTTGAATGGTTACAATCAGCGAAGTGCTGGTTTCGCCAGCTTGCCAACCGTGGATTGCGAAAGACGTTATGTGATAGCACCATGTTGACGATTGAACAGATCAAGCACGGCACTGGCTCGCGCCTGGCCTTCGTAGAAAAAGCCGACGCCAAGAAAATTGCCGAGACAACGCTGGCCTTCGCCAACACCGAAGGTGGTATCATCGTCCTGGGCCTGACGGAGAAGGGCAAACCCTCTTCCAGCAAGATCAGGGTTGACCAGATTCAGCAACTCCTCAAGACGCTCGACGAGATGATTAGCCCCCCAGTCGTCATCGATCACTGGGAGGAACTCATCTTCGACGACGACGAATTCGAAGAATCCAGCACTCCGTCGGAGGACGTGAGCAACGTGCTGGATTTGACTTCGCTGACGGCCACCCTGCCACCTGTGGCGCCGCGCGATCTGTTCGAGTTGGTGGAGCGGCTCAAGCAGGCCAAGCCTTGCGACGATCAGGTCAAGCTCGGCAGCAAACAACTCAAACCCGCCGACGATCAAGTCAAGTTCATCAACGAACAGCCCAAACTCGTCGAAGACAGACCACCTAAACCACGCCAGACCGTCCATTTGTACGCCATCCGCGTGCCGCGCAGCATTGAGCTACACGCCTTGACCGATGGGCGTGTGTTGATCCGCAGCGGCGCTCGTAACCGCCCTCTAGGAGGACAGGAAATTCTGCGCTTGGCTAGCGCCAAAAGCACCGGCGACTTTGAAGCAGAGGTCGTGCCAGGCGCGGCGCGCGAAGACTTCAGCAAGAAAATGCTCAACGAATACTTGGAGAAGCGCGCCGAGCGCACTAAGCGGCCTTTCCAGGGCAGCGTCGACGACCTGCTGCGCGAGATTGGCGCGTTGACGCCCGATGGCCGCCCCACAGTGACGGGCATTCTGCTCTTCGCTGAATATCCCCAACAATGGATTCCACAGAGCAGCGTCGTCTTCGCCAAATTCGTCGGCAAGACGCCGCGCGGCGAAAACGGATTGGCCGGCTATTCGCGCCGCGAGGAGATTACTGGCCCGCTGCCGCGCTTGATCGAAGCGTCTTGGAACTTCGTCTGGAGCGAGATGGCCGTGAGCGCCGTCGTCAAAGGCCTAGAGCGCGAAGAACGCGCCGAATATCCGCAGTTTGCTGTGCGCGAGGCCATCGTCAACAGCATTTGCCACCGTGACTACCGCCTGCGCGGCCGTCGCATTGAGATTCGCATGTATTCGGATCGGCTGGAGGTTATCTCGCCAGGTGGCCTGCCTGGCTTCATCACCGTCGAAAACATCAAGGATGAGCATTTCAGCCGCAACCCTCGCATCGTCAACGGTTTGTTCCAGTGGGGCTACATCGAAGAACTGGGGCTGGGCATTGATCGCATGATCGAAGTCATGGAACAGGCGGGCCAGCAGCCTCCTGTCTTTGATGCGCGCCCTTACAGCTTCGCTGTGACGCTCTACAACGAACGCGGGAAGCCCAAAGCACCAGAGTGGGTGCGCAGCAATAACTATCGTCAGGCTCGCGCTTTGCAGTACATCCGCGAGCATGGCAGCATCAGCAACCGTGAATATCGCGCTCTGTGCGAGGGTGTGAGCGCGGAGACATTGCGACTTGATCTTGCGGACATGGTCGAAAAGGGCGTCCTAGTTAGAGTCGGCTCGAAAAAGGGTACGCACTATATCCTGAAATAAGGATCGGCATGGGAACAGCAGCAGAGGCTCTTAACATCGTCTTCATCCTGTGGTGGCCCGCGCTAGCAGCATGGTTGCTGCGCCGCCGCGACGCAGCGCCACTGCGTCGCCGCGTTCTGTTAGTCTATCTGCTGCTCAATGCCTTGCTGAGCGCTAGCGCTGCCCTGCCTTTCTCGCCACTGGCTGAACGGTTGGCGCCTGAGCTGCTGCGCCTAGGACTCATCGGGTTGGTGTGGGTCGTCTTCGGCTGGATCGTATTGCACGATGGCGAACGTTTAAGGGTAGTCGCCAAAAAGCTTAGTCGCCTATGGATGGCGCTGCTGGCCCTGGGTCTGCTGCTGAGCTTGACTGCTGGCTTCTTGGATGCTGCGCCCTTTCTGGGCTGGGCCGATTGGGGTAGGCTGGAAACCCTGCCTCTGAGTGGAGTCGTGGCATTGGGCAGCTTGTTGCTGCCCGCTGCTGCGCTCAGCTTGTTGCTGCTGCGCTGGTTTTACGCTGCTCGCCTGGCAGAAGTGGCCAACCGCGCTGCTTTCTGGGTACAAGCATTGGCTCTGCTGCTAGCTGCCTCCCTGCTGCTGGGCAGCGGCTCGTCTCTACTGATTTTAGCGGGCCAATTGCCCTTGTTGCTGACTGCTGTTGCTGTGCTTCATGCTAGCTATCGACTGCGCTTGCCTGACGCGCGCGCGCAGATTGTGGCCAGCGCTCAAAGCGCTATCCTGCTGTTCGTCCTGTGGTCGCTGTTGTTCGGCGCTTTCTACCTGACGCAGCGCCTGGAGCTGCCGATTGCGCCGTCTAGCACGGCCCTATTGGCCTTGCTGGCTCTGCTGACAGCACTGCTCTTTCTGGCCCTCAGCGCGCTGGTGCGCGCTATCTTGAAGAGCTTCTTGGACGAACCCAAGCCCAGTGCTGCCTATGCCATCGCTCAATATAGCCAAGAAGTCGCCAGCGCATCGCAGCTGGAAGAAGTTGCCAATGCCGCCAAGCGCGCCCTAGCGGCAGCGCTGGGGGTGCGCCAGTCGGCCCTCATCCTCGTCGGCAACACCTTCCGCGTGCCAGAAGCGGTGGAGCTGGTCATGCCTGCCAATCCGCAAGCGCCGACGGCCGTCTTGTCCAAGCGTAGTCCCATCTACCGCACCCTGGTCATCGCCCAAGTGCCGTTGGGCCAGGCAGACTTGCTCTATGATCCGCTATACCAATCAGCTGATCCTGCTGAACGCACCTTCTTCGCGCGGCTGGGCTTGCAGGTATACGCGCCCATCATCAGCGAAGGCCGCGTGATCGGCCTGCTGGCCGTCGGAGACAAAGGCGATGGTGCGCCCTTCTATCGGCCTGATCTGGAGGTTCTGATCGTCATCGGCCAGCAGATTGGCTTGTCGCTGCGCAGCGCCCGCCTCATCGACGATTTGCAGCACCTCAATCGCAGCATGCGCGAGCTGAACAAGCGCTTGGACGCCGCCAAGCGCGAGCTGGAGAAGCTCGACAGCGTCAAGACCGATTTCATCACCATTGCCAGTCATGAGCTGCGCACGCCGCTGGCCCAGATTCGCGGCTATACAGACATCCTAGATAGCTTGAACGAGCAGCAGCTCTTGCAGAAGGGCCAGGCGACGCAGATGGTCATGAACCTGCGCCGCTCCACCGAACGCATGGAGGAACTCATCGGCGCTATGCTGGACGTGAGCCAGTTGGACGTGAATTCGATGGACTTGCGCTTTGTGCGCACCACCCCAGAGACGGTCATCCGCATGGCTCTCGATCCCTTGCGCGATGCTGTCGAACAGCGCAAGCTCATCATTGAACGACAGGGCTTCACTGGGCTGCCTCATATCCAGGCGGACATGCAGCGCTTGGTGCAGGCCTTCCGCAACCTCATCTTGAACGCCATCAAGTTCACGCCAGATGGTGGCCGTATTGATTTGATGGCCCAACTAGAGAAGGCCGACGAGGGTGGCGTCGACACTATCCTGTTCACGATCAAGGATCAGGGCGTGGGCATTGCCGCCAAAGACCTACCCTATATCTTCCACAAATTCTATCGCGGCTTCGACACTCAGCTTCATTCAACGGGCGTTTACAAGTTCTTAGGCGCGGGGCCGGGCTTGGGCCTGACCATCGCCAAAGGGATCATCGAAGGGCATGGCGGCACAATCTGGGCTGAAAGTCCAGGCCATGACCTGCAAAGTTGCCCTGGCGCGACGTTTTACGTACGCCTGCCCGTCATCCCACCTCAGGGCAATCGCGTGGCCCTGCCCTTCGATGAGGTGATGGCGGAGGGACGCAGGCGGACGGCGGAGATGATGGCGGTGGGCAGCACGACAGTGGTCTCCAGCGTGGCTTCGGACGACTCCACGCGCCAGAGTTGACCCCTTCTAGGGCGCAGTCGCGCTCTCGGCCTGGGCCAGACGAGCTTGCAAAGCTTCCTGGTCTACATAAGGCGAGGACAAATCTAGGAAGAACGATAGTCGTCCCAAGTGAATCTCGGTCATGCGCGGCACTCTCAGGCCTTGCGCCCCCCAGCTCAGGCGCTCGGCATAGGTGGCTTGCTGCGTCTCAATCGAATAGAACAGGTCGTATTTGTTGTGGCCTGGCACAGAGTTCATGCCGTGCCAGCTCACAGCACCGCTGCGATCTGGTGGCAGGCTGGCGATATAAGTGTCGTTCTTGCCCAGCATATCGATGACGTGAAAGTCGGTATAGTAGGGGACAATCCCGGCAGAGAACACTGCCAGGCGCGCTCCAGGTCTCAAAATCTCGTTGAGCAGCACAGCCCGCTCGGCCAAGATGACATGATAGCCCACACGGTACGCGCTCTTCTGGAAGATCAGTTCAGGCAAGAAGGGCTGCAAAGCCAAACTGATGCTGAAGCCCGCCAGGGCCAGCGCCCCTAGCTTGCCCAGAGCTGCGGGCAGACGCTGGGCAAGCCGCGCCATCAGCCACTCCAGCCCCAGCACAGCCAAGACAAACAAGGCAGGCATGGCAGGCACGAGCATGCGCCAGTAAGGCCAGGGATCGCCTCCCGTCCAGATTTGATAGGCGACGTGTAAGATGACGACCAGAGCCAGCAAACTCAGAGTGCGCTGCGTCATGTCCAGACGCCACCAGCTCCGCCTGTTGGCGCGCAACTGTTGCCACCAGGCGCGCAGCCCATCCATCAGGCCCAACAGGCCCAGGCCAAACAGCGCCGTCGTCGTCGCCAGATACGGTGCGATGAAGCCTAGGCCGTCGCGCAGGCGCGGCAGCAGGGGCATGCCCCCTACCTTCAGCGTGTAAGTGTTAGGGACGAGCGCGCCATAGTAAACCAGTCGGAACAAGCTGAGGGCCGTCACGAAAGCCAGCACAATCAGGCCCTCCATGAACCAGACGCGCCAGGCGCGCAAGCCCAGGGCATAGGCGCGGTAAGCTAGTAACAGCGCTGCCAGGATGAGCGCATCGGGCCGCGTCCAGAAAGCCAGGCCCAAGACGACTCCGAGCCAGGGCAAGACGCGCACTCGCGTCTCGTCTTGGCCCAGGGCCAACCGTAACGCCAGCAAGGCCCACAGAGTGACCAGGCTGGTCTCCATGCCCATCAGTCCCCAGTAGTTGCTGGGGTAATAGAGCAGCACGAAGGCTAGCAGCAGGCCCTCGGCGAACAGGCTCTCAGGTCGTCCTAGACGACGGCGCACAGTGCGCAGCAGGCTCACGCTCAGGAGGCATTGGCACACAGGATGAGCATGCCCACGATCTGCACTGCCAACACGCCGTTCAAGCGCCCGAACAGGACGATCTGCGAAGCCATCACCAGCACCCACAGAAAGTTGGTGTAGCCCTCGACTGGCGCTTCACCGACATTCCACACCAGGCCATGCCCTTGTACGAAATTCCAGGCGTAGCGCATGGAGATCATGCTGTCTTCGAACAAGGCATACATGCGCTGGCCCTCAACTTCGAAGCTGCTGCGCTGGATGAAGGTTAGCGACCAGAGCAGGTAGGCGCTCAGCAGCAGTCCATAGAGCAAGGCGCGCGCGGTGCGAAGCGTAGAGAGAGAAAGTGTTTGAGTGCTTGTCATTTCATCTGAGCCTGTGTGCGCCAAGTCTAGAACAAAGGGCAGCGCTTGTCTAGTGTGCGAAGTGTCCTCAGCGCGAGGCTCTTGAGCTTGGGTCAGACGAAACCGTTTG
>JANWYT010000006.1 GCA_025055175.1 Anaerolineae bacterium | reverse complement strand
CATGCAAGATGATCGCCCCTATCGTCGACGCGTTGGCCGAGGAATATGAGGGCAAGCTGCGCGTGGCCAAGATGGACGCCGACGCCAACCATGAATTCATCACGCAGCACGGCATCATGAGTATCCCCACGCTCATCCTGTTCAAGGGTGGCAAGGAAGTAGAACGTATCACCGGCTACAAGTCCAAAGACGTCATCGTCAAGAAGCTGCAAAATCACCTGAACTGAGTCCAGACTGCGCTTGGAGACGAGGGGTATGACCCTCGTTTTTGATTCTTATAGCAATTTTCATCGGTCTGTTGCTTGTGCCACAGGCTGTTTCGCGTTACTTTAATAGCATGTCAATCGTCGTCGGCGACCGTGCGCTCTAGACTTTCACGCGGCGTCGTGGAGTAAACTGGGACCAGACACACAAAGTGCATCAGGATAACGTGGCATGGGCGTCCTAAACCCCGATTTGCTGTCAAAAGACATGGACAGCGTCCTCAACGACGCGGTCAATTTGCGCAAGACCTACAATCAACAGAACTTACAACCAGAGCTGCTGCTGCTGGCCATGCTGCGTCGTCCAGATACAGCGGCCATGCGCCTATTCCAGATTTTCCGCAGCAATCGCGGCGTAGACCTGGAAAAGCTGACGCGCCAAGTGGAGCTGGCTGTGCAGACGCGCCGCGACAACAACGGCAACCTAGACTTCACAGCTGCTGGCAACGTCCGCGTGCCGCTCAGCAGGCAGATGATTATCATGCTAGATGAAGCCTTGAGCGTGGCCAATGCCATGAACGAGGTACGCATTGACACCGATCACGCCCTCAAGGTGTTGTCTGAGAGTTCTATGAGTACCAGCGGCATTCTGCGCCAGGTGGGTATCACTCCCAAAGCTATCGACGACATTCAGAACGATTCTTCGCAGGTGTTGCCGATCAAGCGCAGCAGCGGAGCAGTCCAAGACTTCGTAGCGACGGCCAAGCGCGGCAACATGCGCGCTGTCCACTTCCGCGAGGATTTGCTGCGCGAGATCATCAACGTCGCCAACCAGAACATTAAGCGCCATATCATCCTGCTAGGGCCGGACGGCGTGGGCAAGCGCACCCTAGCCTACAGCTTGGCTCTGCTGATTGCGGAGGGCAAAGGCCCGTCGGGCTTCAAGAGCTTGGTGCGCATTGACGAAACGGCCCTGCTGGACGATGAACTGCAGGCGGTGCGCGCTGGTCTGAACCAGGCGCGCGGAGGAATCCTGTTCATCCCACACATTCACCGCTTCTTCGGTGGGCCAGTCAAAGCCGAATTCACCAAGACGACGCCCATCATCCAGAAGGCCTTCCTGGGCGATGATCCAGTGCTAATCGTCTCCACCAGCGAACAGGAATACAATCAGCGCCTGGCCAACGTGAGCGCCATCAAAGAACACAGCACCATCATCCGCGTGCCAGAGCCTAGCCCCGAAGAAGCGCTGGAGATGTTGCGCACTCTCAAGCCGCACATCGAGGCCGCCTACGAGGTGAGAGTAGACGATGAAGCTCTGCGCGTCGCAGTGAACTTGGCCAAACGCTACTTGACGGCCATGCCTCTGCCCTTGAGCGCTGAACAGCTCCTACATCGCTCGGCGGCGATGGTCAACATGAGCAACCAGCCTCATCTAGCCTTCCGCCCCACGACCAACGACGATGGCGTGGTGGACGTGGAAGACGTGACCTTGACGGCCAGCCAGATCACCGGCGTGCCTGTCAGCAAGCTAGGGGAAGATGAGCGACTGCGCTACGCTAGCATGGTAGAATATCTGAGCGAGCGCGTCATCGGCCAAGAAGAAGCGGTCATGGTGGTGAGCCGCGCCATCAAGGCGGCGCGCGTGGGCCTGAAGGACGCCAAGCGACCTATCGGCGCTTTCCTATTTCTAGGGCCAACTGGCGTCGGCAAGACGGAATTAGCACGCGTCTTGGCAGAATTCATGTTCGGCAGCGAGGACGCCATGCTGCCGCTGGACATGTCTGAATTCAAGGACGAGAGCAGCATTAACCGTCTGATTGGCTCGCCGATTGGCTATGTGGGCAGCGAAGATGGCGGCCAGCTCACTGAGCGCGTCCGCCAGCAACCCTACATCATTGTGCTGTTTGACGAAGTGGAGAAAGCTCATCCGCGTATTATGGACTTGCTCTTGCAAGTGATCGAAGAGGGCCGCTTGACGGATGGACGTGGCAACACCACGCGCTTCAGCGAAGCGGTCATCATCCTGACCAGCAACATCGGCGCGCAGCACTTGGCTGTGCCTGTGTTGGACGACGATATCAAAGATGCCGTGATGGAGGAAGTGCGCGGCTTCTTGCGCCCAGAATTCATCAACCGCCTGGATGAGGTGGTGATGTTCAATGCGCTGGACGATGAGAGCATGGCCAAAATTCTGCGCCTACTGCTGAAGAAAGAGACGCGCATGGCAGAGGAACGCGGCTTGACGCTCAGCTTCAGCGACAGCGCCATTACCTATCTGCTCAACCAGCGCACCGAAGAAGACAGAGGCATGGGCGCACGCCCGCTCAAGCGCATCATCCGCCGCCAAGTGCGCGAGCCATTGGCCGACTTCTTGCTGAAGGCGGCGCCGCCTGCTGGCACGCTCATTCAGGTGACGACGGCGCGCAAGAAGGGCGGAGCGCTCAAATTCAGCGCCACCATCGACGGCAAAGAAATTGCCATTGAGTGAGGTGGTTGTGCTGATGACAGAACGCACAGAACCCAAAGCACCTCTCCCACCGCGCCCGCGCTTGGGCTGGGAAGCCTGGGAGGCTACCGTCGGCCACATCCACAAGGCTCACAGCGCCGATGCTGCCTTGAGCCTGCACATGTACCCTCTAGAAGAAGTAGTGGCTTGGTCTGCCCTGCTCTCTTGGGGACAGAATCAGGTGCAAGTGGCGGATCGCGTAGGGCTGGCGGTGGCCCTGAGCGACCTATGGACTGAGGTTGACCGCACCCATCAGCGTTTGCTGGCGACCTACGAAGCGGTGCGCCGTCGGCCTGCAGGCTACAGCGACGATGAGTGGCTCGACCAAGACACGTTAGCAATGATGAGCCGTCTCGTTGGAGTGACGGCGACGGTCTTCAGCAGCTCGTGGCGTATCATCCTCACCTATCGGCCTGTGGAGCGGGCCGAAGAGCGCGTGAAGGGGCGGCTTATCGCCTACGACGGCCAAATTGGACGCGGTGGCCGAGGCGCAACCCTGCGCGAAGCCTGCCGCGCGCTCTATCACAACGCCATCGGTGATTATGTGCGCGCTATGCGCGCCAGCGGCGCAGACATTCGCCTGATGCTCAAGGACGAATGAACGAACCGACAAGGGCGAGCTATCGGCTCGCCCCGCCAGAGGTCTACAGGTCTTCTTTGGCTTTCTTGCCCGCTTCCTTCAGAGCGGCGTGAGCGGCGGCCAAGCGAGCCACTGGCACGCGGAAGGGCGAGCAGCTCACATAGTCCAGGCCTACGCTGTGGCAGAAGGCGATGCTGTTCGGCTCACCACCGTGTTCGCCGCAGATACCCACTTCAAGATCGGGCCGCGTGCTGCGCCCCTTCTCCACTGCCAGGCGAATCAGGTAGCCTACGCCTTCAGTGTCCAGGATTTGGAAGGGATTGCTGGCCATAATGCCCGTCTCGACGTAATGTAGCAGGAACTTGCCCTCGGCGTCGTCGCGGCTGATGCCGAAGGTGGTCTGAGTCAGGTCGTTTGTGCCGAAGCTGAAGAATTCGCTGTACTTGGCCATCTGGTCGGCCAAGATGGCGGCGCGCGGCAGCTCGATCATCGTGCCGATTTTGTAATCGATACGTACACCGAAGCGAGCCATCGTCTCCTCTGCTACCTGATCGATCAGTTCCCTCATGAACTTGACCTCATTGGCGTCGTTGGTGACGGCGACCATGATCTCTGGGTGTACGTCGCCGCCTTCGGCCTTGAGTTGGCAGGCAGCTTCGAACAAGGCGCGCACTTGCATCCTGCTAATCTCTGGACGGGTGATGCCCAAGCGCACGCCACGCAGGCCTAGCATGGGGTTGAATTCTTGCAGGCTTTCGACGGCCATTATCAGCTCTTCCACGCGAGCTAGCTCTTTGGGACGATCGCCCATCAGACGCAGGCCAGCAGCTCTGAGGGCCAGCTGTTCGTGGGAGGGCATGAACTCGTGCAGCGGCGGATCAAGCAGGCGGATGATGACTGGGCAGCCGTCCATTGCTTTGAAGATACCGTAGAAGTCGTCATGCTGGAAGACTAACAGCTTCTTCAGGTGTTCAGCTTCCTCTTCGCTGTTGGGTTCGCTGAGGATCATGGCCTGGACGATAGGTAGGCGTTCTTCCTGGAAGAACATATGCTCGGTGCGGCACAGACCAATGCCTTGTGCGCCGTAATCGCGGGCGCGACGGGCGTCGTTGGGATAGTCGGCGTTGGCGTAAATGCCCAGGCGGCGCGCCTCATCAGCCCAGCGCAGCAGCTTTTGCAAGTACAGCTCGCGGTTGAAGTCTGGATCGACGCGCTTGATCTCGCCGACGAAGACCTCGCCCGTGCCGCCATCAATCGACACGATGTCTCCTTCGCGGATCACTAATTCGCCGACGCGCAGCAGGCGAGCAGGCAAGTCAATCTCTAGCGCTTCAGCACCGCACACGCACGGCACGCCAAATTGACGAGCAACGACCGCTGCGTGGCTAGTGGCGCCACCGCGACTGGTCAAAATGCCCTTGCTGGCCAGCATACCATGAACATCGTCGGGCTTGGTCTCTGGACGGATCATGATGACCGACTTGCCAGCTTTGCCCCATTTCTCAGCCAGGTCAGCGTCGAAGGCGGCCACGCCGACGGCAGCGCCGGGGCTGGCATTCACGCCCTTGGCAATCTTGCGCTTGGCCTTGCTGGCTTCTGCTTTAGCGTCGGGGTCAAACTGCGGGTGCAGGAGTTGCAGCACATGATCGGTGGTGACGCGCAGGATGGCTTCTTCCTTGCTGATGAGACCCTCTTCGACCATCTCAACGGCGATGCGCACGGCAGCGCGAGCAGTCCGTTTGCCGTCGCGGGTCTGCAGCATGTAAAGCGTGCCGTTTTCGATGGTAAACTCCACGTCCTGCATTTCACGGTAGTGCTTCTCCAGCTTGTTGGCGACGGCCACAAACTGTGCGTAAACAGTGGGATTTTCGCGCTCCAACTCGCTAATAGGTAAAGGAGTGCGAATGCCGGCCACCACGTCTTCACCCTGGGCGTTCATCAGGTAATCGCCGAACAGCTTGCGCTCGCCAGTGCTGGGATTGCGAGTGAAGGCTACGCCCGTGCCACTGTTGGCGCCCATGTTGCCGAAGACCATCGTCTGCACGTTGACTGCCGTCCCCAAGTCATGGGGGATGTTGGCGGCGTTGCGGTAGTCGATGGCGCGCTTACCGTTCCACGACTCGAACACAGCGCGGATGGCGTGGCGCAACTGCACTAGCGGATCTTGCGGGAAATCTTCGCCCACCTTCTGGCGATAGACTCGCTTGAATTCAGCGGTGATTTGCTTCCAGTCGTCGGCGCTCAATTCCACATCGCTCTTGACGCCGCGCTGCTGCTTGACCTCGGTGAGGTAGTCTTCGAAGGCTTCGTCGTCGATGTGCATGACGACCGAGCCGAACATCTGCACCAGGCGGCGGTAGGAGTCGTAGACGAAGCGCGGATCGCCTGTCAGCTTGACCATGCCCTCCGCGATGGCGTCGGTCATGCCCAAATTCAGCACAGTGTCCATCATGCCTGGCATGGAGAATTTAGCGCCGCTGCGCACCGAGACCAGCAGGGGATTCTCAGGGTTGCCGAAGCGCTTGTTGGTGCGCGCTTCGATGGCGCTGATGGCGCTCAAAACTTGTTCCCACATGTCCTCTGGGAATTCCTTGCTCTCTTGGTAGGCGTTGCAGGCCTGGGTGGTGATGGTGAAGCCAGGAGGCACAGGCACACCTGCGCGCGTCATGTCGGCTAGACCAGCGCCCTTGCCGCCCAACAGGGCGCGCACCGCGTCCCATTTGCCGCCGACGGCCCTCTCGGCTGCCTCTACTTCGCTGAACAAATAAACCCACTTCTTGGATTGGCCGTTGCTGCCGGAAGCGGGTTTGATGCTGGATTCGGGTTTGGTTGCCAAAGCCATGATGAAATTCTCCCACGTACTTAAGCTTTTGACTTTGGTTTTATTGTCTCACCATCAGCTCAGGCTGACTATGACGTTAGTCACTGATGAATAGGACGAGGGACACTTTTTCAAGCTAAGCTGACAACATACTTCAGACGCAATTTTTACGACTCGCTGAATTGTGCTGTGTTGTGTCTGGACTTACACTCAACATGGGTCGTTTATTCACGAAGGTAGGCAGTGAGTGGACGTTGTGGGCGCGTTGTGGACAGGTGCGCTGGCTCTGTGGTGCGCTGCTTGGCTGAGCTTTTGCCTGCTGGCCCTGGGCTATGGACGACAGGCGCGCGCTGCACGTTCATCAGGGCAGTCACTCAGCTTGGTTGGGATCGTGCCGCACCTGCACAAGCTAGGCTTGAGCGAAGCCTGGCAAGGCCAACCGAGCGGTGAAGCTTCGACGTTGCTGCACCTCAACCCGGAGCTGTCAGCTCAGCTGGTGGCTGAACCAGAGCCAGAACCCAGCTTCCTAGATGAGATGATTCTCGTTCCTGGGCCGACTTTCATGCCGCTGCGTCCTTATGAGACGCTGCTATATGCCGATGAGATTGGTCAGATGGGCGAAGCGGCGCGCCGTGCGCTGCTGAGTCGCTTGAGCCATGAAGATGACGAGGCTCACCCGGCCCTGCGCGCCAGTTGAAACTTCCAATACAATACGCGGCCTTGCTGCTCTTACGTCTCAGAGAATTGTCATGCACTTTGACCCTCAGAAGCTCATCCGCGCTCAGGCGCTAGTCGCTGTCTTAGCAATTGGTGGCATTGGCGCTTTTCTGCTGATCTATGCTTTGTTAGATAGTGTGCAGCCGCTCATGCGCCTGCTGCTAGCCCTGTGCCTGCCGCCGCTGCTGATTGCCGCTGTGCTGATCGGTTACCTGCTCTTCGTGCGCCGCCTAGCTAACTGAGCGGCGACTCAGGGTTGCCAGCGCAGAGCGTCGCTGCCGCTCAAGTGGTCGATCAAACGTTGTCCGCTGTCCCGATGATATAGGCCTACCAGGATGGTGCAGTCGGCCGCAGACGGCCAGGATAAGGTGCGGTAGTCTGTCCAGGCTGCACCATCGTCCCACAGGTAGAAGGCATAGTATCCTGCCAGTGGCTCGCCATCAGCCTGAGCCTGCACGACACCGCCGCACATGGCCTGCACAAACGGCACAAGGTCGCGGGCAACAGCGCCTTGCCTGTGCCAAGTGAGGGCCAGGCGCAGGCCGTCGCGTCGTTGCTCGCCTTCAATTCCTAGCAGGCGCACGCTGCCCCAATCGGCCAGAGGTGGGCTATTGGTCTGAGCCTGTTGACCGATCAGGCGCACGCTGTAGCCCTCCGACGTCAGACTCGATACAGCTACCAGGTCATAATCACCGAAGCGCTGGAAAGCCTCCCAGACCTCAAAGGGTCGATCCTCCATGCTCCAATAGGCGTTCTGACGATAGTTCTCTAGCGTGGGGAAGGTTGAAGGGACATAGTAGTGATCGACGGCAGCGAAGCGTTGCCCGCTCAGGCGCGTTATAAAATGTCCCAGATCGACCCAGTTGGTCAACACAGCGGCATGAGCGCGAGCTAGCGGAGCGTAGGGTGTGCGCTGTTCTATGTGCGTCGGCAAGTTGATGAGCATGAGGCGCTTGGTCTCGGCACCAGTCAGGGAGCGCAAATCTTCAGCTAGGTCGCCATAAGCACGGCCTTGCATAGTGACCAAGCGCACATAATCATCGGCTATGGTGAGATGAGCCAGCAACAGCAGAGCCAGCAAGGCCAAGCCCAAGCTGCGCGGAACGCGCCACAACAGCAGCCCCAGGCCCAGCGCCATGCCCGCTGAAGCCAAGTAGAGGGTGCGCTCGCTGTAGGCCACGTAGGCTGGGTCTAGGCCGACTACGTTGGGGATGAGCAGCGCCGCTATCCACAGCAGGGCCAGGCTATAGCGTTGAATTTCAGCCAGCCTAGGGCGCGTGATAAGCGCCAGCGCGATTATGATGAGACCAAAGCTGCCCGCCCCAAGCCAAGCCTGAGTCGTCGGCTCGGCTTCCAGTCTCATCCACAAGCCTTGAATGGGTAGAGTGAAGCCTTGCAGCAGATAGGGCAGATTGAAGGCCAACTTCTGGTCTACGGGTAGCTCGTTCATGACTTGTGCCTGGATGGGCATGAGAACAGCAGCGCGCAGCAGCACATAAGCGCTGCTCATCAGGCTGATGATGAACAGGTGCGGCAACCAGCACCGCCAGCGTTTCAGCATGGGCTGGAAGCCATCCCACCCTAGCAGCAGCGCCAACAGCGGCGCGGCCAGGACGCCGTTCTCGATGAAGAAGGGCGCGGCAGCAGCGCACAGCACTGCCAACCAGCCCCAAGCCGATGATCCGCGCTGGGCCTTCAACAGGGCCAGCCCCGCCAGCAGCACCAAAAAAGCGGGAGCGAGGTGGTAGAAAGCTGCGACCCACAGCACTGCCTGGGCATTGAAAGCGAATGTGCCGAAGGTGACCATTGCTATGCCCGACGCTGTCTTGCTCAGGCCTAAGTGGCGCGCCAGCGCGCCCACCAGCGCCGTGTTGACCAGGTGTAGCCCCACTATGGCGAAGTGCCACAGCAGAGGATCGGGCGGCGCGTACTTGAAGACGAGGTTAGCCAACGGACGGTAAAACTGCACGTTGAACGAGGCTTCGCTGAACATCCGCCAGGGCGTCGCCTGTTCGACGTAGGCTAGGATTTGCACGTCGTCGCTGTAAAAGGGCAGACTCAGCGCAGGCGCGTACAGCCCAAAGATGATCCAAAGCGGGACAAGCCAGGCTAGCCAGACTCCGACGCGCGCTGCTGCGCGGCGCGACTCAGCTCCCAAGGTCAACCACCACCTGGCCCTGGGGTTTTTCGCCGCCCAAGATGGCGCACACAGCTCTCTCAGCTGCTGGCAAGGGTGAATAGCCCAGCACAGCGGCGGCGGTCTTGGGCAGGGCCAGCAGGTCATAAGGCGACCACAAAGCGATGAGCAGGGTCTTGTCGGCGGGCAGGGCAGCGATGAAGCGCTGCTGTGCGCGATCCGTCTCTGCGTTCTGGGTGAAGGCCACCACCCAATCGGCTTGGCGCGCCGAGCTGGTTGCCCAAGCAATCTCCTGTTCGCTAGGCGAGATAGAGACTCCTAGTGGACGCAGATGGCTCAGGCCCTGGCAGGCGCGCCACAGGTTGGGCCGCGAAGCCGGGTAAACGTAGGCTGTCGGCGCACCTCCCTGAATTGCTGCCAGTACACCGCGCTCGTCATGAACTAGGGCTAGGCCGCGCAAGAACAGCCTGTCTAGCAGGGCAGCGGTCTCGCCTAGCGGTACGTTGGCAGCAGCCTGAGCCGGCTCAAGTGGCTGCCAGTCCAACACGCCCAGACGCGCTTTGGCCTCTAAAATGCGCCGCACCGATTGATCCAGGCGGGCTTCATCAATTTCGCCCCGTTCCACCATCGCCAAGACGCGCTGCATGGCGGCGCGGTGGTTGTCGGGGCTGACGTGCGCCCCCAGAACGATCAGATCGTGACCAGCCAGCACAGCCAGCCGTGCTGCTTCGGCAGGGCTGTAGATTGTATCCACTGCGTCCATATCCATTGCGTCGGGCATAGCGATTCCGTCGAAGCCCATCGTCTCGCGCAGCAGGCCCGTCACCACGCGCGGTGAGAGGGAGGCAGGGCGGGCCTGTTCATCCAGGGCTGTGTAGTGGACATGAGACACCATCACTGCGCCTACGCCTTTGGCAATGGCCTGCTGAAAAGGCGCAAATTCCACGCGTTGCAAGCGCTCCAAGTCGTGAGTGACGACGGGCATGGTGGCGTGTGAGTCATCGTCGGTGTCGCCATGCCCTGGGAAGTGCTTAGCCGTCGCCAGCACGCCTTCGGCCTGTAAGCCCTGGGCATAGGCCGCTATCATCGGCCCAACTTGTTCAGCGAAGCTGCCCCAGCTGCGTCTGCCGATGATGGGATTGCGGCGGTTGGTCAGCAGGTCAGCGACTGGCGCGAAGTTCATGTTGATCCCGACAGCGCGCATTTCGCGGGCTGTGGCCTGGCCATAGTCATAGGCCATCTGCGGGTCGCCTGTGGCCGTGACCAGCGTTGGCACAGGCAGGCGAGTGAACCCTGGCTGTTCCTGCAAGTGGCCAATGATCCCGCCTTCTTGGTCAATGCCGATGAAGGCGGGCGGCGCGCCGACGCTCAGCAAGGTCGCTTGCAAGTCGTTGGTCAAGCGAGCGATGGTGGCAGGATCGCCCAAATTCGATTTGAACAGAGCGAATGCGCCTGGCTTCCATTCGCGGATGAGGTCGCGGGCAGGCTGATTCAGCGGCTGCCCGAAGAAGGTCATCATGAACATCTGGCCTACCTTGTCGCGCAAGCTCATGGCTGCTAACAAGTCGTCCACGCGGCTTTGGGCGTGTGCTGACAGGCCGAGGGCGAGCAGCGAGAGGGCGAGGAACAATCGGGCGGGCATAGGCTCAGAGTCCGTTTTGCTGGCGGAACATGAAGAAGAGGAAGTTGAAACGCTCTTCGGGGTTCATCAAGCGCGGGCGCGCGTTATCGTCGATGATCCCAGGGAAAATTTCCAGTCCCAACAAGCGGCCCTGGTAAATGTAGAGCGTATCCATGAAGAAGCGCACGTTGCCCCAAAACGGTTGATCGAAGTAGAGGTTGCCCAGACCATAATGGATGAAGGCCTGGCGCGCGTCGCGGGTAGCGTAGAATTCGACGATTTGCGGCTTGTGGGCGGCTGTGCCAATCACTACGTCTGCTCCCCAATCGGCGAGCTGGCGGAACTGGATGCGCTGAGCGTCTGTCGGCACGTAGTCTTCATATTCAACTTGCTGCAGGGTGACGATGACGACATCGACTTGAGTGCGCAGCCTAGCAAGAGCCGACTGAAGCCAGTCTCTGTCGTTGCAGTTGGCAGCACCAGGGCGCTGACCGCCTGCGCCGCTCTCGCTGGCCAGGGCGTAGAATGGCCCGGCGGCGTTGCAGGCGATCCAGCCGACACGACCTTCATCGTGTTCAATCATGAGAGGCTGGCGCGCTTGTTCGGGCGTCAGGCCGCCGCCGACGGTGCGCATTCCACGCTCCTCAAACCAAGCGAAGCTGGCCTTGTAAGGATCGTAGCCGTAGTCGTTGTTGTGATTGCCCGTCAACTCCACGACGTCCACGTCTAGCAGCTCAAATAGACCGAAGTGTGACTGGCGGCTGCACATGGACGATGATCCACCCAGCAGGTTGGGGTCGGCCAAATTGGGGCAATCGGCCACAAAGCTGACTTCGTTGCTGATGTGGAAAAAATCGGCGCTGTGTGCGTAGCGCCGAATGCCGCTAGCAGCCCATTCGATCCCGTTGGCATCCAGGGCGTCGCGAGTGCGACGAGTGAGGGCGGTCACGCCAGACAGGGTAATTCGCAGAGGACGGGGCGGCGCTCCGAAGGCCAGCGGGTAGTTGCTGAGCTGATCCCAGATAGGCTGGTCGTCCATCCACAAGGGACGCAAGCGCAGCGATAGGCGCTCTAGGCTGAGCAAGGCGAAGGCGTCGCGGTCGCCCCACAAAGCCGATACTAGGCTCTCGCTGTTCACGCGGCGCGCTTCGGGCGGCAGCCGAATCCCCTGTGCAACGAGCTGTGCTTCTGTGATCTCATCGACGATCAGGCGCGGGCTGGTCTGGCCTGCGCGCAAGCCCTCCAGCGTGGCGCGGCTGATGGTGGTCTGCATGGACGGGAAGGCTGCGACGGGCAGCAAGATCAGGCCGTCGACCTGGTTGATGGCGAGCGCATGCACAGGTCTGACCTGGGCTTGCGCGGGGTTAGTAGGCGCAAGGGGCGTGTTGGTAGCGAAGGGATTGGCGAGGATAGGCGCGCCTGGCGTAGGTGAAGGCATGGTGGCTTCGTTCCAGCCCAGAGTGTACCAGCGCACATAATCAGCCACATAGCGCCGCCAGTGGCTGTTGGTGTGCTGACCATCAGCATACGCTTGGTAAGTGAACGGCACGCCGCGTTGCGTCAGGCGCGCTACCATCAATTCAACGTTGGGCTTGGCGTAATCTTGACCGCCGCTGTCTAACCACAGGCGCTGGCGAGTGATGGTCTGAGAAGCCAGGGCGATGTCCAGCGGGTTGTCGGCGGGCGGAGCGTGGCGCTCATCGAAGAAGGCGCTATGACCCCCCAGGACGCCGAACAGGTCGGGACGACGCAGGCCAATCTGATAGGCCCAGAAACCGCCGCGACTGATTCCGCCCAGGGCGCGCAGACGAGGATCAGAACTCAGGTTGTAGCGAGCTTCTACGTCGGGCAACAGTTCCTCTAGGAAGATGTTGGCCCAAGACGCCGAGTCGAAGCGGTTGCGGTTGGCAATGACGTCGCCGAAGGGCAAGACGGCGATGAGTGCAGGCCAATCCTCTGCGCGAATTCCATCGTCCAGGACGGCAGGCAGGCCCAGGCGCAGCCAATGGCCATCGTCTTCGTTCGATCCGTGCAGCAAGAACAGGCTGGGATAAGTTCGGTTGGGATCATAGCAGGGCGGCAGATAGACGCTGTAGAACATGGTCTGTCTCAGGCGCGCGCTGTAGTAGTTGTGACGCTGAAGCTGACCTGAAGCGTCTAGGCAGGCCTGTTGGGCATTGATAGCGGGGAAGCGAACGAAGCTGACGAGCAGCAAAAGCCAGACAGTGACGGAGAAGAGGCGCAACGGACGTTCTCACTCACCGCGATCATTGAGGCGGTAGCCAATGCCGCGTACGTTGGTGATGAGGCCTTCATCTTGACCGACCTGTTTGAGCTTGCGACGCAGGTTGCTGACGTGTGGGCGGATGACTTCGCGGGCTTCGGCTTCGTCGACATCGTAGCCGCGTACTTCGCGCACTAGCTCGCTACATGACACGACGCGCCCTTGATGGGCAGCCAAGTAGAGCAACAAGTCAAACTCGGTCGGAGTGAGATCGATGGGCTTGTCGTTGATGGAAGCTTGGTAGCGCCCCGGATAAACAGTGAGCGCGCCGAGCTTCATGGCGCTGTTGGGGGCTTCCTGAGTGGCCAGACGAGCTTGAGCTGCGAGAGGGGGATCGTTATAGAAATCGGGCGCAGGGATGGGAGTGCTGGCGCCAGAGCTGGCGCTGGCTAATTCGTGGACTTCGTTCTTGATGGCGTCCAGCAGGCGGCGGCGGCGTTTGAGGTTGCGCGCGCGTTCCACGCCGCGCCCCACGCTCTGCAAGATATCAATGCTAGAGCTGGGCTTGATGAGGTAGTCGTGCGCGCCCAGGCGCAGCGCTTCTACGGCCGAACCCAAGCTAGCATAGCCGGTCAGCAGGATGACGATGGCGTCGGGCGAGTTCTCCTTGATCCGCCGCAGCAGTTCAATGCCGTCGATGCCATCCATGATGATGTCCGTCAGGACGACGTCGTATTCTTGTAGACGTACCATCTCCAGGGCGTCTTCACCGCTGGCTGCCTCGTTGACGATGTAGCCGGCACGCTGGAGCGTCTTGCTCACAGAATAACGATTTGGCCCTTCATCATCGACCACAAGAACATAAGCGGGCTGTTGTTCTGCTGGATTTGGCAAACTCATGGTTTGAACTCACTTTTATTCTAACCTTATGTAGGCTCAATTATAGTCGCTGGTCAGCCACATATCAACATGACACTCCAAAATGTACGCTTTATTGCTTTGTGTAAAGATCGCCTTGCTTGTCTAGTCCTCAAGGCGTATAACGGCAATAGTAGAACGCTCGACGTGTAACTCTAGGCCATGCGGAAGCTGAGCGCGCTTGCCCGTCTCGCCTATGCTGGCTAGGCGGTGAGCAGCCAGCAAGCGCTCTTGTCCCAGGTCTTCCGTCTGGCCCAGAGCTTGAGCTGAAGCGCGAATCCAGCGGATGGCCAGGGCCTGATGAATCTGTCGATACAGAGCCTTGGGCAGACGCCGATAGTTATGGCCGTGCTGTTCATGAGGCGCCACCTGTTCAGCATAGCACTGGGCGATGAAGTCGGCGTCGGTGGCTTGAGCTTCAGCGAAGCGACCCAGAGCTGCAACCCAGGATGAATTGATGTGGGCCAGGAGCGGCGCGATAGACCGACGCAAGTAATTGCGCATGAAGCGAATATCGTCGTTGCTCTCGTCCTGCATGTATGCGATCTCGTAACGTTGGCAGTACTCCAGCAGCTGGTCTTTGCTGGCCTTGAGCAGGGGCCGCCACAGGCGCAAGTGCGGGGCATGTGGCAGGGGCGATACAGGGCGTAGACCGAGGCCTGCGCTTGTGCCGCGTAGCGCTTGCAGCAGCACTGTCTCAGCCTGATCGTCGGCATGGTGGGCGGTGACAACGGTCTGGGCCTGCTTTTCTTGGGCAACTTGGGCCAAGAAAGTATAGCGCGCGCGTCGTGCTGCTGCTTCTATGCCTAAATTCCAGGCTGCGGCCAGCGCTTCGACGTGTCCGTGACCGACTATGCAGGGCAAGCCCCAGACCTGGGCGACATGAGCGACGTGATCGGCGTCACGCTGAGCGCTGAGGCGCAGGTGATGGTTGTAGTGAGCGACGATCATCTCTAAGCCTAGCTTGCCGCCTTGTTCAGTCAGCAGATGGAGCAGGGCCAGCGAATCCGCCCCGCCCGACACGGCCACAATTAGCCTTGTCTCGGCAGATATTCCCAGGTAACTTTCTAGGCTTTGCGCCATCAGCCTCGCAAGCACGCTTCTTGCTCCTTTGCTTTCGTGTGGTGGCTATCCGTCGAAGAGGTGCTAGTGCGCCATAATCTGTTATAATACCCGCCGTCGATGACCACTCAGGAGTGCCGATCTTGCCAAGCCCGATAGATGCTCTCTTTGGCCTCTTCTCCCTCGACATCGGCATTGATCTCGGCACAGCCTATACGCTGGTAGCTGTGCGTGGCAAGGGCATTGTCCTCAACGAGCCTTCGTTTGTCGCCCTAGATCGCAAGACGCGCCAACCGATTGAAGTTGGCGCGCGCGCCAAGGAGATGTGGAGCAAGAATCCGCGCGATATTCTGATCGTGCGTCCCATGCGCGATGGTGTCATCAGCGAATACGAAGTGACTGCGCGCATGCTCGAATATCTCATCCGCAAGGCGCATGAACAGAGTTGGGTGCCGATCCCACGCCCGCGCGTGGTGGTAGGTATACCCAGTGGCGTGACCGAGGTCGAGAAGCGCGCCGTGATCGACGCGACGATGGAAGCCGGCGCGCGCGAAGCACACCTGATTGAAGAACCAGTGGCGGCTGCCATTGGAGCGGGCCTGCCTGTGCTGGAGACGCGCGGCAGCATGGTGGTCGATGTTGGTGGCGGCACGACAGAAGTCGCCTTGTTCTCTCTGGGCGGCATCGTCCTCAGCCGCAGCATTCGCGTGGCCGGCGATGAGATGGATGAAGATATCGTGCAGTACATGCGCAACAAGCACAACCTGCTGATCGGCGAGCCGACGGCGGAGCGAGTCAAGATTGAGATTGGCTCGGCTTATCCGCTGCCACAAGAGCGGACGATGATCGTCAAAGGGCGCAATCTGACGACGGGCTTGCCGGACAGCGTTGAGGTGAGTTCGATTGAAATTCGCGAGGCGATCAGCGGCTCAGTGGCCATCATCATCGACACGCTGAAAGAAGCCCTGGACGACACCCCACCAGAACTGGTGGCCGATTTGATGGAGAGTGGGATCACGATTGCAGGCGGCACTGGCCAATTGCGCGGCTTCGCTGAGCGAATCACTCAAGAGGTCAACATTCGTGCTTATGTGGCCGAAGACGCCATGACTTGCGTCGCGCGTGGGGCAGGGCGCGTCTTGGAGGATTACAACAACTTGCGGCGCTTGCTGGTTGGGCCAGAGCGCGGCAGCACGCGTCACTGACTCAGCATAGTGGTACAATCGAAGCCTAGACAAGCAGCACAGTGAACAGCTCACCGTAGCCGCACTATGCCGCTGAACACGGCGGACGAGTTATGTGGCGTGATCCTTCTCAGCAGCATAGATTGCGAACTGTGTCTGAGCCTCTGCGAAGGCGTTGGCCTGAGCAGCGAAGAGGTTTAGGCGAAGACGACAGTCTTGTTGTTGTAGACCAAAATGCGGTGCTGCACGTGGTAGTAGATGGCCCGCGAAAGCACTGTCTTCTCCAAGTCCTTGCCGCGTCGCACTAGGTCGGCCACGCTGTCTTTGTGAGTGACGCGCACCACGTCTTGTTCGATGATCGGCCCAGCGTCCAGGTCAGCGGTGACATAGTGACTCGTCGCGCCGATGATCTTGACGCCGCGCGCGGCGGCTTGGTGATAAGGCTTGGCGCCGACGAAGGCCGGCAGGAACGAATGATGGATGTTGATGATACGATAGGGATAGTGCCGAACGAAATCCGCTGTGAGGATTTGCATGTATTTGGCCAAGACGATGAAATCTGGTCGGATGGTCTCTAGATACGCCAGCTGCTCGCGCTCGGCTTGCGCCTTGGTCTCTTTGTGCATAGGGAAGACGCGGAAGGGCAGACCAAACTGCTCAGCGACTCCGCCTAGCTCAGGGTGGTTAGAGAGGATGGCAGGAATATCGACGGGTAGTTCGCGGGCCTGCCAGCGCGCTAGGATATCGTAGAGCGCGTGCGACTCCTTGCCGACGAAGATGACCATCTTCTGGCGTTCGTCGTCGAAACGTAGCTGCCAATCCATCTGGAAGCGTTGAGCGATGGGTGCGAAGGCCTCAGCGATGACATGGCGTCCTAGAGCGAAGTGAGTCAAATCCCAGGCGACGCGCATGAAGAAGATATCTTGCTCAGCGTCTACGTGCTGATCTAGGTGTAAGATATTGCCGTTATGCCTGAAGATGAAATCGGTGATGGTAGCTACCAGGCCGGCGCGATCGGGGCAGGAGATGAGCAAGATGGCGGAACTCATGGGCGAAAGCGTCCTCGATAGTCTGTATTCGGCCTGATATGATAGCGCAAAATGCTGTGCGCCGCCTGCGCGCCAACGGCCTGGCTCTAGCCCTCAGCAATGGCGGCGGGGCGGCGCTGGCCTTCCTGCTCTCGGCGCTGATTGGACGCAGCCTGGGAGCGCAGGAGCTGGGCCTCTACGCGGCGACTCTGGCCTGGATTTACCCGCTGAGTTTGCTGGCTGAGGCGGGTCTAGGGACGCTGCTGGCACAGCGCGTGGCTCAGGACGCGGCGCAGGCCCAAGCCTACCTAATCGGCAGCGCGCGACTGCGCTTGCTGCTAGGGGGAGGGCTGACGCTGGCTCTGCTCGTTGGCGCGCCGCTGCTCAGCAGCGATGAGCGTCTGGCGCTGGGACTACGCCTGTCAGCGCCGCTCGTCTTCATCCAGAGCCTGTACGCCAGCTTCAGCGGCGTTTGGCGCGGCCTGGAGATCATGCGTCCGCTGGCGTGGCTGAACCTGAGCATGCTGAGCGCTCAGGTGGTGTTGGTAGCGCTAGCCCTGAGCTTGGGAGGCGATGTGCTACTGGCGCTGGCCCTCAACACCCTGACCTCGGCGGGTCAACTCGTGGCTGCTTACGTCGTCCATCGGCGGCGCTATGGGCCAATCCGCACAGCCCAGACTATCCCAGGGATGGCAGCGCTGCTACGCCAGAGCGCGTCTTATGCTGTTGCAGCGGTGCTGGCGGCGCTCAGCAGCCGCCTGGCCTTCGTCCTGCTGGAGAGCTTGGCGGGCCTGGAAGCCGTGGGACTGTACAGCGCAGCTTGGCGCTGGTGGGAGGCAGCCCGCTTGCTGCCCTTTGCCTACTACGATGCACTCTTCCCCCGCCTGTCGTCTTTGGCTCAAGATCAGCTTGCCTTGCAGACCACTTTTCGCGGGGCGGCGCGTCTCTTGGCGCTCTATGGCCTGCTGGTAACCTTAGTCTTGGCTAGTCTGAGCAACGTCTTGCTCAGACTGAGTTTTGGCACAGACTTCGTCCCTGCAGCTGTCCTTCTCAGCACTCTAGCTTGGGGTGCGCCTCTGTCTTATCTCAAAAGTCTGCGCACGCTCTACTGGTATGCCTTGGGCCAAGCGGCTTGGGTGAACCGTCTCACGCTGCTCGTCTTGGCTTTGTATGGTGTGGCGCTGCTGCTGGTTGTGTCGTCTGAAGAGGCACTGGGCGCGGCTTGGGCCTTCGTGCTGACGGAGGGACTGGCCTGTGCTGCTCTGTGGTTGTATCGTCCTCTGGTTGCCAGGCCGTCCTAAAGGTTCTATAATGCAGGCATGGATCATGGCATGACAGGTGGTGCGGTGATGAACTTTGGAGATTTAGGAGCGCGCTTCAAGCAAGCAAAAAGCAGCAAAGACGCGGACAAAGCGCCTGACAAGCCCTATGACCACGCCGAGTCGTACCGCCTGCGCGCGCGTATGTTGGGCGTGCTGGTGCGCGATGCGCGCCTGAGCGCGGCTCGTACTTTGGAGGAGTGCGCGCGTCTGCTCAACGTTGAGCCGAGCATGATCGAGGCCTGGGAATACGGCGACACGTCACCGAGCCTGCCTCAGCTGGAGCTGCTAGCTTACTTCTTGGGCGTGCCGATCAGCCACTTCTGGGGGCAAAACGCCCTGGATCAGGATCGCAACGCCAAGATTGCCGCTGAACATGATTACGTCCTGCTGCGCCAACGCATGATCGGCGCGCTGCTGCGCCAAGCTCGCGAGGAGGTGGGCCTGAGCCAAGAGCAGTTGGCGGAAGCAGCCCACCTGGACGCGGAACAAGTGGCGCTCTACGAACTCGGCGAGACGCCCATTCCCATGAATGAGCTGAGCGTCCTCAGCGGCCTGGTCAAGCGCAACATGGATTACTTCGTCGAGACGGCTGGCACAATTGGCGAGTTGTTGCGCATCCGCGAGGAGTGGAAGCGCTTCACTGATCTGGACGAGGACGTGCGCGCCTTTGCGGCCAATCCGCTCAACCTGGGCTTCATCAAAATTGCGATGATGTTCAGCCGCTTGCCCGCTGAAGAGCTGCGCAAGGTAGCTGAAGGCATGCTCGAAATAGCTATGTAATTTGATGGAGTTCCCCGTATCTCATATCTCAAGGAGGCGAAGGATGGCGAGCGCACGCGAACTGCAAGAGCAGGGCGTCAAACTCTTTGACCAGCACGACTACGAAGCCGCTGCGCGCCTGTTTCAGCAGGCTCGTGACCTATACGAGCAGGGAGGCCAGACGGACATGGCAGCTGAGATGATGGTCAACATCGGCCTAGTCCATCGCGCCCTGGGCGAGAACCAGCAGGCCCTAGACATGATGCAGGAAGCGCTGCGCTTCTTCCAGGAAGCCAACGATCAGCGCCGCGCGGCCCAGGTCATGGGGAACATGGGCGCAGTTTATGCGGCGCTAGGCCACAAAGAAGAGGCCTATAAAGCCTATCGTCAAGCTGCCGACACCTTCAAGGCGCTGGACGATACGCGCCTCTACAGCGAGACCCTGTTGGCGCTGGGCATGCTCCAAGTGCGCCAGGGCCAGTGGTTCGAAGGCGCTGCGACCTACCAGGTAGGTTTGGCAGGCTTGGACAAGCTCAACGGCCGCCAGAAATTCATGAAACGCTTGACCAACTTCCTCCTGCGCCTGAACAACCGTGCAACCTCATCCTGAAGGCGACGAAGCAACTAGCATTCGGGGGAAGTAAACTCTCAGCAATGAATTCACTCAATGTGCCGCGCCCTGCGGTGCTTGCGCTGTCTATCGTTGTGCTGCAGCTGAGCGCTCTAATGTTGGTCTACAGCGGCAAGATCGAGAGCAGCGACGAGCTACAAATCATCGACGCAGCGACTAGCTTGGCGCGCTTTGGCGATTGGGAGCGCGACGAATCGGCGTCCATCTCGCCACCGCGTAACATCATCGACGTCAAACCGCTGCCCACCGCCACCTACAACGATGACCCGCTGGTGGTGCTGCTGGCGGCAGGGCTGGTGCTGCTGGCCGATCTTTTGCCCTGGTTAGGCGTCATCCATTTGGTTTGGCTGCTGAACGTGCTGGCGACGGCTTCCACAGCGACGCTGTTGGCTCTGTGGGTGCGCCGTCTGGGCTACGCCGCCTGGATTGCTTGGTCTGTGGCGCTGCTGTACGGCCTGGCGACGATTGCTCTGGTCTACAGCCGCACCCTGTTCCGTGAGCCGCTGACAGCGCTAGGGCTGACAGCTTGTGCTTTGGCTCTCAGCCACGCACGAGCTTGGCCCTGGCTGAATTGGCAGCGCTGGGCTTGGCTGGGTGCGGCGCTGATACTGTTGTCGTTGGCTATGCAGGCTAAGTTCACAGCGCTGCTGGTGGCGCCGGCTTTGCTAGCCTATGCTCTGTGGCCGCAGAGCGCCTGGCGTCCCTGGGGACACTTGCAAATCTTGGGCCTGCTTCTGGCCTTGCTTAGTCTGACTCTGCTGGCTTTTGTTCCGCCTGTGATGGCTTCACTGGTGCAGTCTTCAGAGCCGCTGTTGTCTCGCTTCGGCACGCCCGCGCCTGAGCCTACTAAAGCTCTTTATGCCTATCTGTTCAGCCCATCGGCCAGCCTGTGGTCGACTTCGCCGGCGCTGCTGCTGGCTTTGGTAGGAGGCTGGCGCGTCTGGCGCACGGGCCAGCAGAACCTCATCTGGCTAGCGCTGCTGGCGCTCAGCGCTTATGCGCTGGGACATGCCCTGCTGACCGGGGTGCATTGGTATGGCGGCTTGTCCTGGCCGCCGCGCTTCCTCGTGCCGATTGTGCCGCTGATCGCTGTTCTGCTCGCGCCTGCGCTGGCTTGGTTGTCTGAGCCTGGTCGCTGGCTCTGGCGATTGGGCGCGCTGACGCTGATTGGCCTCAGCTTGTGGATTCAGGTCGTTGGGGCGCTTTCGGTGTGGGGGGCGTATCGCTTTCAGCTGCCCAGCGAGTCGGGGGGGGTGGCGGAATGGGATGGAGCGCTGCGCCAGCTTGAATATGCCCACTGGCTGCTGCTGCTGCCTACCTGGCCCAGCCTTGGCCTGAATACGGCCTGGTATCGGGCTGGCTTGGACGGGTGGCCCTGGGCTTACGGTTTGCTGCTAGGACTGTCTCTGCTGCTGAGCGCAGCGCTGTGGCGCTGGCGGCGCGCTGCCTGGGGCATTCTCATCCTGGCTCTGGGCTGGCTCGTCTTGACGGCTCTCAGTTTGCGCGCCCTCAACGACAGCGACCCAACGACCTGGGCCAGCTCGGAGAGTTTGCGCGCGGCCTGGGCAGTTTTGGAGCGCGAGGCGCGACCCGGCGATCCTCTCGTCCTCGCTGATCCGCGTTACGATCGTTTCGTCCTCAACCACAATCGTCTGCGCACGGTGCGTCCCATCGTCTTCGTAGGCCAGCCCGGCGAAGCTGGTGGACAGTATGCACCGCCGCGCCTACAGTCGGCCTTCAGCGCGGATTTGCTGAGCCTGGATTACCTGCGCATGCTCAACCATCTGGCTCTGCATCGTCGTCGCCTATGGCTCTTGGCTCACAACGGCCCGTACAATTCCTGGGCTGTGCGCCCTGTGGAGCGCTATCTGAACGAGAATTTTTACCTGATGCGCGAAATTCACACGGGTGATCCCGAAGTGCGCCTGTTGGAATACCATCTGGAGGCTTGGCCGCCTGCCCAGGGGCTGATGAGCTATGAACATGCGGCCAACTTGCGCTACGGCGACAGCTTGTGGCTGGATGGTGTGACTCTGCCGACAGGCCTGCGCTATGGGCTAGGGGATACGTTGGCAATTGCTCTCTGGTGGCACACCGAGGCGCTCCTGAGCGAGGATTACCAGGTAGCCTGGTTTGTCGTTCCATCTGACTCCAGCAGACCTCCTATTCAGGGGATGGATAGCGCGCCACAAGGAGGCTTCTCGCCCACAAGTCGCTGGACTACGCGGACTCCTATCCAGGATCGGCGCGCCCTGGTTTTGCCGTCCGATCTGCCGTCTGGTGAGTATCTGCTGTGGGTGGTCGTCTACCGCCTGAGCGCTGACGGGCCGGAGCGCCTGCCCGTCACTCAGGGAGAGGCGCTAGAAGGCACGGTTGGCGTTCTGCCACTGCGACTGACCATAGGCTCGTGACCTTAAGCATTTATTTATTTATGCACAAAAACGCTAAAATGGTCTGCAATGGTTTGAGCTTATCCGTTACCATAAAGCAAGAGCCATTCATGCACAAGGATACTGGCCCATGTCGTTGGAATTTGTGGCCGATGTGCCGCTGTACACCGACCACCGCAGTCCTGCACGCTTCATCTGGTCGCACATTCGCAGACATTTCGTCTACGCTGTTTCGCTGATGGTGGGCGCGTTCTCTAATGCAGCCCTGGCGGCCGCTGTGCCGTACTTCATTGGCGTGGCTTTCAACGCCATCAGCCAGAACGAGAGTCGTGAAGCGGCTATGGAGGTTGTGGTAGCGATGGCTCTGGCCATCATAGGCTCTCAGCTTCTGCGCGCCTGCTTGCAGCTCATGCGCAACTACTCCTCGGAAGTCTTCGCGCAGCGCATTGAGCGCGACGTGCGTCAAGAACTCTATGCCAGCCTGCTAGGCAAGAGCATGGCTTTTCATGACCTTCAGCCCGTCGGCGAGATTATGGCGCGTGTGACGAATGACGTGCGCGAGATGAACCTGATGATGAACCCTGGCGTCAACTTGCTGCTCGGCTCTGGTTGGTTTTTGATCTTGCCCGTCTTGGCAGCGCCCCTCATCCACCCTCAGCTCGTCATCGTGCCGCTGGCTTTCGTCATCCTCACTATCCTCACACAGGTTGACTACCTGCGCCGTGTCCATCCGATTGCGGAGCGGGTGCGCAGCAGCTTTGGCAAGATGAACGCGCGCCTAGCGGAGGCGCTGGACGGCTTGCAGGTCGTCAAAGGCTCGGCTCAGGAGAGCAACGAAGCGGCACGTTTTGGCGCGTTGGTCGACGAAGTGCGCGACAACAGTATCGCTCAGGGGCGCGCAGAAGCGGTCTACATCCCCAACTTGCTGTTCGGCTTGGTGTTCTTTTTCGCGCTGCTGCACGCCGTCCTGCTTTACGATCAGGGCCAGATCACTGTTGGTGATATCGTGGCCTATATGGGCCAGATCGCTCTGTTCGGTTTCCCCGTCTTCACCTCGCTCTTTTCGTTGACGCGCATTGCCAGTGGCTATGCTAGTGCCAAGCGTATCCTGGCCGTCATCAATGCCAAGATGGACTTGGAAGTGCGCGAAGACGGCTATCAAGCGCCTATTCGTGGCGATATATGTTTTGAGGACGTGGACTTCAGCTATCAGGAAAGCGGCCAGAAGGTCTTGCAGTCCGTCAGCTTCAACGTGAAAGCCGGCCAGACGGTGGCCATCGTCGGTCAAACTGGCGCAGGCAAGACGACGATCACCAAGCTCATCAACCGCATTTACGACCCGACGGCAGGGCGAGTGCTGGTGGACGGCGTGGACGTGCGCGATTGGAATCTGGAATCGCTGCGTTCCCAGATCAGCGTCATTGAGCAGGACGTTTTCCTGTTCAGCCGCACAATTGCCCAAAACATCGCCTTTGGCGACGATGAAGCCACCCAAGAACAAGTGGAAGCGGCGGCGCGCAAGGCTCAGGCCCACGACTTCATCATGAGCTTTGAGCAGGGCTATCAGACCATTGTTGGCCAGCGCGGCGTGACGCTCAGCGGTGGCCAACGTCAGCGCATAGCTATTGCTCGCGCCTTCGAGAGCGATCCGCCCATCCTCATCCTAGACGACAGCACCAGCGCCATCGACAGCGCCACCGAAGACGAGATTCAGAAGGCCATCTGGGCAGCGGCGAGGGGCCGCACGACCATTCTCATCACCCATCGTCTGTCGCAAATTCGCTGGGCTGACCATATCATCGTCCTGCGACGGGGGAAGGTGGTGGCACAAGGCAGTCATGAAGAGCTGTTGCGCACCAGCGAAGCCTATCGGCGTATCTTCGCGCGTTACGAAGCGCCCATCATCGCCAGCTCAGCCATCCCTCAAGAGGTGTAACGATGTTCTTTGGCAACCTAGAAGCGGACAAATACGACCGCAACTACGGCGACGGCGCGCTGTTTCGGCGGATTTGGTCGTATGTGCGCCAACAGAAGGCGCTGTTTTGGGGGATCATCGGCGCGTTCTCGCTGCTGGCCGTCGTCTCTTCGCTGCGTCCGCTGCTGATCGCCTGGGGAGTGGACGCGCTAGAACAGAGCCAGGCTGACCTCGTACCCCTCATCCTGCTGGCGCTGCTGGTCTCAGCAATCTTCGAATACTTCCTCAATTACGCGCGTCGTCTGTGGATCGGCTACCTCGTCAGCCGTCTGGTGGCTCATATGCGCCGCGATGCCTTCCAAGCAGCGCTCAATCGCGACCTGGCCTTCTACGACACCAACAAGACGGGCAAGATCGTCAGTCGTATCACCAGCGACACCCAGGAATTCGCCGATGTGATGATCCTCACCAGCGACGTCATCTCTCAGGTTATCTCATTGGGTGTGCTGATCGCAGTGTTGATCGACAGCTCGCTGATCCTGACGCTGATCCTGCTGGTCACTATGCCCATGTTCATCGTCACTGCCGTCTTCTTCCGCAATCTGGCGCGCAAGGTGACGCGCAAAGGCGCGCGTGCGATGGCTGTCGTCAACGACAACATCCAGGAGAGCGTGACGGGCATCAGCGTGGCCAAGAATTTCCGCCGCGAAGCCATGATCTACGACGAATTTCGCCGAGTGAATGCGCTCTCCTACAAGACCAACCTCACGCGCGGCTTCGTCTTCGCCCTGGTCTTCCCGGTCATGAACGGCCTGATCGGCTTGGCGATTGGGATTATCGTCTATGTGGGGGCGGGGTATGTGCTGGACGGTACGATCAGCGCCGCTGAGTGGTTCTTATTCATCCAAGCGGTGGATCGCTTTCTTTTCCCGCTGATTAACTTTGCTTCGTTCTGGTCGCAGCTCCAGCAGGGCCTCAGCGCCGCCGAGCGCGTCTTTGCCCTGATCGACGCTGAAAATACCCTAGTACAGCACGACTCGCGGCCTGCTCAGGGTTTGCGCGGCGCGATTCGCTTCCGAGACGTGGATTTCAGTTATGTGGATGGCCAACCTGTGCTGAAGAAGTTCAACCTGGATATTCGCGCTGGCGAGAACGTGGCCTTCGTCGGCCACACCGGCTCTGGCAAAAGCACCATCGCCAAGCTGGTGGCGCGCTTTTATGAGTTCCAGGGCGGCACGATCACGATCGATGGCCAGGACATACGCAGCTTCGATCCACAAGACTATCGTGCGCACCTGGGCATCGTGCCGCAGCAACCTTTCCTGTTCAGCGGGACGATCATGGAGAACGTACGCTATGCCCGTCCGAACGCCAGCGATGAGGAGATTGAGCGTCTGGCCCACAGCATCGGCGGAGGCGAATGGCTGGAGACTCTGCCTCAGGGGTTGCACAGCCATGTGGGCGAGCGCGGCGCGCGCCTGAGCATGGGCCAGCGCCAGCTAGTCAGCCTGCTGCGCGTGCTGGTGCAGCAACCTGCCATCTTCATCCTGGACGAAGCGACGGCCAGCATTGATCCCTTCACCGAAATGCAGATCCAAGAGGCGGTGCAGATGATCCTGGCGCAGTCGACTTCGATCCTGGTGGCTCATCGCTTGTCTACGGTGCGCAGCGCAGACCGAATCATCGTCTTGCGCCGAGGTGAGATCATCGAAGAAGGCTCTCATGAACAGCTCATGGCTCAGGGAGGCCACTACGCTGAGCTATACGACACCTACTTCCGCCATCAGAGCCTGGACTACGTAGAGAACGCGCGTACCATGCTGGAAGAAGCCTAAAAATTTGAATTTTTGTTGTCCTGGCCTTGTTTTGCAGTACACTAACAAACAAGATGACGTTGATAGGCCAGGGAGTGCCGCTATGTCTAGTGAGCAAAACACCAGCGAAACGCCGATGGCCGACGCCAAGCTGACGCCACAGGGCGATGAAAATTCCGTTCGGGATGAACGCCTTACGCTGCGTTGGCGCACAGCCGCTGCTCTGTGGGTGAGACGCTCTGTAGCTGCAGCGCAGGTCTTAGGCCGCCTGAGCCTGCGCGTCTATCGGTTGCTACTGTATCTTTGGCAGCGCTTCAACGCTATCCATTGGCCTAAACTACCCTTCACGCCGCTACAATGGCTGGCGCTGGGCTTTGTGTTTGGCGGCGCGTTGTTTGCCCTGCTGACGCCACCCTTCGAAATAGGCGATGAATTCGCCCACTTTGCCCGTTTGCAAGGTCGCCCCGCCGGCGAATGGGGCGTGGTGGCCTATCAACCACCGCTGTATTATGCTGTCTTTGGCCAGCTAGGCCGCGTGAGCGACGAATCGCTCAGACCTTACCTCCAGCCCAATCCGTATGTGCGTCCCTTTGACTTGTTTGGCACGGCCAATAAGAATCTATTCCTGCGCGACAACCAGGGTGGTCTCCCCGTCGGACTACCTGTCCTAGCTCTGCTGCGTCTGGCCAATGTGGCCCTGGTGGCTCTGGCTCTGTGGCCCATCGCTCGCATTGGTGCGCTGATTGCGCCACAAAGGCCCAGCGTAGCTCTGCTAGGCGCGGCCTTGCTAGCCTTCAACCCGATGATGATGGCCCTCGGCGCCAGCGTGAATAACTTTGCAGCGGGGTTGCTGGCGCTGTCTTGGGCTACCTACGGTCTGATGCGTGCCGTGCGGCAGGGTTGGCATTGGCTCAATGTATCTCTGACGCTGATGGCTGTCGTCTTGGCGCTCAACCTGCACAGCGCCGCTTGGCTCAGCCTGCCCGTGATTGTCCTAGCAGGAGTATGGATAGCCGCGTGTGATAGGGCCTGGCTACGCTACGGCGTGCTGCTGCTGAGCCTGGTTGCGCTGATCGTGCTGAGTTTGGGTGGTTGGATGAGCGACAACCTGGCCCAGCACGGCGATCCTTGGGGGTTGGGCGGCTTGCTGGCAACAGTTGGGGCGCGCTCTATGCCGTTGGATGTGGTGCAGCTTCTGGAGAACTTCGGGTTATTCCGCGCGGCTTACTGGGGCGTCTTCGGCGCAGACAACGTGCTGGCGTCTCCGCTGGTCTACTTGGTGGCTGACCTGGTGACGTTCCTCGGCCTATTCGGCCTGATCTTCACGGTGGCACAGCTCTACGCCATCCGCGATTTTACTCATGCGCGCCGCGAACTGATTGGTCTGTTGCCCCTGCTAGGCCTGGCCTTGTTGGCCATGATCCTCTACCTAGTGGCGCTGGCTACTGCGCGTCACGCGCCACCGCAGATGGTCTTGCTGTTCATGCCGGCATTTGGGCCGCTGCTGGCAGTTGGCTTGGTGGAAGTTTATTGGTGGGGCGTGTTCTTGTTCATGCCACCGGATCGCTCGTTCGTGCGTGCTGGCGACGCTGTGCCGCACGAAGCGCTCGTGCCTCTGGTGCGCGGCAATTGGCAGGTGTTGGCCTTGCTGGCCCTGCTCACACCGATTACGATCATTGCGCCGCAGTATCAGCCGCCTGCTCCGCTGACGGATTTGCCCTCTTCGGTGACGCGCGTTTACGCGCGCTACGGTCCGATTGAGCTGCTGGGCTACCGCGCAGCGGATCGGCGCTATTTGCCAGGCGAACGCGTGCCGATCACCTTGTACTGGCGAGCGATTGAGCCGACGGAGCGTGATTACATGTTGTCGGTGGGCTTCGTCTCTCCTGATGGTCAAGAGATTGGCAAGCTGGATAGCTTCCCGCTGGGCGGACGCTTGCGCACCAGCCAATGGCCGCCTGGCGCAATCTACGAAGACCATCTGGAGGTGCGTCTGTCGCTGCTGGCAGGAGGTCCTTATCCGCTGCGCCTCCAGGTGACGTGGTGGGATCGCGAGGCACAAGCTCGCGTCCCTGCTCAGGATGAGCGTATGCGCGATTTGCCTGCTGTCTTGCTCGATGTTGGGGCGCTAGCTGTGCCTCTCGCCCAGAATGTGGACATTGGACGTGCCTTCGCTGATCTAGCCAGCGGCAACGCTTCGCGTCCGCCCTTTGGCGAGGGTTTGCGCCCCAACCTCTACACCTTCGACCGCTACACGCGCCTACTACGTGTCGAGTGGCAGGCCATCCAGCCGCTGCTGGATGATTACACCTTGTTTGCCCACGTCGTCGATCAGAGGGGGCAGGTGGTGGCCCAGGACGATGTGCGACCCGCGCTGCCTACGCGCTATTGGCGTATCAGTGAACCAATCATGATCGATTATGATTTGCAGCGTCGCCTGCCGCCTGGCCAGTACGAAGTCCTACTGGGCGTCTATCGCTGGCCAAGCCTAGAGCGCTTGCCCTTGCAAGGCGGCTTCCTCAGCGATCTGCGCTTGATCGAAGAAGCGACTCCTATGCCAGAAGAGGCAGCTCTCCCGCCGACGACGTACCGCCTATTCGGCTTCACCATCGACGAGAATGGCGCATTCATCTCCAGTGAGCTGGACGTTCTGCTGCCAGAGACCACGCCGGAGTCTACGGCTGCTCCAGAGAAATGATGACGGCGGTGCTACCATCGGCCAGCGGCACAGTCTCGAAGCCGCTTGAACCCAGCAGGCGATAGAGAGACACGGTCAACCGTCTGGCCTGATCGGTCAGGGCCAGCGGTGCGTAAGTGATGAGCGTATCGCCTGCGCACCAATGCCCACTCTGCCAGAAGCGCGCGTCGTGTTGGGCCAGACGCTGGCCTGCTGCATCGAAGGCTTGGGCGCTGTATTGCACGTCGTCGCCGCGTCGTCCCTGAGGCAGCGACCAGGCTAGCGCTAGCAAACTATCTTGCCAACCGTAGCCCAACAAACGCGGGCCGTTCTGGAAAGGCGGCGCTTCGACGGGTAGGATGGGCGGTCCATCCCAGGCAGGAGCTTGTGCGAAGCGCCGAATCTCGTAGACGCCGCCGCCTGGACGCTCTGGGAAAATTTCGGCTTGGCCCCGGTCGTACAGGCCGCGCACTGCTTCGGACGGCGCAGACGGAGCGCGCAGCACGGCGAACGGCCCGACAGGCTGGACGAAGTAGCCATCTGGACGCAGCGTGCGCACACAGGCGGCCTGGCTGAGCAGCGTCTCCCACACAGCCACCTCGTGATCCAGATTCCAGGCCATGCCCTGGCTGAGGACGACGACGTCGCGTTTGTCGTCTAAAGCCTGGCGGATCGGATTAAGCAAGCTGAGCGGCGTTGTGAAGCCAGGATAAGCAATGTGGTGCGACTCAATCCAGCGCAGCAAGCCGCGCCAGGCCACAGCTTGCGAGAGCAGAATGACGCCATAGGCCAGCAGCAGCACATTACGCGCCACCTGTTGGTGGGGCAGGGCGCGCCACAAGGTTGTTAGTCCCAGGCCGCACAGCAGGGCATAGGCGGGCAGACAGGCGATGAAGTAGTGTGGATGGGGCGTGGTCAGACGCAGAGTCAGCAGCAGGGGCGGCAAGAAGCCCCAGACCAGGGCTAAGACGGTCAAGCGGCGCGTACTATGCTGAGCTAGACCTGCAGCTGCTCCCAGCAGGGCCGTCAGGCCGATTAAGGTCCACAGTGGGCTAAATGGCACAGAGACGCGCAGGTTCTCGGCTTGGGCAGGGTTGGGAGCGATGGCGTCTTCCAGGCCGTAACCCGTGAGGAGTTGCGCAGCGTAAATCAGCGCTTGTGGGCTGATGGTCAGCCTCTCGGCGGCGTCGGAACGGGCAACTGCGGCGCTAATCCGTTCAGGATCAGTCTGCAAGGTCTGAGTCAAGCCCAGACTATAAGGCAATAGAGTCAGCAGGGCCAGCAGTGCGCCGACCAGCAGAGCGCGGCGCGGCCAAGCACGCCATCCCCATGCCAGCACCAATCCAAAGGCGGGCAGCAGCGCCCAAGCCGCAAAGTGAATCTGCAGAGCAAACAGCAGCAGAGGCAGCGCGCAGACCACTGCTGGCCCACACCTTTTCTCCTGAGCAGCCCACCACAGCAGCCCCATGCTCAGTAGGATGAGTGGTGTGTGGAATTCTTGCGCCCACAGCTTGCGGCTGTAGAAGACAGCCCAGGGGCTGCAAGCGTAGGTCAGAGCAGCGACCAGGGCCAAATCTCGGCCTGCATAGCGGTGCAACATGGCCCAGAAGACGGCTACGCCTGCTGTGTTCAGCAGCATGATGAAGACGATGGCCACGAACGGATCGGGCGAGAGGGCGAAGGGCAGGCCCATCAGATAGACCGAGGTTGGCGGGTTAGGAATCCCTGTTGAGGACAAGATGCCCGTCAGAGGCAGGCCGCTTCGACCCGTCACCCATTCGCGGGCTAGCGTGGCCAGCATGGCGTCGTCGTGGAAGTATTCAACGATTTGCGGCTCGCCTAAGCGCAGGACAGCAGCTATGAAGACGATCAGCAGCAGCACAAGCCAATCGCGCTGCAGGAAAGGCGTCGGAGGGATGTTCCAGAGCATGAGCGACTTTTTTAATGGTCGTAAGTGTTGGGTGGCTTGGTCGAACCGTCAGCTCGCCCACAGAGGTGATTTAGTTTTCGATCTCCACCGCCATAGCCACTGCCTCGCCACCGCCCAGGCACAGGGTGGCCAAGCCACGCTTCAGGCCGTGTTCGCGCAGAGCATGGACGAGCGTCACCAAGACGCGCGCGCCGCTCGCGCCGATGGGATGGCCTAGAGCAATCGCTCCACCGTTGACGTTGACTTTCTCCAGGGGCATTTTATAGCCATCGCGAGCCAAGCCGCGCATGTCGGCCAGTACCTGAGAAGCGAAAGCTTCGTTGATTTCGAACAGATCAACGTCGTCCATCTTCCAGCCAGCGCGCGCCAGAGCCACAGGCACAGCTTTCACCGGAGCGTAGAAAATCCACTTGGGATCGATCGCCGCCTGACCATAGCCGACAATGCGCGCCAGCGGCGTATGGCCATGCTTTTCAGCGTAGGCGCGGCTAGCAACGACCAGGGCAGCCGCTCCGTCATTCATGCCGGGTGCGTTGCCAGCGGTCACCATCCCATCAGCTTCGAAAGCTGGCCTGAGCGCGGCTAGGCCCTCGATCGTTGTATCAGGACGAATGGATTCATCCGTATCGATGACGCGCTCTGTCTTCTTGTCGCGGACGATAATAGGAGCAATCTCGCGCTTGAAGCGGCCCTCGCTGGTGGCGCGGGCCGCCAGTTGGTGGCTACGCGCGGCAAAATCATCCATCTCGCGGCGCGTGATCTCCATCTCGCGGGCGATGAACTCGGCGGCGTTGCCCATGCCCCAATCGACGATATGACACCACAGGCCATCGTTTTGCAGGGCGTCGCGCAGCTCAACTTTGCCGTATTTGTTGCCCTGGCGGATGGCGTCGTTGAGGTAGGGAGCGCGGCTCATGCTCTCTGTGCCGCCGGCCATGTACAGATCGCCATCTTCAGCGCAGATGGCGCTGGCGGCCAGCATGACAGCTTTCAGGCCAGAGCCGCATACTTTGTTGATCGCTACGCCGCCCACGTGTTCTGGCAGACCAGCCCCCAAGCTGACCTGGCGCGGCAGGGCTTGGCCTGTGCCTGCGCTGACGACGTTGCCCAAGAAGACCTCAGCCACGTCGGCGGGGTTGACCCCACTCCGCTCTAGGGCAGCACGGAAGGCCACATGACCCAGTTGTGCGGCGGTTAAGCCGCTGAGCGCGCCCAGGAATTTGCCCTGGGGGGTGCGCGCTCCGCTCAAAATCACAGCGTCTCTGGCGTGTTTGTCAGTCATAAACTCCAATCCTTTGAGTTTACAGGCGCAGAACCGCGCCCAGGCGGATAGATGAGACCAGTATAGCGGATCGCGGCGCGGTTGTAGGAATCCATCGGCTTATGGAATAATGATAGTCAATAGGAGCAATGCATGATGGATGATCTGAGCTATGAACGCCTGAGGGCGCTGTTGGGCCAAAGGCCGCTACGCTACGCCGAACAGATGAGTAGCACCAACGACGAAGCCATCGCCTGGGCGCTAGACGGCGCGCCTGCGGGGGCGCTGGTGGTCGCTGATGAGCAGGTGACGGGTCGAGGGCGCTTGGGACGCACCTGGTATACACCACCAGGCGTGGCGCTGGCTCTCTCGTTGATTCTGCCACCTGTGCCTGATCGATTGTTGCTGCCGACGCTGGCAGGTGCGCTGGCAGTGGCGCGCCTAGCGGAAGCCTGGGGGGCGCAAGGCGTGGGGATTAAGTGGCCCAACGACGTCCAAGTGAATGGGCGCAAGCTGTGCGGCATCCTACCCGAAGCTGCTTGGAGTGGCGGTCATCTGCGCGCTGTTGTGCTTGGCATGGGCGTCAATGTGCGCCTGTCCCTGGCTGAGATGGGTGATTTAGCCCAGACAGCGACCAACATGGAGGATGTATGTGGTCAGCGCTTGGATCGAGCGCGCCTGGTGGCTGACCTGGTGGCTTTGGTGGAGGACGTGCTGTCTCAACCTGGAGCAATCCTAGCTCAATGGCGCGCGTGCCTGACTACGCTGGGGCGACAGGTGCGCGTGGGCAGTGTTGTTGGTCTAGCCCGCGACGTGGACGAAGATGGCGCGCTGCTGATCGAATCTAGCAGCGGTGAGCTGGTGCGCGTCGTCGCTGGCGACGTGCACATAGGCGTGGCCTGAGCGCTGCGCAGATGGGTTGATGACGATGGGCATTCAACTGGATTGGGAGATTGAACAGTCGCGCGGCGGCCAGCGCCACTACGAAGACGACCCGCAAGAGCGTGGCAAAGGCTGGCGTTCGGCGCTGCGCTTTGTATTCGTCCTAGGCGCTTTTCTGTTGCTCTTGGGCGGCACAATCTTCCTGATTGCTCAGCGGCTAGAACAGGTGGATGCGCGGACGGAACAGCTCTTGCGCGATACAGTAGCGGCAGAAGTTGCCTCGCTGCGCATTGGGGATCGGGTTACTTTCCAGAACCTCCAGCGCAGCGCTACCCGCGATTGGCTAGACGCGCAGCTGATCTTCTACGATCAGGTGCAGCAGGCCAAGACCGAAGGTCTGAGCCTGACAGGTCGAATCGTTGATTTGGCCATTGACGGCCAGCGTGCGCGCGTGCGCGTGGAGGAGATTCAGGGTGGCGTACCTTACGTGCGCACTTGGTTTTACTGGCGCTACGGCGCGACAGAAGACGACTCAGGCGGATGGTTTCATGTGCCGCCGGATTATACTTTCTGGGGCGAAGAGGGCCTGGTGCAGCGTCGGCGCTTGACAGTGCGCCACAGGACGATGGATGAGACGTTCGCGCTGGCTCTGGCTAACCAAGTGCAGGCTTGGCTAGACTTTGCGTGCGAGACGCTCAACTGCGCTTCTGTGGGCCACCTGACGTTGGACGTGGTGGCCAGCACACTGCCTCGTAGCCTTTGGGCCGAGGGCCAAGCCTGGCAGCTCATCATCGCTTCGCCGTACGTGGGTCGCGCGCGCCTAGACCAGCCTTTTGACTCGACTATTCAGCTTGATGTGGCGACGCGCTTGGCCGAGCGCCTGACCATCAGCCAAGGACCAGGACTGGCTCAGGCCCAGCCCTACGCGGATAGCGCTTATCTGCGCCAGGCTATCATCGCTTGGCTGGTGGGTCGTTTCGTGCAGCAGGACACGGGCGTTCGCTTGATCGATAGCTTGTACAGCACCTATGGCCCGCAGTCTCTCGGACGCCTAGCTCAGAATGTCCAACCGGCGGACAGTATTGAGGTGCTAGCCCGCGTCCTCGGACTGCCTGACGTAGGTCAGGCCGCCCTGGATTGGCGCGACTTCCTGGCTTGGCGTCTGAACACTGAAGCGCAGCTCCTGGCTGAACGCAATGAAGCTGCCTGGGCTGCTTTCTATGCCATGACTGATCCTGGCGTGGCTTCTGTTGCTCGTCAGCGCTATAACATCAACGCAACACGTCAGGAGTACCGCGTGGCTTCCGCGACTTTGCAGCGTAGCTCATCGGGCCTGCCGCAGTTGGTGGCGACAGTCGAGGTTGGCTCAGGAAGTTTGTGGCGGCAAGAATTGATCGTTTTTAACTTGGTTGATGGGCGCTGGCTGAGGGCCAGTTGACGCACTTAGAGAGGGGAAGTGATGGCTCAACGGAGTGCGAGGCGCGGCAGCAAACCCGCCGAAGAGGAGCGCGACCTGCGCGCGTTGATCGAAGACGAGGAAGAGGACGACTCGGCGCTGCCGAACTTAGCGGGTAGCATTGTCATCGAAGACGATGAAGACGATGGGTCGGCGGCCAGTTCGGGTAGGCAGAGGCGTAGTCTGTTTGGCCTCTCGCCAATGGAGCGTGCCTTCTTGGCGGTCATGCTCTTCTTGAACGTGTTGATCCTGGGGGCGGGTATCTTGATCGTCACAGGCCGAATCGTCTTTTAGGGGCTGTTGAGGGCCTCTAACTCACCTTCGATGGCCGCCAGCCAGGTACGGGCCAGGGAAACTTCTTCGGCTTGTGGAGCGAGCGCCAGGAAGCGCTGGAAGTCGTCGCGAGCGGCCTCTCGTTCGGCGCGGGTGTAATACAGCAGCCCACGCTGGAAATATGCGGGGGCGTAGCTTGGATCACGGTCAATGGCAGCATTAAAGTCGGCTAGGGCGGCGTCCCATTCGTAGAGCAGCAGATAGGTCTGGCCGCGCTGGATATGTAGAGCGACGCTTTCGGGCAGCAGACGGAGCGCCTGATTGAGGTGGGCCAGCGCCTCGTCGTGGCGTTCCTGCTGGCTGTAGAAGCGGGCAATTTGAGCATGCAGAGCAGCTGTCCAAGTGTGCCACAAGGGCGCTTCTTGAGGCAGCGTCTGGGCCTGGGTCGTCAGGCCGAGAAGGCTCAAAAAGACCAGCAAGCGGCTCATAGTGAGCAGGTGACGCATGGTTTTTCCTGTCGCTGAGGTGGTCGTTTTCTGGTATAATTTTAACATCTTTTGCAGCGTATATCGGCGTTTTACTGCCCGCTAGGGCCGCAAGTGGCAACTTTAGAAAGGGGCGCGCTAAGGCGCGTGTGCGCATGAGCAACGATAATATCGGCGCGATTCGCGTGGTGAACATCAACGAAGAAATGCGCGGCAGCTACTTGGATTACGCCATGAGCGTCATCGTAGCCCGCGCGCTACCTGACGCTCGCGACGGCTTGAAGCCTGTCCATCGGCGCATTTTGTATGCTATGGCTGATATGGGCCTGCGCCCTGGCACGCCCTACAAAAAGAGCGCGCGCGTCGTCGGTGAGGTGTTGGGCAAGTATCATCCGCATGGTGACAGCGCTGTGTACGATGCTATGGCGCGCATGGCGCAGGATTTTTCGCTGCGTTACCCGCTGGTGGATGGCCAGGGTAACTTCGGTTCTCAGGACGGCGACAGCCCGGCGGCCATGCGTTACACCGAGGTGCGTCTGGCGCGCATTACGGAAGAACTGCTGGCCGACCTGAATATGAATACAGTCGATTTTGTCGATAACTATGACGGTACACAGCAAGAGCCGAGTGTGTTGCCTGCGCGCCTGCCTAATCTGCTGTTGAACGGCTCATCAGGCATTGCTGTCGGCATGGCGACGAACATCCCACCGCACAATTTGCGCGAACTAGTAGCGGCCATCCAGTACATCATCGACAACTACGAGCGCGAAGAAGACATCACCGTCGACGAACTCATGCAGTTCATCAAAGGCCCGGACTTCCCCACTGGCGCCAAGATCATCGTCGGTGACGACCTCAAAGAAGCCTACGCTACGGGCAAAGGACGCGTGGCCATCCGTGCTACTTATGACGTTGAAGAAACGCGCAACGGCTTTCGCCTGGTCTTCACCTCCATCCCTTACCAGATCAGCAAGCCCAGCATTATTGAACGGATTGTGAGCCTAGTGCGCGAGGGTCGCATCGACACCATCCGTGACCTGCGCGACGAGTCAGATCGTAATGGGCTACGCCTAGTCGTGGAGTTGAAGTCCCACGCCGCCCCGCAGACCGTCGTCAACCAGCTCTTCAAGTACACCCAGCTACAGACCTTCTACAGCATTCAAATGCTGGCCCTGGTCAACGATGAGCCGCGCAACCTCAGCTTGAAGCGCTGTTTGACTATCTACGTTGAACACCGCTACGATGTTATTGTGCGGCGCAGCCAATTTGAGCTGGAGAAGCAGCGCGCTCGCGCGCACATCTTGGAGGGTCTGCTGAAGGCCGTCAGCAACATCGACGCTGTCATCCGCTTGATTCGTGCTGCGGATGACGTGGACATGGCCCGGCGGCAGCTCATGGCTCGCTTTGAGCTGAGCGAAGCTCAGGCGAATGCTATCCTGGACATGCAGTTGCGCCGTCTGGCTGCCCTGGAACGCCAGAAGCTCCAGGATGAGTATGACCAAGTGCTGCAGCGCATTGCTTACCTAGAAGACCTGTTGGCCAGCCCACGCAAGATTTTGCAGCTCATCCGCGATGACCTGAGCGCCATAGAACAACAGTATGGCGACGAGCGCAAAACCCAGGTGGAATACGGTCAGGCTGACTTGAGCGACGATGACCTGGTGCATGAGGAGAGCGTCATCCTCTCGCTGACTAGTCGCGGCTACATCAAGCGCGTGCCAGCCCGCTTCTACCGTGAACAGAAGCGCGGCGGTAAAGGCGTGAAGGGCATGGAGACGCGCGACGAGGATTATCTGGTCGAAGTGGTCGCTGCCAACAACACCGATACAGTCTTGTTCTTCACCGACAAGGGCAAGGTCTACAGCGAGCAAGCCTACCGTATCCCAGAGACAGGCCGCGCTGGCAAAGGCGTCCCTATCCAGGCTGTATTGAACATGGCTGCTGACGAGAAGGTGACAGCCATCCTACCAGTGGACACTTTTGAACGCCACGAGTCCTTCTTCGTCATGGCGACGCGCATGGGCAAGATCAAGCGCGTGCGTCTAGAAGAATTTGCCGACGTGCGTCCCAGCGGTCTGATCGCTATCACCCTAGACGATGACGACTCGTTGGGTTGGGTGCGCGCCAGCAACGGTGAGCAAGAGATCATCTTGGTCACTGAGCAAGGGCAGAGCATTCGCTTCCACGAAAACGACGTGCGCGTGATGATGCGCCCCGCTGCTGGTGTGAATGCTATCCGTCTGATGGACGATGACCGCGTCACGGGCATGGATGTGATTGATCCGTTGGTGCATACCCACGTCTTCGTAGTGACGCAGCGCGGCTTCGGCAAGCGCACGGCTCTGGAGGAATACACTTTGCAAGGGCGTTATGGCCTGGGTCTGCGCACTCTGGCGCGCACCAACAAGACGGGCAATCTGGTGGCTATGCGCTGCGTTGGCCCTGATGACGGCGTTATGCTCATGACGCGCCAGGGGACGGTGCTGCGCACCGACCTGAGCGCTGTGCGCGAGATCGGCCGCAGCACTCAAGGCGTCACGCTGATGGACGTGGCCGAAGATGATGAAATCGTCAGCATGACCATCCTCACCCGCGACGAAGACGATGAAGTCCCGCCTGCCGAGGCTAACGGGACTGAACCCGCTGAAGCACAGACGTAAACGTGGGGCGGTGTGAGGCCGTCCCTCAAGCTCAGCGCGTGCCGAACAAAAACATCAGCAGGTAGTTGCCAGTGCTACGCTGACTGCTGCTGGAGAAGTAGAACGTCGTCGGGTTGGGTATGGTCGACGGATCGACCAGCAGCACTGCGTCGTATTCATCGGCATTGAAGACGAAGCCTGCGGCTGTGCGCAGCTGTACGCCATCCATGTTGAACGAAGCTGAGTTGCAGTACTGCGTGCCGCCATCGTCGCAAACTAGCGGTTGACCGTTGGCAGCGATGACTTGATCGCCGTTGCTGTCGGCGGCAAAGAAGTAGGGATCAAGTTGGCGCTCTGTGCCGATCATGGCCACCATAAAAGGATCGCCTGTGGCGATCATGCCTGGCGTCACGTAAACGCTGAAAGGATCGCCTAGTCCATCAGCCGGAGTGACGGCCATGCCCTCTAGGATGAAGATGAACTCGCCTGGGGTGCTGTTCAGGCTACCGACGACGAAGGAAATGTCTGTCAGGTTGCGATTACTGTGGCTGAAAGATAGGCTGGAAGATCGGCTGTTGGCTTCAATGACCCCCGTCAGACCTGGCAAGTTAACCGCAACGTTGGCCGCGTTGCGGCTGTCGTCGTTGCACAAGCCCTGATCGCGCCGCGTCGTCTCGCCTACGTAAAGGATGGGATCGAAGTCGCCTATGCCGATGACCGTTGCGGTGTAGGTGAACCCAGGGCGCATTTGGACGACGACAATTTCGATGCCGTTGGTCACCTGGATGTCGTCGCAGGTGAAGACAACGCCGCTTGGGTCGCTGCTCTGAGACGACCCGTCGGGCTGCTGGACTTGGCTGGGCGGCGCGCTAGGCCTTGTTCTGGTGACGCGGATCGTATTCGCACCGGCCTGGGCCAGAGCCTGTACTGCGCGGAAGGGTAAGATGCCGCCCAAGCGGCCTAAGGTGCGCTCTTCTGCGTTGACGGACGTGGGAATCCCTATCAGCTCGCCTTCTAGGCTGACGGCTAAGCCGCCGCTGTTGCCAGGCGAGATTTCCGCGTCAGTCTGATACCAGACGGGCTGGCGTGTGCCGCCGATGTCGCCGTTCTGGATGGTGGTAATCAAGCCGCTAGTGACGACCAGGTAGCCGTCACCAGTGCTGGGGTAGCCAAAGATGTAAATGCGTTCGCCGCGCCGCGCTTCGCGCTGAGCTAGGGCGATGGCCGGCAGGTTGAGCTGGGTAGGCAGCACAAGACCGCCGCGCTCGTCGCGGTCGATTTGCAAGACAGAGAAGTCCAAGTCTTGGAAGGTGGCTAACTCGCTGGCGTAGTAGCGCAAGACGGGCCTCTCGTTGATATCTTCCAGCATGAAGATGGCCAGGTCATCCGCGCCTTCGATGACGTGACGGTTAGTGTAAATGATACCGCGACTATCGACGATTGTGCCTGTGCCTTGCGAGAAGGGTTGGCCGTTTTGCAAGCCGACGATCATCACTACACTAGCGGAGATGCGGTCAATGTCCTCAGCCGAGAGCGACTGAGCTTGGGTGGCGCTGACCAGTCCTAGGGCCAGAATAGCGCTCAGAAGCAAGGTGCGCGGTGTCATCAGCGTACTCTCTCCGAATGCGTGGGCAGAGCGATAGGTATTCAGCCTTCGTCACTCATTATAGCGCTATTCAGCGCTGTGAATTCCATCCTGCCGACAACTTGGCCGTCGTGGACGCGCAGCAAGGGCGAAAAGCGCGCTTCTAGGGTGCGCAGTTCGTCTACAGTGATAGCGTTTAGATGGTGCAGCAGGGCGAACAGGGTGGGGGCAACGGCGCGTGGGTTGCCATCGCTGATCTTGAGGGCTAGTCCCCAGCCTTGCTCTGGGCTGGCTAAGCCCCAATAGCCCTCGGCCCCGCCCTTGCTCACCAGACGGCCCTGAGTGACCTCCATCAGGGCGTGGTCGAGCTGACGTGTGCCGCTCACGAGAGCAGAATGCTGACGCATGGCGTCACCTATCTGGCCCAGTGGACTTTCTGGTTGGTGTTGGGTGGCATGGCCCAGCCGTGCGAAGGCTAGCGCTGCTCGTTCTAGCGGCAGCGCAAAGGTGGGTACAGTGCAGCCATCTACTGCAAGCTGGATGGACTCGCTGGGGTAGTCGGCCCATTCTGCCAGATCGCGGCGTATGGCCATCTGGAGCGGATGATCGGCTTGCTGGTAATTCTCCAGCGGCCAGCCCTGGGCTAGACAGGCGGCCAGCATGCCTAAATGCTTGCCAGAGCAGTTATGGTACAAGGCTGAGGGACCACCACCCTGCGTCGTGAGCGCTTGACGGCTCGCGCTGTCGGTGGGCCAATCCGCGCCGCAGCGCAGCGCGTCTAAGCTCAGATGGGTCATCGTCAGCAGATCGTGGAGTACTTCAGTGTGGATAGGCTCGCCAGCGTGCGAGCCGGCCATGATAGCCATTTCGCGGGCGCTGAGCGGGTAGCGCTGGCCTGCTCCGAGCCGCAGCGCGCTAGCTGCTTGGAAAGGCTTGGCGCTGCTGCGCATTAGGGCCAGACTTCGAACGTCTCCCAGGCTGAGCAGGACTTCTCCCTGGCTACTGACGACGGCCACGCGCCCGCGATGCACAGTATCCAGGACAGCGCCGCGCCAAATCCGCACGAGTTCCACATCTGCAAAAGAGGGCATAGGTAACAATCCTCATATCTATGTCGTATCAGGCAAGAGGAGTCAAAAAGGGGCGTCGTTTAGCCCCTTTGACGAATGACGTGTTGGTTTGGCCCTGAGGCCTGCGCGTTATTCCTCGGCGGCAGCGGCGGCAGCGGCGGCGCGCATTGCACCGGTCTGCACTGCGCGGGCGATCATCTCCATCGGTTCGTTCAGGACGACTACGCCTTCGGCCAGCTTGAGGTCTTTCATGTAGATGGCGTCGCCGACGCTCTTGATGACAGAAACGTCGACATCGACCTTATTCATGAGCTGGCCTGGCAGCAGTTCTAGGCGGACAGAGTTGGCGCCAGTCATGAGCATGGCGCGGCGTGCAGCGACAATGGGGCTTTCGTTGACGATGTTGAGCGGCACTTCGACGCGAATTTTGCTATTGAAGTCCACCGCGAAGAAATCGACGTGCATGATGTTTCCCTTGATGATGTGGCGCTGCACGCTGCGAGCCACGACAGGGATCGTTTGGCCCTCATACTGAATGTCGATCAGGTTGGTACTGCCAGCGTCGCGCAGAGCTAGTTCCAGACTGCGATAGGGGAAGGACACGCTGAGAGCGGCCTGCTTCGGCCCGTAGATCGTCCCAGGGACGAGGCCTTGATTGCGCAGAGCGCTGACTTTCTTGCCGAGGACGGTGCGCGCTTGCGCTTCCAGGGTGATAGTGGCCACGATTCAAAGACTCCTGTGGTGCGTCGCTCTATCGACGATTCGTCATGTGCGCTCTAGTGGCGCAGGTGTTTTCGGACATAAGCCCATACATTCTAGTGAAGAGTGGAGAGTGCGTCAATGGCATAGAGAAGCCCGAACGAGCGTTCGGGCTATGAGTGAGCGGGTGACGGGACTCGAACCCGTGACATCGGGCTTGGGAAGCTCGCGTTCTACCGCTGAACTACACCCGCGCTATGCCGACATTATAACCCAGCCTGAGAGCCTGTCAAGGCGGGCTGATGGGTCGTAGGCTAGCCAGCACTGCTCTCAGTTGGGGTGTTTGTGTGCCGCGCGCTTCGAAGACGACGTTGCGGTTGTTGATGAGGGCGTAGTAGTAGGTGATAGGCACGCCATTGGTCAAAGTTGCTACCTTGATTGCTTCGAATGCGCCTATTTTCTCAGCTTGGGGTTGGCCGACCAGGGTCACACTTTGGGTGGCGCGCAGCGTGGCCAGGGCAGCCGCGACCCAATCGTCTAGATTCCGGGCTTGCTGGGCGGGGATAGGGATGAAAGCCAAGCTCACCATGTCGGGCGTCCAGCGATTGGCCTCGCTAGGCGTTTCTTCTAGGCGGTATGTGCCGACCAGGCCACCTTCGCTCTCGCTGTAAGGCGTGTAGAACCAAGACAGGGGGGCGTCGAAGGCGAAGCCCAGCGCATCTTGACGGTAAGTTTGCAAGTTGGTGTCGTCAGCGCTACTCGATCGGCTATCGGGGATGATGAGTTCTTGCCCGACGCGGATTCGATTGGGGTTGTCGATGCAGTTGGCTGCGACCAGGTCGTCTAGGGCTACGCCGAAGCGATTGGCGATGGCCGTCAGCGAGTCGCCGCGCTGGACTCTGTAGCGTTGACCTGTGATGACTACGCTGCACCCCTGTACGCTCAGCGCGCCTGCGTTCGGGCCTGTGCTAGGCGTTGGCGCGTTGAAGTCTAGGCCGCCTGCGCCGCTAGGCGTGCGCGTGGGAGCAGGCTGATTGGTGATGTTGGCCTGTGTCCCCAGGTTGCAGGCCAGCACACTGAGGATGAGCAAGCCGCCGCTGAGGGCGCGTGCGGTGTTGTGCATGAGCGTTCTCTCCTGGAGTTAGGTTCAAACTTGAAAAAGCAGGCCACGATTCGATTATAATGAACGAGCAAAGAAGCGAGGATACCTTGAAGCTATCAAAGTCGGCCCGCGTAGGCACTCTGGGTGTGGTGGCCAGCGTCATTGCTTTCATCTTCATCATGACCCAGATAGACGCTAATCTGTTCGCCCAGGCCTGGCGCGAGGCGCGTTATGGCTATTTACTACCCTGTGTTGTGCTGCTGCTGCTGGGCCTAGTCGCGCGAGCGCAGCGCTGGCGCGCTCTGCTAGCGGACGGTTTGCCACTCGGACGTGCCTTCAGCATTATGAACATCGCCTATCTGGTGAACGGCGTCCTGCCGCTGCGTCTAGGAGAGGTGGCTCGTGTGGCCCTAGTGGCCCGCGTTGACTCGCGGGTGACTGTGCCGCAGACGATTGCAACGATCATTGTTGAGCGATTGCTGGACTTGCTGGCGGTGGTCATCTTGTTGTCACTGGCCTTGATCGTCGGGAGCGTGCCGCAGGAACTGCGCCTGGTGGGTGCTAGCAGCGCTGCGCTGGCCTTGCTGGGCTTCGGCCTGCTGATCGCGCTAGCCATGCGTCCTGCCTGGGCGCAGAACGTCCTGTCTTGGCTGATAGCGCGCCTGTCTGTCTTGCAGCGCTGGCCGCTGGCTCGTTGGTTGGATCAGTTCCTAGAGGGTTTGCAGCCTCTGGCTCATCCGATGACCCTGTTCATAGCGCTCACTTGGACGACTTTGGCTTGGGCCTTGTCTGTATGGGCAGGCTACGTCTTGATGTACGCTCTCTATGATCGCGCCGACTTGGCGACGACAGCCCTGTATATCGCTGCCGCCGCGTTCGCCATCGCTCTGCCGGCTGTGCCGGGCAACGTTGGTACTTACGAAGCTAGCATTCTTTTGGCCCTGACGGCTATGGGCTACGCTTTCGATGGCCGCGCGCTGGCCTTTGCTGTCCTCGTTCATGCTGTAAACGTCTTCGTCCATGTCAGCACCGGCATTGTGGGTTTTATGGCCGAGGGCCTGAGCTGGGATCAATTCAAACAAACGGCACAGACTCAGAGCCTGTCCTGAGTCTGTGCCTCACTGCAAGGAATCGTCCGCATATGGAGAGTCATTCACGTCCGCTGAATATTCTCATCAGCTTACTCTACTACTTCCCGCACCGCACTGGCCTTACCATTCATGTCCAGAGCATCGCAGAGGAACTGGCGCGGCGTGGTCATCACGTCACAGTGCTGACGGCCCGTTACCGCAAAGATTTACCTCGCGATGAAGAAGTTCACAACGGGGTGCGCGTCATCCGTCTGTGGGCGCCCATCCGTATCAGCCGAGGCATGCTCATGCCAGCTTTCCCCTGGGCAGCCTACCTGCTCATGCGCCAAGCTGACATTGTGAGTATTCATACCCCCATGTTAGAGACAGCGCTAGTAGCCCTTTTGGCCAAACTAGCTGATGTGAACGTAGTAGCGACCCATCACGGCGACCTCATCCTGCCCGATAAGCCGTTCAATCGCTTCATTCAGGGTACGATGTTCTTGTTGTACCGCTACATGGCCAACAACGCCGCTCAGCTCATCGGCTATAGCCAGGACTACGCAGAGAACTCTTACTACCTGAAACCCTACTTGCACAAGACGACGGTCAACTATCCACCCGTCTTCATGCCTCGTCCACGTCCTGAGCGGGTGGCTGAGCTACGCCGTCAATGGCAGGTCGATGGCGGCCCGATCATCGGCTATGCCGGGCGCTTCGTAGAAGAAAAACGGCCTGACCTAGCCATTTGCGCGCTGGACGTGGTGAACGCTGCCTATCCTGGCAAGAACGCGCGTCTAGTCTTCGCAGGTGAGTACAACATTCCTTACGAATCGACCTGGGCCAAGCATCAGGGCTTAGTGGCTCAGTACCGCGATCAGCTCATCTTTTTGGGCCTGCTGACCGATCCGCAGGACATGGCCGATTTTTATGCTGCCTGTGACGTGGTGGTGCTGCCCAGCGATACCGAATGCTTCGCGCTGGCCCAAGTAGAAGCCATGCTGTGCGGCACGCCGATGGTCATGACCGATATCCCAGGTGGGCGCGTCCCCGTCCAGGCGACGGGCATGGGCAAGCTAGCCCGACGGGGCGATTATCAGAGCATTGGCCAAGCTATCGTGGAGGTGTTGCACAACCGCGCGGCCTACATCAAGCCTAGAGAGGAGATTGAGCGTGTCTTCTCCTTCAAAGAGACGGTAGACTGCTACGAAGCCATCTTCCGCCGTTTTGCTCGCCCAGCCCGTTGATCCAGGAGCGCTGCACATGGTCGATCTGGCCCTCATCCAGCACATGACGCGCAACGAAGCAGACATGGCTTTCAAGAAGCGCGCCCAGACTATCTTTGAATGGGTGAATCCGCAGGATGGCCAGCTCATCCTGGATGTGCCATGTGGACGGGGCTTCTACTTGAACATGTTCCGCTATGCTGTGCCTGGTGCGCGCATTGTCGGCGCCGAGCTGGAGTGGGCTATCATCCGCAAGGCGCAGGCTAATGTGGGTCACTTGGGCGTCCCGCTGCACAACGCCAATATCTATCGCCTGCCTTATCCTGACAACACCTTCGACGCAGTGATCCTATCGGAGATTCTGGAACACGTTGAAGATGACGTGGCAGCCTTGCGCGAAGCCTATCGCGTCCTCAAGCCAGGCGGGGTGGTGACGATCACCGTGCCGAATGCCGATTACCCTTTCTGGTGGGATCCCATCAACAAAACGTTGGAGGCGCTGTTTGGGCGGCCCATACGACGTGGGCCGCTGGCGGGCATTTGGGCCAACCACGTCCGTCTTTACACAATGGAGCGCCTGCGTTCGGCGGTGCGCGCTGCTCGCTTCGTCGTCGAAGAGGAGCGGCGCTTCACCCACTATTGCTTCCCCTTCATCCACAACCTGGTGTACGGACTGGGCATGCCCCTACTAGAGTCCGGCCTATTACCCGCGAAGATGGCCGCCGCTGCCAATCGTCTAACTTTCGACCAGAACGACGGCGCATGGTGGAATCCGATTAACCTAGGCCTGCGAGTCTTCAATTTTTTCGACCGCAAAAATACAATCAATGAGCCGCCTGGGCGGTCTACGGTCAACCTGGCCATGAAGGGACGCAAAGCCCATGACGGATGATCGTTTCGACGACGTTCAGCCCGACGACTCTACTCCACCATCTATTCAGGAAGCACCTCAGGACTTCGCTGCCGAAGACTTCGAAGCTGACATGGAAGCGACCCAAGCACTCGTTCCTGCTCATGTGCCTGCTGACGTGGAACGAAGCTTTGAAGATTGGACGTGGGCCGAGTTGTTGAACCAGCTCATCCGTGCGCCGCGCCAGACTTGGGCTGCTTTATGGGCCATCAGCGCGCCGCCTGACCTTTGGGCTGAGCCGCGCAGTGCGCTCCCTCGGCTTGACCTGGGCCGCAGGCCAGCGCCTGACCTGAGCGTAGACAAAGCGGTGTCTGGTGCGCCGTCGTGGCAGCGTCCGCGCGATTGGCTGGGAGATGAGCGCCTGGCTCAACTGGGCCTCTACCTGACGGCCTTCCTGCTGGCCTTTCTGGGGTGCAGCCTGTTGGTGGCCAACGCACCAGAACGCCGCGAGTCGATTGACCTGGCGGGCGGCGCGCCCTACATGCTCATGGCCCTGCTGGCCTGGGGGTTGGCGGAGCTAGTAGGCAGTTGGCGTAGCCTGCGCGCTGCTTGGCAGGACGGCGGAGCGAGCCAGCGCGCCTTGTGGCTGGCGCGCCTGCTGCCGCTGGTCTTCATTCTGATGGGCGTGTGGCGGCTGATGGATGCCAGCGACGAGCCGCTGCGCTCAGCTGACGACGTTCAACTCATCTTGAGCTTGACTAGCGATGGTCTGCTATGGATTGCTCTGGGACTGGTGATCTGGTGGACGCTGAGCAGCGTAGCCTGGGGACTCCAGCGTCGCAAGCGTGCCATGCGCCAGCGAGCCATCCTGGAGGAGGCGCGCGCTGAGATGAGTGAAGGCCTCGCTTTTGGCAACGATGATGAAGGCCTATCTCAACCTCTCGCGCCGTCCAGCTTGGAAGCCGACTTGCCCTGGTACATGCGCATTCATCCCACGCGCGTCTTCCTGGTCATCGGTGCGCTGATCTTGGTGGGCTTAACTTGGGTTGGCACGAGTGGCAACACCTTCAGCACGCCGACCTTCTACATTTGGCTGGGCAGCATAGCTTGTGCAATGGCGGCCTTTGCTCCGCAGAGCTGGCGGCCCAGACTAGCGGAATGGCGACGCGCTTGGGCTGAACGCGAGCGCTGGCGCGTCTCACGCGGGGTGCTGCTGGCCTTCACCCTGATCCTGCTGCTGGGCGGTATCTTCCGCTTTACCAACCTCAACGGCAATCCTGCCGACGGCACGGCTCATCCACCAGAGATGACCAGCGATCACGTAGAGAAGCTGCTGGACGCGGCGCGGGTGCGTGATGGCGCGCGCAACATCTTCTTCGCCAACAACGGCGGACGCGAGCCGATTCACATGTACGTGCTGGCAGTCTTCTCATCGCTCCCAGGCCTAGGGATCAATCACGAGACGCTTAAGCTGTTGGCAGTGATTGAGTCCATGCTGTCCCTGCCCATCTTCTTCTGGTTGGGCCTGGTGGTCATGGGCGAGCGGGATCGTCGTTGGGGCGTGCTGCTGGGCCTGCTGCTGGCGGGGTTGTTCGCTGTGAGCTATTGGCATGTGACCGTGACGCGCCTAGCGCTGCGTATCGTTATGATGCCAGCTGTGAGCGCACTGCTGCTCATCTTCTTGGTGAGGGCCATACGTCATCAACGGCGCGGCGACTTCATCCTGGCGGGCCTGGTGCTGGGTGTTGGCCTGTACACTTACCAAGCAGCCCGTATGCTGCCCATCGTCGTCATCGTCGGCCTGGCGCTGGCCTTCTTCAGCTACCGCACAGCCCGCGAACGGATTCGCCTGCTGGGACATGGCGCGGTGCTGGTGATCGTCTCGGCGGTGGTGTTTGTGCCGCTGTTTCACTACTCAGTGGAGAATCCAGAACAGTTCTGGCGGCGCACGGCGGGCCGTCTGTTGGGTGACGACATCATCACAGAACGCCTGGCAGATGGGCGAATTGTGGAACGAATCGCTACTTTTGAGGAGCGCGTCAACGCCTTCACCCAGAATGTCCCGACCCTGCTCAACAACTTGCGCAATGCTCTACTCATGTTTCACTGGAAGGGCGACGTAGGCTGGATCAACGGCCTCCCTAACTATCCTGCGCTCGATCCGTTGACAGGGGCGTTGCTGCTGGTTGGCTTGGTGGCTTGGGCAGCCTACGCCCTGCGCCAACGCGATCCTGCCCTGTGGCTGATCCCGCTCGGCGGGTTGATTATGTTGCTGCCTTCGGCGCTGTCCATTGCCTTCCCACTAGAGAATCCTAGCTTCACGCGCACCAGTGGAGCTATGCCGATGACTTTGCTGTTGGCTGCTCTGCCTCTGGGCCTGATGGTGGAGCGCCTGCGCAGCACTGCACAGCGCGGCCATTGGGCAGCTTTGGCCCTGGTAGGCCTGATTCTGCTGGGGGCATACAGCGCCAACAGCCGCTTGTACTTCGTTGATTATTACAACGCTTATAGCATCTCAAGCCTGCCCTACAGCGATCCTGGGCGGGTGCTGCGCGGCTTCGCCGAGAGCGATGGGGCGTATGGCAACGCCTTCATGATCGCCTTCCCCTTCTGGTGGGATCATCGGGCTGTGGGGTTGGCTGCTGGTCTAGAGGCAGTCTGGCCTAACGGTGTGTATGATTACGTAGGTAGCGACTCGCTGACGCGGGCAGTAGACTATGTACCACACTTCATGCGCGATGCTTTCGCGCGCGCAGATCGCTTTCGCTTCAACCCAGACCGTGACCTGTTGTTCTTTTACGCGCGTGACGACGGTGAGACGCGCCAGCAGTTGCGCGCATGGTTTCCGCAGGGCCGCGAGATGGCCATGCAGACCTATCAGCGCGGAGATGACTACTGGGTCTTCCGCGCGCCAGCCCTGGGGCTACAAGCCTTCCGAGCCTTTATCGCGCAGAATATTCCATCCCCATAGCCCATAGTCTCAGCCTGACGAGGTGACGATGGACTCCTACGACAACTCCAAGCCCAAACGCGCCCCGTCGATTGCGCTCAAGCTTCGTCCTGTGGACGGCCTGCTGGCTGTGCTGTTGGGGCTGGTTGTGCTGCTGGCTGGTGCGCTGCGCTACAACGGCCTGAATTGGGACGACTTCTCAGCTATGCATCCAGATGAGCGCTTCCTGACGCGCAACTTGCTGCCCAACGTCGGTGGTGGCCTGGAATTCACGCCGGATGACAAGACCTTCCCGGCGCAGGGGCTGTACAGCCGCCCAGACGATCAAGGCCTGGTTGACCGCCACAGCTTACGAGTCGATCCCTCGGCTAGGGTAGGGGTGGTGCGCGGCACGCGCGCAGCAGAGCTGGTGAGCGCCTGGTTGGGCGAGAGCCGCCTCGTCGCTTATGATAATCCCACGCAAGCGGCCCAAGCCCTCAGCACAGGCGAGGTGCGCGCCATCATGCTGGACAGCGCCGCACTGAGCGTGCTGAACTTGGGTGATGTGCGCCAAGCCCTACGCGCCTTCGACAGCTTCAGCTCGGAGGATGTACAGCGCACGCGCTGCCAGGGCCTGTATCCAGAGACGAATGGGCGTGGCGATTATTTCGATGCGCTGTGTTCCAACTTGAACCCGCACAACAGCACGGCAGGCTTCTATGCTTATGGCACGTGGCCCTTGTTCCTGGCGCGCTGGGCAGCGGATTTCGTCATGGAACAGGATCAAGCTGGCTCGGCGCTCTTCAACTATCAGGGCGAGACGCTGGTCTGGCGCTGGCTCTCGGCTTTCTTTGATGTAGGTTCGGTGCTGCTGGTTTATTGGCTAGGGGCGCGGCTGGGTGGGCGCTGGACGGGCCTGCTGGCGGCCTTCCTATATGCCTGTGCGCCGCTGGCCATCCAGAAGGCGCACTACGGCACAGTGAACAGCATCACAGCCTTCTTCGTCATGCTGGCTCTGTTGGCGGCTAGCTATGCCCAGGATAAGCACCGCTGGTGGGCTTACGGCCTGTTCGGCATGGCTTTTGGCGCAGCGCTGGCTGGCAGGATCAACGTCGCGCCTCTGGCGGGAGTGATTGTGCTGGCGGCGCTGGTGCAGACTCTGCCTATTTGGCGACAAGACACCACCTGGAATGAGCGCCGCGCGTTGATACGACGCGCCTTCTTGGGCCTGATCCTGGCGGGTTTCATGAGCGTCCTCACCTTCCGAATCACCAATCCTTATGCCTTCGTCGGGCCGAGTTTCTTTGGATTGACGCTCAACCCGCGCTGGTTAGCTGACCTAGCCAGCGGCGCGTTCGGCGTGAGCGGCCACAGCGACGCGCCGCCCAACTGGCAATGGCTGGGGCGCGCCTCTTATTTTTATCCGCTGAAGGACATGGCTTTGTGGGGCATGGGCTTGCCCTTCGCGCTGTTGGCCTGGGCAGGAACGCTGTGGGCGGCTTGGCGGATTGCGCGGCGCAGGACGGGGGCGTCCAGCTTGGCGATCCTGGTTGCTTGGGTGCTGGTGTACTTTGCCTGGATGGGCAACCAATGGGTGATGACCATGCGCTACTATCTGCCCTTGTACGGCGCACTAGCGGTGCTGGCGGCTTGGGCCTGCGCCGAACTGCTGCGTCTGGGCTGGTGGCGCGGCTACGACTTGTCGTTTACGCGACTGCTGTCCTGGATACTGGCGGCGGCCTTCGCTGCGCCGCTGCTCCATAGCCTGGGCAGCAGCGAAACGGTTACCCCAACGATAGCAACTGCCTTCGGATTCGCGCTGTTGCTCTTAGCAGCTGCTGTCTGGCCGCGCTTGGGACGGGGGCGCGCGCTCATCCTGACAGGCTTCACGGCCGGCTTTACGCTGCTGTGGGCTGTCATGTTCAGCAACATCTACACCCAGCAACTCACGCGCGTGCAGGCCAGCCGCTGGATTTGGGAGAACGTGCCAGGTGACTTCGCCATGCGCGTTGAAGGCGCGCCAGCAGGCACGCCGCTCATCAACATCGGCATCGCTAATGCGCGGCCCGAATCTAGTACGACGCCAGAACGCTTGGTCAGCAGCGCCACTATGTTCAACTCTGGTACAATCTACACCAGCGAATTCACTGCGCCAGCCAGCGGCATGATCCGCGAGGTGATTGCGCCGCACTTGGGCGACACGACCCAAGACCCTGATGCAGAATGGCTCTATCTGAGCCTAGCAGAAGTCCTGTCTGATGGCAGCTTGCGCTTGCTGAGCGAAGCAGAACTCCAAGCCGACTTCCATCGGCGCGACCACGTCCTCGGCTCTGGCTATGCCATTCCCTGGCGTATGCCCATCAGCATAGAGCAAGGGAAGCGTTACGTCTTCAAAGCGGAAGCGCTGGCAGGCGCCTTCACCAGCGCTGGCTCGGTTGTCCTCAGCGAAGGGGATTGGGATGACCGCCTGCCCACAGTCATGGCCTGCACCCTGCCCAACGGCATGACGCTAGCGGATCGTCCGCGCAGTGGCCTGGTGAGCTATGAAGCCTGCAATGGCCTGCAATCTTGGTATGCCCTCATCCACTCTTACGACCTGGCTATGTCGTACCCGGTGGACGAGCCAATCAAGCTGGAGAGCATTTTGGACGGCCTGGAGGTTGGCGACTACTTGGCCATCTCCAGCAACCGCTTCTACGACACCTTGACGCGCAATCGCTTGCGCTGGCCCATGTCTTCGGCTTACTATGACGCGCTCTTCGCAGGCCAACTGGGCTATGAGCTAGTGGCGGTCTTCGATGAGCATTACCGCTGGGGGCCGCTAGCTGTCAGTGACCAGCACTTGCCCATTTACCGCTCACCTGCCTGGCTGAATGAGTTGGAAGCTGACGAAGCCTTCCACGTCTACGATCATCCTGCTGTCTTCATCTTTCAGAAGCGGCCTGATTACGATCATCGCCAGGTGACGGCGCTGTTGACCAACGTGCCAATCATGCGCGTGGAGCAGCTCCTGGGCAGCGGCAACGAATGGGGATCCGACCTGCTCGGTGTCATTTATTGGCCTACGATACAGGCTGACGCCGCGCCAAACGGCCTCATGCTAGCGCCAGATACGCTAGCCCTCAACCGTCAGGGCGGCACCTGGTCAGAACGCTTCGACCGCGACAGCCTCATCAACCAAAATCAGCCACTGGGGGTGCTGACCTGGTATGGCTTGCTGGTCGTGTATGGCGCGCTAGCCTTTCCTGTGTTGTTCGCCTTGTTCCCGCGCATGGCAGACAGAGGCTACGGCTTCGCCAAGCTAGTGGGCTTGTTCGCGGTGGCTTATACAGCCTGGTTTGCCTCCGGTCTCAAGCTGCCGCTGTGGTCACAGAGCGGCGTGTTGCTGGTGGCTGGGCTGTGGGGCGCGTTCGCCGCCCATTGGGCCTGGCGACAGCGCGTCGCTATCCGCGATTATCTGCGCGAAAATCTGGGTCGGCTGCTCATCATCGAAGCCCTGACGGTGGTGCTGTTCCTGGCCTTCATCGCAGTGCGCCTCACCAATCCCGATCTGTGGCACGATTTCAAGGGTGGCGAGAAGCCGATGGACTTCGCGATGTTCAACGCCGTCCTGCGCGCCACCGCCTTCCCCACCTCCGACGCTTGGTTCGCAGGCGGATATCTCAATTATTACTACTTTGGCTTCGTGCTGGTGGGTTCGCCGGTGCTGGCTCTGAAAATGTTGCCCTCTATCGCCTACAACCTCATCATTCCTACGCTGTTCGCCTTGACAGGCATAGGAGCGTTTTCAGCGGCCTTCAACATCGTAGAGCGCTGGCGTGAACGCCAACAAGAACGCTGGACGCAGAGCGGCCATCCGCGCACCCTGGGCAGCCCCTGGGTGGCGGGCGTGGCGGCGCTGTTGCTGTGCGTGGTGCTTGGCAATCTGGATACTGTGCGCGTACTGGGCATTGGCTTGGCGCAGTTGGGTGGCTATCGCACGCCGACGGGCATCGAAGCTTGGCTCATCCGCGAAGCCACGCCAGCAACAGGCGAAGAACTGCCGCCTGAGACGCGCGCAGCTCTGTCGGAGCGCGCCGCCGCTGGCTATCTCACGGATCGAGTCGCTTATGAGCTGAGCATTGCCTTTGACTTGGTGACCAGCATGGCGCGCGGCCTGGGACAGGCGTTGAGCGGTCAGCCCTTGCCCATCGGCACGGATCGCTGGTATTGGGGGCCGTCGCGCGTCCTAGCAGAGACGCCAGGCGTGGAGGGCAACGCCATCACAGAAATGCCTTACTTCACCTTCGTCTACGGCGACCTACACGCTCATATGATTAACCTGCCTATCTTGCTGTTCGTCATCCTGTTTGTGTTCAACGAATTGACGCAGGCAGCGCGCGAAAACCGAACGCCCTTCGTGCAGGCGATGGCCCTGGTCTTGGGGGCGGTTTTCGTCGGCATGATCCAGGCCACCAACACCTGGGATTGGCCGGCCTTCCTGCTGTTCAGCGTGGTTGGCCTGGGCTATGCCTGGTGGGTGCGCTGGGGGCGTATCGACTGGGACTCGCTGGTCTACCTGCTAGGGACAGTGGGCGGCTTCGTCGTCGTCAGCTTTGCAGCGTCTCTGCCCTATACTACCTGGTATGCCGCCACCTATGGCAGCGTGGAATTGTGGAGGGGCGGCAAGACGCCGCTGTGGGCTTATTTTGACATTCACGGCTTGTTCATGTTCTTGCTCATCAGTTTGCTGGCCTGGGAGAGCGGCCGCTGGCTGCGCAGCCTGAAGGTGAAGGCTCTGCGTGGCCAGCGCTTGTGGCTGGTGTTGAGCTTGGGTATGTTCGCGGCTACCTGGCTGGTGGCTCTGATTGCAGCTATGGTAGGGTATCAAGTGGCGTTGATTGCCGTGCCATTGATCGTCTGGATTGGTGTGCTGTTCTTCCGTCCCAATCAATCCCACGAGCTGCAGTTTGTCATGGTCATCACTGGCTTGGCTCTGGCGATGACTTTGGGCGTTGAAATCATCGTGTTGGGCGGCGATATTGGCCGACAGAACACGGTCTTCAAGTTCTACATGCAAGCCTGGGTGCTGTTCAGCGTGGCAAGCGGAGCGGCTTTCGCCTGGTTGTTCCAGGCCAGCGAGAATTGGGCCAGACGCTTGAGCCTGCTCTGGTACACGCCGCTGGTCGCCTTGCTGATCGTGGCAGCGATGTTCCCTATCATGGCCACGCGCGGACGTTCGTTCGACCGCATGGCTGCCAACATGCCGCTGACGCTGGATGGTCTGGAATACATGCGGCGCGCTTCTCACATCCTTACCTACACAGCGACGATGGTCAACCTAGCCGATGACTACGCCATCATCCGCTGGTTGCAGGACAACGCACAGGGCATGCCCGTCGTCTTGGAAGGGCGTAGCGTGGCCAGCGAATACACCTGGACAGCGCGAATCGCCATCAATACTGGTCTGCCGACCGTCTTAGGCTGGCGCTTCCACCAGACGCAGCAGCGCACCTTCGATCCGCTGCCTCGCTGGATCGATCAGCGCGAGGCCAACGTCAAATTCTTCTACAACTCGTCGGATGTGTTGCGCTCGGCGCATATGCTGGCGCATTATGACGTGAGCTACGTAGTGGTGAGCGGCCTGGAACGGGCTTTCGGCAGCGTAGCAGGCCTGGCCAAGATCGAAACGCTGCGCGACATGGGCCTGCTGCGTGTGGTGCATACGCAGGGCGAAGGTGTATTGTATGAAGTGGACAAAGACGCCTTGAGGCGCTATCTGATGGTAATGGTTGATGGGGGCAGTGGATGATCGCGCTGACGGAATGGTTGGGCCGCGAAGGCGGCTTGCTGCTGGCTTGGTGGGCGCTGGTGAGCCTGGCAGGCCTGGCGGTCTGGCCCTTGTGCGTGCGCTGGTTGGGCGGCCTGGCGGATAAAGGCTACACGCTAGCGCGTTCGCTGGGTCTGTTGCTGGTAGCTTTCGTCTTCTGGCTCTTGGCCAGCCTGGGCTTGCTGGAGAATACCGCAGGCAGCATGATCCTAGCCTGGGGACTGGTAGCCTCTTTGGCATGGTTCGTCCTGCGCCGCGATTTGAACTTGGGCCAGTTCTGGCGGCAGAACAAAGGCATGATCCTGTTCAGCGAAGCGCTGTTCCTGTTGTTGTTCGTCGGCTGGGCCATCGTGCGCGCTCACCATCCAGATACCTCGACGACCGAGAAACCGATGGAGATGGCCTTCATTAGCGGCATTATGCGCAGCGAAGCCTTCCCGCCCAACGATCCCTGGCTGGCAGGCTATTCTATCAGCTATTACTACTTCGGCTACGTGATGGTGGCTATGCTCTCTACGCTCAGCGGCGCAAGCAGCGGTCTGGGCTTCAGCCTAGCAGTGGCGCTGTGGTTTGCCTTGTCGGGCCTGAATGCTTTTGGCGTAGTTTACAACTTGGTGAGAGCGCGCGGGACGTGGGTGCGCCAGAGCGCCGCCTTTGGAGCTGGCTTGCTGGCGGCGGGCCTGCTCATCTTCATCAGCAACTGGCAATTTCCGCTGGTGGAGCTGCCTTATCAAGCGCACAGCGGCGACCAAAACTACTACAACTTCTGGCAAGTGCAGGGCCGCGAGAATGCTCCTGTGGGACAAGCTGGCTGGCGTGATCCGCAGAGCTGGGATTACTGGTGGTGGTTTAGGGCCAGCCGCGTCTTGTCCGATCGATGGCTCAGTGGCCAGCCCATGCCCAATTGGTGGGCGCAGCCCATCAGCGAATTCCCTAGCTTTAGCTTCCTGCTAGCGGACAATCATCCGCACGTGCTAGCCCTACCTTTTGCTGTGCTGGCCCTGGGCATGGCGCTCAACATCGTCATGCTGGGTCGTGCGCCGGGTCGCGAAGAAATTCTGCTGTATGGGTTGATGGTGGGTGGGCTCGTCTTCTTGAACACGTGGGACGGGCCGATCTACTTGGCGGTTCTGGCAGGGGCAGAAGCGCTGCGCCGCCTACACACGCGTGGGCGGCTAGACGCCCTGGATTGGTGGGGTGTAGCGAGCTTCAGCTTGTCGCTGTTGGGGATAGGCCTGCTAGCCTATTTGCCCTTCTTCATCGGCTTCCGTTCGCAGGCGGCCGGGATCATGCCCAATCCCGTGACGCCGACTTACTTCCCGCAATTTCTTTTGATGTTTGCGCCGTTCATCCTGCTCAGCGGAGCTTTTCTGCTGACGGAGTGGTGGCGCGGGGCGCGCACAGGGCGCATGAACTGGCGCGCAGGCTGGGCGACGGTGGGCGGCCTGTTGCTGATCCTGATCCTGCTGATGGTCGTCTTGTTGGCGCTGGCGGAGGTCGTGCCGATCCTGCGCAACTATGTGTATGACACGATCATGCGCGAAGGAGGTTGGGGTGCGAATCTCGACCTCATCCTCCAGCGCCGCCTGGAATACGCGCCGACGACCCTAGTGCTGCTGGCGACAATGCTGGTCGTGGTGGCGCGCCTGTTCCCGCGTCGGCTGCCAGATGATGAAGACGACTCGGCGCGTGCGCAGCTCTATCCTGTGGCGTCGGGCTTCGCGCTGCTGCTGCTAGGCGTGGGCGCAGGCCTCGTCTTGATACCGGAGTTCATCTATCTGCGCGACAACTTCGGCACGCGGATCAACACAGTCTTCAAATTCTACTATCAAGCTTGGATTGTGCTGGCCCTGGCTTCGGCTTATGGCGCGCACAGCCTGTTAACTGATCCTGAAGAACAACCAGCCTCGGTGCTGCGTGTGACCTACGTCGGCGTGCTAGCCCTGGTGCTGAGCCTGGGCAGCCTATACCCCATCTTTGGCATTCACAACCGTACCCAAGTCGAAGTTTTCCAGGTGCGCGGCTATGCTCAACGCATCGCATCCCTGAACTTGCTAGAAGGCCAGCGTCTGTTGGCTCAGGATGGCCAATGGGCAGAAGAAGGCGCGCCGCTCATCGTCAATGCCGATGGCAGGCCTGCGTTGTTAGCCCCTCAGGCGGGCCAGGTCGCCCTGCGCGATGGAGCGCTGTGGCTACGCGCGCCTTTGTCTCTGGACGGTGCGCGCCACATGCCTCTGACTGCCGACGATTACGCGGCGGTGCGCTGTCTGGACAGTCTGGTGCGCGGTTCGCAGGTGGTGGTGGCAGAAGCAGTGCGCGACGCCTATGCGTCGCACTATGGGCGCGTGGCGTCCATCACCGGCCTGCCCATCCTGATGGGCTGGGAGAACCACCAGCGCCAGTGGCGCGGATCTGTCTACGGCGAATTAGCTGGCACGCGCGCCCAGGATGTCAACCGCTTGTACAGTGATCTGCGCTGGGACGCAGTGCAGGATATTATCAACCGCTACCGCATTGATTACGTCTTCTATGGCCAAACGGAACGCAACCAATACGGGTCGTCTGGCGAGGAGAAATTCCGCGAGAACGCTCGTGTGGTGTGCGCCTTTGGCGAATCGCGGGTGTATGAAGTGAGCAACGCTGTCAGGGCGCAATAATCGACGAATGCAGCACAGAGAAGCGATCAGGGAGAGCGCCATGCAAGCTACCCAAACCTATCTGAACGCCAGCACCAAAGCAACGGGACGTTCTTGGTCGGCTGAAATTTTAGCCTATGTTTTGCTGTTTCTGCTGGCGCTAGTGGTGCGTTTGGCAGAGTTGGACGCTGTGCCAATGACGGATCGTGAGGCAATAGACGCCCTCGCTGCCTGGGTGGTCGTCTATCCACAGACGTCTGCTCAGCCCCAGCCTGCTAGCAATCCGATGGGCTTTTGGGGACAGTTGCTCGGTTTTAGCTTGTTAGGCGGCACAGAATTTGCGGCGCGCCTGTTCGGCCTGATTGGCGGCCTGGTGCTGATCCTTATGCCGCTGCTGTTCCGTCCCTGGATTGGGCCGTCGCGTGCCTTCCTGCTATGCTTGTTGCTGGCGGCTTCTCCCATCGGGATCATCGCTAGCCGCAGCGCCGAGCCGATGGTCTGGACGATGGTGCTGGCCCTGGGCGCACTGTGGGCCGCCTGGCGCTACGTTGAAGCGCCGACCACGCGGCGCGGGCTATGGGTTGGTGCTTGGGTCGTATCGCTCATCCTATTAGGGGAAGGCGGCCTGTGGGTGGCCCTCATCCTGGCAGGCGCGACGTCCCTGGCTTTGTGGTGGACAGCCTTCAATGCGCCTTACGAGCTAGACACGCCAGGTGATGCGCTGCTGGCGCGTGCGCGCGGCTTGCTGAATAGTTTTCCGCTGCCTCAGGCTCTTCTCTTGGGCCTGAGTCTTGTTTTCCTAGTGGGGACAGGCTTCATGCTCCACCCGATGGGCCTGGGAGTGGTGGGCAACAATCTAGGTGCGGCGCTGGCGGCGTTGTGGACGCCTGCACATCCCAACATGTCTCCACTGATGAGCCTGGGGACGCTGTTTGTCTATGAGTTACCTCTGCTGATCTTCGTGTTGGCTGGCACATTTGCCCTACACCACCTGGAACGCCTGCGCTTCTCGGAGCGCCTAGCTATGATGGCTTTCTTCCTGGGAGCGCTGGCCCTGCTCATCATCCAGGGTGCTACGCCAGCTTGGGCCTTGTGGCTGAGCTTGCCGCTGGCCTGGATCGCCAGCGCCATCGCCCAAGAGCTGATGGTCGATCGACCAATCTCCATCTTCTGGTTCAACGGCCTGAGCGATGAAAATGAGTTGTTCAGCTATCGCTATGCCTGGGTGAAGTGGTTCTTGGGTCTGTTGGCTCTGGCCTTGTTCGCCACGTTATTGCTGCACCTACAGGAGGTAGGGCGCGGCTTCTTGGCTTTGCCGACGGGCCAATCTCTAGGTGATACTATCAGCATGATGTTCAGCGAGACGCTGGGCCAGCTCCGCTATAGCCTGGTGTGGACGTTTGTCACGATCATTTTCTTTGTGGTGGGCTTCTTCCTGGTGGCCAGCGTGTGGGGCAACGATCAGACCTTACAGGGCTTGGGTCTGGGCGCGTTGGCCTTCATCCTGCTGAGTGGGCTTGGCACAGGCTGGAATGCCAGCGTAGAGAAGGCTGCTCATCCTGCTGAGTACTGGCGCATGGCTGAAGGTAGCGTGAGCGCTGGCGCGCCGCTGCTGCGCCGTACCCTTTTCGACGTGGCTCAGCGCCAAACGCGCGGTTTCCCTAATCTGCAAATCGCTATCGTCCAGGATGAAACCCAGGGCCTGCGAGCAGATGGTCTGATGGGCTGGTTGGTGCGCGACTTCGCCAATGCCCGCTGGGTGAACAGCATCGAGGCAGCGCGCAGTGCGCCCGTCGTCATTGCTCCCTATACGGACAACAACAATGATCTACAGCTTGGTGGAAACTATGTCGGTCAGAGCTTTGCGCTGCGCCAGCACTTGGGGGCAAGCCGACTGGAGGCTCTGGATGGCTTGGGCTGGTTGCTGCTACGCCGCTTGCGCCCTGCTAGCGCAGAGACACTGGTCACAGATCGGGCTGTGTTGTGGCTGAACATGGACGTTTACAACAACGTGCCACGCTGATGAGCTTTTCTGAGCAGAAATTTATGGTCTGTGCTGGGGAGATTGTGGACGAAGGAGTGTATATAAGTTGTCCACTTGGAGCATGAAGCTATGAACGACTCCTTGCACTCTGCGCACTCCACAGACGATACACAGTACCTCATCGAACGCGCTGTGCAGGCTGACCAGCAAGCCTACGCTGCTTTGTACGAACGCTACGCAGCGGGCTTGTATCGGTTGTGCTATAGCCTGCTCTTTCAGCAGCAGGATGCCGAAGACGTGGTGCAGGAAGCATTCGTCTATGCTTTCAAGAACCTACGCCGTTTCGACCCCAGCCGCGCATCTTTCAAGACGTGGTTATACACGATTGCTGTAAGTCGCTGCCGCAACGTTCACCGCCGCAAGCGTCCCCCGTCGATGGATATCGCACAAATGTCCCAGCTTAACCTCCCGGCGCCACAGTCGGAAATGCCGGAAGCTGTGCTGGCTCAGCGCGCTGCGCGCGACGCCATTGTGACCGCTCTGGGTGACCTGTCGGCGCGCCTGCGCGAAGCCCTGGTGCTGCGCTACGGCCATGGGCTATCCTACCGCGAGATGGCAGAAGTGCTGGGTTGCCCGCAGAAGACTGCTGAGAGCCGCGTGCGTCTAGCCCATAAGCGTCTGCATAGCGTCTTGCAGCCCATTGGCGGCGAAGGCCTTCTGGAAGAACTGCTCAAGATTGGGTAACATTCCCTGTCGATGGCCGAGTGGAAGTGTCAGGATGTTCAACTTCAAGTGTCGTTACACTAGGGCGCGCCTGAACGCCTTCATCAACCGCGATCTGGATTTAGCAGCGCGCCGCTTGGTAGGCCAACACCTGGATGCATGTGACGACTGCCAGGTGCATTACCAGCGCTTGCGCCGCAGCACCCATGAGCTGGAACGTCGCTTGCCTCAGTTGGGCGCGCCTAACAAGCCGCGGCTCAACCTCATCTGGACGCAAATCCAGCAAGAAATTGAGCGTCCCAGACCACAGGAAGCCGATGAGGAGAGCTTAGGTTGGCGCAGTTGGTTGGTTTTGGGGGCTTTGTGTTTGGCGATGATCTTGCCTTTGTGGTGGCAGGCCAACAACACCATGCTCGCGCCGCTGGCCCAGCCCGCGCCGCTGTCGGCGAAAGTTGAGGAGACGAGGGTTTACCTCATCCATCGTCGCGCGCTTCACTCGTACTCCACCCCCAGCACGCCGACGGCTAGCGATCATCACTTGGTGGCCTATCTGCGCAACACCCCTGATCCCCTGCTAGTGCGTCGTTAATTGTTCGATGAGCTTGCACGCATTTCCTGAGGAAGGTTGACCGTGACCACGATCACCCCCGATTCGCAACCGAACGCGCTCCATCATGCCTTAAGTCGTCCTGTGCGCCTGGATTGGGAAGCCTGGGCCTACGTCATCATCTTCCTGCTGGCAGTCTTCACGCGCTTTTACATGCTAGGCGACCGTGTCATGAGCCATGACGAGAGCCTTCACACGCGCTTCTCGTGGAATCTCTACAGTGAAGGCGAGTTCCGCCACACACCGCTCATGCACGGCCCAATCTTGTTCCATGCCATTGCTCTCAGCTATTCCATGTTCGGTGATAACGACTTCACAGCCCGCATCTATACCTCGGTGCTGGGCGTGTTGATGGTGCTTTCTCCGCTGTTGTTCCGCTACTGGCTGGGACGGTGGGGAGCGTTGATTGCCAGCGTGCTATTGCTCATCTCACCACTGCTGATGTTCTACAACCGCTACATCCGCGAAGACACGCCGGCGATTATGGCCTCGATCCTGATGATCTGGGCCATCCTGATGTACCTGAGTGGGCCGGCCCAGGAGCGGCGCAAGCCGAAGTATCTCTACATTTTGGCCGCCGCCATGATCTGGAATCTCGGCTCAAAAGAGACGGCCTTCATGTACATTGCCGTCTTCGGGATTTTCCTGGCAGTTTTCTGGTTTGTGCGCCTAGCCCAACACTTCTGGGGGATCGGAGGCAAACCCGCTTTCAACTTCATCGCCATCGGTACGCTCTTGGGCGGCGTCCTGACGTTGGGCATGTATATCATCCTAGACATCATCAAGTTCGATCTGTTTAGCGGCCCAGACGACGTGGCTTTCAGCCAACTGCCCGCCGATCAGCAGTCCCTTTACATCCTTTGGGTGTTGCTGGCGACAGGGATCGTGATGGCAGTGTTGCTAGGCACGCTCTTGTGGGCCTATCGTGGTCGCTGGCACGAAATTCGTTGGGAACAGGTGGCTCTGGTCTTCGGCGTGATGATGCTGGTGTGCTTTGCCCTAGTGGTGTTTGAAGAGCGCAGCCACACCACTCCCAGCGGCAGCAGCGTGGCTTCGCCCGTTGTGCCGGGGCAGGAGGGCGAAGGTGTCCAGCATACGAATGCTCTGCGCTGGTATCCGATGATCGGTGCATGGATCATCAGCATAGCGGCTTCGGCTATCTTCATCGCGGGCAGGCGTCGGCGCGGCGATCTGCCCGCTGATCCGCAGACGCAGACGCCAGGGCGCGGCCTGTGGGGGACGCTGGACTTGTTCCCAGAATTCGACGTGATGATTATCATCGGGACGCTAGTCTTGCCCTGGGCGACGGCGCTCATCCCTTACGTTATGCGCGGCACATCCGCAGATTTTGCGGCCCTGGGGAATGCGCTGCCGCCTTTCCTGGCGGGGATTATCGACCAACTGCCGGACATTAACGGCTCTCAGCAGATCGGTCAGTTCATGCTGGGCTTCCTGGCCTGGCTGCCGCTGATGACGACAGCTATCATCATCGGCTTGTCTTGGGATTGGAAGAAGTGGCTGATCGCTGCCGGTATTTTCCACGCTATCTTCGTCTTCTTCTTCACGACCATCTTCACCAATATGGCTGGCCTAGCGACGGGCATGATCTACAGCCTGGGCTACTGGTTGGAACAACAGGGTGTGAGGCGCGGCAGCCAACCGCAGTATTACTACCTGCTCATCATCTTGCCTATGTATGAGTTCTTGGCGGTGATTGGCAGCGTGTGCGCCATGTTCGCCGGCATGGTCTTCTTCTGGCGGCGCAATCGCGACGATGAAGCGGAAGCCGAGCGCTTGAAGCTAGTCATCATGCAGCAAGCTGAGACGGGCCTGGAGAGCGACGAAGCACAACTCGGGGACGCGCTGAGCGAGGATGGCAAGCCGAAGCCCAAGCGCAAGCGTGACCAGCGTGGGGCGCTCATGGCGGCCATGCACGAACGGTGGTGGCTCGATCATCCCCCCTTCTTGCTGTTCTGGGCTTGGGTGGCGGTCTTCAACTTGGTGGTCTTCAGCTTGGCTGGTGAAAAAATGCCCTGGCTGGGGACGCACCTCACCTTTCCAATCATCTTCCTGACAGCCTGGTATTTGGGCCGCATTGTCAGCCGCATAGACTTGGCCAAATTCCGCTTGCGTGGTTGGATGATTCTTGGGGTGTATGCTCTGGCCGTCGTGACCTATGTCCAGGCTTTCGGCGTGTTGGTGGCGGGCAATCCACCCTTTGCGGGCCTCAGCACTCAGCAGCTCCGCGATACTTACAACTTCCTGGGATCGTTGGCAGCAGCGCTGGCAGCGACCTGGCTCATCTGGCGCTGGACGCCCCAAGTGGGACGTCAGCACGTGCGTCACATGGCAGCACTGGCTATCTTTAGTCTGCTGGGCGTCATCACCTTCCGCGCGGCTTGGATGGCGTCCTTCATCAACTATGACCATCCGACGGAATTCTTGGTTTATGCCCACGCGGCGCCGGCCATCAAGACGGTCTTGGCTCAGATTGAAGAACTGAGCCTGCGCACGACCGACGGCAACAAGTTGCGCTTCGCTTACGACAACGAAGTCTCTTGGCCTTATAGCTGGTACTTCCGCAACTTCCCGAACGCCGTCTTCGTCGGTTCTAACCCCACCGTACAAAACCTGCGCGACGCTGTCGTCGTGGTGGTGGGTGGCGGCAATCGCAGCAAGGTTGAGCCGATCTTGGAAGACCGCTATGAGCGCTACTCGCACATGCGCTTGTGGTGGCCGATGCAGGAATACTTCAACCTGACGCCGCAGCGCTTGCTGAATGTGCTAGATTTCAACCCCAACAACACCAATGCCGCCGATCTGCGCAAGGCTATCTTCGACATTTGGTGGACGCGCGACTACAGCGCCTACGGTCGTGCTACCAACAGGAACTACAACCTAGAGAACTGGCCCGTCTCCGACATTATGTACGTCTACATACGCAAAGATGTGGCAGCACAAATTTGGCGCTATGGCACGGGCGCCGCAACAGTGACTCAGCCTGAGACGACGGAAGTCAACGCCTGCGTGGCCAATTGGCAACCGCTGAGCGCCCTCCAAATTCTGACCACGCCACCCGATAGGCCGATGAACCGTCCGCTGGATTTGGCGCTGGATGAAAATGGTAACCTGTGGGTAGCTGAGGAATATGGCCACCGCATCAGCGTCTTCAATGCTGATGGGAATTACGTGCGGAGCGTCGGCGTGCAGGGGACAGATACGACGCGTTTGAATTTCAATCGTCCTAATGGCGTGGCCATCGACCAAGACGGCACGGTTTACGTCGCCGACACTTGGAACTTCCGTATTGCGGCTTTGTCCGAAGCAGGTGAAGCCATCCGCGCTTCTTGGGGGCAACCAGGGACGTTCGGCTTCGAAGCGCCAATTGAACCTACCGATGCTTTCTGGGGGCCGCGCGATGTCGAAGTGGACTCGCGGGGACGCATCTATGTCGCTGACACGGGTAACAAGCGTGTGCGCGTCTACATGCTGACGGAAGGACGCCCGACATGGCTCTACGACATTGGCAGCGGCGGCAGCGGCCCAGGCCAATTGGATGAGCCGAGCGGCTTAGCCATCAGCCAAGATGGACGCTTGTTCGTGGCGGATACGTGGAATCGGCGCATTTCAGTCTTCAGCGTTGATGGCGCATTCTTGAACAGCTTTGCAGTGCGTGCCTGGTATGAAGAACTAGGCAACCGACCATATCTCGCCCTTGATGAAGCCCGCGATTTACTTTACGTCACCGATGCTGATGGCGGGCGGGTGCTGGTCTACACCATGAGCGGCAAATGTGTCGGTTCATTCGGACGCGGCGGCGGTGAAGTGCCAACCGAGAGCCAGATTGGCGTGGTGGGCGGCATTGCGGTCGCGTCTGATGGCACGGTCATCGTAGCCGATGCTGGCTTGAATCGTGTGCTGAAGTTCCCGCCTTTCCCGATGGCCTCTGTGCCGCTTCAATCGGGGTCTGGCGACTGATCTTGGTATCCTTGCGTGGCACGTTGAGCGCAACTCAACAACTTGACACACCGCCGAAGAGTGTGTTATATTGTCAACAATCGTAGAACAGTGCATCATATGGAGAAGTGGGCAACCCCCACTTCTCTGCGTTCAAGTGGCCGACGTGTCTGGCCAAAGGCTAATGGGAGATGGCGAACGAATTACAAAGCGCCTTTAACGAAATCGCAGAAGAACGCTCTCTTGATCCTGAAGTGGTGCTGGAAGCCATACAGACCGCCCTCGTCTCTGCGTACCGCAAATATGCCAACGTCGGCACTTCTCAAGCGATTGAAGCGCGCTTCGACCCCAACAGCGGACGTGTGGCGATCTTCGTCGAGAAAGAGGTGACGGATCGCGTCGTCAGCCCGACGACAGAAGTCCTCTTGGAGAAAGCGCGCTATTATGCGCCAGAGTGCCAGATTGGCGACCTGGTGATGGTGCAAGAGGAAGGCACGACCAAAAAATTCGGGCGCATTGCGGCGCAGAACGCCAAGCAGGTCATCTTGCAGAAGATTCGCGAGTCGGAGCGTGAAGCCCTTTACCGTGAATTCGCCAGTCGTGAGGGCGAGATTACCACTGCCACCGTCCAGAGCGTAAACAACCGCAAGGTGACTTTGCGTCTGGGGGACCGCGCAGAGACGGTTCTGCTGCCCGCTGCACAAATCCCCGGCGAGCGTTACCGCCAGCACGATAAGATCCGCGTGTACGTGCAGGAGGTCAAGCGCAGCAACAAAGGCCCTGAGATCATCGTGTCTCGCTCTCACCGCAACATGCTGCGCCGCTTGTTGGAATACGAGGTGCCAGAGATTTTCAGTGGACAGGTTGAGATCAAGAGCATTGCGCGCGAGGCTGGCTACCGTTCCAAAGTGGCTGTAGTGGCCTTGCAAGAGGGTATTGATCCGGTAGGCGCGTGCGTAGGTATGCGTGGCATCCGCATTCAAGGTATCGTCAACGAGCTGCACGAGAAGATTGACGTTATTGAGTGGAGTCCCAATCCAGAGACCTTCATCATGAAGGCTCTGTCGCCCGCTCGCGTGACAGGTGTCTATCTCGAAGATGATGTGACCAGCGGCAGGACAGCCCTGGTGATCGTGCCAGAAGATCAGCTCTCGCTGGCTATTGGCAAAGAGGGCCAAAATGCTCGCTTGGCCGCCAAGCTGACAGGTTGGCGTATCGATATCAAGAGCGTGACCGAGACGGTGCAAGGCGGCCTGGACAACCTGGACGTGCCGCCCCTGGATGATCTGCCCAGGCAGTACCCGCAGCTGGTAGAAGAGGCGCGTCGTATCCAGGCCAAGCGCAACGAGGGCAAGGTAGCGACCCAGGAAGAACTGAACATCCTGGCCAAGTTTGCTGACCTGGTAGAACGCCGCCTGCTCAACATGCGGGAGGAGATTCGTCGTCAAGAACAAGCCCACGTGGAAGCCGTGCGCGCCACGCTGCCACCCAAGCTGTTCGACATGCCCGTTTCCTCCCTGCGCCTACCTGACCTCATCACAGAGGCGATTGAGCCTCTTGGCAGCGTAGGACAAGTCATGCTGGCTCTGCTGATCGATGAAGACCGCCTCAAGCAATTGGTGAGCCGCGCGGGCCGCGACGCTATGCACTTGCTCCAGACGCGCCTTGACGAAGTGATGACAGTTGAGCTTGATGCTATGTTCAGCGAAGACGCGACGACCGATGTTCCTGCAGACGCTGCGAGCGCTCCGACCGCTGAGGCACAGGTTGTCGCCTCGACCGAACCTGAGACAGACGATGAGCAGGTTGAGCGCGACGCTTTTGGTGGTATCATCCTGCCGAAGGTGACGGCTTCGCAATCGCCAGCGCCAACCGCCCCTGTCGCGAGCGCGCCCATCGTTGATGAGAGCATGCTCGAAGACGACGAGGAAGACCTTCGCAAGGTCAAAGGCAAACCCGACAAACAGAAGCGCCGCGAATTGATCTTCGATGAAGATGCCGGCGCCGTCCGCGCCAAGCGCAAACGCAAGGACAATCGCAAGCGCGGTGACTGGAGCGACTTCGATTACTAGAGACGATGAGGACGCAGACGATGGGACGCAAACACATTCCCCAACGGACGTGCGTCGTCTGTCGGACGACAGACGCCAAGCGCCAACTTTTACGCCTGGTGCGCACCCCTGAAGGAGTATTTGTCGATCCCAGCGGCAAGGCCAATGGACGCGGCGCGTATGTCTGCGATGACAGCGCTTGCCGCCATAAGGTAGCGCAGGGCCAGGCTTTGGCCAAAGCCCTGCGCACCGAGCTGACGGATGCTGATCGTGAACGACTTCGGCAGATCGTCGTATGAACGCTTATGAAAATGGGGGCTAGGCAGGGCTGAGACTCGCTCTCTTGGGCCTGCCAGCTCCGCGACAACAGGAGGAAATGAGCATGGCTCAAGAGAAACAAGCGATCATCGTTCCAGATTACCTAACCGTCCGCGAACTAGCGGAACTCATCAAGGCCAGCCCGATTGAGGTGATGAAAAAGCTCATCGCCAGCGGCATTATGGCTTCTATCAACCAGCAGATCGATTTTGACACTGCTGCTATTGTTGTCTCTGAGTTCGGTTATGAAGCAGTCTCTAAGACTGCTCTGGCGCAGCAGCAGGCCCAGCAGGCGCGTGCCGAGCAGCTCACGCGCAAATACCAAGAGGTTTATGCGGATGAAGACCCTAAAGACCTCAAACCGCGTCCGCCGATTGTGGCTATCTTAGGCCATGTCGATCATGGTAAGACGACTCTGCTAGACACCATTCGTTCAACCAATGTGGCAGCCGGCGAGGCTGGCGGCATCACCCAGCACATCGGCGCGTACCGAGTAAAACACAACAACCGCAGCATTACCTTCCTGGACACCCCAGGCCACGAAGCGTTCACCCAAATGCGCGCGCGAGGTGCGCAGGGCGCCGACATTGCTGTCTTGGTGGTGGCAGCTGATGACGGCGTCATGCCCACAACGCGCGAAGCCATCAATCATGCGCGCGCGGCCAACGTGCCAATCGTCGTCGCGATTACCAAGATTGACAAGAGCAACGCCAACGTTGAGCGTGTCAAGCAGCAGTTGGCTGAACTAGAGCTGGTCGCGGATGACTGGGACGGCGATACACTCATGGTGCCGGTGGCTGCCATTAAGAAGCAAGGCATTGAAGACTTGCTAGAAGCCATACTACTCACTGCCGATTCGCACAATTTTGTCGCCAACCCCAAAGGTACGCCGCGCGGTGTGGTGATTGAGTCCCAAGTAGACCGCAATCGCGGCACAATGGCCACTCTGCTAGTGATGAATGGCACGCTCAAGGTGGGCGATGTGGTGGTAGTAGGCGTGTCCTACGGGCGCATTAAGGCTATGTATGACGAATTCGGCAAGCCGATCAAGGAAGCTCCACCCTCCACTCCAGTCAGCGTGCTGGGCCTGAGCAGTCCGCCTCAGCCTGGTGAACGCTTCCAAGTCGTCAAGAACGATCGCGAGGCGCGCGCGCTGGTAGAAGAACGTCAGGAAGCTCAGCGCAGCAGCGTCAAGACGACCGCGCGCTCTTTCACCCTGGAAGATGTTTATGCCCACTTCCAAACAGGCCAGACCAAAGAACTCAACCTCATCATCAAGGTAGACGTAAACGGCTCGCTCCAACCCATTGTCGATTCGCTCAAGCAGCTTAGCGACTCCAACAAAGACGGGATCAAGATACGCATTCTGGCCGCCGACGTAGGCAACCTGACGGAGAACGACATCATGCTGGCCAGCACCTCGCACGCTATCGTGATCGGCTTCAACGTCGAACCGAGCGCTGCGACGCGCTCGGCGGCGGCCATGTACAACGTAGAAATTCGCTACTACGACGTAATCTACAAGCTGCTAGAGGACATGGAGCTGGCGTTGAAAGGCATGCTTGAGCCGCAGTACCAGGCCAAGACGATTGGCGTGGCCGAAGTGCGCCAATTGTTCAAAATCTCCAAAGTGGGGACGATTGCTGGCTCTTATGTCCGCGAGGGCGAAGCGCGGCGCAACGCCAAAGTTCGCGTGCGGCGTGGCAAAGAATTGCTGCTGGACAATGGGTCGCTCATCTCGCTCAAGCGCTTCAACGAAGATGTGCGCGAGGTGCGCACTGGCTTCGAATGTGGCGTGAGCATTGAGGGCTTCAACGACTTGCAAGAAGGCGACCTCATCGAATTCTTCGTCATGGAGCGCGTCAATTGATCCCCTCATACTTCAAGAGCTGGCCCTCTGCGGGCTAGCTCCATGGCCTTTCGGGCCTGTGATAGAGAAAGGCTGATCCCGATGAAGATCGCACGAGGACGTATGCAAGACCGCATTCGTCAAATTTTGAGCGAGCTGCTGCTGCGTGAGGTCTCTGATCCGCGGCTGCGTGGCGTAACTGTGACGGAAGTCAAGCTAGATGAAGAAATGCAGTATGCCGTGAGCTACATTAACGCTTTGGGAGAAGAAGCGCGCCGTCAGGAAGTTATGGACGCGCTGAAGAGCGCTAAAGGCTTCTTGCGTCGCGAAGTAGGCAAGCGCGTGCGCCTACGCAGCACGCCAGACCTGGTCTTCCGCTGGGATGATACACTGGAGACGGGTGAGCGTCTCAACCAGCTCATCGACTCGCTGGACATTCCGCCCGATGATGTAATCGTGGGAGATACGGACGATGCCCGTTGAAAAAACTCAGGTGGCGGAATGGGAACAAGCGACGCGCATGATCGCGGCAGCGCGACGCGTGCTGGTGGTGACCCATCACAACCCCGATGGCGATGCTATCGGTTCTCTGCTGGGCCTGGGCCATCTGCTGCGCGCTCAGGGCCGTGATGTAACGTTGGCAGTAGATGAGGGCGTGCCGAATTATCTCAGCTTCCTGGCTGGAGCTGACACTGTGCAACCCGGCTTGAGCGAAGGTCAGTGGGATGTATTAGTCATAGTCGATTGCGCTGACTCTGAGCGAGCTGGTGAAGTAGGACGCTATGCTCAGGCTCACAGCGCTCAGCTCATCAACGTCGATCATCACCCGACGAATCCCATGTTTGGGACAGCACGCCTTGTGCTGCCGTCGGCTTGCTCGACAGCAGAGGTCATCTACCTGTGGGCGGTACAGGCTGATTGGCCCATCCAGGCTGATGCTGCTCAGGCTATCTTGACGGGCCTGGTGACCGACACGTTGGGCTTTCGTACTAGCTCTGTGACGCCGCAGACCTTGCACATTGCCCAAATTTTGATGGAGGCAGGTGCTTCACTCAGCGCCATCATGGCCCATACTTTGGACAGCCGATCCTATGACGACGTGCGCGCTTGGAAAGCTATCATGCCAACTGTCACCCTGGAGGGCCAGGTCATTTGGGCCGAGGCCACCCTCTTAGCTGCGGAGGCGCACGGCTTGGAGAAGACCGAAGACGCTGATCTTGTTCAGTGGATGAATCAAGTGAATGAGGCCAGAATAGCGGCTGTTTTCAAGGAGAAAGAGCCGCAGACGATCCGCGTCAGCCTGCGCTGCAAGCGCGGCTACAACGTCGCTGAAGTTGCCAGGCAATTTGGCGGTGGTGGCCATGTCCAAGCGGCTGGCCTGACCTTCCAGGGGACGTTGGCCGAAGCCAAAGTAGCTATCATGCCCCTGCTGCACGAAGCAGCGGCGCGCGGCAAGCTTGAGCTTGGTTGAACCCGATGGACGGCTTCATCAACTTAGACAAGCCGCTCGGCCCGACCAGCCATGATATGGTGGCCTATGCGCGGCGTGTCCTGCGTCAAGCTGGCCTGCGCCAGGTTAAAGTGGGCCATGCTGGCACGCTCGATCCATCGGCGACGGGCGTGCTGCTGCTGTGTCTGGGCCGCGCGACGCGGCTGAGCGAATACGTCATGGCTCACGACAAGACCTATGTGGCCCACATTCGCTTGGGCGAGTCCACGACCACCTACGATGCCGAAGGCCAGGTCATCGGGCGTCATGACGCCAGTGGCGTGGACTTGGAGCAAGTGGAGGCCGTGCTACCGCGCTTCATCGGCCAGATTGACCAACTTCCGCCTATCTACAGCGCCATCAAGCAAGACGGCAGAAAGCTCTACGAGCTGGCGCGTGCGGGAGAGGCAGTGGAGCTTGTGCCGCGCGCGGTGCGAATCGACCGTTTGACTGTGCTGGATTGGTCTAATCCTGAGCTTGCGCTGGAGATCGTTTGCTCTTCCGGGACGTACGTCCGTAGCCTGGCCCACGATCTAGGGCAGGCGCTCGGAGTCGGGGCGCACTTGGTGGCCTTGCGGCGCACTCGCAGCGGACGTTTCGACGTGGCTCAGGCCTGTACTCTAAAACAGCTGACAGACGTCGAGGCCTTGCGCGCTCAGCTCGTCAGCCCATCGCAAGCTTTCGGCGAGTCGCAGATGATTCGCCTGAACGCAGCTCAGATAGCTGAGCTGCGCTTGGGTCGGCCTATTATTCGCTCGGCTGAAGATGAGCGGGACTGGGTTTTGGCTCTGGATGAAGAGGGAGCAGCTGTGGCTGTGCTGCGGCCCGGAGTGGGGCGATGGTGGCCGCACAAAGTACTGGCTTAATGCCATCAATCGGCATACAATCTTTCAAGTGCTTGATGTGTGGAATGAGGCCTTCATCAATGTCTGAGGCATTTGCCAACCTTCCTATCCGTTACAGTACCTTGCATGATGGCATGATTATGAAGTTCGTCATCGACGATGTGAGTCGTGCAACTGTCGATGCTTGGTACAACTTCCTCACGCAACGAATCGGGCAATGGGATGAGAAGCAACCTTATCTCGTCTTGTATGACTTGCGCGATCGGCGCGTGAGCATGACGCCTTACCTGCGCGAGCGCGCGGCTGTGCTGAATGCGCTGCGACCTGAGGTGTCTGGGCGCATCGCTATCCTCATCAATCGTTCCGCGACGTCCTATCTGATGATGGCTTTCGCACGATTACGCAGTCATGCCAGCCGCCAGGCTCGCATTTTCTTCGTAGAGGGAGCGGCTGTGCAGTGGCTGGAGGAGCTGCTTGAGGATTAAATCACGATTGCCAGCGCTGCGCAAGTTCGGTATACTAAAAGCGCGGGCGGTTAGCTCAGTTGGCAGAGCATACCCCTTACAAGGGTAGGGTCATCCGTTCGAGCCGGATACTGCCCATACTCAGATGAACGCGCTGTGAAGGCGCGTTTTGTTTGTACAAAGACAACAAAAGATTGCTCTTTATTGCCTGCTTATGGCTTGCAAAGCGCCTGAATAGTGTAGAATAGGGGATGTTACAGCTTAGTTATCGGGTTGTTTTGTGATGGTAACAAACGTCTCTGCCAGTCGTTTGAACATCCTGATCGTTGAAGATGACGGTGACACTGCTGAAGTCGTCTGCGCTGTGCTAAACAGCGCTGGCTTCCGAGCTGTCTCGGTGGATAATGGCAGCGCAGCGCTGAATGAGATCAGCCAACAGACGCCTGATCTGGTGCTGCTGGACATTAACCTACCAGACATTAATGGTATTGAAGTCCTCAAAAGTGTGCGCTCTCACTCCTTTTTACCAATGATTGTCTTGAGTGGTTATGGTCGTGATCGTGATCGGGTGCTGGCCCTAGAGGCCGGAGCAGATGACTATATGGCCAAACCCTTCAGCCCAGAGGAACTCGTGGCGCGAGTGAAGGCGCTGCTGCGGCGCGTCGAATGGACTCCCAAGCCAGAGACCCACCTCCAGGTACGTCAGCTTAAGCTAGACATGTCGCGCCGTCAGGCCAGCATACGTGGCCAGCGCTTGCGCCTGACTCCGATTGAATATGGCATACTGTTGGCACTCATGCGCAGTGCAGGCCAGGTCGTCACCCATGAAGAACTGTTGCGCGTCGTCTGGGGCGATGAATATGCCGACAATGGCGATTATAGCGTGGTTCGCGTCAACATCTCGCGCTTGCGCCAAAAATTAGAAGACAATCCACGTCGTCCGACCTATGTCGTCACTGTCCCCGGTCGAGGTTATTGGATGCCTATTCATTACCGCTAGAGAGGACTTCGATGGCCGATCCTTACAGCGTTTTAGCGCCCTTTTATGAGCGCCTGGGGCTAGCTGACTTTGGAGCGCAAGTTGCTCCACGTATCTTCGACTTTGCCCTGCGCAACGGTTGGATGGGGCGGCGGGCAGCTGACCTGGGCTGTGGAGCAGGTCACAGCTCATCTTGGCTCATCAAACACGGCTATCTGCTCACCTGCGTCGATCAATCCGCCGCCATGCTGGCTCGCGCGCAAGACGTCCTGGCTAACCAGGGCTTTAGCGCTTCTCAGCAGGACATTCGCATACTCAACGGTCTGAATGACCTGGATTTGGCGTTTGCTTTTGGCGTCTTCAACGAGCTGGAAGCCATCAAGGACTTGGAGCAAGTCTTCCAGTCAATCTATCGCATCTTGAGGCCAGAAAAGTGGCTTATCTTCGACATGCTGACGATTGAAGGCTTGTTTAAGCGCCATGAAAACCACGCCACCCTGCTCCTGGAAGACGCGGATGTAAACATCTTCGCTATTTCGCAAGTGGATTATGATCGTCAAGCCCAGAGCTTGCGCTATATCGTCTATCAGCGCCAGGGCCAAAACTGGGTGCGCCAAGAGACCACTCGAACGCTGCGCGCCTATCCGCTGGCGGCGGTGACAGCGTTGCTGCAGCGGGTTGGCTTCCAGGTGCTGCACGTCCTCAAGCCTAACCTAGAACGCTTTGATTCGGCTGTTGGCGGCGCTCACGCCGTCGTCATCGCTCAAAAGCGCTGAAGCCAGGAGAAGTGAGCTACCGATGTCTGGACGTGATGTTGTGCGTTACCCTGTCGATGCAGAGCATGGCGGGTTGCGCGCTGTTGGCTGCAGCGTGTTGGTAGTCGCTCTTGGGGTTGGCTATGCTATCCTCAACAGCCTGATCCCTGACGCTCCGCTGTTGGCTTTCGTGGTGGCGCTGCTGCTAGCTGGTCTGCTCAGCAGTCTGGCAGATCGTTGGCTCAGACCGCGCTGGCCTAGTGGTCGCGTGCTAGAAGTGAGCGACGAACGTCTGAGTCTGCTCAACAGAGATCGTCCAGAAGTGAGCCTAGACGCCGAAGGTCATATTAACGTCGCCTTGTGGGATTTTATAGTGGCGCGCAATGGGCGCGTGCGCAAAGGCTGGCACGTCGTCAGTCTGGGCCTGGAACAGGATGACGAACTACTGGTGGCTTATACCTTCGCGTCGCCTGAGGACTTCGACAAGTTGCCCTTCAAGAGCCGCGTGGTGCGCTTGCTGCGCCCCAAAGAGGCAGAAGGCGGTGACATGCGCAGCGCCGGCGTGCAGCGTCGTCTGCTCGTGGCGGAACAGTGGCGCTCTGAGCGCGGTGCCGAGCTGACGCTGGAGCAGTTCACGGCCTTATATGCTTTGCTGGCGGAACGCTTCCCGCGCTGGATGCGCTCATGAACAAGCGCGCAATTTTCGCCCTATGGACAGTGTGCGCCTGGCTGAGCCTGGGCTTGGCGCAGGGGCAAGATGCCGCCCTCATGCTGGGTCTACCCGACGAAGGCCTGCTTGAGCCTGGTCAGGTGCGTGCCTATACTTTCACAGCGTTGGCTGGTTCGATTGTGTCGTTCAGCGCTGTTGGCACAGATGGGAGGCTTGATCCTGTCTTGACCCTGCTCAATGTTCAGGGGCAGGAGCTGGTGCGCAACGACGACATAGCTCTTCAGCGCGGCACAGAGGCGATGATTGAAGCTTTTGTCCTACCAGCCAGCGGTAGTTACCGTCTGCTGCTCAGTGGATTCGGCAACAGCAGCGGCCCGTACTTGCTCAAGTCGCAGTACGGCTATCTGAACGTAGCGCAAACCGACAATTTTGGTGGCGCAGCTGCCTGGTCGGTGCAAGCCTACAGCTCAAGCACCCCTCGCGCGACCAATCAAGAAGGCGCGCTCAACCTGGCCCTGGGGGGCGCGCAGGCGCGCGCTGTGGCCTGGGCTACGCCGACGACGCTGCGCGATTTTTACGGTGGTGTGCTGGTGCGCAACATCAGCACGCGCTATCCCTGGTCAGTGGGCTTGGCCTTGCGGACAGAAGGTCGGACACTGGTCATCACCCTCGGCAGTCGAGGCGCGTGGCGCGCGCTATCCCTCAGCGAAGACGGCGCGCTGGACGTGCTGCGCGATTGGAGTGTACACCCTTCCATCGTCGCGGGGGCCAATAGCTTCCGATTGGAAGTGCTAGCTTACCAGGGAGCGTTGGATGTGTTTTATGATCGTCAGTACGTCGGCACGCTGAACGGCGCTTTTCGTGGCAGCGTGGATCGGCTGGGGGCATACGCAGAGACAGCCAGCGACCCAGCCAGCAGCCTCACGGTTCAATTCGACGAGTACTTGGTGACGATCCCTACTTTGGTGAACGGTGCGCGCTTGCCCCTGGAACGCCTTACTTGGGGGCGCAGTGAGTCGGTAGTGCGCAATTTGCAGCGCGCTGGTGCAGCGCCGATCGGCGGCGCGCTGGCCTTCAATGTGCCAGAGACGCAAATTCAGCGCGCAGTGGCAGGTGTTGGTTTGGCGGCTCTCGTAGCGAATCAGACCTACGGTGACTTTGCGATGGGCGCGACGGTGCGCCAGAGCAGCGGAGGCGGCCTGACGGGCTGCGGCTTGGCAGTGCGTGTCAATGACGAGCGCAGCTATGCCCTGGCTTACGCTGACTCAGTGGGTGGGATAGGTTGGAGTCTGCGCCGAGGCGACGATTTTCTGCAAAACTTGTTCCTAGAGACGACGCCATCAGAGACCTCAACGCTGCTGATTGTGGCCCTGGGAGGCCAGGCTGTCCTATATGTGAACGGCGTGCGACGTGGCCAGCTCGTCGATCTGCCCTTGCGTGGAGGCGTCTCGGTGGCGGTGGCCAACTATGATGGACTGAGCGCGACTTGTGTCTTCCGCGACGTTTGGTTGTGGGCCTGGTAGGTGCGCGTTTTGGTCAATGACATTAAAATCAGGTGAAGCGTTTGTAGGGAGCCTGACCTGTGCTGTCCGTTGATCGCGCCGTACTTTGCACCATCTTGTATGCTGACGTCTTCGCCTTTCCGCTCAATTTAGATGAAATTGCTCACTTTCTAATCCATCCTGTACCCCTGCCACGTGAGTTGATCGCCCAGCGTCTGATGCAGTCACCTTTTTTGCGTGAGCGTCTTTACATGCAGGATGGCTACTATGCCATCTGCGAACGCTCAGACATTGTGGCGTTGCGCCAAGCGCGCGAACAGATTGCCGAGGGCATGATGGCCGAGGCGGTGCGCTATGGGCGCTGGTTGGCTCATATTCCATTCGTGCGCATGGTGGCCCTGACGGGCGCGTTAGCCATGCGTAATCCAGCCCATCCGCGAGACGACTACGATTTTTTCCTCATCACTGCGCCACGCCGAGTATGGTTGGCGCGCTTGTGTGCCGTTGTGCTGGTGCGCTTGGCACGCCTGCGCGGCGTGCATTTGTGTCCTAACTATCTGCTGGCGCAGGATGATCTGGCTCAAGCACGGCGCGATTTGTACATGGCGCACGAAGTTGTGCAGATGATCCCGCTCTATGGGCGTGAATATTATGAGCGTATGCTGGCTGAGAACGACTGGACGCAAGATTTCATGCCCAACGCCCAGCAGCGCACCCAGGCTTATCTTTCAGAAGTGGACGGGCGGCTAAAGGCATGGCTAGAACGGATGCTGGCAGGTCGCTTGGGCGACGGACTAGAGCGCTGGGAACAGAGGCGCAAGCAGCGCCGCTTGACTCGTCTGCTCAGCCATGAATCAGACGCGCGCCTGGACAGCTCTAGCGTCAAAGGGCATTTTGTCGATCACGGGCAGCGCGTCCTAGCTGCTTATAGAGAGCGCTTGCAGCGCTACGGCCTGGAAGACTGGCAGACCTGACTTCGCAGTCTGCTCAAATCCTGGGCGGGGTGACGCCGCGCTGGCCTTGATACTTGCCCTTCCTATCGGCATAACTCACCTCGCATGCTTCGTCCGCTTCAAAGAACAGCACCTGGGCAATGCCCTCCTCGGCGTAAATGCGCGCTGGCAGGGGGGTCGTGTTGCTGATCTCTAGGGTGACGTGACCTTCCCAGCCTGGCTCGAAGGGCGTAACGTTTGTTAATATTCCGCAGCGCGCATATGTGCTTTTCCCTACGCACAAGGTTAGGACGCTGCGCGGAATGCGGAAGTATTCCACGCTGCGGGCCAGGGCGAAAGAATTAGGTGGCACAACACACACGTCACCTTCGTAATCCACGAAAGACTGCGGATCGAAGTTCTTAGGATCGACGATGGCCGAATGGACGTTAGTGAAGATTTTGAACTGGCGTGCCACGCGCATGTCGTAGCCATAAGACGAGACGCCGTAGCTGATGACGCCAGCGCGCACCTGACTCTCGACGAACGGCTCGATCATGCCGTGTTCTAGGGCCATCTTGCGAATCCAGTGGTCGGGTTTGAGTCCCATGAGATGACTCCTTTGTGGTGGTGTAGTTACATGCGTTCAGGCGCACTCATGCCCATCAGGCGCAGCACGCGGCGGAAGACCAGCCTAGCAGCGCGATAGAAGCGCAGACGAGCGCGCGCCACCTGCGGCTCGACGTCGCTGTGCAGGGCGCGCACCTCATCATAGAGCGGATGAAACAGGGCTGCCAGCTCTTGAGCGTAGTAGGCCAGTCGGTGCGGCTCGTATTCCGTGGCGGCCAGCTCAATGACTTCGCTTAGCTCAAGCGCTTTGCGCAGGAACTTCAATTCGGCCTGGCCTAGCAGACTCAGGTCAGCCTCCGTATCGTCCAGGCCGCGCGCTGCGGCTTCGCGGGCGATGCCAGCGCAACGCACATGGGCGTTTTGGATGTAATAGACTGGATTTTCGTTGCTCTGTTTGACGACTGCATCTAGGTCGAAGTCGATGGTCGTGCCAGGGCTGCGGCCGAGCAGGTGATAGCGCACTGCATCCGCGCTGGTTTGTTCAACTAGGTCGTCCAACGTATCGAAGTTGCCTTTGCGCTTGCTCATGCGCACTTCTACGCCGTTGCGCATAATCCGCACCATCTGGTACAGGATGACCTTGATCTTGCTAGGATCGAGACCCAGGGCGCGAATGCCGTTGGCGACGACTTTGTATTGCTGCCCATGATCTGCTCCCAGGACGTTGACCATCAGGTCGAAGCCGCGCTCAATCTTGTTGCGATGATAGGCGATGTCTGGCAGGGTATAAGTGGGGACGCCGTCGCTCTTGACCAGTACGCGGTCTTTATCGTCGCCAAAGCGCGTGCTGCGAAACCACTGAGCTGGCGCGCGGCCCGCAGCTTTAGCTTTCTCTTCCTCGCTCGCTCCCTCCCACTCAGCGGCGCTGTAGATGTAGCCGTTTTCGCGCAGAATTTCCAGAGTGCGCCAGACCTCGCCGTTTTCAAACAGCGAATTTTCGTTGAAGAAAGCGTCGTGCTGAATGTCGATCAAGGCCAGCGAACGCTTGATCCAGGCGAACATGCGCGCTTCAGCATAATCCTTGAAGACCTTCCAGTCGGCTTCACGTAGGCTATCGCCATGTTCCTGCACCAGGTCGCGGGCTAGGTCGATGATGTATTCGCCCTGGTAGCCGTTCTCTGGTAGCTCAGCGGACTGGCCCAGGATTTGCAGGTAGCGCGCCTGGACGCTTTGGCCCAGCATGACCATCTGATTACCAGCGTTGTTGAAGTAGTATTCGCGCTGTACCTGGTAGCCAGCCGCTTCTAGGACGCGGGCGATGGCGTCGCCTAAGACTGCGTTGCGCGTGTGGCCGACCGTGATTGGCCCGCTGGGGTTGGCGCTGACGAATTCAACTTGGGCGCGCTTGCCTACGAACAAGTCCAACTTGGCCCAATCGTCGCCCAGAGCAATGATCGTCTCTACTTGCTGGCGCAGGAAATCATCGGACAAGGTGAAGTTGATGAAGCCAGGGCCGGCAATCTCTGCTTGAGCGATGAAAGGAGCGGGTGGCAGGTGCTGGACGACGGCTTCGGCGACTTCGCGCGGCTTCCTGCTCAGGGCTTTGGCTAGGCTCATAGCTACAGGGCTGGCGTAGTCGCCCTGGCCTTCGCGCTTAGGGCGTTCAATGACGATGGTGGGCGGCTCAAAGGCGGGCAGGACAGCGCTGGCCTGGGCAGCGCGCAGGGCTTCGCTCAGCAAGTTGGCGATATGATGCGATAGGGGCTTCACAGTGTCTGGCTCTCTTGGTGTTTCAGGCGTCTTCGTTCAGAATGCTGATAACTTTGGTCACGTCGGCTTGTCCGCCCTGAGTGAGGACGAGGGCAGCTGAGCCGATAATGCTCACATCGCCGCCCAGAGCCGCCGGCACGATCTTGAGGTCGCGCCAGTAAGCTTCGTCTAAGGCATGGGCGCGCACCGTCGCTTCGATCTGATGGAAGAGGGGAGCGCCAATTTGGCTCACGCCACCGCCGATGACGACAATCTGGGGATTGAACAGGTGCAGCAGGGTGACAATCCCCAAGCCGACGCACTTGGCGCAGTAGTGTACTAGGTCTTTGGCCAGCAGGTCATCTTGGACGAAAGCATCGCCGATCATGCGCGCATCGATCTTATCCAGGTCGCCGTGGGCCATCTCGGTCAGGACGGACGACTCGCCACGCTGAATGCGCTCGCGTGCTTGACGCGCCAGGGCGGGGCCGGCAGCTTCTTTCTCCAGCGAAGAGACGCGGCCACCTTCTACGATGAGCTGAATGTGTCCCGCTTCTGCCGCTAGTCCGTCCTTGCCCAACAGCATGCGACCATCGTAGATGATCCCGCTGCCAATGCCCGTGCTGACGGTGATGAAGATGGCATGACGGTAGCCTTGTGCCGCGCCGCGCGCCACTTCCGCCAGGGCAGCTACGTTGGCATCGTTGCCGACGAAGACAGGCAGACCGAAGGCGCGGTGCAGGATGTCCCCCAATGGGACGTTGTGCCAGCCTGCCAGGTTGGGTGGGGCGACAACTATGCCTGTTTGGGGATTAAGAGGTCCGGGCGCAGAGACGCCAATCCCCAGCACAGCTCGCCCATCTTGGGGTAGTACTTGGCTGATAGCGTCGATGACGCGCTGAATGGTGGACTCATAGCCTTCGTGGGCCAGAGTGAGCGTCTCATAGCGCTCTAAAATGGCGAGATGCCGATCTAGCAGGGCCGTGCGAATCTGCGTGCCGCCCAGATCAAGCCCGATCAAAACGTCTGAGGTCATAGCCCGCAACCCTCGTGTTTGTGACGTTGAAGCGAGTAAACGACATTGGTACAATCATAACCGCCGCAACCGCTTCACACCAGCACAGTACTCAGGAAAAACGTCCTTCATGGCCAAACTCACCCCTGCGCGCCGCCAATATCTCGACATCAAGCGTCAATACCCGCAGGCAATCCTGATGTTCCGCATGGGTGACTTCTACGAGATGTTCGACGACGACGCCGAGATCGCAGCCCGTGAGCTGGAAATCACTCTGACGGCGCGCCGCTTCGGTGACAATGCTCCTCCTGTTCCAATGGCCGGTATCCCCTATCACGCCCTGGACAGCTATGTCGCGCGCCTGATTGATCGCGGCTATCACGTGGCCGTGTGCGACCAGATGACTGAGCCTGATGGACGTGGCATTGTCGAACGCGAAGTGACGCGTGTCTTGACGCCTGGCACTGTCTATGAGCCGAGTCTGCTCAAGGAGGGGCAAGCCAACTATCTGATGGCCATCATGCCCCAGGGCGACGCCAAGAAAGGCCAATGGAGTCGAGCAGGCCTGGCTTACGTCGATGTTTCGACGGGGGAATTCGCCACCACACAGTTCGAAGGTGAGGACGTGGCAGTGCAAGTCCTGGAAGAGCTGGCGCGTTTGACGCCACGCGAGGTGTTGCTGCCCCAGACTTGGGCTGAGCGCGGCGTGACTCTGCCTGAGGGCGCTTACCTGACGACCGTGCAGGATCGGGCCTTTGAGCGGATCGAAGCTGAGCAAACCCTGCGCGATCACTTCGGCGTGGCGACGCTGGATGGCCTAGGCCTGAGCGATCAACCTCTGGCGGTCGGAGCAGCAGCGGCCATCTTGGCTTACCTGCACAAGACGCAAAAGGCTTTGTCAGCCCAGCTCAGCAGCCTGCGCGCCTATTCGACCAGCAGCTTCATGGTGCTTGATCCTTTTACGCGGCGCAACTTGGAACTCACTCAGACGCTGCGCGGTGGAATGGTCAAGGGCAGTTTGTTAGGCGTGCTGGATCACACCGTGACGGCGATGGGCGCTCGTTTGTTGCGCGCCTGGATGGCTCAGCCTTTGTTGGAGCTAGGCCGCTTGAACGCCCGCCTAGACGCTGTGGAAGCGCTCACACGCCAAGAAGCTCTGCGCCAGGAACTCGCTCAGCTTTTGAAATCGGTGGACGATCTGGAACGCCTCAATACGCGTCTTCAGATAGGCAAGGTCAGCCCGCGCGATCTACTGGGGCTGGCATCTAGCTTGGCCGTCATGCCGCGCTTGCAGTCCGCCATTGCAGGCCTGCCTGCACTAGAGGAGATCGCCAAGCGCTTGGACGCCTGCGAGGAAGCGCAGACGCTCATCAATCAGGCCATCAACGAAGCGGCGCCGTCCAACAACTTCAGCGAGATTGGCACGATCCGCCCTGATTTTTCGTCGGAGCTGGCTCATATCCTCAATGCCACTCGTGAAGCGCGCGACTGGATCGCCAACCTAGAAGATGCCGAGCGTCGGCGCACGGGCATCGCGTCGATCAAGGTCGGCTACAACAAGGTCTTCGGTTACTACATTGAGGTGAGCAAGGCTAACCTAGATAAAGTGCCGAGCGACTACGTCCGCAAGCAGACGATAGCTGGCGGCGAGCGCTTCCTCACGCCACAGCTCAAGGAATACGAAGCTTTGGTCTTGAGCGCTCAGGAGGAGATTCTGAAGCTGGAGAAGACCATCTTCGATCAGGTGGTGGCTCAGCTTGGTGAATACGCCCAGCGCCTGCAGCGCACTGCGAAGGCTGTCGCTCATCTAGACGTGCTGCTCTCGCTGGCGACGGTGGCCGTACGCCAGAACTACGTCCGTCCCAAGCTCAGCGAAGGCGACGTGCTGCACATTGAAGCAGGCCGCCATCCGGTGGTGGAGACGCTGCTCAAGGATGGCAAGCGCTATGTGCCAAACGATACTCATTTCGACGCCACGCAGCGCATTCACATCATCACCGGGCCGAACATGTCGGGCAAATCGACCTACATTCGCCAGGTGGCCATCATCGCCTTCATGGCCCAAATTGGTTCATTTGTGCCAGCGAAAAAAGCTGAGGTTGGCTTGGTAGATCGCATTTTCGCCCGCATTGGCGCACAAGATGAGATTCACGCGGGCCAAAGCACTTTTATGGTAGAGATGGTGGAGACGGCGCGTCTGTTGACGGGCAGCACGCGCCGCAGCCTGGTGATCCTGGACGAGATTGGGCGCGGCACGTCCACCTATGACGGCTTGGCCATTGCCCGCGCAGTGATCGAATATCTACATAATCATCCGCGCCTGAACTGCCGCACCATGTTCGCCACGCACTACCACGAACTGACGGAACTGCCCAACGTGTTGCCGCGCGCCCACAACTATCGCGTCGAGGTGAGCGAGCAAGGCGATGAAATTGCCTTCTTGCACCGCGTGGTGTCGGGCGGGGCAGATCGTAGCTATGGGGTGCATGTGGCGCGCCTGGCTGGACTACCCAAGCCAGTGATTGACCGCGCCAAAGAGCTTTTAGCTTCGCTGGAAGCGCAATCAAGCGATTTTCGCCCCAGGGTCAGCAAGGCTCAGAATAGCGATAAGCCGCAGCAGATTGGCCTGTTCGCGCCTGCTACAGAGCCGCCTGCTCTAGAAGCGCTGCGCAAGGTCAAGGTGGATGAACTCAGCCCGATTGAAGCTTTGACCAAGCTTTATGAACTCAAGCGTTTGCTGTAGGCCTAATCGTCGTCCTCTTTGGGCATATGGTAGCCTATGCGGCGCATGAGGACTTCGTCGTCGCGCCAATCCTTGAGGACTTTGACGTTCAGCTCTAGATGGACAGGAGTCTCCAGCAGGGTCATGAGTTCCTGGCGGGCTTGTGTGCCGATAGTCTTAATCATCTTGCCACCTGCGCCGATAAGAATGCCTTTCTGCGAGTCGCGCTCGACGTACAAGGTGGCGCTGATGAAAGTGCGCTCTTCTGCCTCGCGGTATTCATCAATCTTGACGGCGACGCTGTAGGGAATCTCTTTTTCTGTATTAAAGATGACCTTCTCGCGGATGATTTCGGCGGCAATGAGTCGCATGTTGGCGTCGCTCACCTGCTCAGCAGGGAAGTAACGCGGCCCCAAAGGCAGCCATTCGACCAGTAGCGGGATAAGTTCCGCCACGCCCTGGTTGTTCAAAGCGCTGATGGCTCGTTCGGCCTGCGGCGTGAACAGGGCGCGATAGGCGTCAGCGTACTGTGAACCCAGGTCGGCCTTGTTGAGGGCCAGCAGGACAGGCTTGGGGCGGATGTGTTCACTCAGCGCTTGGGCGATTCGCTGGTCTTCGCTGTTGGGTGGCTGGCTGGCGTCCACGATCCACAGGATGGCGTCGGCGTCGTTGAGGGCTTGGAAGACGGATTCAAGCATCATCTCGCCGAGCTTGTTGTGCGGCTCATGCAGGCCTGGCGTGTCCATGAACAGGATTTGTGAGCGAGGCGTGGTGTGAATGCCCAGTTGGCGCGTGCGCGTCGTCTGTGGCTTGGGCGCGACGATGGCGATCTTCTGGCCCAGCAGCGCGTTCACCAATGTCGACTTGCCCGCGTTGGGCCGGCCCACAATGGCCACGATGCCGCTACGGTGGTCGGCAGGCCAGTCATCGGAGAAAATGCTGTCTATGTCACTCATCACGGAGATACTTGAGGAAGTCAGCGGGGGTGGAGAAGCGATAACGCGCCAAGCTGACCAAGCGTGGTGGGAAGGCGCTTAGATCGTCGCCAATCAAGGCGACGGCTTCGGCCTGCGGTGTGGTGCTGGCCCAATCGGGATAAACGAGGAAGCGGATTGGCTGGGTCAAATCCAGCTTCTTGATGACGATCATCTCGTCTTGTCCATCGTTGCGCCAGCCGAACACGTCACCGCGTGGGTAGAGGTTGCTCTTGTTGAGTAAGAAGTCGAAGGCGGCTTCTCCGGCCAGACCTTCGCCGTAGTCCAGCACCACCAGCTCTGGAGTTATGCAAGTCTGTGGTTTACCTAGATACTCGATAGCGTAGCGCACGACCATCGGGCCATGCTGGACGACTTCCAGGCCGTCTAGCGGCCGCGGGAGCAGCACATGGTAGCGATCCAAACGGGCCAGTGCAGCGCTGACGAGGTCACCGACGGGCTGGCGATCAGGGATGTTGGGTGCGCCGAACATGCCTCAATGTGCCGTCTGAGCTTCTTCATGATCGTGGCTGTGATCGTGATCGTCTTCCAACGGCTGATTGATGTCATCGAAGTGCTTGTGCGGTTGGACGACGCCAAACCAGGCGATGATGGCCGTCAGCAGAATGAGCGCGCCGCTGAGGACGCCAAGCCCCACCAAGTTGCTATTAGCTTCTTCGCCACCGACAACGCCGAAGCCCAGAGCGACGACGATCAGCGTCAGACCCAGTCCGCCGATCATCGCCAGGCCGCTGACGAGAGAAGGGTTGGGTTGTGTGTGCTGCATTTCTTGAGGTTGCGTGTGAGTTGCCACTGGAATCACCTCACCCAAGTGCTAAACTAGACGAAAAGCGCCCTAATTGTGCCGCTTGGAGCGCATGGCGTCAAGTTCCTGCGCCTACTCATCCATCCTCAGCAATCTTGAGACGAGGCGATTATGCCCCTGGGTCGCGTGCTGCTGGTCAGACACGGAGAGACTGATTACAACACAACAGGCCGCTGGCAAGGCCAGCTCGATACTCCGCTCAACCTCTTAGGTCGTCAACAAGCAGAGAAAGTCGCTCTGGCGTTGCGAAATGTGCCGTTGAGCCTAATCGTCAGCAGCGACTTGTCTCGTGCTGCCGATACAGCGCGCGCGATCGCGGCTCATCACGGCCTGACGCCCGTGCTAGACGCGCGCTGGCGCGAGATTCACCTGGGTATTTTCCAGGGCCTCACCCGCCAGGAGATCAAAGAGATCTACCCACTGGAGTACAACAGCTGGCATCATGACGACAATTTCGTTGTGCCGAACGGTGAGTCGCGCTTGCAGGTACAGAAGCGCGCTCATGAAGCCTGGCTGTCGCTGACAGAACGGCCTGATCTGGAAGGAACAGCGCTGGTGACGGCGCACGGTGGCACCATCCGCTGGTTGCTGATCCGCCTGTTTGGCGAAGAAGCCACGCTGGGCCGCCACCTAGAGAACACGTCTATCACCACGCTAGAGCGCAGCGAAGATGGCGCTTGGGTCATGCGCAAAGTAGGAGACGTCGCTCATCTGCAGGTCTGAGATGTGCAACTCGCAGCGTACGCTCGCGTATAAGCGATTATGAGCGCAGCAATCTTCACTAGCCTCATCAGCAAAGGACAGTACCACATGAACACCAAACGCCTCTATCGTAGCCGTGAAGACCGTCAACTTGCTGGCGTGTGTGGCGGTCTGGCCGAATACTTCAATGTCGATCCGACGCTCGTCCGTCTTGTTTTTGTGGCCATGACGCTCTTGGGCGGGCCTGGCTTGCTCATCTACATCATCATGGCAGTGGTTGTTCCAGAGTCTCCGCGCCACGATTACGACTACGACGACAAAGCTAAGAACGACTACGCTTAAGTCCTTGCGGCGCGTACGCTGCTTGCCACAGCGCTAGGCCAGCAGGCACAGCACTGCGACGACGACCTCGTAGGCTAGAATGCCCAGGTATGTGTTGTCGACCAGGCGACGGTTGTGCAGGATATGGACGGTGCGCGCGAGCGCCATGGCGCTGAACATCAGGCCTATGAGCTGATAAGCTGCGGCGCTGTCCAACAACAGCGCTCCCGCACCCATAGCTAGATACAGACTGCCCCAGCTAATGCGAATTTCGGCCTGGCCCTTGCTGTTGGTAGATAAGCCGACGGTTTTCCCCAGGGCCGTAGGCGCGACGAAGGCCGCCACTCCGAACAGAACCAGGGTGATCGCGACGAACATGCGCAGAACTTCCAGGGTCATCGACGCTTCTCCGTTGATTTAGTAGGCAAAGCCCTTCATTGCAGCGCGCCGTGAAGCGGCAACATGAAGGGCTTCATCCGAGGTCATGTGTTACACAGAGAAGTTAGTAGCCCAGGACGGCCACCACGTCGCGCACAGCCTGCGCGCTGATCTCCAGCATTTTCTTTTCTTCGTCGTTCAAGTCCATCTCAATAACTTTTTCGACGCCATTCTTGCCCAAGATGGCTGGCACGCCGATGAACAGATCATTGTAGCCGTACTGGCCGTTCAGGTAGACAGCGCAGGGCAGGACGCGGCGCTGATCTTTGAGGATCGACTCGACCATTTCGACTGTGCCGGCAGCAGGAGCATAGTAGCCGCTGTAACCCAGAATGCTGACAATTTCGCCGCCACCTTTGCGGGTGCGTTCGATGATGGCTTGTAGCTTGTCTTCAGCCAGCAGTTCACGAACGGGAATGCCGCCGACGCTGGTGTGGCGCGGTAGAGGCACCATCGTGTCGCCATGGCCACCCAGCACCATGCCGTGGATGTCGCGTACGCTAACGCCCAGTTCCATCGCCAAGAAGGCCTTGTAGCGGGCCGTGTCCAGCGTGCCGGCCATGCCGATCACGCGCTGGCTGGGGAAGCCCGATTCGTGCAGAGCCACATGGCACATAGCGTCTAGCGGGTTGCTGACCACGATCAAAATGCTGTTAGGTGAATACTGCACGACCTGGCGCACACACTGGGCCACGATGTCTTGATTGGTCTTGACCAGCTCATCGCGGCTAGGGAATGTGCCATCGGGCTTCTTTTTGCGCGGCACGCCGGCGGTGACGACAACGACGTCGCTATCAGCAGTGATGTCGTAGGCGCTGCTGCCCTGGATGTTCAGGTCGAAATCCATGACTGGGCCAGACTGGGCTAGATCGAGCGCCTTGCCTTTAGCAGCACCTTCCACAACGTCGATCAGCGCCACATCGGCCAACTCCTTGGAGGCGATCCAATGAGCGCAGGTTGCGCCAACGTTGCCCGCGCCAACGACGGTTACTTTATAACGAGCCATGATGAACTCTCCTCTTTATTGTTCGGAAAATCACAAAACTGCCTCTCATGATAAAACCAAAGAGGCGAAATGATAAGGGCGCTCCTCGTGCGAGCGCCCTCTGCCTGAAGTCTGCCTAGCTTTCATAGGGAGCTTCGGCAGCCATCTCCCAGTGTTCGGGCGAGCGCCACAGACTGGACATAACCAGTTGGCGGACGAAGATCAGCTCTTTAGGCAGCTTGTCGAACAGCTTGTCGAACAACTCTTCGTGCAGCAGCAGTTCTTGCATCCACACGTCGCGGTCAATCGACATGAGCTTGTTGAAGTCCTTCGCAGTGAAGTCCTCCATGCCCTTCCATTCCAGGTCTTCGTAGCGTGGCATACGCCCGATGGAGCTTTCGACGGCGCCAGCGCGGCCGTTGGCGCGATCCACAATCCACTTTAGGACGCGCATGTTCTGGCTGAAGCCAGGCCACATGAAGTTGCCCTGTTCGTCCTTACGGAACCAGTTGACGCAGAAGACGCGCGGTGGGTTAGCCACCTTGCGGCCCATGTCCAGCCAATGATTGAAATAATCGGCCATGTGATAGCCGCAGAAGGGCAGCATAGCCATTGGATCGCGGCGTACCTCGCCCAGCTTGCCGAAAGCAGCAGCGGTCATCTCCGAGCCAATAGTCGCGCCCATGTAAACGCCATACGTCCAATTGAAAGCCTGCATGACTAGTGGCACGGTGGAAGCACGGCGTCCGCCGAAGATGATGGCCTTGATGCGCACACCGTTGGGGTTATCCCATTCAGGATCGAACGAGGGGCATTGCTTGATCGGTGCGGTGAAGCGCGCATTGGGATGAGCAGCCTTACGTCCGCAATCAGGCGTCCACTTCTGGCCTGTCCAGTCGGTGACTTCTGCGGGTGGCGTGTCCGTCATGCCCTCCCACCACACATCGCCATCGGGGGTTAGCGCGACGTTGGTGAAAATGCTGTTGGCCTTGCAGGACTCCATCGCAGCAGGGTTAGTCTTGTACGATGTGCCAGGCGCGACGCCGAAGAAGCCGGCCTCTGGATTGATGGCGTACATGTAACCGTCGTCGCCAGCGCGAATCCAGGCGATGTCGTCGCCGACCGTGCTGATTTTGTAGCTCTCGAACTCTTTGGGCGGGATGAGCATAGCGAAGTTGGTCTTGCCGCAGGCGCTGGGGAAAGCTGCCGCGACGTAAGTCTTCTGTCCATGCGGATCTTCCACGCCCATGATGAGCATATGTTCGGCCATCCAGCCCTCGCGGCGGGCCACCGCCGAGGCGATACGCAAGGCCAGGCACTTCTTTCCCAGCAAGGCGTTGCCGCCGTAGCCACTGCCATACGACCAGATGGATGGTTCTTCGGGGAAATGGACGATGTACTTAGTGGTGGGGTTGCAAGGCCAGGGAACGTCCTTCTGGCCAGGCTCAAGCGGCGCGCCGACGGTGTGCATGCACGGCACGTAGTCGCCGTCTTCGCCCAAAGCGTCCAAGACTTGTACGCCCATGCGCGTCATGATCTTCATGTTGACGGCCACATACGCCGAGTCACTCAGCTCTACGCCGATCATCGAAAAAGACGAACCAACAGGCCCCATCGAGAAGGGGATGACGTACATGGTGCGACCGCGCATACAGCCGTCGAACAGCTTGTTCAGAGTGGCGTGCATATCGCGCGGATCGACCCAGTTGTTCGTTGGGCCGGCGTCGTTTTTGTTGATGGAGCAAATGAAGGTGCGGTCTTCCACGCGGGCTACATCGCTGGGATCAGAGAAGGCCAAGTAGCTATTGGGGCGCTTCTCTGGATTGAGACGGATGAACGTGCCGGCTTCGACGAGACGCTGGCAAAGTTCGTTGTACTCTTCGTCAGAGCCGTCGCACCAGTAAATCTGGTCGGGCTTGCACAGGGCGGCCATCTCGTCTACCCACTGACGCAGTTTGGCGTGCTTGATGGTGTAGGTCTGAGCGAGCATGTTCTGTCCTCTCACTAGTGTTGAACGACGACTGTCAAGGAAGCAAAAAGGTTATAAACACCGCTAGTATAATCTAGGCGTAAATTGAATGATAGTGAAAACGGTCACAAATTTAGCATGGTTTGCTCATGCCTCTAGTGCCACCAGGGAAGCCTGGGACGAGATGGGCAGTCGATCAGCGTTTTCTGCCAACTGCGATAATATTATCTGTACGGCACTCTGTTTGCCTAGTCAAAACTGCGCTCTTTAGACGGGAGATGAAATGAACATAAAACGCGCTCATGGTTTTGTCTTCGTCCAGTTCATTCTCTTGGGCTTGCTAGTCCTGGCTTTGTGGAGTCTGCCTGCTGCCAGCAGCGAATTGAGCAGCGCGCTAGGTGGCCTGATGGTCTTGAGCGGCTTCATCTTAGCGCTGTGGGCCATCGCAGATTTTGCGCGCGCGGCGCGCACCTTGCCACAAGTTTCGCCAGAAGCGATGCGCGGCGCGCAGTTGGTTCAAGCGGGCTTGTACAGCCGCGTACGACACCCTATATACAGCGGAGTCTTGCTAGCGGTCTTGGGATCGGCGCTAGGACATGGCCATTGGGCCTCATGGGTGGCGGCGTTGGCGCTGGTGGCTTTCTTCTGGACGAAGTCACGCTATGAGGAGTCGCTGCTGCGCCGAGCTTATCCTGATTATGCCGACTATATGACGCGCACGGGGCGCTTTTGGCCGCGCTTATTCTCGTAACCAGGCGTCGATCTGCTGGCTAAGCGCGTCCAGCACATGGTAGATGATGGGGCATAGGCGCGCTCCTTCTAGCAAATCCCCCAGTACCCAGCGAAAATCAGGGGTAAACTGCGGGTATAGGCGGCAAGCGTTGGGCCTGTGGGGATAAATGCTGCACATGCTGTCGCGCAGGAAGGCGCAGGGCACGAGCCGCAGGCTAGCCCATTCGCCTGCTTGCTGCGCTTGGCTGCGTTCTAGGTAGTCTTCGAGAGCTTCTTGGGATAGACTCAAGCCGTTCGCAAGGCGCTGTGTATCTTCTGGTTCAAGATAGACGCGCAGGTGACGACAACAATTGGCGCACTGTGTGCAGTCGATGGCAGCCACAATAGGCGCTGCCAGAGCCTCAATCTGCTGGTCGAGCCTGGCGTCGTCCAAGTCATCATCATCTTGTAGACGGTACATTAGCACTTCGAATTCGTCGCGACGAGCCAGAGCCAACGCCGCAATTTGGGCCAAGTTCTGTGAGTACCGCTCAGCCATCGCCCAAACGTCCTCCAATGAAGTCTGATTGCCCGCGTAAAAATTCTTCGATGGTCAGGCGCTTCTTGCCCTCAAGCTGTACTTCTAGCAAGCGCAACAGACCTTCGTGCGTGCCGACGGCACAACCTCCCTCGTCCAGTGCAACCACTCGGCCTGGTTCTGCCTGGCCTTGCGCCAGCCCAGCGCGGTGAATCTTGAGCTGCTTGCTCTGCCAGGTGGTGAACGTCCCAGGCCAAGGGGTGAAGGCTCGCACTAAGCGCTCCAGTTCTATAGCGCTGCGCGTCCAGTCCAAGCGACCTTCGTCCTTGCTGATCTGCGGAGCGTAGGTGGCTTGCGAGTCGTCTTGAGGCTGTGGCACAAGCTCCCCGCGCAGATAAGCGGGCAAAGTGTCGCGCAGCAGTTCTGCGCCCAGCTGGGCCATCTTGTCGTGTAGGCTTTGCCCCGTCTCATCAGGGGCGATGTCTAGGGCGCGCTTGCTCAGCACAGGGCCAGTGTCTAGACCAGCGTCCATCTGCATGATAGTAATCCCGCTCTGTGCGTCTCCGTGACGGATGGCGGCTTGGATGGGGGAGGCGCCGCGCCAGCGCGGCAGCAGCGATCCGTGAACGTTGATACAACCCTTCGGTGGAATATCTAGCACCTTTTGGGGCAAAATCTGGCCGAAAGCCGCCACCACGAACAGGTCGGCTTGCCAAGCGCATAGTTCTTCAACGATGTAGCGCAGCTTCTCTGGCTGCAAGACAGGGATAGCGTGAGCTGAGGCGACTTCCTTCACGGGCGGCGCTTTCAACTCCCCGCCGCGTCCAGCGGGGCGGTCGGGTTGGGTGACGACGCCTACGACATCGTAATGCTGGATGAGCATGTTCAGAGTTGGGACGGCAAAACCAGGCGTCCCCATGAAGACGACTCGCGTCATGGGCAGTGAGGCTTTCTATTGTGATGGATTCGCGCTCATGGTACGATCATGCCCGTAGCTTTCAATCCTTAAGAACGCGGCACATGACCATTCTAACCAAACAATGGCAGCTTGCGCCTGCGCTGACGGCAGAACTTCAGGCAGGCTATCAGAAGCAGCACCTTCATCCCGTCATCGCACAAGTGCTTTTCAATCGCGGCGTCAGCGCTGACCAAGCGGCGGCCTTTTTGGTGGCCCAAGATTTCAGGCACGTCAACCCCTACCGCCTGAGCGGCATGTCGGAGGCGGTCTATCGTCTTCGGCGAGCCATCAAGCGCGCTGAGCCAATTGCTGTCTATGGCGACTTCGACGCCGATGGCGTGACGGCTACGGCGCTCATGGTGAGCTTTTTGCGCGTCCTGAAGGCTGACGTCATCCCTTACATCCCACACCGCGTTGACGAAGGTTATGGCTTGAACACGCCTGCCCTGCTGAAGCTGGCCGACGAGGGCGTGAAACTGGTCGTCACGGTGGACTGTGGCATACGCAGCGTGCAAGAAGTCGCGGCTGCTGCTGATTATGGTCTGGACGTCATCATCACCGATCATCATTCCGTCAGCGCCGATGGCCTGATCCCTGATCGGGCAGTGGCTGTCGTCAATCCCCAGAAAGACGACGATCCGCTGCTGAAAGGCCTGAGTGGAGTGGGAGTAGCCTTCATGTTAGCGCGCGCCCTGTTGGTCGATGCCCTGTTGCGCAACGGCCAATCGCCACAAGCACAGAAGCGCTACACCGATCTGCTGGAGAGCCTGCTCGATTTGGTGGCTATTGGCACAGTGGCAGATATCATGCCGCTCAACAACGTCCTCAATCGCGCCCTGGTCAAGCGTGGCTTGGCGCGCATGAACCGCGCGCCGCGTCTAGGTCTGGCGGTGCTGATGGATGAAGCGGGCCTGAAGCCGGGGACAGTCAACGCGGGCAGCATTAGCTTCGTCATTGGGCCGCGCATTAACGCGGCGGGCCGCCTGGATAGCGCTATGCTGGCCTGTGAACTGCTGTTGGAGACGGACGCAACCCGCGCCCGCGTCCTGGCCCAGGAATTGAGCAAGCTTAACGACAAGCGCCAGCGCCTCACTCGCGAAGCGCAGGCGCGCATTAGTCAGCGCATTCAAGAGCAGGGCCTGGCCGAAAATACGCTCATCTTCGTCCAGGATGATGAAGTACAGCCTGGGATCGTGGGCCTGGTGGCAGGCCGACTGGTGGAAGAACACTATCGGCCCACTGTCGTCGTGGAACATGGCGAACACGAGAGCCGCGCGTCTTGCCGCAGTATCGCCCAATTCCACATTACTCGCGCCCTGGACGCCAACGCCGATCTGCTGGTGCGGCATGGTGGCCACGCGATGGCTGCTGGCTTCACTGTCCTGAACGACAATCTGCCACACTTGCGTCAAGCTCTTCTGGACTATGCTCAGCGCGAATTAGCCGATGTGGCCTTGCAGCCCATCCTCAACATCGACGCTGAACTCTCTATGCGTCAGCTCACGATGGATTTGGCCGACGAGTTGACCATCCTAGAGCCGACAGGCCACGCCAATCCGCCGCCTACCTTCGTCACGCGCCGCTTGGGCATTCGGGAAGCGCGCACGGTGGGCCAGGACAGCGCCCATCTGCGCCTCAAGGTCTCAGCCCAGGGCGAGCCGCCGATTGACGCCATCGGCTTTGGCTTGGGCCACTGGCTGCCCCAACTCCCGCCCCTGATTGACCTGGCTTACCAACTAGAGGTCAACGTCTACCAGGACAGGCGCAACTTGCAACTGCGCATTCTCGACCTCATGCCTTCATCCTGAGGTAGGCCTGTGAAGCGCAAGAGCCTCACCGTCCTCACTGTCTTGCTGGCTCTGGCTCTCAACAGCCTAGCCCAGACGGCGTCCTACCCCTACATTCCCAACAATCGTTGGGGGGTAGTGGAAGGGGTATGGTTTCCTGATCTGACTTGTGAGCTAGGTGTGGGCTGGGAGCGCCTGATCTTCAACTGGGCGCAGCACCAGCCCGAAGGGCCGCAAGACTGGTTTACGTTGAACGTCGATGACGCTTGGCTGAAGGCTGCCAACGCCTGCAATCGCGAGGTAGTGGCCCTGCTCAAGCACACGCCTGCCTGGGCTACCGATGGCATACCTGCCGCAGGTTTGCCGCGCGGCCTGGACTTGCCCATCGATCATCCCGATAACCTATGGGCTAACTTTGTGCGTCGCGCCGCCGATTACTATGCCAGTCGCGGGGTGCGCCACTTCATCATCTGGAATGAGCCAGACATTCAGGCTGGCGTCTATGGCTACGAATTCGAAGGTCAGCTAGAAGACTACTACCAACTGCTCAAGGTAGCCTACTTGGCGGCCAAGCAGGGCAATCCCCAGGCTGTCATCCATCTGGCCGGCACAACCTACTGGCACGACGTGAACGAAGGTCGCCAACCCTACTTCGAGCGCTTGATGGATCGCATCGTCGCTGATCCAGAAGCGCGCGCCAACGACTTCTACTTCGACGTGATGAGCTTACATATTTACTTCCGCTCACAGACTATCTACGACCTGGTAAAGAAAGTGCGCCAAATGCTGAACGCACGCGGTATGGCCCACAAGGCCATCTGGATCAACGAGACCAACGCTGCTCCGACGGATGATCCTGATTGGCCCGTGATCCGTCCGCAGTTCCCGCTGAACTTGCGCCAGCAGGCAGCTTTCCTAGTACAAGCGGCGGCGTTAGGCCTGGCGGCTGGCGCAGAGCGGATGGCCGTCTACAAACTATATGACCAGTCTCTGCCAGAGGGCGGCGAGTCGTTTGGTCTGCTCAATCCTGCCAGCGCAGAGCGCCGCCCTGCTTTTTATGCCTGGCAGATGGTGACGCGCACTTTCAGCGATGTGCGAGTGGCGCGCCTAGCCCAAACAGAGCGCCTGGATGTCGTGCGGCTGGGCCATGCTGATGGTCGGCAAAGCTTGGTCATGTGGGCGCGTACCGATCAACCCGTCCAAGTGCGCCTGAGCGCTGCGCCTGCTAAAATCCACATGCTAGACATGCTGGGCCAAGTCCAGGTAATGATCGCGTCCGACGGGACGCACAGCCTGAACATACCGCCTGCCCTTTGTCCTCCGACGCCTGACGGCTGTTTCATTGGTGGCGAGCCGCTGATCGTCATGCTGAGCGGCCCTCTGCCACGTCTGGAAGCTGTGAGCGACGGACGCGCGCAGACCTTCAATTTTGCCGATTGATCTTATGGAGATGAGATACGAGATGAGCGAAAGCCAACAGCCGGCGCAGCGCAGCGCCGGCGAGATGAAGTTCTCCTATGGTGGCCAAGCGGTCATCGAAGGTGTGATGATGCGCGGCGCGCGCATGGCGGCTATCGCCGTCCGCAATCCCCAGGGCCAGATCGTCGTCCATGAACAACCGCTCAATGCTACGCTCTATCGCGGTTGGGTGGCCAAGACGCCCTTTGTGCGCGGGGTGGTGGGCTTGTGGGACGCCCTGGGCCTGGGGACGAAGGCCCTCATGTGGTCGGCCGACGTCGCGGTGGCGGAAGAGGGTGAGAGCCAAAGCACTGCCTTCAGCGGAGCGCTGGGCTTTGCGACGGTGGCTATCTCGCTGATGGTAGGCATTGGCTTGTTCTTTCTGCTGCCTACCTTTGCAGCGACTGGCATTGGCAACCTGCTGGGTATTTCAGCAGCAGAAGAAGGTCAACTGTACTCTCCGCTGCCCATTGGCGTGCAGGCGACTATCATCAACGCTGTCGAAGGCTTGGTGCAGTTGGGCATTCTGATTATCTACATGAGCCTGATCGGACGCATGGAGGACGTGAAGCGCTTGTTCGGCTATCACGGTGCGGAGCATAAGACGATCAACGCCTACGAAGCCGGCGCTGAGCTGACGCCAGAGGTGGTGAATACCTTCCCGATCGAACATCCACGCTGTGGTACAGCCTTTCTGCTCACGGTAGTTTTTGTGAGCATTTTCGTCTTCTCGCTGCTGGGCCGTCCGCCTATCTTGTGGCTGATTGTCTCGCGCGTAGTGCTGATCCCTGTGATTGCGGGCATTGCCTATGAGCTACTGCGCTGGTCAGCGCGCAACGCTCACCGCCCCTGGGTGCGCTTCATCATCAAGCCGAATTTGGCCTTGCAGCATTTGACGACGCGCCAGCCAGATTTGGCTATGTGTGAAGTGGCGATTGTGGCTTTCAAGCACGTGCTGGCTTCAGAGGGCCTCATCAGCCGCGAAGAAGCAGTCATTCCGCCGCCTCAGCCTGAAGCCGCTCACGCAGTAGGCAATTAGCTGTTGGCTTGCAAGTAGGCACGGGCGGCTTGCACATCGCGAGCCAACTGTGCCTTGAGCGCATCCAGGCCATTGAAGCGCTGTTCGCCGCGCAGACGTTCCTCAAAAGTGACGCGCAGCGTTTGGCCGTAAATGTCGCGGTCGAAGTCTAGCAGGTGTGGCTCAACGCGAATTTGCTGTCCACCAAAAGTAGGTCGCACGCCCACGTTGGTCACGGCCATGAAGCGCTCTGATCCTAGAGTGGCCCAACCTGCATAGACGCCGTAGGCGGGCAGCACCTGCTCTTCCCACACAGCGACGTTAGCCGTCGGAAAGCCGATAGTGCGCCCACGCGCGTCGCCATGCACGACCTGGCCTGCTAGGGCATAGGATCGGCCTAGCCACTGGGCTGCCTGGCGCACTTGGCCCGCACGCAGCGATGCGCGGACGGCCGAGCTGCTAATGATGCTGCCATCCGCTCCTTGAGCCACCAGATCAACGGTTTGTACGCGGAAGCCGTAACGCTCGCCCTGCTGGCGCAGGAAAGTTACGTTGCCCTCGCGCTGATAGCCCAGAGCGAAATCTGCCCCTACCCATAGTTCGCGCAAGTTGAGGTGTTCGTGCAAGTTGACCACATAGTCTGCTGCTCGAATCTGGCGCAGTTGATCGTCGAAAGTTTGGGTGATGACCAGGTCTACCCCTAGGCCTGTGAGTAGAGCAGCGCGTTCGTCGGGATGTGAGAGGTAGTAACGTTCTTGGGGCTTGCCGCTCAGGACGACATCAGGATGAGGGAAGAATGTGAGGACGACGGCGAGCGCTCTCTGTTGGCGGGCTGTTGCCACCAGACGAGTGATGAGTTGCTGATGGCCGCGATGGACGCCATCAAAGACGCCGATCGTGACCAAGCTGGGGCGGGCGACCTGAGCGTCTTCCAGGCGATAGAGGTGACTCATAGGTCGGGTTTGCGTCCTGATGTGGAGGAAGAGGCACAGCCTGGAAGCTATGCCTCTAGCTTAGCAGGGGGTCAGCGGCGCATGACCGTTCCGAGAGTAGCGCAAGCTGGACAAGCGCCGCCGGGGCGGAAGATGGCATAGCCACCCATGGGGTCGCTGTCCCAGCGGGTGAAGTTGACGTTCCAGACGATCATCAAGCGGATGTCGCCGCGCTGAGCGGCAATGCTGGCGGCTTCCGCCAACCAGGCGGCCTGCTGGGCGACGGTGACACCATTGGCCCAGGCGAAGCCCGACGGGATAGGTGCGCCCATGCCTTCGCCGCTCAGGTAACCTAGTTCTGTGTAACACAGCGGCTTGTTGGGGAAGGCGGCTTTGGCGCGTGCGTTCATGCCGTTGAAGTAGCGGGTGGGGTAATTGTCGCGCGGATCACCGCTGTTGGCGCTGGGGCTGATAATGCCTTCGTTGTAATGCAGGCCTACGCAGTCCATGAACTGGGCGGCGCCAGCGCGAGCCATCTGCTGCATGAAGGCATCGTCGTTGCAGCCGCCGCTGCCACAGCCCGCCGCGCCGAAGAAGCCCGTCGGGGCTGGTGCGCCGCTGATGACCAGGACGTTAGGATTGGCAGATTTGATGGCGTTGTAGGCCGCCGCCAACATCTTGGTGTATTCAGCGCCGTTAATCAGGTTGGCTGGCCATTCGCGGTCGATGTTTGGCTCGTTCCAGACTTCAATGGCGTCTGCACCAGCTCTGGCGACTTCGGCGACGAAGCTGGCGTACTGCTGGTAGTAGCCGCTGGGGTTCGCGCCAATCGAGTCTCTGTTGCCCACGATACCCAGCAAAATCTTGAAGCCTTTGCTCTTGGCGTCGCTGATGAGCGCCTGGGCTGCGCCCAAGCCGTTCTCCATGCGAATCTGCTTCTTGACCCAGGTCATGCCAGCTTGTTTCATGCCGTCCACAGCCCACTGGGGCAGACCATCGACGTGACCGCCCAGCTCAAAACGTCCAGTGGCAGCAGCGCCTGCAACAGGGGTGGGCAGGCCAGCAACAGGCGCGCCAGCGGCTGGGGGCGGCGCGGCGACAGGCGCGCCACTAGCGCCAGCGATGTCGCAGACGGCCAGGTCGCGCAAGTTGAAGGCCACGCGGCCCGTGTAGACCTTGCCGTTGAGGGCAGTGATGACGAACGTCCAGCCGAAGAAGATAGGGCGGGCTTCCGTGATAATCACCGTTGAGACGCAACTGTCGATGCCGCCGGCGCGCTGAGGATGGTTGGGATTGGCCATGCTCCAGTCGTCCTGGTAGAACTCCCACTTCTGTACGAAGCGTAGATCGACCTTCTCTTCGACTTCAATCGCGCGGCGGATGGAGGAGAAAGCCAGCCATAGCGGATCAGTGGGGGTGGCAGTGGGCGATTGGGCTTCCAGGCGTGCGCTGGGCAGCAACAGGCCGACCGTCATCGCCAGGGCCAGCGTGGCCAAGAACAGGCTGACGAGGGTGCGACGGTTGTGGGGTGGCGTCGGCATAGTTAACCTCTCAAACATAACCATGTGACAAGGTGATTAGGTAAAGCTCGTGTCAAATCGGTCTTAGCCTACACGAAAAGCGCCATTTTGCCAGAGCGACTCGTCAGCGTAGTAGGAAAGTCAGCAAGGCGTCAGCTTCAGCTGCTCATGAGCGCTTTTTCGATCATATCCAGGCGGCTGAGGGCAGCAGGTTGGCCACGATCCTCCAAGACCTCGCGCACCATCGTCAGCGTCTCAGCCAGGGCCTGGGGCTGGAATTTGGCCTTGTGTTCGTCGGCCAGGGCTTGCATGGTCTGTGGGTCGGGCGCGTTTAGCAACTCGTTGATGAAGCGTAGTTCAGGCGACATTTGCGCTTGGAGTATCTCTAGGCACTTGTTGTAGACGCGGCTGAGCAGCTGTAGGGCGCGCTGGTCACCGCGCCGCTCGGCTTCTTGCAAGTTAGCCTGGAGGACGGCCATTACTTCGCTGCTGACCATCTCTGCATTAGCCTCTAGCAAGGCTTCTGGCTCTGGGCTATTGACGACCATCTGTAAGAATTCTACCATGCGCTGCATACTGCGCTGCTGCTGCTGATCGATGGTCTGAACGTAGTGCAGTATACGGTCACGGACTACCTCCATCGCCTCGCGTTCGCTGGCTGCTGCCTGGCTGATGCGGCGCGTCATCTCCGCGAAGAAGTTTTGATCCAGAGCTGGACGAAGCAGGCCGACCAGCGCTTGTAGCTTGGCCTCTTCATTGGCGTAGCTCAGCGCCAGACTGACCAGGTCATCCAGGCGTATCGAGTTGCCTAGCGCCTGGATGGCTTGCCCTACTTCGCGGATAACGCCTTCCTGGGCTTGCTGTTGCTGTTCAAGCTGCTGGCCATAGCTAGAGAAGGCCAGCAGGGCCTCTTGGAGCGAGGCCAGGCGCGCGGCGGTCTCTTGTTGGCCTTGTTCCGCCAAGCGCTGAGCCATCATGACCAGCGTTTGGAAGAAAGCCAGGTCGATCGGCGCGTCGTTGTCTTGGATCGTCTTGATTAGGCTCTGCGCGTCGCGAGCTTCTACGAGCTTTTGGATGAGTTCTACACGGCGTTTTTGCTCATCCAAAGCCTCTCTGGAGATACCATCGGCTTGCAGCACCTGGTCAATGAGTCCTTGCAAAGTCAGAGCGCGCTTGGGATTGAACATGTAGGCTCTGAACGCACCCTGGGGCAGGCTGCGGGTGAATTCGTTGAGCAGGTCACCGACGATCTTCTCCTCTGGTTGGCGCGTCTGCATGGAGACTTCCATTGGGATGTAGGCGATGAAAAGCTCTTTACTGGCATCGTGGTAGAGCAGCGGAGCGACGACTTGGTTTAGGTGGCCGCAATGAGGGCAGCGGAAGCGGTTGAGGTTTTCAGCCAGCAAGAGCGATTTGCCTTGCGGGTCGTTTTGAGCGTCGACGATGGTGCGGACGGGAGCGGGGAAGGCCTGTCCGCAGGACGAACAGCGCAAGGACACAGGGTTGGGCTGGCTCATAGGGTTTGGGGTCTCCGTTCGGTCATAGTGAAACGTTTAGCATAGGTCAATCGCGCGGCAAGGTAAAGTAGAAAGTCGCGCCCTGCTGGGGCTGACTCTTGACGTGGATCGTGCCGCGATGAGCTTCGACGATCATCTTCACTAGGTAAAGGCCGAGGCCTGTGCCTTTGGTCTTGCTGGTGGTCTGGTTGCTGACGCGGTAGAAACGCTCGAAGATACGCGCCTGCTCATGTTCTGGAATGCCGATCCCCTCGTCACGCACGAAGAAGGTGACGCTTTTTTCGCTGAAGCGACCTCCGACGGTGATTGTGCCGCCATTGGGAGAATACTTGATGGCGTTAGTGATGAGGTTATCGACTACTTGGCGCAGTAGGCGTTGATCGCCCTGGATAGAAGGGAAATGCTCTGGGAAACTGAGGGCGAATTTATGGCGATTGGTCTGGGTGGCGAAGCGCTCCACCGCGCTCTCGGCTAGCGAATCCAGGCGCACATCGGCCAGCTGTAAGGCTACGCGCCGCTCTGCCTGGATTTTACTGGCGGTCAATAGGTCTTCGATGAGAGCCGTCAACCGATCCGCTTCTTCTTCGATGACGCTGAGGCTGTGGCGCAGGGTGGCTTCGTCCCAATGGACGTCTTCGCGGCTCAAGGTGCTGGCATAGCCTTTGATGATGGCGACAGGAGTGCGCAGTTCATGAGAGACAGTGGAGATGAACACGCTCTGCATTTCTTGAGCCTTGCGAAAGCTGCTAATGTCGCGCATGGTAGCGATGAGGGCGCTCAGCTGGCCTTCGCCGTTGAACAGCGGCGCATAGGTAATGCCTACGCTTTGCAGCAGGCCGTCACGGCGCACTAGTTCGCCCTCGACGGCGTGGCTGACGCCCTGGACTGAAAGCTGACCGCTCTCCAAGACGGCGCGTATGTCCTGCTGATCCAGTTTGTCCCAGACCAGGACTTCTTCTAGTGGTTGGCCTACTGCGTCGGCAGCGACCCAGGCCGTCATTTGCTCAAAGGCGCGATTGACCTGCTGGATAATGAGCTGTCCGTCCAACAGCATGATCCCATCAGCGGCGTTGTGCAAGATTGCTTGAGCGCGTTGGCGTTCTAAATTGACGCGCTCGTAGAGCTGGGCGTTGTGGACGGCAATCGCGGCTTGGTCAGCGAAGCTTTGCAAGAGCTGTAAGTCGTTGGCTGTGATGGCAGCTGCATAGGAGCGGAAGATGACCAGCAGGCCGGGGGCTTTATCGCCGCTGATGAGAGGCATGGCGACTGCCTGCGCCAGCGTAGGATCGATAGCCTGGGCCATCTCGCGTAGCTTGGCGTCCAAAAATTCCTGCGAGAAGCCGCTGCCGATTTCGCTCACAATCTCGTGCAGCTTGTCGTTCAGCATGGGGACATGCTCAGCAGGAATGCCAGCGCGGGCGCGTACTGTGAAGCGATCAGCGCCGCTGCGCAGAGCGATGATGCCGGCGCGCGCGGCAGTCATGGCCACCGAAGCGCGCAGGACGCGCCGCAGGACTTCGTTCAAATCCAGTTGGGCGGTGATGGCCCGCGAGATTTCCAGTAAGAAGTCGCGCTGGAGCAGAGGGTATTGGGGCAGGCTCAGCATGAAGGCCTCCGCGTGGGCAACTCAGGATTGAGCGAGTAGGGATGGAGCGAGACGCGTCAGGCCTTCATTTAACGAGATGCGCGGCGTCCAGCCCAGCAAATCGCGAGCTTTGGCCATGTTGTAGTGAGCGGTGCTGCGCGTCATGGCTAACAGGTCGGGCAGAGCGCGACGCGCCGACAGCAACGGCGCGCCGAGGGTGGCCAAGTGAGCAGCAGCCTGGCCCAGGGGATAGGGCAGGCTCAGCCAAGACTGGTGACCATGTAAACGCGCTAGGGCCAGCAGATATTCGCGCCAAGTGATAGCCTGAGGATGGACAGCGTTGAAGGCTTGGTTGACGGCCTGAGGGTGCTGAGCCTGGATGAGCATTTGTTCGATCACGTCGTCCACGTAGATCAGGGGCGCAATGCCTCGGCCATCGCCGGGGAAAGGCAGGGGACGCAGGCGTGCGTAGGCGAACAGACCTCTCGTCCACAAGCCTGCTCCAGGCCCGTAAATAGCGCCAGGGCGGATGGTGGTCACGAGCAGGCGCGCCTTCGTGGCAGTCAGCAGGGCCGACTCGCTAATGTATTTGGTCAGGCTGTAGGGATCGCTATTGGGAATGTGAGGGGCGTCCTCGCTCACTAGGCCGCGATGGCCATAGCCGTAGGCTGCAATGCTGCTCACGTGGACGAAGCGGCTCACCTTTTGGCGCAAAGCGGCCTGAGCGATGTTCACTGTGCCGTTGACGTTGCTCTCAAACTGAGCGAGATATGGGCCATCTAGCGCTGCTGCCACATGAAAGACGACGTTCGCGCCTTCGACCAGGCGCTCCAGCGCGGCCATGTCCTCCAGACTGCCTTCAACTACTTCCATAGGTGGCAAATGGCGGCGTTCCAGCTTGCGTCGATCCCGCACTAGGGCGCGCAGGACTGCCCCTTCTGTGGCCAGACGACAAGCTAGGGCGCTGCCCAGGAAACCTGTCGCGCCGCTGATGGCGACAACTTGTCCCTGCCAGCTCATGCCTGTGTCTCCATCTCCGCAACAGGTCGATCCTGATCGCGGAACTGCATGTCGTAAAGCTTGGCGTACAAGCCATCGCGGGCCAGCAGCTCATCGTGTGTGCCGAGTTCTACAATCTGGCCTTTGTCCATGACGGCGATTCGGTGAGCAATTCGCACCGTACTCAGGCGATGGGCGATGATGATCGTCGTGCGGTTCTGCATAAGGCGAGCCAGAGCCTCTTGCACTAGGTGTTCGCTCTCGTTATCCAGGCTGCTGGTAGCTTCGTCCAAGAGTAGAATGCGCGGGTCTTTGAGGATAGCGCGGGCAATCGCGACTCGCTGGCGCTGACCACCGCTGAGCTTGATCCCTCGTTCGCCGACGATGGTCTCGTAGCCGTCGGGCAGGCTTGTGATGAAGTCATGGGCGTTGGCGGCTTGAGCCGCAGCAATCAGTTCATCTTCGCTGGCGTCAAGGCGGCCATACAGGATGTTCTCGCGGATAGTGCCGCCGAAGAGCATGGTCTCTTGTGGGACAATCCCCACCTGAGCGCGCAGGCTAGCCTGCGTCACGCAGCGCAGATCATAGCCGTCGATGCGAATGCTGCCCTGGTCAGGATCGTAGAAGCGCGGGATGAGGTTGAAGGTGGTTGATTTGCCCGCCCCGCTCGGCCCTACTAGGGCGATGATCTCGCCAGGCTGAATGTCCAAGTTGACTCCGCGCAGCACTGGTTGGCGCTCATCGTAGCGAAAATGGACGTCGTCGAAGGTGAGGCGTCCCTCGACGCGCGGCAGCTCCACTGCGTCAGGGTCGTCGCGCACGGTCGGCTGAGTCGCCATGATCTGGAAGACGCGCTTGGTCGCGCCGACGGCCTGCTGAAATGAGGTGTACAGTCCTACCAACGCTGCAAAGCTGCCGGCGACTGTCAGACCATAAACCAGGAAGCTGATGAGTTCGCCACCGCTCAGGCGTCCGTCTAGCACTTCTCGTCCGCCGAACCACAAAATGAGCGACAGCCCGCCGAAGGCTAGGAAGGCCACCGTTGGACCGAAGATGGAGCGCAGCACCAGCAGGCGCAGAGCAGCCTGCAAGCTACGATCAACAGCGCGATTGTAGCGCTCAATTTCGTAAGACTCGCGCGCAAAAGACTTGACCTCGCGGATGTTCTGTAAGACTTCTTCGCTCACGACAGTTGACTCGGCGATTTTGTCTTGCACGCGCGTGCTGAGGCGCTCAAAGGTCATGCCGAAGATGAAGCCAAAAGCGACGATGATCGGAACGAGAGCGAGGATGAACAACGTCAGCCGCCAATTGAGTAGGAACATGATGACGACGGCGCCAAGCATAATGAGCGTTTGCTGCACAAGCGTCGTCAGATTGTTGGTCAGCAGCTCGCGCATGACGGTAATATCAGACGACATGCGGCTCACCAACTCACCGACGCGCCGCTCCACGAAGAAACCCAACGACAGCGTTTGCAGGTGGGCATAGAGCTGCTTGCGCAGGTCAACGACGATCCGCTCACCGATGTAATTCAGGTTATAGGTTTCGACCAGTGATGAGATAGAGCGCAGCAGGAAGACCGCCAGCAAGCCCAGGGTAATACTATCTAGCAAGGCCAAGTTGCGCTCTTGCAACACCGAGTCGATCACGCGCTGGATGACTGCTGGAAAGACCAGGCTCAGCCCAGCGCTGGTGATTAGGGCTAGGAAAGTCACCAGCAGGCGCAGGCGGTAGGGCCGCAAGTAGGCCAGCATTTGCCGCCATTGGATGGGAACATCGGGGACTTCTAACTCAGGGGTTTCCAAAGATGATTTGCGCCACTTTCTGGAGGCTTTAAAGCCCATGCTCTGTCCTTTGGATGTATCAGCATTTTTCAGCAGCTAGTCTAACAGGCCAGAGCAAGAATTGCGTTAGATGCAGCTGTTAACCCGCAGATTATTGGCCCGCGACGGGCAAGACAAAGGTGAAGGTGCTGCCATAGTCATAGTTGCTGGAGGCCCAAATGTCGCCACCGTGTCGCCGAATGATGGTGCGAGCGACGGTCAGGCCCAGGCCGCCGCCGGGGATGTCGCGGACGCGCTCATCGCGCGAGCGGTACATGCGATCGAAGATCAGCTCTAGCTCTTCGTCGCGGATACCAATCCCCTGGTCGGCAATGCTGCAATAAATCTCTTGCAGGTCGCCCCAGGCGTGGACGACGATACTCTTCTCTGGTTTGTTGTAGCGGATGGCGTTGTCCAGGATATGCCAAATGGCCAGACGCAGACGTTCTGGATCGCCCATGACAATTGGCAAAGGTTTTTGTAGCGAGGTGGCAATCACTAACTTGTGGGCATTGGCCAAATGGCTGAGTTCGTCCACCACGCGCTGGATCACTTCGTCGAGGCGTACCGGGACGTGCTGCAGGGGCATGCCCGCTTCTAGCCAGGCTAGGTTCACCAGTGAACGGGTCGTGTCGTGCAGGTTGGCAGTGGTCTGGATGATACGCGCAAGATATTTGCGCTGATTGTCGTTCAGATCACCGAAGCGCGGGATGAGTTCTGCAAAGCCAGTGATCGCGCCAATGCGGTTCTTCAGGGCATGTTCGATGGTCTCAGTGAGGGCCTTGCGACGCGTCTCCAGATCGCGACGCTCGCTCACGTCTTGCAGCAAGACGATCCGTTCCCCGTTGGGCAGGTCTGCCGCGACGCCCTGAGCCAAGCGCTGGCGTGGCAGCCGCACGTCGAGCTGTTGTTCCCCGCGCCGCTGAAATAGGTTCATCAAGGCTTGATTCTGGCGAAAAACAGCCGTTGGCGTCTTGCCAAGTAGGTCTTCAGCCCGCAGGCTGAGCATGGCGCAGGCGGCGGGATTGGCCTGGATGACGACTCCATCTTTTGCAATCAGCACGCCGTCGGCCGTGGTACGCAGTAGGAAAGCGTAGCGCTGCGAGTCCTGGAGGGAGTCTTTTGGTGTGTCATGCACAGTCATCAAGATTTATCCGTTGAATCGCTTATGATAGGGATGATGACTCGGTTGCTGGTTTGCTGCTTGTCTGCTGGCATGGGAGGCAGCTCAATAGGTTGGGGCTGAGCTAGTGGCCTAGGCTCTGCGTCGCGGACAACCTGGCGCTCAACAGGTTCGTCCAGCTTGACGCTGTGGCCACTTGGGAACTTGATCTGAATGCTGCGCGCGCTGCGGCGTACGCTGACTCCATGCTGCTGAAGGCTGATCGTCTTCCCCCAGGCGAAGTCCGGCTCGACCAAGACGCGCTGGCTGTCCAGAACGCGCACTCCGACGGCGTGTAGCACCCAGTCCAGCGGAGGCAAGCCTAGCAGATGATCGGCTTCGCCCAGCGCTTGTGGTGCGTCGCCCCGATAAAACTGGCCAAAATGTCCCTGCTGTTGGTGAGCTTTGGCTTGTGCAGTCAGCAGAGAGCGCAGCAACTCGCCGCTGCGTTTGGGCGGCAAGGCCTGTCCGAGCAGGTCGTTCCACCACACCCACACGCCACCCTGCGTCTCGCCATAGGCTGAGTCAGAGGCGGGGACGAGACTCAGTCCGCTGCTGCGCCAAAGTCCGTCTTTGGCGTTCAGCGCCTTCAACAGGGTCTCGCGCCGCGCATGAGGCGTCGACGCCAGGATGAGCGGAGCGAAAGCGCGCACATCCTGTTGGGCATGAGTGGGCGTGTAGGCGCTGACGCGGTAGACACGGCTCAGGCCTTCGCAGACTAAGCGGTCTACCTGCTGGAAAGTGATGGCTGTCGTAGCTACGCCCTGGCGTCCTGACCAGACAAAATCGCTTTTGCGCAAGACGGCACGCACAGCGTGGCCCTGCGCGTCGCGCCCATCAATCGTACAAGTGACTTCTGGCGTGAGCGATGCGCCGCCAATGATCCGCACGACGACGCGCCTAGCCGGCCCATCAGGCAGCGTGGTGCTGACGAAGTGTTCGCCCTCGCCGCTGACTTCGTCAAGTAGAGTGATCCTATCAGTGGCGCTGTGGTGGCTGTCGCGATCACGAGTTGCGTAAGTCGATCCGCCCCACAGCTCGTCCAGTGCCTTCTGAAGCTGAGTCTGGGCCTTGAGCAGCTCATCAGGCAGCGTTTCCTTGAGAGCTTGGCTGAGATCGTGCAGAGCTTGCAGATCGCGCAAGAGCAGGGCGATGAGGTCGGGGCTTTCTACTGTGCTGATGTCTAGGCCCTGCGCCCAGGCGTGACCCTCGCCGAACATGGGCAAAGCAATGACGCCGAGCTGGCGCTCATCTTGGTATTCTGGCACGCCGTCCTGATCGGCGTCTTGGCGCAACCAGCGCGACAAGAACTTGACTAAGACAGGGTAAGTGCGGCGCAACCACGTTGCGTCCTGTGTATATTCGGCGATCCGTTTGACGAGATGAGCCAGAAAGGGCGGATGAAGATAACCCTGGCGGACGTTGTGTGTAGTTGGCTTGTAGTCAATGCTGCCATCGGCGGCCTGAACGCTGACGAGGTTGTCGATGAGGCCCTGAGCCAGGCGTGGGGCAATGCTAGCCATGAGTGGGGCAGCGAGCGCAGTCAGATAAGGGTCTTGACCGTTCCAGGCGCGGATGGTGTCGCTGCCATCGCGCTTGGGGCTGTAGCCGTAACTAGGGGTGCGCAGACCCACCAGCAGCGGGCCAGGGAATGCGCCATAGGGGCGGAAAAAGGCCTGGACTAGGCGAATTGCCGCGCCGTCCAGCAGAGCGTCCAGGCTCTCATCGCCAGTTTCAAAGCGTGGTAGAGCAGCGCTGGCCAAGCGTATGCTCTTGAAGATAGCGTCCCAATCTTGGGTCAACCAGCGCTGGGCTAGGGCGCTGGACTCGCTGATGCTAGCGCGCGCAGCGCAGGCCCAACGCATGACGTGCTTAGCCTGAAGTTTCAGCTTGACATCTTGACCTATGCGCGGTGCAGCGCTAGTCATGTCTGAGCCACCGTCTTCAACGATGGCTATCGGCGCTAGGCCTGGGAACAGCCCCAGAGATAAGACTTTGCCTACGTTGGCCAGGGTGACGATGGCTAGGCGCGGATCGTCGGTGCTGCGTGCTTCGGCGTGGCCGAATAGCTCCAAGCGCAGGCGCAGTAGTGCGTCATCTTCGTTGCGCAGCTCTATCGTGCCGCCGATGCAGTGAGAACTAAAGGCTACCACGCGCAGCGTCATGTGCAGGTCGCGCAGAGGCTGAGACTCAATTTGCCAGAAGTTGGGAGCGGCGTAGACGAGCTGAGGTGGCTGATAGTAAGTCTGAGCCTGGACAATAGTGTGCTGATCGATGGTGATGAGCGGCACCAGACTTACGGCCTTCACTCGGCCACCATAGCGCGTTTGCAAGGCTATTGCCGGCGCTTCGGCCCGCCCCAGCACCAATTCCCAGACTTGGTCGTCGGTAAAATCTGTCGGCGAGAGGCGGGCGTCGGCGGTCAAATAGGCATTGCGTGGTAGATGGGCAGTCGTCCAGCGTCGCATTCCATTCATGGTGTCATCTGCTCCCATGTCCAAGCACCCTCAATGAAGCGAAATTGTATCCCTTCAAGTGTCTCTAGCACATGGTAGCCAGAAGCCTGCACAAACTGCCCCTGAGCGTTGACTGTGCCGCCAGCGTGGTACTCATAGCGCGTCTGATAGCCGATCTCAGGCTGCTTGGCCCAGCCCAGGGCGGCACGCACGTTGCTGTTTTCGCGCCATAGCTTGCCGAAGCCGCGCGTCGGCTGGACAAGACCAGCCGGCGGCGTAAGCGAAGGGTCTGATTCCACCATGCCTTCGACGAAGCTATCTGGGTAGACTGACCAAACCGCCCTGCCGCTGCTATCGTTGCTGAGAACCCAAATTTGCTTGGCCGGTTGTAACCAGAACATGCGTCCACGCTCAAAAATCTGGTCTGCGACGTAAATCTGGCCGATGACCGGAGTAGGCCGAGGATCGGGCGTGGGGGTGGGGCTGGGTGTGCTGCTAGTGGAGGTAGGCTCAGCGCTCGGCGTGGCGCTGGGCGTAGTAGGCATAGCTGTGTCCGCGCTTTGGGTGACGATGACTGTGACGATGACCTCGCGGGTGACTTCCATCACGAAGACCGTCGGTGGGTTGCCGTTGCAGGCGCTCAGGATCACAACACAGGCGATCAGCGCGGCAGAGAGATGGCGCATGGCTTGCTCCGATTTCTTGGTTGGCACGAAAGTGCGTCTCCGATCATTGTAGCAGAGGCAAAAGTGCGTGCAAGACGGCCACCAACGTCGCGCAGGTCTGGCATTTGCTGGATGATGAAACCTAGAGAAAGGTATGTTGGCTCACCGGTAAGCATTGGCAAATATGCCATTTGCGCTACAATCAAAGACCATGACATCCAAATGTATCAGCTTGGAGAGATGAGCGTGGACGAGCAAGAGAACGCAGGTTGCGGAACACATGTCGTCGCGGCGGCGGTCGTTGGCGGCGTAGCGTTCGGCATGATGATTGTGCTGATGGTTGTCGGCACGGTGGTGTTGGCTGCCATCGCTGCCTAGAGCTGCACTGCTTGAATGCCGATCCCTGCAAGGACGCCCAAAGCGTCCTTTTTGCCATATGAAGTTGCTAACTGAGAGAAGCGAGCATGAGCAACGCACTCAAGGTGCGCCCTAAGGCCATCACGCTGAACAAAGCAGAAGGCTACCTAGAGATCATCTGGTCGGATGATCTCGTGTGCCGTTACCCGCTGGGCCATTTGCGCGAGGCCTGCCCCTGCGTAGAGTGTCGCGGTGGTCATGCCAAGATGGGCCTGGAACATGCACCCCAAGACTTGCTCAAACTCGTCCCGAAGCGCTCTTATGGGCTGAAAGACTTATCGCCGGTGGGGAACTACGCCCTCCAGCCCATTTGGGACGATGGCCATGCGACTGGCATGTACACCTGGGAATATCTACGTCTGCTCTGCCCACAGATAACCCGATCGGATGAGTCTGATAGTGGTTGAGCTTTAGATAAAAAAAGCTGAGCGTCAGATGATTAGAAACAGGGCATGAAAGCCCTGTTTTGTCTTGCGCAATGCGAAAACCTGCTGTAATCTCACCTTGTGCTTATCCAAGCACGCTGACTAAATACCTTTAGTTCACGGAGAAAAAGTATGTCCTACAAGCGATTTGCCTTCCTTGTGATGGTGGTCTCGCTTCTCGTGGGCGTCTTCAGCACGGTCATGGCACAAGATGTGCTGCTGATCTGGGCCGACGACACGCGTACCCCCATCCTGGAAGAACTCAGTGCGCAGTTTGAAGCAGAATTTGGTATCCCAGTCAAGGTTCAACAGCTGGGCTTTGGTGACATTCGTGATCAGCTCAAGACGGCTGCTCCGGCAGGTGAAGGCCCAGATATCATCATCGGTGCGCATGACTGGTTGGGTGAACTCGTCTCCAATGGTCTGCTCGCGCCGATTGACCTGGGCGATATGGCCGAAAAGTTCGTTCCGGTAGCTCTGAGCGCTTTTACCTTCGAAGGTCAGCTTTACGGCATGCCTTATGCCACCGAGAACATCGCCTTCGTCTACAACCCCGAGCTGGTGACGGAAGTTCCTACCACCTGGGATGAAGTGCGCGCTCTGAGCGAACAACTCGTGGCCGAAGGCAAGAGCGAATACGGCTTCGTCCGTCAGGAAGGCGATCCTTACCACTTCTATCCCATCCAGACGGCCTTCGGTGGCTACGTCTTCGGTCGTGACGAAGAAGGCAACTACAACCCGCTCGACCTGGGCGTGGACAGCGAAGGCGCTATTGAAGCCCTGGCTTGGTATCGCGGCATGGTCGATGCTGGCCTGCAACCCAGCGGCGTAGATTACGATGTGCTGCACACCCTGTTTGAGACGGGCAAAGCAGCCATGATTATGACTGGCCCCTGGGCGCTAGACCGTATTCGTACTTCTGGTGTCCCTTACGAAGTGGCCGACTTCATCCCTGCTGGGCCTGCAGGCAATGGCCGCCCCTTCCTGGGCGTCCAGGGCTTCATGATTAGTGCCTTCAGCACCAAGAAAGACCTGGCAGAAGCCTTCTTGCTGGACTTCGTGGCTAGCGAAGAAATTGAAGTCACGGTGGGCGACGTTACGGCTACGCCGATGGTTCTGCTGGGTAAGGCTCGCCCCTCGGCCTTCTTGCCAGCTTTGGAAGTGAGCGACGATCCCGACTTCCCAGCTTATGCCTCAGCGGGAGCGGAAGCTGATCCCATGCCAGCCATTCCAGAGATGGCCTCGGTCTGGTCGGCCTGGGGCGATGCTATCACCCTGGTGGCCCAGGGCCAGTCCACGCCAGAAGAAGCCTTCAAGACAGCTGGCGAACAGATTCGCGCTGCTATCGCGGGCAGTTAACTCAATCTCTGGCACAAACCATGAGCGCCATGAGCATGGCGAAGAGGGCGGAGTCTCCCCAGGGAGACTCCCCTTCTTCTATCATCACACTCCTTCTCCGTTATGGCGCTTTGATGCTCATCGATGCACTGGCGCTGTTTCTCTTCTACCGCTTGGCAACTGATGGCGTGTGGGAACTGGCTGTCGCGATTGTCCTCATCACCCTACTGGTGAACGTCATCAACCTAGCGCCCAACCTTGTGCCGCTGCGCTGGATTTCGCCGTCTCTGGCTCTGCTGCTATTGATGGTTGTCTACCCGATTATTTATACGGTCTACGTTTCTTTCACCAATTACGGCGACGCTCATCCCTACACCAAAGCACAGACGATTGCGCTCATCTTAAATGAGCAGATCGTAGGACGCAGCTATTCCTGGGCTGCCTATGTCAGGGGCGAAGAGCTGGGCGTTATGCTGATCGATGAAGATGGCTCGCTGGAATTCGTCGCAGGCAATGCAGCACCGCGCCGCGTGGAGCGGGTCGACGGCGAGCTGCCTCAAGAGGTCGACGGCTACATTCTAGACGATAGCCGAGGCCGTCGTCTGCGCGTCGTTGCTCAGGGGACGTTTGGCCCCGCTGATGACCCGATCACGGTCAACCGCAACCTAGCCATCGTCGTCAACGAGAAGACGCCGCGCTACATCTGGGATGAGGCCGCTAACACGCTGACCAACGTCGAAACTGGCGAGGTCTTCCGCGCTGATGACCAGCGCGGTTGGTTCATCCGCGCCGACCGCTATGAGGAATATCTGGCGGCAGTGGAAGCCGACCCTAATGCGCGCCTCGGCGATTTCGTCATGAAGACTTCGCAGTTCCCGCTGCAAGTGGGCTATCGCGTAGTAGTGGGCTTGCAGAATTTTGAGCGCTTCTTCAACAGTCCAGCGTTGCGCGGCCCCCTTGTGAGCATTTTCCTGTGGACGGTGACCTTCGCCTTTATGTCGGTGCTGCTGACCTTCACGGTGGGCCTGCTGATCGCGCTGCTGTTGCAAGCCAAGACGCCAGGCAGACGTATCTTCCGCACCTTGCTGATCGTGCCATATGCCCTGCCAGCGCTGATTGCCGTTGTCACTTGGCGCGGCATGCTCAACGACAACTTTGGCGTCTTCACGCTGTGGATTATCAGGCCGATAGAAGGGTTACTGGGCGTTGATATCCCTTCGTTCTTCGCTGATCCGACGATGGCGCGCGTGGGCTTGCTGCTGGTCAATCTCTGGTTGGGCTATCCTTATTTTATGTTGGTATGCAGCGGCGCGCTGGCTGGCATTCCATCGGATATGTACGAAGCAGCCTCGGTGGATGGGGCTAATTGGTGGCAGCAGTTCCGTTCGCTGACTTTACCGCTGCTGCTGGTCTCTGTTGGCCCGCTGCTGATCGCTTCCTTCACCTTCAACTTCAATAACTTCGTGATGGTAGAAGCCTACAACGAAGGTGGCCCGCCTATCGCCGGGGCAGCTTTCGGCGCAGGCCATACCGATCTGCTGATTAACTATGCCTTTCAGATTGCCTTTGGCACGGGGCGCGGCGCAGACTATGGCTTGGCTTCTACGGTGTCTATCGTCATCTTCATGATTGTCGCCACCATCACTGTGTTCCAGAAGCGCTTCACGCGCAATTGGGAGGAGACAGGCCGCAATGTCTAGCGCTGGTGTGAGTCTCAAAGCAGGCATAGACGCCAAATCGAAGAAGCGGATCGAACTAGGCTATCGTGGTCAGCAGCGGATTTGGATGATCGTCCGCATGGCCATCCTGACGGCGATGGTCATCTTCGCCTTGTTCCCAGTGGTGTGGATCGTCTCAGCATCTTTCAACCCTAAGCAGTCGATGGTCTCACAGACTCTCATCCCGCAAGGCGTGGAGAACGCCGAGCAGCTCCTGCGCAACTACAATACGCTGCTGAACACGCCGCGTTATCCCTTCTGGCGCTGGGTGGCTAACTCAGTCTTCATCGCTGCTGTGACCTCGTTCGGCACGGTGATGTTGTGCGCCCTGAGCGCCTACTCGTTCTCGCGCTTCCGCTTTTGGGGTCGGAGCAACCTGCTCGTGTTCCTGCTGCTGGTGCAGGTCTTCCCCAACATTCTAGCAGTGGTAGCCATTTACCTCATCCTCCAGCAGATTGGTACGCACATCCCTTTCATCGGTCTGAACACGGCTGGCGGTCTGATCCTGGTCTATCTGGGCGGGGCGATGGGCGTCAACATCTGGCTGATGAAAGGCTTCTTCGACACTGTGCCGCGCGACATCGACGAGTCGGCGCTGGTAGATGGGGCGAATCATTGGCAGACCTACTGGCTGTTGATTTTCCCGCTGGTGCGCCCAATCTTAGTCGTGGTGGGCATTTTGGCCTTCGTCGGCACGTTTAACGAATTCGCCTTAGCGCGCGTCATCTTGCGCGATAATGAGAGCTGGACGCTGATGGTGGGCCTGTACACCAACTTCGTCTCCAACAACTTCGGCCAGAACTGGGGCATTTACGCTGCCGGCTCGGTGTTGGGTTCGCTGCCTACGCTGATTATCTATCTGCTGCTGCAAGACCAGATCGTCGGTGGTCTGACGCAAGGCGCAGTGAAGGGCTAGGCGGTCTAAGACTGTGTCGAATCTATGGCAGAATTAGCCCCCTTCTCAAACAGAGGGGGCTTCAAGTGTTCATCTGTCCCAGACGGGTTGACGCAAGTCTAGGATGAGCGGTGTATTGGCGAAGTTGCAGGTCGGTGCTTCGGGGATGAAGCCGGCGCGTACGGCAGGTTGCGGCGCTTGTGGATTGTAGTAGTTGTAGACTTGGCGCGACGACTCAGCGATAATTGGCAGCGATTCGGCGAAATTCAGCCAGCTAGGCTGGTGCATGAAAGCGACCATGATGTAATCGCGGTTGGGCGTGAAGAAGATGGCGGCGTTGCTGTGCGTGTCAGCGATCCAGCCGTGCTTGTGAGCGACGCGCGTCTCGACGGGGACGCCGGCCTTGAGCAATGCGTCGACGGTGTTGTTGCTCATGACGTGGAGCATTTGGCGACATTCGCGCGGCTCATACGCGCCCGCAAGAGCAGGGTTTTCGATCAGCGGGCCGCGATCTTGATAGGCACATTGGTACATGCTGGCCAACAGGAGGCCCATCTCACTCACGGTTGTCTGGTTGGAGAAGTCAGGATTGGCACGCTTCTGGTCAGCGGAGGTGGTGGGGATAGGGATAGGACGGGGCGGCACGGGCGGTCTGCTCGGATCGACGATGTAGGGTGAGGTGATGAAGCTGCTCTCCAGGCCTAACACGTTCATGAAGCGCGTCACTTCTAGTGCGCCGTTCCATTCGTCGCCACTGCCAATAAGGGCCAGCAGGCGATTGGTTGCGCCATTCTCGCTGCAAATCATGGTATTGGCGATGTCTGTGGCAGTGCGTTCGTCCGGTGGTGCGCTCAGCGTGCCATAAAGGCGGGCAAGAATGGCAATTTTCATGACGGACGTGCCACTAAAGGCGATGTTGTCGCCAAAAGTCAGCGTTTCGCCTGTCTGCAAGTCCATCAGGAATAGCGCGCCAAAACGGCTAGTGGCTGGGTCGAATTTGCCGCGCAGGAACAGGTCGTAAAGCTGATTACCCAGAGCTGCAAAGGACGGACTGATGGCGACCGCCTGCTGTCCATCTATGCTCACGGAAGTGATGACCGAGGGAGTGGGGGTGAGCGTAGGCAGGTTCAGCACAGCGTCGCTGATGGCTGGTTGGCTGAAGATGTTGCCTTGCACCTCTAGCAAATCCAGCGCAATCCAAGCGCGGCCATTAGGCGAATTGGCATAGGCCACTTGCGCCCAGGGGAATTGGGTATGGTAACCCACAATGGCGAAGCGTTCGCCTGCTTGAGCGACCCCCAAGCGCGGATAGTTGATCCCTGGCCCATAGCGTATGTTGACCTCGCCTTTTACTGTGCCGATGACGTTGGAGGCCAGAGTCGGCGTGGGCTGTGCTGGCGTAGCGCTAGGCGTGGCTAGGATAGGCGAGGTAGGCAAGGTGAGGGCAGGTATGGCCAGGGTAGGCATAGGTGTAGGCAGGGCGTTGGGATCGATTACTTGGCTGGAGAGCGGCACGCTGTTGAGGTTGCCCTGGATCGTCACCAAATCCTGGAAGACCCAGCCCAGCGGGCGCAGTGTGACAGGGTCAGCGATTAGCACCCAGGGGAAGAATTCGCTGCGGCCAATGACAGGGTAGCGCGTACCGCTGCTGATTTCGCCCACCTTGAGGGCATCTACGCCGACGCTAGCTCGCACGTTGGCCTGGCCTATAGCCTCGGCTGTGACGTTGCTCTGGGCCAACAGCAGGCTTGCTCCGATCAGCAGGGCAAGCGAGATGAGGACGATACGCATGAGGCGTTTTCTCCCATGAAGCCACCAGACAATTGGCGGCATTATACACAGGAAGGCCCTGCCCATGCACAGAGCGAAACCAAGTTCACCAAGCGCGATTTAGGCTTGACATGAAGGTCGCGTCTGTTAAAATTTGCAGCATGTGAGCCGAAGTGGCGAAACTGGCAGACGCGCTACGTTCAGGGCGTAGTTCCCAAAAGAGTGTGGGTTCGAATCCCACCTTCGGCACAAGACAAGAAGCGAAAAGCCACCTCTGAGGGTGGCCTTCTTCGTGGTTGATCCCGACGTTCACTCAATCATCGCAGGCAGCAGGGCATACCACTCGGTGGCGCGCACCACGTCGTCCAGCTTCACTTGGTCAATGACAGTATGAGCATGGACTTCGTCGCCAGGGCCGAAGCCGATGGAAGGAATGCCAGCTTTGCCTGCCCAGTAGATGCCGTTGGTGCTGAAGTCCCATTTGCCCGTCGTCATGCTGCCATAGAGCAGCTCACCGGCCTTGACGCCAGCCTGCACAAAAGGGTGCGATTCTTCGTAAGCCCAGGCAGGATAAATCTTGTCCAGCGGGAAGACGAAGCCAGTGTAGCTCGGTTCATCGTACACGAGAATGCGTACCTCGATGTCGTCGCGCGGGCCGACGATGTCTTTGAGGCGCTGCAATTCAGCTTCTGGCGTCTCGCCGAAGGTGATACGCCGATCAATGTAGATGGTAGCTTCGTCTGGTACAGCGTTAATGCTGGGGGTCTTGACGTGCATATCAGTCACGGTGAGGCGGCCATGCCCCAAGAATTCGTGATCGCCGAGTTCTGGCTCAATCTTGCTCAGGCGCTCAATGATGGGCAGTAGCTTGTAGATGGCGTTATCGCCCAAGAAGTTGCTGGCAGCATGAGCGCTCTTGCCGCGCGCGGTGATGGCGAATTCGACGCGGCCTTTATGACCGCGATAGACCTGCATTTTAGTCGGCTCACCGATGACGACGAAATCTGGTTTAATCCCCTCGGTTTGTACGAAGGCATGGGGGGCTTGGCCGTCGTTCCATTCTTCCATGTTGCCGAAGTAGTAAGCTGTCCAACCGTTCAGGAAGCCCAATTCTCTGGCCAGCGCTAGGCCGTAGATCATGCCGGGCGTGCTTTGCTTCTCGTCGCACGCGCCGCGCGCGTAGAAGATTCCGTCCTCCTCTTTGCCTTTGAACGGGTCCCAAGCCCAAGCGTTGGGGTCGCCAATGCCCACTGTGTCGATGTGGCTGTCGTAAAGCAGAATGCGCGGGCCATCGCCGACCCTGCCCACGATGTTGCCCATTTTGTCCCACCAAACATCGTCAAAGCCCAGCGTGCGCATTTCTTCGGCCACACGCTCGCCAACTTCGCGGATTTGGCCATCCATGCTGGGGATGGCGATGATCTCTTTGAAGAATTTTAGGATGGCTTCGCGTTGTTCAGCGACGCGAGCTTTTAACAGGTTGATCTTGCTTTGATCTACCATAAGTTCAGCTTTCCTCAGCTTGGTCTGGCTTGGATAAACACGAATTCAAGCTGGTGGGCGACGAGGTTCTCATCGACGCTCAGCCAGTCCAGCGCGATTTGTGGGCCGCCCTGCTGCTGGATGACTTGGGCCAATTGTTCCCAGGGGGGCGTGTGTGGACTGATGATGGCGCGGTAGACGCGGCCGGCTACGTCGGCTCTGGCGGTCACTCGGAATTCGGCCCATTCAGGCTCTGGACGACCTTCAGCGGCGTTGCGCTGTCTGCGCTCTTGTAGTTTACGCTCCAACTCGCGCAGGGTTTCTTCTGGAGTGTGGTGAATATGGCAGTGTAAGCCACCTGCCAGGGCGTGTTCCAGCATGTAGCGCCCAAAGAGGTTTGGAGGAAGCTCGTCTATTGCACTCCAGCGACACTCGCTGGTTTCGATCAAGTCAGGTTCAAGACTGCCGCCTACGGCTTTGGCCAAGAAGGCGACGTTCATGCGTTCACGTCCCTGCTGGTAATACAAGCCGATGGGCCTTGAGACGCGGCAGTGAATCCCCGTCTCCTCGAAGGTCTCGCGCTCTGCTGCTTCGATCAGCGTCTCGCCATAATCTAGTCGGCCTGTCGGAAAGTTCCATGTGCCAAAATCGCTGCGCTTGGCGATCAGAAAGCGCTCTTGATCGTCTTGCACCAGACAGACGACGCCAATATGCAGGCCCATCTTCACGCTCCGTCGATCAACTGTTTAGAGAGGGCATTGTGGACTTCGATCAGTTGCGGCAGGTCAACCGTCATCAGATGGCCATCGCGCACCACAGGCCGCCCATGAATGATGGAGTAATCGACACTGGCAGGCTGGCACAGCACCAGAGCTGCTACAGGGTCATGTTGGGCGCCGGCGAACCCTATCTGATCCAGACGGTAAGCTACTAGGTCAGCGGCCATGCCGACGGCCAGATGGCCAACGTCATCCCGCCCCAAGACGCTAGCTCCGCCGCGCGTGGCCAAGCGCAGTGCTTCGTCGGTGGTGATATGGCTGGGATTTTCACTGGCTGCCCGCTGCAAGAGCATGGCCAGGCGCGCCTCAGTCAACAGGTGACCACTATCGTTGGAAGCCGAGCCGTCTACGCCCAGGCCAACTCTGACGCGCTGATCTAGCATGGTGCGCAGTGGCGCAATGCCAGACGCCAGGCGCATGTTGGAGCTTGGGCAGTGGCAAATGCCTGTCCCTGTACGCCCGAATAAGCCTATTTCGTGCGCGTCCAGTTTGACGCAGTGGGCGTGCCAAACGTCGTCTCCTAGCCAGCCCACTGACTCAGCGTAATCGCCGGGGCGCATACCCCAGCGTTCCAGGCCGTATTCAATATCTTTGACGTTCTCTGCCAGATGGGTATGCAGACGCACGCCGTAGGCCCGCGCGAGGTTGGCAGCTTCACGCATGAGGTCGTTGGTTACGGTGAACGGTGAGCAAGGTGCGACGACAATGCGTAGCATACTGTAGCGCTGAGGATCGTGCCAGCGTTCGATGGCGTCCCGCGTCACTCGCAGAATCTCGTCTTCGTCTTCCACTACGCTATCAGGAGGCAGGCCTCCTTTGCTCTCGCCCAGGCTCATGCTGCCGCGCGAGGCATGGAAGCGTATACCAATCTCCTGAGCAGCGCGTATCTCATCCTCCAGCGTCACATCGTTAGGATAAATGTAGAGATGATCGCTTGAGGTGGTACAACCTGACAGGATGAGTTCAGCCATCGCCAGCTTGGCGGCGATGTAGACGTGTTGGCTGCGCAAGTTGCGCCAGATGGGGTAGAGCGTCGTCAGCCAGTCGAAAAGCTCGTGGTCTTTGGCCATGACGCGCGTCAAGCTTTGCACCATGTGGTGATGGGCGTTGACCAGGCCAGGGATGACGACGTGTTTGTCCAGCTCGATGACCTCATTTGCTTCAGCTTGCAGTTCAGAAGGCAATTGAGCGCTTGAGCCTAACCAGACGATGACGCCGTCGCGAGCCACCAGCGCCCCCTGCTGAATCACCGTCCCTGCGTCGTCTAGAGTAGCTAAGGTGTGGATGTTTCGCAAGATGAGCGTCGCCAAAAGAAGCCTTCCTGGGTGGAGATAACCGAGATTGCGCGTTAACAATACGGCGCAAGGCCACTTTTCACAAGGGCTGCTCTAGACTTTCTCGCCCACGTGCTGTCTGGCAGCTTTGAGCGTGTTGCTGAGCAGCATGGTGATCGTCATCGGGCCGACCCCGCCAGGGACTTTGGTGATGACGCTGGCGACTTCGACTGCGCTGGGGAAATGCACGTCGCCCACGATTTTGTAGCCTTTATCACTGCTAGGATCATCGACCTTGTTCGTCCCTACGTCGATCACGACGGCGCCGTGCTTGATCCAGTCTCCACGCACCATCTCGGCGCGCCCAACGGCAGCGATCAGCACGTCAGCGCGGCGTACCACGTCGGCCAGGCCACGAGTACGACTGTGGCAGACGGTCACAGTGGCGTTGGCCTTCATGAGCAGCAGGGTCATAGGCAGGCCGACGATGTTGCTGCGACCCAGAATGACGGCGTTTGCACCATCCAGCTCGACGCCTGCTTCTCGCAGCAGCACCATGCAGCCGCTAGGAGTCGCCGGCACAAAGCTCGGCTCGCGGCCCTTCATGGCCAGCGCGCCGATGTTGAGAGGGTGAAAGCCGTCCACGTCCTTCTCCAAACCGACCGCTGACAAGACGGCAACTTCGTCAATGTGCGCAGGTAAGGGGAGCTGAACCAGGACGCCGTGAATGAGTGGATCATCGTTCAGCGCGCGCACCAAGCTGAGTACCTCGTCCTGCGGCGTGCTAGAATTGACCAAATGGGTCACTGAATGAATGCCAACTTTCTCGCAGGCTTTGCGCTTCATGCGCACGTATTGCGCCGAAGCAGGGTTGTCGCCAGCCATGACCACGCCAAGCCCTGGCACAATTCCGTAGCGTCCTTTGAAAGCTTCTACCTCATGGGCAATTTGGGCCTGGAGACGGTCTGCTATGTCTTGACCGTTGAGTATCTGCGCGCTCATCTTACCTTCTCTCAGCGATGTTCAATGGTTTCGCCTTGTGGTCGTCTTTTTGTCAACGCATTTGAACAAGAAACAACAATCTACAAATCCCGTCTCGGCCCAATCTCTAGTACCATAGGGGTACGGAAGAGTCCGTCATACTTTCGAGGGAATATTATGGCCGAAACGACGCCTCTAAAACACCCACGTCCCCAGGAGAGCGGTCAGTCGCTGGTAGAATACACGCTGATTGTTGTGCTGGCGATCCTGGCCTTTGGCTTTGCTCTGGCTGCTACTGGGCCAGCAATTGGCAATGTCTTCAGCAATACGGTCGTCAATTTAGTTGGCGCAGACCCGCGCACGATTGCTCAACTGCCTGGCGTGGAGCAATTCTGGCTGACAGTGACTTGGGTAGCAACGCAGACGCCTCAAGAGACTCCGCTGGCCACGCGCACGCTCGCACCGCCTACCCTGCCACCGACATCAGGTCCCTCGCCCACGAACACGCCCATTACACCCTCTCCGACCTGGACGCCGACGTTCACGCCGTCACCGTCGCCGACGCCGCAAGATATCATCCACATGGCGCCCTGGACAGACACAGGCAACCCAGAGACAGTCAGGCATTGGCGCGTCGACAACGCGCTGTTCTTAGGTTCTGCGGATTGGTACGGGCTGTACTATCCCAACACGCAACTCACAGGAGCTGCGGCCCACAGTCTCTACAATCAGGAGATTGATCCGGCCTTCACGGGCATTATCGATTTCAACTGGGGTACGAATTCGCCGATTGCTGGTTGGCAGACCGATAACTTCGGCGTGGTTTGGCGGCGCACCATCACCATCACTCCAGAGATGGGCAACACGACGCTGCGCTTCCAGCTATCTAACGTTGAGGATGCAGTGCGCTTGTGGATTTTGGGCGGCATTTACGGCGGCAACCCCAGCGTCATCAACGGCGGCCCCGGCAACTGTTCTAACGCCGTACGCCGCGACAATACGTCGGTCAGGGTGACTAGCGGCGGGCCTCTCTACAGTGGCTTGGACAGCGCAGGCTTTGGTGGAAACCCCTACACAACGCCTGCTAACCGTACCACAAACAACAATCATTGGCAACTGTACAACAATCTGGGCTTGGGGTTCGACCCGAACAATCCTGTAGGGCCTGGCAATCAGATTCCCACAGAGTGTTTGCTGGCGGAGAACTGGACGAGCCAAGATTTGCCAGTCAGCCGTAGCATCCACTTCACCCGCACTGTGCCGCCGGGTCAGTACACCTTGCAACTCGATTTTGCGGAGCGCGTGAACACTGCGCGAGTGCGGCTGGAAATCTTTGACGCTACGCCCAACCGCAGCACAAACCCTGATGACACGCGCGTCAACTCAGCTGGTCTGCCTACCAGCGGTATAATAGACTGCCGCTGGAGAAACTTCGCAGATGCTCGCACCGACACGTTGGATCATGGATGGAAGGAGTACATCGCTGCCGGTATCTGGGACAGTATCCCTGCTGGCAACCGTTGCCACCTAGAACTGCGCGGCGCGGTTGAGATTCCGCCGACCATAACCAACCCTGCTCTTACCTTCTGGGATGTTTGGAACTTAGGTTCTTCGCCAGGTGCGCGCGCCTATCTGCAAGTTGCCAACTACGATCCTGCTAACACTGGTACACTCATCAGTTCCCCAGCGGATCGTAGCCGTCTGAATTGGCAGACCATCCCGCTGCGCACTGGCAACACGTGGAACTTCAACTGGACGTACAACACGATTGATCTGTCGCCCTACCTTTTGCCAGGCCAGAGCCGCCGCTTGACGTTCCGCTTCGTCATTGAGCGCAATGAAGGCACGAGCGGTAACCACCATTGGTATATCGACTCCATGCGGATTGACAATGTCCAGCGTCAGACTTACTACACAGCCCAGACCTGGAATCTAGACAGCCCCGATCAGCTCAGGGACTTCGTCACCAGCGGCAACTGGCAGCTGACGACAGAGCGCACCTTTGGCAGCGGCACGAGCTTCCACGAAAGCCCCAACCGCACAACGCACAGCTTCTACGACGACCGTTTCTCTGACAACAACATGAGCCGACCAGGCCAGCTCGACACGACCAACCTGCGCGCTCACACGATTGAGTGGAATGGCTTCATTGACGTGGCCGACCCGCGCGGCGCAACTGACGAAGAGGGCGACCAGGGCGACCCCATCCTCACCTTCTACCACTCCTACGACGTGAGCCGCTTCGTGGGCCTGGAAGTCCAGTACACGACCGATCCGTTCACCAATCTTAACCCCACCTGGACGACCTTCGCCGATGGCGTGCTGGTGAATCGCAACAACACGACGCGCAGCCAGCTGCCCATCATGGAGCGCGTCACCATCCGTCTGCGCAACGCCAACGACACGCCCTTTGCTCAGCCAGTGCGCGTCCGCTTCGCTATGTTCGTCCATCGCAACTATGAGAGCTGGAATACGCCGGGTTGGTGGATTGACCAAATTCGTCTAGAGCGCGCTGACCGCCTGCGCTTCACCGATCTACCGTTCTTGGACGACGTAGAGAACGAGAACAACCTGCTGACCAATTGGATTCCCATTGGCACGTGGGGGCGCGTGGAGGGTGGTCATCGTCCCCTGCCCAACACAACAGGTTTCTCTTACACGGATACGCCCACTGGCCAGTACCTCTCGCCCAGCACGGCCATCCTTGAGCTGAAGAACGCCATCGACCTGTTCCTGGATACGCCGCAGAATCCGCGTTCGCCCAGCTGCAATCTCGTTCCTTCGTCGCTGTGCCAGACGCCGCTCACGCCGCTCAATGATCCTGTGTTGACCTTCCAGCACCAGCGCTTGTTCTCCAATGGCGTGACGCTGGCAGTCGAATGGAAGCTACGCAGCGAGCCAAGCACACAGTGGCGTGGCTTGTGGGCTTATGCCGACGGTATGCGCGTTGCCCAGGGCAATCCAATCACGGGCAGCAGCTCGCCAGTGGCCAACAACATCCCTGCCAACGGCGATCGCGCGCGTTTCAGCATTGGCTGGGAAGAGGTCGAAGTCGATCTGCGTCCTATCTTCAACGCTCTGCCGCCCAACGCACGTACCAACGCCGACCGCACTGATGACGACATCATGCTGCGCTTCCGCATGACGGTCAATAACGGCGCGGCGCGCAACGAAGGTGTCTTCTTGGACAACATCCGCATTGCAGAGCGCGATGAGCTGAGCCATGCCTTGTGGACGACGGGCCAGACACGCAACAGCATTGCCGGCACGCCCTATCGCAACCGTTACAACACGGCGAACACGTTGGGCAATGGCACAGAGTTCCTAGACCCCGACAACGCTGCTCTGTTTCCCAACCTGTGGTCGATGGGTGGCGACTGGGAAGCAATCACCTGGGAGCAGCGCGATGGCCTGTATTCCTTCCACGTGGCGTCCACTGTCCCGACTGATCTGAACAACCGCGCGCCCAGCATCAACGCCAGCATTCCCAGCCCAATGATGGGCAACAACGGCGACCTACGCTTGGATACGTTCAATGTGCTGCAACTGCGCACCATTATCGACTTGCGCGGCACGATGAACACGGATCGTCCCATTTTATACTTCTGGTCGCGCCACTTCGCAGGCAACGCCGATTACTTCCAGGTGCAAATCTCGGTTGAAGATCCTGCACCCATCAGTTGCACGATTAACAGCGTGGTCGACCCCAATATGCGCCAGTGCTACGAGCGCCAGTTGGGCTGGGGGCCATGGACGACGGTCTGGCAGGCGACCAACAGCCGCAACTATGCCTGGACGCGCCAACAGATCGACCTCAGCCCCTATGCGCGCACCACAACGCGTGATGGTCAGCGCATTCGTATCCGCTTCATCGCCGATGCTTTGGACGGTGGCGCACGCCGCGATGGTTGGTACATCGACGGCGTTCAGGTGACGCTCTACAATCCAAACACCATCCGCATTGGCAAGGTGACTGGCACGACGACTTTCTTCGATGCTGCGCGCAATACCCTCAACTGGATGCGCGAAGGCCATTGGGGTCTCACGCCAGCAGTCTTCAGAGGCAGCGGCGGCGGTCCGAGCAGCTTGAACAGCACCTGGACGTACAGCATTTGGAACTGGGGTACGAGCGGCTCCAACCGCGTCTCGCTGAGCTGCGGTAGCTTGGCTACCAACGTCTGCATTGGCCGCGCGCTAGACGGCACTCTGTCGGGTAACAACTTCACGAATGCCAACCGCTGGGACACTGGTGTTGTGACCGAAATTCGCGAGAACTGGGGCAGCAGCGGCCCGCGCCGCAGCGATGGCGAGCGCATTACCGACCGTTTCGCCTACCGCTGGACGCTGACGACGCCCGTCAGCGGCATCAATCCTGGCCGCTACAGCTTCATCACCAGCGCGGATGATGGCGTGCGCCTGCGCTACTTCAAGACGAATGGCTCGCCCATGCCGCCAGCCCTGCCTGATGATCCGCCGGCCTACAGCAACCCGCCCTGGAACATCGTCAACAACTGGCAGGATCAGGCCCGCACCACGACGGTCAGCTCGGCGCGCATTGAAGCCTTTACGCAGTATACCTTCGTCATGGAATACTACGAAAACAGCGGCGATGCCTCCGTCCAGCTCTCCCTCGGTTCGTTCAGCTTCTCGTTCACGGCGGCTCAACCTGTCGGCTCTGGTCGCTTGGCCAGCGAGCAGCGCCCCGCAGAGGCACGCGCCAGCTACTCGATGATGCTCAACAGCGCCCTCGATCTGTCGCAGGCCGTCGCGCCCGTCCTCAACTACTATACCTACTACGAGTTGGGCGGGGCGGTTCAGGTTGAAGTATCGGTCGATGGCGGCTTCACCTGGACGACGGACTTCTTGTCAGGTAGGCCGATCAGTACGACGGCGCTGCGTCCGGCCAGCATCTTTACTAGCCCCTGGCACGGCTACTACTGGAACAACACGAGCCTGGACTTCAGCGTGACGGGTGGCTACAAGGCGTACACGCCACTCCCAGATAACTCGAATACCGCGCCGACGCAGTCTGCTGGCTGGAGGCCGACAGGCACGCCTAATTTAGCGGTGAACGCGACAGCAACGACTGGTATTACGACGTTCAACAGCGTCAATGGTTATCGTAATGATGGCTTGCAATCTGGCTTGAACTTCGACTGGTCGAGTACCAATCCTTTCTCGCCGATCAACAGCAGCAACTACAGCGTGCGCTGGCTCAAGAGCATCTTCATTGATCCAAGCCAGGTGAACACGACCTATCAGTTCACGGTCTCTGGCGACGATGGCTTCCGTCTGTGGATCAACTACACACCAGGCTGCGCGTGGCGCGACAACAACAATCCTGTTGGCACGTACATCTTCAGCGGTGGCCCGAACAACGGTCAAGTCAACCATACGCGCGGCGATACCAGCGCCGTCTGGCAACGCACGAGCTGTCTGCTAATCGACGACTGGGAATTCCAGGGTACGAATACGCATACGGTCACCCGTACCCTGCCGCCTGGCCACCACGTCTTGCAGCTCGACTACTTCGCTGGCGGCCAGCCTAACCGCATCAGCTTCAGCATGACACAAGGCAATTTCAGCTCTCCGCGCATCAGCGGCACAACCTACACCCCTGACATGGGCGACTGGCAGCTGCGTACTCACGACCTGTCGGCGTACGCTGGGCCTGGCTCAGTGCCGTTGCTGCTGCGCTTCCGCATTGATCGCCTCTCCGAAGAGACGGCCAGCGTCCACCCCAACAACACGGCTGGCGCAAACTTCGACTATCGGGTGAGCTGGTGGCTCACCGACATCCAGGTCGTCGATCCGTAAAGCACGCGGCCTTTTAGGCCTGACAATTCGGAGGTAGAACTTGATGAAGCCCCTCAATTAGAGGGGCTTCGTTTTTGCAGACCTCCTTTTGCCTGTTCTGGTGCAGCCAAACTTGCTACACTAACGCAGGCATCGGCAAGCGAAAACCGAGTATTTGATGATGACAACGCCCAACGTTGCACCTCGTGGACTTCTCTTCCTCATCGTTGGCCCTGGTGGAGCGGGCAAAGATACCCTTATGCAGGCTGTGATTGAACGCTTGCACGACGACCCCCAGCACGCGCTCCTACCCGTCGTCACGGCTACCACGCGTCCCATGCGCCAGGGCGAGACGGATGGCGTTAACTACCACTTCATCAGCCGCGAGCGCTTCCGCCAGATGATCGATGATGACGAGTTGTTTGAACACGTGGAAGTGACTAGTGGGGATTACTACGGGACGCCGCGCGCCAGCATAGAGCCGTTGCTGGCAGAGGGCCGCAACCTGATCCTGGACATTGATGTATTTGGCACGAAGGCTCTGCGCCAATTCTATCCTCAGGACTCGGTGACGATCTTCATCACCGTGCCTGGCAGCGGCGATGAAGAGCGCCTGGCCCTCTTGCGCCAGCGCATGGAGAAGCGCGGAGACATGGACGCTGCGCGAGTAGAAGCTCGCCTGCAGCGCGCCAAAGAGATTGAACTGCCCTTCGCTGACTCCTGCGATTACGTGATCGTCAACGACGACCGCCAGCGCGCCGAACAAGCCCTTTACGATTTGGTGATGGAGCGCATGACCGCGCGCCTGCACCAGACCCTCTAAGTTCATAGCGAGAACGGCGCTTATGTCTCAAAGTTTGCTCAGAGAACGGTATCAGCAGCACGGTGCGCGCTTGGCACAAGACGGCATTCCGCTGGATTTTGGCGATTTGGCAGTCGAATATCAAACCGCGCTGAGCGCAGTAGTGCTGCTGGATCGCAGTCACGAGGGTCGCGTGCTGGTGATGGGCAGCCAGCGTCACGAGCTGCTCAACCGCATGTCCACCAACCATATGCTCAAACTCGCGCCTGACCAGGGCCAACCTACGTTGTTCACCACGCCCACTGCGCGCATTCTAGAGCGAGTGACGGCTTACAATCGCTCTGACGGTCTGCTGTGCGTGACTCTGCCGGGGCATGGCGCACTATTTGCCCGCTATCTCCAGCGCAATATCTTCTTCAACGATGACGTTCAGGTTCAAGACATTACCTCCACGACTCATCAGTTCAGCCTGCACGGCCCACAAGCTGATGACCTCATGGCGCGCTTGCTGCCTGATAGCGCTGCTCTGCCGCCTCTGGGGGGGATGAATACCACCCTGGCAGGGCAGGTTATCTATGCAGCGCGCAATAAACCCCTAAGTGGCGCACATTGGCTGATTATCTGTCCCGCTGAGGGTGCGGCTTCCGTCTTTGAAGCTTTGCAAGAAGCTGGCGCGCGTCCCTCCGGCTCGCTACTCTACAATGTGTTGCGCATTCGCGCTGGCGTGCCTGGCCTGCCAGAACTCAATGAAGAGTACATTCCGCTAGAGCTGGGCCTGTGGGACGAAGTGAGCTTCCACAAGGGTTGCTACACGGGGCAGGAGGTCATTGCGCGCATGGAGAGCCGCGCCAAGCTAGCGCGCACTCTGGTGCGTCTTCATCCTGAAGCGCCTGTCCAAGCGCCTGCCGCCCTGTCTACGCCAGAGGGTCAGTCTGTTGGGACGCTGACAAGCGCTGTCACAGCCCCCGATGGCCAGATTTACGCGATGGGTGTCGTCAAGACGAGCCTGCTGAGCCAGGAAGCGTCTGTTGTGCTGGTGGGGGAGGCGCGTACGACGGCGCACGTGGGTGAGCTGCTAGGCGCACAGCCCCGTTTTCTGCGCGATGAGTTACCCAGTGATTAAGCTTGCTTAATTGAGGACGGGGGGCGGGCTGTCGAAGAACAACGCCCACCATAGTTGCCAGTTTTCTGGCTGTTGCTGGCGCGTTTGCGGTGGTGCAAACTCAGTCACAGCAGGCTGGTCATCCTCTGCTGAAGTTGCGCTCATGGGGACAGGCAGGATCAGCACTTCACCGTCGCGCACCATTTTAGCTTCGCTGCGCGCCCAATCGCTCACATAAGCATCGCTCTGAACGTAAGCCAGGCGTGCGATGAGTTCACCTTGTTCGCGCTTGAGCAGGTCGATCTCGCGTAGCACCGTGTCGCGAATGGCGCGCAGCTGACGATCTGCGGACACGCGCCCGCTGAAGTTGACGGTCAGCATGAGGGCCAGCGCCACGATGACTGCGAACATGACTTGTGTGCCGCTGATGGTACGAGCGGGTTGCTCGTCTGTAGTGAAGGGCATTTAACCTTGAGTAGAGTCAGGCCGAGAGGGCTGCATAAGTCTCTGTCGTGCGGACTGCCATCGCTCGAAATTATACAGCACTCTGGCCTGGTTGTGCAGGTAGGGACGCAAGTCCCTGTCTGGCTTCAGCGCAGACTGGTCATGATGGCGCGCACGGCGTCTACCTCATCTCGGTTGATGGTGTGATCCATGCCAGGGTAGATGCGCTCATCCACTTTTGCGCCCATCTGTCGTAAAATTTGGGTGGAGCGCTGCACGCGCTCTAGTGGAATATGCCAATCGGTGTCGCTGCAACCCAGGAAGATTGGCACGCCTGCCAGTGCATTGTCCTCATACCCTGTTAGTTCCTCATCTGTGCCGATGAGGCCACCGCTGAGCGCTACCACCCCGCCATAAGGTTGCGGGTGGCGCGCAGCGTATTCGAGGGTTAAGCATGCTCCCTGTGAAAAGCCTAGCAGCATGATATGCTCCAATCCAACAAAGGCCTGCGCCTTTTGAACTGTCTGATCGAGGATTGCCAGGGCCGAAGACAGATAAGGCTCGTTACTGCGGCGCGGCATGATGAAGCGCTGCGGATACCAGGTATTCTCAGCAGCCTGTGGCACAAGGAAAGCCCAATCTTTTTGTGACAGATACTCTGCAAGCGGGATCATGCTGCCAGCACCTGCACCGCGTCCATGTACCAGGATCATGACATGCTTAGCCTGTTCCAGCGGCGCCCCTATGTGCAGTACGGGCATGGTCTGATGAATCATCGGCGTTGCCATCTCAGCTTCTCCTTCAGCGGTCTTCGCCGACTACATAGGGCTGGGGGATAGTCAGCGGCCTGAGGTTCTGTGCGATCAGCGCGCGGTGCTGTTCTAACCAGGGTGGCAGCATGAGCGCTGTCCCCATCGACTCGTCACCTTCATCCCAACTGAAGCCCGGCCCCATCGTAGCAAGTTCAACGATGTGGCCGTCTGGATCGTTGGTGTAAATGCTGCGGAAGTACATACGGTTCATGATGGGCGACACGCGATAGCCAGCATCGCTCAGGCGCGTGCGCCACTGAGCCTGTTCGGCCTCGTCCTGCACAGCTAGGGCGAAATGGTGCGTCAGACCGGCACCTATCTGGGCGCGGCGCGCGTTGGGAAAATTACCCCAATCAAAGTAGGTGATGAGCGTGCCAGGCTTACCTTCGCCGATGCCCCAGTACCAATGAGCTGAGTCGGGCATGTCGAAGTTGTCGGTCATTTTGACGCGGCGCATGCCTAGTACATTCCCGAAAAAGTCGTGGGTGCGGCCAATATCGGAGCTGATGGCGGTGATGTGATGTATGCCGAAAGCTAGCTTCATGTCGGCAGTGATCGTTGGCACAGGCTCAGCCCAAGTGGTGCGCGCGATGGCCTCAGCGTCGCGGTTGGCGCGCAGCATCTGAGCAGGAGGGATTTGGTGGACAAGGCCTAGTGCGTCAGCGGCTTCGTCCACCGTCCAGCCTGGCCCGCTGGTGGCAATCTCCACCAGCACGCCATCAGGGTCGCGGAAGTAAATGCTCTTGAAGTAGTGCCGATCATATGGCCCATCGGCTTTGATTCCCAAGTCGTTCAGGCGGCGCTTCCACTTCAGCAGGCCCACCTCGTCGGCTACTGTCAGGGCAAAGTGGTGTGTCCCGCCAATACCATCGCGTCCTTTAGGTGCATTGCGCCATTCAAAGAAGGTGATGGCGCTGCCAGGCGTGCCGTTGTCGTCGCCAAAATAGATGTGATACGAGCCGGGGTCATCGAAGTTGACTGTCTGCTTAATCATGCGCAGGCCTAGCATGCCCACGTAAAAATTAGTGGTGCGCTGGGCGTCGCTGCTCACCAGCGTGATGTGGTGCAGTCCCAGGATGTTCATGGTCGTTTGCCCTCATGTGGTAGTTGATAGGTCATTCGTGCCTATAGACGCATTCTACACGCGGGCCGTTACCTCACAAACGGACTGATGTCCGTTTCTAATGTGATTTTTACGCTGAGTTGGATTTGTCGCCTGATGGTTTGAGGGCCAGACGACCAAAATTGCCTAACCGCTCATCATCTTTGAGCTTCTCTAAACCCACCTGTGCGGAGTATATTATGCGAGAGTACAAAGAGCATCTGCTGCTTGCCAAAGCCTCTCTCTCAGCACATGATAGGCACAACTAGAGATCATCTTCTCCGTGCTGAAAGGTTGCTAGCTTATGCGCAACAAGATACGTATCTTCGGCGTGCCGATGGACATGGGGCAGAAGCGGCGTGGCGTGGACATGGGGCCGAGCGCCATTCGCTATGCGGGCCTCCAAGAAAAACTGGAGAGCTTAGGCTATGCCGTCTGCGACAGCGGCAATGTGGAAGTGTCTCAGCAGGAAGAAGTCCTCGACAGTTACAACGACTCCGTTCGCGTGCATTATTTGCCTCAAGTGGCTCAGATTTGTCGCGCAGCCTACGACCGCATTCACCAGCAGCTTCAGCCCGATGAAATTGGCGTCTTTCTGGGAGGCGATCACAGCATAAGCATTGGCACCGTGAGCGCTATTCATCAGCGTGGCAAGATTGGTGTGCTGTGGGTGGATGCTCATGCCGATTTCAACACGCCCGAAACGTCGCCCAGTGGCAACATTCATGGCATGGTGCTTGCAGTGCTGCTAGGCGACGGCCCGCATGAGCTGACCGTCATTGGCGGCTCGCAGCCTAAGCTCAAGCCATGCCAGGTGGCGATGGTGGGGGTGCGCGATGTTGACCCGCATGAACGCCTGCGTCTGCTGGATAGCGGCATCAACGTCCACACAATCCGTACGGTAGACGAACACGGCATGAGCAGCGTCGCTCACAACATCTTGGCTCAATTTGCCGATTGTGATTATTTGCACGTCAGCCTGGACTTGGACTCGTGTGAGCCGCAGATTGCCCCTGGCGTGGGGACGCCAGTGGACGGCGGCCTAAGCTACCGCGAAGCTCATCTGCTGATGGAAATTCTAGCCGATAGCGGCAAGGTGGGCAGCGTGGACGTGGTAGAGATCAATCCCATCCTGGACGTGGCCAATCGTACTGCCATCATTGCGGCGGAGCTGTTGGCCAGCCTGCTGGGCAAGCGCATCCTTTAACTTCAGGAGAACAGCGCCTCGACTTTGGCTCGCTCCTCCACTTGGGCGACCAACAGCACCAGGTCGCCTGCCTCTAGCAGCGTGCCACCGTTGGGGATGATAGTCTCGCGGCCTCGGCCGATCAGCACGACCAGTACTCCTCTGGGCAGCTTCAAGTCCAAGAGCTGCTTGCCTACCACGCTGCAGTTGGGCCGCACGACTAATTCTAGAATGTTGTCGGTCAAGCGCTCGTCTTCCAGGGCTTTGGCCAGGCTGGCGGTAGGAGGTGGCGCTGGGGCGTGGACGCGCAGCAGGCGCGCCACCCAACTCAGGCTCATCCCCTGAATGGTGACAGATGTCAAGACGATGAAGAACACCAAATGGAAGATTTCATCGGCGCGCTGTAAGCCGGCTAGCAGGGGGAAGGTGGCCAGGATGATAGGGGCAGCGCCACGCAGTCCTACCCAGGCCACAAATAGACGCTTGCGCCAGTTCAGGCGACGCGAAGCCAGCAGCGCCACGCCAATGCTCAGGGGGCGAGCCACGAAAATGAGAAATAGAGCCACGATCAGTCCTTCCTCAACAACGGGTGGCAGGCGCGAGGGGTAGACCTGCAAACCTAACGTGAGGAACATGGCAATCTGTGCCAGCCAGGCCAAACCATCGTGGAAGCGGCGCAAGCTGTTGCGGTGGATGATCTTGCGATCCCCGATCAGTAGACCAGCTAGGTAGACTGCTAAGAAGCCGTTGCCTCCGATGAGGGTCGTAGCTGAATAAGCCAGCAGAGCTGCCGTCAGAGTGACAACGGGGTACAACCCGTCGTATTCCAGCCGCAGACGGTTGATGAGCCAGGCGCTGCCGCGCCCAATGATGAAGCCAGCCATCCCCCCTAAGCTCATCTGTATCACGAACAGCGGGATCAACACCAGCGGCGATGTATCGGGTTTTTGGATGAGTTGGATCATGCCGACGGTCAGGAAGACGGCCATCGGGTCATTGCTACCCGACTCTAGTTCCAGCAGCGGCTTGAGACGTGATTTGAGGTGAACGCCTCGTCCGCGCAGCAACGTCAAGACGGCGGCAGCATCAGTAGAGGAGATGATCGCCCCTAGTAGAATCCCTTCATAAAGCGTAAAGCTGAAGGTCAGATGCATAAAGATGCCCACGCTACACGCCGTCACTACCACTCCCACCGTCGCCAGTGACAAGCCAGGCCGCAACACAGCGCGTACGTCGCTCAACTGTGTGTCCAGACCACCAGAGAACAGGATCAACACCAGGGCAACTACCCCTACCATCTGCGCCAACCAGGGGTTGTCGAAGAAGATTCCGCCAGGCCCATCTGAGCCTGCCAGCATGCCTAATGCCAGAAACAGCAGTAGAATTGGAACGCCGGAGCGCGAGGCTACCTTGCTAGCGATAATGCTCAGGGCGAGGAAGAGCGCCACCAGGATGAGCAGTTGTTCGGGAAGAACCACTTTGTGTCTCCGCGCCTGTCTGTGTGTCTTTGTGGAGCATAACGCGTCCAGCTGAAGAGAGCCTTAGTCGTCTTCCCCGTTGCGGATCATCTTCAGGCAGACGGCGGTGATGGCCTGATACAGGTTTTCGAAGTATTCCTGGGTATCGCCTGGTGCTGGCCCTAAATGACGCATGAGCGGCATAGGGCGCACAGGAGGTTGGATAGGTGCTGGCGACCAGTTCAGCTCCTGTCCCCAAAAGCTGTCCAACAGTTGACGAATTGGCACGCTGCCGCCAGGGACAAGGGGCGCTTCTTGAGTGCTGGCTTCAGCCAGGGTGGCGGCTGCGCGGCGCTGACGCAGCGCTTCGATGACCTGCTGGCGGGTTTTGCCGCGCATAGCGAAGATCAGGAAGGGATCCTGGTCGAAATGTTCGCCCAGCAGGTAGTAGACAGCCGCGATGTGCTTGCAGGGGTTGGCCGTGTCTGGGCAGTTACACTCCGTCATTATATCGCGCACATGGTCAGGGAAGAGGCCAACGTTAGCTTGTTCAAAAGCGCTCTCAATCTCCTGGGGCATAGTGCCGTCCAGCAGCTGGGCGGTGAAGATAGCCTGCTCGCTGATGGCGTCTAGGGCGCGTTCCCATTCTTCATCGGTCAGCGGTTTGACCTCAATCAGGACTTGATAGGGTTTGGGCCGCGACCCCTGCACTTTGGCACGCACACGTCCGACCTCAATCGTCAAGCTGAGAACCTGACCCTTGCGAGCGTACTCTTGCCCACGCTGGAGGCGCGTTCCCAGGCCATAGCTCTCTAGAACGTTAATCCAGCGTTTGGCCCACCAGTTCTCAGCGAAAGCGCCATGTTCCGTACGACTCTTGAGGCCATCGGCTCGGCGCGGCGGACTATACGTCTCGTCATGGTGGGATTCGATGCCTGCTTGAAGTGAGTCGCGAGCACTGCGTCGTGCAGGCTGCACGCGCGGGATACGGTAGGGGCGCGCCTTGTTGCGATGACCGCTGACCGGCTTAGGGCGCTTCGATGGCGTTTTGGGAGCGTTGGCCATGCTTCAGGTCTCCTTCAGAGCGTTCAAGAGGGGCGCAGGGCCACCAATTCGTGCAGATCGTCAGTGCTGAGTTCCGTCAACCAACTTTCGTCGACGCTGACGATACGCTCAGCCAGGGCCTTCTTGCTCTCAATCATGGCGTCAATGCGCTCCTCTAGCGTGCCGATGGCTACGAATTTGTGTACCTGTACACGGCGCATTTGGCCGATACGATAAGCACGGTCGGTTGCCTGATTTTCGACAGCAGGATTCCACCAGCGGTCGAAGTGGAAGACGTGGTTGGCCTGAGTGAGATTGAGGCCCACGCCACCAACTTTGAGCGATAGGATGAACAGACGTGGACCATATGGCGCTTGGAAACGACGAATGAGGTCTTCGCGCTCTTCGACCTTCGTGCCACCATGCAACCAAAGCGGCTTTTCGCCCAGGCTGGCTTCTAGGTGCTGGCACAACAGTTCGCCCATCTCTGCAAACTGTGTGAAGACGAGGGCTTTGTCGCCTTCTGCAAAGACCTCTTCCAGCATTTCTGTCAGGCGTTCTAGCTTGCCGCTGCGTCCTGCTAATGGGCTGCCGTCCTTCATGAAGTGGGCGGGATGGTTGCATACCTGCTTGAGCTGGGTGAGCAAAGACAACACTAGGCCGCGTCGACTCATGGCGTTGCCTTTTTCCTCAGCTTCCTTGATGAGTTCCAGCGACTGCCGAACGACAGCTTCGTACAGTGTCGCCTGCTCTTGCGTCAGGTTGACGTGGACGATCATTTCCAGCTTTTCGGGCAGATCACTGATGATGGTCGGGTCGGTCTTGAGGCGGCGCAGGATGAAGGGTGCGGTCAGACGCTTGAGACGCTGAGCGGCATGAACATCGTCGGCGCGCTCGATGGGTGAGGCGAAATTCTGGCGGAAGCTGCGTTCGCTGCCCAGGTAATTGGGGTTGATGAAGTGGAAGATCGACCACAACTCGCTCAGGCGATTCTCAATCGGCGTGCCAGTCATGGCGATACGATGTTCGGCCTTCAACTCATGGGCGGCCTGAGCTTGTTTGGTGCTGCTGTTCTTGATGTTCTGGGCTTCATCCAAAATTACAGCCGACCACTGAATTGGCACAATGCTGTCCTGATCGCGGGCTAGCAATGGGTAGCTGGTCAGCACCACATCGGCGCTCTGAGCCAGTCTGGCAAAATCTTCGCCGCTGCTGCGCCCTGCTCCCTGATGAATAACTGCTCGCAGCCCAGGGGCAAAGCGTTGAAGCTCTCGCAGCCAATTACCCACGACCGAGGTTGGACAGACCACCAGCGCCGGCGCAATCTTGGCATTGTCGTTCTTGAGCTGCTGAAGGTAGGCAATGGCCTGCAAGGTCTTTCCCAGACCCATATCATCTGCTAAGCAAGCTCCCAGGCCGAAGCGCCGCAAGAATAGCAACCAAGCGAAGCCGCGCACCTGGTAGGGGCGCATATCGGCACGCAAGCCCTGTGGCGGCCTGGGCAGCACGATCACTTCAGGGTTTCGCAAGCTGACGAACAAGTTGCTCAGCCAACCCTCGGCTTCAACCTTCTCGACAGACAGGCCGTGCGCTTCACCTCCGTCTAGGCCCAAGCGCAGAGCATCGACGAAGGACATTTGTCCTCTGCCGTGCAGGATGATGTTCAGCGCAGCAGCCGCCTGCTCAGCGTCCAACAGCACCCACTGCCCACGCACGCGCACCAGCGGCTGCTTGAGCGCCGCCAGACGCATGAATTCTTCCTGTTCAATGATCTCGCCGCCCAGCGAAATTTCGTATTCGAAATCTACGATGCTGGACAGATTGAGAAGACCCTTGCCATTCCGTGGCTTGATACGCGCTGTTGCGCACAAGCGCGTCTTCTTGCTCGACCAGGACTCAGGCAGCAGTACACGATAACCGATAGCCTGGAGGTAAGGGACAGCTTCTTGCAGGAAAGCCGCTGCCTGAGCGGTGTCGAAAACAGCTTGCTGCGGCGTCTTGTCGCGCAGGCTCTCCAGGATGGGTGGGAAGAGGCGTCCTGCAAACGCTAAGCCGCGTAGCAGTCGTTCCTGAGCTTGGTCGAAGCGCTGGCGCAGAATGTCGTTCTGGCCGCGCCAAACTTGGGCCGCCGTGATCATCAGCGCGGGATTTTCCACTGATTGCAGCAGGTACTCCAGCGTCCATTCTTGGTCGTCGCCTTCTGGAGGGTTCAGGCGCAAGGCGATGCGAAAGTGACGGTTGCCAGCAGCGTCGTTCTGCTGACTCCAGGTTTGCCAGGTGGTATAGAAATCTTCGACCTGGTTGGGAGGGAGCTTGAGACGGGTGTCGGACGTCGTCAGGGCGTAGAGCCAGATTTGCCCGTGCGAACGACCACCTGGCAGCCGCAGTTGAGAAGCAGCGCTGCGCACAATCATGCGAGCCATCGCATGGGTGAACTCGTTCATTATATGGTTGGCGCTGGGCAGAAGCTCCTCACTGGTGGCGTAAGCACGGCAGAAGGGCGGCATTTGCTGAGCTAATGCTTCCATCCGTTCGGCAGCTTCAGAGGCGATCAGCCAATCTGCTCGCAGGAACATCCCGTCGCGCACCAGGCCAGGCAAGATTTGCTGGCCTGCGATGAAGGCTAGGCTCTCTAGAATGGCCATGCGCCAGAAGAGTAGGTCGCGCCCCAGAGATTTGTTGGGAGTAAGCAGGAATTCGACGGCTGCACTGAGAGGCAGGGCTAGGCCGAAGACGTGCCAATGGTAGAGTTCAGGCGCTTCAGACAAGGGATGGTGCTGAAGACCCGTCTCTTGCCAATCGATGGAGGGGTGGGGCATGTCGGCGCTGCCTGGCAAGAAGACGATGGCGCCCGAAGGCGAAGCCTTCAGGTGCGGAATGCACGACTCGCGCCATGCCATCAGCTGCGCTTGCGAAGCTCCGAAAGGGTGGTGTGGGTGCTTGGGACGTTCTTGGGGGGATGGCCCGATCTTGCGCTTCTTGCTGCGCTTGGACATTTGGGGGTTATCCGTCTCGGCCCAAATTAGGAAATGGTGGTGGTCAGGGTTGAATGAACCATGAAGGATGAACATGGCGCCAGTCGATGGGATCGCTTTCTGTAGACGATGCAGGTTCAGCTACTCGCAACAGTCCGCTGGACTGGCCAAGTCCAGCCCTAGCGACGTTGGAGTCGATAGTGTGTACGCGCTCTGTCCTGTCCCTGGCGTGTTTCCACGAGTTCCAAGCTCTTACCCTGGTCGTTGACGCGGAAGCTGCGCCAAAGGTACTTGCCCAGCCGATACTCTGGGCCTTCCCCATCATCTTCGTAAACGACGCTCATCCTGTCGGAAGCTTGGCCATACAACACGAGCGTGCCTGATTGTGGCCATTGGCTTAGGTTTTGTAAGTCCTCCTGCCACATAGGAATCAGCGCGCCGCTGCGGACGAAGAGAGGCAGGCAGTCTAGTGGAGCGGACTGAACAAAGGCGTGTCCGCCAGGGTAGAGCTGGCCTGTCCAGAAATCTACCCAACCCCGCTCGTCGTCTTGTGGCAAAAAGACAACGCGGCGCAGAGTATGCGGCATCAGGACTGGCGCGACGAGTATATCATCGCCCAAGATGAAGCAATCGTCTAGGGTGCCCTCGTCCAGCAGCACAGGTTTGATGATGGGCGTGCCGTAGAAATGGCAACGCGCGAAGGCAGTGTACAAGTAGGGCATGAGGCGATAACGCAAGGCGATAGCTTCGCGGCAAACGCGCTCAACCTCTGGGCCGAAGCGCCAGGGTTCTTGGCGGATGGTGTCTACGGCGCTGTGATTGCGGAAGAAGGGCAGCAGGCAGGCAGCTTGTGTCCAGCGCGCCAACAGCTCGCCGTTGGTATCTCCAGCGAAGCCGCCCACATCAGGCCCAGTGAACGACTGGCCGCTCAGGGCCATGTGGATGTTCATGGCAATGCTCAGGCGCAGATCGTCCCAAGTGGCCTGATTGTCCCCTGTCCACGAAGAAGCGTAGCGCTGCGCCCCGGCCCAGCCGGCGCGCGTGATGTTGAAGGGACGGCGCTGAGGCTGAGCCGCTTCTAGGCCCTCGCGGGAAGCGCGCGCCATCAGCGTGCCATACAGATTGTGAGCCTCTGCATGGGTTGTCCCTCGGCCTTCCCAGTCGTGCCGCACAATGTCAGGCGGGCTGATGGCTTCGCCATTGCTGAAGTAGAGCGGCTCATTCATGTCGTTCCATAGGCCATCAATCCCGTAATTCTGCACGAAGCTGCGTACTTGCTCTGTCCACCAGGCGCGTGCGCTAGGCTTGGTGAAATCGGGATGGTGCGTCATCCCAGGCCATACCACACCAGCGACTGGCTGACCGTCGGGCCACTTCATGAAAACGTCTTGCGCGACTCCACTCTGGTAAACAGCATACTCAGGATCGATCTTCACGCCTGGGTCGAGGATCGTCACCAGCTTGAAGCCCATTGCGTGCAACGTCTCACTCATACCGCGCGGGTCGGGAAAAGCTTGCGCGTCCCAGGTAAAGACGCGGTAGCCGTCCATGTAGTGAATGTCTAGGTGGATCACGTCACAAGGGATGGCTCGCTGACGCAGCTCGCGCGCGACTTCCAAGACTTCTGCTTGAGTGGCGTAACTGTAACGCGATTGATGGTAACCCAAAGCCCACAACGGTGGCATAGGCATACGACCTGTGAGCGCGGTGAACTGTTCGACGATGGATTGCAGCGTTGGGCCGCTCATGCACACAAAGCTCAGTCTGCCACCTGCTATCTCCCATTCTAAATGGTTGGCAGTGGTGGTCTGGCGCGACTGCATGTCCAAGACGCTGCGGTGGCTGTTGTCGAGAAAAATGCCCCAATAGGCTTCAGAGTTGTGAAGGATGAGCAGCGGCACGGTAGTATTGATCGGTTCAAAGCCGCGCACATACGAGCCAGCGTCAGTGTTCCAGAAGGTTAGTCGGCGCCCCAGGAGGTTGGTGTCGAAGGTGCGCTCACCTGTACCGTAGGCGCCGCTTATGCCCTGATTGAGGAACTTTAGGCGCAGCCGACCACCGTCGTGCCAGGCGATGTCTATCGGTTGATACAGACAGTCGATGACGGACGTCGCTGCGTCGGCGCTGTAGCGGAACAAAATCTGGCCCTGATGGTGCAGCGCGTGGGATGCCAGTGAGCGCTGCGAGCCAAGAGGGGCGAGGATGGTCTGTTCCTCAGATTGTAGGCGGAGCGACTCGCGAGGCAGCGACTCTAGCAGCGCGTAGGAGAAGGGCGGCGCGTCGTCCTCTCCTGGTCGTACCAGCCAGACGCGCACTATGCTCGGCGTCAGGAAGTCCACATACAGGCGCGCGTTGGCGTAGTTGAGGCGCAGTCGCTGGCCCTCCAAGCTGGCTTCAGGTTCGCCCATGAGCGTGTGCCAACTACCTTGAGTGGCGCGAGGCTCGGCATAGACCTTAGCGTAGTGAGCAAAAGTAGCTTTCTGCTGGTCGATGAGCGGGCCGAATGTCGCTGAAAACCAATCTTGAGGGGACTTTTTGCGCTTGGGCATGAGATAGACGAAGCCTTCGTGGAGATAATTCAAGCAAATTATAGCCCATTGCGCGATATTTTTCTGCGCGCTAGCCTGCGCGTCTCAGCCCTGTTCGTTTCTTGCAGGGCTTGTGCTAGAATGGCTTCACGAGTTACTCATTGGCTAAAGGAAGAAGTTCATGCAAACTGACCTGCGTGGGCGTGATACGATTGCCCCCGAATTGGAATGGACGCGGGATGAAATTGACACCCTATTGGATGTCGCTTTTGACTTGAAGCGCAAGCGCGCCGTCGGTGAACCCCACGCTTATCTACGCGACAAGGTGCTTGGTCTGCTGTTCTTCTTCACCAGCACGCGCACTCGCGCCAGCTTTGAAGCCGGTATGGCTCAACTCGGCGGTCACGCCATGTTCATTGACAGCGAGACAACGCAAATCTCGCACGGCGACACTGCCAAAGAGATTGGCGAGATCATTGGACGCTACACCGATGGGATCGCCATCCGCCAGTGCGATTGGAAATTTGGCAACAAGTACATTCGCGAAGTAGCCGAGGCCAGCCGCGTGCCTGTCCTGAATATGCAGGACGACATCTTCCATCCTTTCCAGATTTTGGCCGACATGATGACCATCATGGAACACTTTGGCCGTGATGTGCGCGGCAAGACGATCAACGTCTCCTACGCTTACGCCAGCAGCTACCAGAAGCCGCTCAGCGTGCCGCAGAGCCTCATCCTGCTGATGACGCGCTACGGCATGAACGTGCGCCTGACCCATCCTAAAGAATTCAGCCTCATGCCTGATATCGTGGAGCAAGCTCGCGAGAACGCCAAGCGTTCGCGCGGCTCTTTTGAGGTGCTTCACGACTTCGATGAAGGCTTCAAAGGTGCAGACATCATCTACGCCAAGAGCTGGGGCTGCTGGATGACCACTGAAGACAAGGAGGAGTCGGCGGTCATCGGCAGGCAGTACACCGATTGGATCGCGGACAGCCGCCGCATGGCTTTGGCCAACGAAGGCGCGGTATACATGCATTGTCTGCCAGCGGATCGTAACATTGAAGTGACCGACGAAGTCATCGACGGGCCGCAGAGCATTGTTTATCAGGAAGCTGAAAACCGCCTGCACGTCCAGAAGGCGGCGATGGCGCTCACTTTGCGCTAAGGTTTTTGTCTGCTGGAAGGCTGAGCCTCGTGGTGGCTGTGGCAAGCGGAGAGGAGCAGGACGCTGTGACAAAGCAAGTCATCCTGGCGGATGTTCTGGCGCACGGGCTGCGCGTGGTCTTCTGTGGCACTGCGCCGAGTGATGTTTCGGCGCGCCTGGGAGCTTATTACGCCAACCCCAGTAACCGCTTCTGGCCTGCGCTATATGCTGTCGGACTGCTGCCTGTCCCGCTCTTGCCGCGCGATTTTCCTCGTTTACCAGAGTATGGCCTGGGCCTAACTGACCTAGCCAAACATGCCAAAGGCGTCGATTCGGCGCTAAAACCTGGGGATTTTGACGCTGAAGCTCTGTGGGCCAAGATTGACCGCTACCAGCCGCGCTGGTTGGCTTTCACAAGCAAAAAGGCCGCAGCTGTCGCGCTAGGCTTGACGACGGGGCAAATCGCCTATGGCCCACAGGACACAGCGCGCGGCGCAACGCGCCTGTTCGTCCTGCCTTCGCCTTCAGCCCAGGCTCAGGTGTATTGGGACATTAGCCATTGGCACTTGTTGGCGCGCCTGAGCCAGGCGCAGGCATAGAAGACTATGATAGAAAAATTGGCGGTCATCGCTATCGGCGGCAACTCGTTAATAGAGAATCCCAAAGACCCCGGCATTGCGCGCCAATGGGAGGCGGTGCGCAAGACCTGCAACCACATCGCCGACATGATCGCTGACAATTGGCACGTGGTAGTGACGCATGGCAACGGCCCACAGGTGGGCTATATCATGCGGCGCGGTGAAATTGCTGTCAAGCATGGGGGCATTCATGACGTGCCGCTCGATCTGGTCGTAGCAGACACCCAGGGCAGTATTGGTTACATGCTCAGCCAGTCGCTGGACAACGCCTTGCGTCGGCGTGGGATCAATCGCACTTGCGTCACCGTCATCACTCAAGTGCGCGTCGACGCCGACGATCCTGCTTTCCAGACTCCCACCAAGCCCGTCGGTGGCTTCATGACAGAAGAAGAGGCGCGCAAATTCGAAGCCGAGGGCTGGCAGGTGATGGAAGACAGCGGTCGCGGTTGGCGGCGCGTCGTCGCTTCACCCGTCCCGCGTGCTATCCACGAAATCAACGCCATCCAAGCTCTCATGCTCAGTGGCTACGTCGTCATCGCAGCGGGCGGAGGAGGCATACCCGTGGTGCGCAACGAGTATGGCAGCCTGCGCGGCGTGTTTGCTGTCGTCGACAAAGACCGCACAGCCAGCCTGCTAGCACAAACTCTGCGCGCTGATCTGCTCATGATCTCCACTGGCGTTGAGAAGGTCTGCTTGTACTTCAACAAGCCACAACAGCGCGATTTGGACGAGATGACCTTGCAAGAAGCGCGCAGCTACATCAGCGAAGGCCACTTCGGGGTGGGCAGTATGCTGCCCAAGATCGAAGCGGCGGTGGAGTTTGTGCAGCACGGTGGCCCACAGGCCATCATCACCAATCCTGAAAACCTGACGCGCGCTATGCGCGGCGAGAGCGGCACACGCATCATCCCCGGACGACGGAGCGACTTTGATGAGTAAATCGATGTTCCTTCAGTGCGTTATCTGCGGCAGGCAGTACGGCCTGAGCGAAGTTACCTACACCTGCCCTGATTGCGGCGAAGCGGGTACGTTGGATATCCTCTACGACTACGCTGCCCTGCGCGCCAGCGTAGACCGTGATGCCATCGGCCACAGCTCACTCATGAACGTCTGGCGTTACAAAGCGCTTCTACCCATCGCGGACGAGTCGCCTGTGCCATCTCTGTCGGTAGGCTGGACGCCACTCTATAATGCGCCGCGCGTGGCCGAGAGCCTGGGCCTACGCCAGGTCTGGCTCAAAGACGATGGACGTAACCCAACCGCCTCTTACAAAGACCGCGCCAGCGTCGTCGTGGTGACGCGCGCGATGGAGCTTGGTATACGCACTGTGAGCGCCGCCAGCACGGGCAACGCTGCCGCCGCGCTTGCTGGGGTCATGGCGTCTGTGCCACACATGCAGACCATCATCTTCGTGCCTGCTACTGCGCCAGAAGCCAAGATTGCCCAACTGCTGGTCTACGGCGCGCAGGTGATCCTCATCGAAGACAGCTACGACGTGGCTTTCGATCTGTGTATGCAGATAAGCCTGGAAGCCAACTGGTATTGCCGCAACACCGGCGTGAATCCCTTCACGACCGAGGGCAAGAAGAGCGCCAGCCTGGAGATTGCCGAACAGCTTGGTTGGCGAGTGCCGGATGTCGTCGTCGTCAGCGTGGGGGATGGCAGTATCATCAGCGGGTTGTACAAAGGTTTTTGGGATTTGTACCAACTAGGCTGGACAGATCGTATGCCGCGTATCATTGGTGTGCAGGCTGAGGGCAGCTCAGCGTTAGTGCAAGCTTGGCGTCTTGGCATAGCCGGTCAGGACATGCAACCCGCTCCTGCGGAGACCATCGCCGACAGCATTTCGGCGGGCTTGCCGCGCGACCGCGTGAAGGCGCTGCGCGCTGTGCGCCAGACTAATGGTGCATATGTCGCCGTCAGCGATGAGCAAATCCTCGCTGCAATCCCCCAATTGGCGCGTCTGAGCGGCGTCTTCGCCGAGCCGGCCTCAGCCGCCGCTTTTGCGGGTGCGCAGATTGCAGTAGAATCGGGGTATATTCATTCAGAAGAGCGTGTTCTGCTTATGCTCACTGGCAATGGCTTGAAAGACATCAAGCGCGCTCAGCAAGCTGTAAGCGGCGGCCTGCGCGTCCCGCCTGATCTGGCCATCATCCGCCAAGCGCTGCTCAACAAGATAGAAACTCCATGAACAACAGACCGACTTTTTCCATTGTTGCGCCGGTTTACGATGAAGAAGAAATTCTGCCCGCTTTCTATGAGCGCGTGCGGGCTGTCATGGAAGGTCTAGGGCAACCCTGGGAACTCATCATGATTAACGATGGCAGCCGTGACGGCTCGCTGGCCATTATGGAGCGGCTGGCCGAGTCCGACTCACGGGTGCGCGTCGTCAACTTTGCCCGCAACTTTGGCCATCAGGTGGCTGTCACCGCTGGCATTGACCACGCCAGCGGCGACGCCGTCGTCCTGATCGATACTGACCTGCAAGACCCACCAGAGGTGATCCCAGAGCTGGTGGCCAAGTGGCGCGAAGGTTACGATGTGGTGTACGCCGTGCGCACTCAGCGCGAAGGTGAGAGCTGGTTCAAGCTGACGACAGCTAAGCTCTTCTACCGCCTCATCTATCGCATTACTGATGTCAACATTCCCGTTGACACTGGCGACTTTCGTCTGATGGATCGCAAGGTCGCCGATGTGCTGCGCCACATGCGCGAACACAACCGCTTCATACGCGGCATGACCAGCTGGGCTGGCTTTAAGCAGACTGGCGTGGGCTATGTGCGCAGGGCGCGCGTAGCCGGCGAGACCAAATATCCCTTGCGCAAGATGATTCGCTTCGCCTGGGACGCCGTCACTGGCTTCTCGTACTTCCCCCTCCAGGTGATGATCTACCTCAGCCTGGGCTTGGCGGTGCTGGCGGTCATCGTAGGGATCGTAGTGGCTGTTTTGCGCCTGACACAAGGGCCAGATTTCTTCGGTGGCCAGGCGACGACGATCATTCTGCTCATGCTGCTCAGCGCCTTCCAATTGTTCTTCCTGTTCATCGTGGGCCAGTATATTGCTCGCATTTACGACGAAACACGTGATCGTCCATTGTACGTGGTAGCTTCGACGCGCAACTTCGATGAGTTTCCCAACGTGGAGCGTTCGCAGCGCGTGCCGCCGATTGCTACCCGCGAGAGTGTGGAGCGCAGCCGCAATGGCCAGTGAGGAACTCAAGTCGCTCTTGGTGCGCTACCAGGCCCTGGTGGCGGATTATCATGCGCTAGATCGACAGATTGATGGCTTGCTGAGCGTGCATGGCGGGCATAATGACCGTCTCTCGCCTCAGGATTTGGAGCGCTACCGCGCTTGGGCGCGCCGCCGCGACGATCTGTTCAGCGAGATTCGTGCGCTGGAGCAGCAGTTGGCGATGGATGACGAAGGATAATTGGCAGGCTTAAATTCGGCCACAGTCGAGGGAAGAGAAGATGGTTACTGGCCCAACGTTCGAAGAAATGCTTCATCCGCACAAAATTGATCCTGAAGTGCGCGCCAAAGCCTTGCGCGCGCGCCACGAAGCACCTCTAGACCCGATCAACCTTTACAACGTCACTTGGCGCGATGGCGAAAATCAGGTCTACCACGTGGTATTGCCCAAAGCCCTGACTGGCGTTGATACCAACATCGTCGTGATTTATGGCATGGCCTTCCCGTCAGGCAGCCACAAGGTCGGCGCAGCTTACAGCGTCCTGATCGAAAAGCAACTCTTGGGAGAGGTTGACCCCAGCAAACACACGCTAGTCTGGCCTTCGACGGGCAATTATGGCATTGGTGGCGCGTTTATTGGCTGCCGCATGGGGTATGACAGCGTGGTCGTCCTGCCCGCTGACATGAGCAAGGAACGCTTCCAACGCATTGAGAGCTACGGCGCGCGGATCATCCGCACGCCAGGCAGCGAGAGCAACGTCAAAGAGATTTACGATGAGGTGAATCGCATCCGCCGCGAGAACCCAAATGCTCGCATCCTCAACCAGTTTGAGGTGATGGGCAACTACCGCTTCCACTATTACGTCACCGGCAACACGGTGGCGGAACTGGCGGCAGAGCTGCATGCGCGCGGCATCGGCAATGGGCGCGTAGCGGCTTACGTGAGCAGCATGGGCAGCGCTGGCACAATCGCCGCTGGTGATCGGCTCAAGCAACTCTTCCCAGAGCATAAGATCGTCGGGCTAGAGCCGATTCAATGCCCGACGCTCTACAACAACGGCTACGGCGCGCACGAAATTCAGGGCATTGGCGACAAGCACGTCACCTGGATTCACAACGTGCTGAACATGGACGCGCTCATGTGCATTGACGACATGGACTCGGTGAACGCGCTGCGCGTCTTCGCCAGTCCTGTTGGCCGTCAGGTCTTGGAGCGCCACTACGGCTTTGGCGATGGTCAGATCGACTTCTACGGCAACCTGTTCGGGATCAGCGGCATGTGCAACATCATCGGCGCGATCAAGACGGCCAGGCACTACCGTCTCGGCGCAGGCGACGTGATCGTCACCGTCGCCACTGATTCACTAGAACGCTACTACAGCGTTATGCAACACATGGAGGCCAAGCACGGCCCCATCACCGAAACTCAGGCCATCGGCTACATCGAACGCATTTTTCATGGAGCGCGCACCGATTGGGTGATGGACGGCACGTCTGATGCGCGCCAGCGCTGGCACAACCTCAAGTACTACACCTGGGTGGAGCAGCAGGGCAAGACAGTCGATGAGCTTGATGCGCAGCGCAACCCGCAGTGGTGGATTCGCCATCAACAGATGGTGGCCGAAATTGACGACATGCTGATCGCCACTCGCGAACGCCAGCCCGTCGTGGGCGACTGAAGACGAGCGATCATGTACCCAGAGGATCGCGTGCTGGTGGGCGTCGTCAATCGCCAGCGCGACGCCGAGAGCCTGCTGCGCGACCTTTGGTATCGTATTCCACTCTGGCGTATGCCGAATGGCTTTGGAGCAGAGTACCTGGCCCTGTTCTTCAGCGGGCAGGCGGCGCGGCCCTACGGTGTGAGCGGCATTTACTACTTCGGGCGGTTGCGCGGCGTGGAGCTACACTTGCGCCGCCACTTGCTACCTCAAGAGGCCGACCATCCGCGCGCTGACGAAGCTTACTATAGGCTGCACCTAGAGGCCCTGTTGAACAAGACTCCGCCAATCCTCAACCGCCTGGGGCGGCGCGTGAGCTTCATCTGGACGACGGGGGAGCGCTTCTTGGCTGCCCAAGACATCAGCGAGTTAGCTCGTCCTCGTCCACTACAAACCACCGAGAGAGACCTATGAGCTTGTTGATTGAGAATGCCACCTTGCTGAATTGGGGCGACGATCCTCAGGTGACCCCCGATCAGTCTGTTTATATCGTCGATGGTCGAATCGTCGCCATCGGCGCGAGTGCTGACCTGCGATCCAGCTATCCCCAAGCGGAGCGCTGGGACGCTGATGGCCAGATCGTTATGCCGGGTGGGATTGTGGCCCACACCCACTTTTACGGCGCATATGCGCGCGGCATGGCTATCCCTGGCGCGCCGATGGCCGAGTTTCCTGAGATTTTGCGTCGTCTGTGGTGGCAGCTTGACAAAGCCCTGGATGCTGACGCGGTGCGACTCAGCGCCCTGGTCATGCTGGTCGACGCCATCAAGCATGGCGTGACCACGCTCTTTGACCATCACGCCAGTCCCAACATCATCTCTGGCAGTCTAGACCTGATCGGCCAGGCGGTGGAGCAGGCGGGCCTGCGCGCTGTTTTGTGCTATGAAGTCACAGATCGGGACGGCCTGGACAGAATGCAAGCTGGTATTGACGAAAATCTGCGTTGGCTGAGGGCTTGCCAGGGCGAGCCGCGTTTAGCGGGGACTTTCGGCCTGCACGCTAGCCTCAGCCTGTCCGACGGTTCGCTGCGGGCGTGTGCTGACGCACTGCCTGAGGGCGTGGGCATCCACGTCCACGTGGCAGAACACGAAGCTGATGAAGACGACAGCCTGCGGCGCAGCGGTCAGCGCGTCGTCCAGCGCTTGGACTCGTTTGGTTTATGGCGAGCGAACAGCATTGCAGCTCACTGCGTCCACATCGATGACGCCGAGCGCCGTTTGCTGGTGGAGCGAGGCGTCTGGGTGACGCACCAGCCGCGCAGCAACATGAACAACGCCGTCGGCGCGATGGACTTGCAGGCTATGCTCAATTCAGGCGTCAAGTTATGCCTGGGGACGGATGGCTTCAGCAACGACCTATGGGCGGAATGGCGCGCCGCCTATTTTCTGCATAAGGTCGTCCACCGCGACGCGCGCCAAGCCAACGGCGCAGACATTGCGCGCATGGCCACTGTGAACAACGCGCGCCTGGCCGAAACCCTCTTCCCTGGGCAGCGCTTGGGCGTGCTAGAAGTCGGCGCGCAGGCCGACCTGATCCTAGTGGACTATCGGCCCTTCACACCGTTCACGGGTGAGAATGCGCCCTGGCATGTCATCTTCGGGTTTGAGACTTCGATGGTGACGGGGACGCTGGTGGACGGTAAAATCCTGATGAAGGATCGACGCCTACAGACTCTGGACGAACGTGCCATCCTGCGGGAAGCGCTGGCTCATGCGCCGCAGGTTTGGGCTAATTACCGTCGCTACGTGGAGCGTTACCTGCAAAGTGAAACATAATCTCGCCTAACTCATCTGGAAGAAGGGTATCATGTCGGATTTAATTCAGACGATTGCTGTCTTGGGTGGCACGGGCAAAGAAGGCTCGGCTTTGGCCCTGCGCTGGGCGCTCAAAGGCTATAAAGTTATCGTCGGCTCGCGTAGCGCCGAAAAAGCGCAGGCTACTGCTGCTGAACTGAACACTCAGCTCGTTGAAGGCGAGATTTTGTTGGGCATGAGCAACGCAGACGCCGCCGCACAGGCCAGTATAGTCGTCCTGAGCGTGCCTTACGACGCCCACAAGACCACCCTAGAGTCGGTCAAGCCGCACCTAGAGGGCAAAGTCTTGGTTGATTTGACTGTGCCTTTGGCGCCGCCGTCCATTACGAAAGTCCATATCCCTGAAGGAAAATCGGCTTGTCTGGAGGCCCAGACCTTGTTGGGCAGTGGTGTGCGCGTCGTCGCTGCTTTCCAAAATGTGAGCGCGGTCAAGCTCAAAGACCCGAACAACGTTGTCGATTGCGACGTGTTGGTGTGCGCCGATGATGATGAGGCCAAAGCCGATGTCATCGCGTTGGTGGCAGCCGCTGGCCTGCGCGGCATTGATGCTGGCCCGCTGGCCAATGCCGTTGCTGCCGAGGCTTTGACCCCCGTCCTGCTGTGGATCAACAAGAAGTATAAGGTCAAGGGTGCAGGCATTCGTATCACTGGCCTAGCAGATTAGGGCTGAACAGACGTGGAATTTTGTGCCTTTGCCCTGCCTGGTATGCCTCTGATCCAGGCAGGAGACGACTTGGCGACGCTCATCCATTGGGCGGCGGAAGCCTACAGGCCGCTGCAAGCAGGTGATGTGCTGGTAGTGTCGTCTAAGATCGTCAGCAAGGCCGAGGGCCGCCGCGTAGCCCTGAGCGATGTCATTCCCAGTGCCGAGGCGCTGCACTACGCCGAAGTGACGGGCAAAGACCCGCGCCTGGTAGAGCTGGTGCTGCGCGAGAGCGTGGCTGTGTCACGAGCAGGACGAGGCGTGCTGGTGACGCAGCACCGCCTGGGCTTCGTCTCGGCCAATGCTGGGATTGACCAGTCCAACGTAGAGGGTGGAGACGAAGTGGCCCTGCTGCTTCCCCAAGACCCCGATACTAGCGCTGAAAAGCTGCGCGTTTCTCTGGGCCAACTCGTGGGCGTACCGCTGGCCGTCGTCATCAGCGACACGCATGGCCGACCCTTCCGCCTGGGCAACGTGGGCGTAGCCATAGGCGTGGCTGGCTTGCCTGCCCTAGTGGACATGCGCGGCCTGCCCGACTTGTTCGGGCGTGTGCTGAAAATTACCCAGCAGGGCTATGCCGATCTGATCGCTTCGGCCGCCCATTTGCTGTGCGGAGAAGCTGCCGAGGGCCGCCCGGTGGTCGTGCTGCGCGGCCTGGAGTTACCTCAGGGCGCAGGGCGCGCCAGCGATTTGTATCGTCCACTTGAGCAAGACATGTATCGCTAGATGTCAGTTATGACTTCCGAAACGTCGCTGCTGCACCTCATCAAGACGCGCCGCTCTCTGCGCCGCTATAGGCCTGAGCCTGTGCCGCGCGCTCTGCTGGAGCGCCTATTAGAAGCGGCCATCTGGTCGCCCAGCGCTCACAACCGCCAGCCCTGGCGCTTCGTCATCGTGGAGACGGCTCAGGCTAAAGAGGCGCTAGCCCGCGCGATGGGTGCGCGTCTGCGTCGAGATTTGGCGGCGGACGGCGTAGCCCAGGAAGTTATCGATGCTGATGCCAACCGTTCCTATGAGCGTCTAACAGGTGCGCCCGTGCTGATCGTCTTGTGCCTGAGCATGGTCGATATGGACGCCTACCCCGATGAGTGGCGCAGCGCCAACGAATTCCTGATGGCCGTCCAAAGCGTGGCGATGGCTGGTCAAAACATCCTGCTGGCGGCGCATGAAGCAGGCCTGGGAGCATGTTGGATGTGTGCGCCGCTCTTTTGCCCTGATGTCGTGCGTGAAGCGCTGGCTCTGCCCGCCGACTGGCAAGCCCAAGGACTCATCACCCTGGGTTATCCCGACCAGGTGCGCGACAAGACGCGTCATTCTCAGGAGACGAGGACGCTGTGGCGCTGAACACCGAACAGAACATTCTGCTGCTGGTGGGCGGGGTGGGCGGGGCAAAGTTAGCCCTGGGTATGCAGGCTATCCTGCCTCCTGAGCGCCTGCGGATCGTTGTCAACACGGGCGATGACTTTTGGCACTATGGTCTGAAGATTTGCCCCGACTTGGATACGGTGCTGTACACCCTATCAGGACGGGTGGAGCGCAGCCAGGGCTGGGGCGTGGCCAACGACAGCACGACCGCGCTGGAGGCGCTGCGTGCCTATGGCGAAGACGCTTGGTTTCGCCTGGGGGACAAAGACATTGCCACGCACCTGCTGCGCACAGATCGTCTGCGGCGCGGTTGGACGCTGAGCCAAGTGGCGGCGCATTTGGCGGCGCAGATGGGCATTAGCCTGCAAGTCATGCCCATGAGCGATGATGACGTGCCGACGCTAGTGGAGACGGTGGAACACGGTTGGCTGGAGTTCCAAGAGTATTTTGTGCGCTACCGCTGGCAACCGACGCTGCGCAGCCTGCGCTATCAAGGCGCAGAGACTGCTCGCCTGAGCCAGGCCGTCGCGGAAGCGCTGGCTTGGGCTAGTGCTGTCGTCATTGCGCCGTCCAATCCCTGGTTGTCGATTGCGCCTATGCTGCACATGACGGCTTTCCGCCAAGCGCTGCTGGCCCGCGAACTGCCGCGCGTGGCAGTGACGCCCATCGTCCAGGGCCAGGCTATCAAAGGCCCGACGGCCAAGCTCATGCGCGAACTGGGCCTTGAGCCGAGTCCGCAAGCAGTGCGCGACTACTACGGCGCGTTGATTAACGGCTTCGTCTATGATCTGCGCGATGCCCAAGTTCAACCTCATGACAAGCGCAGCGCCGCCTTTGATACAATGATGGTAGATAACAATGCCAAAGTGCGGCTGGCGCAAGATATCCTGAGCTGGTTGGCTGAGTGGTGAGGAAGACATACTTATGAGCATTTGGGCCATTATTCCTGTGAAACCTTTGAATCGAGCTAAGAGCCGTCTGGCCAGCGTCTTGTCGGCCAACCAGCGCTACGAATTCGCGACGCTCATCTATCGGCATGTGCTGGGTGTGGTGACGAACGTCAAGCAATTGGCTGGCACAGTCGTCATCAGTCGCGACACAAAAGCCCTGGCGATAGCCCGTGAGATGGGCGCGCGCACTATTCAGGAGGGTTCTAACTCTGACCTCAACCTGGCCCTGCGCCGCGCGACAGAATTGGTGCGCGCCTGGCGCGGCAGCGCTGTGCTGATCCTGCCGGCGGATTTGCCATTTGTGACTGAAGACGACATCTTCAAGATGATCGAGATGGCCCTGGGCGCAGTCTCGGTGGTGATCGCCACTGATCCAGAACAGGACGGGACGAACGCTATGTTGGTGCGCCCGCCTGGTCTGTTTGATTATGCCTATGGTGATGGTAGCTTTCGCAAGCACATGGAGGCTGCACTGGCGGCGCGCGCTTACGTCAAAGTTTACGAGTCGCCGACGATTGCCCTGGACGTTGACGTACCGCAGGACTTGGGGCGCTACAATCAGATGGTCACAAGCGGCCAATACAGCAGCCTCACGCCTTTTTTGCCTGATTTGATTTGAGCGTTACAATCGGGCGCACTTTCGTCTGTGTTTGACCAATATCTGGAACGGAGTAATGTTCATGACCGACCGCGTGGCTCTCTATTTACAGGACGCTCACCCTCTGCGCGATGCCATTGAGTACGTGCAGTACGCCGAAGCCAACAACTTTGAAGCCGTCTGGCAGGCCGAGAGTCGCCTGGTGCGCGACGCTATCGTGCCGATGGCGGCGTTTGCGGCTACCACGACGCGCATTAAAATTGGCTCTGGCGTCATCAACAACTGGACGCGCAACGCGGCGGTGATTGCAGCCACCTTCCTCACGCTCGATGACCTGGCAGAGGATCGGATCATCTTGGGGATTGGCGCTTGGTGGGATCCGTTGGCGGCGAAAGTAGGCATCAAGCGCGATAAACCTCTCACGGCCATGCGCGAAGTCGTGGAGGTGACGCGCCGTCTGCTAGCCCGTGAGCGCGTCACCTTTCACGGGCAGTTCGTCCATTTAGATGATGTTGAGCTGGACGTGGTGCATGGACGCAAGACGCCGCGCAACGTCCCCATCTACATTGGTGCGACCGGCCCGCAGATGATGACGCTGACGGGCGAAATTGCCGACGGTGCGGTGCTGAACTACCTAGTCTCGCCCAAGTACAACGAGGCTGCTGTGTCGCAGCTTGAGGAAGGCGCGAAGAAGGTGGGCAAGACCATTGACCAGATTGACCGTCCGCAGCTCGTCGTCTGCTCGGTGGACAATGACCGCAAGAAAGCGCTGGACGGGGCGCGCAAACTGGTGACGCAATATCTGGGCCAGCAGCCGCACATCATGAAAGCCAGCGGCGTGAGCCAAGAGCTACTAGACGAAATCGGCCGCGTGCTAACTTGGCCTGCTACCGAAGAGCAAATTTTGCGCGCGATGGAACTCGTGCCAGATGACGTGGTGCAGATGATTACGGCCAGCGGCACGCCCGACGAGGTCAAGCGCAAAGTGCGCGAATACGTGGCCAGCGGCGCTACCTGCCCCATTCTCTATCCGCTAGGGCCAGACGTGAAGTTGATGATCGACACTTTCGCCAATGGCTATAACTAGGAGGCCTGGTCTTCCCAACTTGAGAGCAGGAGGGCAGGCTTGACGACGCAGACGCCGTCCGTGCGCTGTACGGCATTGCTGACCTGGGCGGGGCTGTGCAGCTTAACAGGTCTGCTGGCCGTCCTGTATGTGTCGGCAGGCGATGGCCAGGGCTTGCTGCCTCTGGACGACGCCTACATTCATCTCCAGTATGCGCGCCAGGCGGCCCTGGGCCAGTTCAACGTTTACAATCCTGGACAGCCTCCCACCAGTGGCGCGACCAGCTTCTTGTATCCGTTGCTGCTGGCTCTGGGTCATACGCTGGGTTGGCAAGGCCTCAGCCTGGGACTGTGGGCCATACTCGTTGGAGTTGGTGGACTGCTGGCTTCAGCTTGGGTGGTGCGCTGCTTAGCGCTGTGGTGGGGCGCGCCTGCTTGGGTGCAGAGCGTTGCTCCCTTCCTGTTTGTGCTGCTGGGCGCGACGAGCTGGCACGCCTTCAGTGGCATGGAGACGACCCTGGTGATGGCCCTGACCCTGTGGACGCTGTGGGCCTATGCTCAGGAGCGCGTCGCCTCTTTCGCCCTGTTTGGCGTGCTGTTGGCGCTCATGCGGCCTGAAGGCGGTTTTTTGGCGGCTTCAGCGGGGATAGCCCTGCTGCTGCGCTTGCGCGGGGTAGGCTGGCGCGCCCAGAGCTTGGCTCTGCTGCCTTTGGCAGCGCTGGCTCTCCAGCCTCTGGTGAATACAGCTTTGACAGGTTCTTGGGTGGCCAGTGGCAACCAAGCTAAGTCTATTTTGGCCAGCCCCTACGCCGATCCGCTCGACATAGCCAGTCGAATCGCTGAGAATTTCCTGCGCACTTGGGCAGAGTTCCTGAGCGGCGAAGGCCGCGACGGCGGTCAGCTGCCGCCGTTGCTGTTGGGGGTGGCCCTGGTAGGTTGGGGCAGCTTGTGGACGCGGTCACAGGGTCGGCCGGTGGCGCTGTTGGTGCTAGTTTGGGCGCTGCTGCTCAGCGGAGCGGTGGCCACGCTGGATAACGCTTTTTGGCACTTCAAGCGCTATCAAATGCCGCTGGTGGCCCTGTTCGTACCGCTAGTAGCCTTCGCTCTGGCTGATGTGCCGCGTTATGCCCTGCGCGTGGGCCGTCACGCCGCCCGTTTGTACGCTGCAATCAGCCTGGTAGCTTGCCTGCTGCTGACGAGCCAGTACCTGGTCTTCTACGCTGCCAACGTGGCTTATGTGCGCGCCCAGCCCTACGCGATGGCTCGTTGGGTCGCTGAGAATACACCAGAGGATAGCGTCGTTGCCGTCCACGACGTAGGGCTGATTCGCTACCTGGGCGGACGGACGACTCTGGACATGGTGGGCCTGACCACGCCACAAGCGGCCCAGTACTGGCGCAATGGTGTGGGCAGCGTGGCGGAACTGCTGCTGCGCGAACAGCCCAACTTCATCGCCAGCTATGGGCAGGGGCATGGCTACGGCTTGGGCCTGCTGGCCAATACGGCTTTGTACGCTGAGCCACTGGCAGTCTTTGACGTAGGCCAAGCTTTGCCTGTTTACAACGTGGCGTTGGCTGGCCCGCGACAGGCCATCTATCGGCCTGACTGGTCGGCGCTAGCGGCGCAAGACAGGCATGAGCCGCGCGCGGCCTTGCGCTGGCTGAGCGAGCAGGCGCGAATCGTAGATAGCCTGAACGTAGCAGATTGGCGTGACGAGCAGGCTCACGGCTACCAATGGCGGCGCGTCGATGGCAGCGCTGGCTTTCTCACTCTGCCGCGCCAACTGCCGCTGAACAATCGTCCTTTGCTGGATGGCGTGCGTCCTGTGAACGGTGAGACGTTCATCATGCAGGCTAGGCCAGGCCAAGAAGCAGCCCTAGTGACGCGCCTGCACGCCGACGCGCCTGGCGATCTGTTGATACAAGTCAACGGTGAAGCGCTGGAGACGCGCATTCTGTCTGGCATAGGCGGCCAATGGCTAGAGTTGACCACCCTCATCCCTGCTGACAGAGTGACGGAGCGCTTGGAGGTCGGCTTGGGTGGGGCGCGCTACGAAGCAGGCTGGCATTGGCTCATCCAGACAGAGGACGGTAGTCCGCTCGCGCCGCTGCCACGCGCCTCCGCAGAGCTAGCCAGCTTTCAAGACGGCGCGCTCGTCCTGCGAGGCTGGGCTAGCCAACGTCTGGCAGACGGCTTGCAAGTGTCGCTGGATTGGTGGTCGAATGGTAACGCACACGGCGATGTGCGCGGCTTCATTCATCTCTACCCGTCTGCTGCTCAGGATAAGCCGCCGCCTGTTCAATGGGATGGCTATTTACAGGGTGGAGCGGCCCTGGGTAACCTTCTTCCCTCGGCCTGGTCAGAGGTGACCGAGCTAGACATCGACTCGTTGCCACCTGGCCTGTACCGCCTGGCTATCGGTTTCTACGATGCGCGTTCTCATAAAAGACTCATAGCTAACAGCCATACTTTAGCCACTTCTGAAGACGGGCGCTTGTTCTTAGGAGAGGTTCGCATTGGCCGATGACCATGAAGCTGTCTACGCCGCGCTGCTGGAAGTCCACCAGCGTGGTCAGAGCGCTGCTTTGGCGACAGTGATCGAGACTCAGGGGAGTATGCCGCGCCACGTGGGCAGCAAAATGCTGGTCTACGCCGATGGCCGTATCGTCGGCACAGTAGGTGGTGGCTCAATGGAAGCGCGCGTCATCCAGGCGGCGCTGGCAGCGCTGGTGGATGGCCAAGCTCGCCTTGAGACTTACACTCTGAATAATCTGGAAGACGGCGACCCCGGCGTTTGCGGCGGCACGGCCCGCATCTTCATCGAGCCGTTGGAGGTTGCCCCCACGTTGCTGGTGATTGGTGGGGGACACACTGGCAAGGCCGTTGCCGAACTGGGCAAATGGCTAGGCTTTCGCGTAGTGCTATGCGATGATCGGCCCGAATTCGCCAATCCAGGCTATGCGCCTGGCCTAGATGGCTACGTCATCTGCAAGCCGCACGAAGTTCCACAGCATACGACGATTACGAGCAACACCTACATCGCCTGCCTGACGCGCGGTCTGCCTGTCGATGTGCAGCTTTTGCCTGCTCTGGCTAGCACGTCGGCGCGCTACGTGGGCCTGATCGGCAGCAAGCGCCGCTGGGCCTTGACGGTGAAAGCCCTACGCGAGGTGGGCATGAGCGAGGAGCAAATCAGGCGCGTGCATGCCCCAATCGGCTTGGAGTTGGAGGCCGAGTCGCCGCGCGAAATTGCCCTGAGCATTTTGGCTGAGATTGTCATGGTGCGGCGTGGGGGGAGTGGCGCTCCCATGCGCTGGCTAGACGCTTGAAAGTGCGTGGGCATGGCTAAGATTCTATTCGTGAGCGATACGGTCATGCCCCAATTAGAGAATGCCGCCAATCTGCGCAGGCGCCACGCCGACGTCGACGTCGTCGTCAGCTGTGGCGACATGCCGGCGGCTTACCTGGACTTCATCTCAACTATCCTCAGTGTGCCGTTGCTGTATGTGCGCGGCAACCACGACGAGATGTACGAGCAAGAACCACCAGGCGGGATTAATCTGCACATGAACTATTTTGAGTACATGGGCTTGTCGTTCGTGGGCCTGGAAGGCTCAATACGCTATAATCGCGGTACAATTCAATACACGCCTGCAGAAATGCGCGTGAACGTTCTGAAGTTAGCGCCACGTCTGCGCTATAATCGCTGGCGGCGCGGCGCAGGCGTCGATGTATTCGTGACCCATGCCCCGCCGAAGGGCATCCACGACGCAGCAGATTATCCGCACAATGGCTTCGAGTCATTCCTGCGCTTCATGGAGTGGTATCATCCGCGCTACATGGTGCATGGTCACGTCCACACCTGGGATCGGCGACAGGTCGTGCAGACGGACTATCACCAGACGCGAATCGTCAACGTCAACCCGTATACCGTCATAGATATTGAACCGTTGAAGTAGAGATGGCAGGCCATGTGGGAGAAGTATCACAGCGTAAGCAACTTGGTTGAAGCGTTAGAATTGTTGAGCATGTATGGCGCGCAGGCGCGCATCATCGCCGGCGGCACCGATTTGCTGTTGGAGCTGGAACAAGGCAAGCGTCCCGACGTCAAAGCCTTGATCGACATTACGCGCGTGCCTGGCCTGGACGCTATCAGCCAGCATGGCGATGAAATTCGCCTGGGGGCGCTGGTCAATCACAACCACGTCGTCGCCAGCGATCTGATTCGCCAGCGGGCATTGCCCCTAGCCCAGGCTAGTTGGGAAGTAGGCGCGCCTCAGATTCGCAATCGCGCGACGGTGGCCGGCAACCTCATCACAGGCTCGGCAGCCAACGACACCATCACGCCGCTGATGGCCCTCTCCGCCAGCGTGACCCTGGCTAGCACCGAGGGCGAGCGCACCGTTGAATTGAAGGACTTCTACATAGGCCTGCGGCGCACAGTCATGCAGCCCAACGAAGTGCTGACCTCTGTCCAATTTGCTGCCCTCCAGCCTCATGAACGTGGTGTCTTCCTCAAGCTGGGTTTGCGCCGCGCGCAAGCCATCAGCGTCGTAAACTGCGCCGTCGTGTTGGCATTCGATGGGCCGACGGTGACGCGCGCTGCCATTGCTTTGGGCAGCGTCGCACCAACGATCATCCGCGCGGCGGTAGCCGAGTCGGCTTTGATAGGCCGCACGTTGGATGACACCACCATCCGCGAAGTGGCGCGCCTAGCAGGCGCTGCCCCAAGCCCCATCGATGACGTGCGCAGCACGGCAGCCTATCGCACCGAGATGGTCAAGGTGCTGGTGGCGCGTGCGCTTCGCCTGCTGGCCGAGGGCCGTGAAGCTGAGTCTTACCCGCACAACCCGCCCATGCTCTGGGGTGAACACCAGGCTCGCGTGAACAGCCAAGCGCTGGCGACGGCTCAGCAGCACGATGCCGAAACGCCGATTGAGGCGACGATCAACGGCCAGGCGGTGCGCATAGCGACAGGCCAGCACAAGACGCTGCTGCACTGGCTGCGCGATGATGTGGGCCTGCCTGGTACGAAAGAGGGTTGCGCCGAAGGCGAGTGCGGGGCTTGTACTGTCTTCTTGGATGGCGCGGCGGTCATGAGCTGCATGGTGGCGGCGCCGCGCGCGCATGGAGCGCACATCATCACAGTGGAAGGTCTGAAGGGCGAGGAGCTGCACCCCATTCAAGCGGCTTTTGTACAGGCAGACGCTGTACAGTGCGGCTTCTGCACGCCAGGCTTCTTGATGAGTGGCGCAAAGTTGCTGGAGGAGATACCTCAGCCCAGCCAAGAGCAAATCCAGCAAAGCATGAGTGGGAATTTGTGCCGCTGCACAGGATATTATAATATCATCCAGGCGTTCATCGAAGCGAGCCGTCGCAAAGTGGCTCAACCGAAGGAGACATCATCATGAGTTTTGAAGACGAATATTCAGCGAAAAAAGCCGCCAGACCCAGAAGTAGATGGCAGCCTTTCCTGTACGCTCTAGGCTTCATCATCGTCCTGGTGGTCGGCGCAGCCTCATATTTCCTGAGCGAGCCGGCCTTCCGCGAGCTGAGGCTGCGTATCAGCGGCTTCCCTAGTCAGCCAGAGGTGCGCTTCGTCGTCGCAGGCGCTATCTTCCTCATCTTCATTATGGTGCTGTCTATGGCCTACGCAGCCTTCCAACCGCGCATGCCCAAGGGCGTCACTGAGCGTGACCTAGATCGCGAGAAGCGCGAACGCCAAAAGGAGATGGAAGCTGCCAAGCGCCGCAAGAAAGAAATGCAGGCTAAAATGCGCGCTCGCAACAAAGAAGGCGGAGGGCGATGAGTCTGCCGCTGGCACGGAGTACGTTTTATGGCTGATAAACACCTCGTCATTGGCCAATCCGTCAAGCGTTTGGACGCCCTGGGCAAAGTGACGGGCGAGACGCCCTATCCCAGCGATGTGAACATCGAAGGCCAGCTTTGGATGAAGCTGAAATGGAGCGAGCGCGCCCATGCCCGCGTGCGTGGCGTGGACGTCAGCGCAGCCCTTGCTCTGCCTGGGGTGGTGGCTGTCTTCACCTCTCTAGATGTTCCTGTCAACGAATACGGCCTAGTCATCAAGGATCAACCCGTCATCTGCGGGCCGGGCGGTGACAAACTCGGCACGGATATTGTGCGCTGTTACATGGATGTAGTGGCCGTCGTGGTAGCCCAGACGGAAGCCATCGCTGCTCAGGCGGTGGGGCTGGTGCGCGTTGATTATGAAGACTTGCCTGCGGTCTTCGATCCTGAGGAGGCTATGCAGGATGGCGCGCCTCAGCTTCATCCTGATACGCCCAACAACATCGTCGCCCACTACCGCATTCGCAAGGGCGATGTTGAAGCGGCCTTTGCCCAGGCGGACGTGATCGTCGAAGATGAATTTCACACAAGTTGGCAGGAACACGCCTATTTGCAGCCAGAAGCGGGTCTGGGCTATATCGACGAGCAAGGGCGGGTGACGGTGCTGGTGGCTGGCCAGTGGACGCATGAAGACCAGGAACAAATCTATCATGCGCTGAATTTGCCACCCGAACAGGTGCGTGTGGTTTATCCTGCGATTGGCGGTGCGTTCGGGGGGCGCGAAGATATGTCGGTGCAGATTGTGCTGGCTTTGGCGGCCTGGAAACTGCAACGTCCGGTGAAGATTGTCTGGTCGCGCGAAGAATCTATCCTCTATCACCACAAGCGCCACCCCATCAGCGTGCGCGCCAGGTGGGGCGCTATGCGCGATGGCCGAATCGTCGCCATCCAGGCGCGCGTAATTGGCGATGCTGGCGGCTACAACTACACCTCCAACAAGGTGCTGGGCAACGCCAACCTGACCGTGAGCGGCGCATACGACGTAGACAACATCTACGTAGACACCTATGCTGTCTACACCAACAACATCCCCACAGGCGCGTTTCGCGGCTTTGGTGCGCCGCAAGCTCTGTTTGCGGCCGAGGGCATGATTGAACGCCTGGCCTTAGCTCTAGACATAGACTCGGTCACCCTGCGTCTGAAGAATTGCTTCCGCGAGGGCAGCATTCTGTCCACTGGCACACCCCTCCCTGTCGGCGTAAGCGTACCACAGGTCATTGAAGCCTGCGCGCGCGAAGCGGGCTGGGTGCAAGAAGGTGAGACTTGGCGCAAACCTAGCCCGACTCAGCCTAAGGAAGCCAACAGACGACGCGGAATCGGCATGGCTGTTGGCTTCAAGAACGTGGGTTACAGCTTTGGCTTCCCGGAACGCTGTTGGGCTGGCGTGGAGCTGCGCGGCGGTCGCGAGATTGAAGAGGTGATTGTGCGCCAAGGTGGCGCCGACGTCGGCCAGGGCGCGCACACGGTCTTTGTGCAGATGGCAGCCGAAGCTGTTGGCGTGCCGATGGAGCGCGTGCGCTTGATCGCTTCTGATAGCGCTGAGACGGGTTCGTCGGGCAGCGCCTCAGCTTCGCGCCTGACCTTCATGGCGGGCAACGCCATACGCGGCGCTGTTGAACTAGCTCTGCAAGCCTGGCACAACGAAGAACGCCCGGCCAAAGCCGAATTCACCTATCGTCCGCCCAAGACCACGCCTTATGATCCGATGACTGGACGCAGCGAACCTAACTTCGCCTACGGTTATGCGGCGCAGGCCGTTGAGGTGGAAGTTGACTTGGAGACGGGCCTCATCCAAGTGCTGCGCGTGGTAGCTGTGAACGACGTGGGCAAAGCTATCAATCCACAGCAAGTGCGCGGCCAGATCGAAGGCGCGGTGGCCCAGGCGCTAGGCTACGCTCTGATGGAGCGCCTGGTCGTCAAAGAGGGACGGGTGCTGAATCCCTACCTGTCTACTTACCTCATCCCGACGGTATTGGATATGCCACTGGAAGTGCGCAGCGTCATCTTAGAGTATCCTGATCCAATTGGCCCCTGGGGAGCGCGCGGCATGGCTGAGATGCCCATGCTACCCTTCACGCCGGCGTTGGCAGCGGCCGTCCACGACGCGACAGGCATCTGGCTGACCAGCCAACCCTTCACCCCTGACAAGGTGGTCGAAGCCTTGCGTCGTCAAGGTTTGGGCGTCGTCTAGTGTCTGCGCTTGGGACGCCGACAGGGGAGCGTGAGTCGTGAAGCTAGCGCGGGCCTTCGGGCTGAGCAAGGGCGAAGTAGTGGCCTTCATCGGGGCAGGGGGGAAGACCTCGGCGTTGGTGGGCCTAGGCTATGAGCTGATGGAGCAAGGCTGGCGCGTGTTGGCGACGACGACGACGCGCATTGGAGTCGATCAGCTCGATCTGATGCCTTTTGCTATGCGCTACGACGCTAGCCCTATCATCATGTCTCAGGCTCTCAGCGACCATCGTTTTGTCTTCCTGTACGACTCAATTCGTCAGAACAAGGTCTTTGGCGGAGACGGCGACTGGATTAGGCGCTTGCTGGACGCCGTAGACAGCGATGTTTTGTTAGTGGAGGCCGATGGGGCGCGTGGACGCCTATTTAAGGCTCTCAAGCCGCATGAGCCGATGATCCCGTCGGAAGCGACGCTGGTCGTGCAGATGGCGGCCCTGTCTGTGCTGGACAAGCCGCTCAATGAACAGTATGTCTACAATCCCCAGGCTATGCACGAAAAGTACGGCTTCTTTCCAGAGACGCCGATCCAAGCGCCCTGGGTGGCGCAAATTCTGCGCGATGAGGAGTTGGGCTGGCGCGGTGCGCCATCGCAGGCCCGCATCATCACTTTTTTGAACCAAGTACCGCTTGGCCAGCACAGCCGTCAGCGCGCTCGTACCATCGCTAGGCTGACGCTTAAAGCCTCGCGAATTGACGCTGTAGCCATCGGCTCAGTGCGCGCCGCTGATCCGATCTACGAAGTGCAGAAGCCGATAGGGGCGGTGGTGCTGGCCGCTGGCCTATCGTCGCGCATGGGTCAGCATAAAATTTTGCTGCCCTGGCAGGACGGCAAGACGATCATTGAACACATCGTCGAACAGTTGGTGCGCTCTCGCTTAGAAGAAATTGTCGTCGTCTTGGGCCACCAAGCTGACGCAGTGAAGCGCCTACTCAAGCCCTATGGCGTGACTTGTGTCATCAACAAGGCTTACAAGAACGGTGAAATGCTAGTCTCTATGCAGACGGGCCTGAAGGCGCTCAGTCCGCGCATGGCGGCGGCGCTGATCGTCTTGGGCGATCAGCCGCGCATGGAGCCGCGCACGATTTACAAGGTGTTGAAGGCCTACGCCGAAGGTCAGGGAGACATCGTCATGCCCAGCTACCAAAGGCGGCGTGGCCATCCCTATCTGCTGGATCGGTGTTACTGGCAAGACATCCTGGCTTTGAAAACGGGCCAATCCGCGCGCGAAGTGATGAACGCTAACGAAGCTGCGATTGCCTATGTGGAAGTGAGCAACGACAGCATTTTGTGCGACATCGACACGCCTCAAGACTATCGCGAGGAACGAGAGCGGGCAGGCTTAAATCCTCACCTGCCCACGCCGCCCCAGGATCAGTCCTGATCGCGCCCCAGAGCTAGGCTGCGCTGATACGCTGCCCAAATACCTTCGGCGATGGAGGTGCGGAACTGGGTGCGCTCCAGTTCGTAGAGTGCAGCAGCGGTCGTGCCGCCAGGACTGGTCACCTGATTGCGCAAGATAGCTGGGTGCTGACCTGACTTCAAGGCATAGTCGGCTGAGCCCTTGAGCGTCTGCAACACCAGTTTAGTGGCGTCACGGTGGCTGAAGCCCATGCGTACACCAGCGTCGATCATTGCCTCCATGAACAGGAAGACGTAGGCCGGGCCAGAGCCGCTCAGGGCTGTTGCCATGTCCAAGAGGCGTTCGTCATCTACGTAGAGCTGTTCGCCGAATCCGCCTAACAAGGCAGCTGCCTGGCGGTGCTGGCGCTCTGCGACTTCGCGGGTGGCTGTCCAGACGGTCATGCCTTCGCCAATCTGGGCCGGCGTGTTGGGCATACTGCGCACCACGCGGCTATTGAGCAGTTCATTGACAATGGTCTGCATTTTAATGCTGGCGACGATGCTCACGATCAGTGCGCAGTGATCGACTTTGCCGCGCAGAGGCTGCATGACTTTGTGTAGCGTTTGCGGCTTAACGGCTAGGACGAGAATATCGGCGTGGGAAGCAGCTTCGTAGTTGTCTTCGGTGACGCGAATGCCGTACTTGTTGGCGATTTCTTCGGCCTTCTCAGTGTGTGGATCAGAGGCAATGATGTTCTCTGGCCGAATCAGTTCTTTGGCCAGTAGGCCATGAATCATGGCTGATCCCATCACGCCTGCGCCGATGAAACCCAGGGTAACGTCTTCAAACAACATCTTGCACCTCTCTAGGCTAACCCAGTGGATAGTCGGCTTCGGCCTGCCAGAGCGCGACGGCGGCTTCTAGGCGTTCACGCTGTACTTCGACGCCGATTCCCAGGCCGTCGGGGACGGAGAGCGTGCTGTCGGCTTGCAGGACGAAGGGCGGCTCGGTGATGTCTTGGGCGAAATAGCGATCGGTGGCGCTGATGTCGCAGGGCAGAGTGACAGGGGGCAAAGAAGCCAGGGCGACGTTGGCGGCGCGTCCAATGCCCGTCTCCAACATGCCACCGATCCACAGCGGCAGGGCGCGTTCAGCGCAGATGGCCATCATGTCTAGGCTCTCGGCGAAGCCACCCACGCGCGCTGGCTTCAGGTTGAGGACGCCGATTGCCCCCAGCTCCAGGGCCAAGCGCAGGTCATTGGCTGATTTGACGCTCTCATCCAGGCAAATGGGCGTCTTGAGGCGCGGTTGCAATTTGCTGTGTTCGTAAATGTCGTCGTGGGCTAGGGGCTGTTCGATCATGATGAGGTTGAAGGCGTCCAATTGGGCCAGATGATCAGCATCTTCTAGTCTGTAGGCGCTGTTGGCGTCTAGCATAAGCATGGTGTCGGGTAGCACGGCGCGGACGCCTCGCGCCAGCTCTATGTCCCAGCCTGGCTCAATCTTGAGCTTGATACGCTTGTAGCCCTGGTCTAGGCGCTTGCGGATGATCTTGAGCGTGTCCTCAACGCTGGGCTGAATACCGATGCTCACGCCGACGACAGCGCGGTTGGTGGAGGGCTGGCCCAGGTAATGAGCGAATAGGTCAGCTAACCGCAAGCCGTTGGCTTTGGCGAAAGCGTCCCAAACGGCCATCTCTAGGCCAGCGCGAGCGTGCTTGTTATCGCGGATGAAAGCCAAGATGGGGCGAGCATCGTAGGGGCTGGACAGCGTCTTGTTAATTAGCAACGGAGCGAGGAAGTGCTTGAGCAGATGATAGGCAGTGGCCATCGTCTCCCCGGCGTAGCCAGGCGCGGGCGCAACGGCGGACTCGCCCCAGCCGATGACGCCTTCTTTGGTGACGACTTCGCACAATATAGCAGATTTGAACGGCTCGACGCCGAAGCTGGTGCGCAGCGGTTCGACCAGCGGCAGAGCGACAGGGTGCAAGTGAACAGCCTGGATGGTGATGGGTTGCATAGGGGTTGTCCTTCAAGGGGTCAGTGTGAATGTGCCGTCATCGGGTGTGAACACGTAGAAGGTGCGGTTATCGCGGCGCAGGAAGTCGCTGGCCAGATAGCCTGCTTCCAACAGCGCGGTGAACGCTTGGCGAATATGGGCGCGCCAATCAGCCGCCAGCATGGGATCAACGCTTTGTAGAGCAGGAAAATCGGCAGGAATTTCGACTAGCCAGGCAGAGCAGGGCCGTTGCAGGCCTTCTAGCTCACTTGGTGCAGAGAAATCGCCGAAGGGCCGAACACGATTGAAAGACTGTGCGTTGTCGGGCAGGGGGCGCGGCGCGTTGGGCTGGGCGTGAGGATGACGCACCCACCAGTTGGCCACTAGGCGATCCGCGCTGAGCGTAGGATGAGAGGCGCTTGCCCCGAAGTAGTCGATCTGGTAACGCTGACCAACAGCACCAAGCTTGTGCAGGTTGAGATAGGCGTTGCGCGCCAGGAGTGGATCAAACGTCCAGGTGATGAGCTGGACGCCATGTCGTAGGGCATAGTCGCGCTGAAGCCACTTGAGATGTTCTCCGATCTTTTGGCTGCGGTACTGGGGTAGGACGATCATGCGCTTGCTCATGACCAGTAGGCGCGCAGCAGCGCTCTGAGCATCGTCGGCGTCGATATCTGCTCCCAGGAAGCCGATCAGGACGCCGACCAGCTCATCTCCGTCGTATGCGCCGACAACCTGGCCACCGTAGTTGGCGATGGACAGCAGCATGTGAGAGGGGACGAGCGCTAAGCCGTCATCACCCCAATAGCCCTTCTGCAATTCAACGACTTGCTCCATCTCAGCGGGAGAGCGCAGAGTACGGTAGAGAATTTCGCCCATATGTCGGTCATGTCCTCTCAAATGCCGCGTGGACGGCGGCGAAAAGTATAGCGCAACAGATTGAGAAAATGGCGCTGGCGTGGAAGATAAGTGAGCAGGGTATCTTCTAAACGACGCGGCTGAAAGCCGAAATAGTCGTAGGTGTTGGACAGCTTGGCGGTACGGTTGGTCGCTAGAATGTCCAACCACTGTGGCGTCATCAGGGTGCGAGGCAGTAGCAGGTTGTATAAGCGAGTGATGATGCGCAGCAGATAGGGCGGCACAGGCAGGATCAGGCGCGGCATGTTGGTCACGCGCATGATCGTTTGCAGCAAGTCGAACAAGCTGATAGTCTCCATACCGCCGAATTCGATAGTGCGATCTACCACGTCTAGCGACTCCAGGCTTATTAGGATGGCCCGCACCAAGTCATCAATGTAGAGAGGGTGCAGCACCACTTCGCCTTCGCCTGGCATGGCGAACAGAAAAGGGTTGATGCTGAACATCATCGCAATGTGACTGATGAAGGCGTCGTTTAGACCGTAGACAATACCAGGTCGTAGGATCGTATAGGCTAGACCACTGCCACGCACAATCTCTTCGGCTTGGCCTTTGATACGGTGCAGCGCATAGGCTGAAGAGGGCGAAGCACCTAGCTGGCTCAAGTAGACAATGCGGCCCACGCGCGCCGAGCGCGCAGCTGTCAACAACTGGCGCGTGCCAGCGACTTCAATGCGCTCTAAGTCGCGCAGGCGTCCCCACCACAAAGCATTTTCCAGATGGATGATGGTGTGAACGCCACTCGTGGCTTGGAATAGGGTTTCTTCATTCAGGATTGTCCCTGTGACGATGGCTGGTGCGTTGGGGTGATTAGTATCCCAGGGTAGCCGCCTCTGCCGCCAGGGTGGCAGATAAACGCGGCAAGGCAAGCCCTCGGCCATCAGGGCCTGCACGACGTGTCGTCCGATAAAACCGCTTGCGCCGGTGATGAGGATCATCGTAATCTGGTGAGCAGAGGACGAGAAGAAGGTTGAGCGCTGCGCTTTGGACTGCGCGGAAGCGATTATAGCATAAGATGGCAACATCCTGGGCTTGCCTGGGTTTTAGCTGAAAGAGTGAGTCGTCGGGGGCGAGCTGTGCGTTGGCAGACGACTCGAACACCATGAGGGAGAAAAACCATGCAGAGACGACGGATTGTGATTACAGGCCTGGGAGCTGTGTCGCCGTTGGGCAACACCCCAGAAGAGTCCTGGCAAAATGCCCGCGCGGGCAAAAGCGGCATTGGCCTAATCACGATGATTGACACGTCTATTATCGCTAACAAAATTGCTGGAGAAGTCAAGGGCTTCGACGCTGACGCTCTGTTGGGGCATCGGGAAGCGCGCCGCACCGACCGCGTAACTCAGTTTGCGATGGTGGCGGCGCGCCAGGCGCTGGAGGACAGCGGCCTGACAATCACACCACACAATCGGGATGATGTGGGCTGCGTGATAGGTAGTGGCGTGGGCGGCATTGCGTCGTTGGATGAAGCGGTGCGCACTTTCATCGACAAGGGCCACAAGGCCATTAGCCCTTTCTCCATTAACAAAATTCTCATCGACAGCAGCAGCGGGCGCGTGTCGATGGATTTGGGCCTGCGCGGGCCTAACTTCTGCCTGACGACCGCTTGCGCCACCGGCAACAACTGCATTGGCGAAGCCGCGGAAGTGATTCGGCGCGGTCAAGCGAAGGTCATGCTGGCTGGCGCGACCGAAGCAGCTATCGTGGCGATTTGCATGGCAGGCTTCAACAACATGCGCGCCCTGTCGCTGCGCAACGATGAGCCAGAGAAAGCTTCGCGGCCCTTCGACGCAGATCGCGATGGCTTCGTGGCTGGCGAGGGCGCAGCGGTGCTGGTGCTGGAAGACCTGGAACATGCCCTGGCGCGCGGCGCGCGCATTTACGCCGAGGTCTTGGGCTACGGTCACACTTCCGATGCCTACCACCCTACCGCTCCGATGGAGACGGGTGAAGGCGCAGCGCGCGCGATGACGATGGCCCTTGAAGAAGCTAGATTGAAGCCTGAAGACCTCGATTATATCAACGCACACGGCACAGGCACGCCGCTCAACGATACCTCTGAGACGACAGCAATCAAGCTAGCTCTGGGCGAAGTAGCTTACAGCATTCCCATCAGCTCCACCAAGTCGATGACGGGTCATCTATTGGGTGCGGCAGGCGCCATCGAAGCCATCTTCAGCATCATGGCCATCCGCGACAACTTCATCCCGCCCACGATCAACTTAGACACACCTGATCCGTCTTGTGATTTGAATTATACGCCGAACGTGGGCGTTGCCCGCCGAGTAGATGTTGTGATGAGCAACGGCTTCGGCTTTGGCGGCCACAACGCGACGATCATCCTAGGGCGCTACACGGACGATGGCTATGCCTAAACGCCCCTCTGCTTGGCGCAGCACGGGCCTCTCGGCCCATATCGTCGGTTGGGGCATGGCTGTACCGTCTGGAGTTATGACCAACGATGATCTGGCTGCGCTGGTGGAGACTAGTGACGAATGGATCCGCGATCGTACCGGGATTCGTGAGCGGCGCATTGCCAACGAAAGCGAATCGACGGCGACGCTAGCCCACAAAGCAGCGCTAGCAGCGCTGGAGGTGGCCAACATGCTGGCCAGCGAACTTGACCTCATCATCGTGGCGACCTCTACCCCTGAACACGTCTTCCCCAGCACTGCCAGCCTGGTGCAAGACTGGCTTGGGGCGACGCGGGCAGGCGCTTTTGATCTGAGCGCAGCGTGCAGCGGCTTCGTCTACGCCCTGGACGTGGCAACGCAAGCCATTCGCAGCGGCAGCGCGCAAAATGTGCTGGTGATCGGCGCAGAGACAATGAGCCGCGTACTAGATTGGCAAGATCGCGGGACGTGCATTCTTTTCGGCGATGGGGCAGGGGCTGTCGTCCTGAGCGCAGGCGAAGACGAAGGTGGTGTACTATCTAGCGTCTTGCGCTCTGATGGGGCAGGCTGTGATGTGCTGTTGATCCCCACGCACAACGTGCGCGATGCACAGGGCCACAGGATCAACCGCATGTACATGGCGGGCAGCGAAGTCTTCAAATTTGCCACGCGCGTCGTCGATGAAAGCATTCGTCAAGCGGTGGAAGAGGCTGGCCTGACGCTAGACGACGTGAGTCTCATCGTGCCGCATCAGGCGAACCAGCGCATTATCGCTAGCGTTGCCAAGAAGCTCAGGCTGGACGAGTCGCGCTTCATGAGCAACGTCGACAAGTATGGCAACACCTCGGCAGCCTCTATCCCAATAGCCCTGTGTGAAGCCATCGAACAGGGGCGCGTGAAAGAGGGCGATCACCTGGTGATGGTAGGCTTCGGCGGCGGCCTGGCTTGGGCAGCGTTGGTGCTGCGCTGGGGTATCCCCGCTCGCCTAAAGCAAGCGCCGACCCTGGTCAAGCAGCGGCGCGTCCTGGAATACACATTGGCGCGCTGGCGCGCGCGCCTGGTGCGCTGGCAGCGCGGGTTACGCCAACTTTGGCGACGTTTCTCACCAGGTCGTCTATGGCGTCAGTGGCGCGCCAGGCAAAGGTCGGACAAAAATCGTTAACCTTAACTTGTCTTAACACCACACGAAGGAGATAATGGTCATCAGAGAAGAACCACCACCCAAAGATCGTTAGCTATGTCTGCTGTCATCCTTTATGTTGACGACAATCCTCAGAACATGCGTCTAGTGCGTAAAATGCTCAGCGCAGCAGGCTACGACATGCTGGAAGCAATGGACGGCACGACTGGGTTGGAGATGGCTCGGACGAGGCGTCCTGATCTGATTCTGATGGACATCAACCTACCCGACATCGACGGCGTACAGGTGACTTCGATGATTAAGGCTAATCCCGCTCTGCGGCACATCCCGGTGATCGCTCTCACGGCGAATGCTATGTTTGGTGACCGTGAGCGCTTTTTGGAAGCTGGTTGCGATGGTTATCTGGCTAAGCCAGTGAGTCGCAAAGAATTGCTTGAGACGATAGAAAGTTTCTTGCACGCAAGCTGATGGAACGTCAAGGGATCGTTTGATGTGTCCATTGCAAAGGATTAACCGAGACTCCATTGACCCACACTTCCCAATGCAAATGTGGGCCTGTGACGCGGCCCGTTGCGCCGGCAGCGCCGATGATCTGTCCTACGCGCACACTGTCACCGAGCTGTACGCTCATGCTGCTGAGATGGGCGTAGACGCTGTATACCCCCCAGCCGTGATCGAGGACGATGGTATTGCCACGTATGTTGAGCAAATCAGCCAGGACGACGCGACCAGCAGCAGCAGCATAGACAGGAGCGCCTGGCGCGCTGGCGAAGTCGGCGCCATTGTGGATGCGGTTGACTTCGCCACCGTTGTAGGAGCGGCGCGTGCCGAAAGGCGCGTTCATGGCTGCCGCCGCCGGCAGGCTGAAGGGCGCCGTGTATAGACGCCGAATGTTGAACGGTGTGGTGACTCTAGTGAGTAGTCCAAGCTCGAATTCTTCAACGGCTGGCGCAAGCAGGGCCATTTGTTCCTGTGACAGGTTCAAGTTGCTGGTGGCGTAGCTGCCACTTAGCACGCGCAGGTTGAAGGCGAAAGGGATTGTTGTGCTATTTGAAGCTAGGCGGAGCGAGACACGATAAATGCCCGCTGGTGTCAGCAGCGGCACGCCGATGATAGCAAGGTGCTGAAGGCCGTCATCGCTGATGATGCGTAGCTCGCGCTCTAGGAATGTGCCGCTGATCTGCGTAGGCTGGCTGGTGCTGAAGCGCAGCACTCCCGTCTCGCCTTCAACGAAAGCCAGCGGGACGACTTGCAGACTGGTGAGCGGGGCGGGCAGAGCCTGTGCCGCGCTGCCGCGCGTCTGGACAGGGATGATGAGCTGTTGCCCAACGAAGATACGAGTCGGGTCGGCAATGCTATTGGCGTTCACCAAGTCGCTGACAGTTGAGCCGTAGGCCAGGGCAATCTGGAAGAGCGTCTCGCCGCGCTGAACAGTGTGCAGGATGGGCGTGCCTGCGTTGGTGACTTCATCAGGCAGCTGAACGCTGCTGGGTAGCTGGATCACCTGGCCGCTGTAGACTTGGTTGGGATCGGTGATGCCATTGATTTGGATCAGCTCTGCTATGGCCAAGCCGAAACGGTTGGCGAGGCTGTCCAACGTCTCACCGGGCTGGACGATGTAGGGCTGGGTGGGGCTGTCAGCGATGATCTGAGCTGGCACGAGCAAACGTTGACCCACCTGGACAGACTGCGCGTCACTCAAACTGTTGAGGCGCAGCAGATCAGCCAGGCTCAGGCCATAAGCCTGGGCTAGGCCTTCCAGCGTTTCGCCACGCTGGAGGACGTGGATTGTCAAGCCGAGCGGAGCAGGGGTGGGCGTGGCTTGACTGTTCGACCTCCCAATCAAGCTCAAGCAGAGGATCATCAGGATGATAAAGCGATGTTTCAAGGCACGACCTCGTCAAAGGTCAGGGTGTCGCCAATCTCCACGTGATCTAGCAAAGAAGGATTGGCTTCAATGTAGTACTGGGCCTTGCTGTGCGGCGCATAGGCGGGTCGCCAAACTTTGGCGTACTGCTTATCGATGACCTGGCCATGCTTATTCAGCCAGACGACGGCTATCGGGAAAGCCATGAAGAACATATGGATCGTCGTTCCAGCGATGGATTCGCCGCTGCGGACGAAGAGCAGGCCTTCGCCTTCGGGCAAGTAGCGGACGAATTGCAGGCCGCGAAAGTGACACCAGGCGCTGGCGCACCATCTGGCCCGCTGCAAGACCACCTGACCATTGCGCTGATTGCGCACAACGCGATACTGCGGCATGACTCAGCGCCGTCCTGGGATGAGCAGTCGTTGTCCGACGAAGATCAGGTTGTAGTTGCTGATGTTGTTCAGGCGACCAAGATCGACGATGGATACGCCGAAGCGCACTGCGATCAGGTAGAGGCTGTCACCAGGTCGGACGATGTATGTGCCGATGGCTGTCGGTGGCCTGCTGGGCGTCACGACCACTGGTGCAGGGGTGTTAGTGACGACGATCACTACCGGCGGTGGCGTGTTAGTGACGACGACTATGCGCGGCGTGGGCGTGGGAGCAGGTGGCAGAGGCGCGATTGGGCCGCCAATCCCTTCGCTGACAGGCACGAAGATGCGTTGGCCGGGCCGCAAACTGTTCGGGTTAGCAATGCCGTTAATCTGCACTAGCGTCGCTATGGTGGTGCGGAAGCGTTGGGCGATCAACCACAGTGAGTCGCTGCGCTGCACAGTGTACTCGAAGGCGACGATGCTAGGAGCATTCGTTGGAACAGGCTGGGGCAGCACAGGGGTGTTGAACCCGCCGATGGGTGGGATGACCGCTGTTGGCGTAGCCACGATGACGGGCGGGCGCGTGGGCGGAATGACGTTGGCGATAGCAACAGGGATGAAGAGCGTTTGTCCACTGGCCAGCTCGGCGTTGGGCGGTAAACCGTTGGCAGCTAGGATGGCAGCGATGGAGCTGCCATAGAGTGAAGCCAGCGAGGCGATGCTGTCGCCACTGCGTACGACGTGAGTCAGCGTGCCAGGGAACTCAGCGAAGCTAGACGGAGGCGTGTTGGTGGCAGGCGGCAGAGTCACCAAGACTTCACGGGTGGGCGTAGGCGGCTCTGGGCTGGGACGCGGTGTGTCGCTGGCGACGATGATGACGGGCAGGGTGGCCGTTGGCAAGATGGGCGTAGCTGTCGGTGGCACAGGCGTGTTGGTGGCAGGGCGCGGCGTGTCGCTGGCGACGATGATGACGGGCAGGGTGGCCGTTGGCAGGATAGGCGTCGGTGGCACAGGCGTATTGGTGGCAGGGCGCGGTGTGTCGCTAGCTGCGATGATGATGGCCGAAGTCGCTGTCGGCGGTTGCACGATGGCGGGGGTAACAGTGGGCAGGAGCGGCGTTTCGCTTGGGATGATGATTGGTGCGCTGGTGTTGGTCGGCTGCACAACGACAGGGGTCACCGTCGGTAGGATGGGAGTGGCTGTGGGTAGGATGGGCGTGCTAGTGGGCAGTTGCGGCGTATTCGTTGCCGACAGAGGGGTATTGGTGACGGTGGCCTGTGGCAAAGGTGGCGTGCTGGTGGGCAGCGTCGCGCTGCTGTCTGTCGTCTGGGCCAGGACGGCATCGTCGAGGTAAATGTAGGTGGACTGTACGGGTAGGCCGACGGTGGAGCGCACGAAGACAGTGACCGTGCTGGACTGCGCGGTGGCGATCACCGAGTATTCGCGGAAAGTGTCATAGGCGATGAGGGGGGTGGAGTAGACGACGCGGCTGGCGGTGGCGTCTGTGCCGCCAGTCGGGTCAATGCCGACGCGCAGGGCGACGTCGCCAGGATCGTCGCTCCTGTCCTGGTCGCTGAAGGTGGACGACCAGACATAGGCATACAGACTAAAGCGCAGCTCTGTGCCAGGCGTAATCCCGCTCACCTGCTGATAAATGCCGCCGTCGTGCGTCTCGAAGAACGAATAGTAAATTTGGGCGTTGCTGCCGCTACGAATGCGCGGCGTGATGCCAGCGGCGGAGGCCGCAGAAGCAGCCAAATATTTGGGCGGCGTGTTCTGAAAAGAGGGCATGCCAGGATCGCGAGCCACGTTCCAGGGCGTCCAGCCGTTGGCAACCGAACGCGGTTGTTCGCCGCTGTACTGGGTGAAGCCCCCTTCAAAGCCAGGGTTGTTGAGCAGATTCGTCTCTTGCGCCTGCACGAAGCCCGTCAGAGCCAAGCAGAGGGCCAACCATATGCTGAGGATGCCGTGTAAACGTGGCGATTCCATGTCCACTCCTGACCGTTGCGCGGCTGTATCTGCTGTGAAGTATAGCGCAGGTTGGAAAATCCACAACTTGAAGCTTAGGCGCGGGATAGCAAATGGCCTGTCTTCCTCTTGTTGGGTGTGTGAGCAGACAAAGGCCTGGGTTATAATCGGCCCGAAATATTCGCCTTCAATACATACCCATCTCTTTTGGAGGTCAGCGTTGAAACTCCACGAATTTCAGTCGAAGGCTTTATTTGGGGAGTACGGCATCCCCGTGCCGCGTGGCAAAGTCGCCACCACGTCGGATGAAGCCTATGCCATTGCAGCCGAGATTGGCGGCGCGGTCGTCGTCAAAGCTCAGGTTCATGTGGGCGGGCGTGGCAAGGCCGGCGGCGTCAAGCTGGCTAAGTCACCCGAAGAAGCCCGCGAAGTGGCCAGCAAAATCCTGGGCATGACCATCAAAGGCCTGACAGTGCGCCAAGTCTTGGTCGATCCTGCTGCCAACATCCAGCAAGAAATCTACTTGGCCATCACTAACGACCGCCAGGCAGGGCGCGCACTCATCATCGCTTCTGCCGAAGGTGGCATGGATATTGAGGAATTGGCCGTCAAGAAACCCTCGGCCATCGTCCGCTTACATATCGATCCGCTAGTGGGCCTCAAGGTCTACCACGCCAACAACGTCGTGAGCGCGATGGGCGTGCCGCGCGAGCATTACCGCGCCTTTGTCCAGATTGTTCAACAACTCTACGAATGCTACATCAAGAGCGACGCTGAGCTGGCTGAGATTAACCCGCTGGTCATCACCACCGAGGGCAAGCTGCTGGCCCTAGATGGCAAGGTCATCATCGATGACAACGCACTCTATCGCCAGCCCAAGCTAGCTGCCATGCGCGATTTAAGCGAAGAACCAGAGAGCGAGACGAAGGCTCGCGAAGCGGAGATTACCTTCATCAAGTTGGACGGCCAAATTGGCTGCATGGTCAATGGCGCCGGCCTGGCCATGACTACGATGGACATGACCAAGCTCTATGGCGAGGCTGATGGCATTGGCCCAGCCAACTTCCTGGACATTGGCGGTGGCGCAAGCAGCGATCAGGTGGCAGCCGCGCTGCGCATTATCCTCTCCGATAGCAACGTGAAGTCCGTCCTCATCAACATCTTCGGCGGCATTACCCGTTGCGATGACGTGGCGCGCGGCATTCTAGTTGCTTACGATGAGGTCAAGCCTAGCGTGCCGATCATCATCCGCCTGCAGGGGACGAATGCCGCAGAGGGCCGCGCGCTGATCGACGCGGCGCAGATTCCTAACGTGGTGAGTGCAGAGACCTTGACTGAGGCGGCGCAAAAGGCCGTCGAAGCTGCGAAGAAGGCGATGTGAGATGGCGATCCTGGTGGACAAACAAAGCCCTGTCATCGTGCAGGGCATTACTGGCAAGCAGGGCGGCTTTCATGCCAAGTTGATGATGGAGTACGGGACGAACGTCGTTGGCGGCGTAACACCAGGGCGTGGCGGTGAATGGTTTGAAGGCAAGCCTGTCTTCGACACGGTGAGCAAGGCTGTCGAAGCCACTGGCGCCACCCACAGCTTAATTGCTGTGCCGGCAGCTTTCGCCGCTGAGGCGATTTACGAAGCAGTGGACGGCGGCATTAAGCTCATCGTCTGCCTAACAGAGCATATCCCTGTGTCGGAGATGATGAAGGCGGTGGCCTACGTTAAACTCAAGGGTGCGCGCCTGATTGGCCCGAATTGTCCTGGCGTCATGACGCCTGGCCAGGCTAAGATCGGTATTATCCCTGGCATGATCGGCATGCCCGGCCACATTGGCGTGGTGTCCAAGAGCGGTACGCTGACCTACGAAGTGGGCTTCGCGCTGTCGCGGCGTGGCATGGGCCAGACGACGTTCGTCGGCATTGGCGGCGACCCAGTCATCGGCACGACGTTCATCGACGTGTTGCAGATGTTTGAGAACGATCCGGACACGTCCAGCGTCGTGCTGCTGGGCGAAATTGGCGGACGCGCCGAGATTGATGCTGCCGAATATATCAAGAACCACATGACGAAGCCGGTCGCAGCCTTCATCGCCGGACGCAGCGCGCCTCCAGGGCGGCGCATGGGCCACGCTGGCGCCATCGTCGAAGGTAGCGAAGGCTCGGCGGAAGAGAAGATTGCGGCGCTGGAAGCGGCAGGCGTGCGCGTGGCCGCCAATCCAGAGCAGATTCCAGACTTGCTGGCCAGCTAGGGCAGCGCAATCAGGGCCAACGCTTCGCTGCGTACCCAAGCCTGCCCGCCATCTGACCACTGCACCCTGGCCCAACCGTCGCGCACTTCGATTTGGTGGGCCAGGGTGGCAGGCGGAAAATCGCCCAAAGCCAGAAAGTCTTCGCCAGGGCCAGTGTAGCCTGCGCTAGGCCGCACGAGCATGACCTGAGGACGCTGTGTCTCGGCCCATAAACGCAGGCTCAGCAGGCTGAAGTAGAAGCTGGTCAACAAGATGAGCGAGACAAGGGTAGGATAGAGCCACGACCGCCAAGCAGAGCGCAGACGGATAGCGCTGGCTAGCAGCCAAACAGTCCACCACAACGCGACGGCTAACCACAGTGACTCTTCGCGGCTGAGCATGCTTTGCATAGCTTCGACCATGCTCAGCCAGGGATCAGACTGGGGCGCGACCAACGCGCCGCTGCGTTGCTGGGCTTCCAGCAGGGCAGCGCTGATCGACGCATCGCGCGGGGCGTAAGCTAGAGCTTGGGCGAAGCGCAGGGCAGCGCGCGGCCAGTCTTCGGCTTGGGCGTACAACCGACCTAGCTGAGCTAAGGCGCGTGCGTTGCGCACCCCCTGGGCAACTGCCTGTTCGTAGCGGTCGATGGCCTGTTGCCTCAGGTCGGGGGCGTCTTGGGCATAGGCCAGCCCGCAGCACAGCAAAGCCAAGATAAGCCAGGACAGACGCTTCATGGTTGGCCTTTGGACTTGGTCGTGGTGCGTCTGCTGAGCGCGTCCAGCAGAGTCAGCGTCTCGTCAACGAGCGCAGCAGAGTCTGCAGCTTTGAGCGGGGCGTAAGGTGCGGCTTGAGCCGTCTTGAGCAAGGTCAGCAGACGGCGCTTGGCGGCGTCTGGCCAGGCCTGGAAGGCTGCGTCAGCTTGGAGCGCCTGCAAGACCTGAGCGACTTCGGCGCAGGCTTGGAGTGGAGGCAGGACGCGAGCGGCTTGCAGGCGCGAGCGCTGGTCTGCTGGAGCAGCACGCACAGCACGTGCTGCGCGCGGCGCGCCAGGCGCTTTGACTCCGCGGCGCGTGAGCAAGACGACCAGGGCGAAGAGCAAGGGTGGTGGCGCGAGCAGGGCCAGCCAGAGCGGCTCGCTAGCTCTGGCTGGTGCCTCCACATCTACTGCCTCTTGTGCATCTAAGCTGAAGACAGACAGCACAGCGCTGAGCGTGGGCAGGGGTGCGGCAGTGCTGACAGGTCGTCCAACGATGGTCAGCGTCAATGGATCGGTGCTGCGAGTCTCGTAATGCTCAGTCTGTGGATTGAAGGCACTGAACAGGATGGGAGGCAGCGTCACAAGCCCAGCGCTTCTCGGATCGGGGTAAAGCGTCCAAGTGAATGTCTTGCGCCCACTGTAGATGTCCAACTTATTGACGCTCTGGTTGCCGAGGACGGCGCGCCAACCTTCAGGTAGGTTCAGCTCAGGGGGCAAGAGACGCTCTAAATTGCCCGTCCCCTGCACGACTAGGCTCAGGGCTACATCTGAGCCGATGCGAATTTCTGCGCGGCTGAGGCTGGCTTGCAAGCTAAATGTGCCGATGGCGTTTCTGAAGGTGGATGGCGGATCAGGGGGCAGCGGTCGTACTTCTAGGGTGAAGGCTTCGCTGCGCAGGTTCAGAGACGGCCGCTGACTGTCTCCTGGCACGTCTAGTTGGGCCGGTTCAATCGTGACCAGGCCGGGGTACAGAGGGTACAAGAGCGTCGTCTGGCTGAGCAGCGTGTAGCTTTGGCCATCCACCAAGACGGGGCGTGCAGGTGGTACAGCCTGGGGCTGTTGGCCAAAGCCGATGAAGCTGGGCGGCGTGTAAACGCGGCCTGTGGCGTAGCCTGCATCGTAGATTTCGACAGTGTAAGCGATGGGCTGCCCGACGAATGGCCGCATCTGATCCAAGCGCGCCACCAAGCGATCTGAAGGTAGGGCGCTCGTCTGGGCAAAGGCGGCGGCAGTCAGCAGGGTCAGCAGGCCGCACAGCAAATTCAAGCGGGCCATCACCAATCTTTCCATGTAGGAGCGATGGGCAAAGGTGTCGTGGTGGGGCGTAATCCACCTAAGCCAGGAGCTGGTCTGGGGATTTCTTCCAGGAGGCGGCGAGCGCTTTCTATGTTCAAGTTGCCTTCAGTATCTTCATCCAACTTGTCTCCGCCAGGCAGTCCACCTGGTTCACCGAGCAGACGCTCTCTCTCGTTGGCGCCAGGATCGACGCGCGGCGGAGTAGGACTGGGGGCGTTCATGCCGCTGGGGTTGGGCGTGGGCGTGGCGCTGGTATCGGCCTGCTGCTCATCGGGACGAGTGTTCATCTCCATCGGCGTCGGCGTGGGCCGATCCAAGTAGCTGAGAGCCAGCTCTAGGTTGAAGCGGGCGTCTTCAAAATCGGGGCGCAGCAGGATAGCCTGCTGGTAGGCTTGAATGGCGGATGGGTAGTCGGCTTGAGCCAGGTAGAGGTTGCCCAAGTTGTAGTGAGCATTGGCTTGCAGTGCCTCATCACCGCGCTGGATGGCCTGACGCAAGGCCAGAGCTGCTGTCTCCGACTGACCTAGCTCTGCCAGAGCAGCAGCAGCGTTGAAATAGTAAACGGGCTGGTCGGGCTGGACGACTTGAGCGGCTTGGTAAGCGCGCAGGGCTTCCTGGGCGCGTCCCTGGCGCAACAGCTCATTGGCGGCGTTGTTGCTGGCTTGGGGGCTGGGGCTGCAAGCAGTAAGCAGCAGTGCCAGCAGTTTAAGAGCGCGACGCATAGTTAGGCCTCCGTGATGAGCTGGGGCGCGAGTCGGGCAAGAATACTTCCAAGCCTAGGGCCAGAATGGCCAGAGCAGCGAAGAAGCCGAAGCGCTCAATCGGGCGCACCACCAAGCGGCCCATGCGCTCCCCCTGCTGGCCGCCGTTGATGGCGTCGATGAGGGGCTGGAGCGACGTTCCAGGTTCGTAGGGGATGTATGTGCCGCCTGCTGTTTGGCTGAGGGCGCTCAACGTGGCGTCGTCGCGGCGCGTCTCAACCAAGCTACCCGACGAATCTTTCTTGTAGTCAACAACAATTCCCTGGGCATCATAGATGGGGATGATGCCCCCCAGAAGTGTACCAAAGCCAACAGCGTCGATGCGGACGTTGCGCGACTGAGCTTCGCGGGCAGCGGCTAGCACGTCCCCCTCGTGGTCTTCGCCATCGGTCAGCAGGATGAGGAAGCGCTGTGCGCCACTGCGCTCGTCGAACATCGGCAAGGCTCGGCGGATGGCTGCTGCCAGCGAAGTCCCTTGCTGGCTGATCGCGCCGCTATTCAGGCTATCTAGCAACAAAGCAGCAGCACTGCGGTCATAAGTGATGGGCAGGATAGGCTGAGCCTGGCGCGTGAAGATCAGCACACCGACATGAGCTTGCGTCAAAGCCTCCAGCAGATCACGGGCGACCAGCAAAGCGCGGCGCAAGCGGCTCGGAGCAACGTCCTGGGCGTCCATGCTCAGACTCACGTCAATGGCCAGCACGACTTCTACGCCTTGCATGACCTGCGTCTCGGCCTCAACTCCCCAGGTAGGGCGAGCTAACGCCAGGATAGTTGAAGCCAGGGCAATCAGCCACAGCAATTCGCGCAGGCGGCGACGCGCTGGGCTAATGCGCTGGATCAGCAGACCCACGAGCGCTTCGTCACCCATTTGGCGCAGGGCTTGCTGACGAGCCAAATTACGCCAAAGAAAGAACAGCACTCCCAGCGGTATCAAGACGAGCAGGGTGAGGTAGGCGGGTTGAGAGAAGCTCATGGCAAACTCTGAAAGATGGTATGACGTAGGAAGCGTTCAGCGATGAGCAGAATCAGGGCCAGCAGCAGCGGTAGGTGAGCCTGTTCTTGCCATTGAGTGTAGAGCAAACGCTCCACAGGAGAAGGCTCCAGACGGTCAATTTCAGCGTAGACAGCGCTCAGATCGTTGAGTTGAGCAGCGTTGAAGCTGCGGCCTCGGCTGATACTGGCGATCCTTTCCAGGGTGAGTAAATCCAAGTCTCCACTGGCGGGCGTACCCACGCCTATCGTGTAAATGCGCACTCCCAAAGCTGCCGCCATCTCCGCAGCGGTGATGGGATCAATCCTGCCAGTGTTGTTCGCGCCGTCCGTCACCAGGATGATGACTCGACTGTTGGACTGGCTGCTGCTGAGCATATTGAGGCCCATGCCAATCCCCATGCCGAGCGCTGTGCGGTTGCTCAGGCCCAGGTCTTCTGCAAACGTGACCTGAGCCAGCGACTCAAGCAGCAAGCGGTAGTCCAGCGTAGGCGGCGCTTGATATAGTGCATCTTCAGAGAAGACGACTAAGCCCACGCGGTCGAATTCGCGGCCCAGGATGAAGTTAGCGCTAACACGCTTGGCGGCGCTCAGCCTATCTAAGTCGTCAAAGTCGCGCGTGGCCATGCTGTTAGAGATGTCGATGGCTAGCACAATGTCTACTCCTTGACCGCTCAGGCGCACTTCAGCTTGACCCGACTGCGGACGAGCCAGGGCTAGCACCAGCGCAGCCCAAGCCAGCAGGCGCATCAGATCGGGCAAGCGACGTAGGCGCAGTCGCGCAGAAGCGCTCAGCCCACTGAGCAGGCGTGTATCGGAGTAGCGCAGGACGGGCGCGGCGCGGCTCAGGGCGCGCCTCTGCCAGAGCAGCCCCAGCAGCAGCGGCAGGAATAGACTGAGGGCCAGAGGGAAAGCCAGGCGGAAGTCGTTCATCATGCCCTCACGGCCTCACAAAACCTGGGACGCCTGCCGAAGCCAACGGCGAGCGAAGCGGATGAAGCGGGCGATGTTGGCGCTGTCGGGTTCAGCACGAGCGAACTTGACCAGATCGGCTTGTTCCAGCAGCTCCGCCAGATCAGCGCGCAAGCTGTCAGGCAACATACCGTCTTCGCGCACTGCGTCGATGACCTCGCGCGAGGTCATCTCTCGGGTGCTGATTTGCAAGCTGTTTTGCAGGAAGTCGCGCAGGATGGCGGCCACTAGAGGGTAAGCCAGGCCAGGCGGCAGGTTTTGGCTGGCTAAGTCCTCCAAATCCCTGATGGCTAGTTGTTCAGCTTGGTTGGTGGTGGGTGGGCCATCCCGACGGAAGAAGCGCAAGATCAGCAGAGCCAGCAGCGGAGTGGGGATAGCGACCAGCAGCAACGTCATCCATGCCGACTCGACGACCAAATCCAGTGGTGGGATGGAAGGACGCGGACTGAGGTCGTCAGCGTCAGCCAGTAGACTCGGCACTTCGACAGAGACCGATTGCACAGGCTCGCTCAGGATAGCACCGCCCAAGCGATAGCTGATAGTCATCGATGGGCTGAGGTACGTACCGACGCGCCACAGCGCCACGCGCCAAGTGCGGCGCAACTCACTCGCCGTGCTGGCAGCTTCTTCGGTGGCTTCGTCTAGCTCATCAGACAGGACGTCCAGAGTCTCGTCTTCAGGTAGTTCAGGCCACTCCACCAAAGACGCGCCTTCAGGCAGGCGGACGATCAGCGTGATCTCCAAGACTTCGCCCAATTGAGCGCGCGTCGTGCTGGCCTCTAGCCGAGCCTGGGCAGCATCAGCACTCTGGCCTAACACGCTGGCAACCAGCAGCGAGCAGAAGCAGAGGGCGAGCAGGCGAGGCGTTATCATGGCTCAGCGGCGAAGGGCTTGCTGATGGAAGAAGCGCTGCAAAGCGCGCACATAGTCGCGGTCTGGTGGAACGTCGACGACGGCGGCGCGGGCGCGCTTGAAGACAGCGGCGCGTTGGGCCAGGAATTTAGCACGCTGACGCTTGAAGTCGGCCTGCCAGCGGGCCGAGCCAGTATCGACGATCTGCGACTCGCCTGTCTCGGCGTCCTGGAGGTGCAGCAAGCCCACGCTGGGCAGAGCGCGTTCGAGTGGATCGTCGAACACGACAGCGATCACATCATGACGCTGGCCTGTGAGGGCCAGCGCGCTGGCGTAACTCTGTGGATCGGCCAAGAAGTCAGACAGGATGAAGATGATGGCGCCGGGGCGAAGCGAGCGATTGAGGCGGGTGAGCGCCTGAGCGATGTCCGTCTGCTGGCCCTGAGGCTGGTGGGTGAGTAGGCGATAAGTGAGAGCCTGGACGTGCTGGCGGCTCTTGCGCGGCGGCACATAGGCCTCAATCTGATCGGTGAACAGCAGCAGCCCCACACGGTCTTGGTTGAGGATAGCGCTGTGGGCTAGGATCATGCTCAACTCTGCCACCTGATCGCGCTTGGTCATATCGTTTGTGCCGAACAGGACGGAGGGGCTGGAGTCGACCAGCAAGAAGACCACGCGCTCGCGTTCTTCGACGAACAGCTTAATGTGTGGCTCGCTGGTGCGAGCGGTGACGCGCCAATCCATCGCGCGCACGTCATCACCGTAGGCATAAGGCCGTACCCCGACGAAAGTAAGACCTCGGCCCTTGTAAACCGAGTGGTACGCGCCGACGAAGGCCGTTTGTACTAGGCGGCGGCTCTTGAGGTCAATCTTGCGAATGCGCTGGCGCAGGCTGGGCGGCGTGGTCATGGGACGGCGATCTGCTTGAGAATCTGACCGATGATCTGGGCGCTGTTGATGGCTTGTGTCTGGGCTTCAAACGACAGGATAATACGGTGGCGCAGCACATCTGGCGCGAGAGCCTTGATGTCGTCAGGCGTGACGAAGCCGCGTCCTTCCAGGAAGGCCAGAGCTTTGGCGGTGCGCACCAGGGCCAAAGTAGCGCGTGGTGAAGCCCCAAATTCGATCAAGTTTTCCAAGCGCCTGAGGCCCATCTCAGCGGGTTTGCGGGTGGCTTCGATGATGTCTAAGACGTATTCTTTGATTTTATCGTCCACGTAGATTTCTTCGACCACCTGGCGAGCCTTGATGAGCGCTTCGGGCTTCAAGACAGGGCGCGGCGGGGCGGGCCGAGGGCCGCTCATGCGCTCCAGCACAAGGCGTTCCTCATCGCGCTTCAGATAACCGATGACGACCTTGAACAGAAAGCGATCTAATTGAGCTTCTGGTAGAGGGTATGTGCCTTCCTGCTCGATGGGATTTTGAGTAGCTAACACCACGAAAGGATCGTCTAACGGGTAGCTGACTTCGCCGATGGTTACTTGGCGTTCTTCCATGCATTCCAGCAAGGCCGATTGGACTTTGGCCGGTGCGCGGTTGATTTCATCGGCCAGGATGAGGTTGGCGAAGATAGGGCCGAAGCGCGGCTCAAACTGGCCGCTGGCCTGCTGGTAGATGAGCGTCCCAGTGATGTCGGCGGGCAGTAGGTCAGGAGTGAACTGAATGCGCCGAAAGCTGGCATCCAGAGTGGCAGCCAGGGTGCGAATGGTGAGCGTCTTGGCCAAGCCAGGCACGCCCTCTACTAGCAGATGGCCGTTGGTCAACAGGGCCAGCAAAATTCGCTGGATGAAGCGCTCTTGACCGACAACTACCTTTGCAGTCTCAGCCAAGAGAGGTTTGACGAAGGCGGCTTCGCGACTGACGTACTCGTTGAGTTCCAGGAGGTTGCGCAAGGCTCGTCTCGTGGTGGCGGTGGACTGGGCTAGGTCGATTGTAGCGCAGTTCTGCCTAGCGTACACGTCTAGTCGCGCAGGACGATGTGATGTTGGCGACAGCGTGCTTCGTAGCTCTCTAGCGCACCGACCAAGATCACGGGATCATTGTAGTGAGCCGGCTGGTGATTGACTAGGCGCTGTGTATGACTGGCCAGATTGCCGCAGATGACGCAGATGGCTTGCAGCTTAGTTACCTCTTCGGCGATACACAGCAAATGGGGCATCGCGCCGAATGGCTCACCGCGAAAATCCATGTCTAGGCCGGCGATGATGACGCGCAGTCCGCTATAAGCTAGCTTTTGAGCCACTTGGACAATTTCATGGTCGAAGAACTGGGCTTCGTCAATGGCGACGACTGTGGTCTCTGGCTTAAGAGCTTGCAAAATATCAGCAGCTTGCGAGACAGGCTGGGCTTCTGTCTTCTGGCCGTTGTGGCTAGTGACGTTCTCAATGCCGTAGCGATCATCTAAGCAGGGTTTGAAGACCTGAACGGTCTGATGAGCGATGCTGGCGCGGCGAATGCGGCGGATGAGTTCTTCGGTCTTGCCAGAGAACATGCTGCCGCAGATGACCTCAATGCGACCGATGTGATGTTTCATGAGGCTTCGCTCCTGCTGGTGAAGAAGATTGGAGACACATAAAAGCATCTGGCACAGAAGCCCGTGCCAGATGCGTGGGCGGTGATAGAATGAGACTAGCCCTAGCTTTCGGCGGCTTCTTCGACGTCAGTGGTCAGCTTGTAGCCGCGCGCGCGTAAGTTCTTCTTGATATCGCTGAGGACTTGACGGCCAATGCCGCTGATTCCCAGCAGAGCTTGGTCACCTTCAGCCAGCTTATCCAGGATATGCTGGACGATAGTGATGCCGTTCTCCTCCAGGATGGTCTGGTAACGCTTTTGCAAGCCCAGCTCTGCGATGGGCAGATCAAGCGGCGTGAGCATGGCTTTGGCGGCTTCGGCCTCGGCACGCATAGTATCGCGCTGCTGGAGGCGCTTCATGAACTTGTCCACGCGGCCTTCGGTGTCGACGATGCGCTGTTCACCAGTGTAGAAGGGGTGGCAGTTAGAGCAGATTTCTGTCTGGATGACGGGGACAGTAGCGCCGGTGTTCCAGGTCTTGCCACAGGACATGCAGACGACTTTGGCAGCAGAGTACCACTTGGGATGAATGTTAGCTTTCATGATTGCTCCTCGCTCTACGGCTCGTCGGTGGGGACGGTGGCGTAAAGCAGCGATTGCAGTTGACAGATGATCGATGGTTACTGTGCGGCTTTAGGCTGGGCCGCAGGCACAGGGTAGACGCTGATCTGCTTCTGACCCTCGCGTCCGCGCATACGCTCGAAGACGACCACGCCTTCAATCTTAGCGAAGATAGTGTGATCTTTGCCCATGCCGACGTTCTCGCCAGGGTGAAACTTAGTGCCGCGCTGGCGCACGATGATGTTACCGGGGATGACTAGTTCGCCGCCGTATTTCTTCACGCCCAGGCGCTTGGAGTTGCTGTCGCGGCCATTACGCGATGAGCCGCCACCTTTTTTATGTGCCATCTTACTTGTCTCTCTCGCTCACTTGACGACGATATCATCAATCTGTAGACGGGTGTGATACTGACGGTGACCACGCTTCACGCGGTAGTTGGTACGCTGGCGGTACTTGTAGACGATTACTTTGTCGCCGCGAAACTGGTCTTTGACCGTCACCTTGACGGTTGCGCCTTCGACGAGGGGCTGGCCGATGAGGGTCTTGTCACCATCGCCCACCAGCAGTACTTCGCTAATTTCAAACGATTCGCCCACCTGATAGGGCAGGCGTTCCACGTCGATGGTGTCGCCGACGACGGCGCGGTGCTGACGTCCACCGCTGCGGATGATTGCATACATGGGTCTTCTCCCAATCTTCGCTTATTTCCACTGCCAAAGCCGCCTATCTTTGGATGGGACGGGTCAACTAGCGGGGAAAATTGGCTCACGAGTCGAGGCTGCCTTGAGAAGCAAGGCACGCGTGATTATACGAGCAGCAGAGGCGTGGCGTCAACTACGAGTCTCTCAGATGATGAACATGGCGTCGCCGAAGCTGAAGAAGCGATAGCCCTCCTGCTTGGCAATTTCGTAAGCATTCAAGACGTTCTCGCGACCAGCGAAGGCGCTAATCATCATGAGCAGGGTTGATTTGGGCAGATGAAAATTAGTGATGAGGCCGTCTAGGACGCGCCAGCGGTAGCTCGGATAGATGTACAGGCTGGTTTCGCGCTCAAAGGCCACGACAGGACGCCAGGGACAGGCATTTGGCGCGGCTTTCGGATGAGCAGGGTCGCCGCCTTCGCTCAGGATACCGGCCGTTTCGACGGTGCGCGCTGAAGTCGTGCCGACGGCGATGATACGGCCACCGGCCAGCTTAGCGTCGTTGATGATACGGGCGTTGACTTCGTCCAGGCTGGCCCATTCTTGGTGGATGTGGTGCTTGGTGATGTCGTCTACTTTGACAGGCTGAAAAGTATCGAGTCCAATGTGCAGCGTGCAATAGGCCAGCTTCACGCCGCTGTCGCGCAAGCTGATGAGCAGATCGGGAGTGAAGTGTAAGCCGGCGGTGGGGGCGGCGGCTGAGCCTTCCCGTTGGCTGTAAACGGTCTGGTAGCGCTCGGCGTCCTTTAGGCGAGTGTGGATGTAAGGCGGCAGAGGCATTTCGCCCAACTCATGCAATAGGTCGTCGATGGGCTGGCTGAAGCGCAGCAATCGCTCCGCTTCTTCGTATTCGGCTATGACTTCAACTTCAACAGGTACGGTGTCTAGGGTGAGGCGTTTGCCCGTGACCAGGCCTCGACCACCCACCAGGGCGCGCCATTCAGTGGCGCTGAGCTTGCGCAGCAGCAGAATCTCGGCCTTGCCGCCGCTGTCTTGCTTAGTGGCGTGTAAGCGCGCCGGGATGACGCGAGTGTTGTTCAGCACTAAAACATCGCCGGGGCGCAGCAGCCGACCGATGTCGCGGAAGATGAAGTGCTGCACAGCGCCGCTGCGACGATCCAGCGCCATCAGGCGCGACGAGTCGCGCGGTTCGACAGGCGTTTGGGCGATGTACTCGTCAGGCAGATGATAGTCGAACAGAGAGAGTTCCATGAAGCAGGCGTCATCCTTAAAAGAGTTTGGGCTGATCGGGACTGCTACCTTGTGGTATGGGTAGTCCCAGATGGCGATAAGCGTTGACAGTGGCGATCCGTCCGCGAGGAGTGCGATCCAAGAAGCCCAGCTGGATGAGATAGGGTTCGTAAACGTCCATGATGGTGGCGCTGTCTTCGCTGGTGGCAGCGGCGATGGTCTCCAGGCCTACTGGGCCGCCGTTGAATTTCTCGATGATTGTGGAGAGGATGTTGCGATCTACTTCATCGAGGCCCAGATGGTCGATGTTCATCAACTCTAGGGCTTCACGGGTGACAGCGGCAGTGATGCGGCCATCGGCGCGCGTTTGAGCGTAGTCGCGGACGCGACGCAGCAGGCGCAGCACAATGCGCGGCGTGCCGCGCGCGCGTTTGGCAATTTCGCGTGCGCCTTCAGGATCGATGGTGATTTTGAGCATGACGGCAGCGCGGGTGACGATATGCTCAAGCGCTTCCTGGCTGTAAAAGTCTAGGCGGAAGCGCGCTCCAAAGCGGTCGCGCAGCGGCCCAGCCAGCAGCGAGAGGCGCGTCGTCGCGCCGATGACGGTGAAGCGCGGCAGATTCAGCCGTACTGTTTTGGCGGCTGGCCCTTTGCCGATCACAATGTCCAGCACAAAGTCCTCCATCGCTGGATAGAGAATTTCCTCGACGGCCTTCCCCAGACGATGAACTTCATCGATGAACAGGATGTCGCCTTTCTTCAGGTGGGTGAGGATGGCAGCTAGGTCACCGGCGCGCTCAATAGATGGGCCAGCTGTGACGCGGATGTTCGCGCCCATCTCGTTGGCGATGACGTGAGCCAGCGAAGTCTTGCCCAGGCCTGGCGGGCCATAGAACAGCACATGATCGATGGGTTCGTTGCGCAGTTTAGCCGCTTCCAAGATGATCGCCAGGTTATCGCGCAGGCTGTCCTGCCCGACCATATCGCGCAACCATTTGGGCCGCAAGGCGATATTTTCGCGGTCATCGCGGCGCACAGAGCCAGCCAGCAAGCGGCCATCTTCGGACATTGGCGTTTTTACTCCCGTGCAAAACCCATCTGGTCGCCTATAATTCTAGCGCTATAGCTAGCTCATGAGAAGTTGTAAGGAAGACGATCTATGGCCCAAGACCCACACCCTGATGCACTAAATGCCCTCGCTCATGCCGATCATGGCGCGCCAGAGCAAATTCTTGGGGCGCACTACGACGAGGCGAAGCGTCAGCTCATTGTGCGCACTATGCGCCCCTACGCGACCCAGCTTGAGGTGTTGGTGCAGGGCCGTGAGCCGCTGCTCATGGCGCGTATTCATGATAATGGCTTGTATCAGGCAGTCATCGATAGCGACAGCCCGAAGGTCGAGTATCAGTATCGGGCGACGAATTACGACGGCACGGTGGACGTTTTCTATGATCCGTATATCTTCCCATCCTTCTTCGGTGAGATGGACATATATCTGCTGGGCGAGGGTCGCCACCTGGAAGCCTACAACAAGCTGGGAGCGCACCTGCGCGAGGTGGATGGCGTTCAAGGCGTCAACTTCGCGGTCTGGGCGCCTAACGCGCGGCGCGTGAGCCTGATGGCTGACTGCAACCGCTGGGATGCGCGCGTTCATCCTATGAAGCGGGTAGGACAAAGCGGCATATGGGAAATTTTTATTCCTGGGGTAGGGACGGGCTTGCGCTACAAATACGAAATTCGCTCCCACCACATGGGCTATCAGGCGATGAAAGCCGATCCTTACGCCTTCTGGGCTGAGGTGCGCCCCTCCAATGCGTCCATCGTCGTCGATCTGGCTTATGAATGGGGCGACGAAGCTTGGATGGCGCGGCGCGCTCAAATCGATCCGCTGGCGCAACCGATGGCTATTTATGAAGTCCACCTGGGATCATGGAAGCGCAAAGAGGGCAACCAGTGGTATACCTATCGTGAGTTGGCGACAGAACTCATCCCATATGTGAAAGAGATGGGCTACACTCACATTGAACTCATGCCGGTGGCAGAACATCCCTACGACGGCTCATGGGGCTACCAGGTCACGGGTTACTATGCACCAACTAGTCGCTTTGGCACGCCACAGGACTTCATGTACTTCGTCGATCAGTGTCACCAGAATGGCATAGGCGTCTTCTTGGATTGGGTGCCGGCCCACTTCCCCAAAGATGGCTGGGCGCTGAGTTACTTCGACGGCACACACCTCTACTCTCACGCCGATCCGCGTCTGGGCGAACACCCAGATTGGGGAACGTATATCTTCAACTATGCGCGCAACGAGGTGCGCAACTTCTTGACCGCTAATGCTCTTTTCTGGCTGAAGAAGTACCACATCGATGGCCTGCGCGTTGACGCTGTCTCGTCTATGCTTTACCTAGATTTTTCGCGCAAGGAAGGCCAATGGATTCCTAATCGCTATGGTGGACGCGAAAATCTGGATGCGGTGGCCTTCATTCGCGAATTCAACGAACTCGTCCACCGTGAATGCCCTGGAGCGCTCACGATTGCAGAGGAGTCTACTTCGTGGGCGATGGTGTCGCGGCCTACAGACAAGGGTGGTCTGGGCTTTACCTTCAAATGGAACATGGGCTGGATGCACGACACGCTGAATTACGTCAAGAAAGACCCCATACACCGCAAATATGCCCACAACATGATGACCTTCTCCATGCTCTACGCTTATACCGAGAATTTTGTGCTTTCCCTGTCACATGATGAGGTGGTGCATGGTAAAGGCTCGCTCATCGCCAAAATGGCCGGCGATTGGTGGCAGAAATTCGCTGGGACGCGGCTGCTGCTGGGTTATCAGTACACCCATCCTGGCAAAAAGCTCAACTTCATGGGACATGAAATTGCTCAGTGGCGCGAATGGAACTATGCCGCCAGCCTGGAATGGAGCTTGCTCGACTTTCCCATGCACCGCGAATTCCAGCAATGGGTGAAGGACGTGAACACCTTCTATCGGTCTGAGCCGTCGCTTTATGAACAAGATTTTTCTCAGGCTGGCTTCCGCTGGATTGAGCCGAATGACGCTTTGCAGAGCGTCTTCTCGTACATTCGCATGGCTAGCGACCCGCTGAATTTCTTGGTGATTGTATGCAACTTTACGCCGGTTGTGCGTCAGAGTTATCGCATTGGCGTGCCAGAAGCCGGCCACTATGCCGAAGTGTTGAACAGCGACGCGGCGCGCTACGGCGGCAGCGGCATGAGCAACGGCGATGGACGCACCAGCGATGACATCCCCATGCATGGCTTTGCGCAGAGTATCGACCTGACTTTACCTCCGCTGGCTGTGGTCATCCTCAAGCTGCGACGCTGAGCGCGAAAATCTGTCAGGGGCAATCTTAGTTACGCCAAGATTGCCTTTTGATGAAGAATTTGCTACTAACTTCACAAAGCTCTCGGCAAAGGACTAAAATAAAGAGGTCATCAAACGATTCAGGAGTAGCCTACGTCCATGAGAGCATTCTTGAGTTTGCTCACACGCTCCGCTGTGAACTTTCGCTGGGTCACGCTGGCCCTCACCCTGATTGTGATCGGCCTGGGAGTGCGCGCCGCGACGCTGTTCCAGCAAGAGCTTCTGCCGCCCGTCGAATTCCCGCAGACGATCATCCTTGCGCAAGTGGCTGGCATGAACAGCGATCAAGTCCTCAAAGTGGTGACTAAGCGCTTGGAAGCTGAGATCGCTACGATCCCGCAAATCGTCAATCTGGACTCAACCACGACAGGTGCGTTTGGCGCGGTGATCGTCGCTGCCAACAACTTCGGCGAAGATCAGACCCGCATACGCGACGAAGTGCAGGCGGCAATTGACCGCGTATGGTTTCCTAGTCGGCAGATCAGCGCGCCGCTCGGCGAAGCACCTCAAGATTTTGCGCGCCGCCTATTGGGTGACCTAGACGCGGATACGCTGCTCTACTGGGCGAATCGACGCGCCAATTTCTTGTTCCAACTCGATCCTGCAGTGTGGTCTGCTCTGCCGAAAGAGACGGTGCGCGCGGCCTTGGCTTATCTAGCTCAACAAGACGCTTCGGCCAGCGCTGAAAAATCGGCTTTGCAGCGTTTAGTGGAGCAACAGATCGTACCGCAAGTAAACGCGCTGGACGCGATTGCCAGCGTCGTCGTCAGCGGCGGCCAGACGCTGCCCGGCGAGACAGTGGCCCAACTTGCCAGCGTCGAAGACGATCCGCTGGCCAACAGCGCCTTGTTCCAGCTCAGCCCGCGCGCTTGGGCTGCTGCTTCGGCCAGAGTGGGCCTGAGTAACTTGGACAAGGCGACGATTGAAGCATTGCGTGCTGAGACAGTGCGCGTCCCGACGACTGCCCCGACGTTGCCGACGAGTTGGCAGATGGACTTCTTCAGCACAGCTGACGACCTGTTAGAGATTGCCTCAGCGACGCGCAGCACGGCTCAGGCTCTGAATGGCTTCATCACTAGCGGCGTGATACGTGGGGCAAAGGCCAAGACCGACGATCTGACGGTAGACGATGTTCAACGCATGTTGGCGATTGAGCCGACGCTGATCGAAACCTTCGACGCTGACCAATTGGCGGCCTTGCCAGCCGAGGTGCTGGCCATTCTGCCAGAGGACTTTGTCGAGGGGCTGGATGGCTTCGCGCGCGACGCGCTGGCGGCGCGCGCTCTGGCAGAGAGTCTGACAGGCCAGAGCGTCGTGCAGTCGGTCAATCTGCCCAGCGCTTGGCGCATTGCACCGCCTCAAATCATCACCTTCAGCTTCGCCAATATTCCCCTGGCGACGTTCAGCGTCTTCAGCACAGCAGAAGGCGAAGTTCTGGAAGCCAACCAACCAGAGGATATGCAAGCTCAGGAGCAGGCAGGCGGCGCGGCAGGCGGCGGTTTGGGCCAGTTGTTTGGCGCGCTGGGGGGTATCTTTGCTCAGGCGACGGCGAATAATCCTCTGCGGCTGGGCCAGGAATGGAACACGCTGGCTGAGCGCCCAGAGTTGACTCGTCCGCTGGCGACAGCGGCTGACTTGCTGGCCTACGGCGAGGGCAGCGCCGCGCTAATCCTGAACAGAATCAACGCCGAAGTGCCAAAAGCCTTCTCTGGCTACGAGGTGCGCCTGTTCAACAGCCTGACGCCGCAGACAGTGGCTTTCTTCGCGCAGCAAGAAGCAGATTTCTTTGCCAAGCTAGACTCTGCCGTCCTACTGAAATTTGCCCCGCAAACGCTGGCTAGCCTGAGTGAAGACGTGCTGGCACGCCTGGACGCTGAAACTGCGGCGAAGGTGCGGGCCATCGCCGCCGGTGATGAGCCGTCGGCGGCGCAACTTTTGGCTGAACGGTATCAGCGTAACGTCATCCCACCTGATCCCTCAGCTCCGGCCCTCAACGCTGATTGGGCTTTCGTGGCTAACTTCTTGGGCATTGAGTTGAACAACGCCTTCGACTTCTTCCGTTTTCCACAGACTCAAGTGCCATCGGCTTTCATCAACAGCCTGTTCGATAGCGCTCAGGGGGCAAATTTTGCCCCAGGCTTGTTGGGCAACATGAGCTTGGAAGCCTTCCAATACCTAGCTCAGCGCGAGCCGAATTTCATCAATAATCTTGTGCCGCGCGCGCTTAATCTGTTCTCGGACGAGGTGAAAGCGACTTTCCCGCAGGACATCAAAGACAAGGCTGCCGCTGGTGAAGTCTTTCGTCCGACGGCCAGCATCACGCGCACCAACGGGGCATCTAGCCTGTTGGTGACGCTGTTCAAAAATCGCGACGCCAACACGGTCGAAGCCTTCTACCGTGCGCGCGAAATCATGGAGAGGATCGACGCCGAGAACGACGACATTGCGATCAGCGTAGCCTTCGAGCAGTCCAGCTTTATCGAAGAGTCAATCAGCGGTGTGGTGCGCGAAGGTACGCTGGGAGCGATCTTCGCCATCATCATCATCTTGGTCTTCCTGAGTGGTGGGGTGTGGCCGATGAAGGGCCGCCGTCCTGTCGGCCTGATCTTGATCCTGCTGTCGCTGGCTTGGCTGAGCTTCGTAGTGGGGTCTGGGCTAGAAGCTGCTCAGGGCGATTGGGGTCGCGCCTGGTATGAGGCCGATACTATCTTCCGCGTGATGGGTCTGATGGGTTTTGCCGCTGGTCTGCTGATCTTGTTTTGGCGTGGGACGATTGCCTACCCAGCCTGGCGCAGTACGCTGGTGATCGCTGTTAGCATTCCGCTATCTATCCTCTCGGCTTTGGCTCTTATGTACTGGCTGCCGCCTTTCATGAACCAACTGCTCCAGCCCTATGCTGAAGGATCGGGCCTGGTGCAGTTCCTGCTTCGCTTGTTCCCATCCAGCCTGACGCTGAATATTATGACGCTTTCGGGCCTGACGGTGGCGATTGGTCGCGTGGTCGATGACTCAATCGTCGTGCTGGAGAACATCTTCCGCCAGATTCAGATGGGCGTGGAGAAGCGTGAGGCCATCCTGACAGGGGCGCGCGAGGTATCGGTGGCGGTCTTCTCAGCGACAAGTGTGACGATGGTCGTCTTCCTGCCCCTAGGTCTGACGGGCGGCCTGATCGGCGAATTCTTCCTGCCCTTCGGCCTAGCAGTCACCTATTCGCTAATAGCTTCGTACCTAGTGGCGATCACGGTTGTGCCGGCGCTAGCCTATCTGTTTATCTCAGCGAAGGACGTAGTGGAGGCCGAAGAGACCTTCATGGAACGCTTGTACGTTCCCATCCTCAAGCTGGCGCTGCGCAACAACTTCACGCGCTGGACGGTGGTCGTGCTGGCCATTGTGTCGGCGGGCATAGGCGCATTCTTATTCGCTAGTCGCCCGGCAGCCTTTCTGCCCAACTTCGGCGAAGAGCAAATCACAATCGACGTCACCCTGCCAGAGCTGACGGGGATGGTGGAGACGAACCAAGTCATGCGCCAACTCGAAGACCTAGTGACGGAGACGATCCCTGCCGATCAGCTCGTCACCATGCGCACCATCATCGGTGGCGGTGGCCTGAACTTTCAATCGTTGATCAGCGGCAATCAAATCAGGGAGAATCGCGGCGAAATTACCATCAGCACGCGGAGCAGCGAATTCACGCCGCAGTATGTGGCGGCGCTGCAAGAGGGCGCGGAGGCTATCTTCGCCAGCTATCAGGCGAAGGACGCTGGCACGCCTGCCAATGTGCCGGCCTGCCGCGAAGTCCCGCAGAACGAGTTGTACACCGTCTCTGCGACGACGCTCACTAGCGGCGGCGGTTTCGGCGGCTTCCAGCTCGTGATGAGCGGCGCCGATCAAGCGACTCTCCAGCGCTACGATGCTTGTGTTTCGTATACGCTGAACAGCGTGCCAGGCCTAGCCAACGTGAGCGGCAACTTGGCTCAATCGGGCGCGGCCACGCACTGCCCAGAGTTGGTTTTCAGGGGGCAGTTGCCGCCCGACTTCGATGCTGATGCTGAAGAAGCCTTGCTACTGTCTATCCGTGAGCGCTTCGCACCTGCTAAGGTCATCTTAGACAGCACGACGGATGACGGCTTGTGCTTGAGCGCTGCCATGCCCGATGGTGATCTGCTGCTGAGCAAGCAGGCTGACATCGAAGCTGCGCTGGCCGAGGCTCAGGTGAGCGACGTGCAAGTGACCAACATCATCGAAAAAGAAGTTGCCTCCGATAAAGAGGAAGGCTCAACGACTTACATTCGCGTCAATCAGTCGGCGGCCATCAGCTACACCGGCGAGACGACGACGGAAGACACTATCAACTTAGCGCCGCGCGCCATCCGCGCGCTGAACGCTCAGCTTGACCTGCCGGAAGGCGTGACAATCAACCAGGGCTTCAACACCCAGTTCCAGACTCAAGGCTTTGCAGATATTTTCGTGGCGATGGGGATTGCGATTGTGATTGTGGTGGCTGTGCTGGTAGTGTTGTTTGGTTCGCCCATCTACTGGTTGGCGGTCATCTTCAGCATTGTGGTGGCGCCAGTAGGCGCAGCAGTCGCCTTGACCCTGAGCAACCGCGTGCTGGGCATTTCAGCCCTCATCGGTTTGCTCATGCTGTTGGGCCTGGTGGTGACGAACGCTATCGTGCTGATCGACCGCGTAGGCCAGAATCGTTATGAGCGTGGCATGCCTTTGTACGACGCGCTGATCGAAGCGGGTTCTCGGCGCTTGCGTCCCATCCTCATGACCTCGCTAGCGACGATCATCGCGCTGACGCCGCTGGCAGCTGGCTTGTCGAACGGTGCGATCATCGCCTCAGAGTTGGGGACGGTGGTCATTGGTGGCGTCTTCAGCAGTACAGTGCTAACGTTGATCGTCGTACCCTCGGCCTATGCGCTCTTTACGCCGCTGCACGAGGCTCTCACAGGTCGCCAGCGTCGCATGGAGCAGCGCGCCAACAAGCAAGACTGAGAAAAACAAAAGGCGGGTTGTCCCGCCTTTTACTTTGCAGCACTGCTGGCTGCTTTAGGCAGTGGCGGTGCTAGGGATGATATCCAGAGCTTCGCCCACCTGTTTGAAGGCTACTAGGGCGCGATCTAGATGTTCACGGGTGTGAGTGGCCATGTAGCTAGTGCGCAACAAGCTAGCATTGGGCGGCGTGGCAGGCGGCACGACGGGATTGGTGTAAACGCCTGCTTCGATCATAGCAGCCCAGGTGAGGCCTGTCTTGTACTGATCGCCGATGATGACAGGGATGATGGGGGCGACGCTCGCGCCGATGTTGAAGCCCAGCTTGCGCAGGTTGCTGCGCATGTAGTCGGCGTTTTCCCAGACGCGGGCCACGTGCTGCGGTTCATTCTCGATGATGTCCAGGGCAGCTAGGACAGCGGCAGTGTTGGGGGCAGGCAAAGCTGCCGAGAAGATGAGCGAGCGAGCGTGATGTTGAATATAGTGGATGACATCGGCAGAGCCGGCGATGAAGCCGCCGATCGAAGCGAAGCTCTTGCTGAAAGTCCCCATCATCAAATCGATCTGATCCTGCACGCCGAAGTGGAAGCCTGTGCCACGCCCCTGGCCGGTGACGCCGACGCCGTGCGCGTCATCGACCATCAGACGCGCGCCATATTTGCGGCAGACTTCAATGAGCTGAGGCAGAGGGGCTAGGTCGCCGCCCATGCTGTAGACGCCATCGACGACGACTAGTTTGCCAGCGTCGTCGTCGATCTTGCTCAGGACACGCTCCAAGTCGTCTAGATCATTATGCTTAAAACGCTTCATCTCGCCACGCGACATCATGACGCCGTCGACGACGCAGGCGTGGGCGTCTTTGTCTAGGATGGCCACGTCTCCCTTGCCCAGGATGGCCGTGAGCGTGCCAACGTTGGTCTGATAACCAGTTGAGAAGACTAGCGCTGCTTCCATGCCGACAAAACGGGCCAGGCGGCGCTCCAGTTCCTTGTGCAGCTCCAGCGTGCCGTTCAAGAAGCGCGAGCCAGTCACGCTTGTGCCATAGCGAGCTAGCGCTTCAGCGGCAGCCTGCTTCACGCGCGGATCAGTGGTCAGGCCCAAGTAGTTGTTCGAACCGAGCATAACCACGTCTTTGCCCTCGAAGGTGGCAGTGACGCCTTCGGAGTCGCTCAAGGCACGAAAATAGGGATAAATGCCGAGGGCCATCGCCTCCTTGGCAGCCGTGAATTCCCTGGTCTTGTCAAATATGTCTGCCACGTTGAACAGCTCCTGATAAATACACAGACGATAAGCACCTCGGACACCGAAACGAAGTGCTAAGTTGTCCAAGTTTATCAGTGTTTGGCTAGTTTAACAACTCGTGAATTATCCTGCAGAACGGGGTCAAAACGATGAGAATATTTCCTTGCACAGACTCTGCGCCTTACGTTAGAATCAGCGCGTATCGATTGATCGAGAGGACTCTTGAGATGTCACCGTTGAATATCAAGCGCCTGGTTGTGATTGTGCTGTCGCAAATCCTGGGCTTTGGCCTGGGCTACCTCATCATCACGGTGGGCTTTGACCTGCTGCCGCTCATCAGCTCCATTCAGACGCCCCAGGGCGTGAGCATTGAGCGCTACGGCATCATCTATTTTCTGGTGACGGCTGTGCCACTGGGGATCATCGTGATGATCTGGCTTGACAAGTTCATGGACACGAAAATCCTGCCAGACTAATTCGGCAGGCGAGACGGGGGCTGAATAAGCCCCCGTCTCGCTTTAGCGGCCTTGCAGCATTTGAGCTAGCGCTGCAACGCCTGTCATGTTGCTGATCCGCAAGCGTGGTAGCTCAAGGCGATTGTCGGTGGTGTGGACTTGGCCATTTTGGGTGGTGACAGCGCGCCTGATGTTAGCCTGCGACGCGACTAGTAGGGTCAGGTCATCGTAGCGTCCTACAGGGTAGGAGAACATGCGCGCTGGACGACCTAGATAGGCTTCAAGGCTCTCTATGCTGCCCAGCATTTGGTACACCAGAAAATCGTAGCTGCGCTTGTCTAGTTCCACATGACTTTTGGTGTGAGCTTCCATGCTCATGCCTGCCTGGCCCATCTCGATGATTTGTGGCCATGATAGGTGGCCGCGTTTGTTCTCATCGGCGAAGCCGGTGATGATGAAGAACGTCCCTGTGAAGCCGAATTCCTGCAAGGCAGGGAAGACGTTCTCGTAGTGGTCGATGTAGCCGTCGTCGAACGTTAGGATGATGGGCTTGGGCGGCAAAGGGTAGCCCGCGTTCAGCGCCTCGTCTAAGTCGTAGAGGGAGATGGTGCTGTAGCCCTCCTCAGCTAAGTAACGTAGGTGATCGCGGAACATCGACGCTGAGATGGTGAGGGCCGTGCGGTATTGATCGGCGTTGGGTGGCAAGCTACCCACGTAGTGATACATGAGGATTGGGACGCGCAGACGACGCAGCGTGCCGTCGCCGATGACCGTCGGCTCGTCCTGGCCCTGGGCTGATGCGCCCAGGCTGAGCAGAGCCGCGCAGCAGAAGAGGATGAGAGTACGCATAGGGCCTCCGAGGATGATAGTTTTTGGCAGGCTTGCCGCGCTACATTGACGCGTATGGACACAAAAACATCACGCCTAAGTGGATTCTACAAGAAGACATTGTCGGAGCGCCTGGCCATTGTGGCGGATTGGGGCAACCTGAGCCAAGCCGAATGCGATATTCTGCGTGGCGCTGCAGGCTTGTCTGCTGAGCAAGCAGACCACATGATCGAAAACGCCATCGGCACGCTGGCGCTACCGCTGGGCCTGGCGACCAACTTTCTCATCAATGGAAGAGATTACCTGATCCCAATGGCCGTCGAAGAGCCGTCGGTGCTGGCAGCCGTGAGCAACGCCGCCCGCTTGTTCCGTGAAGGTGGAGGATTCTACACACATAGCGATGAACCCATCATGATTGGCCAAATTCAGGTGTTGGACGTACCCAATTTGGAGAGAGCGCAGCAGGCTTTGGAGGCGGAGCGCGATTTTCTGCTGCGCGAAGTCGATTCGATAGGCGGGAGTATCGTCAAACGCGGCGGTGGGGCGCGTGGTCTGGAAGTGCGAGTCTTTCCGCAGACAGCCATCGGGCCTATGCTGGTGGTGCATGTGCTGTTGGATACCCGCGACGCGATGGGCGCGAACGCTGTCAACACCGCAGTGGAGTATCTCGCGCCACACGTTGAACGGCTAACGGGCGGACGGGCGCATTTGCGTATCCTGAGCAATTTGACGGATCAGCGCAAAGCCTACGCTGAGGGCATGATCCCACACGCCAGCTTGAAAACGGCTGATCTGAGTGGAGTCGAAGCAGTGCGCGCTATCGTGGAAGCTGCCGTCTTCGCCGAAGTTGACTCGTATCGCGCGACAACGCACAACAAAGGGATCATGAACGGCATCGATGCAGTGGTTATTGCGACGGGCAACGATTGGCGCGCCGTCGAAGCGGGAGCGCACGCCTACGCAGCGCGCAATGGGCGTTACACTAGCCTCACGCGCTGGTGGCAAGATGAGGACGGCAATCTGCGCGGCTCTATTGAACTACCTTTGGCGGTGGGTATCGTAGGCGGGGCGACGCGCGTTCATCCGACGGCTCAGGTGGCGATGAAGATTTTGCGGGTGGGCAGCGCTATGGAGTTGGCGCAAGTCATGGCAGCGGTGGGCTTGGCGCAAAATTTGGCGGCCATGCGCGCCTTAGCCACCGAAGGCATACAGCGCGGTCACATGCGTATGCACGCGCGTCAGTTGGCGGTGGCTGCCGGCGCCACCGACGACATGGTGCGGCGCATCGCAGAGCAGATGGCCCAAGAAGGCAATATACGCTTGGAGCGCGCCAAAGAACTGGTGAAGATTTTCACCTCCTTTCATCAGCCTGATAGCCTTTGATAGCTTTTGTCTCGGCTCTGATAGCTTTTGCCAGCGCACGCTGTCTATACTGGCGTTAGCTACGAAAGCACAGCACAGCCCAAGTTAGGAAGCCATAGGGCAGATGAGAGACCTGAAAATGCTGGTGAATCCCACTCTCCAATATCAACAGCACACCCAAACAGCCTGTCGTGGCGAGGTATACAATATCGCCAACGTACGCGGCACAGACGGCCAGACGGTGACGCTGGCCCTGGTCAAGCTGACAGACGGTGCGCTGGTCACGGCCTACGTCTACGCTGAGGACGGTTTGCGCCTGGGTGACATAGTGGAGCTGACCGAACAGGCACGCAGCGGCGTGGCTCAAGCGTATCGCCTGGAGAAATCGGCTTGAGCATTCATGCTCACCGACAACCAAGCCAACAAAGAGCGCCCCTTCAAGGGGCGCTCGTCATCCTTCTAGATTGAGGCGTTGACTCACTTAGTTGTTGTTGCGGCGTGCAATAGCTTCCAACTTAGTCTCGTAGGCCAGCGAGAGTTCTGTCTGACGGTCGAAGATGTGGATGTTAGCAACGTCGATGGCCAGGTCAATGCGCGCGCCGACGCGAGCGTGTGTGCGCGGATCTGTGCGAGCAATGAAAGTCTTGCCGCCTTCCTCTAGATAGAGGACGATTTCGCTGCCCATCTGTTCTACGACTTCGATGTTGGCGGTGACGGGGGCGGGTTCAATGTCGGCAGGTTGGAAGCGACGGTCGTGGATGTTCTCTGGCCGCACTCCCAGGATGACTTCTTTGCCGACGTGTGAACGATAGGGTGCAGCTTCGTGGGCAGGTATTTGAATTTGGAAGACGCCAGTATCGACGACGACTGACTCGCCGTCACTCTTGAGGCGCGCGTCAAAGAAGTTCATTGCTGGGCTGCCAATGAAGCCAGCCACGAAGACGTTATGAGGATTGTGGTATAGGTTGTAGGGCGTGTCGATCTGCTGCAAGCGGCCTGCATTCAGCACCGCAATGCGCGTCCCCATCGTCATTGCCTCTACCTGGTCGTGGGTGACGTAGATGAAAGTCGTCTCAAGCTGTTGGTGCAAACGGCTGATGAAGGAACGGGCTTCGACGCGCAGCTTAGCATCTAGGTTGGAGAGAGGCTCATCCATCAGGAAGACTTTGGGATCGCGGACGATGGCGCGTCCGACGGCCACGCGCTGGCGCTGGCCACCAGAAAGCTGGCGCGGACGGCGTTGGAGCAGGTGTTCAATGCCCAAATTCTTGGCGGCGTCCTTCACCTTACGGTCGATGACTTCTTTGGGCGTCTTGCGCAGCTTGAGGCCGAACGCCATGTTGTCATAGACGGTCATGTGCGGGTAGAGCGCATAACTCTGGAACACCATCGCAATGTTGCGGTCTTTAGGTGCGACGTTGTTCACCACCTGGTCGCCAATCAGAATTTCGCCATCGCTGATCTCTTCTAGGCCGGCCAACATGCGCAAGCTGGTGGACTTGCCACAACCTGAAGGCCCGACCAACACCAAAAATTCCTTGTCTGCAACTTCAATGTTCAGGTTATCGACGACAGTCAAGTCGCCATAACGCTTGACAATATTTCTAAAAGTTACACTTGCCATGAGTAGCCTCCGCAGCCTGCAATTGAAGATGAGTGACCATTCATAGTATCATAACCAAGGTGGAACATTTTGCCAAGAATCTGCTCAGAAGAGGCCTCTTACAAGGCGGTGATGAGCCAATGACTGACAACATCAGCGCTGAGATTGTAACAATTGGCACGGAAATACTGCTCGGCGAAATTACAGATTCTAACAGCGCGTATCTGGCTCAGATTTTGCGCGATCTGGGGATTAATGTCTATTACATGAGTAGTGTGGGCGACAACGAGAGACGGATCGCTGAAGCGATTCGTCTAGCCCTGAGCCGCGCGACGCTGGTCATCACTAGCGGCGGACTCGGCCCGACAGTAGACGATATGACGCGCCAGGGTGTGGCTCTGGCCACTGACCGACCGCTGGAGTTCCGCCAGGAACTCTACGACCAAATCGCTGAGCGCTTTCGCAGCTTCCAGAGTCGTATGCCAGAGAACAACCGTATCCAGGCGTATGTGCCTCAGGGTGCGCTGGCAATTCATAACCCTGTCGGTACTGCGCCGAGCTTCATCGTGGAACTGCCTGATGGCCAGGCGGTGATGAGCCTGCCCGGCGTGCCGCGCGAGTTGAAATATCTCATGCGCGAGTCGATCGTACCATATCTACTGAGTAAATATCGGCTGGGAGTGATTAAGGCGCGCAATCTACGAGCAGCTGGCATTGGCGAGAGCGCTTTGGATGAGCTTCTTGGTCGTGATTTGTTGACGATGAGCAATCCCACTATCGGCCTAGCTGCTCATCACGGCGTGATCGACGTGCGCCTGACAGCCAAAGCCGATAGCCTACCCGAAGCTGAAGCCATGTTGGACGCCATCGATGCTCAGGTGCGCCAGCGCATTGGGCGCTATATCTTCGGCGTGGGACAAGATCGCCTGGAGGACGCTGTGCTGAGGGTGCTAGAAGCGCGCAGCGCTGATCTGTTGGTGATCCAGGCAGGGATCAAGACGGCAGTTGCGCGCCAAATCCAAGCTATGAAGGCACCGAGTCGCTTGTCTTTGCTGGAATTTGAGACGCCGCAGAATTTGGCTGAGGTGCTTGACCAGTCGGCTCATGATCTCAAGGGGTTGGCTTTGGCAGCGGTGCGTCATTACCGTCAGGAACGCGGCGTCTTGGCCTGTGTGGCCTTCGTGAGTTTGCCTGACGTGGATGAAAACGCCGACGTTGAGACGGCTTCGGCGGTGGCAGTCAGCGCTGACTCTGAGGAGCAAGTGCGAGGCTACGGTTTCGGCGCGCTGTCGGATTTGGCCAGCACTTGGGTGAGCCGCTGGGGTTTAGCCTGGGCCTGGCGTATCTTGCGAGAAGGACTCTAGACTATGTGGAGTGATTTTGTGGAGCGTGCGCAAGCGTTGGGGACGCACAAGTTGCTGCTCATCTGTCCACGCGTCCTGGACTTGCCGCTGCCGATTCAGCGCTTTGATGATCCCTTTTTCCCCTTCAGCAAGGCGCTCGTCAGTGCCACCAGCGATCTAGTCGATGGTTATTTGCTGGATTTTGCCTCCTATCTGGCAGTGGGTGCGCCGGGTGCGGTGGCTTTGGAGCGTACCATAGCGTTCATCCCTCAGGAGCGACTGAAGGTGCTGCATGGCAACTTTGGTGGTCGCAGCTACCATGTGCTAGTCGATCCGATTGCCTTCACAGTGGACGCGCTGACGATTGCTCATGAAGAAGATATGGCCCATTATCTGAGCGTGCCGCCTCATGCAGCTCTGTGGGTGGTGCGACCTGGAGTAAGTCACAACCTAGCTCAGGGTGGGGTCTATGACCAGCAATCAGGTCAAGCGGATTGCCTGGTTGATGGCCAGAGCGTCTATCGCTGGCGCGTGCTAGGAGATGAGGTAGTCTATGCTGGGCGCGGGCAAGATTTCGCTGAACGCGCGCGCGAAGCCCTGCTAGCTCAGGACGGACGCTGATGAGGGCTGACAGACGGCTTCAGCCCCAAGTGTTCATTCCTCATCCAGGCTCAGCAGAGCCATGAAGGCTTCTTGCGGTACTTCCACCTGGCCGATCATCTTCATGCGCTTCTTGCCCTTCTTCTGCTTCTCTAGCAGCTTCTTCTTGCGCGTGATGTCGCCGCCGTAGCACTTGGCCAGCACGTCTTTGCGCATAGCGCTCACGTTAGCCCGCGAGATGACACGCTTGCCAACGGCTGCCTGGATGGGTACGACGAACATTTGACGCGGAATCAGGTCTTTCAGGCGACTCACTAGCTTTTGGCCCTTGTGATAGGCGTCGTCTTTGTGGACGATCAAAGCCAGGGCGTCTACGGGTTCGTTGTTGACTAGGATGTCAAGCTTCACTAAGTCGCCTTCGCGGTACGAGTCGAATTGGTAATCCAGGCTGGCGTAGCCCTGGGTAATGCTCTTGAGCTTGTCGTAGAAGTCGATGATGAGTTCGGACAAGGGCAAGCGATAGGTGAGGATGACGCGGTTGGCGTCCAGGTAGTCCGTGTTGATGTACTCGCCGCGCTTGTTGATGACCAAGTCCATAATTGCCCCGATGTAGCTTTGGGGCGTGTAGATTTGGATTTTCATCCAGGGTTCATGAATCTCGGCGATCTCGTTCTCAGGAGGCAGCTGAGCCGGGCTGTCGATGGTGATCTGCTGTCCGTCGCGCTTGACAACGCGATATTCCACGCTGGGGGCGGTGGCCAGAATGTCCAAGTCGTACTCACGCTCTAGGCGCTCTTGGATGATCTCCATATGGAACAAGCCCAGGAAGCCCACGCGGAAGCCAAAGTTGAGCGCCTGTGAAGTCTCTGGCTCAAAGACGAGGGAGGCGTCGTTGAGTTGGAGCTTCTCCAGCGCGTCGCGCAGGTTGTGATAGTCGGCGTTATCGGTGGGGTAGATGCCTGCGAAGACCATCGGCTTGGCCTGGGCATAGCCAGGCAGCGGCTCGCTGGCGCCGTTGATGGCCAGGGTGATCGTATCGCCGACGCGGCACTCGCGAATGGTCTTAAGGCCTGTGGCGATGTAGCCGACCTCGCCAGCGCATAGCTCATCGATGGGGGTCATCGATGGCGTGAAGACGCCGATTTCGACGGGTTCAAAACGAGCGTCGCTGGCCATCAGGCGCATCATGTCGCGCTTCGTCGCGCGGCCATCGACAATGCGCACGTAGGCCACGACGCCCTTGTACGAGTCGTAGTGCGAGTCGAAGACTAGGGCGCGCAGCGGAGCGTCGGTCTTGCCTTTGGGCGGCGGCACTCTCTGCACGACTAACTCCATCACGTCCTGCACGCCAATGCCATTCTTAGCAGAGATACGCAGGATGGAGTCCTGTGCGCCGAGCAGGTCTTCTAGCTCTTTGGCTACATCGTCAGGGCGAGCAGCGGGCAAGTCGATCTTGTTGAGAACAGGCAGCACCTCCAGGTCTTGTTCGATGGCCAGATAGACGTTGGTGAGCGTCTGAGCTTCAATGCCCTGGCTGGCGTCCACGACCAAGATTGCCCCTTCGCAGGCTTGCAGAGCGCGGCTCACTTCATAGGTGAAGTCGACGTGGCCGGGCGTGTCGATGAGGTTGATGATATAAGTTTGCCCGTCTTTGGCGCAATAACTCATCCGCACAGCCGAGGCTTTGATAGTGACGCCGCGCTCGCGCTCCAATTCCATGCTGTCCAGCAGTTGGGCTTGCATTTCGCGGTCGCTCACGGTCTGGGTGAGTTCCAGCAGACGGTCTGCCAGCGTGCTTTTGCCATGATCGACGTGGGCAATGATACAGAAATTGCGAATGTGCGCTTGATCCATGCTACCACCACAGAGTCCAACCCGAAAGTTAAGCGGCATTATAGCAGTAATGACTGCCTAAATACAGGCAGAGCGGGCAACTCACTCTATGCGCCCCAAGACAGCGCTCGCGCCTTCGCGGGTGTTGAGCGCCATGGGCAGCAGGCAGTTGTCTAGCAGGCGCGGACGGCCCACTTGTACGGCCAGCGACAGCAGCAGCGGCTCTTCGCTGGGCGCGTCTTGCTCTGCTAGGGTGCGCGCCGAAGCCACCGAGACGTAATCCAGGCGGGCCAGCGGCTCTTGGGCAATGTGTTCGCGCACGATAGAGCGCAAGACTTCAGGGTGGCGTTCACCAGCGCCATAAGCCTGGGCGGCGCGCTGCCAAGCTTGCGGGACGACGGCAGCCGCTCGGCGTTCGGCAGGGGAGAGGTAGACGTTGCGCGAAGACATAGCCAGCCCGTCGGCTTCGCGCACAATAGGGCAGACGACAATCTCTAGGGGGAAGTTCAGGTCGTGGGTCATGCGCCGAATGACGGCCACCTGCTGAGCGTCCTTCTGACCAAAGTAGGCGCGCTGTGCTTGGATCAGGTTGAACAGCTTGGCGACGACTGTCGCCACGCCGCGAAAGTGGCCTGGTCGCGCGCTGCCTTCCTTCCCCTGGCTCACCTGTTCCACTGTGACGTAGGTCTGGTAGCCTGGCGGATACATCAGTTCAGCAGAGGGGGTGAAGACCAGGCCTACGCCTTCTGCTTCCAGCATAGCCAGGTCGCGAGGCAAATCGCGTGGATAGCTGGCTAGGTCTTCTTGAGCGCTGAACTGTGCAGGATTGACGAAGATAGTCGCTAGGACATGATCGCATTCGGCGCGAGCAGTGCGCACCAGCGATAGATGGCCTTCGTGCAGGTAGCCCATCGTTGGTACGAGTCCTATGCGTCCTGAGAGCTTCTGGCGGGCCTGGCGCAACTCCTGAATGGTCTCAGCGATTTGCATGATCCAACGCTTCTTTGAGGTGACGCAGAACTTGCTCGCTCATGCTGAAAGCTTGTTCGGCGGTAGGGAACACGCCCGCTTGTACATCTTGGCGGTACTGGACGGCAGCGGCGCGCATGGCCTCGCCGATTTCGGCGTAGCGCTTGGCGTGGCGCGGCAGGAACTGGTCGAACAAGCCCAAAATGTCGTGGAAGACCTGCACTTGGCCGTCGCAATCCGGCCCCGCACCAATGCCAATCGTTGGAATGCTCAGGCGCTGGGTGATGAGGCCTGCGAGAGGTGCTGGCACAAGCTCTAGCACAACGGCAAACGCGCCAGCCGCCTGCACGGCCTCAGCGTCGCGCACGAGCTGGCGAGCATCTTCGAGCTGGCGTCCCTGGACTTTGAAGCCGCCGAATTGGTTGACGCTTTGAGGTGTGAGGCCGATGTGAGCCATGACGGGAATGCCTGCTTGGGTCAGGCGCTTGATGATAGGAGCGACAGGCTCGCCGCCCTCCAGTTTGACGGCGGTCACGCCGCCTTCCTGCATGAGGCGGGCCGCTTGGCGCAGCGTGTCTTCGGCGCTGATGCTGGCGGTCATAAAAGGCATATCGCCGACGATGAGAGAAGTTTGAGTGACGCGAGCCACAATAGCGCAGTGATAGATCATCTGATCTAGGGTGACGGGGATTGTGGAGCTGTGGCCCTGGATGACCATGCCCAGCGTATCGCCGACCAGGATTACGGGGATTTCAGCGGCTTCAGCTACGCGCGCGCTGGTGGCGTCGTAGGCGGTCAGCAGGACGATCTTCTCACCCTGGGCCTTCATCTTTTGGATGTCAAGAATTGTCTTACGAGTCATGAGCTGTCTTCCTGAGATAAAAGAGCCAATAAAGATTCTAAAGGTGTGCCGCGGGCCTGAGCCAGGGGCAAGGTATGTTGAGCCAAATGGCGGTACAGGGCTGCCAGGTCGGGCGGGAGCGCCTGCAAATGCGCGGCTATTGTCCCTACGTCGCCGCGCACTAGCGGGCCGCTGAGGGCCAGTGGCAGGCCCTGGCGCGCCAGATTGGCAGTCGTGCCATTGAGCAGGCCGTTGAGGATGAGGGCGCTGCTGGCAGAGTCAACGCTGATGTCTGCGAGCAGGCGCATGGCGACTGCATAGAGCGTCACGGTGTAATTGCTGGTGAAGACCAGAGCGGCGTGGTAGAGGACTTTCTGGCCTGAGGCCAGCAGCACGGGGTGGCCACCGAGCGCTTGCACTAGCACTACGAGCTGGTCCATCAGCGCTTGGTTGCTGGCTTCCAGAGCGTAGGCTGCACCGCGCAGACGAGCCTGCTGTACGTTGGCGTCCAAGCTGTAGTCGGTGAGGGGTAGAGCGGGGTGTAGGCTGCCCGTCTCTGCCCCGACCTGAGCCAGAGAGCTGAGCGCGTCTATGCTGAGCGCACCGCTGTGATGGACAGCGGCTTTGCTACGCCAATCCAGGGTGACAAGGCCCTGGGCTAAGAGGCGAACAACGTCGTCAGGGACGCTGAAGAAGACGAGGTCAGCTTGCTCTACAGCTCGTCCAGGATGAGCGAAAGCCGCCCCCACCTGCTGAGCTAGGGCCTGCCCGCGTGCCACATCGCGGCTGGCGATAGCAGTGATGGACCAACCAGCAGCGTGCCAGGATAGTGCCAAAGCGTGGGCTACTCGTCCTGCACCGATGAAGGCTAGGCGTGGACGAGCGCTCATGGGCGTGTTCCTGCGGCTGCTGGCGGCGTGGGCGTGGGGGTGACGGGCGGCTCGGTGATGTAGATGTTGACCATGCAGAAGGCTACTGAGGTGCTGGTGATATCGAAGACCATAACGCGCAGTTGGTATAGGCCAGGTGTGTATGGGGCGGGGATGAATTGGCTGAACGGAGACGTGACCAACACTGGTTGGCGTCGGTCGTCGATGACGGCGTAAGTGTTGTTTGTGCCTGGCCCACGAATTTCGACTTTGGCGAAGGCGAAGTTGTCGGCGAAGATCGTGCCGACGATGGGGATGGGCGCGAAGACGCGCTGGCCATTAGCGGGAATTTGTAGCATGGCGCGCTCGTCGCTGCACCCCTCGGTGGGTGGGGCGTTGGGGATGATCGTGCCGACGGGAGTCGGCGTGAGGGTGGGCGTCAGCAACAAAATTGTTCCATCCTGGCCCAGTGGCGCGACAGGTTCTATGTCTAGGCGACCACTGACCGGCGCTGGCGTGGCAGTGGCAAAATCACCATCATCGCGGATAGGCGCGGCGGCGACCACTTCCTGCAAGATGACTTCTTGGCGCAAGTATGGCACGACCATTTGCTGAATGCCTAGCAAGATGATGGCCAGCTCTACGCTGACGACGATATTTGTGAGCGCGCTGGCCTGAGCAGTGCGGGCGAGGTAGCGTTCCAGCTCAAAGTGAGTGGCGCGCAGCTCTCGGCGCGCCTGGACTAGGCGCCACAACTGACGCAATCCCCAGGCCAGCAGTAGGAAATAGAGGCCGATGGCCAATTGATCGAGCAAGAAGAACAGGCCGAACATCAGCCTATCGCCTGGAGGACGCCTCTCAGAAGCGTTGTCAGGCGTGGCACGAGCAGCGCACCAGCTTCCAGGACTTCTTCGTGACTAGCGTCGTTATCGCTGTCTACCTGATCGATGGCGACGTTGGTGATGCCACTGATGGCCATCACGCGCAGGCGCATGTGGCGCGCCACCAACACCTCATGGACAGTAGACATGCCGACAGCATTCGCGCCGATGGCCCGCAAGAAGCGCACTTCCGCTGGCGTCTCAAACGAAGGCCCGCTCACAGCGGCGTAGACGCCTTCGTGCAAGGGTAGGTTGTTGGCTTGGGCTACTTGGTGAGCCAGAGCGCGCAGCTCGTAGTCATAGGCCTGTGACATGCCCACAAAGCGCTCACCAAGCGACTCGTCGTTCGGGCCAATCAGAGGATGGTGACCGGCCATGCCGGGTAAGTTGATGTGATCGTTGAGCAGCATAAGGTCGCCGACTTTGTAGTTGGGATCAATGCCGCCAGCAGCGTTGGTGAGGATGAGTACCTTGACACCTAACAGACCCATGACGCGCACCAAGAAGGTCACCTGCTGCATGTCATAGCCTTCGTAGAAATGAACGCGACCCTGCTGAGCGATGACGGTCTGACCCTCTAGCGTGCCGATGACCAGGCGACCGTAGTGGCCGTGAACGGTAGACCGAGGGCAGTTGGGAATGTCTTCGTAAGGGATGAAATCGGCTTGTTTAAGCTCGTTAGCCAGGCCGCCCAAGCCAGAGCCGAGGACTAAGCCGATGGCGGGCTGGTGTTGTGTACATGAGCGGATGAGCTGCACAGCTTCATGGTATCTGGATGTTGCATTGAACATAGATGGCCTCATAGGGCGGAGTCATGTTTGTGATGACTAAGGCACGTGCCATTATAGCGTTCCATCTCAAGAAATAAACAGCACGATCGACAAAACACATCGTCAGCTTATCGCTACGTGGCAAAAATTTTGATACAATGAGCGAAGAATGTGCCGAGTTGATGGTGAATGAACTATGGCTCAAGAAGCCGAACAGATGATGCAGCGTTACGTTGAAATCTATCGCAAACTTCACAACCGCATTCCACAGGATGTGCGCGCCCTGGACGCTGAGTGGGTTGTTGTCAACGGCGCACGGATGCGCCTGAGCGAGCTGGAATTCGTCATCACTCAGCTCCAAAAGGAACATCAGCAGATGACCAGCCAGAAGCGTGGCATTGTGTCGCGGCTCATCAGGCTGTTCAGCGGCTCTTGAACATCGCTAAGTGATGCACACTGTGTCTTAAAGCCAGGACTTGGTAGACGTCGCCTCGCCTGAGGCGACCCCCAGGCTACAGTCTCTCGGCAATGCTCTTGGCCTGGGTGAACAGCAGCAGATAATCGGGGCCGCCGGCCTTGCTGTCCGTGCCGCTCATGTTGAAGCCGCCAAAAGGATGGATACCCACCAGTGCGCCGGTGCATTTACGGTTGAAGTATAGGTTGCCAACGTGGAACTCGCGGCGAGCCTGCTCCAGGCGCTCGCGACTGCGGCTGTAGACGGCGCCAGTCAAGCCGTATTCTGTGCCGTTGGCGATCCGCAGCGCGTCGTCGAAGTCACGGGCGCGCATACAGGCCAGCACTGGCCCGAAGATTTCTTCCTGAGCGATGCGCGCTGTCTCTAGCACGTCCCCGAAGACGGTCGGCGGGATGAAATAGCCATTCGTCTCTGTTTCGATGACGTGGCCACCTGTGAGCAACTTGCCTTCCTGCGCGCCAATTTCGATGTAGCCGCGAATCTTATCGTAGGCCTCTTGGTCGATGACTGGCCCCATGTAGACCTCTGGGCCAGCAGCCGTTGAGCCAACGCTGAGTGTCTGCGTCAGGCTGACCACGCGCTCCACTACGCGCTCATAGACGCTGTCCACCAGAATAGCGCGCGAGCCAGCCGAACATTTCTGACCCTGGAAGCCAAAGGCGCTGGCGACGATGCCCTGAGCGGCCAGCTCCAGGTCGGCGGTTTCGTCCACCAACACGGCGTCTTTGCCACCCATTTCCAGGATAGCGCGCTTGAGCCATTTCTGGCCTGGCTGGACGCGCGCAGCCTTCTCGTAGATGCCCACGCCGACAGACCTTGAGCCAGTGAAAGACACGAAGCGCGTCAGCGGGCTTTCCACCATGCGCGCGCCGACGACCTCGCCAGGGCCAGTGATGAAATTGAGGACGCCAGCGGGCAAATGCTGCTCCCAGAACAGCTCAGCCACCATCCATCCCAGCAGAGGCGACTGTTCTGCTGGCTTGAGGACGACGGTGTTCCCCGTCACCAGGGCAGCACTGGTCATGCCTGACAAGATGGCATTGGCGAAGTTCCAGGGCGGGATGATAGCGCCGACTCCTAGGGGAATGTACTGCAAATTGAGTTGTTCTGGTGGATAGGCGGTCAGCAGATGATCGGAGTCGGCTAAGCGCAGCATTTGGCGAGCGTAGTATTCGAAGAAGTCGATGGCTTCGGCAGTGTCAGCGTCGGCTTCTGCCCAGCTTTTGCCGACTTCATAGACTAATGCAGCGCTGAATTCGTGCTTGCGGCGGCGCATTTCGGCGGCGGCGCGCAGCAAGTAGCGCGCGCGTTCCTGAGCTGAGGCGTACTGCCAAGTGCGGAAGGCGTCGGTCGCAGCGCGCAGAGCCTGGTCGGCATGTTCGGCTGTGCCATTGGCAAAATAGCCCAACACTTCTGAAGGATTGGCGGGGTTGACGCTGGCGAAGGTGTCATCCAGCACAATCCGCTGATCCCCGACTACTAATGGATAGCGCTGGCCGAAGCGCGAGCGCACCAGGGCTAGGGCGTCCTCAAAGGCGCGGCGCGCAGTCGGTTGGCTGAAGTCGGTGTAGCTCTCTGGGGAGTAGGCGGGGAGCATGGCATGTCCTTGTGAGGTAGATGATTGAGATCAGGCGCGGGCGAAGCTGCGGACGAAGAACCACAGGTTGGCAGGCCTTTCGGCCAGACGGCGCACGAAGTACGGATACCAGGCTTCGCCGAAGGGGACGTAGACGCGCATGGGGTGCTGCTTGGCCAATTCTGCCTGGCGGCTGCTGCGAATGCCGTAGAGCATTTGGAATTCGTAGCGCTGCGGGTCAATCTTGTGCTGAGCGATGAAGGCTTCGGCGGCACGGATCATGGCTTCGTCGTGGGTGGCAATGCACAGATAGGCGCGACCGCTGCTGGCTAGATAATCTTGCATGACGCGGAGATAGTTGGCGTCAACGTCGGCTTTGTTGGGGAAGGCGACCTCGGCAGGTTCGAGATACGCTCCTTTGCACAAGCGGATGTGCGCGCCTTCTTGAGCCAGGGCCTTCATATCATCAGCCGTGCGGTAGAGATAAGCCTGGATGACTGTGCCGACGTTGTCGAAGTCGTATTCATCGCGCAAGGTGCGGTAAATGCGCAGCGTGGTGTCGGTGTAAGCGCTGGACTCCATGTCGATGGTGACAGGAATGCCATACTGCTTGGCGCGTCCCACAATGTGACGCAGGTTGACTAGGCACAGCTCCTCGCTGATATCCAGGCCCAGATGAGTGAGCTTGAGCGAAATGCTGGATTGGAGCTGGTGCTGGTGAATCCCGTCCAGCAGGCTGAGGTAGGTGGCGACGACGGCCTGAGTATCTTCGGCCTTTTCGACGGCCTCGCCCAGATAATCGAGGGTGACGAGGATGCCCTGAGCGTTGAGCGCGCGCGTGGCCGAAAGCGCCTCGTCTAGCGACTCGCCAGCTACGAAGCGCCGCGCGACGCGGCGTGCGATTGCCCAACGGGTGGCGATGTTGCGCGCCCAGCGCGCAGTCGATAGGTAGAGCAGCAATTTTCTCATCCACATAAGCTCACACTCCATACGATAGATCGTCATCGCTCATGTTATACACCCATCATCCCCCTACTGCCAGGGCATGAGCAGTCCAACTTTAACTTTAGGGGAAGATGTGTCTTAGGAGGCGGATCGTGAAAAATTGGACAGGTGGCCCTTCATCCGCTACAATCTGAGCGCTAAACGATTTTTATACGGCGGATTTGGCTCACCTGACTGGCGAGCGCGGTGGACGAACAGCAGCAATCATCCGAGTCCGCGTCAAAACCCTCAATGCCGATCACTCAGGGATCATCCCACCGATTTTTAAGGAGTAGAGCATGACGGAAAGCATTTTCGACTCAATCCTCAAGCAGATTGAGGACTTCCAGCCCACAATCGAAGCCGTCGAAGTTGGCTACGTGATGGAAGTCGGCGACGGTATTGCGCGCGTGAGCGGCCTGGACAACGTGCGCTACAATGAGCTGGTGCGCTTCCAAAACGGCACGGCAGGGATTGTCTTCAACTTGGAGAAAGACAACGTCGGCGTCATCATCATGGGTGAGTACGACACCATCCAGGAAGGCGATACTGTGTCACCGCTGGGGCGCATCGCATCTGTGCCGGTGGGCATGGGCTTGGTGGGCCGCGTCGTCGATGCTCTGGGCAACCCGTTGGATGGCAAAGGCCCGATTGCTTCTAACGAATTTATGAACATCGAACGCATTGCTCCTGGCGTCATGAAGCGCAAGAGCGTCAATCGTCCGGTGCAGACGGGCATCCTGGCCATCGATGCTATGATCCCGATTGGTCGTGGCCAACGCGAACTCATCATCGGCGATCGCCAGACGGGCAAGACGGCCATCGCCCTAGACACGATCATCAACCAGCGTGGCCAAGACATGTACTGCATTTACGTGGCCATTGGCAAGCGCCGCGGCGAAGTCGCGCGCATTCAGGCTACGCTGGAACAGTACGGCGCGATGGATTACACCATCTTGGTGGTGGCCTCAGCCAGCGATGCAGCTGCGCTCCAGTACATTGCGCCCTTTGCTGGCTGCGCCATGGGCGAGTGGTTCATGGAGAATGGCAAGGATGCCCTCATCATCTACGACGACCTGTCCAAGCACGCCGCTGCCTATCGCCAAGTGTCGCTGCTGCTACGCCGTCCTCCGGGCCGCGAAGCTTTCCCTGGCGACGTGTTCTATCTGCACAGCCGCCTGCTAGAGCGCGCCGCTCAGCTCAGTGATGAAGAGGGCGGCGGCAGCCTGACGGCCCTGCCAATCATCGAAACCCTGCTGGGTGACGTGTCGGCCTTCATCCCAACCAACGTCATCTCCATCACCGATGGCCAAATTTACCTTGAGAGCGAGCTGTTCTACGCTGGTCAACGTCCGGCGGTCAACACCGGCATTAGCGTGTCGCGCGTCGGCGGTGCAGCCCAGACGAGAGCTATGAACAAGACTGCAGGTGGTCTGCGTTTGCAGATGGCCCAGTTCCGTTCGCTGGCTGCCTTTGCTCAGTTCGGTTCTAACCTAGACAAGACGACGCAGGAACAACTTGATCGCGGTCTGCGCTTGAACGAACTGTTCAAGCAGTCGCAGTACAACACTCTGGCCCTGAGCGAACAGATTGCCCTGGTCTACGCTGGCACGAGCGGCTTGCTAGACGGCATTCCAGTGGAGCGCGTGGGCGCGTGGAAAGCCGACTTCGTGCGGGCCATGCGCGCCCAGTACAGCGATCTAGCCAGCGCCATCGATGCTGACGCCAAGAAAGGCTTGTCTGACGAGACGCGCGCCAAGCTGGAGAACACGATCAAGTCGTTCAACGAGACCTGGAGCTGAGGTGCGCCGTAGCGCGGGCCTGGATTGCCAGGCCTGCGCCATGAGAAAGGAACGTTGAATGGCGACGCCAAAAGAAGTACGCAAACGCATTCGCAGCGTCAAGAACATCTCGCAGATCACCCGCGCCCTAGAAGCCGTCTCGGCGTCGCGCGTGCGCCGCGCACAGGCGCGCGTGCTGGCCACCCGTGCCTACGCGGCCAAAGCCCTGGAAATCTTGTTGAACTTGCAGAACGCCATGAAAGGCACGAGCCACCCTATGTTGACTGAGCGCACGCCAGTGAACAAGGTCATGGTGGTGCTGATTACGTCAGAACGAGGCCTGGCTGGCGCGTACAACACCAACGTATTGCGCGTTGCTGAGCGCTTCGAAGATCGCGTGGGCAAGCCGATCCAGTGGGTGGCGATTGGCAAGAAGGGCCGAGATACCCTGATCCGCAGCGGAGCAAATGTGGTGGCAGAGTTCAGCGATTTGCCGCCAGAGCCAACTATCGGTGACATTCTGCCCGTCGCTAAGCTGGCAATTGATGCCTTCCTGAGCGGCGAGGTGGATGAGGTCTTCATTGCCTACACCGATTTCATCAACATGCTGGCGCAGCGCCCTACCGTCGTCGGTTGGCTGCCCTTGACCACGCACGCTGAAGCGCGCAGCATCGCTGGTGACCTGCTTAAGGAAATGCCGCACCTGAGCGAAGGCGCGCGCGACTATGAGTTTGAACCAAATGCAGCAGCGGTGCTGGACGAAATAGTGCCGCGCTTCACGCAGCTCCAGCTCTTCCAGGCTTTGTTGGAGTCGCAGGCTAGCGAACACGCCGCCCGCATGGCTGCCATGCGCAACGCCACCGACAACGCCAACAGTCTGGTGCAAGATTTGACCCTGGAATACAACAAAGCGCGCCAGGCTTCCATCACTAGCGAAATCCTAGACATCGTGGGCGGCGCGAACGCCCTCCAACAAGCCATCGACGCGATGGCCGATGACATCGTTCAGGCAGCCCAGTGAGCGCGCAACGACAGATCAACATCATCCATGAGGAGAGACGAACGATGGCAGAAGCGCAAGGCAAAGTCACACAAATTTTTGGTAACGTAGTCGATATTGAGTTCCCGCAGGGGCAGCTTCCTGATATCTTCGAAGCAATCCGCATTCCGCGCGACAACGGCGAAGACCTGATCTTGGAAGTAGAGCTTCTGCTGGGTGACAGCCAGGTGCGCACGGTGGCGATGGACAGCACTGATGGCCTGGCGCGTGGCATGGCGGCCTATGCGACGGGCGCACCGATTGCTGTGCCGGTGGGTCAGGCGGCTTTGGGGCGTATCTTCAACGTGTTAGGCCGCCCGATTGACGGCAAACCCCCTGTGCCAGAGGATCAACCCCGTCGTCCCATCCACGCCAAAGCTCCTAGCTTTGAAGAGCAGTCGCCACGCCTGGAGATTTTTGAGACGGGCATGAAGGTCATCGACTTAGTAGCGCCAATGGCTAAAGGCGGCAAGACGGGCATTTTCGGCGGCGCTGGCGTAGGCAAGACGGTCACCATCCAAGAGCTGATTAACTCGATTGCCATCGAACACAATGGCCTATCGGTGTTTGCTGGCGTGGGAGAGCGCACTCGTGAAGGCACAGACCTGTACCACGAAATGAAAGAAGCTGGCGTCTTGGACAAACTGGCGATGGTCTTTGGCCAGATGAACGAGCCGCCTGGCGTGCGCCTGCGCGTGGCCCTCACTGGCCTCACGATTGCGGAGACCTTCCGCGATGAAGGCCGCGACGTGCTGATCTTCATCGACAACATCTTCCGCTACAGTCTGGCTGGCGCCGAAGTATCGGCGCTGCTGGGTCGTATGCCCTCGGCAGTAGGCTATCAGCCCAACCTGGCCGAAGAAATGGGCATGTTGCAAGAACGCATCACGTCCACCAAGCGCGGCTCAATTACGTCTATGCAAGCCGTCTACGTGCCTGCCGATGACTACTCCGATCCAGCGCCGGTGGCCGTGTTCACCCACCTAGACAGCACGATCGCTTTGGAACGCTCTATCGCGGCGCGCGGCCTGTTCCCGGCCGTTGATCCGTTGGCTTCCACCAGCAACAACCTCAATCCGCTAGTGGTGGGTGAAGACCACTACCGCACGGCCCGCGAAGTACAGCGCGTCCTCCAACGCTACAAAGACCTGCAAGACATCATCGCTATCTTGGGCGTGGAAGAATTGAGCGATGACGACAAGCTGTTGGTGGCGCGCGCGCGCAAGATTGAGAACTTCCTCAGTCAGCCCATGCGCGTGGCGGCGCAGTTTACGGGCCGCGAGGGCCGCTATGTGCCAGTGCGCGATACGGTGCGCGGCTTCCGCATGATCCTCGATGGCGAAGTTGACCACATCCCCGAAGCGATGTTCTACATGGCTGGCCCCATCGAAGACGTGTTAGAACGCTACGAGCAGAGCAAGAACAACTAGCGTTCGGCGAGCAAGGGAATGCCCCTTGCTAACCGACGATCAGGAGGCCGATCATGCCAATTCATGTAGAACTGGTCACGCAGGAGCGCAAGCTGTTTGAAGAGAAACAGGCCGATATGGTCATTGTGCCGGCGATTGAGGGCGAGATGGGCATTCTGCCGCGCCATGCCCCAGTGCTGACGACGCTGGGCTTTGGCGAGATGGTGGTGCGCAAGGGTAACGCTGAAGAACGCTTCGCTATCTACGGTGGGATCGTAGACGTTCGGCCAGACAAGGTGGTTGTGCTAGCCGACACAGCCGAGTCGGCCTACGGGATCAGCGCAGAGAAGGCGGAAGAGGCTCGCGCGCGCGCCGCCAAGATGATGGCTGAAGGCACACATCCCGATCATAACCGTCAAGCTGCCCTGGAACTGCGCCGCGCTGAGATGGCTCTCAAGCTGTCGCGCAAAATGGCGTCCGGTAGCACCAGCAAGCTGCGCATTCTCAGCGAAGATGAGGACGCCAAGAGCTAGGCGTCACGACAACCAGTCGACAGAACGAGGGGCATCATGCCCCTCGTTTTGCTAGTTCGCTTTGGATTACAATATAGGCAGCACGAAGAATGAATAGGTGAGGAATTGCGCGCATGGGATGGTTCTCAAAACGTCTGGGCCTCGACCTCGGTACGACCAACGTATTGATCTATGAAGGCGGGCAAATTGCGCTGCAAGAGCCAACGCTGGTCGCGCTGATGACGGAAGACCAGCGCATCGTGGACTTTGGCCAACCAGCCCGCGAAATGCTTGGGCGTGTAGACGAAGAAGATATTCAGATCGTGCGCCCGCTGCAAAATGGGGCGATCGCTGACTACGACGTGACCGAGGCTATGCTGCGCCACTTCTTCGACAAGATTGCTGGACGGATTCGCTTGGTGAAGCCGACGGTCATGGTTTGCGTCCCCTGGGGCGTGAACACAGTTGAGAAACGTGCTGTCTACGAAGCGGTGATGTCAGCAGGTGCGCGCGAGGTCTTCTTGATCTGGGAGCCGCTGGCGGCGGCAATCGGCGCTGGCTTGCCTGTGAGTACGCCAGCAGGCGACATGGTCGTCAATATCGGTGGTGGCATCACCGAAGCGGCGGTGGTGACGATGAACAACATCATTCGCGCTGAGAGCGGTCGTGTGGGTGGCCTACGCATGGACGACGCTATCATCGCCTACGTGCGGCGCAAGTACAACTTGTCGATTGGCCAACCGACGGCCGAAGCGGTCAAGATTCAGATCGGAGCAGCGGTTGATCTGCCGCAAAACCTGAGCATGGAAGTCCAGGGACGAGACAACGTGACGGGCCTGCCGCGTTCGATCACTATGACGACTGGCGAAGTGTGTGAAGCCCTGAGCGAGCCGCTCCAAGCAATTGCAGCAGTGGTCAAGAACGCGCTGGCCGAGACTCCGCCTGAATTAGCTTCTGATATCATCGATCGTGGGATCACGCTCACAGGCGGTGGAGCGCTGCTGCGCGGTATTGAGACCTATCTCACGCAGCAGACCGGCGTCACCTGTTACCCGTCGGATCATCCGCTGATCGCGGCAGCGGTAGGGGCAGGGCGAGCGCTGGACGATCCGGCGCTTATGCGGCGCATTGACTCACTCGTCTGAGGCGCGCAGGTAGAAGCTCATGTGCTGGAGATGGACGACGGGATCAATGTACTGCACCAGTACGCCAGGTGGTACGTTGATGTTAATAGGCGCGTAGTTGAGGATGGCGCGCACACCTGCGCCGACTAGCAGATCAGCAACCTCTTGCGCGCGATCGGCAGGTACGGCAATCATACCTACCTGGCAGTTGCTGCCGCTCAGGGTGGCTTGTAGTTCGCTAATCGGCTGGACGATGAACGAGTCGACTTGCTGACCAATACGTCTGGGATCAGCGTCGAAGAGCCAGCAGACGCGGAAGCCACGCTCTTCAAAGCCACGATAATGGGCGATGGCGCTGCCTAGATTGCCTGCCCCGACGACGGCGACCGGCCAAATGCGGTTGACTTGCAGCACATCCTGCAATTTATGGATGAGGTAGGGGATTTGATAGCCTGTGCCTTGCTTGCCAAAACCGCCAAAATGCGATAGGTCTTTGCGTATCTGCGCCGAACTAATGCCCAAGCGCTGGCCTAATTCATGAGACGAGGTGACCTCGTGGCCTTCTTGTTGGAGGTAGGTCAGCGCCCGCAGATACAGAGGCAAGCGTCCGATGACAATATCGGGGATGTTCTCGTTGAGTTTGAGAGGCATGACAGCGCTCCTTGCAGACGTTGGTGCATAACTAACGTCCGAATAAGGTTCGGCTAAGAGCGATACAAGTACTAGAGTGTACTGTATTATAGTAGAGCTGTGGAAAATAGCACAATCAGGAACAAAAGCATGTCGGTGAGACGATCGTTGTTCGTAATGGCTTTGCTGATCGTGCTGCTGCCTATCGTTTTGTTTGGCAGCGCAGGTGGCGGAGCGAGCAGCTCGACTGCGCTGGCTGATGTGCAGCTTTACGAGGTGGGACGCGGTGATGTTACCCTGGCCGTGAGCGCGATTGGCGTGCTGAGCGCTGAGCGCGTCAACTCGTTGTCTTTCCTGACGGCGGGGCGCGTGTTGGAGGTGCGCGTCCAGCGTGATGATTACGTGCTAGAAGGAGACATTTTGGCGCGCCTGGACGACACAGCAGCACGCTTAGCTTATGAACAAGCGCTCTTGGGCGTGGAACGCGCTGAGCTGGAATTCCAGAGCTTGCTGAAGCCGGATGAAACTCAGATTCGCTTGGCAGAAGCGGCTCTAGCCAGCGCGCGCGGCGCGTATCTGAGCGTGGTGACGGCGGTTACTAACGATCAGATCAACGCTGCGCAGCTGGCCTATGAGCAGGCTCTCAATACGTTCAATATCTTGCAGGATCGCTTGGATGACGGTTTGCCTGCTGAAGAGTACGAGATGACTCGCGCGAGAGCTGGCGAAGCGTTCGTCAATGCTCAGATTGCGAGCTTGCAGCTAGAGCAGCTGCGCAATTCCACGAGTCCTCAGGCCGGTGCAGCGGCTGCACGAGTACGCCAAGCCGAACAGGAACTGGAGCGCGTCAAAGCCGGGCCGACCCAAGCACAGCGCGATGCGGCTCAGCAGGCAATTCGGCGCGCCGAAAATCAATTGGAGCGTGCGCGTGTGGCTTATGAGCGTACTGTGCTGCGTGCGCCTTTCAATGGCGTCATCTCTCAACTCAACGTTGAAGTTGGGACGCTGGTGGCGCCTGGGTTGCCCGCCATTGAGATCACCGACGTTGAGCCGCTGGAACTGACCGTGCAGGTGGACGAAGTGGATGTGGGTCGCATTCGGGAGGGCATGGAGGTGCGCGTTGAACTGGATGCTTTGCCTGATGTCATCCTGCCTGCTCGCCTGACGCGCATTGCCCAGACGGGCAACATCAGTGGCGGCATTGTGACTTATGATGTCGACATTGAGCTGCAAGGCCAGGACGAGCGTGCCAGAGTGGGCATGACTGCCGAAGCGACGATCATCCTCCAGGAGAAGCGCAATGTCCTGGTTGTGCCGAATCTTTACATACGCCTAGATCGGCGCGCAGGACGAGCCTTCGTCAACGTTTTACGGCCCGATGATCGCATTGAAGAAGTGGAGGTCACGTTGGGCCTGCAGGGCCAGGAAGACAGCGAAATCCTGAGTGGTCTGCAGGAAGGCGACTTGATCGCCATCAATTTGGGCGGCGGCGGTCTAAATCAGATCATTGGAGGCTAGGCAGTGAACATCATTATCTATCTCGTCGTCACGTATATGGTTTACCGCCTGCTGATTGTACCGATCCGTTGGCGCTTGGTGCGCGTGTTGCTCTATGCGCCGATCATGACGGGGGTGGCGCTGGCCATTCTTTACAACACCGCGCTCGACGCTGAGCAGAGCAGCGCAGCCCGCGCTCAGGTGGAATCCCGCATTGTGGATCGCACCCTCGTCGAACGTGGCGATCTGGTCGTGTCGGTCACGTCCAGCGGTACTGTCCAGCCGCTGCGCCAAGTGGCGCTGCGCTTTGCGCTCAGTGCGCCAGTGATGAATGTCTACGCCGAAGTCGGCCAGAGAGTGCGCGCTGGCGATGTCATCGCCGAATTAGACGCCGTCGATCTGAGCCAGGCTATCCAGGACGCACGAGTTGCGCTGGAAGCGCAGGAAATCGTCTTCAAGCAACTCAGCAGCGCGCCGCGCGACGTAGACATTGCCGCGGCGCAGGCGGCTTTGGCGGCAGCGCGAGCGCAGTACAACGCGGCGACGCAGACGGGGACGAGTCCTCAGCAGGTTGAAATTGCGCGCTTGCAGACAGAGCTGGCTCGCATTCGCAACTGGCAGACTCAACTCCAACGCGACCAAGTACAACGCTCCATCGGCTCTCCATTCAGCTTCAGCCTGTCTCCGGATCAGCAGGCCCAATTTGACTCGTTGGTGCAGCAAGCCAGCGATGCCACGGGCCTTGACCTGGCAGCCGCTATCTCTGGGGCGAGCGAAATCATCAATCAGCAGTTGAACGCACAGCAACGCGCAGCGCAAATGCAGCTCGATCAGCTCAATTTGGCGCTGGTGCAAACAGAGCAAGGCATTCAGCTCTCTGAAGCGCAGTTCACGGCGACGGCCAACCGCGGCCCTGACCTGGGAGCGTTGGCTGGGGCGCAGGCAGCCATCGTCCAGGCTGAAGTGGCCCTGGAGCGCTTGCTGAACGGCGCTGATGAGCTTCAGCTCAATCGCTCGCGGATCGACCTGGACATTGCTCGCTTGACGTTAGCCCAGGCTGAAGATACGCTGTCGCAGTCGCGACTCATCGCGCCCTTTGATGGCTTGATTGCCCAGAACAACTTGCGCGTAGGCGAGCTACCACCACAGCAGAACGCAGCTGTCCTGCTGGTGGACAACAGCGGCTACCTGGTTGATCTACCAATCGACGAGACGGATGTGGTACGCCTGCGCGTAGGACAGCTTGTGCGCTTCACGGTGGATGCTCTGCCCGATGCCCAAGTGACGGGCGTTGTGGAACGAATCGCTTATACACCGCTGCGCGTGGGTCAATTGGTGACGTACACTACGCGGGTCAGGATTGATCCGACGGACGCGCCCCTGCGCGTGGGCATGAGCGTGACGGCGGATGTCATCGTCAAAGAAAGGCCCAACACAGTGCTGCTGCGCAACCGCTTCATCCGCATTGACCGCGTGACGCGCGATGCTTTCGTGACCGTCTACACGCCGCAAGGCGGGTTTGAGGAACGCATGATCTTGCTCGGCGAGCGCGGCGATGTCTTCAGCGAAGTCCTCAGTGGCTTGCAGCCCGACGAAGAAGTGGTGCTGGTGCGCCAGACTCAGACGGCTGGTGGCTTGTTCGGAGGCTGACATGTTCGGACGCTTGCAGCCCCCGAATGGCAAGAAGCCTTCTCAGTCGACTGAAGCAGCGGTGATCGACATTCGCAACATCACCAAGACCTATTTCATGGGCGAGGTAACTCTGCAAGTGTTGCGCGGGATCAGCCTGAAGATCAAGCGTGGCGAATTTGTCTCCATCATGGGGCCGAGCGGCTCTGGCAAGAGTACGCTTATGAACATTTTGGGGGCGCTGGATCAGCCGACCAGTGGTGAATACTTCCTGGATGGCGTGGATGTCAGCCAGATGAGCGAGAGTGAATTGGCGCGGGTGCGCAACCGCAAGATCGGCTTCGTCTTTCAGAACTTTAATCTGCTCAGACGCACGGAAGCTCTGCGCCAGGTGGAGCTGCCGCTGATTTATGCTGGTGTGCCGAATCGGGCCAAGCGCGCTCGCGCGGCCCTCGAAGCGGTGGGTCTAGGTCAACGCCTCGACCATCTGCCGAGCGAGTTGAGCGGCGGCCAGCAGCAACGTGTAGCGATTGCGCGCGCGCTGGTGACAGAGCCTTCAGTCATCCTGGCGGATGAACCGACAGGCAACCTGGACTCGCGCAGCGGCACAGAGGTTATGCAGATTTTCCAGCGTCTCAACCGCGAGAAGCAGATCACGACGGTGTTCGTGACGCATGATCCCTGGATTGCGCGTCACACCAACCGCGTTATTATGCTGCGCGATGGCAAAGTGGTGGCCGATCAGCGGGTGAAGCAGCCCCTCATCGCAGGCGAAGCCGAACGGCCCTCCGAAGCTGAAGAGTTACAAGGTATCTTCGAAGCGACTTACTATGGCGGCAAGAAAGAAGAATACACCTGAGCGCGCAGGCGCGAAGGGCTGGCTATGGATTTTACCGAGACGCTCCGCATTGCTGTCGACAGCTTGCTGATTAACCGCTTGCGCTCAGCCCTGACGACGTTGGGGATCATCATCGGTGTAGGGGCAGTGATTGGCTTGGTGAGCCTGGGGCGAGCAGTGGAGGATTTCATCGCGCGCGAATTTGAGTCGCTGGGCGCCAACGTGCTAGAAGTGCGTTCGGCCCGACCCAGCAGTCCGACGCGTATTCGTATTCAGCCTCTCACCACGCTAGAGGCAGCGGCGCTGGCCAAGCCCTCCATCATATCGGCGGTGCGCCAGGTAGCCAACAGCTACAGCTTGTTTGGGCAGGTCGCAGGCGGTGGCGAGCGTACTTCGGTGCAGATCAACGGCGTCTCGTCCAACTATGCCCTAGTGCGCGCCTGGCCCGTTGAGAAGGGCGACTTTATCAGCCCAGAGCAAGAGGAGAGCGCAGCGCGCGTGGCGGTGTTAGGTTTAGACGTCGTCGAAGCCTTGTACGCAGATCGGCGCTTTGATCCAATTGGTCAAACCATTCGCATTAACCAGCGTACTTTCACCGTGATTGGCGTGATGAGCCAGCGCGGCGGCACGTTCATCAGCGAAGACAACGTGGTTCTTGTGCCGCTCAAGACGGCTCAGACGCGCCTAGACAATGCACGCACCGCCGATGGGGGCTACCGTGTCACTACGATCTACGTGGAGGTGAGCAGTGAAGAAGCCATTCAGCAGGCGACAACTGACATCACTGCTTACCTGAGCGAGGCGCATGGGATTGTCTTCGACGGTGAACAGGATTTCAGCGTCACTAGCCCCTCGGACATCTTAGGGATCATTAATCAAGTGAGTAGCGTGTTAACAGTCTTCCTAGTGTTGATCGCCAGCATTAGTTTGCTGGTAGGCGGCATTGGGATCATGAACATCATGCTAGTGAGCGTGACGGAACGCACGCGCGAGATTGGCCTGCGCAAGGCACTAGGCGCACAAGCCAGAGATATTTTGGCACAGTTTTTGGTGGAAAGCGTGATGTTGTCGCTACTAGGCGGTCTGCTAGGGATTGGCGTGGGGTGGTTAGCGGCGCAATTCGGCATGTTGCTCGTCCCTGATCTGACGATCACGCTCTCCCTGGACGCGGTGATCTTGGCGACGACGATCAGCACCATGGTCGGCGTCTTCTTCGGCTACTATCCAGCGCAGCGGGCAGCGCGTCTGCGTCCGATTGAAGCCTTGCGCTTTGAGTGAGTGAATGAGGCAATCTGATGATCGAAAATCTGCGCACGGCTTATGTCAGTCTGTCCAGCAACAAGCTACGTACAGGCTTGACAGCCTTGGGAGTCATGATTGGTGTGGCAGCGGTCATCATCCTGGTTTCGGTAGGCCAGGCCTTTGAAAATTTTGTGCGCCAGCAATTCAGCGGCGTCGGCGTGAACTTGGTGTTCGTCGTCGGCTCAACCAACGGGCGCGGTGGCTTCGCCACGCTCACGCGCGCTGATGCCAACGCCATCGCCGATTCTTTCCTCGTGCCTTCCGCCTCTTTAGTCATGCCACAGCGCAACCTGAACAACCGCAGCATTAGGTACGACAACCGCGAAGTGTTCGGGACAGTACAGGGTGTGACAACCGATTACTTGGCTATGTTCTCGCGACGACTGGCGGCAGGGCGCTTCTTCGATGAGCGTGAGCTTGAGACGAGCGCGCGCGTGGTAGTGATTGAGCAGGAGTTGGCCAATAACCTGTTCCCCGATGTCTTCCCCATCGGTCAGAACATTCGGATTGCTGATCTGCGCTTCACAGTGATTGGCGTCCTCAGTCCACAAGGCGCAGGGACGTTTGGCTCGCAGAATGGGGTCATCGTCCCTATTACGACAGCGCAGACGCGCCTGAGCGGCGAGCGCATTCTCACGGGAGACAGACCAGTGAGCTTCATCACGGTGCAGGCCCAAGACAGCGAGAGCGTGGCTGACGTGGTGCGCGAGATACGCGTTGCCCTGCGCCAGGAACGCCAAATCAGCTTCCGCGACGAGGACGATTTCATCGTCTTCACCCAAGATGAAATTCTGAACACACTGGGCAACATCACCAGCTTGCTGACGATTTTCTTGGTGCTGCTAGCGAGCATTTCGCTAGTCGTAGGTGGGATTGGGATCATGAACATCATGCTGGTGACGGTGACGGAGCGCACGCGCGAGATAGGTTTGCGCAAGGCCGTGGGAGCGGAGAAGCGCGTCATCCTGCTACAATTCCTAACAGAAGCGGTGGTCATCAGCCTGTTGGGCGGCGCTGCGGGGGTAGCAGTAGCTTTCCTGGGAGCGCTGGCGGTAGGCGCTGTCGTGCCAGACCTGAACATCAGCCTTCAGCCATCCAGTATACTGCTGGCGACGGTGATCTCGGTCTTGGTAGGGGTGCTAGCAGGAGTCTATCCAGCCAATCGTGCCTCCAGCTTGAATCCGATTGATGCGTTGCGCTATGAGTGAGACCATTGTAAGATTAAGCGCGTGTAAAACGATCAAAACGTGGAGAACGCAGTCTGATGACTCTTGATACGATCCCTGTGCCGCGTCACCGCGTTTTTGTGCTGCTGAATGGCGCGTTCGTCGTTCAATGGGAAGAAAATCGTATCCAGGATTTGATGACGGGTAAATACTACGCTTACAACGGCGAAGACTACGGCAGCGCTATCCGCGATTATGAGCTAGCCCAACTTAAGGCGGCCGGCTGCGTCGTCGAATATGACGCAGGGCTGGTGTACCTTTCGCCTTCTCCAACGCTGCCCAAAGAGCGAGGTCGTTCTTTTTATCTGCACACCCTCCAGCCCAAGCAGGAACTCCAACGGATTGTGCGGTTGTTAAGAGAGGCAGGGTTGCTAGATCGGTATGCTGTGCTGGTGAGAGAGGATCACGTGGTCATTCGTGGCAAGGATGGTATTGCTTTCAGCGATTTTGATGAAGCCGAGCGCGCGCGCCAGCTCCTGGTCAAGCGGATAGGCGAAGCGATGATGGGTTTAGCGGTTGCTTTTGTAGAAGTCAATGCAGAGATTTAGAGGTATGTGGACTATGGTTGAAGAACATCGAGGTAAGCGTCACGCACAGGGAAGCAAGTCGAACGTAGCTCAGCATCCGGCTTTGCGCAGCGTCCACGACAGCATGTTGGATGGCCTGGGTCAATTGGCGGATTATTTCGGCTTCAGCAAGGTGATGGGCCAGCTCTATGGCACGTTGCTCATGCACAACGGCCCTCTGTCCCTAGATGAACTCATGGAGCGCCTGGACATCTCTAAAGCCAGCGTGAGCATGAACATGCGCTCGTTGGAGCTACTAGGCATGGTGCGACAGGTATGGGTGCGTGGTCGTGGTGGACGGCGCAAGTTTTATGAAGCCGAGACCAATTTCTGGCAAATCATCACCAACATCCTCAGTGGCCGCGAAATGAGGGACGTGGAACGTGCAATTACGGTCATGGAAGAGAATGGCGCGCGCCTTATGCAGTGCATGGCTGAGATGAGCGCTGAAGATCAGGCGACAGCTCAAGTTTACATTGAGCGCATGGCTCAGATGCAGATTGTCTTCCGCTTCGCACAGCTGGTTATGACCAACATTCTGTCCCAGGTGAGCAACACTGACGTGACTCAGGTGTCGCGGATTGAAATTCAGTGAGGCTGGGCGTATAATGTGCCTCCAGTTTCGCGGGGAAGTGGCGAAATTGGCAGACGCGCATGACTTAGGATCATGTCTTTTACGAGGTGAGGGTTCGAGTCCCTCCTTCCCCAACGAAGCCAGCAAGTGTCGAAGACAGGGCGCGCCAAGCGCCTTTCGTTTTCGCGAGGCGAAATTCTGATAAAGATTTTATGCCTTCCTGCGTCATAAGACTGATATAATTTGGCTAGTCACCGCGAGGAACAACCCCAGTGAACATCCAGACAGAACCTCAAGAGAACCATACACTGCGCTTGGTAGTCGAAGTGCCTGCTGAGCGCTTGGAGGTCGCCAAAGCCAACGCAGCAAAAAAGCTAGCTAACCGGCTTAAGATTCCCGGTTTTCGCCAGGGCAAAGCCCCTTACAACGTCATTACCAAATATCTAGGCGAAGCGACCATCCTGGAAGAAGCGGTTGAGCTGCTGAGCAACGAAATCTATGGGCAGGTCATCCAAGAACTCGACATCAAGACTTATGGGCCTGGCTCTGTCGAAAACATCAGCTACGATCCCCTGACCTTCGTCTACAGCGTCTCGCTGCAACCCGAAGTTGAGTTGGGCGATTACCGTGCAGTGCGCGTGCCATACGAGCCTCCGACCGTGAGCGATGAAGACGTTGAGAACGTGTTCAAGACGCTCCAGAGGCAACACGCTCAAGTGGAAGCGCGCGAAGGGGCAGCTGAAGAAGGAGACCGTCTGACGGCTGATATTCACGCTGTCTTCGTGGATGGCGATGAGTTGGCGGAGGGCGCTGAACGCAATGCAGAAAAAGTCTATCGCGGCGATCCCTTCTTTCATCAACATAACGCTAAAATTGACCTGAACCTTGAGAACAAGCCAATCTTACCTGGTTTTGCGGCAGCCATGCTCGGCGTGCAGGTCGGTGAGACGCGGGAGTTCGATTTGAACATCCCAAATGACGAGGGCTTTGCCGAAAAAATTCGTGGTCGTACCGTACATTTTGAGGTCACAGCGAAGGCGGTGGAGAAAGTCGTGCTGCCGACGCTCGACGATGAATTTGCGGCCAAGCTGACGCAGGACGAGGGTAGCCCCTTGACGATGGAGCAGCTGCGCGAGCGCGTGCGCCTTAACATGGAAGCCCAGAGCGCTGAGGACTATGACAAGAGCTATGGCGAGCGCGTCTTCGAACAGATCATGGCCCAGGCTAGGGTTAAGTATCCTCCACGCATGGTAGAAGCTCGAATCGATGAAATGCTTCGTGATACAGAGGAACGCTTCAAGCGAGACTATCGCCTCGATTTGAACGAATACTACAAGATCACTGGCACAAATCAGGACAGCATGCGCGAGCAGATGCGCGCCGACGCCGAGGCTTGGGTCGTTCGGTCGCTGGTGATGAGTGAATTGGTGGAGCGCGAGCAGATTAAGCTCTATATGCACGAGGTAGACGCAGTGCTGGACGCATCCGTTGCGCGAATGAATGTGAGCGTCAAAGACCGCCGTCGCTTCAAAGGCGAACAGCGCGCCAATGTAGCCAACTATCTGCTGATGAACCGCGTGATGTTCCATTTAGTAGCTCTGGGTAGGGGCGCAAGTTTACCTGTGCTGAATACCTCCGAAGCGCCGACGCCCGATCCTGTTGTGGCAGAAGGCGAAGTGCGGCAGACTCCTTCTGATGAGTAGTTCCACGAGCAAGGCACACACAGATAGCAAAGGACGATGGATGATGTTGCCATACAGTGTCATACCGATGGTGATTGAGCAGGGCAGTCGTGGTGAACGTGCTTACGACATCTATTCACTGCTACTGAAAGAGCGTATTGTCTTCGTAGGAACGGGGATCAACGATCAGGTGGCTAACCTGACGGTAGCGCAGCTGCTGTTCTTGGATCGTGAAGACCCGGATCGTCGTATCCAGATGTACATCAATTCGCCAGGTGGCGTCGTCTATGCTGGCCTGGCTATCTATGATGCTATGCAGCAGATTAACGCGCCGGTGAGTACAGTAGCGGTAGGCCTCGCGGCCAGCTTTGGCACGGTGTTGCTGACGGCTGGTGATCCGACGTTACGCTTGGCTCTACCCAATGCCACCATCCACATGCACCAACCGCTGGGCGGCGCGCAGGGCCAGGCTTCCGATATTGTCATCCAGGCCAACGAGATTGTGCGCCTGAAGACGCGCCTGAACAACATCCTCGTCAAGCACACAGGCCAAGATTACGCTACAATTGAGCGCGACACAGACCGCGACATTTACAAGACCGCTGAAGAAGCTGTTGAGTACGGCCTGATCGACGCGGTTTTGCAGGTGAACAAAGAGGCCAAGCCATCGTGAGCTACTTACACGGTGCGCACCGCTGCTCATTCTGTGGTCGCCTTCACGAAGACGTTGACCGACTGATTGCCGGGCCAGAGGGCGTCTTCATCTGCAACTTTTGCGTGGAGCTGTGCCACAACTTGCTCCACGACGAGGACTACGAAGACCAGCCTCGGACAGAATTTAGTTTGGGGCGTCTGCTCTCTCCGCGAGAGATTATGCAGCACCTTGACGAGTACGTCGTAGGACAGGAATACGCCAAGCGCGTGCTGAGCGTAGCTGTCTATAACCATTACAAGCGCATACAGTCTCAGACACGTCGTGGGCCAAACGACGTTGAACTGGAGAAGAGCAACATCCTTATCCTCGGCCCAACAGGCAGTGGTAAGACCTTGCTGGCACAGACCCTAGCGCGCATCCTGGACGTGCCTTTCTGCATCGCTGATGCGACGACGCTCACCGAAGCTGGCTACGTGGGCGAGGATGTGGAGAACATCCTGCTTCGGTTGATCCAGGCAGCGGATGGCGACATTGCCCGCGCAGAACGCGGAATTATCTACATCGACGAGATCGATAAGATTGCGCGGAAGTCGGCAGACAATCCCTCCATCACTCGCGACGTGAGTGGTGAAGGGGTGCAGCAAGCTCTGCTCAAGATCGTCGAGGGCACTATCTCCAACGTTCCACCCCAGGGTGGACGCAAGCACCCACACCAAGAATTTTTGCAGATCAACACCAGCAACATCCTGTTCATCTGCGGCGGCATGTTTGATGGCATTGATGACATCATCGCGCGGCGTGTAGGGGTGAAGGGTGCACTAGGCTTTGGCAGCAAGGAGCGCAGCGAGCGCGACAAAGCAGCCCTGCTCAAGAAGGTCAGCCCAGAAGACCTGATCCAGCATGGTCTGATTCCAGAGCTGGTGGGGCGGCTGCCGGTAGTCCTGAGCGTCGAGCCGCTGGACGTTGAAGCTCTCATGCGCATTTTGGTTGAGCCGAAGAACGCTCTCACTAAGCAATATCAGCACCTGCTAGAGCTGGACGGCGTGAAGCTTGAATTTGAGCCGAGCGCTCTGCGGCAAGCTGCTGAGATGGCGCTAGAGCGCGGCACAGGTGCGCGCGGCTTGCGCAGTATCATCGAGAAGTGCTTGCTAGACGTAATGTTTGAAGTGCCGAGCCGCAGCCACATCCGCCGAGTCGTCATCACCTCAGACGCGATCAAAGGGCTAGTGCCTCCTAGTATTTACGACGCTGAGGGTCATGCTTTGGCATGGTCAGATAACGGTTCGGTCAAGCCAGCTGCATGACGAGACGCGCTCGCGACAACACCAGACCATAAAGGCGCGACTGAGCGCCTTTTTTGATTTGTCAGTGGGTGGTGATGAGTTGGTTGTGCTGGGGGAAGATGACTTTAGCCTGCTCTGCGACCAGTCGCTGCAAGCGCAGTGCGTCGCTGAGATTGACGCGACCACTGTTGGCCCAGTTGCACGGGATGACAATGCTTGGGCGCAGAACGCTGACAGCCTGAGCAGCGCGCTCAACGGACAGCGTGCCGTTGTCGTCGATAGGCAGGATGACAACATCAGGGTGCAGGCGGCTCATCTCTGGGATAAGATCGGTATCGCCAGCGTAGTACAGATCGTAATCGTCCAGAGAGATGAGGAAGCCCAGATCGCCGCGTTCTTGGGGATGGCGTGGATCGTTCGGGGAATAGGCGGGAACAGCTGTAATGCGACAGGTATTGAAGGCCAGGCTTTGCCAGGGACGCAAAACAGTGACCCCATCCATCAACTGAGCAATGCGCTCATTGGCAACGATCCGCGTGCGCGGGCCGCGCAGCTTTTGGATGTCTGGGGGCGAAAAGTGGTCATAGTGTTCATGGCCTATTAGGATGAAGTCCGCTGGCCCACGCTCAGCAATTCGCCAGGGACTCAGGGCTATGCTAGGTGAAGTTCTGAGGATGAAGCTGCTGTGACCCAACCATTGAATGTCGTGAATCATATCTATTCAGCCTCACAAATTGGGATGAACGTTTAGAGTGAATAGAAACCATATCATAATTCCGCACGAGGTTAGCAGACAAGACGAACCACGTACCAAAAAGCTAACCGTGTGCTGAGACAAAACATGTTATGATGACTCTTTAGTGCAGTCTACAATGAGTCGTAGGTGGAGAAGACGATGGGTAATCTTAGACCGCTCAAGAGCGTAGGCAATCAGACACCGGAGACGAAGCCCAGCGAAGCTGGCAAGCCTCGACCTTCGGCTGCTCCAGACCAACAAGGGAGCGGCGGTGAAGTGGAAACCCAAGCCTGGACGCCACCGCCGCTCAAATCGTTGGAAGACACAGGCCTCAGCAAGCTACAGGTCTCCGATCACATCCTGAAAATCCTATATTTTCGTGGTGATCTGATCGGTCATCAGATCGCTGATGTCATGCGTCTGCCTTTCAGCGGTGTCCTTGAAGGCGTCGTTGAATTCCTCAAACGTGAGAAAATGATAGAAGTAACTGGCGGCGGTGGCCTAGGCGAGGTGACTTTCCGTTATCAAATCACAGGCAAAGGCTTGGAACGCGCGATGGAAGCGTTAGAGCGTACAACCTACGCCGGCCCTGCTCCTGTGCCGCTCCAGGATTACGTCAACTCGGTCAAAATCCAGAATCAAAACAAGCGCACCATCCGCGAAGCGGATATGAAGAAGGTGCTGGAGAACCTGATTGTTTCCAAAGAAATGCTAGACATCATCGGCCCGGCTGCCAACAGCGGTACGTCGATCTTCTTGTATGGGCCACCTGGGAACGGCAAGACGACTCTGAGCGAGGCGATTGGGCGCGTCATCTTGGGCGACGATATGTGGATTCCCTATGCCATTGATGTCGATGGCCAGGTGATTCAAATGTACGACTACGTCAATCACCAGTTGGCTGAAGACCACGCTCCTGTGAAGTACGGGACAGGCTTGGTCTCTGATCCGCGCTGGGTGAAGATCAAACGGCCTATCATCATCGTCGGTGGCGAGCTAACGATGGAGAGCCTCGACCTCACCTACGATCCCATCAACAAATTCTATGAAGCCCCCTACCAGGTGAAGGCCAACGGCGGCATGTTCCTCATCGACGACTTTGGTCGCCAGCAAGTGTCGCCAATTAACCTGCTGAACCGCTGGATCGTGCCGTTGGAGAAGAAGTACGACTTCCTGACGCTGAATAATGGCCGCAAGATAGAGATGCCCTTCACAGTGATGATTATCTTCTCCACCAACATGGATCCCAAAGACCTGGTGGACGACGCCTTCCTGCGGCGCATCAAGTACAAAATCTTGGTTGATAACCCGACAGCAGAGCAGTTCCGCGAATTGTTTGAGCTGATGTGTCGCATCAAGAAAGTGCCTTTCGATGAGCGCGGTTATCAATATCTCATCAAGGCTTGGTACGACAAGTTCGCTCGCGACTATCGCTTTGTCCATCCGCGCGATATTCTGTCGCAAATGCAGGACATTGCCCGCTACATGGGCATACCGGCTACAATGGCCAACCGAGAGTTGATTGATCGTGCGGCGGCTTCGTACTTCGTGGAATTGTAGTCCTGATATGACCCAGGGAGCAACGCGCCGTGTGGTAGTGGCGCTACATGATGAAGCCGAACGCCAAGCCGTCACGGAGTTGCTCCAGGAGATGGCGCTAGAGGTTCATCAAGCTTACAGCTCCCAGCAGGTGATCGTGCTATTAGAGGATCATCGACCCTGCGATTTGCTCATCTTCGACACGCATTTCGATCACAACCCCTGGCCTGTTATCAATGCCTTGCGCGAAATAGCTGAGTTATCTAACATTCCTAAGATGATCCTTACAGATAATCGTGAGGTGGCTTGGGTCGGCATGATCCAAGTTGAACGGCCGTTTTCAATGATGAGGTTGCGCCAGGTGCTGATGGAGTTCTACCAGACCCAATATAATCATGATCTGCCAGCCTGAGATGATCTTCGTCACGGGTGGCACAGGGTTCTTGGGACGGCATTTACTGGCAGCGCTGTGTCGTCAGGGCCGACGCGTGCGCGTCCTCACGCGCCGACCTCAGGAGCATGTCTGGTTGGCTCGCTACCCCAATGTGGACGTAGTGGCGGGCGACTTGCGCCTAGAAGCAGACCTGAGCGCAGCTTTGCGGGGGTGCGATGCAGTCATCCACGCGGCAGCGCTTTTCAGCCTGTGGGGCGAGGAACGCGAGTTTATTGCGACTAACGTAGACGGCACGCGTCATCTCATCGAAGGCGCGGAGCGCGCCAACGTCAAGCGCTTTGTTTACGTTTCAACGATTGCCGTTGTGGGTGAGCCGACTGCCGGCCTGGTAATCGATGAAGATCATCCCACGCGACCAATGGACGCTTACCAGCGCAGCAAACTCCAAGCTGAGCAAGTGATCCGTCAGGCTCACGAACGCGGCATCTTAGACGCGGTGATTGTGCGACCTGGGGCGTTCTATGGGCCGATGGGCGACTATGCCTTCAATCGCCTCTTCTTTACCGATCCGATGCGTGGGATCATTATGCAGATGGACGGTGGCCGCTACGTCATCTTCCCGACCTACATAGGTGATGTTGTCCAGGGAGTCCTGAAGGCGCTGGCTCATGGACGCAGCGGCGAAACCTACAATATCTGTGGCGAATGTCTGACGCACCGCCAAGCCTTCGATATGATCTGTCGCGAGGCCAACCTGCGCTATCCACGTCTGAACATACCTAAATTCATTGGTGTTGGCTTTTCGCGCTTACTAGAAGCTTTTTCGCGCTTGACTCATCGCGAGCCATTTTACCCCTACAACCTGCGTTCTTATGTCTTCAACGATTGGTGGGTGACGACGGCGAAAGCGGAGCGCGAATTGGGCTTCGTGCCGACGCCCTTCGCTGAAGGCGTAGCGCGTACGATAGCCTGGTATCGCGCTGGTCGTCCTGATGATTGGCCTGATGTGAGCTGTGAGTGAGCCGTTTGCGCCTGTCATGTGCTGACATTCTGCGCTATGCTTAGAAGCTTAACCGCTAGAAGTTGGGATGGTTGAGCAGCTATGCTCGTCGATGAAGCAAAGATTTATGTGCGCAGCGGCGATGGTGGCGCTGGCGTGGTGGCCTTCCGCCGCGAAAAGTACGTGCCAATGGGCGGCCCCGCCGGCGGTGATGGAGGCAACGGCGGCGATGTCATCATCCGCGTCAATCCTGCTATCAATACCTTGTTCTACTTTAAGCGGCATAGCCGCTTCGAAGCCAAGCACGGCAGCAAAGGCGCTTCCAGCAACATGACTGGGGCGAACGCGCCGCACCTGGTGATCGACGTGCCGCGCGGCACAGTGGTGCGCGACGCGCAAACGGGTGAACTGCTGGCGGATTTGTTGGCAGAAGGCGATAGCGTCGTCGTAGCCAAAGGCGGACGCGGCGGCAAGGGTAACGCGCGCTTCGCGACTTCTGCCAACCGCGCGCCGCGCATGGCCGAGAAGGGCGCGCCTGGTGAGGAGCGCTGGATCAGCCTAGAGCTGAAGTTGCTGGCTGACGTTGGCATTGTAGGCGTGCCAAATGCGGGCAAATCGACGCTGCTCAGCGTGGTGAGCAACGCCAAACCCAAGATTGCTCCTTATCCTTTCACGACGCTAGAGCCTAATCTGGGCGTGGTCATCTTGAACCATCATGACTTGGTGTGGGCGGATATTCCGGGCTTGATCGAAGGCGCGCATTTGGGTGTGGGCCTGGGCCATGCTTTCCTGCGCCATATCCAGCGTACCCGCGTCCTCGTCCACATGCTGGACGGCTCTGCCGACGATCCGCTGGCAGATTTCAACCAGATTAACGCGGAACTCGCCTTGTACGATGAGCGCTTGGCCAGAAAGCCGCAGGTAGTCGTCCTCAACAAGATCGATTTACCAGAGGTACAGGAGCGCTTGCCTGGGCTGCAGGTCGCTTTTTATCAACGCGGCATTGACCTCATGCTCATCTCGGCTATTACACGCCAGAACGTTGATGCCCTTGTTCGGCGCGTCTTCCAGGAAGTGGCTATGCTACCCCCTGAACAAGAGCCGATCCACCAAAAGCCCGTGTATGAGTTACCAGAAGACGAGAACGCCTTCACGATAGAGCGAAACAGCGCAGGGCATTACATTGTGCGCGGCAAAGGCATAGAGCGCGCTGCCAAGATGACCTACTGGGATTATGAAGAGTCGCTCATGCGCTTCCAGCGTATTCTGGAAGCGCTAGGGATCAGCAAGGCGTTGGAAGAGGCGGGCGTACAGGTGGGTGATACGGTCTTTATCGGTGAGCATGAACTAGAATGGTCGGAATAAGGTGCAGAAAATTGGTATTTTGGGAGGGACGTTTGATCCACCTCATATCGGGCATTTGATCTTGGCCGAGTACACGATGGAAGCACTAGGCCTAGATCAGGTGCTTTTTGTACCAGTGGCAGATCATCCGCACAAGGCGCGCACGCGCCAGATGATCGATCACCGCCTCAGGATGATTGAGTTAGCGATTGCTAGCAACGAGCGCTTTGTATTGTCGCGGGTGGACATGGATCGGCCTGGGCCACACTACTCAGCGGATACAGTGGCCATTTTGCAGCGTGATTTCCCCGACGCTGAGCTGTACTTCGTCATGGGGGGAGATAATTTGCGCAGTTTGCCCACATGGACGCGAGCCGAGGATTTGTATCGTTTGTGTCGTTTGGCAGTCATGCGCCGCGCGGACGAGGCCATCTCTCCAGATATGCACGGTGATCTGCTGCCGGGCCTAGCAGAGCGTGTAACGATTGTCGATGTGCCTCTGCTGAGCGTGTGGGTGTCATCAACGCACGTCGTGGAGCGCATAAGGCGTGGTCAGAGTGTGCGCTATTTAGTCCCTGACGCGGTGCTTTCATACATTCAAGAGCATAGGATTTATCAGGACGTATGCGACGAACAGGATTGACCCTCGCTACAACAGTGGGACTCATTGCCGCGCTGGGCCTGGCCTGGGGGGGAATGACCTACTCGCAGGCACAAGCTGTGCCTACTCTCGTTCCTCCAACGCTTGTGCCTACCCTGCAGCGTCCACTGCAAGATTTTATCCTAGCTGAGTCAGGCGTAGCGCGGATCGCGCGCGAGGGCAAGGTGCGGATTGGCGTGCTGTACAATGAGCCACCATTTGGGGAGATCAATGTGCGTGGTGAGCTGAGCGGCATGGACGCCGATTTGGGACGCTTGCTGGCGCAGACTTGGGGTGTGGAGGTCGTCTTCGTCCAGGTGACGCGCCAGAACCGCCTAGAGCAGGTGGAACGCGGCCTGGTCGACCTGCTGATCGCTGCTCAGGTGCAGCGGCGTGAGCTAGACAGCCGCGTTGAGTTCAGCGAGCCATATCGCGTCGGACGGCAGGCAGTCATGGTGCGTTCAGACGATGGCGCGCAAGCCCTTAATGACCTAACAACGCGGCGCCTAGGGGTCGTCCTCGGCACAGAGGGTGAAGCAGCCCTGCGCAATTGGCAAGCACGGCGCGGCCTGAATCTCCAAGTGCAGTCCTATTTGATTGCCGATCAGGCAGTGAGCGCGCTGTTCGCCCAAGAAGTCGATGCCGTCGTTGGGCGGGTGGAACATCTGCGTCGCCTAGTCATTAACCAGTTAGACTCGGTGCGCTTCTTGGAAGAGCCGCTGGAGGTTGAGCCATTTGCAGTGGTGGTTGCGCGCCAAGACTCCAATCTACGACTGCTGGTGAATCGCACGCTCCAGTACTTAGTGCAGAGAGAGGAACTCCAAAAGCTGCACGCGCGCTATTTCCCTGGGGAGCGTTTTCCAACGGACGCGCTGACTTTGTGGGCTAACGTGGGTAACGACGCGCCCAAGCCTGCCATGTTCAACGAGCCGCTGAAGTTTCCGCTCCAGTACGCTGTGCCGCGCATACGAGCTAGCGGCGTGCTGCGCGTGGCAGGCTTGCTGCCTCTGCCTGTCGATGCGAGCGAAGGTGAGCGTCGGCTCGACCAGTTCAACCGCGCTATTGTCGATCAGGTGGCGGCGCGTTTGGGGTTGCAAGTCGAATTGGTGGATCATGGTGATTTCGTCGAAGCTGTGGAACAGAATTGGGCTGATGTAGCAGTTGGTCTATCGCTGGATTGGAACTTGGCCAATCGGATCGACTTCAGCCAGGCTTACGGTCTGCGTGGGGATCGACTGATGGTCAAAGCCAACTCTAGTATTATGGGCTTCAATGAGCTACGTGGTCGCTGGCTAGGCACGATGGCCGAAGATGAAGGCGCACGCGAAAGGGCGCAGTTCTGGGCGGACAGCATCAACGCGCGCGTGCGCTTCTACTCGACATTTGAAGCTGACGCGGCCAGTGCCATGCTGGTGCAGAACAACGCTGATGCCATCTACGGTGACAGCTTGCGCCTGATTCCGCACCTGCTGGCCCATCCTGACAAGCTCAAGCTGACGCAGCGTTGGTACAGCCGCACCTACTTGGCTTTCGGTGTGCCGCGCAACGACCTCGACATGCGCCTGCTGATGGACTATGCCTTGCAAGACATGGTGAGCGATGGGACGCTGCGCGGCCTGCTCCAGGGGCTGTTGCCGCCTAACAGCGAAGTGCCCGTCTTCAACCTGACGCCGGGACGCAGCGCCTACTTGACGCTTCGTGGCTGAGACTGAGCGCGAATAGCTAGGATGACTCCACCGACGATAATCAGACTGCCGATGAGTTCCAGCAAGGTAGGGGCTTCGTTGAACAGGAAGAAGGCCAGAACGCCAGCAGTGAATGAGATGACCTGTCCGCTGAGCGCAACCAGCGTTGCTGGCATGTAGCCCAGGGCGAAGTTGAACATGGAATGCCCGATGAGCTGTGGGACAATTGCTACCATCAGAATCCAGAAGTAGCCATCTAGCCCATAGCCGAAGATGGGCGTTCCATTGAGGATGACGACGATCAGCGCCACAAGGCCGCCTGAGCCGTAAACGATCCAAATGTAGGGCAGTAGCGAGACCTTCTGGCGCACACTGCGGCCCAGGATCAAGTAAGTTGATCCCATAACGGAGGCGACTAGTGCCAGTAGGTTGCCCAGCATAATATTCCCTCCGTGCGCAGCGGACTCGGCGGAGAAGCCGCTGATGGCGATGAGCAGGCCGCCGATGAGCGCGATGCCCAAGCTGAGGTAAATGCTGCCTGCAAAGCGCGTCTTCAGGAAGATGTATTCCATCAGCGCTACCCAAATAGGGCCGCTGTTGATGATGACCTGGTTGAGCAGGATGGTGGTGTGTTCCAGCGAGATGATGAGGGCGATGAAGTGAATACCAGCGAGCGCACCAGCGCCGGTGGCCAGCAAAATTTCGCGTCGGGCCAGGCGGGCTAGTTCCTGACGATGGCGCGTCAACACTAGTGGCGTGACGATGAGAGCTGACAGCAGCAAACGACTGGCCGCGATGACCATCGACGGCACGCCAGCGCCCTGAGCCAAGCGCAGCAACACCCCTGCAAAAGAGAAGGCCGCGATAGCGATGATGAGGCTGCCCAGCGGGGATAGCTTCAGCCTGCTTGGTTGGATGTTTTGAGGCGGAGCGAGAGCGGTCAAGAGGGGCCTTTCTGGGCTTGATGAGTTTGGCTAGACATTTCGGCTTGGCCACGACTGGCCAGGATGACGCCTGTGAGGATGGTCAAGCTGCCGACGACCTGGACAAGCTGGGGCGCCTCGCGGAAAAGGATGAGGGCCAAGATAGCGCTGCCGATAGGTTCAAGCTGAGTAATCATGCTGACCAGGGTCGCAGGCAGGTAAGCGATGGCGTAGTTGAGTGAAGTGTGGCCAACCAACTGCGGAAATACGGCCAACGCAATGAGCCACAGATAGGCGCTAGGAGGGTGACCCGCGAGCGGAGTCGAAGTGAGCAGGACGCCTATCACCAGGAAGACAGCTGCACAGCTATAGACTAGCCAGATATACGGCAATAGCGTCAGGCCAGCGCGCAGCTTGCGCCCGATGATGAAATACATGGCGATGGCGATGGCCCCGGCCAGCGAAAGTGACGCTCCTAACAAGTCGTTGCTGCCCTCCTGAATGTTCTCAGCGCCGCCTAAGCCGATCATCGTGCCTCCGACGATGGCGATCACCAGGCCTACGCCGACCAAGCGTGGCAGGCGTGCGCGCAGCAGGATCATCTCCAGCAAGGCCACCCAAATCGGGCCAGTGGTGACGAAGACGACGCTAATCAGCACTGAGGTGTATTCCAGCGAGGAAATCCAGGTGATGAAGTGTAGCGCCAAGAAGAAGCCGCTGGCGCTGGCCAGGACTAGATCGGCGCGGGTGAGACGACGCAGATGGGCGCCGTAACGCGACCAGACGAAGGGCGTGAGCAGCAGCGCTGCTAAGGACAGGCGCACGGCGGCGATAGCCAGCGAAGGCACGCCGTCGTTTTGGGCTAGGCGAATGAAGATGGCGGATGAGGATATGGCCAGGACGCCAAAGGCCAGAGCGAGCCACAGATTCGATGGTTGGGCGCGCTCGGAAGGCTGAGCCGTTGAAGACATTGCGTTAGCTGCTCCTGCAAGGATGGAACACTATCAGTATATGTAGGCCAGTACTTTTTAGCATGAGTCCATTGCTGAACCATGTGACTCAATCTTGGCCAACTGTCTACTCAGAGGACTCTTATCCTGGTGTAGCACCGTTCTGATAGACAGGAGACTATAATCGGTACGTCTGGATTTTTACACAAGATACAAGGAGCAAGGCACTATGGCCTATGAATTGCCCGCACTGCCTTACGAATTCACTGCGCTTGAGCCGCATATTGATGCTCGTACGATGGAGATTCATCACGGCAAGCACCACAAGACCTATATCGACAATGCCAACAACGCGCTGAAAGATCATGAAGACCTGGCAGCGCACAGCGTAGAAGACCTGATTAAGAACTTGGAGGCTGTGCCAGAAACCATTCGCGTTGTCGTCCGCAACAACGCCGGCGGTCATGCCAACCATAGCCTGTTCTGGCAGATTATGGCCCCGAACGCGGGCGGCGCGCCGACGGGCGATTTGGCAGCGGCTATCGACGCAGCCTTCGGCAGCTTCGATGCCTTCAAGGCCGAGTTCAAGAAAGCGGCGCTGGGCCGCTTCGGCAGTGGTTGGGCTTGGCTGGTGGTCAGCGAAGGCAAGCTTGAGATCATGTCCACCCCTAATCAAGACAGCCCACTGATGGCCGAATACGGCCATAAGACGCCCATCCTGGGCCTAGACGTGTGGGAACACGCCTACTATTTGAACTATCAGAATCGCCGCGCGGATTATGTAGACGCCTGGTGGAACGTAGTCAATTGGGCCAAAGTCGCCGAACTGTTCGCGGCGACGCAATAAGCCCATTCAACCTGAACTCCGAGGGGCATGAGCAATCATGCCCCTTTTTATGATTGCAACGTGATGTTTGGCACTACACGCTAGGTGGCTTTTGGGCTATACCTGAGCGCTTAGCAACCAAGACACGCTTACAAGGAGCTTTTGACATGGACTATCGTATTGAGAAGGACTCTCTGGGCGAGGTGCGTGTGCCTGCAACGGCCTACTACGCTGCCCAGACGCAGCGCGCCATCGAGAATTTCCCTGTGAGTGGCATGAAACCCTGGCCGGCCTTTGTGTGGAGCATGGCCATGATTAAGCGCGCCGCTGCTGAGGTCAATCGCGACCTGGGCTTGTTGGACGCCAAGCTGGCCGATGCCATCATCCAGGCGGCGGATGAGGTGATCGCAGGCAAATTCAGCGAGCATTTCGTGGTCGATCCCTTCCAGGCCGGCGCTGGCACGAGCCACAACATGAACGTTAACGAGGTCATCGCCAACCGCGCCAACGAAATTTTAGGCTTTCCGTTGACTAGTACAGAGAAGAAGCCCGTTGGAGCGAATGACCACGTGAACATGGCCCAAAGTACCAACGACACTATCCCAACGGCAATTCGTTTGGGGGTATTGTGGCGCTTCGACGAGCTGGTGAACGTCTTGCAGCATTTCGTCAACGTGACGCGCAGCAAGGCAGCCGAATGGGATGGCATCGTCAAGAGCGGACGCACCCACCTGCAGGACGCCGTGCCAGTGCGCCTGGGCCAGGAAGTTGGGGCGTGGGCAAAAGCTATTGAGCGCGGCATTGAGAAGCTCAAGATGGCAGCTGAGGGGCTGCGTCGGCTGGGCATTGGTGGCACAGCAGCCGGCACGGGCTTGAACGCTCACCCTGATTATCACAAAAACATGGTGAGCGTCCTGAGCAGGCTCACAGGTATTGCCCTCTATACTTCAGACGACTTGTTCGAGTCTATGCAGTCCATGCAGGATGCCGTCTTCTTCAGCGGCGCTATGCGCACCCTGGCCCAGGACTTCACGCGCATCGCGAACGACGTGCGCCTTCTCTCCAGTGGCCCCACGACGGGCTTGGCCGAGCTGACCTGTCCACCAGTGCAACCTGGCAGCTCTATCATGCCTGGCAAAGTCAACCCCGTGTTGGCAGAAATGCTCAATCAGGCCATGTTCCACATCATGGGCAACGATCATGCCGTCACTTTGTGCGCCCAAGCCGGCCAGCTGGAACTGAACGTCATGATGCCGATGATCGCGCACAACCTGAACGAGATGATGCAAGTCATGATTGGTTCGGTGGCGGCCTTTACCGATAAGCTGATGGTGGGCCTGACGGCTAATCGCGAACAGGCTGAGCGTTGGCTGAGTCGCAACCCGATCCTGGTCACGGCTCTCAACCCCATCATCGGCTACATGAACGGCGCGGCAGTGGCCAAGAAGTCGCTGGCCGAAGGCAAGAGTGTGCGCGAAGTCGTGTTGGAGATGGGCCTGATGGAGGCTGAAGCTCTGGACGCAGCCCTGGACGCGCGCAAGATGACCGAAGGCGGCATTCAAGCTGGTGGCGGTGGTGGCGGTGGTTGATCGACCGCGCTTCGCGCGATAAATTTCTGAGAAGGGCGCATGAGCTGCGCCTTCTTAGGATTGACCTTGACCAAGAAAGACGTTTCGAAATGGATAGAGCGAGCGCTTGGGCGCTGATGACGGAATACACGCAGAGCGACAGCCTGCGACGACACATGCAATCTGTGGAAGCGGCCATGCGTGCTTATGCCCCGCGCTTTGGCGGCGACGTGGAAACTTGGGGTTTGGTGGGCCTGCTGCATGACTTTGATTATGAGCGCTACCCCAACGTGGCTGAGGACGGCCATCCTGTGATGGGCGTGAAGATTCTGCGCGAACGCGGCCTGGACGAAGTGCTTCTGCGCGCTATCTTGTCGCACGCCTGCGAAGTGACGGGTGTTCAGCCGCAGAGCGACATGGAGAAAGCGCTAGTAGCCGTCGATGAGTTGACCGGTTTCATCGTGGCAGTGGCCCTGGTGCGACCATCCAAGAGCCTGATGGATTTGGAAGTGAGCAGCATTAAGAAGAAGTGGAAAGACAAGGCTTTTGCAGCGCCAGTGGATCGTAAACACATTGAAGCAGCAGCCGAGGCTCTCGGCGTGCCGCTTGACGAACACATCCAGGTGGTGCTGACGGCGATGAAAGGAATTGCAGCGGAGATCGGCATGGGCTGAGCGCTGGATTGGTTCTCTCACCAGCGCACGTGGACAGGCGTGCCAATGCTGGCCCAGCGATAAAACCACTCGGCGTCTTCGTTGGTCATGTTGACGCAGCCGCGCGACATGGGTTGGCCAAAGTTGCTATGCCAGTACGTCCCGTGCAGGCCATAGCCCTGATAGAAGTATTGCACCCACTGAACGTTGGGCAGGTAGTATCCAGGGCCGCTCATGGTCTGTGATTCGCGGCGCAGATAAATTTTGTAGTCACCACGCACAGTAGGGGTGGCGGGTAGGCCGGTGGAGACGCGGACGGCGCGTTGAAGCACGCCGTCTTCGTAGGCGTAAGTCATCTGCGTGCTGAGGACGACGACGATTTCGCGTCCTACGCCCCAGCGTGGGCCAGGCTCTCCTGCGGCAGGCAGAGGGCTGCTGATGACGCCATCGGTAGAAGCAGCGCTGGCGCGCGCGTTAGGGATACGCAGGATTAGGCCAGCATAAATGCGGTTGGGGTCGATGATGTTGTTGGCCTCGGCAATGCTTGTCCAAGTGACGCCGTAGTTGCGAGCGATCTGCGAGAGATATTCGCCTGGACGTACGATGTGACGTATCTCGTTGACGACAGGCAGCGAGGCAGGTTGTGCCGCTTGCTCAGGCGTTGGTGCGCTGATGATGTCTGAAGGTAGAGTCGGCAGAGCCACAGGGGCTTCTGGTTGTGTCACCTCGCTGATCGGCACGGATAGATCATTCGCCCAAATCTGCAGAACTTGCCCTGCGTAAATGCGGTTCATGTCAGGGAT